>CAVQSZ010000010.1:0-440160 GCA_963716115.1 uncultured Alphaproteobacteria bacterium
AATACGAGCGCGGCATCCCCAGCACGTGCTGGCCGATATAGGCGAGGACCAGGTTGGTCGAGATCGGCGCGGTCTGGTAGAGGCGGGCCTCGCGCCATTTGCGCTCGATGTCGTATTCCCTGGCGAAGGCGAAGCCGCCATAGGCGGCAAACGTCGCCTCTGCGGCGTGCCAGGTCGCCTCCGACGCCAGGAGCTTGGCCATGTTGGCGTCGGCCCCGCATTCCTTGCCGTTGTCGAAGAGTGCCGCGGCGCGGCGGCAGATCATGTCGGCCGCCTCCAATTCGGCGTAGGCGCGGGCCAGCGGGAACTGCACCCCCTGGTTCTGCCCGATCGGCCGGTCGAAGACGATGCGCTCATTGGCGTAGTCGATGCCCTTCTTGAGGAGCCAGCGGCCGTCGCCGACGCATTCCTGCGCGACCAGAATGCGCTCGGCGTTCATGCCGTCGAGGATGTAGCGGAAGCCCTTCCCCTCCTCGCCGATCAGGTTTTCCGGCGGCACGTGGAGATTGTCGAAGAACACCTCGGTCGTGTTGTGGTTGATCATCGCCTCGATCGGCCGGATCTCGACGCCGTGGCCGAGGCTCTCGCGCAGATCGACGAGAAAGACCGAGAGCCCGTCGGTGCGCCGCTTGACCTCGTCGAGGGGGGTGGTGCGCGCCAACAGCAGCATCAGGTCGGAATGGCGGGCGCGCGAGGTCCACACCTTCTGCCCGTTGACGACATAATGGTTGCCCTCGCGCACCGCGCGGGTCTTGAGCTTGGTCGTGTCGGAGCCGGTCGTCGGCTCGGTCACGCCGAAGGCCTGCAGGCGCAATTCGCCCGACGCGATCTTCGGCAGGTAGCGGCGCTTCTGCTCCTCGCTGCCGTGCCGCAGCAAGGTGCCCATGATGTACATCTGGGCGTGGCCCTGGCTGGCGGTGCAGCCCGAGGCGTTGATCTCTTCCAGGATCGCCGCGGCGGCGCGCAGCGGCAGGCCCGAGCCGCCATACTCCTCGGGGATCAGCGAGGCGAGAAACCCGCCCTCGGTCAATTCGGCGATGAAGGCGGTCGGGTAGGCCTGCTCGGCCTCGAGGCGGCGCCAGTATTCGCCCGGATAGCGCCCGCAGATCCGGCGCACCGCCTCGCGCAGTTCCGGATAATCCTCGCCGAGGGCCACCATCGTCGCCTTGTCGGTCACCTCGTCCTCCTCCTTTTGCGCGATGCCGCGAAAATAGCCGCGCGCCGGCCGAATTACCAATCGGATCGAGGCTGATCCCGCGACGGCGGGGTCTCCCGACTCGATCGGTCAGGTGGATGACCGGTGGCCCTCGCCGGCCCGGCCGGCATGTCCGCGCAGCCAGCGCCGCAGACGCCCGCGGGAGATGCCGGTCAGCCACTGTTTCGCCTGTTTTATCAGATCGAGATCAGGCATCGGCAACTCCTGCAATGACAATCTCGCGCCCACTCGCGGGTAGCGATGCCGCAAAGATACAATGCGACTGTGGCAATTATAATATTATCACGGCGTAAGCGCCGATTGGCGGTGGCTTTTCGGCGATGCAGATCCGGGTCAAGAAGCGACGAGGCAACGGCGCATCTCCGGCGGATCGTCGAAGGTCGGCCCACTGCCGCAATCAGAGCCGAAATGCGACGCCAACGCGGCCTTCTCACGTAATCGGCCTCATGCGTCTCGGCGGCGCGCACGATGTCGCGGTGGCGCGTGTCGGCATCCGCGCCGACCGCCAGCGAGCCCGCTGCGCCGGTAGTGGGTCCGGGATCAAATTGGCGGGCGCGGCGTTCGCGGCAAGCCGTGCTGACGGATCAGATCATCGAGCATCCAGTCGGGGTATCGGCCGTCGCCATCCGGTGGCGGAACCTGGAAATGCCGACCGTCGGGAGCGAGCCAAAACGAACCGAGATCGTCTTCTTCCGAAACTCGGTGGCAGCCTCGCCGTTCGAGCTCCCGCCAGAACTCCGCCTGGAGGAAGCGCCGCATCGCCACGATCAGGCCGCGCGCGCCACAAAGCTCCGCGAGGTGATTTCAGGGATCAAGGGCTGGTCGGGGTGACGGACCGAACGAACCATTTCCGAGTAGGTAAGGGCAGGCTCGATCCGGCAAGCGATGCCCTCGTTGAGCTCGATCAGCTTTTGCAGCGACGGCGAAACAGCTTCGTAAGCCTCTCGCGCGTCCTGGCTGGCGACGTAGAGCCCGTATACATCGTCCGATGTGTACACGTGATACCCGTCGATGAATCGATAGACGACCCGAATGGCCGCCGCCCACTCAGCCATATTCCGCTCCGGCCCTTTGTGCAGGCGCGTAGTGGCATGCGAACACCGAAACGGTCAAGGAGTGCCCGTACCGTCTCCGGGTTCGTCAAGCCCGGTGGCCGCGCAGGTCAAAGCCGCTGGCGCCGGCGGTTTGCGGCCCGAGCCGCATATCGGTCGGCGGCGCTGCCGCCCTTGGTCGCCATGGTGTTTCCTCCCACTGTTCTGCATCACACGACCGGCCGGCTGCGCACCTCGTCGGGCACTTTGCGGGGGAGGAATTGGCCGTCCTTGGGGTCGCCTAGAAAGGTCGCGCCGTCGACGACGATCTTGCCGCGCAGCATCACGAGCGAGGGCCAGGCGGCGAGGTCGCGGCCTTCCCAGGGGCTGTAATCGGCTTCGTGCATCTCGGCGGCGCGCACGATGTGGCGCTTGCGCGGGTCGAGGAGCACGATGTCGGCGTCGGAGCCGCGCCCGCTGGATCACGTTGCCGCGTGCGACCGGTTCCGATGCCTGCGGGCCGGCGACGAGGCGAGCCTTTCAACGACGGCACTTCGCCAAGCAATTACGATCTCAGCGGCGATAAATCTCATGAGTGCCGATGTCGACCGCGGCGAAGAACTCGCCTGCCGCGTCAGCCTCGCGCTTCAGCAGGATGCGATAGCTCCTGTTGATGCGAATGCTGTAGGTGCTGTCCCATCCCGGCAACCGTTCGAAGTTCAGGCCCGGCCGGTCGGGGGTTTCCATGAATGTCGACAACGCCTTGGCCGCCAGGAGGCGAATCCGTCGCGGGATGCGGCGTTCTGCCTTTCGGTAGCTGTCGGCGACGCGGATCCGTGTCAAGATGCGGCGAGGTAACGGCGCATCGCCGCCGGGTCGTCAAAAGTCGGCCCGTTGCCGGAGTCAGGCTCGAAATTCGCCCGCATCGCCATCATCTGCCATCGCGCATCCCGCAATGTTTCGACAAACCGCAGGGCTGCATCTTCCTGCCGCCGTGTCAGCCTCCGCGCTCGCCGGCGGATCGCCGGATCGGCGTCGCGCAGCGCCCGCCAGGATGCGGTCGACCAGCCTGCGCATTCGGGCTGCGTCGCGCGCTGCCTCGGTCTTCGTAGAATTCCAGCCTCTCGATGCGATAATCCCAATCCAGCCGGCTGCCGCTCTCCGCGGCCGCGCGATCGTTGGCAACCATCCGCGCGACCGCCTCGATTCCGCGATCGATCGCTGCCTCGCCTTCCGCGAGAGTGATTTCCGCCTCCGCCAGCCGCGCCTCGCCTGTCGCTCGCGCATTTGCAAGCGCCGCGAAGAAGCCGATGAAGGCGGGCGAGGGCTGCGCGCCAATTGCGGGATCGAGGTGCATGAGCCCGTCCATCCTTCAGGAATAGAGGTGGCGGCGGCGCACAACGACGGCGCTGCTTTTCTTGCCCTTACACCGCCGGCCGGCTGCGCACCTCGTCGGGCACCTTGCGCGTGAGGAACTGGCCGTCCTTGGGGTCGCCCAGAAAGGTCGCGCCGTCGACGACGATCTTGCCGCGCAGCATCACGAGCGACGGCCAGGCGGCGAGGTCGCGGCCTTCCCACGGGCTGTAATCGGCTTCGTGCATCTCGGCGGCGCGCACGGTGTGGCGCTGGCGTGCGTCAAGCAGCACGATGTCGGCGTCGGAGCCGACCGCGAGCGCGCCCTTGCGCGGGTAGAGGCCCATGATCCTGGCGGCGTTGGTCGAGACCAGGCCGACAAAATCAGCGAGGCCGTAGCCGCGCTTTTCGACCGTCTCGGTGTAGATCAGCGACAGCCGCGGCTCGACCCCGGCGTTGCCGCCGGTGGTGTCGTCGATCCGCCGCCCTTGCAATTTGATCCGCAACGGGCAGCAGATCTCGTCGGTGGCGACGGTCTGGATCGCGCCATGGTCGGTCGCCGCCCACAGCGCCTCCTGGTCCTCGCGGAACTTGAGCGAGGGGTAGGTGTGGTAGATCTGGCCGTTCGGGCGCTTATAGTCCTCCGAATTGTACATCAGGTACTGGTGCAGGGTCTCGCCGTAGATCGGCACGCCGTCGGCGCGCGCCGCGGCGATCGCGCGGACCCCGGTCGCGGCCGAGGTGTGCATCATGTAGAGCGCCGCGCCCTGGATGTTGGCGGCGAGCCGGATCACCCGGTTGAACGACAGATCCTCGGAGAGCGTGTTGTGCACCTCGGCCATGTTCTCAAAGCCGGTGCGCTCCTCGCGGAACAGCTTCTCGTACATGTGCATGACAAGGTCGTTGTCCTCGGCGTGGATCGCGGCGATGCCGCCCGCGCCGGCCAAGACCTTGAGCACCTCCCAGATGTCGCCGAAATCGACCATGCGGCCCTTGCGGCTGGGGGTGATGTCGGTGGTGAACATCTTGACCGAGGGGTGGCCGGCCTGCACCGCCTCGGCGAGCTCGCCCAAGCGCTCGGGCGCGATCTTGCCGAGCAGCATCGTGTGAAAGGCGTAATCGCCGCAGCAGTCCCCGGCCCACTGCTTATGCCGCCGCTCGATCGCCTGCCGGATCGTCTCGCCGCCTTCGACCGCAGCAAAGTCGATCGTCGTCGTGGTGCCGCCGAAGAGCGCCGCGCGGCTGACCACCGAGGCCGGCGCGGTCAAGGTCGGCTCCGCGACGCCGGGCATCGGCATCGGCCAATTGCAATGGACATGCGGGTCGATCCCGCCCGGGATCACGATCTGCCCGGTAGCGTCGACGGTGCGGCCGGCCCCGACCGCGGCGAGGCTGCCGGGCGCGCCGATCGCGGCGATGCGCCCGCCGGCGACGCCGATATCGGCCGTCTCCGGCCCCGAGGGAAGGACGGCGAGACCGCCCGAGACGACGATGTCGAACATCTTGAGCCTCCTTATGCTGGCTTGCGCCACACCGAGGGCGCGGCAAACGCGAAGCGGGCCAGGATCTCGGCCCGCGGGATGTCGTGCACGACAAAGACGAGGCGGCTGGTGTGGTCGCCATCGGGCCAGTCGTCGAGCCATTCCGGCGCGAACAGCGAATGCTGCGCCGCCTGCACCACGGCCGGGCGGTCTGGCCGGTCGGAGAAGCGCACGATCCCCTTGACCCGCAGCAAATCGGCGCCGCGCGCGCCGGCGAGCCCGCCCAACGCGCGGGCGAAGTCGAGGCGGCTCATTTCGCCGTCGAGCACGACCACGAAGCTGTCGATGCCGTGGCTGTGGGCGGCGATGGGCGCCGTCGGGATCGCGGGCGCCGCCGGGCGCCCAGGGGCGCCGAACAGCACCGCCCCGGGATCGGCTGCTTCGGCCGCCAGGATGCGCTCGGCCCGGTCGTTCAGCGCGTCGAGGCGACGCGCGAGCTCGGGGCCGAAGGGCGCGAGGTCGGTCTTGGCCACGACCAGCACATCGGCGAGCGCGGCCTGCCGGCCGGCTTCGGCGAAGCGGTCGAGCGTGTCGGCGCCATGCACCGCATCGACCAGGGTGACGACCCGCGCCAGGCGCAAGCAATGGTCGAGCATCGGGTCGGCGCCGAGGGTAAACAGGATCGGGGCCGGGTCGGCGAGCCCGGTGGTTTCGACGACGATCCGGCGGAACCGCCGGATTTCGCCCGCCTCGCGCCGGTCGATGAGGCCGCGCAGGGTGCGCGCCAGATCCTCGCGCACCGCGCAGCACAGGCACCCGCCGGGCAATTCGAGGACCTCGCCCGCGACAAAATCGACCAAGTGGTGGTCGATTGCGATATCGCCGATCTCGTTGATGATGACGGCGGTGTCGGCGAGGGCAGGGGAGGCCAGCGCGCGCCGCAACAGCGTCGTTTTGCCGCTGCCGAGAAACCCGGTCAGCACCGTCGTCGGCAAGGTTTCCGGCTCGGACATCCTCGTTAACCACTTGTCGCCAGCCAAACCCGGCCGCGGATCGTTTCACGCAGCCGGCCCCGCGGCAAGCGCCGTCGTCGGGGCGCCGCAGCGCCGCGGCGCTCCGGCGGGGCCGCCCCACCTAGGCGATTGCAATCCCGCGCCTGCGTCAGCATCATGCCTGTCAGAACGAGGCGTCATGGAACTTTAAGGAAGAGGGCGGGATATGCGGGAGACATCGTGCTCGGCCAGGTGAGCGACCGCGGCGCCGCGGCGGACGAGGCGCAGCTCGTCGTCGCCGGCGTCTCCAAGCATTTCGGCGGCGTGCGGGCGGTCGAGGACGTGACGCTGTCGGTGCGCCGCGGCGGGCTGATGTCGATCATCGGCCCGAACGGCGCCGGCAAGACCTCGCTCCTCAACATGATCAGCGGCTTCTACCGCCCCGATGCCGGATCGATCACCTTCGAGGGCCGTGACGTGACCGGCAGCCGCCCATCGCAGATCGCGGCGATGGGCATCGCCCGCACCTTCCAGAACATCGCGCTCTTCGCCGGCATGACCGTGCTCGACAACATCATGCTCGGCCGGCATGTGCGGATGAAGGCCGGGGTGTTGTCGTCCTTCATCTATTGGGGGCTGGCGCAGCGCGAGGAGGTGGCGCACCGCGCCCGGGTCGAGGAGCTGATCGAGCTGCTCGAGCTCGAGGATCTGCGCAAGCAGCCGACGAGCGGCCTCGCCTACGGGCTCAGAAAACGGGTCGAGCTCGGCCGCGCCCTGGCGCTCGACCCGACGGTGCTGCTGCTCGACGAGCCGATGGGCGGCATGAACCAGGAGGAAAAGGAGGACATGGCCCGCTTCATCCTCGAGGTGAACCGGGAGTGGGGCACCACGATCATCCTGATCGAGCACGACATGGCGGTGGTGATGGACATTTCCGAGCGGGTGGCGGTGCTCGACCGCGGCCGCAAGATCGCCGAGGGCAGCCCCGCCGAGGTGCAGCGCGATCCGGAGGTGATCCGCGCCTATCTCGGCGGCGCCGCCGAGCATAAGGAGGCCGCCGAGTGACGACCGCCACGACCCTGCCGCGGCTGTTGCGCCGCAATGCCGAGACGATGGCCGCCCGCCCGGCGATCCGCGAGAAGACCCGCGGCATCTGGCAGACCTTCACCTGGGCCGAGTACCGCCGCGAGGTGCGCGATTTCGCGGCGGGGCTGGCCGCGCACGGCTTCGCGCGCGGCGGCAAGCTGGCGGTGATCGGCGACAACCGCCCACGGCTTTATTGGGCGCAGCTCGCCGCGCAGTGCCTCGGCGGCGTCGCGGTGCCGATGTACCAGGATTCGATCGCCGCCGAGATGGTCTATGTCCTGACCCATGCCGAGATCTCGGTGGTGGTGGCCGAGGATCAGGAGCAGGTCGACAAGATCCTGTCGCTCGCCCCGCTTCTGCCGCATCTCAAGCTGGTGATCTACGACGACCCGCGCGGCATGCAGCATTACGACATGCCGCTGCTGCGGGCGTTCGAGCGGGTTCAGGCCGACGGCCGCGATTTCGCCGGCGCGCATCCGGGCTGCGTCGAGGCCGAGATCGACAAGGGCGGCCCCGACGATCTGGCGCTGCTGAGCTATACCTCGGGGACCACCGGCCACCCCAAGGGGGTGATGCTGTCGCACGCCAACCTGATCAGCTCGGCCGAGGCCTTCGCCGCGGCCGAGGACATCCGCCCGACCGACAACATGCTGTGCTACCTGCCGATGGCGTGGATCGGCGACTCGCTCTTGTCGCTGGTGCTGACCCTGCTCGTCGGCTTCACCTGCAATTGCCCGGAGCGGCCCGACACGGTGCAGCGCGACCTGCGCGAGCTGGGGCCCTCGATCGCGCTCGCCCCGCCGCGGGTGTGGGAGAACATGCTGACCCAGCTGCGGGTGCGCGCGGCCGACGCGTCGCCCTTGAAGCGCCGGCTGTTCGAGCATTTTCGCGGCCTCGCCGAGCGCGCCGAATTGCAGACCGCCAAAGGCGGGCGGGCGCCGCTCCTGATGCGGCTCGGGCTGGCGCTCGGCGATTTCTTCGTCTACGCGCCGGTGCGCGACCAGCTCGGGCTGCGCCGCGCGCGCTGGGTCTACACCGGCGGCGCGCCGCTCGGCCCCGACACCTTCCGCTTCTTCCGCTCGTTCGGGATCAACATCAAGCAGGTCTGGGGCTCGACCGAGCTGTCCGGCCTCGCCTCGCTGCAGCCCGACGGCGAGGTCGACCCCGGCACCGTCGGCCGGGCCATGCCGGGCACCGAGGTGAAGATCGCCGAGGATGGCGAGGTGCTGATCCGCTCGGCCGGCGTCTTCCAGGGCTACTACAAGCAGCCCGAGGAAACCGGCGACGCGCTCGGCCCCGACGGCTGGTTCCGCACCGGCGATTCGGGGTTTGTCGACGCCCGCGGCCATCTGGTGATCATCGACCGCGCCAAGGATGTCGGCAAGCTCGGCGACGGCGCTCCGTTCGCGCCGCAATTCCTCGAAAACAAGCTCAAATTCAGCCCCTATATCGCCGAGGCGGTGGCGTTCGGCGACCGCCGGCCGTTTGTCGCGGCGATGATCGCGATCGATCTCGGCACGGTCGGCAACTGGGCCGAGCGGCGCAACCTCGCCTACACCTCGTTCCAGGATTTGAGCGCCAAGCCCGAGGTGCGCCGGCTGATCGCCGACGAGATCGTCAAATGCAACGGGGCCTTGCCGCAGGCCGCGCAAATCCGCCGGTTCCTGCTGCTCAACAAGGAGTTCGACGCCGACGACGCCGAGATCACCCGAACCCGCAAGATCCGCCGCCGCTTTGTCGCCGAGAAATACGCCGCGGTGGTCGAGGCGGTCTACCGCGGCGACAGCGAGATCGCGGTCGCGACCGAGATCACCTACGAGGACGGGCGCAAGGCGATGCTCGAATCGCGGATGGCGATCGAGGATGTCGGCGGCGCCGCAGCCGCTGCGCGCGAGCCGGCCTATGCGTGAAGTCAAAGATCGTGCGATGATCGGGCATCGTCCCTGTGGCTCTGGAAGTCCGCTTTCGCACAAGGGCGTTCAACGACAACTTGAAATCGTCTTGCCCGGCCTTGTGCCGGGCATCCACGCCTTCCTTTGCGGGGTCGATAGACGTGGATGGCCGGGACAAGCCCGGCCAAGACGAGAAAGAGGCCGCATTTTGATTTCTCGGACAGCCCTGCTCGTTCGCGGGGACGATGAGAAGGCGCCGGCCGATGCCTGAATTCGACCTCGAGTTCACCCTGGTCCTGGTCACCAACGGGGTGCTGATCGGGCTGATGTACGCGCTGATCGCGCTGGGCTTTGTGCTGATCTACAAGGCGACCGACGCGATCAATTTCGCGCAGGGCGAGTTCGTCATGTTCGCCGGCTTTATCGCCGCCGCCGCGATCGGCATGGCCGGGCTGTCGTTCTGGCTGGCGGCGCTGATCGCGATTGCCGGGATGGTGGGGCTGGGGTTCGGGCTCGAGCGGGTGGTGCTGCGGCCGCTGATCGGGCGGCCGATCATCGCCGTCGTGATGGCGACGATCGGGCTCGCCGCCGTGCTCAGAGGCGTCGCCGTGCTGTTCTTCGGGGCCGGCACCCGCGCGATCGCGATGCCGATCGGCGACACGCCCATTTTTCTCGGCCCGCTGATGCTGCCGCCGGTGCAGCTCGTCGGGGCCGGGGTCAGCCTCGTCTTTCTGACCGGCTTCAGCTGGTTCTTTTTGAAGAGCCGGGTCGGCATCGCGATGCGCGCGGTCGCCGACAGCCAGCAGGTGGCGATGGCGATGGGGATCAACGTCCAGCGCTATTTCGCGATTGCCTGGGCGATGGCGGGCGTGGTCTCGGCGTTGGGCGGCGTCGTCTGGGGGGCCATGCTCGGCGTCGACAACCAGCTCGCGCTGGTCGGGCTCAAGGTCTTCCCGGTGGTGATCCTGGGCGGCCTCGATTCGATCGTCGGGGCGGTTGTCGGCGGGCTGATCGTCGGCGTCGTGGAGAGCCTCGCGGCCGGCTATTTCGACCCGATCGTCGGCGGCGGCACCAAGGATTTCGCGCCCTACGTGCTGATGATCATCGTGTTGATGGTGCGGCCCGAGGGGATCTTCGGCCGCCGCCGCATCGAGCGCGTGTGATGTCGCCACAACCGGCGGCTCACCCTCACCCACCCGGCCTTCTCCCTTCTCTGCCCCTGCGGGCGGGGAGGGTCGGGGTGAGGTGGGGCGAGCCGCACGGTGGCCGACGGGCCTGCCCGCCTCACCCTCCCCATCGCCCGGGCGATGGGTCCGCTCCCCTCCCCCGAGGGCGGAGAGGCGCGGTCGAGGGCGCCGTAGCCATGTTCCACCGCGAATCCGGCGTCTTCAAAACCAGCTACGCCGCGGACATGGCGCTCTACCCGCTGCCGATCGCCAAATGGACGGTGGCGGCGCTGGCCGGGTTGTTCATCGCGGCGGCGCCGCTGCTGCTCGGCGACTATTACCTGTCGATCCTGAACCTGATCCTGATCGCCACCGTCGGTGCGGTCGGCCTCAACATCCTGGTCGGCTACACCGGGCAGATCTCGATCGGCCACGGCGCCTTCATGTCGGTCGGCGCTTATACCGCGGCCAATCTGATCGTGCGGCTGGGCATGCCGTTCTGGGTCGCGATCCCGGCCGGCGGGCTGATGGCGGCGCTGATCGGCACGATTGTCGGCATCCCGTCGCTGCGCATCAAGGGCATCTACCTCGCGATCGCCACCCTGGCAGCACAGCTGATCATCGAGTGGACGATCAACCACGTGCAGTGGATCTCGGGCGGGGTGCAGGCCTCGATCACGATCCCGCGCCCGTCCTTTCTCGGGCTCCAGCTCAGGACCGAGGCCCAGATCTATGTTTTCCTGATGTTTTTCGTGGTGCTGGGGCTGGTCGGCGCCTTGAACCTGGTGCGCAGCCGGATCGGCCGCGCCTTTGTCGCGATCCGCGACCAGGACATCGCCGCCGAGATCATCGGCATCGACATCTTCCGCTACAAGCTCTTTGCGTTCGCGATCTCGTCGTTCTACGCCGGGGTCGCCGGAACGCTGGAAAGCTATTATCTCGGCATCGCCAATTACGAGCAGTTTCAGATCGACGTGTCGATCGACTACCTGGCGATGGTGATCATCGGCGGCCTCGGCTCGGTCCTGGGCTCGGTGTTCGGGGCGATCTTCGTCACCTTGCTGCCGATCGCGACCCGCTGGTTTCTCGAAGGGTTCGGGAGCATCATCTTTTCCCAGGCCGATCTGTTGAACGTGATCCCCAATCTGCGGCTGGTCATGTTCGGCGGGTTGATCATCATCTTTCTGGTGGTCGAGCCGGAAGGCCTCAACCGCCTGTGGCGCAACATAAGAAACTACTTTCGCGTGTGGCCGTTTTCCTACTGAACACGGCGCATAAAGAACACAGGGAGGAGCAGCGATGACGAGCTTATCGAGGACAAATTTGGGGCTCGCGGCGGGGCTTGGCCGTCGGGCTGGCGCTCGCCGGCGGCGCGGCGGCGCAAACCAAGGAATTGCTGATCGGCGCCCAATGCGACCGCACCGGCCCGACCCAGATCGTCGGCGTCGTGATCTGCCCGGCGCAGCAGGACTACATCAGCCTGATCAATTCGCAGGGCGGGCTCAGCGGCTGGACGCTGAAATACGACGAGATCGACCAGCAATACAAGGTGCCGCCGGCGGTCGAGGCCTATGAGCGCCAGAAGCAGATGGGCGCCGTCTCGATGATGATCTACGGCACGCCGCAGACCGTGGCGCTGAACGAGCGGCTGGAGCGCGACCATATGCCGACGACCTCGCCGGGCTTCGGCATCTCGGCCGCCGGCGACGGCGTGCGCTTCCCGTATCTGTTCCCGATCGCCGCGACCTACTGGTCGCAAGGGGCGGGCGCGGTCCAGTTCGTCAAGGACAAATTGGGCGGCAGCCTGAAGGGCAAGAAGATCGCCTATGTCTATTACGACAACCCGGCCGGCAAGGAGCCGATCCCGATCATCGAGGCCCTGCAAAAGACCGAAGGCTTCGAGCTGCGCACCTTCGCGGTGCCGCCGCCGGGGGTCGAGATGGGGGCGCAGATCCTCGACATCACCCAGCGCTACCGCCCCGACTTTGTGATCGCGCATCTGTTCGGGCGCTCGCCGTCGGTCATGATCAAGGGGCTGAAGGGCGCGGGCTTCCCGCTGGCGAAGGTGATCGGGCTGGTGTGGGCCTCGGCTGAGGCCGACATCGAGGCGGCCGGCGGCTGGGGAGTGGCCGAGGGCTATCACACGATGCAGTTCGCCGGCGCCGGCGACGACTATCCGGTGCGGCAAGAGATCAAGGCGGTGTACAAAAAGGACGGCAAGGATCCGCCGAAGGAGATGAACGACACCGTCATCTACAATCGCGGCATCCTCAACGCCGCCTTGCACGTCGAGGCGATCCGCCACGCGCTGGCGCTGACCGGCGGCAAAAAGCCGACCGGCGAGGACATCAAGAAGGGCTTCGAGCAGGTCCACGACTTCACCTTGGGCGGCCTCGTTCCGCCGCTGCAGGTGACGCCGACCGATCACGAGGGCGGCGGCTGGGTGCAGGTGTTCCAGGTCCATGACGGCAAGTTCGTCAAGGAGACCGACTGGTTCCGCGCCTACCGCGACGTCGTCCAGCATGCGATCAAGACCGCGGAGTAGCGGCGTTTCGGGCGAAAAAACCAAAGGAGCTGAGATGATAAGGACAAGGCCGAAGGTTTATACGGCCGCGATCGGCGCGGCGGCGGCGCTGTGGCTCGCGGGCCCGGCGTCGGCGGCGGAGCAAAAGGAGCTGGTGATCGGCGACCAGTGCGACCGCACCGGCCCGACCCAGATCGTCGGCACCGTCCTGTGCCCGGCGATGCAGGATTACTACGCGCTGGTCAACGCGCAAGGCGGGGTCGACGGGTGGAAAATCCGCGGCGACGAGATCGACAACCAGTACAAGGTCCCGCAGGGGATCGAGGCCTATGAGCGCCAGAAGCAGATGGGCGCGGTGATGATGACGCTCTACGGCACGCCGCAAACGGTGGCGCTCAACCAGCGGCTCGAGCAGGACAAGATGCCGACGACCTCACCCGGCTTCGGCATCTCGGCCGCCGCCGACGGGACCCGCTTCCCGTACCTGTTCCCGATCGCCGCAACCTATTGGTCGCAGGGCGCCGCCGCGGTGCAGTTCGCCAAGGACAAATTGGGCGGCAGCCTGAAGGGCAAGAAGATCGCCTATGTCTATTACGACAACCCGGCCGGCAAGGAGCCGATCCCGATCATCGAAGCCCTGCAAAAGACCGAGGGGTTCGAATTGCGCACCTTCGCGGTGCCGCCGCCGGGGGTCGAGATGGGGGCGCAGATCCTCGACATCACCCAGCGCTATCGCCCTGATTTTGTGATCGCGCACCTGTTCGGGCGCTCGCCCTCGGTCATGATCAAGGGGCTGAAGGGCGCGGGCTTCCCGCTGTCGAAGGTCGTGGGCCTCGTCTGGGCCTCGGCCGAGGCCGACATCGCCGCGGCCGGCGGCTGGGCGGCGGCCGAAGGCTACAACACGATGCAGTTCGCCGGCGCCGGCGACGACTATCCGGTGCGGCAAGAGATCAAGGCCATGTACAAGAAGGAAGGCAAGCAGCCGCCGAAGGGGATGGACGACACCGTCGTCTACAATCGCGGCCTCCTGCAGGCGGCGGTCCAGGTCGAGGCGATCCGCAACGCGCTGAAGCTCAGCGGCGGCCAGAAGCCGACCGGCGAGCAGATCAAGCAGGGTATGGAGCAGATCCACGACTTCACCCTGGGCGGGCTGGTGCCGCCACTGCACATCACGCCGACCGATCACGAGGGCGGCGGCTGGGTGCAGGTGTTCCAGGTCCATGACGGCAAGTTCGTCAAGGAGACCGACTGGTTCCGCGCCTACCGCGATGTCGTCGACCACGCGGTCAAGACCGCGGAGTAGCAGCGCTCGGGCTCGGCCCGTCCGGCAGACAACCGGACGGGCCGGCTTCACGAATTACAACGAGAACAGGAGGAGGAGCGGCGATGAAGTCGATCAGGGCGAAGCTGCCGGCGCTCGCGATGGGTGCGGCGGTCGCGTTGTGGCTCGCCGGGCCGGCGGCGGCGCAGCAGAAGGAGGTGGTCATCGGGGTGCAGTGCGACCGCACCGGGCCGACCCAGATCACCGGCGTCGTGCTGTGCCCGGCGATGGAGGACTACTACGCGCTCGTTAACGCCGCCGGCGGCGTCGACGGCTACAAGATCAAGCCGATCGAGATCGACAATCAGTACAAAGTCCCGCTGGCGGTCGAGGCCTATGAGCGCATGAAGGCCGAGGGCGCGGTGCTGATGACGCTCTACGGCACGCCGATGACGGTGGCGCTGAACCAGCGGCTCGAGCAGGACAAGATCGCGACGACCTCGCCGGGCTTCGGCATCGCGGCGGCGGCCGACGGCGCCCGCTACCCCTATCTGTTCCCGATCGCCGCGAGCTATTGGTCGCAGGCCGCCGCCGCGGTGCAGTTTGCCAAGGACAAATTGGGCGGCAGCCTGAAGGGCAAGAAGATCGCCTACATCTTTTACGACAACCCGGCCGGGCGCGAGCCGCTGCCGATCCTCGACGCGCTGCAAAAGCAGGAGGGGTTCGAGCTGCGCACCTTCGCGGTGCCGCCGCCGGGGGTCGAGATCGGCGCGCAGGCGCTCGACATCACCCAGCGCTATCACCCGGACTTCGTGATCTCGCATCTCTTTGGCCGGTCGCCGGCCTTGTCGATCAAGGCGTTCAAGGCGAACGGCTATCCGCTGTCGAAGGTGATCGGCCTGGTGTGGGCGTCCTCGGAGGCGGACATCGAGGCGGCGGGCGGGTTCGGCGTCGCCGAGGGCTATCACGCGATGCAGTTCGCCGGGGCCGGCGACGACTATCCGGTGCGCCAGCAGATCAAGGCGATGTACAAGAAGGAAGGCAAGGCGCCGTTCAAGCTGATGGACGACAACACCGTCTACTACAACCGCGGCCTCCTGCAGGCGGCGGTCCATGTCGAGGCGATCCGCAACGCGCTGAAGGCGACCGGCGGCAAGCCGCCCACCGGGACCGACATCAAGCACGGGCTGGAGCAGATCAAGGACTTCACCCTGGGCGGCCTGGTCCCGCCATTGCAGATCACGCCTGCCGATCACGAAGGCGGCGGCTGGGTCCAGGTGTTCCAGGTCCATGACGGCAAGTTCGTCAAGGAGACCGACTGGTTCCGCGCCTACCGCGACGTGGTCGAGAACGCGATCAAGACCGCCGAGTAGATGTTAGAGCGTGATCCCATGAAGCTGAACCGCCTGGCTCCCGCTGCCCCGGCGAAAGCCGGGACCCATGCCGGCCGCAGGCGCGGCCGCTCATCCTGTTCGTTCGTCGACCGATCACAGCAAACGCAAGAAAGCGGCCGAGTGGTGGAAAGGTGGGTCCCGGCGTTCCCCACGGATCAAGTCCGTGGGCTGAAGGCCCACGGGACAGCGGAAAGAGGCATTGACAGAGCCTCTCCAGAACGGCCGCTCGATCTGATCGGATCGTGCGCTGGCGGAACCGCCCGATGCTGATGCTGAACAATATCGAGGTCGTTTACGACAACGCCATCCTGGTGCTGAAGGGGGTGTCGCTCGCCGCCGAGGAGGGGCGCATCACCACCCTTCTCGGGGCCAACGGCGCCGGCAAGACGACGACCCTGAAGGCGATCTCGGGGCTGTTGCGCTCCGAGCGCGGCGAGGTGACCAAGGGCGCGATCGAGCTCAATGACGAGCGGCTCGACCGCCTGCCGCCGCACAAGGTCGTCGAGCGCGGCGTCGCCCAGGTGTTCGAGGGGCGGCGCGTCTTCGAGAACCTGACCGTCGAGGACAACCTCGTCGCCGGGGCGCACAGCCGCACCGACCGCAGGGGGGTGCGCGACAGCATCGAGCGGGTCTACGACATGTTCCCGCCGTTGCGCGAGCGGCGCTCCCAGTCGGCCGGGTATCTGTCGGGCGGCGAGCAGCAGATGCTGGTGATCGGCCGCGCGCTGATGTCCAACCCCAAGGTGATGCTGCTCGACGAGCCCTCGCTCGGCCTCGCGCCCCTGATCATCGAGGAGATCTTCGGCGTCATCCGCCGGCTCAAGGAGGAGCGGGGGATGACCGTGCTCCTGGTCGAGCAGAACGCGGCGCTGGCGCTCGACATCGCCGACCACGGCTATGTCATGGAGAACGGGCGCATCGTCCTCGAAGGCCCGGCCGAGGCGCTGCGGCAGAATTCCGACATCAAGGAGTTCTATCTCGGGCTCAACGAAGCCGGCGCCCGCAAATCCTACCGCGAGCTCAAGCACTACCGCCGCCGCAAGCGCTGGCTGTCGTAATCCGCGCCGCCCTTGTAGGATGGGTTGAGCGGGAGCGAAACCCATGCCGGGTTCGGGCGCGGTGGGTTTCGTATCCGCTCAACCCACCCTACGAGACTCCTCCGTCCTTGGGAGCAGGCATATGGCCGATCTTCCGCGCATCGCTGTAATCGGCACCGGCGGCACGATTTCGTCGCTCGGCGCCTCGAGCCTCGATGTGCTCGACTACCCCGATTTCGGGCAGAAGCTGACGAGCGAGGCGTTGCTCGACCGCTTTCCCGAGACCCGCCTCGTCGCCGACCCGGTCCCGGTGACCTACCGCCAGGTCGGCAGCACCGATATCGGCCCCAGGGACTGGGTCGAATTGCGCGCGCTGATCCACAAGATCGCCGATGACGACCCCGGCATCGCCGGGTTTGTGATCCCGCACGGCACCGCGACCCTCGAGGAGACCGGCTTTTTTCTCAACCTGACCCTGCGGACGACGCGGCCGGTGGTGCTGGTCGGCGCGCAGCGGCCGGCGAGCGCGCTGGGGACCGACGCCGGCATGAACCTCGTCAACGCCTTGCAGGTGGCCGGGTCGGAGGCGGCGCGCGGCAAAGGCGTGCTCGCGGTGCTCAACGGCGAGATCCACGCCGCGCGCGACGTGGTCAAGACCTCGACCTATCGGGTGCAGACCTTCCGCTCGCTCGATTTCGGCGCGCTCGGCCATGTCGATGGCGACGGCGTCCATTTCTACCGGGCGCCGCTCGGCCGCCACATGCCGGACAGCGAATTCGCCGCGCTCGACCTCGCCGCGTTCCCGCGGGTCGACATCGTCTATTCCTACGCCGGCGCCGACGGCGCGCTGGTCGATGCCGCCGCCGCCGCCGGCGCCCGCGGCCTTGTCTCGGCCGGCTTCGCGCCGGGCAGCCCGACCCCGGAGCAGCGCGCCGCCTTCGAGCGCGCGGCGAAATCGGGGATCGTCGTCGTGCAGTGCAGCCGCGCCTTTTCGGGCCGCGTCGCGCCGCGCCGCCGGCTGCGCGAGACCGGGATCGTCGCCGGCGAGGATTTCAGCCCGCAAAAGGCCCGCATCCTCTTAATGCTGGCGTTGTCGGCGACGAGCGATGTCGCCGCCATCCAGCGGATATTCCAGACGTATTAGAGCAAGCAGTTATCCTCGTCATTGCGAGGAGCCCACGGGTCCGCGCTTTGCGCCTCCCGAGGACGGGCTCCGCGACGAAGCAATCTCGATGCGATGGTGCAACCCGCCAGAAATCCGCTCTGGAGCACGATCCGATCAGATCGAGCGGCCGTTCCGGAGAGGCTCCGTCAATGCCTCTTTCCGCTGTCCCGGCGGAAGCCGGGACCCACTTTTTCACTATTCGGCCGCTTGCTTGCGTTGCTGTGATCGGTCGAACGAACGAACAGAAGGAGCGACCACCTGCGTCCGGCGTGGGTCCCGGCTTTCCCCACGGATCAAGTCCGTGGGCTGAAGGCCCACGGGACAGCGGGAGCTATGCGGTTCAGCCTCATCGGATCACGCCGGTTGCAATCCAGGCGGTGCGCTGCCGGCTGTTCAGGCCTCGTGGTCGGGCTGCCGGCTCGGGTGGGCGGCGGCGAACGGGGCGAGCTTCATGCAGCTCTGGTAGACCCGGGCGATGGTCGGGTAGGGGCCGAGATCGAGCCGGTAGCGCTCGGCGTTGACGACCTGCGGGACCAGGGCGATGTCGGCGAGGCCGGGCCTGTCGCCGTGGCAGAATTCGCCGGTCGCGTCGTCCGCGGCGAGCAGCGGCTCGAGCGCCTGAAACCCGGCGTCGATCCAGTGATTGTACCAGCCCGCGATGTCGTTCTCGTCGCGTCCGAAGGAATGCGCCAGGTAGCGCAGCACGCGCAGATTGTTGATCGGGTGGATGTCGCAGGCGACGATGTCGGCGAGCGCGCGCACGCGGGCGCGCGCCGCCGGCTCCTTCGGCAGGAGCGGCGGGTCGGGGCGGGTCTCGTCGAGATATTCGATGATCGCCAGCGACTGGATCAGAATGCGGCCGCCGTCCTCGAGCGCCGGCACCAGGCCCTGCGGGTTGACGCCGAGATAGTCGGGCCGGCTCTGCTCGTTGCGCCGCAGATGGATCGCGACGCTGTCGTAGGCGAGCCCTTTGAGGTTGAGCGCGATGCGCACGCGGAACGCCGCCGAGGAGCGGAAATAGCCGTAGAGCTTCATGGCGGCGCCTTCATCGGGAGCGGATCGGGACAGGGCATCGCCAAATCGGGGGCGCGCGGCCGGAGGGATGCGGGCGCGCGCGATCGCCGCGGCGGCGCCGAATGCCGGCGGTAGATGAAATCAGGGGCGGCGTCGGCGGCCTCGCCGCGGGCGTCGGCGAGAAGGTGGTGGTCGGGCGAGAGCGCGCAGGCGGGATCGGCGCGGGCGGCCTCGCCGGTCAGCGCGAAGGCCTGGCAGCGGCAGCCGCCCCAGTCGATCTCGCGCCGCTCGCAGGAACGGCAGGGCTCGGGCATCCAGGCCGTGCCGCGGAATTGCGCAAAGGCCGGGTCATGGCGCCAGATGTCGCCGAGGCTCGCCTCGCCGACATGCGGAAAGCGCAACCCCGGCAAGGTCTCCGCCGCATGGCACGGCAGCACCCGACCCGAGGGCGTCACGTTCAGAAAGCGCCGGCCCCAGCCGCCCATGCACGCCTTCGGCCGGCGCGCGAAATAATCCGGCGCGACATAGTCGATCGCCATCACGCCTTCGAGCCGGGCGCGCGCTGCGGCGACCAGCGCCGTCGCCTGTTCGAGCTGCTCGCGGCGGGGCAGCAGCGCCGCCCGGTTGCGCAGCCCCCAGCCGTAATACTGGGCGTGCGCGACTTCGAGCCGATCGGCGCCGTAGGCGAGGGCGAGGTCGACGATGTCGGCGAGGCGGTCGAGATTCTGCCGATGCACGACGGCGTTGATCGTCAGCGGCAGCCCGGCATTGCGGACCAGGCGCGCGGCCTCCTGCTTTTGCCGCTGCGCCCCGGCGAGGCCGGCGATATGGTCGCCGACGGCCGGGTCGGCGTCTTGCAGGCTGAGCTGGACGTGCTCGATCCCGGCCTCGACCAGGGCCGCCATCCGCTCGGCGTCGAGCCCGATCCCGGAGGTGATCAGGTTGCCGTAGAGCCCGACCGCGGCGGCGTGGCCGACGAGCTCGACGAGATCGCGCCGGGCGAGCGGCTCGCCGCCCGAGAAATGCACCTGCAGCACGCCCAGCGCCGCCGCCTCGCCGAGCACCCGCCGCCAGCTTGCGGCGTCGAGCTCGGCCCCCGCCCGCTCCAGCGCCAGCGGGTTCGAGCAATAGGGGCAGCGCAGCGGGCAGCGATGGGTCAGCTCGGCGAGCAGCGCCAGCGGCGGCTCTACCGCCATCATGGCCGCAGCACCTTCTTATCGACGAGATCCTGCAGCATCGCCAACACGTCGCCGGCGACGACCGCGCGCGGCGCCTCGAAGCGGCGCGCCAGATCGTCGACGATCGCATCGACCGTGCGCTCGCCGTCGACAAGACGCAGGATCTCGACCGCCTGCTCGTCGGGCAGCAGCAGCCGCTCCGGGGCCAGCACGATCCAGGCCTGCCGCGTCTGGTCAAAGCGGAATTTGGCGTGCGGCGCAAAATGCAGGACGGCGCCGCCCTCGACCCGGCGGCGCTCCGGCCGACCGCTCACGGATGCTTCTCGGGAACAAAGGCGCCCGGCGGTATCAGGCCGGGCTCGACATAGGCGAAATAGAGCGCGTCGAGCTGCGCCCACAGCACGTCGCACTTGAAGCGCAGGGTGTCGAGCACCGCCCTTTGCTTTTCGGGCGTGTCGGCGTGCTCCTTGACGTAGCCGAGCGCAAAGGCCACGTCGGTCGGCGCCTGGGTCAGCCGCGGGGTGAAATAGGCGAGCGTGTCGCGGCTGACGAAATCGTAGTTGCGCAGCATGCCGTCGACCCGCTCGGCGATGATCTCGGGCGAGAACATCTCGGTCAGGCACGAGGCGACCGCCTCGAGGAGCGGCCGGTCGCGCACGAAATTGACGTAGGCGTCGACCGCGAACCGGGTCGCCGGCAGCAGTCCCGCGGTCGAGACCACATAGTCGCGGTCGAGGCCGAGGCCTTCGGTCAGCTTCAGCCAGCGCGCGATGCCGCCGGTGGCTTCGTCGTCGCCGTCGTGGTCGAGGATGCGCCGGCGCCATTCGCGCCGCAACGCCGGGGTCGGCAGCCGGGCGACGAGATAGGCGTCCTTGGCCGGGATGCGCGCCTGGTAATAGTAGCGGTTGAGCGCCCAGGCCTGGATCTGGCCGCGGTCGAGCCTGCCGTCGCGCATCAGGTGGTGGAACGGGTGGCGGTGGTGGTAGCGCTCGGCCCCGATCGCGTGCAGCCGCGCTTCGAGCTCGGCCGGCGACAGCATCCCTTCGCTCACAGCCGCACCTCCATGCCGTCCCAGGCGACTTCCCAGCCGGCGGCTTCGACATCGCGGCGCTCGGGCAAATCGGCGACCAGCACCGGGTTCGAGTTGTTGAGATGAATGAACACCCGGCGGCCGACGCCGAGGTCGCGGAAGGCGGCGATCGCGCCCTCCGCGCCGCTGATGCTGATGTGGCCCATCCGCCGGCCGGTCTTGGCCCCGACCCCGAGCCGGATCATCTCGTCGTCGCGCCACAGGGTGCCGTCGAAGAAGACGAGCGCGGCGCCGGCGAGGCGGCGGCGCAATGCTTCGGTCACCACCGCGCAGCCGGGGATGAAGAAGAAGCTGCGACCGCTCGCGGCATCGCTGATTTCGAGGCCGACCGCGTCGCCCGCCTCGCTCAATCCAGGATCCTCGCCCGGCGCCTCCAGGTAGAGCGGCACTTTCCCGGGAACCGCGAAGGCGGCGACGGCGAGCCCCAAGCCGCCCGCGGCCCCGCAGGGCGCGATCGGGCGCTCGAGCGGCAGCTCGACGCGGCGGACGCAATCGGGGGCCAGCACGTCGAAAATCGGGTTGGCCGCGAGCACCGCCAGCACGCGGGCGGGCGCATAGACGACAAACGAATGACGCTCGCGCAGATGGAGCAGCCCGGCGATCGCGTCGACATCGCCGCCGGTCGCAACGACACCGGCAATCGGCGACGAGCGCAGGCCTTCGCGCGGGTGGAGCTGCGGCGTCGCCTCGATCTGCTGGCGCAGGTCGGGCGACGCGTTGAGCACGAGCCAGTCGCGCCCGTTCGCGGAAACCGCGAGCGACGCCTGCGATCTGGCAGGCGCGAGCGGATCACGCGACCGCGCCCGGCGACAGGCCGGCGCGTTCGAATTCCATTGCGGGAAGCCGCCGCCGGCGGCGGCGCCGAGGACGATGATTTGCAGCATCGCCTCGCCTCGCCGGACCCGCCGGCGTCAGTCGGGCCTCGGGCTGTTCGGCCTCGGGGCTATTCGACCTCGGCGCAGGCGTAGGCGTTGATTTCGAGGCCGATCGCGATTTCGACGATGACCGGGGTCTTCCACTTCATGGCGGTTCCCTTCGCCGCAGTTCTGACGCGCGTCACGCTAGGGCCGCGCCGTTGGCGTGTCAACTCACCCGGCGGTGCGCGTCGGCGCATGCGCGATCGCCTGAGCGATCGCGTCATAGGCCGGCTTGGCGCGAAGATCGGCGTCGAACGGCAGCGGCCGCGACGGCAGCCCGTCGCGCCGCCAACGCGATTGGTTGGTTTCCCGGCGGACGATCCAGCTGTAGCGGTCGGTGAGGCCCCAGGTCACGATCATCTTGACCGCCGGCTCGTCGAGCGCCGCGTCGAGGAAGCGGCGATAGGCGTCGGCCGTCAGGCGGTCGCGGGTCGCCGGATCGGCCGGCGCCTGCTCGTCGGTCACGTCGAGCTCGGTGATCTGGATTTCGAGGCCGAGGCCGGCGATGTCGGCGAGGAACCGCCGCAGCCGCGCGGCGGAGAAGGGGGGGCCGCCGACGCTCGTCAGGTGCGCCTCGACGCCGACCGCGTCGACCGGCGTCCCCGATCGCCGCATCCGCTCGAGGAGCGCCAGGAGCGTCGCGCGGCGCGCCTCATGCGCCGGGGTGTCGAGCTCGATATCGTATTCGTTGACGACGAGCCGGGCGCCGGGGTCGGCCTCGCGCGCGGCATGGTAGGCGAGGTCGAGGTAGCCGGGCCCCAGGGTTTCGAGAAAGACCGCCTTGCGCAGCCCGTCGGGCCGCCCGTCCTTGGGCTCGATCGGCTCGTTGACCACGTCCCAGCTGTGCACCAGCCCGCGGTAGCGGCCGACCAGGGTATGGATGCGGTCGAGCACGGCGCGCTCCTGCGCGCTGCCGGCCGGGCAGGTCGAAATACCAGTAGGGGGTGCGGAAATACCACAGCAGGTTATGGCCGCGCAGCGCGAGGCCGCCCTCCGCCGCGAAGCCGGCGACGGTGTCGCCCGGGACGAAATCGTCGCGCCCCGGCGCGCCCTGGTTCATGTCCAGCCATTTCATGTCGTTCTCGGGCACGACGATTCCGGCCTGCCGCAGCACCAGCCGGACAAAGGCGGGGTCGCCGTCGACCTGCGCGGCGGCGACCGTCGCGCCGTAGAGGAGCCCTTTTCCCGCCGCCAGCCGGCGCAGCGCCGCGGGCTCGCCGGTCTGCGCATGCGCCCCTGTCTGCGCCCGCGCCCCAAGCGGCGCCGCCATCAGGGCGCCGGCCGCCGCCAGGCTTGTGCCGAGCAGGCGGCGGCGCCCGAGAACGCCGCGCGGGTTGTCGTCGCGATCCATCGCCCCGACCCTATCCGATCGGGCGGTTGTCACGGGCTGCGGCGAGAGGTCGCCGGCGGCGCGTCCGCATCCCCGGCGAGACGTTCGAGGTTCGCCCGCGCCGCCATGTCCGCCTGGCTGCCCGGCGCCGCGCGGCCGACCTGCTCCCAGTCGCGCCGCGCCCCCTCGGGGTCGCCCTGGAGACGGCGGATGTTGCCGCGCTCGAGCAGCGCCGGCGCCGAATTGGGGGCCGCCGCCAGCGCCTTGTCGACATCGGCGAGCGCCGGATCGAGGCGTTGCAGGGCGCGATAGGCCGAAGCGCGGTAGATCAGCGCGTCGACGCGGTCCGGGCTCGCCTGCAGCACCTGGTCGAGGTCGGCGACGGCCTTGTCGAGGTAGCCGGCCGCCGCCGCCGCCTCGGCGCGGTCGATCAAGAGGTCGGGGTCGCCCGGCGCCAGGGCCGCCGCCCGGTCGGCGGCGGCATAGGCGCGCACCGGGTCGCCGGCCAGCAGCCAGGCCTGCCCCGCCTGGTCGAGCGCCTCGGCCCGCAACGCCGCCGGGGCCTTCTCCATCGCCGCCGCCAGGGCTTCGAGGCGGCTCGCCCCCTCCCGGTATTTTCCCAGCCCGATCAGCGCCACGGCGGCGCAATGGTCGGCCGGATGGGCGCCGCCCCGCGCCTGCCATGCCTGCGCGAGGCTCTGCGCCTCTGCCGGCTTCTGCTTGGCGAGCGTCATGCAATGCTCATAGGTCGCGGCGTTCTCCTCGGCCGAATGCGGCGCCGCGGCTGTGAGCAGCAGCAGCAGCAGGCAAAGAACCCGGCCGCCGCCCCGCAGATGCCATCGCCGGCGCATGGCCGCAATGAACCACACCGCGGCGCAACACAGAAGCTTGTTGACGCCGTGGAACAAATAGGGTACAAGATCGCGGCCGGCCCCGGCGCCCCCGATCTCGGCGAGCCGATCTGCCGGGCTCGCACCGCGGCCCCGGCGAGGCCCGCCCGGCCGCCGTTGCGGCCGGATCGCGTCGGGCGCTACGATGTCCCGTGAGCTTCTCGACCCTTCTGCGCGATCGGCTGGTCCCGGGCGGGGTCGGCAAGGCCGCCCGCGCCTTCACCCACCGCAACTACCGCATCTACGCCGCCGGCAACGCGGTGTCGCTGATCGGCGTCTGGATGCAGCGGGTGGCGGTCGGCTGGCTCGCCTGGACCCTCACCCATTCCGGCGCCTGGCTCGGCATCCTGTCGATGGCCGAGTTTTTTCCGGTCGTCTTTCTGAGCCCGATCGCCGGGCGCGCTGGCCGACCGGCGCGACCGGGTCGGGATCATCCGGGTGACGCAGATCGCCGGCAGCCTCGAGGCGGGGCTGCTCGCCGTCCTCGTCTATAGCGGAGCGATCACGATCGAGCTGCTGCTCGCGCTGACCCTGACGCTCGGCCTGTTCAACGCGATGGCCCAGCCCTCGCGCCTCGCGCTGATCCCGACCCTGGTCGACCGGGCGGCGCTGCCCTCGGCCCTGGCGATCAACGCCATCATCTTCAACTCGGCGCGCTTTGTCGGTCCGGCGGTGGCCGGGATCGTGATCGCCAAGGTCAGCGTCGGCGCGGCCTTCGCGGTCAACGCCGCGACCTATGTCGTCTTCCTCGCCGCGATGGCCAATCTGCGCGGCCTGCCGGCCTTGCCGGTCGGGGCCGCGCAGAGCGTGCTGAAGGCCTCGGCCGAGGCCTATTCCTACGCCAGCCGGCATCCCGGGATCGCGCCGATGCTGCTGCTGTTCACCGTGACGACCATCGGCACCCGCGGCTTTGTCGAGCTCTTTCCGGGCTTTGCCGACCATGTCTTCGGGCGCGGGCCGGAGGGTCTGGCGACATTGACCTCGACGGTCGGGCTCGGCGCCATCTTCGGCGCGGGCTGGATGCTGCTGCGGCCGGCGGTGGCCGGGCTGACCGGGCTCGTGCTGGCCAACACGCTCTTGATCTCGCTGGCGATCCTCGGCTTCACCGCGACCGACCGGTTTTATGTCGCGCTGCCCTGCGTGTTTGTCGCCGGGGCGGCGATGACGATCACCGGGGTCGGCGCCCAGACCCTGATCCAGGCAGCGGTCGAGATCCGCATGCGCGGCCGCATCATGGCGCTCTACGGCATGATCTTCCGCGCCGGGCCGGCGCTCGGCGCGGTGCTGATGGGCTCGCTCAGCGAGCGGTTCGGCCTGCGCCTGCCGCTCGCCGTGGGCGCCCTTGTCTCCTGCGGCTTTTGGGGCTTTGTCAAGCTGCAGCAGCGGCGCATCGCGCTGACCCTCGAAGCCGAGCCGGCGGCTGCGCGCCGGTCGTGAGCCGCCGTCTGTTCTGCTTCGGCCTGGGATACAGCGCGCTGGCGCTGGCCCGGCGGCTCTCGGCCGCGGGCTGGGAGGCGGCCGGGACCTGCCGCACGGAGGCGGCCGCGGCGGCGCTGCGCGAGACGGGCTTCGCCGCCGAATTGTTCGACCGCGACCGGCCGCTCGCCGGCGCGGCGCTCGACCGGGCGACGCACCTCCTCGTCTCGGTCCCGCCGGACGCGGCGGGCGACCCGGTCCTCGCCCGGCATGCCGCCGACATCGCCGCGCTGCCGGGGCTCGCCTGGGTCGGCTACCTGTCGACGACCGGCGTCTATGGCGACCGCGGCGGCGGCTGGGTCGATGAGGCTTCGGCGCTGCGGCCGACCGGCGAGCGCGGCCGCCGCCGCGTCGCGGCCGAGGCGGGGTGGCTCGATCTGTGGCGCCGCCGCGCCGTCCCGGCGCATGTCTTTCGCCTGGCGGCGATCTACGGCCCCGGCCGCAGCGCCATCGACGCGCTGCGCGCCGGCCGGGCGCGGCGCATCGACAAGCCCGGCCAGGTGTTCTCGCGCATTCATGTCGACGATCTGGCGAGCGTGCTGGCCGCCTCGATGGCCCGGCCGCGGCCGGGCGCGGTCTACAATGTCTGCGACGACGAGCCGGCCCCGCCCGAGGCGGTCACGGCCTACGCCGCCGCGCTGCTCGGCATCGCCCCGCCGCCGCTCGTTGCCGTTCGCCGACGCCGGGCTGTCGCCGATGGCGCGCAGCTTCTACGACGACAACAAGCGGGTCGCCAACCGGCTGATCAAGGCCGAGCTCGGCGTGCGCCTGCGCTATCCCGATTACCGCGCCGGCCTCGCCGCGATCCTCGCCGCCCCGCCTTGAGGCTTGCCGAAACGCCTGCGCTGCGGCATCGTCGGGCGCCGGCTTGCGACCATGCCGGCGCGCGGCGCGCAGTCCGGGAGAGAGAGACAATGACCGCTTACAACGTGTTGATGATGGGGGCTTCCTACGGCTCGCTGCTGGCGGTCAAGCTGCTGTTCGGAGGCCATAAGATCACGCTGGTGTGCCTGCCGGCCGAGGTCGAGGCGTTCAACAGGGACGGCGCCCATGTCCGCATGCCGATCCGCGGCCGGAAGGATCCGATCGAGCTCGATTCGCGCAAACTGCCGGGCGCCCTGTCGGCGGCGGGGCCGGGCGAGGTCAAGCCGGCCGATTACGATCTCGTCGTGCTGGCGATGCAGGAGCCGCAATACCGCTCCCCCGGCGTGCGCGAATTGCTCGACGCCGTGGCGCGGGCGAAGGTCCCTTGCATGTCGATCATGAACATGCCGCCGCTGCCGTACATGAAGCGCATCCCCGGCCTCGCCACCGAGACCTTGAAGCCGTGCTACACCGACGCCGGCGTCTGGGACAATTTCGAGCCGGGGCTGTTGACCTTGTGCAGCCCGGACCCGCAGGCGATCCGCCCGCCGGACGAAAAGATCAACGTGCTGCAGGTCACCTTGCCGACCAACTTCAAGTCGGCGCGCTTTGCCGGCGACGGCCCGACCGCGATCCTGCGGCGGCTGCAGGCGGATGTCGAAGCGGCCCGCTGGGACCCCGGCGACGGCCCGATCGAGCTGCCGGTCAAGCTCAAGGTGCACGAATCGGTGTTTGTGCCGCTGGCCAAATGGGCGATGCTGCTGACCGGCAACTATCGCTGCGTCCACGCCGAGGCCGCCGTCACGATCAAGGAGGCCGTGCACAGCGACCTCGACGCCTCGCGCGCGGTCTACGACTGGGTGTGCGCGGTGTGCGAGAAGATGGGGGCGTCGCCCGACGACCTGGTGCCGTTCGAAAAATACGCCAGCGCCGCGCACGGGCTGGTGCGGCCGTCCTCGGCCGCGCGCGCGCTGTTCAACGGCGCGCCCAACATCGAGCGCACCGACCGCCTGGTGCAGACGATCGCCGGGCAATTCGGCATGCGCCACCCGATCGTCGACCAGACGGTGGCGCTGATCGACGCAAGGCTCGCGGTCAACCGCAAGGCCGCCGCCTGACGGCCCTTCGCCGCGCCCGACCGCGAACGGGATTGACAGAGCGCCGCGCAGGCACCTAGAACGCGGCCCCGCCAGACCCAAATGACATGGCGGGAAATCGGCGGCGGGCGCGGAACCGACAGCGGATCGGTCGCCGCCGCCCGCGTTTCGAGTCATAGGAGTGTAGCTCAACTGGTAGAGCACCGGTCTCCAAAACCGGGGGTTGGGGGTTCGAGCCCCTCCACTCCTGCCAACCGGCGCGGCCAGGGGCTCCTCCTGGGAGAGGCGCGGGCGCGGGGCCATATGGCCCGGGTCGGCCGCATGGGGTATGAGCGCAGATAGGTCATGGCAAAGACAAGCCCGATCGATTTCATCCAGCAGGTTCGCCAGGAAGTGTCGCGCGTCACCTGGCCGACCCGCAAGGAGACCGCGGTCACGACCGCGATGGTGTTTTTGATGGTGTTCATCGCCGCCGTCTTTTTCTTTGTCGTCGATCAGGCGTTCTCCGAGGCGGTGCGGCTCGTTTTCGGGCTTGGGCAGTAGGGCGGGGCGCTGAGCGATGGCCAGCCGCTGGTATGTGATCCACGTCTATTCGGGCTTCGAGAAGAAGGTCGCGGCCGCGATCCGCGAGCAGGCCGAGCAGAAGGGCTGGGCCGAGCGGTTCGAGGAGATCCTGGTGCCGACCGAGGAGGTGGTCGAGATCAAACGCGGGGCCAAGGTCAGCTCGGAGCGCAAGTTCTTCCCGGGCTACGTGCTGGTCAAGATGGACTTGAGCGACGAGACCTGGCATCTGGTCAAGAACACCGCCAAGGTCACCGGCTTTCTCGGCGGCCGCGGGCAGCCCTCGCCGATCAGCGACGGCGAGGCGGCGCGGATCATGCACCAGGTGCAGGAGGGGATCGAGCGGCCGAAGCCGTCGATCACCTTCGAGATCGGCGAGCAGGTCCGGGTCTGCGACGGCCCGTTCACCTCGTTCAACGGCCTGGTCGAGGATGTCGACGAGGAAAAATCGCGCATCAAGGTCGCGGTGTCGATCTTTGGCCGGGCGACCCCGGTCGAGCTCGAGTATTCGCAGGTCGAGAAGGTTTGAGCGGCCGTTGCCCGCGCATTCCCGCCCTTGTCACGAAAGATAGGTCATGGCGAAGAAGATCGTCGGCGTCATCAAATTGCAGGTGCCTGCCGGGAAGGCCAACCCGTCGCCGCCGATCGGGCCGGCGCTGGGTCAGCGCGGGCTCAACATCATGGAGTTCTGCAAGGCGTTCAACGCCTCGACCCAGAGCCTGGAGCCGGGGATCCCGATCCCGGTGGTGATCACCGCGTTCGCCGACCGCTCGTTCACCTTTGTGACCAAGACCCCGCCCAACAGCTATTTCCTGAAAAAGGCGGCGGGTCTCGAAAAGGGATCGCAGACGACCGGCAAGGGCAGCGCGGCGGGGCGGGTCACGATGGCCCAGATCCGCGAGATCGCCGAAACCAAGATGCCGGACCTCAACGCCAAGGACCTCGAGGGGGCCTGCCGCATGCTGATCGGCTCGGCCCGCTCGATGGGCCTCGAAATCGTGGAGTAGACGCCATGGCGAAGATCGGAAAGCGGCTGAAGAAGGCCTATGAGGGGATCGACCCGGCGGTCGGGCACGAGCTCGAGGATGCGGTCAAGCTGGTCAAGAGCCGCGCCTCGGCGAAGTTCGACGAGACCGTCGAGATCGCGATGAACCTGAACCTCGACCCGCGCAAGCAGGACCAGAACCTGCGCGGCGCGGTCATGCTGCCGCACGGCACCGGCAAGACCGTGCGGGTCGCGGTGTTCGCCCGCGGCGACCGGGCCAAGGAGGCCGAGGCCGCCGGCGCCGATCTTGTCGGGGCCGAGGACCTCGCCGAGAAGATCCAGGCCGGAGAGATCAATTTCGACCGCGCCGTCGCCACCCCGGATCTGATGGCGCTGGTCGGCCGGCTCGGCAAGATCCTCGGGCCGCGCGGGCTGATGCCGAACCCGCGGCTCGGCACGGTGACGCAGAATGTCGGCGAGGCGGTGCGCGCAGCGAAGGGCGGGCAGGTCGAGTTCCGCGCCGAGAAGGCGGGGCTCGTCCATGCCGGGGTCGGCAAAGCGAGCTTTACCGACGCCGCGCTTGCGGATAATGTGCGCGCCTTTGTCGGCGCGATCACCCGCAACAAGCCGAGCGGCGTCAGAGGCGCCTACATCAAGAAGGTCAGCCTGAGCTCGACGATGGGCCCCGGCGTCAAGCTCGAATTGTCGGGCTTGGCCGAGGAGACCAGGGCGTAGCGGGGCCGGCGCGGCGCGGGGCCGGCGGGGTAGTGCGGAGACCGGAGTGGACAGAGCGCAAAAGCAGAGGCTGGTCGAGACGCTGGCCCAGGATCTCGCCGACACCGTCTGTGTCGTGGTGACGCACCAGAGCGGGCTCAGCGTCGCCGAGGCGACGCAGCTGCGCCGCCAGATGCGCGGCGCCGGCGCGCGTTTCCGGGTGACCAAGAACCGTCTGGCGCGGCGCGCGCTGGAGGGCGGCGCCTTTGCGAGCCTGGCCCCGCTGTTCACCGGCCCGACCGCGATCGCCTTCTCGCGCGACCCGGTGGCCGCGGCGAAGGTCGCGGTCGAGTACGCCAACCGCAACGACAAGCTGACGATCGTCGGCGGCGCCCTCGCCGGCCGGCCGCTCGATGCGGCGGAGGTCAGGGAGCTGGCGAGCCTGCCCTCGCTCGACGAGCTGCGCGGCAGGCTGATCGGGCTCTTGCAGGCCCCGGCGCAGCAGCTCGCAAGCCTGCTGCAGACGCCCGCCGGGCAGCTCGCCCGGGTGCTGGCGGCGCAGGCCGAAAAGGTGCTGGCGGCGCAGGCCGAAAAAGAGGGCGAGACGGCCTGAGGCGGCGGGCCCGAAGCAACGCGATTTCATATCGGACGTCAGGAGTGGAAGATGGCGGACTTGGTGAGGTTTGTCGACGATCTGTCGGCCTTGAGCGTGATCGAGGTCGCGCAGCTCTCAAAGCTCTTGGAGGAGAAGTGGGGCGTCTCGGCGGCCGCCCCGATGATGGTCGCCGCCGGCGCAGCGGCGGCCCCCGTGGCCGAGGCCGCCGCCGAGCAGACCGAGTTCGACGTAATCCTGTCCGTGATCGGCGAGAAGAAGATCAACGTGATCAAGGAAGTCAGGGCGATCACCAGCCTCGGCCTCAAGGAAGCCAAGGACCTCGTCGAGGCGTCGCCGAAGGCGATCAAGGAGGCGGTCGGCAAGGAGGAGGCGGCGAAGATCAAAAAACAGCTCGAGGACGCCGGTGCGACTGTTGAAATAAAGTAGGTTCGCCACGACTTTTGTTGGAGCGGGGCGGGCGTCCGGCCAGTCGGAGGCGCCGCTGCCGATATTGAGAGCCGGGAACCGGGGCGCGAACCCTCGCGCACGCCGGGTTTCGGCGTCTACAGGGCGGGACTGAGAAATTTGGCCCGCCGGCGGCGGGCCGCAGCGAGGAGCTTCGATGGCTATTTCTTTGACGGGCAAGAAGCGCATTCGCAAGAGCTTTGGGCGCGTCCCCGAAGTGGCGCCGATGCCGAACCTGATCGAGGTCCAGAAGAGCTCGTACGACCATTTTCTGCAGATGGGCGAAATCCCCGAGCAGCGCGCCAGCGTCGGGCTGCAGGAAGTCTTCAGATCGGTGTTCCCGATCCGCGATTTCTCCGAGCGCGCGCAGCTCGAGTTCGTCCGCTACGAGCTGGAGACGCCGAAATACGAGGTCGACGAGTGCCAGCAGCGCGGCATCACCTTTGCCGCCCCCTTGAAGGTGACCCTGCGGCTGGTCGTCTGGGACGTCGACGAGGACACCGGCTCGCGCTCGATCCGCGACATCAAGGAGCAGGACGTCTATATGGGCGACATGCCGTTGATGACGAAGAACGGCACCTTCATCATCAACGGCACCGAGCGGGTCATCGTCTCGCAGATGCACCGCAGCCCGGGCGTCTTCTTCGACCACGACAAGGGCAAGACCCACTCGTCGGGCAAGTACCTGTTCGCCGCCCGGGTGATCCCGTACCGCGGCTCCTGGCTCGATTTCGAGTTCGACGCCAAGGACCACGTCTATGTCCGCATCGACCGGCGGCGCAAGCTGCCGGCGACGACCCTGCTCTTGGCGCTCGACGACGCCGCCACCGCGGCGCGGCGCGCCGCCGGCAAGGCCGAGGGCCGGCAATTGCAGCCGGGCGAGGCGGTCGGCATGGCGAAGGAAGAGATCCTGTCCGCGTTCTACGGAACGATCGTGTTCCGCCATGGCCCGCAGGGCTGGATGACGCCGTTCGACCCCGATCAGTTCAAGGGCAAGCTCGCGACCGATCTGCGCGACGCGCGCACCGGCGAGCCGGCGCTGGCGGCGGGCGAGCGGATGACGCCGCGCCAGGCGCGCCGCCTGCGCGAGGCCGGGCTGGCCGACATCGTGGTCCATGACGAGGAGCTCGCCGGCCGCTATTTCGCCTCGGACCTGATCAACGAGGAAACCGGCGAGGTTTATTTCGAAGCCGGGGACGAGATCACCGCCGCGACGCTGGCGCAGCTCGACGAGGCCGGGATCGACGAGCTGCCGGTGCTCGACATCGACCACGTCACCGTCGGCCCCTATATCCGCAACACCCTGGCGATCGACAAGAACGCGACCCGCGAGGACGCGCTGATCGACATCTACCGGGTCATGCGCCCCGGCGAGCCGCCGACCCTGGAGACGGCCGAGAACCTGTTCAACAGCCTGTTCTTCGATTCCGAGCGCTACGATTTGTCGGCGGTCGGGCGGGTCAAGATGAACTCGCGGCTCGCGCTCGACACCGAGGATTCGGTCCGCACCCTGCGCAAGGCCGACATCCTGGAGATCCTCAAGGTATTGACCGATTTGAAGGACGGGCGCGGCGAGATCGACGACATCGACCACCTCGGCAACCGCCGGGTGCGCTCGGTCGGCGAGCTGATGGAGAACCAGTACCGCATCGGCCTCCTGCGCATGGAGCGGGCGATCCGCGAGCGCATGAGCTCGGTCGAGATCGACACCGTCATGCCGCACGACCTGATCAACGCCAAGCCCGCGGCCGCCGCGGTGCGCGAGTTCTTCGGCTCCTCGCAGCTGTCGCAGTTCATGGACCAGACCAACCCGCTCTCCGAGATCACCCACAAGCGGCGGCTGTCGGCGCTGGGCCCGGGCGGGCTGACGCGCGAGCGCGCCGGCTTTGAGGTGCGCGACGTGCATCCGACCCATTACGGCCGGATCTGCCCGATCGAAACCCCCGAAGGCCCCAATATCGGGCTGATCAACAGCCTGGCGACCTATGCCCGGGTCAACCAGTACGGCTTTATCGAGAGCCCCTACCGCAAGGTCGTCGACGGCAGGGTGACCGACGAGGTCGTCTATCTGTCGGCGATGGACGAGGGCCGCTACGCGATCGCCCAGGCCAATGTCGAGACCGATTCCGAGGGCCGGGTCACCGCCGATCTGACCAATTGCCGCAAGGCCGGCGACTTCGTCATGCAGCGGCCGCAGGACATCGACCTGATCGATGTCTCGCCCAAGCAGCTGGTGTCGGTGGCCGCGGCGCTGATCCCGTTCCTCGAAAACGACGACGCCAACCGCGCGCTGATGGGATCGAACATGCAGCGCCAGGCGGTGCCGCTGATCCGCGCCGAGGCGCCGCTCGTCGGCACCGGGATGGAGGAGCGGGTCGCCCGCGACTCCGGGGTGACGATCATCGCGCGGCGCTCGGGCGTGGTCGACCAGGTCGACGCGACCCGCGTCGTGATCCGCGCGACCGAGGAGACCTCGGCCGCCGCCTCCGGGGTCGACATCTACAACCTGCTGAAGTTCCAGCGCTCCAACCAGAACACCTGCATCACCCAGCGGCCGCTGGTCAAGGTCGGCGACCAGGTGCCGGCCAGCGACATCATCGCCGACGGGCCGTCGACCGAGCTTGGCGAGCTGGCGCTCGGGCGCAACGTGTTGTGCGCCTTCATGCCGTGGAACGGCTACAATTTCGAGGATTCGATCCTGATCTCGGAGCGGATCGTCTCGGACGACGTGTTTACCTCGATCCATATCGAGGAGTTCGAGGTGATGGCGCGCGACACCAAGCTCGGCCAGGAGGAGATCACCCGCGACATCCCCAATGTCGGCGAGGAGGCGCTGAAAAACCTCGACGAGGCCGGGATCGTCTATATCGGCGCCGAGGTCAAGCCGGGCGACATCCTGGTCGGCAAGGTGACGCCCAAGGGCGAGTCGCCGATGACCCCGGAGGAGAAGCTGCTGCGCGCGATCTTCGGCGAAAAGGCGTCCGACGTGCGCGACACCTCATTGCGCCTGCCGCCCGGCGTCTCCGGCACGATCGTCGAGGTGCGGGTTTTCTCGCGCCGCGGCGTCGACAAGGACGAGCGCGCGCTGGCGATCGAGCGGGCCGAGATCGAGCGGCTGGCCAAGGACCGCGACGACGAGCGCGCGATCCTCGAGCGCAGCTTCGCCGCGCGCCTCAAGGAGCTGATGCTCGGCCAGACCGCGGTCGGCGGACCCAAGGGCATGAAATCGGGGACCGAGATCACCGAAGCCGTGCTGGCCGAGCATGCGCCGGCGCTGTGGAAGCAGTTTTCGATCCGCGACGACGCGCGGATGGCCGACATCGAGGCGCTGAAAAAACAGATGGACGACGCGGTCGCCGCGCTGACCAAGCGCTTCGAGGACAAGGTCGAGAAATTGCAGCGCGGCGACGAGCTGCCGCCCGGTGTGATGAAGATGGTCAAGGTCTTCGTCGCGGTGAAGCGCAAGCTCCAGCCCGGCGACAAGATGGCCGGGCGGCACGGCAACAAGGGTGTCATCTCGCGCATCGTGCCGTGCGAGGACATGCCCTACCTCGACGACGGCACCCCGGTCGACATCGTGCTGAACCCGCTGGGCGTGCCGAGCCGGATGAATGTCGGCCAGATCCTCGAGACCCATCTCGGCTGGGCTGCGGCCGGGCTCGGCCGGCGCATCGGCGAGGTGCTGGCCAAGGTCAGGCGCGGGCTCGGCGACGGCGAGCTGCGCGCGATCCTCGGCGAGGTCTACCAAGGCGCGGAGAGCGCCGAGGTCGCCGGCTTCGCCGATGACGAGCTGATGGAGCTGGCCGGCAATCTGACGCACGGGGTGCCGGTGTCGAGCCCGGTCTTCGACGGGGCCAGCGAGGCCGACATCGTGGCGATGCTGGAAAAGGCGGGGCTCTCTTCCTCGGGCCAGGTGACCCTGGTCGACGGCCGCACCGGCGAGGCGTTCGACCGCAAGGTGACGGTGGGCTATATCTACATGATGAAGCTGCACCACCTGGTCGACGACAAGATCCATGCCCGCTCGATCGGGCCGTACAGCCTCGTCACCCAGCAGCCGCTGGGCGGCAAGGCGCAGTTCGGCGGCCAGCGCTTTGGCGAGATGGAGGTCTGGGCGCTGGAGGCCTACGGCTCGGCCTACACGCTCCAGGAGATGCTGACGGTCAAGTCGGACGACGTCTCGGGCCGCACCAAGGTCTACGAGGCGATCGTGCGCGGCGACGACAATTTCGAGGCCGGCATCCCCGAATCCTTCAACGTGCTGGTCAAGGAGCTGCGCTCGCTCGGCCTCAACGTCGAGCTCGAGCAGCGCGACTTCTGAGCATGGCCGGCCGGACCGACAAGTGACGTTTCCATTGCCGTCACCCCCGCAGCCGCGGGGGTCCAGAATCGCAGGCACGGCGCCGCCCTGGACGCCCGCTCTCGCGGGCATGACGACCGAGCGTGAAAGGGGTCGTTGATGAATGAGTTGATGAACATCTTCGGGCAGGTCACCGGGACGCAGAGCTTCGATCAGATCCGCATCTCGATCGCCAGCCCCGATCGCATCCACTCCTGGTCCTACGGCGAGATCAAGAAGCCCGAGACGATCAACTACCGCACCTTCAAGCCCGAGCGCGACGGCCTGTTCTGCGCCCGGATCTTCGGGCCGATCAAGGATTACGAATGCTTGTGCGGCAAGTACAAGCGGATGAAGTACCGCGGCATCATCTGCGAGAAATGCGGCGTCGAGGTCACCCTGTCCAAGGTGCGCCGCGACCGCATGGGCCATATCGAGCTTGCCTCGCCGGTCGCGCACATCTGGTTTCTGAAGTCGCTGCCGAGCCGCATCGGCCTGCTGCTCGACATGACGCTTGAAGGATCTCGAGCGCGTCCTCTATTTCGAGAACTACGTGGTCATCGAGCCGGGGCTGACCCCGCTGAAGCAGCACCAGCTGCTGGGCGAAGAGGAATACCTGCAGGCGCAGGACGATTACGGCGACGACCAGTTCACCGCCGCGATCGGGGCCGAGGCGCTGCGCACGATGCTGTCGGCGATCGACCTCGGCGAGGAGAAGGAAAGGCTGCGCGGCGAGCTGCGCGACACCAACTCCGAAGCGCGGCGCAAAAAGCTCGTCAAGCGCCTGAAGCTGGTCGAGGCGTTCGTCGAGTCGAACAGCCGGCCGGAATGGATGATCCTCGAGGTCGTCCCGGTGATCCCGCCCGAATTGCGGCCGCTGGTGCCGCTCGACGGCGGCCGCTTTCGCGACCTCCGACCTCAACGACCTCTACCGCCGCGTGATCAACCGCAACAACCGGCTGAAGCGGCTCATCGAGCTGCGCGCCCCCGACATCATCGTGCGCAACGAAAAGCGCATGCTGCAGGAGGCGGTCGACGCGCTGTTCGACAACGGCCGCCGCGGGCGGATCATCACCGGCGCCAACAAGCGGCCCCTAAAGTCGCTCTCCGACATGTTGAAGGGCAAGCAGGGCCGCTTCCGCCAGAACCTCTTGGGCAAGCGCGTCGACTATTCGGGCCGCTCGGTCATCGTCGTCGGCCCCGAGCTCAAGCTGCACCAGTGCGGGCTGCCGAAGAAGATGGCGCTCGAGCTGTTCAAGCCGTTCATCTATTCGAAGCTCGAGCTCTACGGCCTCGCCAGCACGATCAAGGCGGCCAAGCGCATGGTCGAGAAGGAGCGGCCCGAGGTCTGGGACATCCTCGAAGAGGTGATCCGCGAGCACCCGGTGCTGTTGAACCGCGCCCCGACCCTGCACCGCCTCGGCATCCAGGCCTTCGAGCCGGTGCTGATCGAAGGCAAGGCGATCCAGCTGCACCCGCTCGTCTGCACCGCCTTCAACGCCGATTTCGACGGCGACCAGATGGCCGTGCACGTGCCGCTGTCCTTGGAGGCGCAGCTCGAGGCGCGGGTCCTGATGATGTCGACCAACAACATCCTCAGCCCCGCCAACGGCAAGCCGATCATCGTGCCGTCGCAGGACATCGTGCTCGGCCTCTATCACATCACGATGGACCGCGCCGGCGAGAAGGGCGAGGGCATGGCGTTCAGCAGCATCGGCGAGATCGAGCAGGCGCTGGAGTCGAAATCGGCGTCGCTGCACGCCCGCATCAAGGCGCGCTACCATACCGTCGACGATGACGGCAATCCGGTGGTGCGGCGCGTCGAATCGACGCCGGGCCGCATGCTGCTCTCCGAGATCCTGCCGCGCCACCCGGCGATCGGCTTCGACCTGGTCAACTGCCTGTTGACCAAGAAGGAGATCAGCAACGTCATCGACCAAGTCTATCGCCACTGCGGCCAGAAGGAGACCGTGATCTTCTGCGACCGGCTGATGGCGCTCGGCTTCACGCAGGCATGCAAGGCCGGCATCTCGTTCGGCAAGGACGATTTGATCATCCCCGAGGCGAAGCGGGTGCTGGTCGCCGAGGCGCAGGACCAGGTCAAGCAGTACGAGCAGCAGTATCAGGACGGGCTGATCACCCAGGGCGAGAAGTACAACAAGGTGGTCGACGTCTGGTCGCGCTGCACCGACAAGGTCGCCGACGAGATGCTCAAGATCATCCGCTCGGCGCCGCCGGGCGAGCCGATCAACTCGGTCTGGATGATGTCGGATTCCGGCGCCCGCGGCTCGGCGGCGCAGATCAAGCAGCTGGCCGGGATGCGCGGGCTGATGGCCAAGCCGTCGGGCGAGATCATCGAGACCCCGATCATCTCGAACTTCAAGGAAGGGCTGACCGTGCTCGAATACTTCAATTCGACGCACGGCGCGCGCAAGGGCCTCGCCGACACGGCGTTGAAGACGGCGAATTCGGGCTACCTGACCCGCCGCCTCGTCGATGTCGCGCAGGATGCGATCATCACCGAGGAGGATTGCGGCACGACGCGCGGCCTCTTGACCCGCGCCGTCGTCGACGGCGGCGAGGTCATCGCACCGCTCGCCGACCGCATCCTCGGGCGCACCGCCGCGGTCGACGTGCTCGACCCGCTCTCGGGCGAGGTCGTGCTCCCCGCCGGGTCGCTGATCGACGAGGACGCGATCGAGCAGATCGAGCGGGCCGGGGTCGACGAGGTGCCGATCCGCTCGGTGCTGACCTGCGAATCGAGCGTCGGCGTCTGCGGCAAATGCTACGGGCGCGACCTTGCCCGCGGCACCGTCGTCAATATCGGCGAGGCGGTGGGCGTCATCGCCGCGCAGTCGATCGGCGAGCCCGGCACCCAGCTGACGATGCGCACCTTCCATATCGGCGGCGCGGCGCAGCGCGGCGCCGAGCAATCCTCGGTCGAGGCGGCCTTCGATGCGGTGGTCGAGATCAAAAACCGCAACGTCGTGATGAACTCGTCCGGCGTGCCGGTGGTGATGGGCCGCAATTGCGAGATGGTCCTCCTGGACGAGGCCGGGCGCGAGAAGGCGCGCCACCGGGTCCCCTACGGCGCCCGGCTGCTCGCCGACCAGGGCGCCAAGGTCGCCCGCGGCGACCGGCTCGTCGAATGGGACCCCTACACGATCCCGATCATCACCGAGAAGGACGGCATCGCCCATTATGTCGACCTGACCGAAGGGCTGTCGATGCGCGAGGTGGTCGACGAGGCGACCGGCATCTCCTCGAAGGTGGTCATCGACTGGAAGCAGCAGCCGCGCGGCAGCGAGCTGCGGCCGCGCGTCACCTTGCGCGACGAGGCGGGCGAGGTGCTGCTGCTCGGCAACGGGCTGGAGGCGCGCTACTTCATGTCGGTCGACGCGATCCTCTCGGTCGACAACGGCGCCCAGGTCAAGGCCGGCGACGTGCTCGCCCGCATCCCGCGCGAATCCTCAAAGACCCGCGACATCACCGGCGGCCTGCCGCGCGTCGCCGAATTGTTCGAGGCGCGCAAGCCCAAGGATTTCGCGATCATCAGCGAGAGCAACGGCCGCGTCGAGTTCGGCAAGGATTACAAGACCAAGCGGCGCATCGTCGTGGTCCCGACCGAGGAAGGCCAGGAATCGACCGAGTATCTGATCCCGAAGGGCAAGCACATCAGCGTGCAGGAAGGCGATTACATCGAGAAGGGCGATCTCCTGATCGACGGCAACCGGGTGCCGCACGACATCCTGCGGATCCTCGGGGTCGAGGCGCTGGCGAGCTACCTGATCAACGAGATCCAGGAGGTCTATCGGCTGCAGGGCGTGCGCATCAACGACAAGCACATCGAGGTGATCGTGCGGCAGATGCTGCAAAAGGTGGAGATCGAGGACCCGGGCGAGACGACGCTCCTGGCCGGCGAGCAGGTCGACCGCTCCGAGTTCGATATCGAAAACGCCAAGGCCGACAAGGAGGGGCTGCGCCCCGCGGTCGCCCATCCGGTGCTGCAGGGGATCACCAAGGCCAGCCTGCAGACGAGCTCGTTCATCTCGGCCGCCTCTTTCCAGGAGACGACGCGGGTCTTGACCGAGGCCGCGGTCTCGGGCCGGATCGACTCGCTCAACGGGTTGAAGGAGAACGTCATCGTCGGCCGGCTGATCCCGGCCGGCACCGGCAGCGTCGTCGCCCGGCTGCGCGAGGTCGCCGCCGAGCGCGACCGCGAGCTCGCCGCGATCGCCGCCAGCGCAGAGGCGGCCGAGCTCGTCGAGGCCGAAAAGCGCAGCGCTTAGGGCGAAGGCGGAGCCGGCCGGCGCCGGCTCCTCCGCCCGGCCGCGCCGGCTTGCCGCCGGGGCAGTTTGCCGCGGCTTGCGCGAGTTGACAGCCCCCGGTCCGGCCGGCCTATTTTGCCCGCGATCCCGGCTTGCGGCGGCGGCCGGGTCGACGCCCGGGCCTGCGCCGCGACGACAGCCGGACCAGGGAGATTGAACATGATCCACCGAATGCTTCCGCGCCGACGGGTGCTGCAAGGCGGTCTCGGGCTTGCCGCGATGGGATCGCTCCCTCTCGGGCGCGCGGCATTCGCCGACGAAGGCGACTTGATCGTCGCGGCCGCCAAGGGCATCGGCAAGACCGAGCTCAAGGCGATCATGTGGTCGAACTATTTCGTGCCGATGAAGCCGCCGATCGATGAGTTCGAAAAGGCGACCGGCATCGGCATCACCAGCATCAAGGACCTCTCGACGCCGACCATCCCGCAGGCGGCGATGGCTGAGGCGCTGACCCGTTCGCCCGATTTCGACATCGTCCACCTCGGCTCGGAGATGATCCCGTCGCTGGTCTCGGCCGGCTACCTCGAGCCGCTCGACGAGTACATGCACAAAGCCGACTACAAGATGGACGCGGTCGGCGATTACGCCAATCTGGCGACCTACGACGGGAAGACCTACGGCATCATTACCGACGGCAACATCTTCGTGCACCAGCTGCGCAAGGACCTGTCCGAGAACGCCGACAACCAGAAGAAGTTCGCGGACAAGTTCGGCAAGCCGCTCGCCTACCCGAAGACCTGGGACGACGAGTTCCAGCAGATGAAGTTTTTCCACAATCCGGAGAAGGGCCTCTACGGCTCGGGCAATCTGCGCAGCCGCGGCTTCGGCTATGTCTGGTTCCTGATGTACCTCTACAGCTTCGGCGGCTTTCCGTTCGATGCCGACATGAAGCCGATCGTCAGCAGCGAGGCCGGCAAACGGGCGATCGAAATCTACCTGCGCGACAAGGAGGTGGCGTTCCCGGATTCGCCGACCTGGGGGACCTCGCAGATGATCCCGCACATCACCGCCGGCGACGTGTACAGCTGCCAGTATTGGGGCGGCCTGATCAAGCTGCAGGAGAACCCCGCGAAATCGAAGACCGCCGGCAAATGGACCTACGGACTGGTGCCGGGCGGCGAGGCCAACGGCAAGCCGCTCTACCGCGCCGCCGGCATGCCGGTCGTGTGCCTGATGGTCAACCGCAACAGCCCGCGCAAGGCCGCGGCCGCCTATATGGCGTGCTGGCTCGGCACCGAGAAGGCCAGCTCGCAGATCGTGTCGGACCGGGTCAACAGCTTTAATGACGCCTGGACGAAGCAGGAGATGACCGACCCTCGCGTCGTCGACGCCTACACTCCAGGCGGGATCAAGGCGATTCAGAAAAATCTGCAGGTGTCCTCCCCCAACATCTACTTGACCGGGAACCAGGAGTTCGTCGACGTGCTCGACAAGAACCTCGGTCAGGCCTATATCGGCCAGCTCAAGGCCGATCAAGTGTTGACGCAGATCGACGAAGACTTTGCCAAGATCGTGAAGCGGATCGGGTCCGCCAAGCTGAAGAAGGACTACCAGACCTACGCGGCGATCATGCCGAAGGCGGTCCAGCCGGCTTGAGGCGAAGCGCGACGGCCGCGGCGTCGCCGCGCGCACAGCCGACCAAGGCAGGAGGACCGAAAGGATGACCGAGGCCGTCGCCGTCGCCGCGCCGATCGAAGCGGCGCCGGGTCGGCGGGACGTGTCGCGCAGCCGGGCGGTGCGACGGTTCAAATGGATGATCCTGACGCCGCTGCTGCTGCTGCTGTTCAGCCTGCTTACCCCTGTCCTGCTGCTGCAGCTGTATTTTTCGTTTCACCAGTGGACGGTGTATCTGGGCTCGTGGTGGACCGCGGATTTCGTCTGGCTCGACATTTTCAAGAGCGTGTTTACCGACCCGCGGTTCGGCTGGGCCGTCCTGCGCTCGCTGGCCTTCGCCGGCGGCTCGACGATCGGCTGCTTCGTCATCGGCTTCCTGCTGGCCTATCTGATCTACCGCCCGTTCCGCGGCCAGGCGTTCTATTACGCGCTGTTTATCCTGCCGATGCTGACGGTTCCGATCGTGATCGCCTATGCCGGGCAGATGCTGCTCGACCGCAGCGGTCCGCTCAATGACATCCTGTCGAGGTTGAGCGGCCAGGACGTGCAGGTGCTGTGGCTGTCCAACCCGAATATCGCGCTGCTGACGGTGACCTTGCTCGACATCTGGAACTGGACCCCGTTCTCCTTCATCATCATGCTCGCCGGCCTGTCGTCGTTGCCGAAAGAGCCGGTCGAGGCGGCGCAGATCCTCGGCGCGTCGTCCTGGCGCATCTTCTGGGAAGTGCAGCTGCCGCTGCTGCGCCCGGTCATTCTGCTGGCGCTGGTGCTGCGCTTTCTCGATGCGATGGGGTCGTTCCCGATCATCTGGGGCCTGCTGCAAGGCGGCCCGGGCACCGCGACGGAGACCCTCGGCATCTACATCTACATCACGACCTGGCAGGACTTTAACATCTCGCTCGGCGCCGCCCAGTCCTACGTCACGATGATGATGATGGTGGTCATCGTCCTCGTCGCGATCCGCCTGCTGCGCCGGGAGAAGCGCTCGCTCGACACGATGTACGCCGGGCCGCGCGAGGCGGACGAGACGGCATGACCAAGACCCGGAGGCGGCGCGCGGCCGCCATTGCCCGCTACGCGACCCTGACGGTCTGGGCCGCGATCGTCATCTTTCCGCTCTTTTGGATCGTCGGCACCTCGTTCAAGCCGCAGGACCAGTGGTTCTCCTGGCCGCCGGTCTACCTCCCCTCGCCGCCGACCCTGGACAACTACCGTGACGTGTGGATCGGGGCCACGTCGGTCGCCGAGGGCGGGCAGACCGCGCTGTCTTTGCAGACGCCGTTCCTGGCGTTGCGCAACAGCATGATCCTGGCGTTCGGCGCGACGACCTTGGCCGTCGGCTACGGCTCGGTCATCGCCTACGGCGTGTCGCGCTACCGGCTGCTGTCCGAGACCCGGATGTTCCAGCTGTTGATGCTGCGCATGGTGCCGCCGATCGTCATCGTCGCCCCGCTGTCCTTGTATTTCTCCTATATCGGCCTGCTCAATTCGATGATCGGCCTCGGGGTGATGTATTTCCTGACCAGCCTGCCCTACGCGGTGTGGATGACGAAGAGCTTTATCGACGAGGTGCCGCGCGAGGTCGAGCAGGCCGCCGAGATCCTCGGGGCTTCGCGCTGGCGCACCGTGTTCGAGGTGGTCTTGCCGCTGATCCGCTCGGGACTGGTGGCGACCTTTATGTTCATTCTGATCCTGAACTGGAGCGAGTACCTGCTGGCGCTCATTCTGTCGAAGACGCATGTGGTCACGTTGCCGGTCGAGCTTTCCAAGTTCGAGGGGTCGACCGAGGGCCGCTTGTTCGGCCGCCAGGCGGCGCTGTCGGTCGGCATCACCTTGCCGCTGATCGTCGTCGGCATCCTGATCCGCAAGCATCTCGCGCGCGGCTTCAGCTTCGGCATGGTGCGGAGGTAGGCGTGGCGCGGATCGAGCTTGTCAACCTGCACAAGAGCTATGGCCGGGTGGTCGCGGTGCGCGACTTGAGCTGCGTCATCGAGGATGGCGAGTTCGTCGTCTTTGTCGGGCCGTCCGGCTGCGGCAAGACCACGACCTTGCGCATGATCGCCGGGTTCGAGGAGCCGGACCGCGGCGAGATCCGCATCGACGGGCGCGTCGTCAACGACCTCGAGCCGCGCGACCGCGGCCTCGGCATGGTGTTTCAGAGCCACGCGCTGTTCCCGCACAAGACCGTGGCGCAGAATATCGAGTTCGGGCTGCGCATGAAGAAGGTGGCGCGGCCCGAGCGGGCGCGGCAGGTGCGCGAGGTCGCCGAGATGGTGCGGCTGACGGCGCTCCTCGACAAATTCCCCGGGGCCTGCTCGGGCGGCGAGTCGCAGCGCGTGGCGCTCGCCCGCACCCTGGTCACGAACCCGTCGACCTTCCTCCTCGACGAGCCGTTGTCGAGCCTCGACGCCAAATTGCGGCGCGAGCTGCGCGCCGAGTGCGACCGATTGCATCAGGAGCTGAAGAAGACCTTCATCTTTGTCACCCACGACCAGGAAGAGGCGATGACCCTGGCCGACCGCATCGTCGTGATGCGCCAGGGCGATATCGAGCAGATCGGCTCGCCGATGCAGATTTATTCCGACCCGGTGAGCGATTTCGTCGCCGATTTCTTCGGCTCGCCGTCGATGAACCTGATCGCCGGCGAGGTGGTCGGCGGCGACCGGCGGCCGAGCTTTCGCTCGAAGCATTTCGGCATCGCCTTGCCCGAGCCGTTCGCCGCGGCGCCGGCCGGCCCGGTCACCCTCGGCGTCCGGCCCGAGCACGTGCAGGTGCAGCGCGGCGGCGGCTCTGGGGCCGACCTCGACCTGCCGATCCGCCTCGTCGAGCCCTTGGGCAAGGACACGCTGCTCTATTTCGATCTCGGATCGGAGCGCCCGTTCGTCGTGATCAGCGAAGGCTTGGGATTGGCCGAGATGGATGCCGGCGACCGGGTCGGGCTGAGCCTGATCCGCGAGCGGCTGTATCTCTTCGGTCCCGACGGGCGGCGCATCGCCCGCGACGCCGCGTTCGCCGCCCCGGTGCGCGCGCAGCTCGCCGCCGCGCGGGATTGACCGCCGGCCGCCCGGTCAAAGACAGACAGACCGGCAAGGACAGACCCGGAAGGCGCTTGACCCGATCGAGGGCATCACCTATATCAGCGCTCCCGTTGGGGCTGGCCGTAGGAAGCCACCTAGACGCAGCCCGGTTGTGAGCGCATGGCTCGGCGTCCTTGCGAGAGGGCGCGTAAATTCGGTGGGTAGGTTGCGACACCGCTCCGGCGCGGCAAAGGCGTCGGGCGGATTCCGTGTCTTGAGGGTATGACGATGCCGACGATCAACCAGCTGATCCGTCACCCGCGCGAGTGGCAGCGGGCGCGCAACAAGGTGCCGGCGATGGAAGCCTGCCCGCAAAAACGCGGGGTGTGCACGCGCGTCTACACGACCACGCCGAAGAAGCCGAACTCGGCGCTGCGCAAGGTCGCGCGCGTGCGCCTGACCAACGGGTTCGAGGTCACCAGCTACATCCCGGGCGAGGGTCACAACCTTCAGGAGCATTCGGTCGTGCTGATCCGCGGCGGCCGGGTCAAGGACCTGCCCGGCGTGCGCTACCACATCATCCGCGGCACGCTCGACACCCAGGGCGTCAAGGACCGCCGGCAGCGGCGCTCCAAATACGGCGCCAAGCGCCCGAAATAGGAGAAGGCCATGTCGCGCCGCCGCGCCGCGGTCAAACGCGAGGTTCTGCCGGACGCCAAGTTCGGCGACGCCGTGCTGACCAAATTCATGAACTGCCTGATGTACGAGGGCAAGAAATCGGTCGCCGAGCACATCGTCTACGGCGCCCTCGACCGCATCGCCAAGCGCAGCGGCCAGGACCCGCTGCGCGTCTTTCACGACGCGCTCGGCAATGTGCGGCCCTCGGTCGAGGTGCGCTCGCGCCGCGTCGGCGGCGCCACCTATCAGGTGCCGATCGAGGTGCGCACCGACCGCAGCCAGGCGCTGGCGATCCGCTGGCTGATCTCGGGCTCGCGCGGGCGCTCGGAAAACACCATGGAGGAACGGCTCTCGGGCGAGCTACTCGACGCCGCCAACAATCGCGGCGTCGCCGTCAAGAGACGGGAGGACACGCATCGGATGGCCGATGCGAACAAGGCCTTCTCGCACTATCGCTGGTAGTCGGCGGCGCAGAGGACGATCGGTTCAGGACCCTGTTCATGGCGCCGCCCGCGGGCGGCGCCGTCGGAGCTTCTCGCATGGCACGCACGACACCCCTCGATCGCTACCGAAACATCGGCATCATGGCCCATATCGATGCCGGCAAGACCACGACGACCGAGCGGATCCTGTACTACACGGGACGGTCGTATAAGATCGGCGAGGTCCACGACGGCACCGCGACGATGGATTGGATGGCGCAGGAGCAGGAGCGCGGCATCACCATCACCTCGGCGGCGACCACCTGCTTTTGGGACGACCATCGCATCAACATCATCGACACCCCGGGCCATGTCGATTTCACGATCGAGGTGGAGCGCAGCCTGCGGGTCCTCGACGGCGCGGTGGCGGTGTTCGATTCGGTCGCCGGGGTCGAGCCGCAATCGGAGACGGTATGGCGGCAGGCCGACAAATACGGCGTGCCGCGCATCTGCTTTGTCAACAAGATGGACCGCACCGGCGCGGATTATCCGCGCTGCGTGGCGATGATCGCCGACCGCCTCGGGGCGAAGCCGCTGGTGCTGCAATTGCCGATCGGGGCCGAGGGCGACTTTGTCGGCGTGGTCGACCTCGTCGGCATGCGGGCGATCGTCTGGCGCGAGGAGACGCTCGGCGCGCAATTCGACATCGGCGACATCCCGCCGGCGATGGCGGTCGAGGCCAAGGCGCTGCGCGCCAAGCTCGTCGACGCCGCGGTCGAGGAGGACGACGCCGCGCTCGAAGCCTATCTCGGCGGCGAGGAGCCGGACGAGGAGACCTTGCGGCGCTGCATCCGCAAGGGCACGCTCGGCGCCGCCTTCGTCCCGGTGCTGTGCGGCTCGGCCTTCAAAAACAAGGGCGTGCAGCCGCTGCTCGACGCGGTCGTGGCCTATCTGCCGGCCCCGACCGACGTCGCCGCGATCAAGGGTGTGCGGGCCGGATCGAGCGACCCGGTGGTGCGGCGCTGCTCCGACGACGAGCCGTTCGCCGGCCTCGCCTTCAAGATCATGAGCGACCCGTTTGTCGGCTCGCTGACCTTTGTGCGGATCTATTCGGGCGTGGTGACGAGCGGCAGCCAGGTGCTCAACAGCGTCAAGGGGAGCCGCGAGCGGGTCGGCCGCATGCTGCAGATGCACGCCAACCACCGCGAGGACATCAAGGAGGCGTTGGCCGGCGACATCGTCGCCTTCGCCGGGCTCAAGAGCACGACGACCGGCGACACATTGTCCGACCCCGCCCACCCGGTGGTGCTCGAGCGGATGGAGTTTCCCGAGCCGGTCATCGAGATCGCGGTCGAGCCCAAGACCAAGGGCGACCAGGAAAAGATGGGTCAGGCGCTGGCCCGCCTCGCGACCGAGGACCCGTCGTTCCGGGTCACCGTCGACCATGAGAGCGGCCAGACCGTGATCAAGGGGATGGGCGAGCTGCACCTCGAGATCATCGTCGACCGCATGAAGCGCGAGTTCAAGGTCGACGCCAATGTCGGGGCGCCGCAGGTCGCCTATCGCGAGACGATCACCCGCGGCGCCGAGGTCGACTACACGCACAAGAAGCAGACCGGCGGCGCCGGCCAGTTCGCGCGGATCAAGCTGCGCTTCGAGCCGCTGCCGCCGGGCTCGGGCTTTGTCTTCGAGAACGAGGTGATCGGCGGCGCGGTGCCGAAGGAATACGTTCCGGGGGTCGAGAAGGGCCTCAAGGCCTCGACCGAAACCGGCGTGCTGGCCGGCTTCCCGGTCATCGATCTGAAGGTCGTGCTGTTCGACGGCGCCTATCACGATGTCGATTCGAGCGTGCTCGCCTTCGAGATCGCGGCCCGCGCCGCCTTCAAGGAAGGGGTGATGAAGGCCGCGCCGCGGCTCCTCGAGCCGATCATGAAGGTCGAGGTGGTGACCCCGGAAGACTATATGGGCGACGTCATCGGCGACCTGAACAGCCGGCGCGGGCAGATCACCGGCATGGACGCCAGGGGCAACGCGCGTGTCGTCGACGCGATGGCGCCGCTGGCCAACATGTTCGGCTATGTCAACACCCTGCGCTCGATGAGCCAGGGCCGGGCGCAGTACACGATGCATTTCGACCACTACGAGCAGGTGCCGCAGGCGGTGGCGGACGAAGTCCGCGCCAAGATGGCGTGACCATCCGGCGCAAACCGAATTGAGCGGAGAAGAAGGCGATGGGTAAGGCGAAGTTTCAGCGGACGAAGCCGCACTGCAACATCGGGACGATCGGCCATATCGACCACGGCAAGACGACCCTGACGGCGGCGATCACCAAGGTCTTGGCCGAGACCGGCGGGGCTAAGTTTGTGCCGTTCGACCAGATCGACAAGGCGCCGGAGGAGCGGGCGCGCGGGATCACGATCGCCACCGCCCATGTCGAGTACGAGACCGCGAACCGGCATTACGCGCATGTCGACTGCCCGGGCCATGCCGACTACATCAAGAACATGATCACCGGGGCGGCGCAGATGGATGGCGCGATCCTGGTGGTGTCGGCGGCCGACGGGCCGATGCCGCAGACCCGCGAGCACATCCTGCTGGCGCGCCAGGTGGGGGTGCCGGCGCTGGTTGTCTACATGAACAAGGTCGACATGGTCGACGACCCGGAGCTGCTCGATCTGGTCGAGCTGGAGATGCGCGAATTGCTGTCGTCCTACCAGTTTCCCGGCGACGACATCCCGGTGGTGCGCGGCTCGGCGCTGGCGGCCCTGGAGGGGCGCGAACGCCGAGCAGGGCCATGATTCGGTGCTGGAGCTGATGAAGGCGGTCGACGACTACATCCCGCAGCCGGAGCGGGCGAAGGACCGGCCGTTTCTGATGCCGATCGAGGACGTGTTCACGATCTCGGGGCGCGGCACGGTGGTGACGGGCCGGGTCGAGCGCGGCATCGTCAAGGTCGGCGACGAGGTCGAGATCGTCGGGCTTGCGGCCGACCGCCAAGACCGTGGTGACCGGGGTCGAGATGTTTCGGAAGCTCTTGGACCAGGGCGAGGCCGGCGACAACATCGGGGCGCTGCTGCGCGGCACCAAGCGCGAGGAGGTCGAGCGCGGCCAGGTCCTGGCCGCCCCCGGCTCGATCACCCCGCACACCCATTTTCAGTGCGAGGCCTACATCCTGACCAAGGAGGAGGGCGGCCGGCACACGCCCGTTTTTCGCCAATTACCGGCCGCAATTCTATTTCCGCACCACCGACGTGACCGGCACCGTGATTTTGCCGGAAGGGACCGAGATGGTGATGCCGGGCGACAACATCTCGATGGAGATCGAATTGATCGCCCCCATCGCGATGGACGAGGGGCTGCGCTTTGCGATCCGCGAAGGCGGCCGCACCGTCGGCGCCGGCGTCGTCGCCAAGATCATCAAGTAGCGGCGGTCGACGCAGGCCCGCATGGAGGGGACAAAACGCCCGATGGACAACCAGAACATCCGCATCCGCCTGCGGGCCTACGATCATCGCGTGCTCGACCAGTCGACCAGCGAGATCGTCAACACGGCCAAGCGCACCGGCGCGCGGATCCGTGGCCCGATCCCGTTGCCGACCAAGATCGAGAAGTACACGGTGCTGCGTTCGCCGCATGTCGACAAGAAGTCGCGCGAGCAGTTCGAGATCCGCACCCACAAGCGCGTGCTCGACATCGTCGATCCGACGCCGCAGACCGTCGACGCCCTGATGAAGCTCGACCTCGCCGCCGGCGTCGACGTCGAGATCAAGCTGTGAGGCCGGGGGCATGAGCCCAAACGCAGCGACGACCGGCGAGGGCAACGGGGTCCGCACCGGCCTGATCGCCCAGAAGCTCGGCATGACGCGAATCTTCACGGCCGACGGCAACCATGTCGCGGTGACCCTGCTCAGGGTCGACGCCTGCCAGGTCGTCGCCGTGCGCACGCCGGAGAAGGACGGCTACAGCGCGCTGCAGCTCGGGGTCGGCGCGGCCAAGGTCAAGAACGTGACCCAGCCGCAGCGCGGGCACTTCGCCAAGGCGAAGGTCGAGCCGAAAGCGCGCCTCGCCGAATTTCGCGTCTCGCCGGACGCCGTGGTCGAGGTCGGGGCCGAGATCACCGCCGCGCATTTTGTCGCCGGCCAGCGCGTCGACGTGGTCGGGGTCAGCATCGGCAAGGGCTTCGCCGGGGCGATGAAGCGGCATAATTTCCACGGGCTGCGGGCGACCCACGGCGTCTCGGTCTCGCATCGCAGCCACGGCTCGACCGGGCAGCGCCAATCGCCGGGCAAGACCTTCAAGAACAAGAAGATGGCCGGGCATATGGGCGACGCGCGGGTGACGACGCAGAGCCTCGAGCTGGTCTCCGCCGACGCCGAGCGCGGCCTGTTGATGGTCAAGGGCGCGGTGCCGGGCAGCAAGGGCGGCTATGTGCTGGTCAAGGACGCGGTCAAGCGCAGGCCGCCCGAGGGGCTGCCGTTCCCGGCCGCCTTGCGCGCCGCCGCCGCACCCGCCGAGCCGCCGGCCGGAGAGGCCTGAGATGAAGCTCACCGTGCGCAATCTCGACAACGAGGAGGTCGGCGACATCGAGCTCGCCGACGAGGTGTTCGGCGTGCCGGTCCGCGGCGACATCCTGGCGCGCGTGGTCAACTGGCAGCTCGCCAAGCGCCGGGCCGGGACCCACAAGACCAAGGGGATCAGCGACATCCAGGGAACCACCAAGAAGCCCTACAAGCAGAAGGGCACGGGCCGCGCCCGCCAGGGCAGCCTGCGCTCGCCGCAGTTCCGCGGCGGTGCGGTGATCTTCGGCCCGGTGGTGCGCAGCCACGCCTTCGGCCTGCAAAAGAAGGTGCGCCGGCTCGGCCTCAAGACCGCGCTCTCGGCCAAGCAGGGCGAAGGCAAGCTGGTGGTGATCGATTCGGCCCATGTCGGCGAGGCCAAGACCAAGGCGTTGCGGGCGCGCCTGGAGGCGCTCGGCTGGGGCTCGGTGCTGATCATCGACGGGCCGGCGGTCGACGAGAATTTCGCCCGCGCCGCCCGCAACCTGCCGCGCGTCGACCTGCTGCCGCAACAGGGCGCCAATGTCTACGACATCCTGCGCCGCGACACCTTGGTCCTGACCCGCGAGGCGGTGCAGCATCTGGAGGCGCGCCTCAAATGAGCCGGTTTCGCGTGATCCCGCGGGTCGAAACGAGGCTGACCCGCCAGCAGATGTACGACACGATCCTGAGCCCGGTGATCACCGAAAAGGCGACCAACGTCTCCGAGCACAACCAGGTGATCTTTCGCGTGCCGCTGACCGCGACCAAGCGCGAGGTCAAGGCCGCGGTCGAGGGCTTGTTCAGCGTCACCGTGACCGCGGTCAACACGATCCGCGTCATGGGCAAGGTCAAGCGGGTGCGCGGCCGCGTCGGTCGGCGCTCGGACTACAAGAAGGCGATCGTCACCCTCGGCGCCGGCCAGAGGATCGACGTGACCACGGGGATCTGAGATGGCGCTCAAGACCTTCAATCCGACCACGCCGTCGCGTCGGCAGCTCGTCACCGTCGACCGCAGCGAGCTGTGGAAAGGCAAGCCGGTCAAGGCCCTGACCGAAGGGCTGCGCGGCAAGGGCGGGCGCAACAACACCGGCCGCACGACGATGCGCTGGCGCGGCGGCGGCAACAAGCGGCGCTATCGGCTGGTCGACTTCAAGCGCGCCAAGCTCGACATGCCGGCCACCGTCGAGCGCCTCGAATACGATCCGAACCGCACCGCCTTCATCGCGCTCATCCGCTATCAGGACGGCGAGCTCGCCTACATCCTGGCGCCGCAGCGCCTCAAGCCCGGCGACACGGTGGTCTCGGGCGAGCGGGTCGACGTGAAGCCCGGCAACACGATGCCGATGCGCAGCATGCCGGTCGGCACGATCATCCACAATGTCGAGATGAAGCCCGGCAAAGGCGGCCAGATCGCCCGCTCGGCCGGGACCTACGCCCAGCTTGTCGGCCGCGACCAGGGCTATGCGCTGTTGCGCCTGTCGTCGGGCGAAGTGCGCATGGTGCGCGCCGAGTGCCGGGCGACGATCGGCGCGGTCTCCAACCCGGACCAGCAGAACATCGTGATCGGCAAGGCCGGCCGCAACCGATGGTTGGGGCGGCGGCCGTCGGTCAGAGGAGTGGCGATGAACCCGATCGACCATCCGCACGGCGGCGGCGAGGGCAGGAGCTCGGGCGGCCGCCACCCGGTGACACCCTGGGGCAAGCCGACCAAGGGCAAGAAGACCCGCCACAACAAGGCGACGGACCGGCTGATCGTCCGCCGCCGCCGCAAGCGCTGACGGGAGGCAAAGTTGGCACGCTCGGTTTGGAAGGGGCCATTCGTCGACGGCTATCTCTTGAAGAAGGCCGAGCAGGCGCGCGGCTCCGGGCGCAACCAGGTGATCCGAACCTGGTCGCGCCGGTCGACGATCTTTCCGCAATTCGTCGGGCTGACGTTCGGGGTCTACAACGGGCACAAATTCATCCCGGTGCTGGTGACCGAGAACATGATCGGCCACAAGCTCGGCGAGTTCTCGCCGACCCGAACCTTCTACGGCCACGCCGGCGACAAGCGCGCGAGGAGGGCCTGAGATGAGCAAGCCGCGAGCCCCGCGCCGCCTCGACGACAGCGAGGCGCTGGCCAGCCTGAAGGGCCTGCGCACCAGCGCGCAGAAATTGAACCTCGTCGCCCAGACCATTCGCGGCAAGACCGCCGCCTCGGCGCTGGCCGAGCTGACCTTCTCGCATCGCCGCATCGCCCGCGACGTGAAGAAGACGCTGCAGGCGGCGATCGCCAACGCCGAGAACAATCACCAGCTCGATGTCGACCGGCTCTACGTCAAGGAGGCGACGGTCGGCCGGGCCTTTGTGCTCAAGCGGTTCCACACCCGCGGCCGCGGCCGCTCGGCGCGGGTCGAGAAGCATTTCGCGCATCTCACCGTCGTCGTCCGCGAGCGTCCCGAGGAGACACCCTGATGGGTCAGAAGGTCAATCCGATCGGGCTTCGGCTCGGCATCAACCGCACCTGGGACTCGCGCTGGTTCGCGCGCAAGGAGTACGGCAACCTGCTGCTCGACGATCTCGGGCTGCGCCGGTTCCTGCATCGCCGGCTGGCCCAGGCCGGGGTGTCGCGGATCATCATCGAGCGCGCCGCCAGGAAGAGCCGGATCACCCTGCATTCGGCGCGGCCGGGGGTGGTGATCGGCAAGAAGGGCGCCGACATCGAGAAGCTGCGCATCGACCTCGCCAAGATCACCAGCAGCGAGGTCAGCCTCAACATCCTCGAAATCCGCAAGCCCGAGATCGACGCCAAGCTGATCGCCGACGGCATCGCCCAGCAGCTCGAGCGCCGCGTCGCCTTTCGCCGGGCGATGAAGCGCGCGGTGCAATCGGCGATGCGGTTGGGCGCCCAGGGCATCCGGATCAACTGCTCGGGCCGGCTCGGCGGCGCCGAGATCGCCCGCATGGAGTGGTATCGCGAGGGCCGGGTGCCGCTGCACACGCTGCGCGCCGACGTTGATTTCGGCTACGGCACCGCCAAGACCACCTATGGCGTGTGCGGCGTCAAGGTGTGGGTGTTCAAGGGCGAGATCCTGACGCACGACCCGATGGCGCAGGACAAGCGGCTGAGCGAGGGGCCGCCGGCGAGCCACGAGCGCGGCCGCCGCGAGCCGTTGGGGTGATCCGGGCATGCTCGCTCCAAAACGCAGCAAATACCGCAAGGCGCACAAGGGCCGCGTGCACGGCCTCGCCAAGGGCGGGACGACGTTGAATTTCGGCGCCTACGGGCTGAAGGCCGTTGATCCGGGCCGCATCACCGCGCGCCAGATCGAGGCGGCGCGGCGCGCCATCACCCGCCATATCCGCCGCGCCGGCCGGGTTTGGATCCGGATCTTCCCGGATGTGCCGGTGTCGCAGAAGCCGGCCGAGGTGCGTATGGGCAGCGGCAAGGGGTCGCCGGAATTCTGGATTTGCCGGGTCAAGCCAGGCCGCATCATGTTCGAGCTCGACGGCGTGCCGGGCGATATCGCGCGCGAGGCGTTCGCGCTGGCCGCCGCCAAGCTGCCGCTCGATACCCGGATCGTCACCCGGCCGGGCGAGGAGGCGTTGTGATGAAGGCCGGCGATGTCAGGGCCAAGACCGACGACGAGCTGACGGGCCAGCTCGAGACGCTGGGCAAGGAGACCTTCAACCTGCGTTTTCAGCGGGCCAACGGCCAGCTCGAAAACACCGCGCGGGTGCGCCAGGTGCGGCGCGACATCGCCCGCATCAAAACCATTCTCGGCGAGCGCCGCCGCAAGGCGTCGTAGAGGGATATCCCAATGTCCAGGCGCGTCCTCCAGGGTGTCGTCGTCAGCGACGCCGGCGACAAAACGGTGATCGTCAAGGTCGAGCGCCGCGTGATGCACACAATCTACAAGAAGTTCATCACGCAGTCGAAGAAATACGCCGCCCATGACGAGGGCAACAACTGGCGCAAGGGCGATCTCGTCCGCATCGAGGAGAGCCGGCCGCTCTCCAAGCGCAAGCACTGGGTCGTGCTCGGCGCGGCCGGGCAGGCGGCCCCGGCCGCCGCTGCGGCGCAACCCGGCGGCGAAGAGGCCGGGTCGGCCGGGAGCGCCCCATGATCCAGATGCAGACGAACCTCGACGTCGCCGACAATTCCGGCGCGCGGCGGGTGCAGTGCATCAAGGTGCTGGGCGGCTCGAAGCGCAAGACCGCCACGGTCGGCGATGTGATCATCGTCTCGGTCAAGGAGGCGATCCCGCGCGGCCGGGTCAAGAAGGGCGATGTGCATCGCGCCGTCATCGTGCGCACAGCCAAGGAGATCCGCCGCACCGACGGCAGCGCGATCCGCTTCGACCGCAACGCCGCGGTGCTGATCACCCCACAGGGCGAGCCGATCGGCACCCGCATCTTCGGCCCGGTCACCCGCGAGCTGCGGGCGCGCCGGTTCATGAAGATCGTCTCGCTCGCCCCGGAAGTGCTGTGAGCGCGAGATGCCCAAGCTGAAGATCAAGAAGGGCGACAACGTCGTCGTCATCGCCGGGCGCGACAAGGGCAGGACCGGCGAGGTGCTGCGCGTGCTGCCGGCCGAGGGGCGGCTCGTCGTGCAGGGCGTCCACATGGCCAAGCGGCATACCAAGCCGCGGATGGGCGACCCCGGCGGCATCGTCGAGAAGGAGCTGACGATCCATATCTCCAACGTCGCCCATGTCGACCCGTCCTCGGCCAAGCCGACGCGCGTCGGCTACCGGTTTCTCGGCGACGGGCGCAAGGTCCGGTTTGCCCGCCGCTCGGGCGAAGTCATCGACAGGTAGGGACATGGCCACCACCCGCTTGCAGGAACGCTACGAGACCACGGTGCGGCCGGCGCTGATGGAGCAATTCGGCTACAAGAACCCGATGCAGGTGCCGCGCCTGGAAAAGATCGTCGTCAACATGGGGGTCGGCGAGGCGGTGCAGGACAGCAAGAAGGTCGAGGCCGCCGCCGGCGAGCTGATGGCGATCACCGGGCAGCACGCGGTCATCACCAAGGCGAAGCGGTCGATCGCCACCTTCAAATTGCGCGAGGGCATGCCGATCGGCTGCAAGGTGACGTTGCGCCGCCAGCGCATGTACGAGTTCCTCGACCGGCTGATCACGGTGGCGCTGCCGCGGGTGCGCGACTTTCGCGGCATCTCGGGCAAGAGCTTCGACGGGCGCGGCAATTTCGCCCTCGGCCTGCGCGAGCAGATCGTCTTCCCCGAGATCGACTACGACCGCGCCGAGGCGATGCGCGGCATGAACGTCGTCGTCGCGACGACGGCGAAGACCGATGCGGAGGCGAAGGCGCTGCTCGCCGCCTTCGAGATGCCGTTTGCGAATTGACAGCACCGGGAGCCCGGCCTGATGGCGAAGAAGAGCATGATCGAGAAGAACACAAGGCGGGACCAGCTCGCCAAGCGCATCACCGGAAAGCGCATCCGGCTGAAGACGCTGGCGCGCGACCGCTCGGCCCCGCCCGAGGAGCGCTTCGCAGCGCAGCTGAAGCTCGCCGAGCTGCCGCGCAACAGCTCGCGCACCCGGGTGCGCAACCGCTGCTCGCTGACCGGCCGCCCGCGCGGCTATTACCGCAAGTTCCGGATCTCGCGGATCGCGCTGCGCGAGCTGGCCTCGGCCGGGCAGATCCCCGGCATGGTCAAGTCGAGCTGGTAGCGGGAGCCCGTCGATGACGATGAGCGATCCCCTGGGCGACATGCTGACGCGGATCCGCAACGGCCAGCGGGCGCGGCAGCCGGTCGTCGCCTCGCCGGCCTCGAAGATCCGCGCCAACGTGCTCGAGGTGCTCAAGCGCGAGGGCTACATCCGCGGCTTCACCCGCGAGGATGTGCGGCCCGGCGTCGCCGAGCTCAAGATCGAGCTGAAATACGTCGACGGCGAGCCCGTCATCCGCGAGATCTCGCGGGTCTCCAAGCCGGGCCGGCGGATCTACTCCGGGATCGCCGAGCTGCCGCGGATCTACAACGGGCTCGGGATCTCGATCCTGTCGACCCCGCGCGGGGTCATGTCGGACAACGAGGCCCGCGCCGCCAAGGTCGGCGGCGAGGTGCTCTGCCGCGTCTTTTGAGGATTGGCCATGTCGCGCATCGGCAAGCATCCGGTACCGATCCCGGCCGGCGTCGAGGTCGGGCTGGCCGGCCGCACCTTGACCGCCAAGGGCCCGCTCGGGGCCCTCAGCCTTGTCGTCAGCGGCGAGGTGACCGCCACGATCGCCGACGGCGCCGTCACCGTCGCGCCCAACAGCGCGACCAAGCAGGCGCGCGCCATGTGGGGCTCGACGCGGGCGTTGGTCAGCAACATGGTCACCGGGGTGTCGCAGGGCTTTACCGTCGGCCTCCAGATCAACGGCGTCGGCTATCGCGCGGCGGTGCAGGGCAAGACGCTGAACCTGCAGCTCGGCTACAGCCACGACATCGCCTTCCCGATCCCCGACGACATCACGATCGCCTGCGAGCGGCCGACCGTCATCGCGGTCAGCGGGGCCGACCGCCAGCGGGTCGGCCAGGTCGCCGCCGAGATCCGCGGCTATCGCCCGCCCGAGCCCTATAAGGGCAAGGGCATCAAATACGCGACCGAAACCGTGCGCCGCAAGGAAGGCAAGAAGAAGTAGACCGATGTCCGAGAAAGCCAAAGCTCTCTTTCTGCGCCGGCGCCAGCGGGTGCGGGCGAATTTGCGCCGGCTCAACAACGGCCGGCCGCGCCTCTCGGTGTTCCGCTCGTCGAAGCATATCTATGCGCAGGTCATCGACGACGCGGCCGGGCGCACCCTGGCGGCGGCGTCGAGCCTCGACGCCGGGCTGCGCGCGAGCCTCGCAAAGGGCGCCGACATCGCCGCGGCGGGCGCCGTCGGCAAGCTGATCGCCGAGCGGGCGAAGGCCGCGGGGGTCGAGCGCGTCGTGTTCGACCGCGGGGCCTATCTGTTTCATGGCCGGGTCAAGGCCCTGGCCGACGCCGCCCGCGAGGGCGGCCTCGATTTCTGAAAGGGCGAGCATGGCACGCACCCAAATGGCCCGCACGCCGCAACGCAGCCAATCGCCGCGCGCCGGGGGAGACCGGCGCGGGCGGGACGGCGGCGGACCGCGCGAGCGCGACGAGAGCGAGTTCACCGAGAAGCTCGTCAACATCAACCGCGTCGCCAAGGTGGTCAAGGGCGGCCGGCGCTTCGGCTTTGCCGCGCTCGTCATCGTCGGCGACCGCAAGGGCCGGGTCGGCTATGGCGCCGGCAAGGCGCGCGAGGTGCCCGAAGCGATCCGCAAGGCGACCGAGCAGGCGCGGCGCGGCATGATCCGCGTGCCGCTGCGCGAAGGCCGCACCCTGCACCACGACATCGTCAGCCATTACGGCGCCGGCCATGTCATCGTGCGCGCCGCCAAGCCCGGGACCGGGATCATCGCCGGCGGCCCGATGCGCGCGATCTTCGAGGCGCTGGGCGTCCACGACGTGGTGGCCAAGTCGATCGGCAGCCCGAACCCGCACAACATGATCAAGGCGACCTTTGTCGCGCTGACCCACGTGACCAGCCCGCGCGCAGTGGCGGCGCGGCGCGGCAAGAAGGTCGGCGAGATCCTCGGCCGCCGCGATGCCGAAGCGCGGGAGCCCGCCTGATGGATGCGAAAGAAGACCGTGACGGTGGTGCAGACCGGCAGCCCGATCGGCCGCCGCCATGACCAGGAGGCGACGCTGAAGGGGCTCGGGCTCAACAAGCTCCATCGCCGCCGCGTCCTCGAGGACACCGCCTCGGTCCGCGGCATGATCGACAAGGTGAAGCATCTGGTGCGGGTCGAGGAAGAGGCGTGACGGGTCGGCGTTTTGCGGCGCAAGGTGGCAAGGCATGAAGCTCAACGAGATCAGAGACAATCCGGGCGCGCATTACCGCGCCAAGCGCGTCGGCCGCGGCATCGGCTCAGGCAAGGGCAAGACCGCCGGGCGCGGCGGCAAGGGCCAGACCGCGCGCAGCGGCGTCGCCCTCAACGGCTTTGAAGGCGGCCAGACGCCGCTGCATCGCCGGCTGCCGAAGCGCGGCTTTGGCAACAAGATGTTCCAGAAGGATTTCAAGATCGTGAACCTCGGGCGCCTGCAGAAGGCGTTCGACGACGGCAAGCTGCCGGCCGATGGCGCGCTCGACGGCGCGGCCCTGGTCAAGTCGGGCGTGCTGCGCCGCCAGGGCGACGGCATCCGGCTGCTCGCCAAGGGCGCGCTGCGCGCCGCGATCACGATCGAGGTCGCCGGCGCCTCGAAGGCCGCGATCGAGGCGGTCGAGAAGGCCGGCGGCAAGGTCGTCGTGCAGCCCGGCCGGACAAAAAAGCCGAAGGCGGAGGCGGCGGCCCCGGCCTGACCGCGTCTGCCGGCGATCGGCGAGTGGTCGACCTGAGATGGAGTGCGTTGCTTCGATGGGTTATCGTCGCCCCCGCGCAAGCGGGGGGCCAGGGCAGCAGCTCGAGCCCTTGCACCCTGGGTTCCCGCTTTCGCGGGAACGGCGGACAATCTACTAATGTCGGCCTACTGATGTCGACGAGTTCGTTTCGCGTGGGGCTCCGAGGGATGGGCTAAATGGCGTCAGCCGCCGAGCAGCTCGCTGCCAGCATCAACTTCTCCGCCTTCACCAAGGCGACCGAGCTCAAGAGCCGCATCTGGTTCACCCTCGGCGCGCTGGTGATCTACCGGCTCGGCACCTACATCCCGATCCCCGGCATCGACCCGTCGATCCTGCACGACATCTTCGCCCGCAACGCCGGCGGCATCCTCGGCATGTTCGACATGTTCTCGGGCGGCGCGCTCGGGCGCATGACGATCTTCGCCCTCAACATCATGCCCTACATCTCGTCCTCGATCATCATTCAGCTGCTGACCGCGGTCTCCCCGACGCTCGAGGCGCTGAAGAAGGAAGGCGAGAGCGGACGCAAGAAGCTGAACCAGTACACCCGCTTCGGCACCGTGCTGTTGGCCGCGGTCCAGGCCTACGGCATCGCCATCGGGCTTGAAGGCATGCATTCCGGCGCGGAAACCGCGGTGCTCGACCCCGGGCTGTTCTTCCGCCTGGTCACGGTCGTGACCTTGGTCGGCGGCACCGTCTTTCTGATGTGGCTCGGCGAGCAGATCACCGCGCGCGGCGTCGGCAACGGGATATCGCTGATCATCTTCGCCGGCATCGTCGCCAACCTGCCGCACGCGCTGGCCTCGACCCTCGAGCTCGGCCGCACCGGCGCGATCTCGTCCTTCTTCATTATCGTCTTTCTGGCGGTGTCGATCGGCGTCGTCGCCTTCATCGTCTTCATGGAGCGGGCGCAGCGCCGCATCCTGATCCAGTATCCAAAGCGGCAGAGCGGCAACAAGATGTTCGGCGGCGAGGCCTCGCATCTGCCCTTGAAGATCAACACCTCGGGGGTGATCCCGCCGATTTTCGCCTCCTCGCTCCTGCTGCTGCCGGCGACGGTCGCGAATTTTCAGGCGAACGGTCAGAGCCTCGGCTGGATCGGCGAGATCACCGCCTATCTCGCGCATGGGCAGCCGCTCTACATGGCGCTCTATATCGGCCTGATCGTCTTCTTCTGCTTCTTTTACACGGCGATCGTGTTCAACCCGACCGAGACCGCGGACAACCTGCGAAAATACGGCGGCTTCATCCCCGGCATCCGCCCCGGCAAAAACACCGCCGACTATCTCGACTATGTTCTGACCCGCCTGACCGTCGTCGGCGCCGCCTATCTCGCGGCAGTCTGCATCCTGCCCGAGATCCTGATCTCGGAATATTCGGTCCCATTCTATTTCGGCGGGACAAGCCTCTTGATCGTCGTCAGCGTCACGATGGACACCGTCGCGCAAATCCACTCGCACCTCTTGGCGCATCAATATGAAGGGCTGATCCGCCGGGCGAAGCTGCGGGGGCGGCGCGGATGAAACCGATCCTATGAACTTGATCCTTTTGGGGCCGCCGGGCTCCGGGAAGGGCACCCAGGCAAAACGGCTCGAGCAGCGGCACGGGACCGTGCAGCTCGCCACCGGCGATATGCTGCGCGCCGCCGGCGCCTCGGGCTCCGAGCTCGGCAAGCGGGTCAAAGTCATCATGGATTCGGGGCAGCTCGTCCCCGACGACATTATCATCGCGATGATCGACGAGCGCATAGCCCTGCCCGATTGCCGCAACGGCTTCATCCTCGACGGCTTCCCGCGGACCCTGCCGCAGGCGCAGGCGCTCGACGCGATGCTGGGCCGGCGCGGCCTCGAGCTCGATCACGTGATCGAGATCAAGGTCGACGAGGCGGCGCTGGTCGACCGGCTGGCCGGCCGCTTCACCTGCCGCGCATGCGGGGCCAGCTATCACGACCGCGATCACCTTCCGGCGGTAGACGGCGTGTGCGACGGCTGCGGCGGCTCGCGAGTTCGTGCGCCGCGCCGATGACGCCCCGAGACGGTCAAGGCGCGGTTCGAGGTCTACCACCGCCAGACGGCTCCGATCCTGCCTTATTATCGGGAACGCGGGCTCTTACGCACTGTCGATGGCATGGCCGAGATCGATGATGTCACCTGCGATATCGAAAGACTGCTCGCCTAAGAAGAGGCGCCGGCCCGCAAGAGCTGGAAGCGGCAGAAACGATGCCTACCATCGCCCGAATTGGCGCCATTCAGATACGCTTTTACTACGAAGATCACGGCGTGCCGCATTTTCACGCGATCAGCCCGAATTTCGATTTTAAGTTCGCGATTGCCGATGGCTCGATCATCTCAGGGAATGGTCGAATCAGAAGCCGCGATCTCTCGGTTATCCGGAGTTGGGGACAACGGCATCGCGATGTCTTATATTTGAATTGGCAGCGGGCTCGCGAAGCCGAGCCGCTGCAGGAAATTGAGGATTGAGCATGCTCTACCGGATCGATAAGGCCGTCGCGCATGCCGACCACACCGTGATCGTCACTTGGTCGGACGGCGTCGAGGCGGCGGTCGATCTCGGCCCGGTCGTGGCCAAGGGCAAAGTATTCGCCGCCTTGCACGACCCCGCCTATTTTGTGGAGCAGATGTGCGTAGCCGATGACCGGCTCGGGCTCGAGTGGCCGAACCGTATCGACTTTTCGGCGGACGGATTGCGCTTCATGGCATTCCCGGAAGAGGCGGCGGAAGAATTCAGCTTATCTCCTGCCAATCCGCCGCAACCAGCATCGCCGCGCCACGCCTCGTAACAAAATACCGAAGGGGCAGGCATGATCGAGCCATATAACGCGGTCGGCCTGATCCCGAGCTTTTGGGGCATTCGCCGCCGCGAGGACATCGAAAAGAATTTGGAGCACCTGGAAAGCCTGACCAAGGCGGCGTTCTGGCTGTCCAACCTCGATATTCCGGTGCGTCTCGTCGCGATCCCCGAGGGCGCGCTGCAAGGCTTCAACGACGAGGTTCTCGACCCCGACCACGCCGAGTTCGCCCGCACCTGCGCGATCGACATTCCCGGCCCCGAAACCGACCGGCTCGGGCGGCTGGCGCGGCAGTGGGGCGTGTTCCTGATGGCGCAGGCCAAGGCGCGCCACGAGGACTGGCCCGACCGTTTCTTCAACGTCGGCTTCATCATCGACCCGGACGGCGCGGTGATCCTGAAGCACTACAAGATCTCGGCCCTGCTGCCGTGCGAGCGCTCGGTCTCGCCGCACGATCTCTACGATTGGTGGATCGAAAAATACGGCCGCAATTTGCAGGCGTTCTGGCCGGTCGCCGACACCGCGATCGGGCGCTTGGGGATCATGATGGCGATGGAGGGCTGCTACCCCGAAAACGGCCGCGGCTTGGCGCTGAACGGCGCCGAACTGGTCTATCGCGCGTCCTTGCCCGCGCCCTTCACCGAGAACGATTTCTTCGAGATCACCAACCGGGCGCGGGCCCTTGAGAACAACATGTACGTCGTCGCCCCCAATATCGGCGGCTACCACCTCTACCCCGACAGCGAGACGCCGATCGACGCCGGCGGCGGCCAGTCGATGATCGTCGATTATCGCGGCGCGGTCGTCGGCAAGCAGCGCGACACCAACGGCTCGACCTTCGTCTCCGGCCCGATCGACATCGAGGCGCTGCGCCACCACCGCCAGAGCGCCCAGGTGACCAACTGGCTCAAGGACATCCGCGCCGAGCTGGCGCAGCTGATCTACGAGCAGCCGATCTATCCCAAGAACCTCTATCTCGACAAAATCCCCGGCCGCCACGCCGACTACAAGCGCGAGGTCATCGACCGGCAGGTGCGGCTGATGCAGCAGCGCGGCGTCTGGAAGCCGCCCGCCGGGGGGTAAGCCCCGCCGCCCGCCGGACGGCGGCAACCCACGCGTGCAGCAGGGAGGAGACGCCATGACGGACCTACGCATCCTCGCCGGCGATGGCGGCGAAAAGATCCTCGAAGAAGCCACGGTGCAGGACTTTGCCGACCGCCTGCGCGGCCGATTGCTGCGCCCCGGCGCCGACGGCTATGACATCGCGCGCCGTGTGTGGAACGGCATGATCGACCGTCGCCCGGCGTTGATCGCCCGCTGCGCCGGACCGGCCGACGTGATCGCGACGGTGCGCTTTGCGCGCGAGCACGGCCTGCTGGTCGCGGTCAAGGGCGGCGGCCACAACATCACCGGCAACGCGGTGTGCGAGGGCGGGCTGATGCTCGATCTGTCCGCAATGAAAAGCGTCCGGGTCGATCCGGTCCGCCGCACCGCGCGGGCCGAGGCGGGGTTGACCTGGGGCGAATACAACCGCGAGACCCAGGCTTTCCAGCTCGCCAGCACCGGCGGCGTCGTTTCGACCACGGGCATCGCCGGGCTGACCCTCGGCGGCGGTCTCGGCTGGCTGCAGGGCAAGCACGGGCTGAGCTGCGACAATCTGCTGTCGGCTGACATCGTCACCGCCGACGGCCGGCTGCTGACCGCCAGCGCGGAGCAGAACCCCGACCTGTTCTGGGGGCTGCGCGGCGGCGGCGGCAATTTCGGGGTGGTCACCTCGTTCGAATACCGGCTGCATCCGGTCGATTCCGTGCTCGCCGGCATGGTCGTCCACCCGATCGCCAAGGCCAAGGAGGTCCTCCGCTTTTACCGGGATTTCTGCCGCGGCTGCCCCGACGAGATGGTCGCGGCCGCTGCGCTGATGACCTCGCCGGACGGCGACCCGGTCGCCGTGATCGTCGCCGCCCATATCGGGGATCGCGGGGCCGGTGAACGCGTGATTGCTCCGCTGCGAAAATTCGGGCCGCCGCTGGTCGACACGATCGCGCCTACCTCGTATGTGGCGCTCAACTCGCTGTTCGACGCGGCCTTCCCTTACGGCGGCGTGCAGCGCTACTGGAAATCGAGCTTTCTGAGAGAGCTTGGCGACGACATGCTCGACATCATGATCGCCCGCGCCACGACGTTTCTGTCGCCGATGTCCACCCTGCTGTTTTTCCATCTTCATGGCGCCGCGACCCGGGTGGACAAGGACGCGACCGCTTTCGGCCTGCGCGCCGAGGTCTGGGATTACGACGTGATCTCACAATGGACCGAGGGCGCCGGCGCCCCCCACATCGAGTGGACCCGCGAATTCTGGAATGCGGTCGAACCGTTCGCCAGCGGCGCGGCCTATGTCAACCACCTCGACGCCGAGGAAGGCTCGACCCGCATCCGGGCGGCCTACGGCGGTCATTACGATCGGCTCGTCGTGCTGAAGAACACCTACGATCCGACCAACCTGTTCCGGCTCAACCAGAACATTAGGCCGACTGTGTAGTGGCGCGAATTTGACGATTAGCACCCACCGTTTCTTCCGTCATGCCCGCGAAGCGGGCGCCCAGGGGCCGTCAGCACCGTGCTTGTGGCCCCTGGACCCCCGCTTTCGCGGGGGCGACGAGCAAGAAATAATGGGAACCATCTGTTCGGTTCGCACCAGTAGACGGCCGGGTGCGGCGGAGGCGCGATTGCCATGTCTGACACCGTAAAGTACCTGCTCGACGAGAGCCGGATCCCGAAGGATTGGTACAATATCGTCGCCGATCTGCCGCGGCCGCCGGACCCGGTCCTGCATCCCGGCACCCTGAAGCCGGTCGGGCCGCAGGATCTGGAGCCTTTGTTTCCGCCGGCGCTGATCGCCCAGGAGGTGGCGGGCGAACGGTGGATCGAGATCCCCGAGCCGGTGCGCGAGGTCTACCGCCAGTGGCGCCCGTCGCCGCTCTACCGCGCCCGACGGCTGGAGGCGGCGCTCGATACCCCGGCGAAGATTTATTACAAATACGAGGGTGTGAGCCCGGCCGGCAGCCACAAGCCGAACACCGCCGTGGCCCAGGCCTTCTACAACAAGGAAGCCGGCGTCAGGCGGCTCGCCACCGAGACCGGGGCCGGCCAATGGGGCTCGGCGCTCGCTTATGCCGGCGCGCTCTTCGGGCTCGAGGTGCGCGTCTACATGGTCAGGGTCAGCTTCGCGCAGAAGCCCTACAGGAAGGCGATGATGGAGGCCTGGGGGGCGCAGTGCGTGGCCAGCCCCAGCGGCGAGACCGAGGCCGGGCGGCGGATCCTGGCCGAGCACCCGGATTCGCCGGGCAGCCTCGGGATCGCGATCAGCGAGGCGGTCGAGGTCGCGGCGAAGCACGACGACACCAAATACGCGCTCGGCAGCGTCTTGAACCACGTGCTGCTGCACCAGACCGTGATCGGCCAGGAGGCGATGGCCCAGCTCGAGATGGCCGGAGATTACCCGGACGTGATCGTCGGCTGCACCGGCGGCGGCAGCAATTTCGCCGGCATCGCGTTTCCGTTCATCGGCGCCGGTCTGCGCGGCGGCCCGCGCCCGCGAATCGTCGCCTGCGAGCCGTCGGCCTGTCCGAGCCTGACGCGCGGCAGGTATGCGTACGATTTCGGCGACACCGCGCACCTGACGCCGCTGGTCAAGATGCACACCCTGGGCTCGACCTTTGTGCCGCCCGGCTTTCACGCGGGCGGGCTGCGCTATCACGGCATGGCGCCGCTGGTCAGCCTGCTGCAGGAGCTGGGGCTGATCGAAGCGCGCGCCTACACCCAGACGAGCTGCTTCGAGGCCGGCATCCGATTCGCCCGCACCGAGGGCATCCTGCCGGCCCCGGAGGCGAACCACGCCGTGCTGGGCGCGATCGAGGAGGCGCTGCGCTGCCGGGAGGAGGGCAGGGCGCGCACGATCCTCTTCAATCTGTGCGGCCACGGCCATTTCGACATGCAGGCCTATATCGACTTCAAGGCGGGCCGGCTCGAAGACCGCGACTACGACGCGGCGCTGCTCGAAGCCGCGCTGGCCGATCTGCCCATGGTGGCGGCGGAATAGCGCGAGCTCGCGGTCGGGATTGACGGCGCGGTCCTGCTCCCTATAATGCGCGCCCTTGCGAGGAACCCCATTCGCACTTATCTAGCTCAATCGAGGAGAAGCGCAGGTGGCGCGAATTGCCGGCGTAAATATTCCCAACCAGAAGCGGGTCCCGATCGGGCTCACCTACATTCATGGGATCGGGCGGACCAAGGCGCTGGAAATCTGCGGCCGCGTCGATATTCCGCTCGACCGAAGGGTGCATGAGCTGACCGATGACGAGGTTCTGCGGGTGCGCGAGCTGATCGACCGCGAATACACCGTCGAAGGCGATCTGCGGCGGGCCGTGGCGATGAACATCAAGCGCCTGATGGACCTTGGCTGCTATCGCGGCCTGCGGCACCGCAAGGGGCTGCCGGTGCGGGGCCAGCGCACCCACACCAACGCGCGCACCCGCAAGGGCCCGGCGCGCCCGATCGCGGGCAAGAAGAAGTAGCGCCGGCGTTCACTCGACTGAAGCAACGGAACGGGATCAATGGCCAGGACGGCGGCTCCGGCGCCGCGCCTCAGACGGCGCGAACGCAAAAACATCACGTCAGGCACGGCGCATGTGAACGCCACCTTCAACAACACGATGATCACGATCACCGACGCCCAGGGCAACACGATCGCATGGTCGTCGGCGGGCAGCCAGGGGTTCAAGGGCTCGCGCAAATCGACCCCCTACGCGGCGCAGGTCGCCGCCGAGGATGCCGGACGAAAGGCGATCGAGCACGGCATGCGCACCCTCGAAATCGAGGTCAAGGGGCCGGGCTCGGGGCGCGAATCGGCGCTGCGGGCGTTGCAGGGCGTCGGGTTCGCGGTGACCTCGATCCGGGATGTGACGCCGATCCCGCACAATGGCTGCCGCCCGCCGAAGCGGCGCCGCGTCTGACACGCCGATCCGCCGCGCCGCGGCGGAGGGATTTTCCGAGGAAAGCGCCGGCAGCTCCGCTGCCGGCTCTCATTGCGGATGGCATCCGCCTTCAACGGCCGAGGTTCGAGTCGTGATCCAGCGAAACTGGCAAACCCTGATCAAACCAAAGCAGCTTTCGGTCGAGCCGGGCGACGACAAGAAGCGCGTCGCGACCGTCGTCGCCGAGCCCCTCGAGCGCGGCTTTGGGCTGACCCTCGGCAACGCGCTGCGCCGGGTGCTGCTCTCCTCGCTCCAGGGGGCCGCGGTCACCTCGATCCAGATCGAAGGCGTGCTGCACGAGTTTTCCTCGATCCCGGGCGTGCTCGAGGACGTGACCGACATCGTCCTCAACGTCAAGAGCATCGAGCTGCGGATGTACGGCGAAGGCCCCAAGCGGATGCGGCTGCGCGCCAGCGGCCCCGGCGAGGTCCGCGCCAGCGCGATCGAGACCGGCCACGACATCGACATCATGAACCCCGAGCTGGTGATCTGCACCCTCGACCAGGGGGCCAGGATCACGATGGAGCTGACCGTCGAGACCGGCAAGGGCTACCTGCCCGGAACCCAGACCCGCGCCGAGGACGCGCCGATCGGGCTGATCCCGGTCGATGCGCTGTTCAGCCCGGTGCGCAAGGTCTCCTACCGGGTCGAGAACACCCGCGTCGGCCAGGTCACCGACTACGACCGGCTGGCGATGCGGCTCGAAACCAATGGCGCTGTGACGCCGGAGGACGCGGTGGCGCTGGCCGCGCGGATCCTGCAGGACCAGCTTCAGCTCTTCATCAATTTCGACGAGCCGCGCCACCCCTCCGAGGAGAGCCGGCCGAGCGAGCTGCCGTTCAACAAGAACCTGCTGCGCAAGGTCGACGAGCTCGAATTGTCGGTGCGCTCGGCCAATTGCCTGAAGAACGACAACATCGTCTATATCGGCGACCTGGTTCAGAAATCCGAGGCGGAAATGCTGCGGACGCCGAATTTCGGACGCAAGTCGCTGAACGAGATCAAGGAGGTGCTGGCCCAGATGGGGCTGCATCTCGGCATGGAGATCACCAACTGGCCGCCCGAAAACATCGAGGAGCTGGCCAAGCGCCTCGACGAGCCGTATTGAGGAAGAGATGCGCCATCGACTGAGAGGCCGCGGCCTCAGCCGCACGTCCGAGCATCGCAAGGCGATGTTCGAAAACCTCGCCGCTGCGTTGATCAAGCACGAGCAGATCCGCACCACCCTGCCGAAGGCGAAGGATCTGCGCCCGATCGTCGAGAAGCTGATCACGATGGGCAAGCACGGCGGGCTCGCCAACCGGCGCCGCGCGATCGCCCGGCTGCAGGACGCCAAGCTGGCCGACAAGCTGATGACGACCCTGGCGCAGCGCTATGCCGCCCGGGCCGGCGGCTATATCCGCATCGTCAAGGCCGGGTTCCGCTACGGCGACGACGCGGCGATGGCGGTGATCGAGCTGGTCGATCGCGATCCCGAGGCCAAGGGCAAGGATTCCGGTCCGACCGGAACCGAAGAGAAGGAAGAGGCCGAGGCCGCCTGACCGGCCGGCGCCGTCGACAACCCCCCTCTGCGCCCCTGGTGGCGCAGAGGGCCACGCCTGTCGAAAGGGGGGCCGGACGATGGAATTGTGGATTTTGCTGGCCTTGGTCGTCGGGGGCCTCGCCATCGGCGGCGCGGCGCGCATCTACACCGCCCGCCGCCGCAGGCCCGAGAAGGACGCGAAGAACATCTATCCCCTCTGGTGAGGCCGGGCGATGGCGGCGGCCGGCGGCAGGAGGGTCGGCGTCATCGGCGCCGGCATGGTTGGCGTCTGCGCGGCGAGCTGGCTCCAGCGCGACGGCCACAAGGTCTTCATCGTCGAGAGCGGCGAGCCCGGTCATGGCGCGTCGTTCGGCAACGCCGGCGCGTTGAACGCCTCGTCGGTGACGCCGGTCTCGATGCCGGGCGTCATCCATAACGTGCCGCGTTGGCTGTTCGATCCGGTCGGCCCGCTGCGGCTGCGCTGGGCCTATCTGCCGGTCGTGGCGCCCTGGCTTTGGCGCTTTGTCCGCGCCGGCACGCCCGAGAAAATTCACGCCCAGGCCCGCGCCCTGCGCCCGCTGGTCGGCGCGACGCTCGAAGCCTTGCAGCCGCTGGTGCGCGACGCCGGCGCCCAGGACCTGGTCCATCGCCTCGGCCACCTCTACGTCTACCGCTCGGCGCAGAGCCTCGAAAAAGACCGCCTCGCCTGGGAATTGCGGCGCGAGAACGGGGTCGAGGCCGACGAGTTCGACGCCGACGAGTTGCGCCAGCTCGAGCCCGCGCTGTCGCGCGATTATGTCCGCGGCATCCTGGTGCGCGAGAATGGGCACACTTCGAACCCGCTGGCGCTGGTCGAACGCCTGCTCGCGCAATTTCTGCGCTCGGGCGGCGAGCTGGTGCGGGCGCGGGCGGCCGGGTTCCGGCTCGACGGAAGCCGCCTCGCTGCGATCCGCACCGATGCGGGGGATTTCCCGGCCGACGCCGCGATCGTCTGCGCCGGGGCCTGGTCGAAGCCGCTCGCCGCCGGCCTCGGCGACCATATCCCGCTCGAAACCGAGCGCGGCTATCATTTGATGATCCGCGACCCGGAAGTCATGCCGCGGATCCCGACCGCCGACGCCGACGGCAAGTTCGTCGCGACGCCGATGGATACCGGCCTGCGCTTTGCCGGCACCGTCGAGCTCGCCGGCCTCAAGGCGCCGCCCGACTGGCGGCGCGCCCGGATTCTTTTGCAGCAGGGCCGCCGGATGCTGCCCGGCCTCGCCGCCTCCCACCCCGAGGAGCGCATCTCGGTGTGGATGGGCCACCGCCCGAGCCTGCCCAACTCGCTGCCGGCGCTCGGGCCGTCGCGGGCGAGCCCCGACGTGGTCTACGCCTTCGGCCACGGCCATGTCGGCATGACCTCGGCGCCGATGACCGGCAAATTGGTCGCCGACCTCGTCGCCGGCCGGCCGCCCTCGATCGACATCGCCCCGTTCGACCCGGCCCGGTTCGGGTGACCCGCCTTTTGCCGGCTCGCAAAAGAGGACGAACCTGCCTGCTCACATCGGGGAGGCGGGATCGAGCGGCTCGAACCGGCACTCTCGTCAAGCCGAAGCACACCCATCGTCCAATGGATCAGGCCGCGGTCATTGTCGGAATCTCCTCGATCTCGGCGGCATGCTCGCGCTCGGCTTTCCACAAATCGTATGCCACCTGCATGCGCAGCCAGATCTCGGGACCATCGCCGCACAGCTTGCCGAGACGGAGCGCCATTTCCGGAGTGACCGCGACCCTTTCGGACAGAATATTGTGGAGCGTCTGGCGCGAAACGCCGAGAGCCTTCGCCGCCGCGGTGACGCTCAGATGCAAATTCGGCAGGATGTCCTCGCGCAGGAGGGCTCCGGGGTGAGTCGGCTGCCGCTGCGGGTCTCGGCGGGCCGGAATTTCTTCGGTGCTCATGGCGCGATCCTCAATGCCTGACGAGTGTCAAGGACCGTTTTACACGGTGAACGACGCGCCGCTGGTTAACGCCAGTGGGCGCAATCGAAAACGGAGAAAGCGATGGCGACGCAGCGCCGGCGCCGGATCGCCCGGTTCGCGTAAGCCCGCGGGACCGGCGATTGATCCGCGCCGACGCACGGTGGTAGGGTTATGAAGTAAATTCAAAAATCGACTTGGAGGCCTTTGATGAACGCCAAAGACGTGATGACGACCGAAGTGATCACCGTCGCGCCGGATACGGCGGTGCAGGCGTTGGCGGCGCTGCTTTCCGAAAAAGGGATCAGCGGCGCCCCGGTCGTCGACGCCGCCGGACGGCTGGTCGGCATCGTCAGCGAGGGCGACCTCTTGCATCGCGCCGAGGTCGGCACCGAGCGGCGGGTGCAGCGCCGGCGGTCGTGGTGGCTCGATTCCGTCGCCGAGGCAGGAGGCTGCCCGCGACTACGTCAAGGCGCATGGCCGCGCGGTCAAGGACATCATGACGCCCGATGTCGTCTCCGTCGCTGAGACGACCACCCTCGCCGATATTGCCTCGGTGCTCGAGACGCGCGGGATCAAGCGCGTCCCGGTCGTCACCGACGGCAAGGTCGTCGGCATCGTCAGCCGGGCCAATCTGGTGCGGGCGCTGGCGACCACGAGCGGCGCGCCGACGATCCTCGCCGACGCCGATGACGGCACGATCCGCGCCAAGCTGATCGACGAGCTGAAGCAGCAGCAATGGGCCAGGGTGTGGGCCTCGGACATCATGGTGCGCGACCGCATCGTGCATCTGTGGCTCGCCGACGACCAGCCGATGGCCGAGCGCGAGGCGCTGCGCATCGCCGCCGAGAACATCGCCGGGGTCAAGGGCGTCGAGGAGCACCTGGTGCCGGCCACGGTGCTGCCGGCGTTCTAGACCGCGGCCAGGGGGCGCCGCGGCCCTCTTGACCTCCGGGGCTTGACCTCCGGGGCTTGACCTCCGTGGCCGATGCATAGTCTCTCTGCGGCAGCCGTCCCGCTGCGTTGAGAGAGCATGATGCCAGGCCCATTGCACGGATTTCGGGTCGTCGACCTGACCTCGAACGTCTCCGGCCCGCTCGCCACGATGATCCTCGCCGACCAGGGCGCCGACGTGATCAAGGTCGAGGCGCCGGACGGCGGCGATCACACCCGCGCCGGGGCCAACCGGCGCGCCGGGTTCTCCGCCGGCTTTCTGAACAACAACCGCAACAAGCGCTCGATCGTTCTCGACCTGAAGACGGCGGGCGGCTTAGCAGGCGGTCAAGCGGCTGGCGGCCGGGGCCGACGCCTTCGCGCAGAACTTCCGCCCCGGCGTCGCCGACCGCCTCGGCGTCGGGGAAGCCGCCATCCGCGCGGTTGCGCCGAGGATCGTCTACGTCTCGATCAGCGGCTTCGGCGAGAACGGCCCCTATGCCGCAAAGCCGGCCTACGACCCGGTGATCCAGGGCTTTTCCGGGCTGGCGAGCGTGCAGGCGGGCTCCGACAAGGCGCGCCCGCGGCTGTTGCGCACGATCCTGCCCGACAAATTGACCGCGATCACCGCCTCGCAGGCGATCACCGCGGCACTCCTGGCGCGCGAGCGCACCGGCGAGGGCCAGCATGTCCGGCTGTCGATGCTGGAGGCGGTGGTCGCGTTCCTGTGGAGCTCGGACATGAGCAGCCAGACCTTTGCCGAGGACGCGCCCATTGAGCAGGAGGCCGCGAGCGCGATCGACCTGATCTACGAGACGGCGGACGGCTATATCACCGTGGCGGCGCTGACCGACCGGCAATGGGCCGGGCTGGCGCGCGTGCTCGACCGGCCGGAATGGCTCGAGGACGAACGGTTCCGCACCCCGGCGTTGCGCCAGCAGAACATCGACGCCCGGCTTCAGCTGACCCAGGAGGCGCTGATCGCCCATCCCTCCGCCGTGCTGCTGGAGCAGCTCGACGCGGCGAGCGTCCCTTGCGGCCCGGTGCTGACGCGCAACCAGATGATCCGGCATCCGCATGTGGCGGCGATGGGGATCGTCGTCGAGACCCGGCATCAGGCGGCCGGGCGATTGCGCCAGTCCCGCCCGGCGGCGCGGTTCTCGGCCACTCCGCCGCAATTCCGCCACGGCGCCCCGGCGCTCGGCGAGCACACGCGCGAGATCCTGGCCGAGCTCGGCTACACGGCGGCCGAGATGGCGGAGCTGAGCGCCGAGCGCCTGCCGGCCGCCGCCGACGGGGATTAGCCGATGATCGATTTTTACTACTGGCCGACGCCGAACGGCTGGAAGGTCGCGATCATGCTCGAGGAGTGCGGCCTCGACTATCGCGTGATCCCGGTCAATATCGGCAAGGGCGACCAGTTCAAGCCCGAATTCCTGAAGATCAGCCCGAACAACCGCATGCCGGCGATCGTCGATCACGACGACCCAATGGAGCTTGGCGGCGGCCCGGCCTCGGTGTTCGAATCGGGCGCCATCCTGATCCATCTCGCCGAGCGCGCCGGCCGTTTCATGCCGCAAACCAGGCGCGGCCGGAAGGAGGCGCTGGAGTGGTTGTTCTGGCAGGTCGGCAATCTCGGGCCGATGGCCGGCCAGCTCAGCCATTTCGTCAACTACGCGCAAGGCGAGCACCCCTACTCGCACCAGCGCTACGCCGACGAGTACAACCGCTGCCTTGGCGTCCTCGAGCGCCGGCTCGACGGACGCGCCTTCATCCTCGACGACTACTCGGTCGCCGACATGGCGTCCTGGCCGTGGGTGCTGATTTCGAAGCCGCTCGGCCAGCCGCTCGACGACTTCCCGAACGTGGCGCGCTGGCGCGAGACGGTCAAGCTGCGTCCGGCGGTGCAGCGCGGCGTCGATCTGGGCAAGGAGCTGCGCCGCGCGGCCCCGCCCTCCGAGGCGGAGCGCCGAATCCTCTTCAACCAGACCGCCCAGGACCTGCTGCAACGCCGGTGACGCTTGCCGCGGCCGGGCCGCCGGCCCCGATCAAAGATGGCTCTAACGGGCGATTGAACGGCGGCGCGGCGACGGGGCTGATTTACCTTCGATCGGCGGCGGCTCGGCGCCCTTGCAGGCCGCTTCGAGCTCATTCAGCCGCCGCGCGGTCGCCGCATGCGCCTCGGCCTCGATGGCGCGATACTGGTCGATCAGGCCGGCGCCGAACGCGGTCAGGGCAGCGCCGCCGCCATGCGTTCCGCCGACCTGCGCGCTGACGACCGGCTCGCGGAAACAGTTGTTCATGTCGTCGACCAAAAGCCACGCCCGCCGATAGGACATGCCGAGCAGGATGCCGGCGCGGGTGATCGATCCGGCGTCGCGGATCGCTTCCAGCAGCTTGATCTTGCCGGGGCCGATCGCCCGATCCTGGCCGAGATCGACGCGAAGGGTGAGCCGCGCCTTGACCGGGTTGGAAGCCCCCATCCTTCCGCCTCGTATTTCGAAGCTTCGGCTTGAGTCGGGCCGAGCGCCGCCTGCATCGTAAGGCGAAGGCGTCTCAGTTGGAAGTTCATGATGCCGGCGGGCGCGAGCCTCGCTTCACCGGGCGATTGCCGCCTGCCGGACCTGGGCGCCGCCGCCGGGCCGGCGGCGCCCTCCAGGTTGCCTAAGGGCCTGAGACGGAACAAGCGCGTCACGGGGAGCGCTGTGTGGGCGAGATCGTATAGTTCCATTCGCCGTGGAAGTCGTCGGGCTTGATGTTGATCTCGGCCATTTCGGCGTCGGAGACCTTGATCGCCTTGGGGTAATCGTTCTCGTCGAGGCGGCAATGGACGGCAAGGCCGGTGCTGGTCGTGGTCGCGCCGATCAGTTGGACGATCACCGCATGGGAGAGCAGCGGTTTGCCGCGCCAGTTTTGTGTGATGAAGGCGAAGAGGCGATGTTCGATGCGGTTCCATTTGCTGGTGCCGGGCGGGTGGTGGGTGACCGTGATCGCCAGCCCGGATTGATTGGCAAAGGTCTGCAACTCACGTTTCCAGAGGCGGACGCGCACGCCGTTGCTGCCGCCGCAATCGGCGGTGATCAGCAGCCGTGTGGCGGCGGGATAGCGCTCCCGGCCAAGGGCGAGCCACCAACGCCTGATACTCTCGACCGCGAAGGCGGCGGTATCGTGGTCGATCCCGACATTGACCCAGCCGGTGTTCGCCGCGATATCATAGACGCCATAAGGTGCCACCGGCCTTCGCCGGGCAGGCTCTTGCCCAGTGCGGGGATCTGAAATCATGAACCCGCACCGGCTCGGGCTCGCCTTTGGGGCACAGTTCCCGGCCGCCGTTCTTGAAGTCTCCGACCAATTCCTTCTTCTTCGTGTCGACCGAGATGGCCGGCTGGCCGGCAGACTGAAAGCCACTCACCTGGGCATTGATGTGCTCGAACTGGGCATCGCGATCGGGATGGCTGGTCCCCTCGCGCGTCTTGCGGTTGGCCTGAAGAGAAGAAACCGAGACGCCGCAACAACCGGCCGACCAGCTTATGGCTGGCCGTAAAGCCGCGCTCGGCCAGCGCGCCGGCGAGATGCCGCTGGCTCCTGCTGACCCACAGCAGCGCCGCTTGCGGATCGCCGCGAATGGCCGACTGGACAAGCTCGGCAAGCGCTTCGAGCAGTCCGGCTTGCCGGTCAACCGCTGCCTTGCGGCCGCCCCCGGACCGGCGGACCCGCCCGCCGAGATGGTTCTTGCCGCCGCGAAGCTCGACCAATCCGCGACCGATCGTGCTGCGCGCCACCGCGGTCGCCGCGCATACCGCTTGGATGCCGCCGCGGCCCGCCGCCAGCGCTTCGCTCGCCGCAACCAGCCGCCGACCCCGCTCGTCAAGGAACGGCGAGACCGCGTCAAAGCGCGACTTGATGGCGGCGACATCAATCACCCCATCAAAATATCCACGGAAACGAACCGTGGCGATCTATATCGTGATTCGATTGTTACGTTCTTCACTAATTCTTGATTCTTTTCAACCGATTCGCTTGTTTCGTCCCAGTTCCTAAGTCAGGGCTTGCGGCCCAGCACGCCCTCGCTGACCAGCACTTCATGCGCGGCCCGGAATGCGTCGAGCCCGGCCGGTATGCCGCAATAGGCGGTTGCGTGCAGCAGCGCCGCCTTGATCTCGGCGACGCTCACGCCGTTGTTGAGCGCGCCTTTCACATGCAATTTGATCTCGGGGGCGCGGTTCAGCGCGGTCAGCATGGCAAGGTTCATCAGGCTGCGCGTCTTGCGGTCGAGCGTTCCCTCGCCCCAGGCCCAACCCCACGCCCAGGCCGTCGTCGCGCGCTGGAACGACATCATGAACTCGTCCGCCCGCGCCATCGAGGCGTCGACATATTCCGCACCCAGCACCTCGCGGCGGATCGGCATGCCTTTTTCGAACAGCGCTTCGTCCTCGGCCATTTCTCACCTCACAAAATCGGGGGTGCGGGCCGCGAGACCCGCGCCCCAGTGTCTCACAGCCCGGCCTGGGTGACGAACTTGGTGTTGAGATAGGCCTCGATCGCTTCGGCGCCGCCTTCGGAGCCGTAGCCCGAATCCTTGACCCCGCCGAACGGGACCTCGGGCAGGGCGAGCCCGTGGTGGTTGATCGAGATCATCCCGGTCTCGACCGCGGCGGCGATCGCCTGCGCGGTCTTGGCCGAGCGGGTATAGGCGTAGGCGGCAAGCCCGTAGGGCAGCCGGTTGGCTTCCTCGACGACCTCGTCAAAGCTCTTGAACGGCGCGATCACCGCGACCGGGCCGAACGGCTCCTCGTTCATGATGCGCGCGCCCATCGGCACCTCGGTCAGCACCGTCGGCTCGAAGAAATTGCCCTTGTTGCCGATGCGGGCGCCGCCGGCGTTGAGCTTCGCGCCCTTCTGCACCGCGTCGCCGATAAAGGCCTCCATCGCGGCGATGCGGCGCTCGTTGGCCATCGGCCCCATCTGGGTCGCGCGCTCCATGCCGTCGCCGATCCGCGCGGCCTTGACCCCTTCGGTGAACTTGAGGACGAAGTCGTTGTAGACGCCCTCCTGCACCAGGAGCCGGGTCGGCGACACGCAGACCTGGCCGGCGTTGCGCAGCTTGTTGACCGAGAGCAGCCTGGCGGCGAGGTCGACGTCGGCGTCGTCGAAGACGATCGAGGGGGCGTGGCCGCCCAGCTCCATCGTCACCCGCTTCATGTGCGCGCCGGCGAGCGCGGCCAGCTGCTTGCCGACCGCGGTCGAGCCGGTGAACGACACTTTCCGGATGATCGGATGCGGGATCAGGTACTCGGAGATTTCCGCCGGGACGCCGTAGACGAGGTTGACCACCCCGGCCGGCACGCCGGCGTCGGCAAAGCAGCGGATCAGCTCGGCCGGCGCGGCCGGGGTCTCCTCGGGCGCCTTGACGATGATCGAGCAGCCGGCCGCCAGCGCGCAGGACAATTTCCGCACGACCTGGTTGATCGGGAAGTTCCACGGCGTGAACGCGGCGACCGGACCGACCGGCTCCTTGACGACCAGCTGATAGACGCCCTCGGCCCGCGCCGGGATCACCCGGCCATAGGCGCGGCGCGCCTCCTCGGCGAACCAGTCGATGACATCGGCTCCGGCGAGGGTCTCGCCCTTGGCCTCGGGCAGCGGCTTGCCCTGCTCGAGGGTCAAGAGCGGCGCAATCGCATCGACCCGCTCGCGCAGCAGGTCGGCGGCCTTGCGCATGACCTTGGAGCGGTCGAAGGCGGACACCTTGCGCCAGGCGCGAAAGCCCTTGGCGGCGGCGTCGAGGGCGCGGTCGAGGTCGCTCCTGTCGGCATGCGCGACAGCGCCGATCGGCTCGCCGGTCGCCGGGTTGACGACCGGAATGGTGCGGCCGCCGGCGGCCTTGGTCCAGCCGCCGTCGATGAACAGGGACACGTCGGAGTACATCGGGATCTCCTACAGCAGCACGGGGTGCGAAACGTTCCTGGCCCCGGGGGCGGCGTCCGAGCCCGCCGGCGCCCCGTCGGCGTTCTTCCATTCGCCGGCGACAGCACGCCGCAGGTCAGGATATTGGAGCGAGCGCGTGCGCAAAAAGCTGCGCGCCGTCGTCGCACCGCCTGGTCCGACATGAAGATGCATGGCGGGGCCACTCGGTGCAATATATGAATGGATATAGCGGGCCGCTCGGGCCGGTTCAACGGGAGCTGCAACGATGGAATATGTGAAGCTCGGCCGCACGGGCCTCGAGGTGTCGCGCATCTGTCTGGGCTGCATGAGCTACGGCGTCGCCGACCGCGGCAATCACGCCTGGAGCCTCGGCGAGGAGGAGAGCCGCCCCTTTATCAAGCGGTCGCTCGAGGCCGGCATCAATTTCTTCGACACGGCCAACCGCTATTCCCTCGGCAGCAGCGAGGAGATCCTTGGCCGCGCGCTGAAGGATTTCGCCCGCCGCGACGAGGTCGTCATCGCCACCAAGGTCCATGGCCGGATGCGCCCGGGACCGAACGGCGGCGGCTTGTCGCGCAAGGCGATCATGAACGAGATCGACGCGAGCCTGCGCCGTTTGGGCGTCGATTACGTCGATCTCTATCAAATCCATCGCTGGGACCAGGACACCCCGATCGAGGAGACGCTCGAAGCGCTGCACGATGTCGTCAAATCCGGGAAGGCCCGCTATATCGGCGCATCCTCGATGCATGCGTGGCAATTCGCCCAGGCTCTGGCGATATCGCAACGCCACGGCTGGACCCGTTTCGTCAGCATGCAGAACCTCGTCAACCTGCTCTACCGCGAGGAGGAACGCGAGATGCTGCCGCTCTGCGCCGCCGAGGGGATCGGCGTCATCCCGTGGAGCCCGCAGGCCCGCGGGCGGCTGACGCGCGACTGGGACTACACGAGCATCCGCACCGAAACCGACGAGGCGATCACGCGGCTGTTCGCGCATTCGGTCGAGGCCGACCGCAAGGTCGTCGACCGCGTGGCGGCGCTCGCCGCGGCGCGGGGCATTCCGCGGGCGCAGGTGGCGCTGGCCTGGCTGCTGTCAAAGCCGGTCATCACCGCTCCGATCGTCGGCGCCACCAAGCTGCGCCATCTCGACGACGCCCTCGCAGCGGTGAACGTGAAGCTGTCCGCCGAGGAGGTCGCCTCACTCGAGGCGCCCTACGTCCCCCACGCCGTCGTCGGCTTTGTCTAGGCCTGGCCGGCGCGGCTGCGGGCCGACAAAACCCCTCAGTGTCCGACCCGAAGTGAAAGTCCGTTATTTCAGTGGGATATCGTCGCCCCCGCGTGATCCCCGGATCAAGTCCGGGGAGGGGTCCAGAGCCTGCCCCTGGCATGAACAGGGGGGAACCGTTCGAGCCCTTGGAGCACTGGGTTCCCGCTTTCGCGGGAATGACGAACCTATTGAGCCCGCCGGCTACAGCCCGAGCTCGCTGAGGCCGGGGTGGTCCTTGGGCCGTGGGCCCAGCGGCCAGCGGAACAGCCGGTCCGCTTCGGCGATCGGCACGTCGTTGATGCTGGCCTCCCGCCGCTTCATCAGGCCCTCGGCGTCAAACTCCCACTGCTCATTGCCGTGCGCGCGGTACCAGCTCCCTGAATCGTCGCGCCATTCATACTGGAAGCGCACGGCGATGCGGTCGTCGGTGACGGCCCATAATTCCTTGATCAGCCGATACTCCAGCTCTCGCGCCCATTTGCGCCGCAGGAATTCGACGATCGCCGGCCGACCCCGGAAGAACTCGGCCCGGTTGCGCCACCGGCTGTCCGCCGAATAGCCCGCGGCCACGCGCTCCGGCTCGCGCGTGTTCCAGGCGTCTTCCGCCATGCGCACCTTCTGCCGGGCGGTCTCCTGGGTGAACGGCGGCAGCGGGGGACGAGCCATGCGACGCCTCTTCTTTCGCGGCTGATCTCGCGCTCGAAACTATCGAGGCCGCAGCGGGCGCGCAACCCAACCGGCGAAACGGTTCACCGGACGAGATCGATCACCCTGCGAAGCCGCGGGTCTTCGGCCGTTTCAAGCCATTCGAACAAGACCATCTCGGTGGTGACGATTTCGGCCCCGTTCCGCTCCATGCGCCGGATCGCGGTCTCCTTGCTTTCGGCGCGCCGCGAGCCCATCGCGTCGCGCACGGCATAGACGCGGCGGCCCGCCCGCAGCAGGCCCAGCACGGTCTGCAGCACGCAGACATGGGTTTCGCACCCCGCCACGACGATATCGGATCGCTCCGGCAGCGCCTCCAGGAAACCCGGCATGCGGCACGCGTCGAAGGTCATTTTGTGGAAAATCCGGCCGGCGTCGGATCGAAGCTCGGGCGTCGTGCCGCCGAGGCCCCCGGCGTTTTGCTCGGTGAGCAGGATCGGCGCCTGAAGCAGCTCGGCTGCGTCGATCAGGCGCCGCGCATTGGCGGTGACGGCGCGGCCGTCCTCGATCGCCGGCATCAGCTTTGCCTGGAAATCTATGATCAGCAAAGCCGAGCTCTCGCGTTTGATGGCTGGCATGGCTTTCTTGGTCCTTCCTCGATGGCTTGATTATCCGAAGGCCGGGGCCGGCGTTTCGGTTGCCAGCCCGCGCGCCCTCGCTCATCATAAACGGCCCCGACAGGATAAATGGCCCGACAGGCCTCTAGGGATCACGCCGATGATGAGCCTCTCGCCGAACCTCGCGCCCGACAAGCAGCGCGAGATGCTGCGCCGGATGCTGACGATCCGCCGCTTCGAGGAACGCGCCTCGGCCGACTACCTTGCCGGCAAGATCTACGGCGTCGTGCACTGCTATATCGGCGAGGAGGCGGTCGCGGTCGGCGTCTGCAGCGCGCTCGACCACGGCGACCGGATCATCTCGACGCATCGCGGCCACGGCCACTGCATCGCCAAGGGGGCCGACCTCAACCGCATGATGGCCGAGCTCTACGGCCGGCAAACCGGCTACTGCAAGGGCAAGGGCGGCTCGATGCACATCGCCGATTTCGGCATCGGCATGCTGGGGGCCAACGGGATCGTCGCGGGGGGGATCGCGATCGTCACCGGCGCCGGCCTCGCGGCGCAGATGGAAGGGAAGGGCGGTGTGGCCGTCTCGTTCTTCGGCGACGGCGCATCGAACGCCGGGCCGTTCCACGAGTGCCTCAATATTGCGGCGACCTGGAAATTGCCGATGCTCTACGTGTGCGAAAACAACATGTACGCCGCGCAGACCGCGGCCGCCGCGACCCATGCGCTGGGCGACGTGGCGGCGCGCGCGGCCGGCTACGGCATCCCGGGGGTCGTGGTCGACGGCAACGACATCTTCGCCGTCCATCAGGCCGCGAACGCCGCGGCGGAGCGGGCCCGCTCGGGCGGCGGCCCGACCCTGATCGAATGCAAGACCTACCGCTGGCGCGGCCACACCGAGCGCCGGGGGCAGCCCGATCCCCGCGACCGCGCGGAGGTCGAAGCGTGGCGACGAAAGGACCCGATCGCGTTGCTCGAGCACCGGCTCCGGGAGCAGGGCGAGCTCGACGATCCCCTATTGCAGGCGATCGAGGCTGAGGTCATGAGCGCCCTCGAGGCCGCCGTCGCCTTCGCCGAGGCGAGCCCGTTCCCGTTGCCCGAGCAGGCGACCGAAGACGTGTTTGCGGCGTAACAGAAAAACCGGATAACGCGGAGGACGCGACGGATACGCAAAGGACGCGAAAAACATGGGCCTGCTTTGCGGCCTCGGCGCATCCTTTGCGGCCTTTGCGTTAGATCTGTTTTTGTGCCATCGGCGAGGAGTCAGAGATGCGAGAGCTGACCTATAACGAGGCCGCTGTCGAGGCGATCGCCGAGGAGATGCGGCGCGATCCCAGAATTTTCTACATGTCGACCGACGCGCTGCCGCCGCTGTTGAAGGAGTTCGGGCCGCAGCGGATCAGGGCGACCCCGATCACCGAAGCGGCGCTGACCGGCATGGCGATCGGCGCGGCGGGCTGCGGCTTTCGCCCGATCGTCGACTGGCGGCAGGTGACGTTCTGCTTTGTCGCGATGGACCAGATCGTCAACCAGGCGGCGAAGATCCACTACATGTTCGGCGGCCAGGTAAGCTTCCCGATCCTGTTTCGCGCCTCCGTCGGCGGCGGCGGCCAGGTTGCCGCGCAGCACTCGCAGTCGCCCTATTCGATGTTCATGAACGTCGCCGGCCTGAAGCTGGTCTTGCCGTCGACGCCCTACGACATCAAGGGGTTGTTGAAGACGGCGATCCGCGACAACAACCCGGTCATCTCGTTCGAATCGAGCCGGCTGATGACGCGCAAGGGGCCGGTGCCGGAGGAGGATTACACGATCCCGCTCGGCCTGGCCGAGGTCAAGCGCGAGGGCGGCGACGTAACGGTGGTCGCGCTGGCCTGGCTCGCGCACGAGGCGCTCGCCGCGGCCGAGGAGCTGGCCCGCGAGGGGATTTCCGTCGAGGTTGTCGATCCCCGCACGCTCGCGCCGCTCGATGCCGAAACGATCCGCAAGTCGGTGCGGAAGACGGGTCGGCTCGTCATCGCCGACGAGGCGGGGCCCAGCGCCGGCTTCTCGGCCGAGGTCGCCGCGGTCGCCACCGAGGACGCCGCGACATTCGCGCGCCTCCAGGCCCCCGTGAAGCGGGTCTGCGCCCTGCCGGTGCCGATCCCCTACAGCCCGATCCTCGAAAACCATGTCTTCCCGGACCGCAACCGCATCATCGCCGGCATCCGCGAGGTGCTCCAGGGACGCAGGCCCGCCGCGGCGGCGTGAGGGCGCCTCGATGCCTGCGCCGATCGTCATCGCCGACAGCATCACCCGCGTCGGGCCGGAAGCCGCCGGCGCGGTCGTCGTCAACGCCTCGCATGGCGGGGTCTACGCCGCCTATCTCGCGGCGAAGCTCAATGCCGCGGCGGCGATTTTCAACGACGCCGGCATCGGCCGCGACGGCGCCGGGATCGGCGGGCTCGATTACCTGCAGGAATTCGGCGTCGCCGCCGCGGCCGTCGGTCACGACACGGCGCGGATCGGCGATGGGGCCGACATGATGGCGTGCGGCGTCGTGACCCATGCAAACCGGCTGGCCCTGTCGCTTGGGGTCGGCCCCGGCCAATCCTGCCGCGAGGCGGCCGCCGGATTGCAGCAGGCAAAGCAGGCGCATCGCGCGCCGCCGGAAGCGCTGGAGGCGGCGTTCCTGCTGATCTCCGAGGCGCCGCAGGTCTGGGCGCTCGATTCCGCTTCGCTGGTCCTGCCCGAGCACCGGCGCGCGATCGTCGTCACCGGCTCGCATGGCGGGCTGCTTGGCGGCAGGCCGCAGACCGCGCTCAAATACGACGTGCTGGGCGCCCTCTACAACGACGCCGGGATCGGCAAGGACGAAGCCGGCGCCTCGCGCCTGCCGGCGCTCGACGCGCGCGGCATCGCCGCTGCGACAGTCTCGGCGGCAAGCGCCCGCATCGGCGACGCGCGCTCGACCTACGAGGACGGGATCGTCAGCCGGGTCAACACCAGCGCCGCGGCGCTCGGCCTGCGCCAAGGCATCAGCGCCCGCGAATTCGTCGCCGCGCTGCGCCGCGCGCTTGCCTCATAAGGAGGAACCATGGCCCTCACGCTGCAAAACCGCCCGTCGGGCGCGATGACCGGCGGGCGCGCGCTCGCGGAGATGCTGCGCTTGTCCGGCGCCGGGCCGATGTTCGGCATGGGCGGGTTCCAGCTGCTGCCGTTCTACGACGCGGTCGGCCTCGTTGGCCTCGACCATCACCTGATCAACGACGAGCGCTGCGGCGCCTTCGCCGCGGACGCCTATGCCAGGGTCACCAACCGCCCCGGCATTTGCGACGGCACCCTCGGCCCGGGCGCCACCAACCTCGTCACCGGGCTCGTCGAGTCGCTGAACGGCGGCATCCCGATCGTCGCGATCGCCGGCGACACCAACCGCGCGCATTCCTGGAAGAACATGACCCAGGAATGCCGCCAGGTCGAAATCCTCAAGCCCGCGGTCAAGGAGCTGATCCGCATCGAGATGACGAGCCGCATCCCCGAGCTGGTGCGGCGCGCGTTCGCGGTGGCGACCTCGGGGCGGCCGGGGCCGGTGCTGCTCGACGTGCCCGAGGATGTGGCGCACGGCGTCCACGACTTCGCGCCCGAGGATTTTGTCGTGGACGAGGCGACCCTGAAGGCCCCGGCGCGGCGCATCCGCCCCGACCGCGCCGACATCGAGCGCGCCGCAAGGCTGATCGCCGGGGCGAAACGGCCGCTGCTGCTGACCGGCGGCGGGGTTCACCTGTCCGAAGCGTGGGGCGCGCTCGCCCGGTTCGCCGAAGCGCAGTCGATCCCGGTCGCGCACACGATGAGCGGCAAGGGCGGCATCGCCTGCGCCAACCCGCTCAATGTCGGCCTCTTCGGCCGCTATTCGCGCATCGCCAACGACCTGATCGAGGCCTCGGATTGCCTGATCGTGGTCGGCTGCAAGCTCGGCGAGATCGCGACCCGGCGCTTCGCGCTGCCGCCGGCGCACATCCCGGTCATTCACCTCGACATCGTCGCCGAGGAGATCGGCCGCTGCATCCCGGCCGAAATCGCGCTGTGGGGCGACGCGCGCGCCGGGCTCGAAGACCTCGCCGACGCGCTGTCGGACAGCGCCGCCGCCGCCCGCGCGGCGCGGGCCGACTATGCCGGCGAGGTCGCGCCGCGGATGCGGGCCTGGGAGGACGACGCCGCGCCGCGGCTCAACTCGCGCGACCGGCCGGTGCACATGGCGCGCCTCTGCCGCGAGCTGAACAGGACCCTGCCGGCGGATTCGATCCTGGTCGCCGATGGCGGGTTCGCCGGGCATTGGACCGGGCTGCTCTACGACACCAAGAGCCCGGGCCGGCGTTTCATCCCGGATCGCGGGTTCGCCTCGATCGGCTACGGGCTGCCGGGCGGCATCGGCGCCGCCCTCGCCGCGCCCGACCGGCCGGTTGTCGCGATCAGCGGCGATGGCGGCTTCAACATGATGCTCGGCGAGCTCGAGACCGCGCGCCGCACCGGGTGCGGCCTCACCGTGATCGTCGTCAACAACGCCGCCTCCGGCTACGTCAAGGCGTTGCAGCATGCGATGATGGGCGGGCGCTACCAGTCGGCCGACCTCATCGAGATGGATTACGCGGCGATCGCCCGCACGATGGGCTGCGGCGGGATTCGGGTCGAAGACCCCGAGGCGCTGTCTGCGGCGCTTCGGCAGGGCATCGAGGAACGCGGCCGCCCGACCGTCATCGACGTCGTCGTCACCCGCGACCCCGCCCAAATGCTGCCCGCGGTCGACAACCGCACGGTGGAGATCAAGCAAGGCGATCGAGTGGCCTAGCGCGTGATCCGATGAGGCTGAACCGCATGGCTCCCGCTGTCCCGTGGGCCTTCAGCCCACGGACTTGATCCGTGGGGAAAGCCGGGATCCACGCCGGCCGCAGGCGCGGTCGCTCATCCCGTTCGTTCGTCGACCGATCACAGCAAACGCAAACAAGCGGCCGAGTGCTGGAAGGGTGGGTCCCGGCTTTTGCCGGGACAGCGGAAAGAGGCATTGACAGAGCCTCTCCAGAACGGCCGCTCGATCTGAGCCCGCGCCGCGCCGCCGGTCGGTGTTCAGAAATGGCGGTAGCCGGCGGCCTCGACCGGGATCGCCCGGCCCTCGGGGTCGACCAGGCGGACGCCGTTGCCGGGCTCGATCCGGCCGACGATCGCCAGCGGCAGGCCGAGCTGCGCCGCCAGGGCCGAGATCGTCGCCGCCGCGGCCTCGGGCGCTGTGAACAACAGCTCGTAATCGTCGCCGCCGGCGGCGAGGCGCTGCCGGATCGCGGGCTCGGCGGCGGCGACGAGGCGGGCGGCGGGCGACAGCGGCAGCCGCGCCAGCTCCACCGCCGCGCCGACCTGCGAGGCCTCGCAGATGTGGCCGAGATCGGCGAGCAGACCATCGGAGACGTCGATCATCGCATGCGCGATCCCGGCCAGGCGCGGTCCCAGCTCGACGCGCGGCTCGGGGAGCCGGTAGCGGCCGATCAGCGCGTCGCGATGCTCGGGGGCGAGGCCGGGACAGCCGCCGCGCAGCGCGGCGAGCCCGAGAAACCCGTCGCCGATCGTGCCGGAAACCCAGACCCGGTCGCCGGCCCGGGCCCCGCTGCGGCGGATCGCCCTCCCCGCCGCCACCTCGCCGATCGCGGTCAGCGACAGCGCGGCGGGTCCCGGTGTCGACACCGAATCGCCGCCCAGCAGGTCGACCCCGAACCGGCGCTGGTCCTCGCCGAGCCCCGCGGCGAACAGCGCCAGCCACTCCGCGCCGTGCGTCGGCGGCAACGCCGTCGTCAGCAGATAGTGCAGCGGCCGCGCCCCCATCGCCGCGAGGTCCGACAGATTGACCCGCAGCAGCTTGCGGCCGACCAGATCGGGCGGATCGTCGGGCAGGAAGTGCACGCCCTCGACGATCGCGTCGGCGGTCACCACGAGCTGGCGCCCGGGGCGGCACTCGATCAGCGCCGCGTCGTCGAGGAGGCCGAGCCCGCCCGGCCCGGCGAGCGGCCTATAAAACCGCCGGATGCGCTCGAACTCGTCCGGCGGCGGCCCCGGCATCGGGGCTACAGCTCGTCGGCCCGCAGGGTGCGGGCGAGCCGGTCGAGGACGCCGTTGGCGAGGCCGGGCTCCTTGCCGGTGAAAAAGGCGTAGGCGATCGCGGTGTATTCGCTGATCGACACGCGCGGCGGCACATCGTCCCGGTGCGTCAGCTCGTAGGCGCCGGCGCGCAGCACCGCCCGCAGCACCGAATCGAGCCGCGCCAGCGGCCAGTCCGGGGTCAGCGCCGCCGAGATCAGCGAATCGAGCCGTTCCTGGTCGTCGGTCGCGCCGCGGACCACATCGGCGAACAAGGCCGGATCGGCCTCGGCCAGCCGGTCGCCGTCGATCTCGTGGCCAAAGCGGTGGCGGGCGAACTCGCGCACGACCGCGTCGGGCTCGGCCTCGGGGTTCGCCTCGAGCTGGTAGAGCGCCTGCACCGCCGCCAGCCGGGCGACGCTGCGCCGCCGGCCGACGCCGCGCGGCTGGTGGTCGCTTTCCGCCGACAACGTCACCCGCCGTCCCCGGCCAGGCGCCGCTTTAGATCGACGATCGCCAGGCAGGCGCGGACCGCGGCGCCGCCATGGTCGCGGCCCTCCGGCCGGGCGCGCGCCAGCGCCTGGGCCTCGTTCTCGACGGTCAGGATGCCGTAGCCGACGGCGAGCCCGTCCCGCGCCGCCAAATCCTGCAAGCCGCGCGCGCTCTCGGCGCAGATGTGGTCGTAATGCGTGGTCTCGCCGCGGATCACGCAGCCGAGCGCGACATACCCGTCAAACCGGCCGCCCGCCCGCGCGACGATGCCGACCGCCGCCGGGATCTCGAAGGCGCCGGGGACGGCGACGCTCTCGAACGTCGCGCCGGCCGCCGCCAGCGCGCTCTCGGCGCCGCGCCGCAGCTCGGCCGAGATGTGCGCGTAATAGCGCGCCTCGACGAGGAGGAGATGGGGCGGTCGGGTCAGCATGGGGCCTGCCGGAGGAGCCGGGCGACGTGGCGCGCGATCAGGTCGATTTCGAGGTTCATCGGCTGGCCGGGGCGGGCCTCGCCGAAATTGGTGCAGGCGAGCGTGTGCGGAATGATGTTGACCCCGAACCGGCTCCCCGAGACCTCGTTGACGGTCAGGCTGACCCCGTCGAGCGCGACCGAGCCCTTGGCGGCGATAAAGGGCGCGAGCGCGTCCGGCGCCTCGACCACGAAGCGCACCGATTCCGCCTCGGGCCGCCGCTCGACGATGCGCGCGACGCCGTCGACATGGCCGGAGACGAGATGCCCGCCCAATTCGTCGCCGAGCCGCAGCGGCCGCTCGAGGTTGACCCTTGTCCCCTCGCGCCAGGCGCCGATCGTCGTGCACGCCAGCGTCTCGGCCGAGGCCTGCACGGTAAACGCCCCCGGCTCGACCGCGACCACCGTCAGGCACGGCCCGGAGCAGGCGATCGAGGCCCCGATCGCGATCGCCGCGGTGTCGTAGGCGGTCGCAATCGTCAGCTCGGCGATCGCGCCCTGCCGCAGCCGCCGCACGCGCCCGAGATCGGTGACGATGCCGGTAAACATGACGGCGACGTTACGAGCCCGCCCCGAAATTTACCAGCCGCCTTTCACCCCGCGCGGGGCCGCCATGCGCACGCCGGGCCGAGCCCGAACCTCCGCGTCTGCGCCGAAGCGCTGGGGATTTACGGAAGAAATCCTGTTCCGGATCATGGACCCCGCAAAAAGCTTGGGTGTAGGGTTCGCCTTCCCGATGCGCCCCGCGCCGGTCGAGGCCCCGAGCCGCAGACGACAGCGTGCCGCGCCCGGCCGCGCAGCGCGCGGCGGCGCATCTGCGAGCCGACAGAAAGGGCTCTGCCGAAATGGCCAAGGCTGCCGACCCGTTGATCGGGGTGATCAACGCCGGCTCGTCGTCCCTCAAGTTCAGCTTCTACGAGGGTGAGGATCGGCTCCTCGCCGGCCAGATCGAGGGGCTCGGCGCAAATCCCTCGGCGAGCGCCGTGGGACCCGGCGGCGAGGCGACAGCGCCCCCGGATTTCGGCGCGGCGGCGCCCGCCACGCCGAGCGACGTGCTGCCCAAGATATTGCCGTGGGCGAGCGAGAGGCTGGGCGGCCGGCGGCTGTCCGCGCTCGGCCACCGCGTCGTCCATGGCGGGATGCGGCATTCGCGGCCGGCCCGGATCACGCCGGAGCTGTTGAGCGAGCTCGAGGCGCTGGCGCCGCTCGCCCCGTTGCACGAGCCGCACAATCTGGCGCCGATCAGGATGGCGATGCGCCTCGACCCCGAATTGCCGCAGGTGGCGTGCTTCGACACCGCCTTTCACCGCACCGCGCCCGAGGTCGAGCAGGCCTTTGCGCTCCCTTATTCGTTCTATGAGGAGGGGATCAGGCGCTACGGCTTTCACGGGCTTTCCTACGAATACATCGCCTCGGTCCTGCCGCAGCGGGCGCCGGAGATCGCCGCAAGGCCGGGTCGTCGTGGCGCATCTCGGCAACGGCTGCTCGGCCTGCGCGATGCAGGACCGCAGATCGGTCGCGACGACGATGGGGTTTACGGCACTCGACGGCCTGCCGATGGGGACCCGATGCGGCGATCTCGATCCGGGCGTGGTGCTGCACCTCGTGCAGCAGAAGGGCATGACGGCCGACGGGCTGGTCGACCTCCTCTATCGCCGCTCGGGGATGCTCGGGCTCTCCGGGATTTCGTCGGATTTCCGCCAGCTTCTCGACAGCGACGAGCCGCGGGCGCGGTTTGCCGTCGAGGTGTTCTGCTATCGCGCCGCCCGCCACATCGCCTCGCTGGCGGCGGCGATGGGCGGCCTCGACGGCGTGGTGTTCACCGCCGGCGTCGGCGAGAACGCCGCGCCGGTGCGCGGCGCCATCTGCCGGGCCTGCGCCTGGCTCGGGCTGGAGCTCGACGAGGCGGCGAACCGCGGGCACCAGGAGCGGATCAGCGCTCCGGGCAGCCGGGTCGGCGCGTATGTGATAAAGACCGACGAGAACCTGATGATCGCCCGCCACACGAGCGCGCTGGCGCAGACTTGACCAAAGCGCAGCGCGCAGGCCACGACGGTCGCAAGGGCGTGGATGCCCGAAACAAGTCCACGGCTGTCCGGTTCGCCGAAATGGGTTGGCGAGGCGGTGTCGGATCACAACCGTGGCTCGTCATGCCCGTGCTCGTCACGGGCATCCACGTCTTCCAAACGCCGGAATGCGATGCGTGGATGCCCACGGATCACGTCCGTGGGCTGAAGGCCCACGGGACAAGCCCGGCCATGACGATAATCGATTGCGCTGACGATGCATCGCTATCGTGTTTGTCCCTCTCCGCAGCGGAACCGGACAGCCGCGGAACAAGTCCGGGCAAGGGGTGTCTGGGGTTGCGTCAGGCGATATTTGTAACACGCAGCCGTGGCCGGCGCCTGGGGATTGCGCTCAAAGCGGCCATTTCCAGCCGCTGACCTCGGGCTTGTCGATGCCGTGCCGATGGGCGTAGTGGCGGCAATCGATCTGCTCGTTCAAGAGCCGCTCTCGCGCGTGCGAGCCCCGCGCCCGCAGCGATGGGACGCGGTCGATCGCGTCGATCGCCAGGGTGTAGCGGTCGACCTCGTTCTCGATCGCCAGCTCCATCGGCGTGTTGATGTTGCCGCGCTCCTTGTAGCCGCGCACATGCAGATTGTCGTGATTGGCGCGGCGATAGGTCAAACGGTGGATCAACCACGGATAGGCGTGGAAATTGAAGATGACCGGCTTGTCCCGGGTGAAGAGGGCGTCGAACTCGCGGTCGGAGAAGCCGTGCGGGTGGTCGGTGCTCGGCAGCAGCCGAAACAGGTCGACGACATTGACAAAACGCAATTTAAGGTCCGGGAAATGCTGCCGCAGCATCGCGGTGGCGGCGAGCGCCTCCATCGTCGCAACGTCGCCGCAGCCGGCCATGACGAGGTCGGGCTCGCTGTCCTGGTCGCTGCTCGCCCATCCCCAGATGCCGGCGCCCTTGGTGCAGTGCTTGACCGCGGCGTCGATGTCGAGAAATTGCAGATGCGGCTGCTTGTCGGCGACAATGACATTGACGTAGTTGACGCTGCGCAGGCAGTGGTCGGCGACCGACAGCAGGCAGTTCGCGTCGGGCGGCAGGTAGATGCGGGTGACGCGCGGGCTCTTGTTGGCGACGACGTCGAGGAAGCCCGGGTCCTGGTGGGTGAAGCCGTTGTGGTCCTGCCGCCACACGGTCGAGGTGATCAACAGGTTCAAGGAGGCGATATCGGCGCGCCACGGCAGCTCGTTGCATTTCTCCAGCCATTTGGCGTGCTGGTTGAACATCGAATCGATGACGTGGACAAAGGCTTCGTAGGTCGAGAAGAAGCCGTGCCGTCCGGTCAACAGGTAGCCTTCGAGCCAGCCTTCGAGAGTATGCTCGCTCAGCATCTCCATCACCCTTCCGTCCGGCGCCAGCTCGCCGCCGTCGGCATCCTCCGGGAAATATTCGCCGAGCCAGGTCTTCTTGGTCGCCTCGTAGAGCGCCGTCAGGCGGTTGGAGGCGTTCTCGTCGGGGCTGAAGACGCGGAAGCTCGCCGGGTTGCGGCGCATGACATCGCGCAGGAACCGGCCCAGGATTTCGGTCGGCCCGACCTCGGTCGCGCCCGGCTTCTCGACGGCGGTCGCATAGTCCGGGAAGTCCGGCAAGCTCAACGGTCGGCGCAGGACGCCGCCATTGGCGTGCGGATTGGCGCCCATCCGCCGCGAGCCTCGGGGCGCGAGCTGCCGCAGCTCCGGCAACAGGCGCCCGGTTTCGTCGAACAGCGTCTGCGGGCGATAGCTGCGCAGCCATTCCTCGAGCATCGCCAGATGCGAAGGGTTTTCGTGCATTCCCGCCAGCGGCACCTGGTGCGCGCGCCAGGACCCCTCGACCTTGCGGCCGTCGACCTCCTTGGGGCCGGTCCAGCCCTTCAGGCTGCGCAATATCACCATCGGCCAGCGCGGCCGATCGATTGCCGCCGCGGAGCCGCGCGCTGCCTTCTGGATGCGGCGAATTTCCAATACGCAATGCTCCAAGGTCGCGGCCAGCGCCTGGTGCATGCCGGGAGGGTCGGAGCCCTCGACAAAATACGGCTCCCAGCCATAGCCGCGGAACAGGAACTCGAGCTCTTCGTGCGGGATGCGGGCGAGGATCGTCGGGTTGGCGATCTTGTAGCCGTTGAGGTGCAGCACCGGCAGCACCGCGCCGTCGCGCACCGGATTGAGAAACTTGTTGGAATGCCAGGCGGTGGCCAGCGGGCCGGTTTCCGACTCGCCGTCGCCGACCATCACCGTCACGATCAGATCCGGATTGTCGAAGGCGGCGCCAAAGGCGTGCGACACCGAATAGCCGAGCTCGCCGCCCTCGTGAATCGAGCCCGGCGTCTCCGGGGTGCAATGGCTGCCGATGCCGCCCGGAAACGAGAATTGCTGAAGGAACCGGCGCAGCCCGTCGACGTCCTCGCCGATATCGCCGTAGATTTCCGAATAGGCGCCCTCCAGATAGACGTTCGACAGCACCGCCGGCGCGCCGTGGCCCGGCCCGGCGAGGAAGATCATGTCGAGATCGTATTTGTTGATCAGCCTGTTGAGGTGGATGTAGGTCAGGCTCATGCCGGGGTCCGAGCCCCAATGGCCGAGCAGGCGCCGCTTGACGTGATCCGCCGTCAGCGGCTCGCGCAGCAGCGGATTGTCGCGCAGGTAGATCATTCCGGCCGACAGGAACAATGTGGCGTTCCAATATTCGTGCATGCGCTGCAATTCCTGCGGCGCGAGCGGCTCCCCGCGCACCGAGGAACGCGCCGGGCCGTAGGCGCTGATGGACTGAGGAGCGGCGTGGGAATTCATCGACAGCCTCCGATATGGCGTCCTCGACAGGTTATCAGCAAACCAGCCCGCCGCGCGTAGACGCGATTACCGCGCGGCGCAGAAAGGTTTCGGTCATCCTCTTCTATCGGCTACGATAAGAAGCTTAACGTCGGGAAGGAGCGAAGATCATGTCCGAGAACCGGGGCGCGGCGCAACCGCCGGGAGGCGGCATGTTTTCGGCTGCCGATCTGAAGCGCCGAATGGCCGAGCGCGAGGCGGCAAAGGCCGCCGAAGAGCTGCGCCATATGAAGGAGCAGGAGGAACGGCAAAAGGCGATCCTGGCCGAATTTCACAAACCGGCCGAGCGGACGCCCGAGCAGCTGATGCAGCTCGTCATGCGGCTGGTCAGCCAGGCCGCCGAACGCGGGCACAGCGATGTTCAGGTCTACCGGTTTCCCAACTCGCTGTGCACCGATCGCGGCCGCAGGATCAACAACTCGGAGCACGGCTGGGAGGAGACCTTGGACGGCCGGCCCAAGGACGCCTACGAATTCTGGCGCGAGCATCTGCGGCCGCTGGAGTTCGGGCTGAGGGCGGAAGTCCTCGAATATCCGGGCGGAATGCCCGGCGATATCGGCTTCTTCCTGACCTGGAAGTAGAAAAAGATGTCCAGCGACCAGAACAAAGAGCATGAAGCCGACGGCAAGCTGAAGCGGAAGGAGTATGAAAAAGAGCTCGCGCGCCTGCATGTCGAATTCGTCAAGCTGCAGCGCTGGGTCGTCGACAGCGGCGCGAAGATCTGCATCGTCTTCGAGGGGCGCGACGGGGCGGGGAAGGGCGGCGCGATCAAGGCGATGACCGAGCGGGTCAGCCCGCGCATCTTTCGGGTGATCGCGCTGCCGGCGCCGAGCGAGCGCGAGAAGTCGCAGATGTACATCCAGCGCTACATCCGCGCATCTGCCGGCGGCCGGCGAGATCGTGATCTTCGACCGCAGCTGGTACAACCGCGCCGGCGTCGAGCGCGTCATGGGCTTCTGCACCGAGGAGCAGGCGCGGTTCTTTCTGCGGGCGCTGCCGCCGGTCGAGAAGGCGATCGTCGATTCCGGTGTGATCCTGCTCAAATATTGGCTCGAGGTCAGCCCCGAGGAGCAGACCCGCCGGCTGGAGGCGCGCATCGAGGACGGCCGCAAGTTGTGGAAGCTGTCGCCGATGGACCTCAAATCCTATTCCCGCTGGCACGATTACTCGCGGGCGCGCGACGAGATGTTCCAGGCCACCGACACCGCCTGGGCGCCGTGGCATGTCGCCCACTCCGACAACAAGCGGCGGGCGCGGCTGAACATCCTGACCCACATCCTGAGCCAAATCCCCTACAAGGACCTGCCGAGCCCGAAGGTGGCGCTGCCGAAACGGCAGGATCGCGGCGGCTATGAAGAGACCGATTACCCGTTCCGCTTCATCCCGGAATACAATTGAAGAAACAATCGACCGAAGAGGAAATAATGGCCAAGACGGTAGAAGAAAAGCGCCTTGAAGAGGCACGGGACGGCCAAGCGCGGTGGAAGGAGTGGGGACCGTACCTGAGCGAGCGCCAATGGGGCACCGTGCGCGAGGACTACAGCGAGAACGGCGACGCATGGAGCTATTTCAGCCACGACCAGGCGCGCTCGCGCGCCTATCACTGGGGCGAGGACGGCATCGCCGGGATCAGCGACGACCATCAACGGTTGTGCTTCGCGCTGGCGCTGTGGAACGGCCGGGACCCGATCCTCAAGGAACGCCTGTTCGGCCTGACCAATGCCGAAGGCAACCACGGCGAGGACGTCAAGGAATATTATTTCTATCTCGACAATACGCCGACCCACTCATATATGAAGTATCTGTATAAATACCCGCAGAACGCCTATCCGTACAGCGATCTGGTCGATACCAACCGGCGGCGCGGCCGCAACGATCCGGAATACGAGCTGCTCGACACCGGGGTCTTCGACGAGGATCGTTATTTCGACGTGCTCGTGGAATACGCAAAAGCGGCGCCCAACGACATCCTGATCCGGATCAGCGCCGCCAATCGCGGCCCGGAAGCGGCCGAGCTGCACCTGCTGCCGACCCTGTGGTTTCGCAACGCCTGGGCGTGGTGGCCCGACCAGCCGAAACCCTCGCTGCGCCAGACCGCCGGCGGCGCTGTTGCCGCCTCCCATTCCGAGATCGGCGATTATGTGCTGCATTGCGACGGCGACGCGCGCCTGCTGTTCACCGAGAACGAGACCAACAACCAGCGGCTTTTCGGCACGGCCAACCCGACGCCTCACGTCAAGGACGGGATCAACGATTTCGTCGTGGCCGGCCGGGCGGACGCGGTCAATCCGGACCAGACCGGGACCAAGGCGGCGGCGCATTATCGCCTGAATGTGGCGGCCGGGGCGGCGGCGGTGGTGCGGCTGCGGCTCGCCCCGGGCGCGTCGGGCGGCGCCTTCGGCGACGAATTCGACCGCATCGTCGAAGAGCGGCGGCGCGAGGCCGATGCGTTCTATCGGGCGATCACGCCGGCGCATGTCGGCGACGACGCGGCCAATGTGATGCGCCAGGCGCTCGCCGGGATGCTGTGGACCAAGCAGTATTTCTTCTTCGATGTCGACCGCTGGCTCGACGAGCACGGCGCCGACCCGTTCCACCGGCAGGGGCGCCAGATCCGCAACCGCGATTGGTTTCACATGATCAGCGACGATGTTTTCTCGATGCCGGACAAGTGGGAATACCCGTGGTTCGCCGCCTGGGACCTGGCGTTTCACGCAATGGCCTTGTCGCCCGTCGACATCGATTTCGCCAAGCAGCAGCTCGATTTGCTGCTGGACCAGGTCTACCTGCATCCGACCGGGCAGATCCCGGCCTACGAATGGAACTTCAGCGACGTCAACCCGCCGGTGCAGGCCTGGGCGACGATGTTTCTCTACCGCATGGAGCAGGGGTTGCACGGCCGCACCGACCTCGACTTCCTGAAACGGGTGTTCGGCAAGCTGTCGGCGAATTTCGGCTGGTGGGTCAACCGAAAGGATCGCTCGGGCAACAACCTCTACGAGGGCGGGTTTCTCGGGCTCGACAATATCGGCGTGTTCGACCGCAGCGCGCCGCTGCCGACCGGCGGCTATCTGGAGCAGGCCGACGGCACCGCCTGGGTCGCGCTGTTCTGCCAGAACATGCTGGAGATCGCCTGCGAGCTCGCGGCTCACGATCCGACCTACCAGGACCTGGCGGTCAATTTCGCCTTGCAGTTTCTGCTGATCGCGCGCGCGCTCAACGGAATGGGCGAGGACGGCATGTGGGACGAGGAAGACGGCTTCTACTATGATGTCCTGCGCCTGCCCGACGGCCGCGCGACCCGGCTCAAGGTGCGCTCGATGGTCGGGCTGCTGCCGCTCTGCGCCGCTACCATCGTCGAGCCGGCGCAGCGCGACAAGATGCCCAGGCTGACCGCGCAGTTCCAGGAGCGGCTGCGGCATATGCCCGAGCTGCGCGAGACGATCCATCCGACCGGGCGCGGCCATTATGGCGTCGGTGATCGCGGCATCATCGCGCTGGTCAATCCGGACCGGCTGCGCCGCATCCTGACCCGCATGCTCGACGAGAACGAGTTCTTGAGCCCTCACGGCATCCGCTCGCTGTCGCGCCGGCACGCCGAGCACCCGTATGCGTTCACGGTCGAGGGCCGGGAATATCGGGTGGCCTACCTGCCCGCGGAGTCGGACAGCGGCATGTTCGGCGGCAACTCGAACTGGCGCGGGCCTGTTTGGCTGCCGGTCAACGCGCTGATCATCCGCGCCTTGATGCATTACTATTCGTATTACGGCGACAATTTCAAGATCGAGTGCCCGACCGGCTCCGGCAGGCTGATGAACCTGTTCGAAGTGGCGCGCGAGATCACCGACCGACTGACCCGGATCTTTCTGCGCGGCGAGGACGGCCGCCGGCCGGTTTATGGCGGCGCCGAAAAATTCCAGTCCGACCCGCATTGGCGCGATCATTTATTATTTTATGAGTATTTTCACGGCGACAACGGCGCCGGCATCGGCGCCAGCCACCAGACCGGATGGACCGGGATGGTCGCCGGGCTGATCGAGATCTTCGGCAAGATCGACGCGCAGAGCTTCCTGGCGGCCGGGACACGCGCAACCTTCGGCCGCGACAAGACCGACGCCTGAGGAGGCGGGCATGCCGCGCCGCCCCTGGCTGCTTCAGATCGACAGCCGGGCGTTAGTGTCCGACCCGAAATGAAGCCCGTTATCTCAGTGGGATATCGTCGCCCCGTGCGCCTTCAGCCCACGGGCTTGTCCCGTGGGGAAAGCGGGGGTCCAGAGCCTGCCCCTGGCATGAACAGGGGGAACCGTTCGAGCCCTTGGAGCACTGGGTTCCCGCTTTCGCGCAGGGCTGTCCGGGGAAAATCGTGTCCTCAATCCAGGATTGTTGTTATTCATCTAAAACAATCTAACGTCGTCTTGCGCGGACTTGATCCGCGCATCCACGTCTTTACTTCGGGCGCCGGAAGGCGTGGATGCCCACGGATCAAGTCCGTGGGCTGAAGGCCCACGGGACGAGCCCACGGCTGTCCGGTTCCGCTTCGGAGAGGGACAAACACGATAGCGATGCATCGTCAGCACAACCGAATATCGTCATGGCCGGGCTTGTCCCGGCCATCCACGCGCCCCGTACCGCCGTTTGGAAGACGTGGATACCCGTGACGAGCACGGGCATGACGATCTAGAGTTGTGATCAAACACCAGCTCCACAACCGATTTCGGCGAACCGGACGGCCGTAGGACGAGCCCGGCCAAGACAACTTTTGCTGCGTTCCATACCAAGTAGGAAGCCGCTTGGCGTGCAAGGAGAATTTCCCCGACCCTGCCCCCGCTTCCGCGGGGCCGCCTGTCGTGCATGGGGCACGCCTCCGATGCATCAGAGGAACCAGGCCACCCAAACATCAGAGTCCGTGATTGCTGTCCCGACGAAGGCCGGGACCCATTGCTGCGATCGGCGCCGGCTTTCGCCGGTGTAGTTCACGAGTGCGTACGATCGGGTCAGGTGTCATCCACCAGCAGGGTGCGGGAAAAGGCCGAATCATCGTCATTTCCGGGGCGCGGGCTTGGCCGGTGCTGATGGGTTCCGGGCCCGGCCCCGGACGGCCGTCCCCGGAATGACAGCCGATTCTTTCCGCAACCTGCCAGGTCAGGTGAGGCTTGAGCTCAGCAAATCCGCCAGGAATCCGGAACGTTGCTGTTCCGCGACACTTTCGGGGGTGAAGGTCGTCCCCGGGGAAACGCAGCGTTCGTCTAGCAGTAAGCCCCTGCTGCACAGCGACGCGCGGTGCGTCGCGCGACGCCGGCGTAGCTCACCGGCGTCAGGGGGCGGCCGACGACGGCCTCTGCGGTCGAGACGAAGCCCGGCAAGCCTGGTATCGCGAACCGTTCGCCGAGCTCCAGGCAAACCCCCCAGAGCAGCACAGCCAACAATAAAATGCTGATGCGCCTGAACATGGTCATTTTGCTCCTTTTGGCTTGAAAATGCCGGGAATGTCGTTGAGAGCGGGGATTTGGTCCGGCGTCAATTTCTGGGCGCCTGGCGGAATCTCCAGTTTGAAAGCATCCGAGGCAACTTCGGCGCCCGATTTCCATTCCCTGATATCGAGGGTATATTGCGGCGACCCTGCGACCTTCTTGCTCGTGATGACGTAGCGGCAGGGATAGGGTCGGGCTCCCTGCGCGATCCAGATCTGCCAGTCGACCTCCTTGGTCCGAAAAGCAAGGTGATCGCATTCGATGCCGCGGATCACGCCGCTTCCAAGATCCTTCACGTCGGTAACCGGCGGCATCAGCTCCTTATAGGGGTTCGACATCAACAGATCCGCCGCCGGAACGGGCCTGTGGTATTTGTCCCGCAACTCGTCGACCAAATGATCGATCGTGCCCGGCGCTTCCACCTGAGCATAGAGGTTTGCGGTCTTTCCGAGCAGGCTGAGGGTCTTCCCATCGAAGACCATTTCGAGATTGGTAAATCCGCCGGCGCGCGTTGCGTGAAGCTTGTCGGGGCGCTCGAGGGTCAGGGCGCCGGAGCTGGCCAACCCAATCTTCTGCTGCTGTGCCGTGACGATGTCGAGATTGGTATCGTACTCGAAGGATATTGTCTTCTGCGCTCCAAGATAGTCGGACATGGCCTTGAGCAAGCTTCTGGCTTGCGCTTCATCGGCGCGAGCGACCGACATGCTCGCCATTCCAGCCGCCGCGACGGCAAGAGCGATTGCCGACATCTTTGCGCTTTTCATAGGTGGCCCCCGATCTGTAGCCGCGGTCTCATGGCTCGGCGCGCGCCGTCGATGACCGGACGACGCATCTGAAAGTAGATCGTCCGGGAGCCGTGCGCCTATGCATTTTTCACGAAAATGCAGCAGCGCGGGTCAGATGATCGACTTCAACCGGCCGCGGGACAATCCCGGAATTCGCCGAGCGCCGAGACCTTTTTGCCTTGCACGTCGGGCGGGGGCCCCTTCCAGCGGGGATCGACGCCCTCCATATTCGGCAATTCGTGCGCGATGCCCTTGTGGCAGTCGATGCAGGTGGCCTTGCCGGAAAGCAGGTAGCGAGTGTGGATCTCGGCGGCGCGCCGGGTCTGGCGGGTCAGGTCCATCGCTGCCGAGGAATGGCAGTTGCGGCATTCGAGGCTGTCATTCGCCTTCATCCGCGCCCACTCGCGCTCGGCAAGCTCCAGACGCGCGTCGAGAAACTTGCGCCGGGTATCGATCGTCCCGAAGATCTTGCCCCAAACCTCGTTGGAGGCCTGCATCTTGCGCGCGATCTTGTCGGTCCAGTCGTGCGGCACGTGGCAGTCCGGGCAGGTGGCGCGCACCCCGGAGCGGTTGGAAAAATGGATCGTGCGGGTCAGCTCCTGATAGACATTGTCGCGCATTTCGTGACACGAGATGCAGAACGTCTCGGTGTTGGTCAGCTCGAGCGCGGTATTGAACGCGCCCCAGAACAGCACGCCGCCGATGAACCCGCCGAGCGTCAGAAACCCCAGGCCGAGGGTGGCGGCGGGAGCGCTGAACAGCCTCCAGGCCCACCGCAGCCAGCCCTTCAACCGTCGCACCGGCCTACTCGCTGCCGGCCGGCTTGACGCCGAGCTCGCTCATGTCCTTGAAGCGGTTTTCGACCAGCGGAGGGACGTTTGCCTGCGGGACGTGGCATTCGGTGCAGAAATGTCGCCGAGGCGACACGTCGGCGAGCATCTGGCCGTCGCGCGTCATGAAATGGGTGACGCTGATCATCGGCGCGCCCGAGCGCTGGGTGAATTCGCGCTTATGGCAGGAAAGACAGCGATTGGCGTTGACCGAGAGCTGGTAGCCCTCGATCGAATGCGGGATGACCGGCGGCTGCTCCGGATAGGCGCGCATCTGGCGAACATCGTCGGTGATCCATTTCGGAACGGGCTCGGCCGGGACCGTCTCCATCGGCGATTTCGGCCCGGTCAGCTCCATCGCCGTCTGGGCGACAGCAGCGGTCCCCGCGCAGAGGAGGGCAAACATGACCAGCGCAGAAATGCTCGGGCGCATTCTCATATGACCGGAACGATCTTGACCGCGCATTTCTTGAAATCCGTCTGCTTCGAGATCGGATCGGTGGCGTCGAGCGTGACCTTGTTGATCAGCTGGCTGGCGTCGAACCAGGGAACGAAGACCACGCCGCCCGGCATCCGGTTGCGGCCCTTGGTTTCGACCCGCGAGCGGATTTCGCCGCGGCGCGAGATGATGCGCACCTCCATCCCTTGATTGATGCCGCGCTTGCGGGCGTCGTCGGCATTCATGAAGCAGCGCGCGCCCGGGAAGGCGCGGTAGAGTTCCGGCACGCGCATCGTCATCGAACCGGAATGCCAGTGCTCGAGGACGCGTCCGGTGACCAGCCACGTGTCGAATTCCGCGTCGGGAGATTCGGCCGGCGGCTCGTAAGGCACGGCGAGGATGATCGCCTTGCCGTCCGGCCGTCCGTAGAACTTTACGCCCTCGCCCGGCTTGACATAGGGATCGAGGCCCTCGCGATAGCGCCAGCGGGTCTCCTTGCCGTCGACGACCGGCCAGCGCAGGCCGCGTTCCTGATGATAGCGGTCATAGGAGGCGAGGTCGTGGCCATGGCCGCGGCCGAACGCGGCGTACTCCTCGAACAGGCCCTTCTGGATATAGAAGCCGAAGGCTTTGGCCTCGTTGTTCTCGTATTCCGGGTCGGTGTCGCCGGCCGGGAACTTGTCGGCGACGCCGTTGCGGAACAGCACCTCGTAGAGCGTCTTGCCGCGATATGTCGGGTTCGCGGCCAGGATTGCTTCGGGCCAGACCTCGTCGGTCGTGAAATGCTTTGAGAATTCCACGATCTGCCACAGATCGGAGCGGGCCTCGCCCGGCGCCTGCACGAGCTGGCGCCAGACATGGGTGCGGCGCTCCGCATTGCCGTAGGCGCCCTCCTTCTCGACCCACATCGCTGCCGGCAGAACGATGTCCGCCGAGCTGGTGGTGATGGTCGGATAGACGTCGGAAACCACAATGAAATTGTCTGGATTGCGATAGCCGGGATAAGCCTCGTTGCTGGTGTTGGGCGACGCCTGGATGTTGTTGTTGACCTGCACCCAGTAGAAATTGAGCTTGCCGTCCTTGAGCATGCGGTCCTGCTCGACGGCATGGTATCCGGGCTTTTCCGGCAACAGCCCCGAGGGCAGCTGCCAGATTTCCTCGGCACGCCTGCGGTGCTCGGGATTGGTCACCACCATATCGGCCGGCAGGCGGTGGGCAAAGGTGCCGACCTCGCGCGCCGTGCCGCACGCGGAAGGCTGGCCGGTCAGCGAAAACGGGCTGTTGCCGGGCTCGGCAATTTTTCCGGTCAGCAGGTGGATATTGTAGATCAGGTGGTTGGCCCAGACGCCCCGGACGTGCTGGTTGAAACCCATTGTCCAAAGCGACATCACCTTGCGGTCGGGGTCGGCGTAGAGCTCGGCCAGCTCCTCGAGAAAGCCCTTCTCCACTCCGGCAAGGGCGGCGACCTTTTCGAGCGTGTATTCCGCTGTCAGGGCCTGGTACGCGGCGAAGTCGATCGGCTCCATCCTGGCGGCGTCGGCCTTGCCCTTCGCCGCGGTCTCGCGCGGATCCTCGGCGCGCAGACCGTAGCCGATGTCGGTCGCGCCGCGCATGAAGGTTGTGTGGGCGTCGACGAACTTCTTGTTGATCCGGTCGGTCTTGATGATGTGGTTGGCGATATAGTTGAGGATCGCGAGGTCCGTACCCGGCTTGAACACGATCGGGATGTCGGCGAGATCCATGCTGCGATGGGTGAAGGTCGACAGCACCGCGACCTTGACGTGCGGATGCCCGAGCCGCCGGTCGGCCAGACGCGTCCACAGGATCGGATGCATCTCGGCCATGTTCGAGCCCCACAGCACAAAGGCGTCGGCATTCTCGAAATCGTCGTAGCAGCCCATCGGCTCGTCCATGCCGAAGGTGCGCATGAAGGCGTAGGCCGCCGAAGCCATGCAGTGGCGGGCATTGGGGTCGAGGTTGTTGGAACGAAAGCCGGCGCGCATCAGCTTGGTCGCGGCATAGCCTTCGAAGATCGTCCACTGGCCGGAGCCGAACATGCCGACGGCTGTAGGCCCGTTGGCTTTCAGCACCGCTTTCAGGCGGTCGGCCATGACGCCGAACGCCTCGTCCCAGGAAACCGGCTCGAATTCGCCGCCCTTGTCGTAGACGCCGTTGCGCTTGCGCATCAGCGGCGTCGTCAGCCGGTCGGCGCCGTACATGATCTTGGAGAGGAAATAGCCTTTCACGCAGTTGAGGCCGCGATTGACCTCGGCTTGCGTATCGCCGTGGGTGGCGACCACCTGGCCGTCCTTTACGCCGACCATGACGCCGCAGCCGGTGCCGCAGAAACGGCACGGCGCCTTGGACCATTTGATCTCGAGCGCGCTCACGCCGCCGGGGACAGGCTGAGCCGAAGCGGGCAACGGGATGCCCGCCGCCGCTGCCGCGACCGCGACGGCATGCGCCTTCAACAGCTCGCGCCGGCTCAGCTCTGCTGTCATATTTCCGAGCTCCGCAGCGCCTCGACATGCTCAAAGACCATATTGGCGGCGATGACGCCGTCGAGATTGCCGATCTCGGTCAACAGGTCGCCCAGCTCCCCGCTGCTCGATCCCTCGATCACGACGACGATCCGGCCGTTTGCGCAGGCGCGGATTTCAGGGCCGCCCATTCCCCCGATGGCCTGGGCGACCTCGGCGATACGGCCGGGCATTACGGCGACAACGGCGCTCGAAATGTAGTGACAGCGGGGCTCCTCAGGCATCATCCGCCTCGCTGGACAGGTCGGCCAAGGTGATCGCGCGGACCGGACAAAGCGCGATGCAGGCGCCGCAGCCCGAGCACGCCCGCCCGATCACTTCCGGCAAAAAGAGGCCGCCGAGGCGCGGCCGAAAGCGGATCGCCTGCTCGGCGCAGGCGTCGCGGCAGCTCATGCAAAAGACCCCGGCGCGAGCCAGACAGTCACCGGAAATGGCGGCGATATGGATTTCGGCTGCGCCGGCTGGTGGCGGCAGGCGCCCCGATGATCGCGGGGCGCCTGTCAGAAACGCCCGGCGGCTGACCGTCGGCGCCCGCGCCATCCCGCTCACCCTGCCGGCGGACCGGGCGGACCGTTCACGATCTGCCACATCCAGACAAGAAAACCAAAGCCGCCGACCACACCAATTGCCATGATTGGCCAGATCCCGAAGGCGAGCACAAAAAACGCCAGCAGCTCCTTCCGTCGCTGCGTCCGCAGCGCTCGGTTCACGCCTGCCACATGTCCACCATCCAGGGTCATGATCCTTTGGCGCCGGAAGGGGCTCGACGACGCATGCCAGAGAAGAGCGTCTCGGAGCCGGGCTGGCTATGCATTTTTCACGAAAATGCAGCAGCCCGGGTCAGATGAGCAGGCGACTTGCGACCCCGCAGGCCGGGCGCCGGTTATGCATTTTTTGGTGTGGCGCGCTGCGTTCGCGGGCGTATGGTCGGTGGACTGTTCAACGATTGATCCAAATCAAGCGTCCGCCGAGGCTGCGTGGTATCCTGCGCCTCTGGACCCCGATCACCGGAGGTCGAGATGCCTTCGAGCGCCACTCGGACATTTGCCGATCCCGATATGTATTTTTCCGGGATCCGAAATCTGCAGATCGACGGCGTGATTACCAAGCGCGGCGAATTTCGCGCGGAGTCGACGCGCATCGACCTGCACCGCCTGTGGATGCATCGCTTCGACGAAACCCTGCCTCGGATCATGCGGATAACGCCGAGCGGGGAGCGGTCGCTGATCCTGTTCGCGACCGATCCCGATCAGCCGGAGATGCAGGTCAGCGGGATCGAAACATCGCAAGCTCAAATCGCCGTGATCGGGTTGGATTGGCCGTACTACCTTCGATCCTCTGCGGCCTGCGGATGGGGCACCATGTCGCTGACGCCCGAGGACCTCGCCGCCGCCGGCGAGGCCATCACTCGGGCGCCCGGTGACGCCACCCTCGTTCCCGCGATGGATCAGACCCCCGTCGCCCGTTGCGTCCCGGCTGTTGCAGCTGCACGAAGCGGCGGGCCACTTGGCCAAGGCCGCCCCCGACATTCTCGCCAAGCCGGAAGTGGCGCGAGCAATCGAGGAGGCTTTGCTCGAAGCCATGGTCTTGTGCCTGACCGAGGGCCATTCATACAATGTGCGCAATGTCCATCGGCATCGCGCGACGGTCATGCGGCGTCTGGAGGAGGTCCTGACGTCGACCTCCGACAGGCCTCTTTATATGCCCCAGCTCTGCGCGACGGTCGGCGCCTCCTACACCGCGCTGCACGACTGTTGCCACGAATATCTCGGCATGAGCCCGAAGCGCTATCTGTGGCTGCGGCGGATGCACCTGGTGCGCCGGGCATTGCAGAGCGCGGATGGGGAGAAAACGACCGTGACCGCGGTCGCCACCGATTACGGCTTCTGGGAATTGGGCCGCTTTGCCGTCGCCTACCGGTCACTATTCGGCGAACCACCCTCGGCGGCGCTGCGCCGGCCCCCTGAAGATACAAAACAGGACGAAATCATCGAGCCGGTGTGGAAATTCGTTAAATCTGCATAGGCGCCGCGATCGGGCGATCTACCATGAGGCTGAACCGCATGGCTCCCGCTGCCCCGTGGGCCTTCAGCCCACGGACTTGATCCGTGGGGAAAGCCGGGACCCACGCCGGCCGCAGGCGCGGTCATTCATCCTGCTCGTTCATCGAACGATCACAGTAAAACCCAAGCAGGCGGCCAAGTGGCGGAAAGGTGGGTCCCGGCGTTCCCCACGGATCAGGTCCGTGGGCTGAAGGCCTACGGGACAGCGGAAAGAGGCAACGGCCGCCCGATCTGATCGGATACAGATGCTGTCGCGCCGGCCTCGCTCAAAGTCCACAGTTCGGGTAATCCGGGTACGGACAAGACGGGTACGCGTATGCCGGGGCCGGATAGGCCGTGCTGGCGACGGCGCCGCCGACGATGGCGCCCGCTGCGACCCCGGCGGCGACGCCGCCCCAACCTCCGCCGTAATAACCGCCTCCTCCGTAGCCGCCGCCGCTGACGTTGACGTTGCGGTTGACGTTGACGTTGCCGCCGCGGTTCACGTTGGTGCGGTTCACATTGGTGCGGTTCACGTTGGCGCTGTTGAAGTTGCCGCGATTCACATTGCCGCGGTTCACATTGCCGCTGTTGAAGTTGCCGCGGCCGGCGCCCGCCCAGGAACCGCCGCCACCGGCGCGAGCGCCGCCGCCGCCACCGCCGCGATAACCGCCGCCGCCACCGGCGCGAGCACCGCCGCCGCCGCCTCGAGCGCCGCCGCCGCCGCCTCGGCCCCCCCTCTGGCACACGAGGGCCGGCGGCGCGCCTGTCCCCTCGGGCGCGGTGGCGGCGATATTGCGACCTGTGCTGCCGCCCCAGGCGGCCGGAGCGGCGCGCGCCTCGGCAGCCGCCAATCCGATCAGGACGACCGGCGCCAGATAAAGCAGACACTTCGTCATCGCTGTGGCCTCACTCGCTGTGTTGTCTCCGAACTGCTGTCCAGCTCGCGGCTGGGGGCGGGCGTCGGGCTTCGTCGCGACACATGGCCGGAGCCTTGCCGAGACCGTACCGGCAGACCGGTCCGGCGGGAGAATATCAAGGGTGACCCGCCGACGCATCTATGTCAATTAGGAGCGGTTGGGTTATGGTGCTTCTGTATCCCGACGGTTGAAACGGCCTCGGATGCCGCAGCCGCGGCAATACCTGCGGAGACAGTTTTTCTTTTCCTTGCCACCGGAGCAACGCGATGAACGGGAAGACCGCCTTTGTACTGTTGTCGGGTGTGCTGACGGGCTCGCTCGGCGCCTGCGTCCAGCCTCCGGACGCCGCCGCCCCCGCGGCGCCGCCGCCGCCCCCGGTGGCGGCAGCGGCGCCTGCCCCGGCCCCGGCAGCCGAGCCGGCGCCCGCCAACCGTCGGGTCAGCATCCAGGGGGCGACGTGCGGAAGGCTGCTGGAGCTGTCGCCGGACGATCGGGCCGCGGCGTCGCTGTTCTATATCGGCTATCAGGCAGCGCGCTTCGGCAGCAGCACCGTCAATGTAGCCGCGATCCCCGACGCCCAGGAGCGGGCGGAGAGCTACTGCTCGGAGCATCCCGACCGACCGGCCGTCGAGGCGTTCAGGCAGGCTTATCGACAGACCCTCAGATGATAGTCTCTGCAGGGCCTCGTGACCGCGGTGAGGGTGGTGTCGGCGCAGGTCGCTCGCGCGGCCAGAGCAGCGCCATCATGCACAGAGTGTACCCGACAGCCAACAGGACGTAGCCGATCCGGGTCGTGAACGATTCCGGGGTCGTCGTGGGCAACGGCGCTATGCCCGACCCGAACAGAATGAGGAACGTCGTGAGCGCTCCGGCATACATATCGGCGCGCCCGGCCGCCGCCCGGCCGCCCAGGATCAGCCCGACGAGAAAGACGGTCAGGAACAGGAAGGGCAGCTCCGGGCGCAGCTCGACGAAGGCAAAGGCCAGGGAGGCAAGCACCCCGCTCAGCAGATTGACGGCGACAAGGCTGAGGGCGGAGCGGACGCTGGTTGCGAAGTCATACTGAAGCAGCACCGAAGCGACGGTGATCGGAAGGACGAGCGCCAGGGAGAGGGCGTTGTTGGTCAGGCACAGCGTCATCGCGCCGACCAGGATAGCCGCGTTGGCGAGAGCCCGGATGGCGGGCCTGTCGATCGCCGGGGCCGCCTGCGGCGCGTCCTCGGTCGCATCGCGGCTCGGCAGGACCGCATGCGCGAGCCACGACAAGACCACCGCGCTCAGGTAGGCCTGGAGCAATATTGCGATTATGCCTGTGTCCAGCGTGGCGTGGACGCGATCGAGCATGGTAACCGTGATCGCGATCACCAGGCAGAGGAAGATGACAGGGCCGCCCCGTCCCCGCGCCTCTATGAAGAAGCATGCGAAATTGAATAGACCGAGCAGCAGGAGCAGCTGGATCGGGTGGTCGCCAAGGATGCCGTTGAGAAGAATGAAGGCGTGTCCGACGACCAGCACGAGCCCGACGACCGCGATCGCCTTCGCCAGCGGCAAGGGCCCGGCGCCGAAAATCAGCAATTGCACCGCGAGAACCGGCCCAAAGAACGGGATGACCGCACCGGTCGCGAGGTTCCAGGTGAACCCGGCAGCGACCGCGAGCGCGACCCGCAGCCCGATCCGGCGCTGGCGTGACAGGACCGCCGCGGCGGCGGAAGCGTCAGCTGACATAGGTCAGGATGGAGATGAGGCGAATAAATGCTGCGCCGAGGGCGTTCGTGACTGGATTGTCGCCGGTGTAGACGACGACATTCACCTGCGAGCCGACCCGCACGCTGCCCCGCGGCGGCGTCTCGTCGACGATCAAACGCACCGGGAAACGTTGCGGGTCGCGCACCCAGCCGGTGGCGTTTTTGATCGTGGGCAGGCCGGTATTGGGATCAACGCTGTTCTGGGAGACGCCCCAGCCCATGCTCTCGACGTGGGCTTTATAGATTGCGCCCGGCAACGAGTTCGAATACCAATTCGGCCCGATCGGACGCAGACATGTATTCGAGGCTGTTCTCCTTGAACTCGGCCGAAACCCAGACCGTGCTCAAATCGATGAAGGTAAGGGCCGCCTGCCCGGCTCCGATGAACTGGCCGGTCGCAAGCTGGAGATTGGAGACCAAGCCGTCGGCAGGGGCCTTGACCGTGGTATAAAGAAGATTGAGCCGCGCCCGCTCCAACGCCGCAAACGCCGCCTTGAGCTGGGGATTGTCGGCGCCCTTGGGGCCAAGCTCCTCCCGCGCCTTGGCAAGGTCGGCCTGGCTGGCCGCCAGCATCGCCCGTGCGGCGTCCTGTGCGGCGCGGGCGGTATCGGCCTTGGACGCGGGATAGACGCCGCGTTTGACAAGCTCGAAAACCCGCGCCGTCTGGGCCTCAGCGTTCGCGAGCTCGGCGGCCTCCTTGACGACGCGCGCCTGCGCCGATTCCACGGCGGCGGTAGAGGCTCCCAGCGTCTGACCGATCTGCTCGACCTGGGCCTGCGCCTCGGCCACGGCAAGCTCGAAGGGCCGCGGATCAATGCGGAACAGGACCTGCCCTGCGGCGACGCGCGTATTGTCGGCGACATCGACGCCGATGACGCGCCCCGCGACTTCGGGAGCCATGCGGACAACATAGGCTTGCACGAACGCTTGCGATGTCGAAGGCGTGTAGCGCTCCATGACGATCGACAGGGCAAACAGCACAATGGTCACGATGACGACAACGAGCGCCGCCCGGCGCAGCGGGTTCGCAGAGTCGGCGTCCGCCGGAGCGGGCTTCGCGGGAGCGAGCTCCTTCACCGCGATTTTTTTGGTGGTCTCAGGATCGGCGCTCATCGGGGCGACACGCGTTTCTCAGCCCGGCCGCCGCCGCCGGCTTTCTCGACCCCCAGGCGCGCCGACGGCAAATGTCGCATGCTACGGCGCCCGATCGGCGGGCTGCGATCCGCTCTGGGCGCGACGCTGCTGCATCCATTCAATGAGCAGCACATAGCCGACGGCCAGGACCACGGGTCCCACAAACAGCCCGAGAAGGCCGTCGGCAATCATGCCGCCGATGACGCCGATCAGAATGACCGGCATCGGCACTTCCAGTCCGCGGCCGAGCATCAATGGCTTTAGGATATTGTCGCTGAGCCCGGCGGCGAGGGTCCAGACCAGGAAGATGACAGCCGGCTGCGTTGCTTGCGTCGCAAAGACATAGGCTATGATCGGGAGCGTCACCAGCACCGCCGGCACCTGCACGATGCACAGCAAAAGCAACAGTACCGTCCAAAGGCCGGCTGCCGGAAGACCGATGGCGAAGAAGCCGACTGCGAGGAGAAGCGACTGGATCACCGCTACGCCGACAACGCCTACCGCCACGCCACGGATCGTATGCGCCGTCAGCGGCAGCCAGATGGCCCCCCCGCTCCTCGCTGCCGATAAAAAGTCCGAGCAGTCGCCGAGCGAAATCGGCGGCGCCCCTGCCGTAGGCGACGATGACGGCGGCGATCCCGAAAGAGAGAACGAACGACAGTTGCCCGGCGACCAGGCCACCGGCCGACGACACGAGCCATGCCGCCGGCTCGCTCAACGTCTCGCGGTATTTGGCAAACGCCGCCGGCATGTTGGTGGCGACGAGCACCCAGGCCTCCGTCAGCTTCCGGCCCACCAGCGGGAGGTCGGCAAGCCATGGCGGCGGCGGCGGGACGCTCAGGCTTTGATTGTGCAAACCCGCGATCAGCGAATACAGGGAAGACGCAATCCACGTCACCACCGTGGCCATCACCACCAGCATCACCCCGACGCCGACCAGCCCGATCAGCAGCGCCGACCAGCGATTGCCGAGCCGGACGACCAGGCGCAGATGCAGCGGATACAGCATCACCGCCAGAATTGCAGACCAGATCAGGAGGTTGCCAAAAGGCGATATGAACCGGCCGCAGGCGTAGAGCAAAAGAGCCAGCCAGTCCGATTTGAAGCGCAAGATCGAGGACGGTCGAGCGCGAAGGCGCGTGATCAGGTTTCGGCACATTCGGGTCGATCATTTCCTGCCCCCTTTCCCCTCACGAAACCAGGAGGTCGGGATGAAGTCGGATCCGCGCTCAACAAGGGTCATGACCCTCAAACTCATGCCGGTCGCATTGCTCACAGTGGTCAGCGGAGAACTCATCGGGGGCCCAAGTTTGATGCTGATTGATAACCGGCCTAAGAGCACGGCTCGAAATGATTCCCTTATCAGCAGGCTATTCGTCGTTCCCGCGAAAGCGGGAACCCAGGCGGGTAAGGGCTCGAACGCGTCCCCCCTGTTCATGCCAGGGGCAGGCTCTGGACCCCCGCTTTCGCGGGGGCGACGATAACCCGCTGAGATAACGCGCTTCATTTCGGGTCGAGCACTAAGATTCGCGAGCCGAGGGGGTCCAATGCGCCACCCATCGGAGAAGGAAAGGAGTCGTGAGCATCGAAATCGTGATTAAAATGCTCGCCAGCGCAGTCAAACGAGGAGACATCAGCCCGCCAGCCTGGGCTGCGCTGAACAAGACAAAGCCGAATTCTCCGCATTGCGCCAAGACCACCGACAGTCGTGCCGCATCCGGGCGCGGCAGCCCTCCGGCAAACGCCAACAGTAAGACGATACCGAACTTCAGTCCGAGTATGACAAAAATATTCAACAGAAGCGGAGCCCAGGCCGAGGCGACCGTTTCCAGCTTGATCGAGAACCCGACGCTTAGAAAGAACAAGGCAAGAAAGATGCTCTTAACGGGCTCGACACTTGCCGCGATCCGATGGCCGAAGGGCGAAGCAGAAAGCGTAGCCCCAAGGAGGAAGGTGCCAAGCGCCATCGACAACCCGGCCCGCTCGGCAGCCAGCGCGGCGGCCAGGACACCCAGAAATGTCACGCAAGCAAAGGCTGCTTCGTTCTTGTGCTTGACGGCAACCCCCAGGATGCGCGTCAACACAAAACGGCCAACTACCGGGATGCCGACGACGACGATGATCGCCCGTGTCAATCCCCACCACCATGGCGTATCCGTCCCTCCGCCGGCGCCTCCGCCGCTGATCAGTGCGACAACCAGCAAAAACGGAATAACCGCGAGATCCTGCGCCAGCAACACAGCAAACGCCTTTTCGCCCCACGATGTATGCAGCTCGTTCCGCTCCTCGAGAAGCTGAACGACAACGGCAGTCGATGACAGCGTGAAGCCGAGTGCCAACACGATCGCCGTTTCCCATGTGGCGAACATTCCCAGACGTAAATGCCGATCACGCCGACGCTTATGGCAATTTGTGGCGCGCCGAACCTTATCGCGTCCCGACCGAGATTACGGAGTTGTGACGGTTGCAGCTCGAGGCCGATCAGGAACAGCAGAAGCATGACGCCCAATTCGGCGAACTCTTGCAGCGCTTGGACCGAACCCGGGGGGAGATCGCGCATCTGCTCGACAACAAGGCCCGCGATCAGGAAGGCAACTATTGACCCTACCCCCAATCGGCCAAAGACGAGAAGGCAAAACGAGATGAGGGCCAGTAGACCGGAAGCCGAGGCCAAGAACGGAAAGAGTTCAAAATGGGCCAAGAACTACTCCTTCAGACTGTGTCACGGATCTGCAGGTAGCGCATCCTCGACCCAGCCGCCTTGCTGCCGTTCGCCGGCGTCGCCCCGCTGTGCCGCCTCTCGTGAGCTTCATCTCTTTCGCACCCTTTTGGACCGGTCGGATTTTGCCTCATCAGCCTTCCAAACCCGGAGCGCAGAAGACCATCGGATGACCGCGCCGCCTATGCATTTTCCACAAATTTGCAGCGGCAGAACCTGAAGGGCCGCGGCAGGTCGCGCACAGGAGCTTGCCTCGCCGGTGGTCGGCATGCCTCCCAGCGCCAAAGCCGGCCGAAATCATCGAGCCGGCGTGGAGATTCGTTAAATCCGCATAGGCGCCGCGGTCGGGCGATCTATCCTCGTATTCGGCAAAATGCTCGGCCTCTATTGTAGTTCATCGGTTTTGCAGAGGGATGAATGCCGGGAAGCGGCACGCGCATGCTCCTCGAACCCGATCACTACGAGGCGAGCCTGCGTCAGACACAAATCGAAATCCTCATCACGCTAAGCTCCAAGTTCAAGGCCCACCTGACCTGGGCGGAGCTGCACGATTTGCAGGTGTTGCGGTGCGAGGAAGAGTTTCCACGGGTTGCTTATGTTTGTCTGGGTCCGCAGCTCTCCTTCGTGACGTTTCCGGCGCATTCCGGGCCACCGCCGGTATCCGGCGGGACGGAAATGCAGCCGGGCGAGATCGTGCTCCACGGCCGCGGCGAGCGGCGGCACCAGTCAACGGCCGGCTCCTCGGTGTGGAACGTGATAGCGTTGGACCCGGCGCGGCTCGAGCAATATGGCCGGGCTATTTCCGGAAAGCCTTTCTCTTTGCCGTCGCGGGGAAAAATCCTGCGCCCCGCCGCGCGCGATGGAGCGCGCCTGCGACGCCTGCATGCGCAAGTCTGCCGCCTCGCCGAGACCACGCCGAAACTATTGGCGCATGCCGAGGTCGCGCGCGCCATCGAGCAAAGCTTGATCCAGACGCTGGTCGTCTGCCTGACCACCGCCGGCTTTCGCGCTGACGGCGCGATCAAACGCCGTCACGCCAACATCATGATAAAGTTCGAGCAGGTGCTGGCGGAGCATCTCGGCGAGCCGCTGCACATGACCGCGTTATGCGAGCTGAACGGGGTGACCGAGCGGACCCTGCGCTCATGTTGCGCCGAGTTCCTCGGCATGAGCCCGATCCGCTATGTGATGCTGCGCCGGTTGAACCGGGCGCGCGCCGCATTGCGTGACGCCGCTCCCGACGGGGCAAGCCTCTCGGAGCTTGTCCGCGGCTTGGGTTTCGCGGAGCTTGGACGTTTCGAGGCGGCCTACCGGGCGGCCTTCAGCGAAACCCCGCTGACCACCCTGCGACGTGTTCCGGTGGCGAGGTTCATCAACCCGTAAAATCCGTCATTTCTGCATAGCCGCCGGCGAACCCCGCTGTTTAAGCTTCAAGTGAAGGCGAGCTTAGCTCTTTAGATACCGAAGTTTAAGAACCCAAAGGAGAGAGACATGAAGCGAGCAAGCGCAATCCTCGGCGTGTCCGGGTTGGTCTTGGCTCTTTCCCTGCACAGCTGGGCGCAGGAGGTCAGACAGCTCCCGACACAGACCGTCACCCTTTCGGGCGCGGTAGCGACCATCGATCATGAGAAGCGCACCGTGAACATCAAGAAGGCCGATGGCAGCTTCGAGACGGTCGACGTGCCGCCGAGCGCGAAGCGGTTCGATGAGCTCAAGGTCGGGGACAAGGTGTCGATCACCTACAACAACAACGTCTGGGCGAGACTGAAGCCGCCGGGCGAGGCATCTGTCAATACGCAGACCGGGACCTCGACCGCGGGGCAGGGGACGCGACCCGGGGGCACGGCATCCGTGCAGAGAACGATGACCACGACCATCGACGCCATCGACAAGAACGCATCGTCGATCACCTTCGCTGGTCCGAACGGATGGAAATACAGCCGACATATCGTCGATCCGGAGGTGCTCGATAAGGTTAAGGTCGGCGACAAGGTCGACATCACCTGGAACACCGACGTCACGGTTGCGGTGCAGTAGCCTGTAGGATGGGTTGAGCGCAGCGAAACCCATCACTGTGCGCCGAAGGGGTGATGGGTTTCGCGATGCTCAACCCATCCTACATCTATTCTCTGCTGAATCAGGTGATCGCGTCTGACCACTAGAGCGCCAAGCTGTCGTCGAAATCGAGGAGAGTGAGCATGACTACAGAAGTTGGATCGAAAATGGTCTCGCGTCGAAGGCTTTTTCCCCTTCTCGGATTGGCGGCCGCGGCGGGCCTCGCCTTGCGATACACAGCCGCCGAGGCGCAAACCACCGGCATGGAGCGGCGTCAAGATCGGCGCGGCGGGCGCGTCGACCGGCGTTACGAGCGGCGCGGCGGCACGCCTGCTTCAAAACAGCCGGCGCAAGGCCAGCCGGCGCAAGGCCAGCCGGTGCAAGGCGATCCAGGAGCACAAAAACAGTAATCAAGCTACAAGGAGGAACACATGAAACCCTCTTTCTTGCTGTACGCATCGATCCTCGTAATCGCTGGTTGCGCTCAGCAGCAACCAGCGCCTTCGGCGACGGCGGCGGGTCCGATAACGCCGACCGGCTACGCAGCAGGCTCTGCCGCCAACACAACGGCCGCCTTTGACGGAACGTGGATCGGTGGCGAGGTTCGCAACATGAGCAAAGGCAGCGCCCTGCAAGGGGCAGGGGAAGGCTCGGCAGCCTGCCCGCAATACGCTGCCCCGCCTCTGACCATCGCCAACGGCCTCGCCCAGCTCGACGTGCAGAACATCCGGTTTCAGGGATATGTGACGCCACAAGGCGCGCTGGCGATGCGGACCGGCGTTGGTCAAAGGTTTGAGGGCCAAATAGACGCCCAAAACGTGCTCCGGGGCAGGGTCATCGGGGCTTGCGTCTATGACGCGACGTGGCATAAGAGCGCTTAGCCCCTCGAAGGCGAAGCCGGGTTCCGGGTCGATGATGCGGGGTCGGACGCAAAAGGAAATCAGCGGTAAGTGGAGAACATCTATGGCGATCGCCCCGCGTTATCCCTCGCTGCTTCAGATCAACAGCCGGGTCTGGGTCGAGCGGCTGTCCCGCGCCGCCGGCCGGCGGCTCACCCTCGCGGATATCGACGACGCGACGGTCGCGGACATCGCCGCGCAGGGCTTCGACTGGGTCTGGCTGTTGAGCGTCTGGCAGACCGGGGCCGCCGGCCGGGCGGTCTCGCGCGGCACGCCGCAATGGCAGGCCGAGTTCCGGGCGGCTCTGCCCGACCTGACCGAGGACGACATCTGCGGCTCGGGCTTTGCGATCACCGGCTACACCGTCAACGACACTCTGGGCGGCGAGGCGGCGCTGGCGCGGCTGCGCCAGCAGCTGGCCGCGCGCGGCATCCGGCTGATGCTCGACTTCGTGCCGAACCATACCGCGCCCGACCATCCGTGGGTGAAGGCCCACCCTGATTATTATGTGCAGGGGAGCGAGGCGGCGCTGGCCGGCGCACCGGAGAATTATGTGCGCGTCGACACCGATCGCGGCCCGCGGATCCTGGCGCATGGCCGCGACCCCAATTTTCCCGGCTGGCCCGACACCTTGCAGCTCGACTACGCCAATCCGGAATTGCAGCAGGCGCAGACCGACACGCTGACCGCGGTCGCCGGCAAGTGCGACGGCGTGCGCTGCGATATGGCGATGCTGCTGCTGCCCGAGGTGTTCGAGCGCACCTGGGGACGCGCGCCGGAGCCGTTCTGGCCCAAGGCGATCGCGGCGGCGCGCGCCCGCCATCCGGGCTTCACCTTCATGGCCGAGGTCTATTGGGACCTCGAGTGGACCTTGCAGCAGCAGGGCTTCGACTATTGCTACGACAAGCGGCTCTACGACCGGCTGCGGGCCGGCGATTCCGGGCCGATCCGCGCCCATCTGCGCGCCGGCCTCGACTATCAGGACAAGCTCGCGCGATTTCTCGAAAACCACGACGAGCCGCGCGCCGCCGCCGAATTTCCCTGCCCGCAGCACGAGGCCGCAGCGGTCGCCGCCTATTGCGCGCCGGGCCTGCGCTTTTTTCAGGAGGGTCAGCGTCAGGGCGCGCGCATCCGGGTCCCGGCGCATCTCTGCCGCGGCCCGGCCGAGCCGATCGACCCGCGGGCCGACGCCTTCTACGCCCGGCTGCTGGCGGCGCTCAAAGGTAACGCCGCATTGCGCGACGGCCAATGGTCGCAGATCGAGCCGCGCGTCGCCTGGCCCGGCAACTGGACCGCGGACGGCTTCATTGCGTACGCCTGGGCCGGCCCCGACGGCGATCATTTTGTCGCCGTCGTCAACTATGCCGGGCATCACGGGCAATGCCGCCTGCCGCTGCCCTTCGCGGAATTGCGCGGCCGGCCGGTGCGGCTCACCGATGCGTTGGGGAGCGAGGTCTACGACCGCGACGGCGGCGAGCTCGTCGACCCCGGCCTCTACATCGACCACCATCCCTGGCAGTACAATTTGTTCGCGCTGCATGCGCCATAACGGCCGGCAGGCGTCAGGAGGCGAGGAATTCGGCGAAATATTCCTCGGCCGCGATCAGCCGGCGGGTGATGCCGAGGTCGTGGGCCTGACGGCAGAAGGTGTCGATCGCCGCGCGGTTCCTGGCAAAGCCGTAGGGGTGGAAATCGGCCCCCATCAGCGCCTCGGTCTCCTCCAGCTCGAGGTCGAGCCAGGGCGAGACATAGGGGAAATTCCGCTGTGCGGCGGCGAACAGATCATTGCAGCGGATGAAGGCGTCGGTCAGGCTGCGCGCGATCCATTTGCTCGGCTCCCAGACCTCGCGGCGCAGGACGATCAGATGCTGCGGCGGAAAGCAGCCGGTGCGGGCGAAATAGTCGCGCTCGACCGCGCGGCTGTCGGGAAAGAGGCGGACGATCGGCCCGTTCGCGGGGTGGTAATGCCGCGGCCGCGGCGGGCTGTAGAGCGCGTCGAGCTCGCCGGCGATCAGCATTTCGGACAGCGAGCGCCCGGCCGGCGCGGCATGGACGCCGTCGGGCAGGCTGTAGACATGGGTCGGCGGCCGCGGCGCGTCGATGTCGCCGATCCACCATTCGAGGCTCTGCGGCGGCACATCGATAAAATTCAGAAAATGCCGGTACCAGATCGAGCCGCTGGCGACCCAGTCGTACATGCCGACCCGCCTGCCGACGAGGTCGGCCGGGGCTTTGACCGGGCCGCCCTTGCGCACATAGAGGTCGCGCGCGGTGAAGTTGCGCAGCGGGAAGACCGGCAGCCCGACGAGGCTGCGGTCGCCGCCGTCGATCCGGCGCAGATGGCCCGACATCGACGCCTCGCCGCCCTGCACGTCCGGGTCGTGGAGCGCGCGGCGCAGCATCTGCGCGCGCATCTCCCACGAGCCGCCGCTGCCGTGGATCAGGGTCAGCGCGATCCCGTCGGGCTTAACCTCGCCGGTGGCGAGCGGCATCACCCGCGCGTAATCGGCGCAGGTCAGCGCGATCGGGATGTCGGGCATTGGCTCATCCCGGCGCCGGCCCCCACCCTGACCCTCCCCCGCCTGCGGGGGAGGGAAGGGAGGGGGCGATGATCTGCGGGAAGGTCACAAGTAGCGCGTCGGCCGGATCAGGGTGCGCCACATATGCGCCGACGGGCTGCTGTCCCAGCCGAGCCCCTCTTTCGGCTGGCGGAAGTTGCGGCCGATGATGTCGGTGAACTCGTCGAGCTCGACCGTCACGTCGGGGTCGAACGAGTAGATGTCGTGGACCGTGATCATCCGCGCGGTCATGTACCATTTGTGCTTGAGGGCGCGCTTGTACTCGTCTTCGATATAGGGGTCGGGGCGGTAGTCGGCGCCGAAATTCTTGGTATACGATTCGGGATAGGCGTAGCCGACCGATTCGTCGGCGTAAAAGCGCAATGCCTGATGCGCGCGGATCGACCAGGCGACCTCCTCGTCGACATAGGGGGCGACCATCTGCGCGCCCCAATAGCCGTGATCGGCGCGGATGAAGCCGATGACGCCGATGTCGTGCACCAGGCAGGCGAGAACCACCTTCTCGTCCATGCCGGCCCTGACCGCGTGGCGCGCGCTCTGCAACAGGTGGTTCGCCGGGCCGAAGCGGTATTTGAAGAAATCCACCAATGTCGGCTTCTCCGGCATCTGCGGCAGGCGCGGGTCGTCGCCCATCAGGAAATGCCCGCCGGGGTTCTGCGCCAGCAAGGCGGGGCCGTTCGGGATGCTCATGTCGCCGTCGGCGAGGTTAAAGAGGCGCGATTTGACGATGATCGCCCGGTCGAGGTCGCGCATCATCTGGTGCTCGAGCGCATCGGCGCGCTCGGACAGCGTCATTGCATCGTTCATTGGGCGGAGCCTTTCCGATCGAGTGACTCGATGCCGCACCCTAGCAAATTGCGGGTTGCGCGCGCCAGCCCGCTCGACGCGGCGGCGGCGGCGGGATAGGCTTTCCGCCGGACGGTCCAATGGAGCGCTTGGTGCTCGACGCCGATACCCTGACCCTGGCGCAAGCGGCGCTCGACGCCTGCCGCGCGCGCGGCTGGCGTGTCGCAACCGCCGAATCCTGCACCGGCGGGATGGTCGTGGCGGCGTTGACCGCGGTCGCGGGCTCGTCCGATGTCGTCGAATGCGGCTTTGTCGCCTATTCGAACGCGGCGAAATCGGAATTGCTGGGGGTGCCGCCGGCGACCATCGCCGCGCACGGCGCGGCCAGCGCCGAGACCGCGGCGGCGATGGCGCGGGGTGCGGTCGCCCGCGCGCCCGTCGACCTCGCGGTCTCGATCACCGGGGTCGCCGGCCCCGGCGGCGGCAGCGCCGACAAGCCGGTCGGCCTCGTCCATATCGGCCTCGCCCGGCGTGACGGCGCGTGCCGGACCGAGCGCCATGTGTTTCCCGGCGACCGCGCCCAGGTGCGCGAGGCCGCCTTGCGCACCGCCCTCGGCCTCCTCGCCGCCGAGGCCCGCGGCTGACGCAGCAAATCCGATCGCAACACCGAGACTCGGTCGAAAAGGACACGCTTGATGGGTGCAACAGTGACGACGGTCAGCCGCAGCGCGACGCATACGCTGGTCAAGCCGAACGAGGACAAGATCAGGCTGGCGGCCGGGCTCGGCGTCGAGGGCGACGCGCATCAGGGGACGACGGTCAAGCACCGCTCGCGGGTGGCGCGCGACCCGACCCAGCCCAATCTGCGCCAGGTGCACCTGATCCACGCCGAATTGCACGACGAGCTGCGCCGGGCCGGGTTCACCGTCGCGCCCGGGCAGATGGGCGAGAACGTCACGACCCGCGGCGTCGACCTCTTGGGGCTCGCTGCCGGCACGCGGCTCCATCTCGGCGACAGCGCGGTCGTCGAGGTGACCGGGCTGCGCAACCCCTGCGCCCAGCTCGACAAGATCGCGCCGGGGCTGATGGCCGCGACCCTGGACCGCGACGCGCAAGGCAACCTCGTGCGCAAGGCCGGGATCATGGGCGTCGTCGTGGCCGCGGGCGAGGTCCGCCCCGGCGACCCGATCCGCATCGAGCCGCCGCCCGAGCCCCACCGCCCGCTTCCGGTGGTGTGAAGATATCAGCGAAGCAGGCCATTCTTCGCTGCCATCCAGCAAAATTAAAGTGGGCCGAAGATGAGGTCAGTCGACGCCCGCGTTGAACAGCGCGCTGTCGATCCGTCGCGCCCCGTGCAGCACGCGAACTATTTGAACACCCGCGGGCAAAATTCGATAAAGGATCAGGTACGGAGGCTCGACCAGGACACGTGCCTCAGGACTGATGGCGGGCCTTGAAGGGCCGGCCTCGGGAAACCGCTCCAGGATTTCTACACGCGCTTCCAGTCGGGCATAGACGCGCTCAGCCGCTGCCGGGCTGCGGTCGGCGATGTTGCGCCACAGGTCGATGAGGTCGCGGCGGGCCCGTTCGGTGTATCGAACGCGCGCCAATGCTAGTCTTTTTGAGCGGCCGCACGCTCCTGCTCCGCGGCAAAGCGCAGCGCGTCGAAGTCGATCGGGCCGGCATCGCCGCTATCGAGCCCCTCTCGCCATGCGCGCTGCAGCTCCTCGATTTGCTCTGCTTCTCGATCCGCGCGTTCCAGCAGACGCAATGCCTCCCGCACCACCTCGCTGGTCGAGGTATAGCGGCCGGACGCGACCTTGGCCTTGATCAAGCCGAGCAGCTCGGGGGTCAGTGAGATCGAGACGTTCACCGGGCGGAGGCCTCTACGAAAAAATCCTATATTCTCATATCGCGTAGAGCGAGGCGGATTTCCAGGGTCTCCCAAGATCGGGCGGCGATAAAACGCCGCCCGGCCTTCGTCGGCTATTGGTGCAGGTGGTAGAGGCGGGTCACGTTCTCGGATGTGATCTTGCGGCGCACGGCGGGCGAGATCTGGGCGAGGTTCTTGTCGAGGGTGGCGCGCGAGCCGGGCCAGATGCAGTCCGGGTGCGGGTAGTCGGCGCCCCAGATGATGTTGTCCTCGCCGATCAGCGGGATGATCGGCTCCAGATACTGGTCCTGCTGATAGGTGACGTAGCCCTGGCGGCGGAAATAATCGCTGGGCTTCAGCTTGAAATTGAGGCTCCTCGCCCGGTCGGCGTATTCGGTGTCGAGCCGGTCGAACACATAAGGCAGCCAGGTCACCCCCGATTCGCCGAGCACGAAGTTGAAGTCGGGGTATTTCTCGCAGGCGCCCGAGGCCAGCAGCGAGACCAGCACCTCCATCGTGTCGAGCTGGAAGAGCGCCGAGCGCACCAGCCGCCACTGCGTGAAATATTTCTGCTCCTGCTCGGGGCTGTCGGGCGCGCGCAGCGCCTTGAACCCGGTCGAATGGAACGAGATCGGGAAGCGGCACTCGGCCGCCGCCTCCCACAACGGGAACCATTGGTCGGTGTAGAGCGGCGGGGTCATCCGCTTGAAGGCGAGGTCGCCGCCCCGCAGCCCCATCTTGGCGCAGCGCCGCACCTCGGCCGCCGCCTCGGCGGGGTCGGTGTTCGGGATGATCGCCAGCGGGTAGACGCGGTTCGGATCGGCTCGCCTGGCGAAGTCGGCGACCCAGTCGTTGTAGATCTTGTCGGACCAGGCGCGCAGCGGCGCATCCGAGATCAGATCGTTGATCATCAGGCAGCCATAGACGATCTCGGCGTCCTGACCGTCGCGGTCGAGATCTGCGATGCGCAATTCGGGCGTGGTCGGCCGCGGCCTGGCGGCGCGGTCGTTGCCCCAGTCGAAGCCGCTGTCCTTCATCTCGTCGATATGGCCGAACATGCCGCGCGTGTATTTGAGAAAGCCCGGTCCGACGCCGTTCCACATGCCCTTGTCCTGGGCGTCGACAAACCAGTGCAGGCCGTCCTCCATCTCCTCGACCCGCGGCGCCGAAAGCTTCCACTTGTTCGGCGCCTGCGACGACCACAGGTCGGGCGGGCAATAGGTCAGGTCGATGTGGTTGTCACCGGAGATCAGCTTTTCTTGCATGACGGGCTCCTGGAGCGTCCTCGGCGGGGATGTCGGCCAACGACTTGGCCAGCCTATCGTACGAGCGAGCGTAAGCCTGCGCCACAGAAATGCGCCGCGCTCTTTTCGTCGACGCCGCGTTCATCGTCATCACCGGGCTCGACCCGGTGATCTCGCGCTGGGGATGCGCGGGTCGACGCCCGCGCATGACGGAGCGGATGCCTCTCGCGCGATCCGCCGCCCCGATCCTATGATGCCGGCCGGCGGCAAAGCCGCAGGCTTGGGGAGAGGGCGCATGACGGTGCGATTGGAGAGCGGGCGCTACCTGTATGAGGTCCGCGACGACTGGGCGAAATTGCCGGACGAGATCGTGCTCGGCGATGTCGCGGCGGTCGGGGTCGACGGGCAGGACCAAGTCTACGCCTTCAACCGGGGCGAGCATCCGGTGGCGGTGTTCGACGCCGAAGGCAATCTGCTGCGCACCTGGGGCGAGGGCGTGTTCGCCCGCCCGCACGGCGTCCATATGGGGCCCGACGACACGATCTGGCTGACCGACGACGGCGACCACACGGTGCGCAAATGCACCCTCGACGGCCGGGTGCTGATGACCCTCGGCGTCCCCGGCGAGCCCAAGCCCTATATGTCGGGCGAGCCCTTCCACCGCTGCACTCATACCGCACTGGCGCCGAACGGCGAGCTTTACGTTTCCGACGGCTACGGCAACGCGCGCATCCACAAATACACGCCCGACGGCAGGCTCTTGATGTCGTGGGGCGGGCCCGGCACCGACCCCGGCCAGTTCAACGTGCCGCACAATATCTGCGTTGACCCGGACGGCTGGCTTTATGTCGCCGACCGCGAGAACCATCGGGTGCAGGTGTTCGACGGCAACGGCCGGTTCGAGGCGCAGTGGAACAACCTGCACCGGCCGAACGGCATGTGCATGGCCGCCGGCCGCGACCCGATGCTCTATATCGGCGAAGGCGGCCCCTCGGGCGAGATCAACCGCGATTGGCCCAATATCGGCCCGCGGGTCAGCATCCATTCGCACAAGGGTGAAGTGCTGGCCCGGCTCGGCAAGATGCATGCCGGGCTCGAGCCCGGCCATTTCACCTCGCCGCACGGCATGGCGGTCGACCGCCACGCCAACATCTATGTCGGCGAACTCTCGGGCCGCACCTGGTCGCGGTTTTCCAAGGAGCCGAAGCCGAAACGGCTGCGGGTCATCCACAAGCTCGTCAAGCTCGCCGGGTGATCCGAAAACCGCGCGTTTGCCGGTCGGCGACGTTTCCCGGGGACGGTCGCAAAGGTCGTCCCCGACGGGAACATGACGCGAACATTCCCGTTGCGGCTGCGCGATCCCTATGGCATTATCTTGCCAGGTTCGGGTGCGGGACGAAATTGGGGGGCAATGGCAGGATCCGGCAACGCCCAGGCTGTTGCGGGACGGGTGGCGAACGATCCGCTCTCGTCCTTGATCCCGTACGTTCCGGCCACGGACAACACGCCCGGCGGCCCGGAAGCGCTCTTGAACGCAAACAAGATCCTTCGACGGAGCCGATGGCCGGCGCCATTTGATCGCACGCGACATCTGATGATGCTGGGCGATGCCCGCGATTCGCGCCGGCCGAAATTCCGTTTCTGTGGAAATCGAGGCCGCATACCTGAACGCCGCGACGCGGCGAGCGACAGCCGAAGCCGCCGATGGGCTGCTCCGAACTCATACGGCGACAGTGCTGGAGACGAGCGCGGATTGTCGGCCTGAAATTCGTTCCCATGGCCTCGGCGAGACGGGGTGCGCGGATCACGCCTTTGAGCTCAATCGCAATCTGGCTGATGACCGGAGACGCCATTCAGCTAAACATGGTGATCTTCAAAGGGCTACACAGATGGCGCCAACGCCGCCCAGCCTCCAGGTCAGCGATCTTTTATCCTACAACTCGATGATCCAGAGGATCTGCGCCGACTAGTGGCGCCAACCGGACGCTTGACTCCGTCCTCGTCTTCCCGGCGAAGGCCGGGATCCATTTCTGCCGTAGATACCGGCCTTCACCGGTATGACAGGGTAGGTGGGCGCCATCCGTCAGGCGCCCACTACACACATCGCTTCGACAACCCGGCGGCGCGCTGAAGCTCTGCGTCCCGCTGGCCTGCGATATTTCAAGGGGGCCGGCGGCCTATCCGGCCGCGCTCGGCGCCGGGGCCGGCAGGCTGCGACCGCGGGACTGGCGGAGAACGAGGAAGCCGATCACCGCCAAATTCGCCAGGTTAAAGAGGGCGCCGGCGATGAAGGCCGGTCCGTAGTACCCGAAATGGTCGTAGAGCGCGCCGGCGAACCAGCCGCCGAAGGCCATGCCGACCATCGAGGTGAACAGCAGAGTCGGCACCCGCCACGACGCCTCGGATGACGGGAACAGCTCGCGGATCGCCAGCACATAGGCCGGGATGATGCCGCTGAAGCCGAGCCCGTAGGCGGCCGAGATCGCGAAGAGGCCGATTTCGTCCTGCGTCATGGTGAAGGCGGCGATCGCCAGGGTCTGGCAGGCGGAGCCCGCGAGCACCGTGGCGAGCCCGCCGATCCGGTCGGCGAGCCAGCCCCAGAAGAGCCGGCTGGCGAAGGCCGAGCCGAGCAGCACCGACAGCATCGCCGCACCCTGCGTCGCCGGGATGCCGAGGTCGCTGCAGAACGCGACCAGATGCCCGGCCGGCATCGCCATCGGCACGCAGCACAAAAACCCCGCGGCGCACAGCAGCGCCTGCACCCGGTTCGCCGGCAGCCCCAACGGGCGGGCGCGGAGCTGGACGCCCCCGCGGCCGACCAGGCCGGCCGTGCTCGTCGGCCGCGGCGGCGGCGCCAGGAACAACGCCAGCGGCACGATCGCCACGACCACCACCACGGCGTAGGCCAGCATCGTCGCCTGCCAGCCGAATTGGGTCAGGCCACGCTCGAAGACGGTCGGCCACACCATGCCGGCGATGTACTGGCCCGACGAGATCAAGGCCACCGCCGCGCCGCGCCGCCGGTCGAACCAGCGGCTGACATAAACCACCAGCGGCGGGAAATGCGCGGCGTTGCCGAGCAGGCCGATCAGCACCGCGTGCCCGAGGAACAGCGCCCAGACCTGCCCGATCGAGGAGACCGCGAGGCCCAGCGCCACCATCGCCGCGCCGAAAACCACCGTCGCCCGCACGCCCACCCGGTCGGCGATCCAGCCCATCATGATGCCGCCCATCCCGGTCCCGACCCAGACCAGCGCTGCGGCGAGGGCGACGATCGAGCGCTCGGCGCCGAGCGAGGCGGCGATCGGCTTCAACCCGACGACGACGATCAGCGGCGCGCCGTAGGAGATCGCCAGCACCGCCGTCGTCAGCGCCGCCGCCACCCAGGAGGCGCGGCATTCGATGCTGTGGGCAGGGCCGGCGGCGCGGGCAGCGCCTTGTGCCGCCGCGGCGGCGTCAGCCATCCCGGCTCCTTTCGGGGATCAAATCAGCGCCTCACGCCCGAGAGGCCCTCGGGGCGCGCGCAGGATGCTGCGTCACGAACTGCTCCCGACCCCGAAAAAGCTCAATGCTCGAGCATGACCTCGGCGCGGCCTTCGCCGGAATCGGCGCCGGCCGGGGCCACCTCGGCGAGGATCTTGTCGGACGGGATCCCGGCCTTGGCCAATGCCGAGGCGACCGACTGGGCGCGGTCGAGCGCCACGCGATAGCTCGCCAGCTGCTCGCCGGCCCCATTGGTCCCGACCCCGGCATAGCCGACGACGCGGATCTTGCCGGGCTCCTTTCGGTATGACGAGACGATCTTGTCGACAGCCGGCTCTTCGCTGTCGGCGAGGCTTGTCGAGGCGCCGGCGAATTTGAGCTCGCCGACCGGCGTGCTGACCGCCGGGGCCGGGCGCTTTTCGGGAGCGGCGGCGGCGCGGGCGGGGGCCGGCCGGGTCAGGACCGGCGGCGGCGGCGGCGGCTGGTACTTGGTCGTGTCGATCGCCGCCGGCATCGGCGCGGGCCCCGGGGGCGAGGGCAGATGCGCCGCGCCCGTCCCGCCGGCGGCGGCCGGCAGCGCGACCTGGCGCGGCAGCGGCGGGGCCGGCCGGCTCTGCTCGGGGGTCAGCGTCTCGCGCGCCTGCGGCGGCGCGAGGCTTGATTCCTTCGGCCCGGGCTCAGGCGGCTCGCCCTCCTTGCGCGGGCCCTGCGCCTGAGCCGGGGGCGCCTGGGCCGGGGGCGCTTCGGCGCCGGCGGGCGCGGGCTTGGCCGCCTTGTCGGCGGGCTCGCCGGGCGGCGGCGCGGGTGGCGGCGGCGGTGGGACCGGGGCCGAGATCGCCGAGAACCCGGCGCGCAATTTGTCGTCGGTGTATTTGGCGTTGGTCCGGTCGGCGATCAGGCTCTGGGTCAGCTTGTCCCGTTCGGCCGCGGTCAACGCCCGGGTCGGCGGCGGCGGCACGGTGGCGAGGTTCGGGTAGTCCGAGGCTTCGCCGGCCGCGAGGTTCGCGGTGTTGGGCGTGGCTTCGGGGTCGGGGTCGTTCTGGCTGGCCCCGGTCAGGTCGCGCCAGGTGTCGATCGGGTTGCAGGCGGCGAGCGCAATGAGCGCGACCAGCGCCGCGGCCGGGATCGCCGCCCGCCGCATGCGCCGGCCGACGGCGCGGCGGGAACAGAGGTCTTTGCGCAGCACCATGACCGCAATCCGGATAACGCCGCGGCGGCCCGGCGGGCGCGCCCCGCGGCCGCTGCACAATCGAGCGCGGCTGGTGTATTAGATCCGCGCCGGCGCGTCACCACATTTCACGGCGGCGAGAGCCGGCCGCGCGCCGCCGGACGGTCGGGTCGAGGAAGCAGATGAGCGATGGCAAGCGCGATGCGGGGAGCGCATCCTCAGCGACAGGGAAGGGGCGGCGGCCGGCGGGCGCGCCTCCCGACGGCCCGCCCGACGCCCCGCCCGACGCCGGCGAGCTGGCGCGGCGAATGGGCGAAATCGCCGAGCAGAGCCGGCGTCTGGTCGCCGAGTTCCTGACCCGCCAGGGGCCGCCGGACGGGGTCGGGATGGCAAGCCCGATGGCGATCGGCGCCGCCTTTTTCGAAATGACGGCGCGGATGATGTCGGACCCTTCGCGCCTGGCGCAGTCGCAGCTGTCGCTGTGGCGCGACTACATGACCCTGTGGCAGCGCACGACGCAGCGCCTGCTCGGCGGCGACGCCGAGCCGGTCATCGAGCCGCTCGCCGACGACCGCCGCTTTCGCGACGCGGCGTGGCGCGACAACACGCTGTTCGACTACATCAAGCAGAGCTATCTGTTGACCGCGCGGTGGATCCAGGGAGCGGTCCACGATGTCGAAGGCGTCGATCAGCGCACCGCGCGCAAGGTCGATTTCTACACCCGGCAGTTTGTCGACGCGATCTCGCCCTCGAATTTCGTAATGACCAACCCCGAGGTGCTGCGCGCGACGATCGAAAGCCGCGGCGAGAACCTGCTGAACGGCCTGAAGAACCTGCTCGACGACCTCGACCGCGGCAAGGGCCGGCTGGCGATCAGCATGACCGACATGGCGGCGTTCAAGATCGGCGAGAACATCGCGGTGACCCCGGGCAAGGTCGTCTTTCAGAACGATCTGATGCAGCTCATCCAGTACGAGCCGACAACCGATAAGGTCAAGCGCCGGCCTTTGCTGATCATCCCGCCGTGGATCAACAAGTTCTATATCCTCGATTTGCGGCCGGACAACTCCTTTATCCGCTGGGCGGTCTCGCAGGGCCACACGGTCTTTGTCATATCCTGGGTCAACCCCGACGAGCGGCTCGCCGCCAAGACCTTTGCCGACTACATGCGCGAAGGGCCGCTGGCGGCGCTCGGCGCGATCGAAGAGGCGACCGGCGAGCGCGAGGCGAATGTGATCGGCTACTGCCTCGGCGGCACCTTGCTCGCCTGCACGCTCGCCTACATGGCGGCCCGCCGCGACAGCCGGGTCAAGAGCGCCACGTTCCTCGTGACGATGGTCGATTTCGCCGAGGCCGGCGAGCTCTCGGTCTTTATCGACGAGGAGCAGCTGACCGCCCTCGAGGAGCGGATGAGCGAGAAGGGCTATCTCGAAGGCCGCGACATGGCCACGACCTTCAACATGCTGCGCGCCAACGATCTGATCTGGTCGTTTGTCGTCAACAACTATCTGCTCGGCAAGTCGCCGTTCCCGTTCGACCTCCTCTACTGGAACGCCAATTCGACGCGGATGCCGGCGGCGATGCACAGCTTTTACCTGCGCCGGATGTATCAGGAGAATTTGCTGGTCAAGCCCGGCGGCGTCACCCTCGACGGCGTGCCGATCGACCTCGGCAGGATCAAAACGCCCGCATTCCTGCTGTCGACGCGCGAGGACCATATCGCGCCGTGGCGGTCGACCTACGCCGCGACCCAGCTTTACAAGGGACCGGTCAAGTTCGTCTTGTCCGCCTCCGGCCATATCGCCGGCGTCGTCAACCCGCCCGGCGGCAAATACGGCCATTGGGAGAACGACAAGAACCCGCCGACCCCCGAGGAATGGCTCGCCGGCGCCGCCGAGCGCGCGGGCTCCTGGTGGCCCGCATGGGAGCGCTGGATAGCGCGCTACGCCGGCGGCGACGCGCCCGCCCGCCACCCCGGCGACGGCAGGCTCGCGCCGATCGAGGACGCCCCCGGCAGCTACGTCAAGGTGCGCGCGGAGGATTGAGCCTGCGCCGACCTCATGCCGGCATGAAGGGAGCGATCAATGACCAAGGTTAAGGTCCGCCGGGGCGGGATCGTTTCGATCCCGGCGGAGATTTGTGAGCAGCTCGGCGTCCACCCCGGCGACGAGCTCGAGGTCGGCAGCGAGCGCGGGCGGATCGTCTTTACGCCGCGGACCGCAGGCGATCGCGACCCAGAGGCCAAGGCCGCCATTGCCGAAGGCCTTGCCGACCTCCGCGGCGGCCGGCTCTCTCCTCCGTTCGAAACCGCCGAAGAGATCGCGGCCTGGCAAAAGACGGATGACTATAAAAAATTCATCGGCGATGCATGAAGGTCGAGCTGACTCGGCGTGCGTCGAGGGATCTCGACGGTCTTCCAACGAGGCTGCAAGATACGGTTCGAAAGCAGCTAGAGCTTTTGGCGGCCAACCTCCGACATCCCTCGCTCCGAGAAAAAAAATACGAAGGCGCCGATGATCTGTGGCAAGGCCGCGTCAACCGAGGCTACCGATTCTTCTTCAGAATAGAGGACGAAACCTATCGGATAATAACTATCGTACCCCATCCGAAATGAGGGGCGGGCAACGGAGCGGTCACGACACGAAGAAGAGGTCGGCGGCGGTGATCGCGACGTGGTTGGTGAGGGTGGCGACCGGCTGGCTGGCATGGCCGGAGCCGCTGCCGTCGGCGTCGTAGAACAAGCTTCCGTTGCCGGCATTGTAGGCGAAGCGCTCGCCGGGCTTGTCGAAGGTCCCGTTGGTCTGCGTCGAGAACAGACTGGCCGGCAAAGGCTTCGGCGTTGCGCCCGCCCCCGAGAGGCCGAGCGAGAAGCCGGCATTGCTGAAGGCGAGCTTGTCGCCGCCCAGATGCGCGAAATCGGCAATCGCGTTGTTGTCGGGGTTGGCGGTCGTGCCGGGCGTGGCGAGCACGAAGAGATCGGCGCCGCCGCCGCCGGTCAGCGCCGCGTGCGGGCCGGCGGTCAGCCTGTCGGCCCCGGCGCCGCCGATCAGGCTGACCCGGTTCGCCGGGCTCAGCTTCGAGGCATCGATCGTGTTGCCGCCATCGCCGCCGAACACGGTGATCGCGCTGCCGGTGACGCCGGCGAAGCTGGCGTTCGCCAGGGTCAGGCTGTTCGAGCCGCCATTGGCCAGGCGGTAGGTTTCGACCCCGCCGACGCCGCCGGCGGCGACCGTCCCCGCGCTGGTCACGTTGAGCCGGTCGCTGCCGAGACCGCCCGTTACCGTGGCGCCCGCCAACGTCGTCGGCGACAGGTTGAAGGTGTCGCTGCCGGCGCCGCCGTGCAGCGCCACCTGGTCCGCGGCCGGCAGCGCGGCCGTCAGAATGTTGCCGGCGCCGCCGCCGAAGACGGTGATCGTGTTGCCGGTCAGCCCGGCGAAATTCGCGGCGCTCAGCACCAGCGTGTTGGCGCCGGCGCCCGACAGGCTGAAGGTCTCGATCCCACTGACCCGGGCGGCCGCAATCGTGCCGGCGCCGGCGAGAGCGAGGCGGTCGATGCCGCCGCCGCCGGCGAGCTTGTCGGCGCTGCCGAGGGTCGCCGCCGTGAACGAGAAGGTATCGGCGCCGGCGCCGCCGGTGAACAAATCCGCACCGGCGCCGCCGACAAAGCTTACCCGGTTCGCGGCCGACACCTTGGCGGCATTGACCGTGCCGCCGGCGCCGGCGGCGACGACGGTGATCGCCGACCCCGTGGTTCCCTCGAAATTGCCGTCGTCGAGCGCGATCGAATTGGCGCCGGCGCTCGCCAGCCGGATCGTCTCGACGCCGCTGACGCCGTCGAGCCCGGCGGCGCCGCCGGTGGTCAGCACCAGCCGGTCGGAGCCGCCGGCGCCTTGCACCAGATCGGCCGCCGTCAGGCTCGCCGCGGCGAATTCGAAAATGCCGTCGCCGTTGCCGTCGAGAAGCAAATCCGGGCCGGCGCCGCCGATGTACTCCACCCGATGCGGCGCCGACACCGCCTCGGCGATGACGATATTGCCCGAGCCGCCGCCGATCACGGTGATCAAGCTCCCGGCAATCCCGGTGAAATTGCCGTCGCCGAGCACGATCGCTCCCGCACCGGCGCCCGGCAGCCGGAAGATCTCGACGCCGGCTACCCCGTTCACCCCGGCGATCCCGGCGGTTGTGACATCGAGCAGGTCCCGGCCGGCGCCGCCGTTCACGCGGTCGGCCGCGGTCAACGCCGCCGCGGCGAAGGAAAATCTGTCGTTTCCGGCGCCGCCGGTGAACCTGTCCGCTCCGGCGCCGCCGAGCAGCACGACCCGGTTCGCGGCCGACAACGCCGAAGCGTCGACGGTGTCGCCGGCAGCGCCGCCGACAGACGGTGATGACGCCGCCGGCGACGCCGGAAAAATTGGCGTCGCTCAGCGCCAGCGTATCGGCTCCGGCGGCGGCCAGACGGAAGGTCTCGACCCCGCTCACCCCGCTCACCCCGACGGCGCCGCCGGTCGTCACCGCGATCGTGTCGCCGCCGCCGCCTCCGGCGATTTTGTCGGCCGCGGTCAGCGCCGCCGCCGGGAACGAGAAATCATCGGCCCCGGCGCCGCCGGTGACCTTGTCCCGGCCTGCGCCGCCGAAGTAGCTCAGCCGATGGCCGGCCGCCAACGCGCTGGCGTCGACCGTGTCGGCGACGTCGCCGCCGTGCACCGTGATGGCGCTCCCGGCGATCCCGGCGAAATTCGCCTCGGTCAAGGTCAGGCTGTCGGCCCCGCCATTGCCGAGGCGGACAATCGAAAAGCCGACATATTCCGGGTTGAGGCCGACCGCGCCGGTCTTGTTGAAGTCGATCTCGTTGGCGCCGCCGCCGCCGAGCACGACCCCGTTGAAGACCGCCCCGGGATTGACGATCAGCCGGTCGGCGCCGCCGCCGAAGGCGACCGCGGCGCCGCCCGCGCCGGCGATCGTCCCGGAATTCGCTACCGTGTTCCTCTGCGGGTTCGCGAGGCTGATGCCGATCCCGCCGGTCGCCGGTCGCGTCGATCGTGCCGAAATTGGTCACCGACGGATGCCGCGGTCGCCGAGCCGCCGATATAGACGCCGAAATTGCCGCCGGAGACGAGCGCGGCGGTGGCGCCGCCCGCCCCGCTGGCGATCTTCCCGCCCGAAAACAGCTCGGCGCCGATGCGGGTGCCTTTGACCGTGCCGTAGTTATCCAGCGTGCCGAATGCGTCGATGTCGACGCCCAAGCCCCGGGCGGCAGCGGCGCCGCTGCCGCTTTCGTCCGCCAGGATCGTGGCGGTCGTGACGGCGCTGCTGCCGTTGGTCACGATGCCGCCGCCGCGAGCCGGACGCCGACGCTGCCGAAGCCCGGGTTTGTCGACGCGCCGACGGCTTTGACCGTCCCGAAATTGGCGACGCTGCCGGCGGCGCCGGCCGTCGAGACGATGATCCCTTCGTACTGGCCGGTGACCGATGCGGCGCTGCCGGCGTTGCTGACCGTGCCGCCGGCTCGCAGGAAGATCCCGTAGCCGCCGCTGACAGCTGCCGTAATTGGCGACCGTGCCGGCGGCGTTGCGGATCTCGATCCCGATGTCCTTGGCGAAGGCGTCGTCCTTGATCAGCGCCGTGGTCGCGCTCGCAGCGCCGTTGCTGACGTTGCCGCCACCGCCGAGGAAGACCGCCGCGCCGCCATCGGTTCCCGCCGCCACGATCGAGCCGAGATTGGCGACCGTGCCGCCGCCGCCGTAGACGATGACGCCGAAATAGCCGTTCGCGCCGGTGGCGATGTTTTGCGCATTGCGAACGCTGCCGCCGCCGTTCAGCCTGACGCCGAAGCGGGAAAAGTCGACGGCGCCGTAATTGACGATCGCTCCGGGGCCGCCCGAAATATCGATCCCGAAAGCGCCGCCGATCAGCCCGCCGGCCGAGCCGCTCTGGCCGTTGGAGACATTGCCGCCGTGCTGCAGGATGACGCCGTTCTCGATGGTGCCGGAGTTGACGATGGCGGCCGGGCCCGCCGTGCCGAAGACGCCGACGCCGTCCGTCGCGCCGATATAGCCGGTCTTGCTGTTGGTCAAGAAATTACCGGCGGTGGCGCTGAGCACCACCCCATAGGTCAAAATCGAGCCGGCGCCGCGGACCGTGCCGTAATTCGCCACGCTGCCGGTCGCGCCGGTGATCTGAACGCCGGCCTCCATGCCGTCGATCGCGCCGAGATTGGTGACGGTCCCCCCGGCGTGGAGGAAGACGCCGGTGCTGCCGGTTCCGGTCGCCGCGATCGAGCCGGAATTGGTGACGGCGCCGGCCAGCTGCGCCACCGAGACGCCTTGCCGGCCGCCGGAGATCACGCCCCCGAAGCGGTTGTCGATCGTCCCGCCGCCTTCCAGCAGCACCCCGGTCGACAGCGGGCCGGCCGCCGCAATGCGGCCGAAATTGGTGATGCTCCAGGGAAAATGATAATCGGGCTGGCCGGATTTCGACCCGCCGTAGAGGGCGATGCCGTCGAGCGTCGAGGAGATCGAGCCGGCGCCGGCCACCGTCACCGGGTTCGCCAGCGGATCGGTCAAGGCTCACGCCGTTGGCGTAGGTGCCGACCAAGATCGAGCCTGATATGGGCAATCCGCATCTCCCTTGTGCCGCGCCCGAAATCGGAGCTGCAACTTAATGTAGCACATTTCGGCGCCCTTCGCCGCCGGAAACAAGGAGGTCGGCCCTCGCCGGCCGCGCGTGCTACCCTCGCCGCGGGCCGTGGAGAGGAAAAATCATGAGGAAGCGCGTCTATGCGCTCGCCGTGGCGGGCTGCGTGTTTTTGGGGCTCGCGGCCGGGCCGGCGGCGGCGCAGCAGCAGGGCGGCGTCCTGCAAATTCTTTCATCGCGACAGCCCGGCCAGCGCCTCGATCCACGAGGAGGCGACGATTTCCGCGGTCGCCCCGTTTATGGGCGTCTTCAACAATCTGGTGCTGTTCAAGCAGGACGAGAAGCAGAACCGCCTCGAATTCATCGAGCCCGAATTGGCCGAGAGCTGGTCGTGGAGCGTGGGCGGGACCCGGCTCTCCTTCAAGCTGCGCCAGGGCGTCAAATGGCACGACGGCAAGCCGTTCACCGCCGCCGACGTCAAATGCACCTGGGATCTGCTTGATCGGCAAATCGGCCGACGCGCTGCGCCTCAACCCGCGCAAGGCCTGGTATCGCAACCTCGACGAGATAACCACCGACGGCGACGCCCGCGTCACCTTTGTGCTGAAGCGGCCGCAGCCGGCGTTTTTGATGCTGCTCGCCTCCGGCATGTCGCCGGTCTATCCCTGCCATGTCCCGGCCCGCGACATGCGCAGCCACCCGATCGGCACGGGCCCGTTCAAATTCGTCGAGTTCAAGCGCAACGAGTTCATCAGGCTGGCAAAAAACCCGGATTACTGGAAGCCGGGCCGGCCCCATCTCGACGGCGTCGAATGGACGATCATCCCGAACCGCTCGACCCAGACCCTCGCCTTTATCGCCGGCAAGTTCGACATGACCTTTCCCTACGAGGCCACGGTGCAGTCGATGCGCGACATCAAGGCCCAGGTCCCCGACGCGATCTGCGAGCTGACGCCGACGCCGGTGGCGATCAACCTCCTGGTCAACCGCGAGGCGGCGCCGTTCGACGACCCGGATGTGCGCCGGGCGATGCAGCTGACGATCGACCGCAAGAGCTTTATCGACATCCTGGCCGAAGGGCAGGGTGACATCGGCGGCGCGATGCAGCCGGCCCCGGCCGGGCTCTGGGGCCTGCCGCCGGAGATCCTGAAGAATTTGCCGGGCTATGGCCCCGACGTGGCGGCGAACCGGGCGGAGGCGCGCAAGCTGATGGAAAAGCACGGCTGGGGGCCGCAGCACCGGATGCCGGTCAAGGTCGCGACCCGCAACATCGCGCAATACCGCGACCCGGCGGTGATCCTGATCGACCAGATGAAGGAAATATACATCGACGGCGAGCTCGACGCCGTCGAAACCGCGAACTGGTTCCCCAAGATCGCGCGCAAGGACTTCCAGATCGGCGCCAACCTGTCGGGGAGCGGGGTCGACGACCCGGACGCCTATTTCTTCGAGCACTATGCCTGCGGCTCGGAGCGAAACTACACCAACTACTGCAACCCCGAGCTCGAAAAGATGTACGTAGAGCAATCGGTCGAGCCCGACCAGGAAAAGCGCAAAAAGCTCGTCTGGGAGATCGACCGTCGGCTGCAGGAAGATGCGGCGCGGCCGATGATCTACAATTACCGGCTCGCCACCTGCCGCTACCCACGGGTGCGCGGGATCACGGTGATGGTCAACAGCATCTTCAACGGCTGGCGCTTCGACGACGCCTGGCTGGAAAAATAGCCCGCTGGGTAGTCCCCGAAAATTTTCTTACGACAACGTGAACCATATCACACATAAACCCATATTTATGCCCATACCCTCAGATCGTGGGCTGACCGATGGAGCCGGCCCAGAGGAGGGAACAGATGGACGAGATTATCGATGTAGCGGATGATGTGGGATCCTTTGCCGGTCGTCTGGTCGATGCCGGCGTCAAGACCGTGATCCGCTATTACAACCACCGCAACGTAAGTCATCCGACCAAGTGCCTGACGCCCGACGAGCTTCGGGCGCTGCACGCCGCCGGGCTCTCGGTCGCGGTGGTCTTCGAGCAGCGGGCCGGCGCTCCGCTCGGCCGGGCGGATCACAGCCATATCGAAGATTTTGGCGAAGCAAACGGTGTCCGGGATGCGCAGCGGGCGTTGGAGCTCGCCGGGCAGCTGGGGCAGCCCGAGGGCTCGGCGATCTATTTCGCCGTGGATCACGATTTCGACCAACCCTCGCAACTCGCCCAGATTGCGCAGTATTTCGAAAAGGCCAAGGAGACGCTGGCCGGACGCTATCGGGTCGGGGTGTACGGATCGGGGGTAGTGGGCCGGCTCTTGAAGGACCGGGGCCTGGTCGACCTGATCTGGCTCGCCGGCGCGAGGCGCTGGTCGGGCACCCAGGACGCGCTGACGGCGGGCCGCTACACGATCTTTCAGAAGCACCTCGAGCAGACGTCGGATTTCGGGAGGTTCGGATATGACGGGAATATCCTCAATCCTGACCTGAGCGAATTCGGCCAGTTCGGCGAGGTTTCCGAGAGGCCAACGGAAACCGGAGCGGTCGGCCGCTTCAGGGTCATCGCCGAGCGCGCCTTGAACCTCCGCTCAGGCCCCGGCCTCGACTTCGACATCAAAAGATCGGTTTCCAGCGGCACGATCGTCACCGGCGTCGGGCGCGAAGGGCGCTGGATGAAGGTCGATCTCGATGGAGACGGGGAAGTCGACGGATACATGTCCGAAAGGCTCCTCGAGCCGGTGTCGCTCGAGCATGATCCGGCGCCGCCGCCGAGCGACCCGGCGACCGGGGTCAGGCCGATCGACGTCGCGCGGGAAGAGATGGAAATGGGCGTGGCGGAAATCCCCGGCCCGCAGGTCAATCCGCGCATCACCGTCTACCACCAAACGACCACCGGCGGCCGGGCCGACGAGAGGCTCGCGTGGTGCTCGTCCTTTGTGAACTTCTGCGTCGAGAAGGCGGGATTGCGCGGGACCAGGAACAGGATGGCGATCTCCTGGAATCGTTGGGGCCGAAACGTGACGGCTTCCCCCGAAGTCGGGGATATCGTCGTCTTCCGCAGCGGCGATCCCGGCAGCCAGCATGGCCATGTCGGTTTCTACATCGGTCAGGAGGGCGGCAAAATCCGGGTTCTCGGCGGCAATCAGGGGGACCGGGTCAGCATCGCTCCGTACCCAAGAGACGGCATGTCGGGCGGCCTTCACTTTACGCTGCTGTCGATCCGTCGCGGAACCGATGCGTAGCCCGTCGGGGGCGCGGCTCAGCCGCGCCCCCAAAACGGGCCGGCTGGCCGAGGGAGATGCAGCATGACATCCGTTCAAGGGCGGTGGCGCTTCAAGCGCTGGTTTTCGGCTGGGCTGCTGGTTCTCAGCATGTGCGCGCCGCAATATGACGAAGCGACCGACAAATCGATTTCGGCGCTGCATCAGCAGGTCGAGGGCGAAATCGTCAGGCTGGTCGGCCTGGCGCGCCGGATCGCCTCGCTCTCCGGCCAGGATGTCTCTGCGCAGCCGGTGTTGACGCGGGTCTGCGCCAATGTCCCTGCGAGCAGGCAGGCATTGGCCGCCGCCTGCTCCAAGGCGAGCTACGACCAGAACATCGCCTTTTACGACGCTGTCGAAACCGATTTGTCCAGCCTGAAGCTCAGGCTCGACGCCAGGTCCGGCTTGTCCACCGAAAAGCTGGACAATCTGGTGCGGCAGATCCACGACATCATCCTGGACCCCAAGAACAGCTTGCAGTCTGAGCATTCATTGAACAATGTCTTGGTCGAAAGCTTTCTGTCGGCCACTCGAGCGCAGCTCAATGTCTTGTTTCAAACACTGCTGCGATACGAGCTCAACCTGAAGAGCGGCAAATCCGCATCATAGCGTGGAGGACGGCGATGACCGACTGGAGCGTGGTTCTGAACAATGCGGTCGATGCGGCGAGGGGAGTGATCGGCAGCAAATGGCCGTCGGTCGCCCAGTCCGCCACCACTCAGATCGCGGCGCTGGTGGAAAATGCGGCGTCTATCGAGAGTAATCGGGAGACAATGACCCGGCACCAGTACGAGACGGTCATGATAAATCAAAAAAGAGCGCTGTCGGGCGTCCTGTCGGGGTTCGAGGCGATCTCGATCGTGATCGCCGAGCAGGCGGCTGACGCCGCCTGGCAGGTTGCCGCGGTGGCCTTGCGCGGCGCGACCGGGCTCGTTTTCATATAGAAGCGGCCAGGCGCAGCGCCGCTTCCGGCGGCGCTGCGCCCAGTGGCGGGGCTATTCGGCGGCGGGGCTATTCGGCGGCGGCCTGCAGCTGCGGCCGGGCGAGGACGGCGGCGGCTTCCCTGGCGACGCGGGTGCCTTCGAAGAACCGCGGGTTCTGGGCGCCCCACAGGCGGACCGCATTCGCAAAGGTGAAGTCGCGGAAATCGTCGGCGGTGATCAGCTCGTCCTCGACCAGCTCATGCGCCTCGGGCAGCACCTGGCGCATGTCCGGCACGTCGAAATGGCCGACATCGGAGCTGAAGATCGCGTTGATGCGCGCGTGGAACGGGTTGGCGCGGCCAAAGGCGGTCGCGTTCATCCGGTCGTCGGCCTCGCAGCCGAAAAAGAACGGGGTCGCATAAAGGTCGATCCAGTCCTGTTTTTTGGCGATCTCGCAGGCCGCGTAGTCGTCGAGGACCGGAACCCCGCCGGTCAGCTCGTCCTCCTCGCGGGCGGGCCAGCCGTCGCGCCTGTCGAGCTCGGCGGCGATGTCGGCATACCCGTATTGGTCGACCAGCCGGCGCAGCAGCGGCCGGTCGAGCTTTTTCGGGTCCATGTAGGCGAGCCCCTTGGCCCCGCGCCGCTCCCAATGCTCGATCAGGTCGGCGAACAGCTGGCAGCCCCAGCCGACCCCGCCTTCGAGAAAGCCGAAGCGCAGATCGGGGAAGCGCCGGGTCACGCCGCCGAGGAACAGCGCCTTGGCCACCGCGTGGCCGGCCGCGGCGAAATGGCCGATGTGGTTGAACGTGAAATTGCTCGGCGAGTTGCGCTCGCCATAGCTGCGCCCGCCGGTATGGAAGGTCGGGGCCACGCCGAGCTCGCGGCATTTCTGCCAAACCGGGTCGTAATCGTGCTCGCTGTCGAGGCCGAGCTGGTCGAAGCCGGCGGAAAAACGGGCGATTTCGGGATCGGCCCCGGCCGCGGCCGGCAAGGCGCGGCGGACGCCGCTGCCGAACATGCAGACCTTGGCGCCGAGCTGGCCGATTGCGAACTCGAGCTCGGCGATCGCCTCGGCGGGCGTGTGCATCGGGATCACCGCCGCCGGGGTCAGCCGGTCGGCGAGCTTGTCGAAATACTCCGCGGTGACGATGTTGAAGCCGCGGATCACCGCGCGCCTGGTCTCGTCATCGGCGATGCGCGGGATGCTGAGCCCCGCGGTCGGGTAGATGACGCCGAAATCGATGCCGAGCTCGTCGAGCCGGTCGTACAGCATGCGCGGCATCATCGCGGTGGCGCGGTCGCGGGTGTTGGTCGACTGCCGCCCCCAATAGCCTTCCATCGCGACGCCGCGCCGCGCCCGCTCGGCGATCGACAGCCGGAGCGAATCGGGAATCCGCCGGGTCGCGGCGAGAAAGCCGTCCGCCGACTTGTCGCCGGCGGCCTTGCGCATCCGCTCGGCGAAGACCGGGGCGTATTCGATCCAGTGCCCGTCGCCGTCGATGACGGGGTGGCTCAGCTGCGAGCGGATCTGTTCAGGGCTGGCATGCGCGCTCATTCTTATCCTCCCGAAAAGCGGCCTGTCCCCGCGAACCGTAGGGCCGAGGCGCCGTCGAGTCAAACCGCAGGCTCAGACGCAGCCGCATGGGTTCAGGCTCGTAGGATGGGTTGAGCAGCGCGAAACCCATCACAACCGATGCAACAGATGGGTTTCGCTGCGAGTGGGCAAGTATCCGGATCGAGATGAAAAATTGACGACTTTTGCTCCCGCTGTCCCGGCGAAAGCCGGGACCCATGGCTCGGCTGCTGCGAACTTCTCATGCGATTGCAGTGTCTCACCAACGATCACAAGCTCGTGCCGCGGAACAATGGACCCCGGCTTTTGCCGGGGAAGACGAGTGGACCGGTTGCCGAAGGATTCTTGCCCAGCCTCGATGCTCAACCCATCCTACGGGACTGATGGTTGACGACACCCTAGTGGAAAGAACCAGACGCTTGACTCCGTTCCCGGTTTCCCGGCCCACGGGGCCGCGCACGAGCGCAGACCCGTGGGCCGGTATGGGGGTGGTTGGGTCGCATCCGTCAGATGCTATCCACTAGAACGCGGCGCACGACTCGCGGGTGATCAGGCCGACCGACTGCTGGCGGAAGCGGCCCTTGTAGGCCTCGATCACCGCCGACAGCCGCTGTGCGAGGTCAGGCGCGCGCCTGGCCGCGACCAGCACGATCTTGGTCCGGTCGCGGGCGATGCGGCCGGTCTGCGGGTTGCGCCATTGGCCCTCGCCATCGAAAACGGTGAAGCCGTCGGGAAAGCTTGGAGTGATGACGCGCGCCGCAAACTGCGCCCATTCGGCGTCGGTCACCGGCTCGCGCCCCTTGACGCCGCGGCCGAAGAACAGCTCTGCGACCAGCATCGGCGCTCCCGCGGGCGGCAGGCAGGCGGCCGTCGCGGGCTCGGGCGCCGCGCCGCAGCCCGACAGCAGAAACGTCAGCAGCAGCGCGGCTGCCGGACGATGCCGCGCGGGGGACTGCGGCAGCGCCGGGCGCCCGCTATTCCGCAGCTGCCTTGATGTCGATCGGCTCGACCTTGGCGGCGCAGAACTTGAACTCGGGGATCTTGCCGATCGGGTCGAGCTGGGGGTTGGTCAGGATGTTGGCGGCGGCCTCGGCGTAGCAGAACGGGATGAACACCATCCCCGGCGCGACCGCGCTGTCGGCCCGCGCCTTCAATTCGATCCGGCCGCGCCGGGTGGTGACCCGGACCGGCTCGCCGGCCGCGACGCCGAGCCGGCGCAGCTCGGACGGGGCGAGGGACGCCACCGCCTCGGGCTCGATCTCGTCGAGCACGCTGGCGCGCCGGGTCATCGCCCCGGTGTGCCAGTGCTCGAGCTGGCGCCCGGTGGTCAAGACCATCGGGTATTCGGCGTCGGGCTCCTCGGCCGGCGGGATGATCGCGGCCGGCACCAGCTTGGCGCGGCCGGTCGGGGTCGGGAAGCCGTCGCCAAAGACGATCTCGTTGCCGGGCTTGTCCTCGGCGTCGCACGGGTAGGTCACCGAGCTTTCCCGCTCGAGCCGCTCCCAGGTGATGTTGTCTAAGGACGGCATCGCCAGCTTCATCTCGGCGAACACCTCGCGCGGGTGGCCGTAGGACCAGTCGAGCCCCATCCGCCGCGCGATCTCCTGGATCGTGCGCCAATCCTCGCGCGCCTCTCCGGGCAGCGGCAATGCCTTGCGCCCCATCTGCACCTGGCGGTTGGTGTTGGAGACGGTGCCGTCCTTTTCCGGCCAGGCCGAGGCCGGCAAGACGACATCGGCGTATTTCGCGGTCTCGGTCAGAAAGATGTCCTGCACCACCAGATGCTCGAGATGGGCCAGCGCCTCGCGCGCGTGCTGCACGTCGGGGTCGGACATCGCCGGGTTCTCGCCCATGATGTACATGCCCTTGATCTCGTCGCGGTGCACCGCGTCCATGATCTCCACGACGGTCAGCCCGGCCTTGTCGTCGAGCGGCGTTTGCCACAGCGCCTCGAACTTGGCGCGGACCTGCGGGCTCGCGACCGACTGGTAGTCGGGATAGACCATCGGGATGAGCCCGGCGTCGGACGCGCCCTGCACGTTGTTCTGGCCGCGCAGCGGGTGCAGCCCGGTCCCCGGCCGGCCGACCTGGCCGGTCACCATCGCCAGCGCGATCAGGCAGCGCGCGTTGTCGGTGCCGTGCGTGTGCTGCGAGATGCCCATGCCCCAGAAGATGATGCCGCGCTCAGCCCGCGCATAGGCGCGCGCCACCATGCGCAGGGTCGCGGCGTCGATGCCGCAGATCGGCGCCATCTTTTCCGGCGAATAGTCGCGGATGTGCTCGCGCAGCTTTTCGTAATCCTCGGTGTGCGCCTGGATGTATTGACGATCGGTCAGCCCCTCCTCGATGATCGTGTGGAGGAGCGCGTTCAGCAGCGCCACATCGCGGCCGGGACTGAAGCGCAGGGTCGCCGTCGCGAAGCGGGTCAGGCTGTGCCCGCGCGGGTCCATCACAAAGATTTTGGCGCCGCGTTTTGCCGCCTGCTTGAAGAAGGTCGCGGCGACCGGGTGGTTCTCGGTCGGCCGGGCGCCGATGACGATGATCACATCGGCGTCGTTGGCGGCGGTGAAGGGGGCGGTGACCGCGCCCGAGCCGATCCCTTCCATCAGGGCCGCGACCGAGGAGGCGTGGCAGAGCCGCGTGCAATGGTCGACATTGTTGCTGCCGAACCCGGTGCGCACCAGCTTCTGGAAGAGATAGGCCTCCTCGTTCGACCCCTTGGCCGAGCCGAACCCGGCGAGCGCGCGTTTCCCATCCCGATCGCGGATGCGCGCGAGGCCGTCGGCGGCGAGGGCGAGCGCCTCGTCCCAGCTCGCCTTTCTAAAATGGGTGTAGGGGTTGGCCGGGTCGATGTCGGTATCGTGCTTCGAGGTGCCGTCCTTGCGGATCAGCGGCTCGGTCAGCCGGTCGGAGTGATGCGCATAGTCGAAGCCGAACCGGCCCTTGACGCAGAGCCGGTTGAGATTGGACGGGCCCTCGCGGCCGTCAACCGCGACGATCCGGTCGTCCCTGATCCGGTAGGTGATCTGGCAGCCCACACCGCAATAGGGGCACACGCTGTCGACCTCGCGGTCGGGGGCGTTCGCATAGACGCCGTTCGCGTCGACGAGGCTCGCCTCCATCAAGGCGCCCGTCGGGCAGGCCTGCACGCATTCGCCGCAGCCGACACAGGTCGAATTGCCCATCGGGTCGTCGAAGTCGAAGACGATCTTTTCCTGCCAGCCGCGCGCCGCCATGCCGATCACGTCGTTGACCTGGACCTCGCGGCAGGCGCGCACGCACAGATTGCACTGGATGCAGGCGTCGAGCTGGACCGCCATCGCCGGATGGCTGCGGTCGGGGGCCATCGGGGCGCGCCGCGGAAAGCGGCTGTCGTCGACTTCCAGACGGTCGGCCCATTGCCAGAACCGCGAGCCCGGGTCGTGCGCGACGGCGCGGGCCGGCTGGTCGCCGACCAGCAATTCGAACACCATCTTGCGCGAGAAGCGGGCGCGCTCGCTCGCGGTCTGCACCTTCATGCCCGCGGTCGGCTGGCGCACGCAGGAGGCGGCAAGCACCCGCTCGCCGTCGATCTCGACCATGCAGGCGCGGCAATTGCCGTCGGCGCGGTAGCCGGGCTGCGGCAGCCAGCACAGATGCGGGATCTCGGTGCCCTGGCGGTTGGCGACCTGCCAGATCGTCTCGCCGGGTGCGGCCTCGACCTCGGCGCCGTCGAGGGTAAAGCGGATCGGATCGGTCATATTCGGAGCCTCGCTCCCTGTTTCAAACCCGGCGGATCGCCCCTACCCCGTCATACCGGCGGAGGCCGGTATCTACGGCGGACATGGATCCCGGCCTTCGCCGGGAAGACAAGACGGAATGCATCACGACGCCTTCTTCAAACGCGGCAAAGCTTTTGCATGAAGTCGTTGACCTCGGGCTGCGTCCAGGCGTCGCCATGATGCCAGAAGTCCAGCAACGCGTCCCTGTTCAGCACACCCATTCGATCACTTGCGGCGACATCTGGCGGACGATGCGCGCCGGCAGGCTGTTGGCGACGACGGCCGGCGCATCGGCGATCGACACCGAAAAGCTCGGCTGCGTCCGTCCCGGCTGCAAAAGTATTTGGCCCGTGGACCATGCGCTCCCATCGCCGTCGAGATGAAGATCGTCCCGGCGATCCCGGTCTGGGCGCTGGTCAGATTGGCCATCTCGACCAGCTCCTCGTGCGCCAGCTCTTCCGCCAGCGACGGGGCGGGGGCGATCCGGGCGGCCTCGTCTCCATCGACAGAGGACCAGATCGGTTCGGTCACGAGGGGCCCCAATTTGTGAGATCGTCACCCCCGCGAAAGCGGGGGTCCAGGGATGCCCAGCGCACCAGCTTGCCGCCCTCGATTCCCGCTTGCGGGCGTGTGAAGGAATTGGTCTCGAAACGAAAGCCGGGTGCGGCGCGGACGCCGTGCGTGGTTCGAGACGCGCCTTTGGCGCTCCTCACCATGAGGTACGTTATTGATGGCATTGAGAAACCTCCTCATCCTGAGGAAGCCGCAACGCGGCTGTCTCGAAGAGCCTGCCCCCGGCGGAAGCGGGGGACGCACCATGCCGATCCAGCCATCCTTCAATTCCTTCACACGCTCTTGCGCGGGAATGACGAGGGGGCCGATCACCTGCGCAGATCCTCGCGGAAATGCTTCAGCACCTGCTTGACCGGGTTCATCGCGGCTTGGCCGAGGCCGCAGATCGAGGCGTCGCCCATGACCCGCGTCAGCTCATTCAACAATTCCTCGTCCCAATGTGGCGCGGTCATCAGCTTGACCGCCTTCTCGGTGCCGACCCGGCAGGGCGTGCACTGGCCGCAGCTCTCGTCCTCGAAAAAGCGCAACAGGTTCAGCGCCACCGCCTTCATGTCGTCCTGGTCGGAGAGCACGACAACCGCCCCCGAGCCGGTAAAGCAGCCATGCGCTTCGAGGGTGCCGAAATCGAGCGGGATGTCGGCCATCGCCGCCGGCAGGATGCCGCCCGAGGCGCCGCCCGGCAGGTAGCCCTTGAAGCGGTGGCCCTCGGCCATGCCGCCGCAGAATTCGTCGATCAGCTCGCGCGCGGTGATCCCGGCCGGGGCGAGCTTGACGCCGGGGTCCTTGACCCGCCCCGACACCGAAAACGTGCGCAGCCCCTTGCGCCCGTTGCGGCCCTGGCCGGTGAACCAGTCGGCCCCCTTCTCGACGATATCGCGCACCCAGTAGAGCGTCTCGACATTGTTGCACAGGGTCGGCCGGCCGAAGAGCCCGACCTGCGCCGGGAACGGCGGCCGCTGCCGCGGCAATCCGCGCTTGCCCTCGATCGATTCGAGCATCGCCGATTCCTCGCCGCAGATATAGGCGCCCGCGCCGCGACGGAGGTGAATGCGCGCATGCGGCGCGAGCCCTGCGGCGGTCAGCGCGGCGATCTCGCCTTCGAGGATCGCCTGGCATTGCGGGTATTCGTCGCGCAGATAGACATAGATATCTGCGGCCTCGACGACCCAGGCGGCGATCAGCATCCCTTCGAGAAACCGGTGCGGATCGGTTTCGAGAAAATACCGGTCCTTGAAGGTGCCGGGCTCGCCTTCGTCGGCGTTGACCGCCAACAGCCGCGGTGACGGCTCCTGCCGCACCAGCCGCCATTTGCGGCCGGTGGGAAAGCCGGCGCCGCCAAGCCCGCGCAGCCCGGAATGCTCGAGCGCCGCGATGATCTCCTCGCGCTGGCGTTCGCCCGACAGGCAGGCTTGCAGCAGGCGACAGCCGCCCGCCGCGCGGTAGGCGTCGAGGCCGGTGAAGGCCGGGGCCGCGGGATGCGTCTCGCCGGCGGCGACCGCCGCCGCGACATTGGCGAGGGTCGCGTGCTCGTGCAGCGCATGGCCGATCGCCACCACCGGCGCCTTGTCGCAGCCGCCCATGCACGGCGCCCGCACGACCCGCACGCGATCGCCGAAATGGCGGCGCAGCGCGTCGAGCAATGGCAATGCGCCGGCGAGCTCGCAGCTGAGGCTGTCGCACACCCGCACGGTCAGCGCAGGCGGCGGCGCCTCGTCGTCCATGACGATGTCGAAATGGGCATAGAACGAGGCGACCTCGTAGACCTCGACCAGCGCGAGGCGCATCTCCTCGGCCAATGCCGCCAGATGGCGCGCATGCAGGCAGCCGAAATGGTCCTGCAGCAGATGCAGATGCTCGATCAGCAGGTCGCGCCGCCGCTCGCGCCCGCCGAGCAGCGCCTGCACCTCGGCGAGCGCGGCGGGGTCGACCTGGCGGCCCTTCGGGTGGTCGAGCCCGCGCCGCCGCCCCGAGCCGGGATGGATGCGGCGGTCGTGCCTCAGGGATTGCGGCATTTGGTCGCCGCCATAAGCCCCTCTCCCGCAAGGCGGGAGAGGGAGGGGCCCATTGCGCAAGCAATGGGAGGGTGAGGGCAGGGTCTCGCAGCAGCCGCCCCCCTCACCCTGCCCTCTCCCCCCGGCCGGCGGGGGGAGAGGGGAATTGAAGCGGGATTGTTCACGTTGAACCGCTCACACCGCCCCCTCCTTGTGCAGCGCCGCGATATCGTCCTTGCCGTAGCCGAGCCAGTCGAGCACCTCGTCGGTGTGCTCGCCGAGCAACGGAGAACGCTTCACCTCGGCCGGCGAATCCGACAGGTTGATCGGCATCCCGAGCTGCACATAGCGGCCGCGGGTCGGGTGGTCGAGCTCGACCAGGTAGCCGCGCTCGTAGAGCGACTTGTCCTCGTAGATGTCCTTCATCGACAGGATCGGGCCGCACGGCACGTCGACCTCGTTCAACGCCGCCATGACCTCGAACTTGGTCTTGGTCATGGTCCATTTCTCGATGATCGAGAAGCATTCGGGGATGTGCGGCAGACGCGCCTGCGGCGTGGCGTAATGCGGGGTCGGCGATCAGCTCCGGCCGGCCGCAGAGCTTCATCAGCGGCTCCCAGCAAGGCGGCTGGATGATCACATAGACCCAGTCGTTCTGGCCGCCGGGGGCGCAGCGCAAGGCCGAGCCCGGCTGGCCGCCGCCCGACGCGTTGCCGGCGCGCGGCACCGCATCGCCGAATTCCTCGTTCGGGTATTCGGGCAGCGGCCCCTTCATGATGCGCTGCTGGTCGCGCATCTTGACCCGGCACAGATTGAGGACCGCGTCGGTCATCGCCACCTCGACGCGCTGGCCCCGGCCGGTGCGCTCGCGCTGGAACAGTGCCGCGAGGATGCCGGCGACGACATGCACGCCGGTGCCGCTGTCGCCGATCTGCGCCCCGGTCACGGTCGGCGGGCCGTCGTCCCAGCCGGTCGTGCTGGCCGCCCCGCCCATGCATTGCGCGACGTTCTCATAGGCCTTGCAATCGACATAGGGGCCGGGGCCGAAGCCCTTGATCGAGGCGTAGACGACGCGCGGGTTCAGTTCCTGGAACCGCTCCCACGTAAAACCCTGGCGGTCGAGCACGCCCGGGCCGAAATTTTCGAGGATCACGTCGCAGCGCCTGACCAGATCCTCGACGATCCGCCGGCCGCCCGGCGATTTCAGATTGACCGTGATGCTGCGCTTGTTCGAGTTCAGCATCGTGAAGTAGAGGCTGTCGGCGCCCTTCACGTCCTGCAATTGGCCGCGGGTAATGTCGCCGCGCCCCGGCATCTCGATCTTGATCACATCGGCGCCCATCCACGCCAACAGCTGGGTCGCCGTCGGCCCCGCCTGGACATGGCCGAAATCGAGAATGCGCACACCTTCGAGTGCCTTGCTCATCGCCTGCCTCACCTCAACGCAAACATCGTCGCCCCCACCCTTCTCTCCCCGCATGCGGGGGAGGGGCAGGAGGGTGTCGTGTCGAGAAAATCGCCGTGCTCCTCGACATGCGCGGCGAGCCCGAGCGCGTGCTCACGCGCCAGCCGCTCGGCAAGATCGGGGTCGCGGCGTTCGAGCGCCGCGATGATCGCCATGTGATCGACGATCGAGCGCGCCGCGCGGTTTTCCTGGTGGATCGTGATCTTGCGGATCGCCCGCATGTGGATAAACAGGTTTTCCGTCATCTCGGCGAGCAGCGCGCAGCCGCTCATCCTGATGATCGCCTGGTGAAAGGCGATGTTCGCGTCCGAGTACTCGTCGACCCGCTCGCGGTCGTCGCCGGTGCGGAATTCGGCCATCAGCCGGCGCAGCCCGGCGATGTCGGCGTCGGCCGCGCGCTCGGCGGCGAGCCGCGCCGCCATGCTTTCGAGCCCCGCCATGACCGTGATCATCTCGACGATCTCGCGCTTCGATTTGCGCACGACGAAGATGCCGCGGCGCGGGCGCGTCCGCACAAACCCTTCCTGCTCCAAGAGGGTCATCGCCTCGCGGATCGGCGTGCGGCTGACGCCCAGCCCCTGCGAGAGTCGCCGCTCGTCGAGCCGGATCTCTTGGGCGTGGCCGTAGATGTCCATCGCCGTGATCGCCCGCTTCAGCGCGGCGTAGGCCTCCCTGCGGAAGCTCGCGCCGGTGTCGAGCCGCGGCATCTCGAGGGTCGGGCTGGGGCGGGGGCTCACCTCGGGCATGCCCGAGGTATATGGTATGCCACAGCCCCCTGCAACCGGCTTTGTCGGGCGGGCGCAACCCGCCGTCCCGGCCAAAGACCGATGGCGGGCGGCGCCTGCCCTACGGCTCTTTCGTGCGCTTCAGCCGCCGCCGGCCAGGTTCGGGGTCGGCTCCAACGGCAATCCCGGGTGGCCGGTCAATCTCTCGCCTTCAGCCTGCATCTCGCGGGCCTGCTTTTTGACCGCAGGGAGCAGGGCGGCAATCTGTTCCAAATCCAGATCGGCCGCGACCCCCGGATAGCCGGCGCGCTCGATCATGATGCCCAGCTTGCGGTTCTCGAGCTGCTCGAACACCCAGCCGAGCGGGTCATCGACCAGGGTCTTGTCCCAAAAGATGCGATGGTTCTTGTTGCGCGGGCCATAGTGGTAATGCGGGAATTGCCAGAAGCAGTCGAAGGCCAGGATCTCGGTTTCTTCGACGTAGGATTTTCCCATCGACCCGCCGATATCGGTCAAGACGTGCACGGCGAGGCCGCCGTCTCCCCCCGCCTGGCGCCGCATCTCGAGCCCGAACCGGATGTTGCCCGCCTCGAAAATATGCGTGCCGCGATTGTGCTTGACCGTGTTGCGCCTGGCGGCGAACAGCTCGCGGGCGCAGGCCTCGACCTCGGGCAGAACATGCCGCACCGCCGCAAGGTCGGCGGCCGCGGCGACCTGCTTGTAGCCGGCGCGCGCCAGCATCTTCGGCAGCTTCTGCTCCAAGGTCCGGATCGTCCAGCCGATCGGGTTGCCGTCGACGGTCGGGTCCATCCGGCAGAACCGGCCCGAATCGTTCAGCGTCATCGCGTCTTCGCTCGGCGGATCGCGGTTTTCCGGCCCGTAGACGTAGCTCTTCTCCTGGTCGAAGCAGTTGAACCGCAACAGCGCCGTCTCCTTCCCGGCGACCTCCGCTGCGACGTCGATCGAAACACCCTGGTCGGCATGGTCGTGAATGTTGCCGTCCCACAGCTCGTGCCTGACGATAAACGTCAACGGACCCGCGGTGAATTTCTGCGATGCTTGCGCCATGCCCGGATATCCCTCCTTGAAGGCCGGAGCGAGTGTACAAAACTGCGGCGATCATCAAAAGCCATCTCGTAGGGCGGCCGCCGCCTGCCGGCCGCGCCCACGGTCCATCAACGGGGCAATCAATGCGGCCGACGGCCCAGCTCCCCGAACCGGAAGGAAATGCCGCGCGATGCCTCCTCGTCGATTCGTGGTCGCCGCCCTGTTGGCGCTGGCCGGCCTCGGCCAAATGAACCTCGCCCGGGCCGCGGCCCCGTCTGAAGCCGATGCCGCCATGGCCGACCGGGTGCGGTCGCTGCATGGCCGTGCCGGTTCCGTGGATGCCCGGATCAAGTCCACGGTTGTCCGGTTCGGCGAACGTGGTTGCAAGAAGGTATGCAGACGCAACCCTCGATCCCCTCGGCCGGGCTCGACCCGGCCGTCCACGCCTTCCTCCGGCGCAACCGCAACCGTCGCAACGACGTGGATGCCCGGATCAAGTCCGGGCAAGGGGTGTCTGGGGTTGCTTATGCCGGTGTTGGGAACACGCTCACATTGCATCGGCAGATCAACCGGACAGCCGTGGATCAAGTCCGGGCATGACGGTTGAAGAGCGGTGATGAACCATCTGAATGAGCCGGAGCACCAGGTTCTGCCGATACTTGGAGAGGCCCCGCGCAAAGGCGCTCCCCTCAGAGCGGGTTTGGGCCGACGACTTTCCAGCGGTGGCGCTGAAAGAGCTTGTCGTGCTCGTCGGCGCTGGTCGGGCGGTGCTCCGCGAGCACCCAGGCGACCTCGTCGCTGTCGCGGTGCAGATGGAAGAGGCTCGCGGTGCCGGCGGGCGGGGTTTCCTCGAACAGCATGATGCTCTCGCCGGTCTCGCCCCCGAGGATCTTCAGGTCAAAGAAGCGGCCCGGCCCGGCGGTTCGACAAAGCCTTTTGCTGTTCTCATGCTGTCCTCCCGCGTGTCCGTTTAGTACTTTTACTCGCTTAATACCTTGTCGGCCCACTCCGCCAACGCCACCAAGTCCGAGGGCGTGACGAACCGGGCATTCTTGCCTTCGAGATCGGTGTCGCGAACCGCACGGGCCCGTGAACACGCGGTTCAGATATTGAGCGGAGTGTTATGCACGATGGTTTTCGCCATTATCTCATTCAATGGCGGCCATCCCACCGGCGTCACCGCGTTCATCGTCTCGCTGCGCATGAGGCTCACCGCTTCGCCGAGGAGGAATATCCGCACTTCGTGCCCCGCCTCCGCGAAGGCGTTTGCATGGAGAAAGGCAAAGGCCGACTTGGTCGGATCGTCCGATCCCCATGCGCTCTTGATCAACACCTTCATCTGCCGTCTCCGTAGCGGGTTCCGCAGCATGTGCAATCCTAACCCCGGGGATGGCGAGGTAAAAGCGCTTGTGCAGGCTGCGCCACGATCTTGTCCGCGCTTTTCAGGTTGACCCGCGAGGCAACCCCTCCGTTTTGCCCGCTGTAAGCAACGGGTCCGTTGACGGAAAGGCCCGAGTCTCATTAGACCCTGCTCCATGCTCGGAAGGGTGACGATATGAGCGAAGCGGAATTTGCGGTATGCCAGGGGACATGACCGACGGCTTTCACCTGGTGGTGGAGGCGCTCAAGCTGAACGGGGTCGACACGATCTTTGGGGTGGCCGGCATCCCGATCACCGATCTGTTGCGGCTGGCGCAGAACGAGGGCATCCGCTACCTCGGCTTTCGCCACGAGCAGTCGGCCGGCGAACGCGGCCGCGATCGCCGGGTATCTGACGCAGAAGCCCGGCATGTGCATGACGGTCTCGGCCCCCGGCTTTCTGAACGGGCTGGTCGGCGCTCGCCAACGCCACGACCAACTGCTTCCCGATGATCCTGATCAGCGGGTCGAGCGACCGCGCCATCGTCGACCTCGAGCAGGGCGATTACGAGGAGATGGACCAGCTCGCCGCCGCCCGGCCCTACGCCAAGGCGGCCTACCGGATCAATCGGCCGCAGGACATCGGCGTCGGCATCGCGCGGGCGATCCGCGCCGCCTCCTCGGGCCGCCCGGGCGGCGTCTATCTCGACCTGACGGCCGAGGTGCTGGGCGCCGCTCTCGACCGGGAGGCGGGGAGGAAGTCGCTGATAAAGGTCGTCGACCCGGCGCCGCCGCAGCCCCCGGCGCCCGCAGCGGTCGCGCGTGCGCTCGATCTGCTGGCCGGGGCTCAGCGCCCGCTGGTGATCCTCGGCAAGGGCGCCGCCTACGCGCGGGCGGAGGCTGAAATCCGCTCGTTTATCGAAGGGACGGGCATTCCGTTCCTGCCGATGTCGATGGCCAAGGGCCTGCTGCCCGACGATCATCCGCAATCGGCCGCCGCCGCGCGCTCTTTCGCGATCGGCCAGGCCGACGTGGTGATGCTGGCCGGCGCGCGCCTCAATTGGCTGCTGTCGCACGGAAGGCCGCCCTTATGGTCGGCCGGCACGCGGTTCGTGCAGGTCGACATCCAGGCGACCGAGATCGACAGCAACCGGGCGATTGCGGCGCCGGTCGTCGGCGACATCAAATCGGTGTTCGCGGCGTTCAACGCCGCGCTGAAGCCGGGGCAGGTCAGGCGCCAGGCGGCCTGGATGGACGAGATGGCCAGGCGCAAGCAGCAGAATGTCGAGCGCATGGCGGCACGCCTCAACGCCGACCCGAGCCCGATGAATTTTTCCAGCGCCTTGCGCGCCGTGCGCAACGCGCTCGCCACCCAGCCCGATGTCTATATCGTCAACGAAGGCGCCAACACGCTCGATTTCGGCCGCAACATCATCGACATGGACAAGCCTCGCCACCGCCTCGACAGCGGCACCTGGGGGGTCATGGGGATCGGCATGGGCTACGCGATCGGCGCCGCCGCGGTGACCGGCAAGCCCGTCGTGGCGATCGAGGGCGACAGCGCCTTCGGCTTCAGCGGCATGGAGATCGAGACGATCTGCCGCTACGAGCTGCCGGTGACGACGATCATCTTCAACAACAACGGCGTCTACCGCGGCGACGCGCCCGGCGCCCCCTACACGCCGACCGGCCTCTTGCGCGATGCGCGCTACGAAAAAATGATCGAGGCGTTTGGCGGGAAGGGCTGGCACGCGACCGACACGCCCGGCCTGACCAAGGCGTTGACCGAGGCGCTCGCCTCGGGCAAGCCGGCGCTGATCAACGCCGTCATCGACCCGACCGCCGGCACCGAAAGCGGCCACATCCAAAGCCTCAACCCGAGGAGCGCCGCGGCGCCGAGAGCATGAAGGCGGATGTCGCAGGCCTCCAAATGTTGCCCTGATTGATCTAGGGGGAATTAAGGCTGTTTACCTCAGCCAAGATCAACCCTCTCCCCCCGCCGGCCGGGGGGAGAGGGCAGGGTGAGGGGAGCCGACGAGCGACGGCGCCGGCGCTACCCACCTCACCCTCCCACCCCCACCCTTCCCTCCCCCGCGAGCGGGGGAGGGTCAGGGAGGGCGGGCCCCTCCCTCTCCCCCGAAGGGCGGAGAGGGGCTTGCGCCGTCGGCAACCGATGCCCTGTCCGCGCTGATGATAGACACCAGCCCCGCCGCCACCGCGGCGGAGACGCAGCCGCGGCACGGCTCGCCGCTCGAAGTATTGCGGGTGTTCCTGCGCCTCGGCCTGACCTCGTTCGGCGGGCCGGTCGCGCATCTGGGGTATTTCCGCGCCGAATTCGTCGCCAGGCGGCGCTGGCTCGACGAGGCGGCGTTCGCCGACATCGTGGCGCTGTGCCAGTTCCTGCCGGGGCCGGCGAGCAGCCAGACCGGGATCACGATCGGCATCCTGCGCGCCGGGCTGCCGGGGGCGTTCGCCGCCTGGCTCGGCTTCACGATGCCGTCGGCGGCGGCGATGATCGTCTTCGGCTACGGCGTCACGCGTTTCGACCTGACGCACGCGGCCTGGCTGCACGGGTTGAAGATCGTCGCCGTCGCGGTCGTCGCCAATGCGGTGTGGGGGATGGCGCGCAGCCTGGCCCCCGATCGCGAACGCGCCACGGTCGCGGTCGGCGCGGCGATCCTGGCGCTGGCCCTGCCCTCGGCCGGCGGGCAGATCGCCGCCATCGTCGCCGGCGGGCTGATCGGCTGGGCGCTGCTGCGCAATCCCGCCAACCCCCAGCCGGGGCTGCCCCTCTCGATCCATCTGCCGCACGCGTTGTCGGCGGCGTCGGCAATCGCCTTTTTCGCGCTTCTTTTCGGCCTCCCCGTGCTCGCGGCTGTGGCGCCGTGGCATCCGATCGCGCTCGTCGATTCGTTCTACCGTTCGGGCGCGCTGGTGTTCGGCGGCGGCCACGTCGTGCTGCCCCTCCTGCAATCCTCGGTGGTGCCGCCGGGATGGGTCGGGAACGACGCCTTTCTCGCCGGCTATGGCGCGGCGCAGGCAGTCCCCGGCCCGCTCTTCACCTTCAGCGCCTATCTCGGCACGGTCATGGGGCCGACCCCGAACGGCTGGCTCGGCGGGCTCATCTGCCTCGCCGCGATCTTCCTCCCGTCGTTCCTGCTGCTGATCGGCGTGCTGCCGTTCTGGGACCAGGTCCGGGGCCGGCCGGCGGTGCAGTCGGCGCTGCGCGGCGTCAACGCCGCCGTCGTCGGGCTCTTGCTGGCGGCGCTCTACCAGCCGGTATGGATGAGCGCGATCCTGGCGCCGGCGGATTTCGCGATCGCGATCGTCGCCTTTCTGCTGCTGGCGTTGTGGGCCGCGCCGCCCTGGCTGGTGGTGATCTTCGGCGCCGCCGCGGCCGAGGCGGCGGGCCTTATCGGGGTGGGGTGAAGGGAATGGCCAGGGCATTTTTCGCGCTGTGCCTGCTGCTGATCGGCGCCAATGCAGCCCGCGCCGAGCCGCCGGCGACGGTGCTCCTCGAGGAATTGACGTGGACCGAGCTGCGCGACCTGATCCATGCCGGCAAGACAACGATCATCGTGCCGATCGGCGGGACCGAGCAGAACGGCCCGCATATGGCCCTCGGCAAGCACAACCGCAGGGTCGAGGCGCTGTCCGAGAAGATCGCCCGCGCGCTCGGCAATGCCCTGGTGGCGCCGGTCGTCGCCTACGTGCCCGAAGGCGATCCCGGCCATCCGACCGGGCATCTCAAATTCCCCGGCACGATCACCGTCGCGCCGGAAGCCTTCGAGAAGGTGCTCGAAGGGGCGGCGCGCAGCTTCAAGCTCGCGGGCTTTCGCGACATCGTGCTCCTCGGCGATCACGGCGGCTATCAGCGCGACGATCAGGCGGTCGCCGACCGGCTCGACCGGGAATGGGCCGCGACCCCGGCGCGGGTGCACGCGGTCGGCGAATATTACCGCGCGAGCGAGACCGAGTTCGCCCAGCTGCTCAAGAGCCGCGGCTACAGCGAAGCAGAGATCGGCAAGCATGCCGGCCTCCTCGACACCTCGCTGATGCTGGCGACCGATTCGCGCCTGGTGCGCCAGGACCGGATGCGCCCCGACGCCGGCGACGGCGTCAACGGCGACCCGCGCCGCGCCAGCGCCGCGCTCGGGCAGCTCGGCGTCGACCTGATCGTGGCGCGAACGGTGGACGCCATCAAAAAGGCGACGGCGCCGCGCTGAAATGGGAGTTGACGCGCGCCCGCGGCCGTCGTCTTTGGGGTGGGGATGGGGGGAGCTTGCCGTGCGCCAAGAGGTCGGTCGCTGGTTGCGCGTCGCCGTGTGGCTCGGCCCGGCATTGGGGCTGTGCGCCTGGGCGGCGGGCTCGGCCCTGCCCTCCGCCGACGCCGGAGGATCCGGCGAAGCGCTGTGCTCGACCGCGGCGCCGCGGGGGCTTGCCGCCCAGGTGGGCGCCGCGCCGCCGCGCGTCGCCATGGCGGCGGCCGTCGCGACCGTGCCGGGCATGCCGCCGGTGCTCGACCCCGAGAACCTCTACAGCGCGGCCGGCGCCCCCGAGTTCGGCCCGGCCGCCGCCGCGGCGCTGCAGCGCATCTATGTGCCCAATCGGCGTTCGGACGATGTTTCGGTGATCGATCCGGCGAGCCTGGCGGTGGTCGACCGCTTCAAGGTCGGCTTCAGCCCGCAGCATGTCGTCCCGTCATGGGATCTGAAGACCTTGTGGGTGGCCAATAACGGCAGCCGCCGCCGGGCGGGCAGCCTGACGCCGATCGACCCGAAGACCGGCAGGCCCGGCGATCCGATCGCCGTCGACGACCCGTACAACCTCTACTTCACGCCCGACGGCCGGGCCGCGATCGTCGTCGCCGAACGGCGCAAGCGGCTCGACTTCCGCGACCCGCACACGATGGCGCTGCAGCAGTCGGTCGCCGCGCCCGGCTGCTCCGGCATCAACCACGCCGATTTCTCGATCGACGGCCGCTACGCGATCTTCACCTGCGAGTTCCGCGGCGGCGGCCTGGTCAAGGTCGACATGGTCGACCGCAAGGTGCTGGGCTATCTGAAGCTGTCGCGCGGCGGCATGCCGCAGGACATCCGGATCTCGCCGGACGGCAAGCTCTTCTACGTCGCCGACATGCATGCCGACGGCGTCTTTCTGGTCGACGGCGACAATTTCAAGGAGGTCGGCTTCATCCCGACCGGGGTCGGCACGCACGGGCTCTACCCGAGCCGCGACGGCAGCAGGCTCTACGTCGCCAACCGCGGCTCGCACAGCGCCCGCGGCGGGTCGCACGGCAGGGGCAGCATCGCGGTCATCGATTTCGCCACCCGCACGGTCGAGAAGACCTGGCCGATCCCGGGCGGCGGCAGCCCCGACATGGGCAATGTCAGCGCCGACGGCAGGCGGCTGTGGCTGTCCGGGCGCTTCGACAACGTCGTCTACGTCATCGACACGCAAAGCGGCGCGGTCAGGAGCATCCCGGTCGGCCAGGAGCCGCACGGCCTGACGGTCTGGCCGCAGCCCGGCCGCTATTCGCTCGGCCATACCGGGAATATGCGCTAGGCCGTCGCCGCGCTATGCTGCACGCCGACCGCCGCAGCCTTGGGAGGGAATGGCGATGCCGATGCAAGTCGTCAACGGCGCCCAGCTGATGTGCTCGTTCGGGGCCGCGCCGTCGAGCCTGGTGGTGCTGCCGGTCAACCGCGTGGTGACCGAGAACCAGAACGCGGCCAACATCATGGACTACATCCCGATGACCAACATCATGCCGTTCGGGATGTGCATGAGCCTCGCCAACCCGCAGGTCGCCGCGGCCACCTCGGCCGCGCTCGGGGTGCTGACGCCGCAGCCCTGCATTCCGGCGACCGCCTCTCCCTGGACGCCGGGCGCGGTCACCGTGCTGATCGCCAATCAGCCCGCGCTCGACAATGTCTCGGTCTGCATGTGCAACTGGCTGGGGGTGATCACCGTCGCCAATCCGGGCCAGACCAGCACCCAAATCCCTTAGGCCGGGGCGGTCGGCCGCGGAAAATCGTCGGTGCGCTTGAACAGCTGCAAGCCGGTGGTCGGGAAGCGCTGCGATACGCTCCGCGCGCTGCGCAGAGTGTTGCGGGTGGCGACGACGAACAGGTCGGGGGCGTAATCGGCCGGCGCGGCGACCAGCCCATCGGCCCCGGCCAGCCAGTAGCCGACCCTGAACGTGATCGCCTTGAGGTCGGTGAGCTCGTACCGGCGCAGGGCCAGGTCGGCGAAATAAGGGCTGGTCTCGGCGAGCGGGAGCGGAAGCTCGAGCCTCGCCTCCAGGCTCGCCCCCGGCGGCAGATGGCGGGCCAGGGACAACACCGGGACGGCGATCCGTCGCGCGGTCGGCAGGGGTGCTGCGAACTTGCCGACGATCGCATCGCCGTCGGCGCCCAGGATCACCACGGCGGCCTGGTCGTCCGCCACCGGCTCGCCGCTCGCCGGATCGACGCCGGGCAGGGCGTGCATCGCGTAGATGTCGGCCGGGCCGTTGTTGATCAAGGTATAGGGGAAGGTCAGGATGTTGCCGGCCTTGCCCGGCCGGCAGGTCAGCTGCAACGCCGCCGGCGGCGCCCCCGTCGATTCAGCCATCCCGGCGCTCGCGCCGATATTGCTCGATGCCGGCGAGCGCGTCCGCCCCCGTTTCGCCGGCGCCATACCGCAAAGGCTCGGCCATGCCGCGCAGCTGCCCGAGCGCCTCGGCAAGCAGGCCGAACAACATCACGTCGGAAGGCGGCGAGGCCGGGTCGAGCGGGCTCGGCCAATCGAGCGGATCGAAAGCGATGATGCAGTCCGAGCCCCCGCCAATGCCGAGCACCGGCCGGCCGTCAGCATCGGTCTCTCCGGTCGGCACGCCGGCGGCGGTCGCTGCGCGCAGGCTCTGCGGCCGCACCTCGGCGTTCGGGGCGGCGACCGGCGCCGGCATCTCGATCAGAACGCCGTGGCCGCTGTCCCGCACCCGTTCGAGCAGGGCGCGGCCCGAAGCCGTGCCGGCGAGGCGCGTCACGTCGGCGACCACGCGATCGGCGTATCCGGCGTGCGGCGTGTCGACCCGGAGCCAGGCCCGAGCCGCCGGCGCGGCGCGCTCACTCATGGCAGCGACTCCGCTATTTGTTCTTTAGTCGATCTCTTGCCCGGATCAAAGCGTCCCGCCTTCTGATCAAATCCCGCTGCGCCTTGATCGCCGCCGGATCCACATCGGGGTTTTGCAACGCCGTGAGCTGGTCTTGAAGGTCATCGATTTGCTTCTGCATGTCGTCAATCTTCTTTTGCTGCTCGTCGAGCGGGTCGACGTTCATCTTGCCGTCGGGACCAAGGCTGCAAGCCGGAGCAGGCTGGATCGTAAAGCTGTGCGACCCCCGCGTCCCGCCGCCCCGCGGATGCGGGTTGCAGTCGGTGGTCCGCGTGTTCGCCTGGTCGCCGGGCTCGGCCGCGGCGGCGTCGGCCACGTCGACCATCGTCACCGGCAGCGAGGGGTCGGGCGAGCCGCCCGAATTCTTGTAGAGCAGCGGGCCGCTCGCATAGACCCCGCACGGGGTGACGAGGACAAAGCTGTTGCCGACCTTGAGGGTGATCTTGTTGGTCGCCTCCAGAATGATCGTATCGGCGGCGATGCTCGCCTTCTTGCCGACGACCGCGGCCAGCTGTCCCTCGAGATGCAGCGAGGTGTCGCCCTTGACCGTCAGCTGATGGTCCTTGTCGCTCGCCTCGTAGCGGTTGCCGCCGACATGCAGATCCAATTCGCCGCCGACCGTGGTGAAATAGCCGCCGCCGAAGGTATTGCCGTCCTTGTCCTTGCCCTGGACGATCTTGACGTGGCGGTTGCCGTAAGTCGTCCCGAAGGAATGGGCGAAGGCGGTGACGTCGAGGCGGCCCTGCGACCGGATCAGGTACTGCTCGCAATTGTAGGTGTCGTCGAAGCGCTGCAGGTGATAGCGCTCCTTGGCGCTCGACGATGGCTTTGGGGTGCTGCTGGTCTTGAGCCCGATAAACCGGTAGTCGGTAAAGGCGGTCGGGTTCGCCAGGTCGTCTTGCGTGACCGCCTCGGCATCGACCTGACCTTCGGGGAACGGGATGTTGGCCGTGCCGGTGTCGGCATTATAGAGACGGCCGACGATGATCGGCCGCTCGGGATCGCCGTCGAGGAAGTCGACCAGCACCTCCTGGCCGATCCGCGGCAGGAACTGGGTGCCCCAGCCGCGCCCGGCCCAGCCTTCGGAGACCCGCAGCCAGGCGCTGTTGGCGCCCGATTGAAACGGCGGCTTGGCCAACGGATCGCCGCTCTCGTCGGGCGGCTCCCACGGAAAGCGGACGCGCACCCGGCCGAGCCCATCGGCGAACACCTCGCTGCCGCCGTTCGATTTCGCGCCGTCGCGGCCGATCACCACCGCCGAGTGCGGGCCGCGGGCGACCGGCTTCAGCGCCAGCGGCAGCGGCAGCAGCACCGTGTCGTCGGTGATGATGTCCTCGCTGACGCCGACAAAGTTGTTGCCGAAATCGACCCCGCCATGCGCGCCGCCGAGGACCTTGTTGGCGGTGTCGGCCCCCGACGACGCGCCCGAAACCACCGAGGTGACGACATCGGGCAGCTTGTAGAGGAAATTCACGACCGGAACGACCGACCCCACGGTGGTTGCCGCGCCGGCCAATGTCGAAGCTCCCTTCAACAAATACTCGCCCGTCTCGTTCTGCGCGATCGTGGCCGATATGGTGGTGATCTTGTCGCTGCCGAACGGGTTCAGCCCCTTGAACAGCACCTTCAGGAATTCCACGAAGTTGGCGACGCCGAGGCCGACATTGAGATCGACCCCGTGGATCGACAGCGTGGTGACCACCAATTTTTGGAGGTCGACGTCCTTGCTTGTATCCGTCTTTACGACCACCCCTCCTCCCGCCCGCAATCGCCGGTTCTTGCTCTGCCCGGTGGCGGTGAACACCGCCGCCTCGCCCGATTCCATCCGCAGCTTGGCTTCTGTGCGGATCCCCTCGTTGCTGAGGAAGCTGCCGGGAAAAATGCGATGCTGGAAGCGGCCCGGCGTGTGGACGTTGTTCTTGACCGCGATGTCGTAGCGATCGGCGATCTTCTCGCTGCCTTGGAAGGGATCGGTCGGGTCGAGCGGATTGAATTCCCCGACATTCACCCGCTTGGGCGCGGGCGAGAAGATGCGCCGGTAGCCTGACACCTGCCTTTGCTCGGGCGCGTCGGAGCGGAACAGCGTCGCCGTCTCGCCGCGCGGGCGGGCGCGGCCGCGGCCGAGGATCATCTGCTCCGTGTCGCGCTCGTGGCCGTGAAAGAAAAAGTACCAGAGACCGAATTGCGCCATCAGCCGCGACACGAAGGTCAAGCTGTCCTCGCCGAATTGCACGCAATAGGGCATCGGCGGGAACTTGCTGTCCTCCATTTGCAGGATCAGGTAGTCGGCCGGGATCTCGCCCTGCGCCTGGAACACCGCGCGGATCACCGAGAGCACGTCCATGTTCTCGAAGACTCGGAACGTGCGCTCGCGCTCGAGCAGGCGAAACCTGGGCACCACGCGCATCACATAGCAGCGGAAGCCGATGCCCCTGGCGTCGCCTGGGCTGTCGGCCAGCTCTTCGAAGTGGTCGATCGTGCCGTGCCGCTCGATCCATTCGAAAAATTGGCCGTCGTTTTCTGTGGAAGAGATGCCGAACGTCACATCGGTGTTGAGCAGATCACGCGGGTCGATCGCGGGCCTGTCGGCGTCGTCGTCCGTCTTCTTGCGCTGCACGACCGTGAGCTCGAACGCATAGGGCGCGGAAACCGCTTCGCTGCCGTTGATCTGCGCCAAAAGCAGCGGGTCCTTCTCGTCGGCGCCGATGCCGACGCCGAGCGCGGTGGTGATGCGAAACGCCTTCGGCTTTTTGTCGGTCTGCAGCGGGGCCAGGTTGCCCCGAATAATGTCGTCCGGCATGTTCCCGCCCATCCTCCAACAGGAGCGATCGAGTATGGCCGCTTCCCCTGACCGCGCAACCTCGATCGGCCGATCGACGTTCGGCGTCGGGGCGCGCCCGGCCCGGCCGAACAGCCTCCTGCCGCGGTGGCAGCCTTGGTCGACAAATTAGAGATTCTACATTAGGGCGGCCCCGTATTACACTCTCAATCGCTTGGCGATGTCGTCGATCGATCCCGAAGGCAGGATGACACTGACCCTTACCATGCTGCGTTGCCCCGACACCGCGCCGCCACAGGCCCGAACGGTGCCGGGTGGCGAGTTCTCGATCGGGCGGGGAGCGGAGAACGATTGGGCGCTGCCCGACCCGGAGCGCTTCTTGTCGAAGCAGCATTGCGTGCTGGCTTACCGCGCGGGCGGCTGGCAGATCGCCGACCTGTCGACCAACGGCACCTTTCTGAACCGCGAGGCCGAGCCGATCGGGCGCGGGCAGGCGCGCGACCTGCGCGACGGCGACCGCCTGCGCTTTGGCGCCTACGAGATCGAAATCCGTGTCGCCGAGGAGGGGGCGGCGCGCGGCGCGGTCGGCGCCGCGGACGATCCTTTCACGCTCGCCCCGTTCCGGCCGGCGCGCGCGGAGCCGTCGACGCCGTTCGATCGGGATCCGTTGCTGCGGCCCGAGGCGGAGCATGACGCGTTTTCGGCCGGGCTCGCCCCGCCCTCGATCAACCTGCCGGCCGATTACGACCCGCTGGCCCCCGATCCCGCCGATACCCCGTTCGCCGGTCCGGCGCAGGCCGACCACACGCCGCATCTCGACGATGCGTTTCGGCCCGGTCTCGCCCACCCGGTGATCCCGGAGGACTGGGACCGCGATTTCGCCGCCCCGGCCGCGACGCGCGAGCCCGCGCCGCCCCGCGCCGCCGAGCCTGCGCCGCCGCCCCGCGCCGCCGAGCCCGCGCCGCCGCCCGCGGCAATGGCGCCGGCCCGCCACTGCCCGCGACGATTGCGCCGGCCGCGCCGCCGTCCCAGGCGATCGCCCCGGCCGCGCCGCCGGCGGGCGGCGACGATCTGCTCGCCGCCTTTCTCCGCGGCGCCGGGGTGGAGGGCCTGCGCCCGGCCGACCCTGCCGCCGCGATGGAGGAGCTGGGAGCGGTGTTCCGCGCCTTCGTCTCCGGCCTGCGCCAGGCGCTGGTCGGCCGCGCCGCAATCAAGGGCGAGTTCCGCATCGAGCAGACGATGCTGCGGGCGCAGCGCAACAACCCGCTCAAATTCTCCGCCGACGACGGCGACGCGCTGGCGGCGCTGCTCGGCGCCGGCCGGCGCACCGAGATGAGCGCGGTGGAAGCGGTGAGCGAGGCCTTGCGCGACATCCGCCTGCACGAGCTGGCGACGATCGCGGCGATGCAATCGGCGGTGCGCGCCTTGCTGGCCGAGCTGGAGCCGGCCAGGCTGCGGCAATCGGCCGAGCACGGCGGGCTCGACTTCGTGCCCTTGCAGCGCAAGGCGCGCGCCTGGGACGCGTTCGAAAGCGCGCACGCGCGCATCGCCCGCGCGCTCGAGGACGATTTCGACAGCGTCTTCGGCAAAGCCTTCGCCCGCGCTTATGAGAGGGCGTTGGACGAGGCCTCGGCGAGGGTCGAGCCGTGATCAGCCGTCGCCTGCTCCTCGCCGGATGCGCGCTCCTCGCCGCCCGCTGCTCCTCGCCGCCGCCGCCGCCCGCGGTGCTGACCCTGACGATGATCGGCGGCGCCGACCAGAACCCCAATCCCGAAGGGCATCCGGTGCCGGTCGCGGTCCGCCTCTTCGAGCTCGGCGGCACGGCGAAATTCGAGCGCGCCGACGTCTTCGCGCTGACCGAGCGCGAGCAGCAGACCCTGGGCGAGGAAAGCCTGGGCTCCGAGGAGCTCCTGCTCTCCCCCGGCGAGACCCGAACCGTCACCCGCGAGCTCAAAAAGGGCGTGCAGTTCATCGGCATTGCGGTGCTGTTCCGCGACATCGACCACTCGCGCTGGCGCGCCGTCGCGCCGGTGGCGGCGAGCGGTCCGACGCGGCTCGCGCTGCGGATCAACGGCCTCGCCGCCGTGCTCGCCTGATCCGCAGGCCGATGCTACACTGCGCCAAGCCGCGGCCAGGGAAAAGCCGACCGCCATGACGTGGACGAACCGGGTCGTCTGGCAGGAGGGCATGTTCCTCCGCGCCCAGCATTTCCAGCAGCAGGACCGCTGGCTCGAAGCGGTGATGCGCGCCCGCACCGCCGCGCTGCGCCCCCATCCCTGGGGCGTGGTCGAGATGGCGATCGACCGCGACCTGTTGTCGACCGGCCGCTTTGCACTGAGCTCGGCGATCGGCGTCTTCGAGGACGGCACGCCGTTTGCGATCCCGGGCGAGACCGATCATCCCCCGCCGCTCGACCTGCCCGACAGCACGCGCAACGCGGTCGTCTATCTGGGGACGCCGGTGCGCCAGCCGGGCGCGGTCGAGATCGGGTCCGGCGACGGCGCCGAGGGCCGCTATCTGCTGCGCGAGTTCGAGGCCTACGACACCCATTCCGCCGCGCCGCAGCCCGCGCCCTTGCAGGTCGCGCGGCTGCGGGTGCGCTACCTGCTGGAGACCGACGAGCGCGCCGGCTATCTGTGCATCGGCCTCGCCCGGGTCACCGAGGTCGCGGCCGACCGCCGCGTCACCGTCGACGAGCGCTGGATCGCGCCCGCCCTGGTGTGCTCCGCCGCAGCGCCGCTCGCGGGGCTGATCACCGAGTTTTCCGGCCTGTTGAACCAGCGCGGCGAGGCGCTCGCGGCCCGGGTCACCGCGCCGGGCTCGCGCGGGGTCGCCGATTTCGCCGATTTTCTGCTGCTGCAGTCGGTCAACCGCTGGCAGAAGCTGCTGGCCCATTGGGCCGACGCCGGCAATGTCCACCCCGAGGATCTCTACACCGCCTTTGTCCAGATGGCCGGCGAGCTCGCCACCTTCACCGAGACGACGCGGCGCCCGAACGCCTACCCCGCCTATCGTCACGAGGACCTGCAGCGCAGCTTTGCGCCGGTGGTCGCCGATCTGCGCCGCTCGCTGTCGGCGGTGATCGAGCAGACGGCGATCGCGATCCCGCTGCAGGAGCGCCGCTACGGCGTCCATGTCGGCCCGATCACCGATCGCACGATCCTGCGCGGGGCGAGCTTTGTGCTGGTGGTTCAGGCCGATCTGCCGACCGACCGGCTGCTGCGGCTGTTCCCGAGCCAGGTCAAGATCGGGGCCGTCGAGCACATCCGCGAGCTGGTCAACGTCGCGATGCCCGGCATCTCGGTGCGCCCGTTGCCGGTGGCCCCCCGGCAGCTTCCGTTCTACGCCGGGGCCTCCTATTTCGAGCTCGACCGCAACAGCCCGCATTGGCAGCAGATGCAGGCCTCGGGCGGCTTCGCGATCCACGTATCCGGGGATTTCCCGAACCTCCGCCTCGAGTTGTGGGCGATCCGCGGCTAGCCCGGCGCCTCGAATGAGCGACAACCCGTTCTCCGAGCCTGACGATTCCGACCGCACGGTGATCCGGCCGAGCCCGGGCCGCCGGGCCGCGTCGCCGCCGGCGCAATCCCCGCCGCCGCCGCCCCCCGCGCCGCCGCCCCGGCGGCCGACGGGGTCGACGGGGTCGACAAGGTGGCGATGGCGGTCAACCCGCTGGTCGCCGCCGCGGCGCCGCTCCTGCAGCTGCTCGCGCGGCTGCGCAACACCCTGAACCAGCCCGACCCGGGGGACCTGCGCGAGCGCGCGGTGCGCGCCATGCGCGATTTTGAGCAGCAGGCGCGCGATGGCGGCGCGCCATTGGAGCAGCTGCGCCCGGCGCATTACGCGCTCTGCGCCAGCCTCGACGACGTGGTGCTGAACACGCCCTGGGGCAGCACCGGGGTGTGGGACGCCCGCTCGCTGGTCTCGACCTTTCACCAGGAGGTGCGCGCCGGCGACCGGTTCTTCGACCTCTTGGCGCAGATGCGGCAGAACCCCGGCCGGTTTCTGCCGGTCATCGAGCTGATGTACCTGTGCCTGTCGCTCGGTTTCCAGGGGCGCTATCGGCTGTCGCCGCGCGGCCCCGCGGAGCTCGACCGGCTGCGCGAGGAAACCTACGCGCTGATCGTCCGCCAGCGCCAGCCGGCCGAGCCCGAGCTGTCGCCGCACTGGAAGGGGGTCGCGGCCCCGTACCGGCCGTCGCGCGCCGTGGTGCCGCTCTGGGTCGCCGCCAGCGCCGCGCTCGCCGCGCTGGCCGGCCTGTTCATCTGGTTCTCGACCAGCCTCAACGCGGCGTCCGACGATCTCTTCGCGGCGATGCTGCGGGCGCCGCCGACGCACATGCCGAAAATCGCCCGCGCCGCACCGGTCGAGCCGCCGCCGCCACCGGTCTTGCCGGAGCCGGACGACCGCTTGTGCGCCGTGCTCAAGCCCGAGGTCGACCGCGGGCTCGTCACGGTGCAGTGCACGCCGTCGACCGCGGTCGTGCGGGTGCGCAACCGCGGCATGTTCGCGTCGGGCAGCGCCACGGTCGAGCCCGCGTTCACTGCACTTCTCGACCGCATCGGCGACGCGCTCAAGGAGGAGCGGGGCGCGGTGCGGGTGATCGGCTATACCGACAACCAGCCGATCCACACCGTGCAGTTTCCGTCCAATTTTCAGCTCTCCGCGGCGCGCGCCGACGCCGCCAGGGCGATCCTCGCCGCTTCGGTCGGCGAGCCGTCGCGCCTGACCGCCGAAGGCCGCGGCGAATCCGACCCGATCGCCTCGAACGCCACGCCGGAAGGCCGCGAGGAGAACCGGCGGATCGAAATCGTGCTGCGCCGCGCGAGCTGATCCGATGACGGCGAAAGCGGTGCTCGCCTTCTTCGGCTCGCGGTGGTTTTTGAGCTTTGTCGGCGCTGCGCTCCTGGCGCTGCTGCTGTGGTTGTTCGGGCCGCTGTGGTCGGCGCTGGAGGGCTGGGGCATCCGGCTTGCGCTGATCGTCCTGATCATCGCGATCTGGGCCGGCGTCAACCTGCTGCTCGACGCCCGCCGCCGCCGCCGCGACGCCGCGCTTGCTGCGGGAGTGGCGGCAGCCCCGCCCGATCTCGGCGCGGCCGCGGCGGCCGAGGAGGCGGCGGCGCTGCGCGAGAAGCTCGCGACCGCGCTCACGCTCCTGAGGAAGGCGCGCGGAACCAAAGGCTATCTCTACGAGCAGCCCTGGTACGCGATCATCGGCCCGCCGGGCGCCGGCAAGACCACGGCGCTGCTCAATGCCGGGTTGCGCTTTCCGCTCGCCGCCGAGATGGGGCAGGGGGCGGTCTCCGGCGTCGGCGGCACCCGCCTGTGCGACTGGTGGTTCACCGAGGACGCGGTGCTGATCGACACCGCCGGCCGCTACACGACGCAGGATTCCGACGCCGCGGTGGACCGCGCCGGCTGGGATGCCTTTCTCGATCTTCTGAGGCGCACGCGCGAGCGCCAGCCGCTGAACGGCGTCATCGTCGCGATCGCCATCGCCGACATCGCCGGCGCCCCGCGCGAGGAGCGTCTGGCGCACGCCCACGCGATCCGCCGCCGCATCAAGGAGCTCGACGAAAGGCTCGGCGTGCGGCTGCCGGTCTACGCCGTCTTCACCAAGGCCGACCTGATCGCCGGCTTCACCGAGTTCTTCGACGATCTCGACCGCGACAGGCGCGCCCAGGTCTGGGGCGCGACCTTCCCGCTGGCCACGACCGAAGCCGGGCCGGTCGCGGGCTTCGCCGCCGAGCACCAAATGCTGGTCGAGCATCTGAACAGCCGCCTCTTCGACCGGCTGCAGGCCGAGCGCAGCCCGGACCGGCGCGCGCTGATCGCGGGCTTCCCGTCCCAGGTCGCGAGCCTCGATCAGCCCCTCGCCGAGTTCCTCCAGGAAGCCTTCGGCGGCTCGCGGCTCGACCCCGCGCCGATGCTGCGCGGCTTCTATCTGACCTCGGGCGTCCAGGAAGGCACGCCGATCGACCGGCTGACCGGATTGCTCGTGCGTTCCTTCGGCATCGACCAGCGCCGCGCCCAGAGCCTGCGCCCCGAGCAGGGCCGCAGCTATTTCCTCGCCCGCCTCGTCAAGGAGGTGATCTTCGGCGAAGCGATGCTGGTCTCGGAGAAGCCCGGCGCCGCCCGCCGCCGCCTCCTGCTGCGCGCCGGCGCCTTCGCTTTGGTCGCGCTCGCGGTGGTCGTCGGCGGCGGGCTTTTGTGGCACGCAAGGAGCGTCAACCGGGAGCAGATCGACGACATGCAGGCGGCGCTCGCCGCCTACGAGAAGGCCGCCGCCGTCGTGCCGCTCGACCCGGTGTCGGACGCCGACCTGCCGCGCATCCTGCCGATGCTCGACCTGGCCCGCGCCTTGCCGCACGGCTATGACAACCGCAAATCCGACCCGCCCTCCTGGATGCAGCTGGGGTTGTCGCAGGACGCCAAGCTTTCCGCCGGCGCGCTCGGCATCTATCGCCACGCATTGGAGCGGGCGCTGCTGCCGCGGCTCATTTGGCGGCTCGAATCGCAGATGCACGGCTACCTCAATCAGCCGGACATCCTCTACGAGGCCACCCGCGTCTATCTGATGCTGGGCAATCTCGGCCCGCTCGATCGCGGGCTGGTCCGCGCCTGGATGGAGGCCGACTGGGAGAACACCTATCCGGGTCCGGCCAATGCGCCGGTGCGCAACGGCCTCGCCGGCCATCTTTACGCGCTGCTCGCCGACCCGCTGCCCAAGGTCGAGCTCGACGGCGCCTTGATCGCGACGGCGCGCGCCACCTTCAGCCGGGTGCCGCTCGCCAACCGCGTCTACTCGCGGATCAGCCCCTCGACCGAGGCGCAGGGGATCGTGCCGTGGCGGCCGGCCGACGCGCTCGGTCCGGCCGGGGTCCGCGTCTTCCTGCGCTCATCGGGCAAGCCGCTGACCGACGGGGTTCCGGGCTTCTACACGGTCGACGGGTTCTATAAGGCGCTGCTGCCCGCGCTTGTCGGGGCCACCAGGCAGGTCGCGAGCGAAAGCTGGGTGCTCGGCAAGCGTTCCGAGCTGTCGCCGAACAGCCCCGAGGCGTTGCATCTCGAGCACGACGTGATCGCGCTCTACGAGGCCGATTACGAGAAGCATTGGGATGCAATGCTGGCCGATCTCAATATCGTGCCGCTGCGCAACGCCGAGCAGGCGGCGCAGGATCTCTACGTGCTGGCTTCGCCGCAATCGCCGATGCGCGACCTGCTGGCCTCGATCGCCCGCGAGCTGACCTTGTCGCAGCCGCCGCCGGCGCCGCCGGGGGCCGCGGCCGCCGGATCGGCCGCCGAAGCCGCGGCGGCGAAGGCCGCTCCCGCCGCGACCGCTCGCTTCAAGACCTTGCTGGAAGGGCAGGGCGCCAAGACCGCCGCCGAGCCGCCGGGCAAGGCGGTCGACGACCGCTATCGCGCGCTGCGCGAGTTTGTCGGCAGCGGCCCCGGCGCCCCGATCGACCAGGCGCTGAAGGCGATCGACGGCTTGCAGCGGCAGATCGCCAAGATCGCCGCCGCCAATCCCGGGGCCGCGGCTGTGGCGCCGAGCGGCGACGACCCGACCCTGACCTTGCGCGCCGAAGCGTCGCGCGATCCGCAGCCGGTCGCCCGCTGGCTGTCGGCGATGGCCGCCGGCGGCAACGCGATCCGCAGCGGCGGCGCGGTCGAGCAGGCCAAGACGATGTTCAACGCCAGCGGCGGCCCGGCCACCCTGTGCCGCCAGGCGGTGGCCGGACGCTATCCGTTCTCGCCGGGCTCGGCCAACGACATCCCGCTCGACGATTTCGCCAAGCTCCTGGCCCCGGGCGGGCAGCTCGACGGGTTCTTCAACACCCAGCTGCGCCCTTATGTCGACATGAGCGGCCCGGTCTGGCACGGGCAGTCGGTCGACGGCGTGCCGCCGCCGGTGTCGCCGGCCGATCTCGCGCAGTTTCAGCGCGCCGCGGTGATCCGCGACCTGTTCTTCGGCGTCGGCGGCGCGACCCCGAGCGTGCGCTTCGATCTGACCCCGCTGTCGCTCGACGAGGGGGCAAAGCAGGTCACCCTCGATCTCGGCGGCACGGTCATCAGCTATGCCCACGGGCCGCCGCGCACCACCCAGATCACCTGGCCGGGAACCGGCGGCATGAGCAATGCGCGCCTGGTCTTCGACCCGCCGCCCGCGGGTGGGACCGGCGTCCTCCAGGCCTCGGGGCCGTGGGCGCTGTTCCGCCTGTTCGACCAGGGCAGCCTGCAACGGGCGGGCTCGGCCGAGCGCTACACGCTGAGCTTCCGCCTGGGCGACCGCCAGGCGAGCTTCGAGATTCGCGCCGGGTCGGTGCTGAACCCGTTCGCGCCCGGCATCCTGCGAGACTTCCGGTGCCCGAATTTGTGACCGGCTCGCCGCGTGATACGATCTTCGCCGATGCGGCGATCGGCTTTCTCGGCAAGATCCCGGCGCGTGGCGACTTTGTCCGAACCGGGCTGCCGCGCGCCTTTGCCGATGCCTGGGACGCCTGGATGCAGCGAATGCTCGCCGCCAGCCGATCGGTTCTCGGCGAGGATTGGCTGCCGGCCTGGCTCGAAGGAGCAATTTGGCGGTTTGCGCTGTCGCCCGGCGTCTGCGGCCGCGGCGCCGCGCTGGGCTTGTGGATGCCGAGCGTCGATCGCGTCGGCCGCTACTTCCCGCTCACCCTGGCGGCGGTCGCGGCCGATGCCGGGGCGCCCCAAATGATCCGCGAAGGCGGCGGCTTTCTCGCCGCCATCGAGGAAGCCGGCCTCGATGCGGTCGAGCGCGGCTGCCCGCCCGATCGGCTCGCCGCGCTGGCGAGCGCGGCTGCGCTCGCAGCACCCGCGGCTGCGGGAGTCGACCCGGCGCTCTGCCCGCCGTCGGGCGCCTTGTGGTGGACCGCGGGGGCGGCGCGCGTGCCGGCCGGCGCCTTCGCCAGCCCGGCGTTGCCGGGCGAAGCCGAATTCGCTCCGATGCTCGATGGGCGCTGGGAGGACGGCCGATGACCCTCGCTCCGGTCGTTCGCGAGATCGTGGCCGGCGGCCGTTTCCGGTCCTCGGCCGCGACCCACGCCGGCGCGGTGCGTCGCCGCAATGAGGACAATTACGTCAACCGCCCGGATCTCGGGCTCTGGGCGGTCGCCGACGGGGCCGGCGGGCATCAGGCGGGCGATGTCGCCGCCCGCATCGTGGCCGATTCGCTGGGCGCCCTGCCGCGGGGGCTCGGCGCCGCGGCGATGCTGGCCGAAGTGCGTCTGCGGGTCGACCATGCCGATGGGCTGCTGCGCGCGGAGGCGGCCCGGCGCGGCGGCGACGCCGTGCTCGCCTCGACCGTCGTCGTGCTGCTCGCCCACGGCGACTACTACGCCTGCCTGTGGGCCGGGGACTCGCGCGGCTACCGGCTGCGGGCGGGAGAGCTCGCGCAGATCACGCATGACCACAGCCTCGTCCAGGAGCTGGTCGACGCCGGCGAGATCACCGCGGCGGAGGCGGAGACCCATCCTTGCGCCAACGTCATCACCCGCGCCGTCGGCGCCGGCGGCGAGGCGCTGACGCTCGACAAGGCCACCGGGCGGCTGCTGAGCGGCGACCGCTTTTTGTTGTGCAGCGACGGTCTGTTCAAGACATTGCCCGACCACGAGCTCGCCTCGCTGCTGGCGGCCGACGCGGATGCCGCCGAGCGTTGTCTCGCCGCCGCCCTCGCGCGTCAGGCCGACGATAACGTGACCGCGGTGACGATCGAGGTGCTCGACGCTTCGGCGCGCCCGTGAGCCGGCGGCGATTTGTCAAAAAGGTGGAGCCGTGCCAAATCCGGGGCTGATCGATCAGGGCGCGTGCGTGGCTCGTCTCGACCCTTGGCGGGGTCACCTGGAAGGGTAGTCAGGGCGGCGGCTGGTAATACGCCCGGAGGCGAGCACAAGACGGTGTTCGCCACGGCGCCGGTGATGCTGGACCCGTTCAAGCGCTGAGACGCGGGCGGATGGCGAGCGCCGGCCGCTGCTCGCGGCAACTCATGCGATTGCATCTGAACGCAGGGCCGCGCGATTGAACAGCGGGGCGCGGGTCTGGGCGAAATCCTCGACGGCCTCGGCGAGCTGGTCGGCGTCCGTCTCGTCGAGAGCGATCGACAATGCGAACATGCCGCGCTTGGCGAGCCAGAGGCCGCGCGCCGTAAGGTCGAACCAGAACAGGTCGCGCAGCGCGCCGTCGCCGCGCGCCACGTCCTCCTCCGAGCGGATCGGCGCGTCGGTCATGTGCACCGACATCATCGAGCCCAGCCCGGTGAACTGCATCGCCAGCCCGTGCCGGCGCGCCACCGCATTGAGCCGGTCGCGCAGGCGGTCGCCGAACGCGTTGAGGGCGCGGGCGCGCTCGGGGGTGTAGATCTCGGTCAGCCCGACCAGACCCGCGTTCATCGTCAAGACGTTGTTGTTGAAGGTGCCGGCGTGCTGAAAGGCGTCGGGCCGGCGCGGGTCGAACCGCGCCATGATATCGGCGCGGCCGCCGAAGGCGCCAAAGCTCATCCCGCCGCCGAGATATTTGCCCAATGTCGTCAGGTCGGGAAGGATGCCGTGCGCCTCCTGCAGGCCGCCCGGCGCGAGGCGCGAGGTCATCACCTCGTCAAAGATCAGCAATGCGCCGGTCTCGCTCGCCAGTTGGCGCAGCCCGGCGAGAAAGCCGCGCTCGGCCGGGATGCAGCCGGTCGAGCCCTGCATCGGCTCAATGAGGATCGCCGCCAGCGCGTCATGATGGGGCGCCGCCAGCTCACGCACCGCGTCGAGGTCGTTGTAGCGGCCAATGAGAAACTCGAACGGCGCGTTGACCGGGTTGCCGCGGCCGCGGAAATAGAAGACGCCGCCGTGATAGCCGCCGCCGAAGACCAGGATCTTGGGCCGGCCGGTGATCGCGCGCGCCGCGCTCACCGCCATCAGATTGGCCTCGGTGCCGGAATTGGTGAAGCGGACCAGCTCGATCGACGGGAAGCGGGCGCAGACCGCTGCGGCGAACTGCGCCTCGGCCGGGTTGTGCGCGCCGAAATTGAGCCCGCCATCGAGCGCCGCGACAATCGCCGCGCGGATCGCCGGGTGCGAGTGGCCGTAGATGCCGGCGGTGAACTCGCTGAGGAAATCGACATACTCGTGGCCGTCGAGATCGCGCAGCCGCGCCCCTTCGCCGTGGGCGATGGTCAGCGGGAACGGGTCGACATGGATCGAGGCGCGGGTGTTGCCGCCGGGCATCGAGGCGCAGGCCTGGCGATGCTGGGCGAGGCTCTTCGGGTTGCGCGCCCGGTACAGATCCTCCGCCTCGGCGAGCGCGGCCTCGAGATTGATGTTGGCGGGGCGGGTCGCAACCATCGTCATCTCCTTCGGGGCCGGGCGCCTATGGCGTCATGTGGGCGAGGGCGCTGCGCATCGGCGCGCTCGAAATGGTGATCATGCCCTCGAAGGCGCCGTCCATCTCGACGATCAGAAAGATGCAGCCGGCCAGCGCCGCGGCGCAGAGCAGGAAGGACGTCGCCACGGTGGCGTTGCGCGGCGCATTGTAGCCGAAGCTGACGAAGATCAGCGTGATCCAGACGATCAGGATCACCATGAACAGCGGCTGGATCGAGGTGCCGGCGCGCTCGATCAGCAGCCATCGCGTCTGCAAGGCGGTTTCGGCCATCGCCGCGGCGTCGGCGCGCAGCCCGTCGCGGCGCGGCTCGCCCCCCGGCAGCGCCAGCACCGCCAAGCGGACATTGCCGAGCAATCCGCCCAATTCGGCATCCTCCATCTGCACCGGGGTCGAGCGGTCCTCGGGCCAATTGTCCGCCAGCGCGCGCTCGACATAGCGCCGCAGCAGGCCGCGCGCCGGCGCCGTTTCGGCCCCGTATTCGGCCAGCGTTTCGTTGAGCAGGATCAGGGTCGCGGCGAAATGCCGGATTTCCGAATCGGTGGTGTCGAACGAGCTCTTGACGCTGGCGATCAGAAGCCCGAGGACCAGCGCCGACAGCACCGAGAGCATGCCGGTGGCGAGCTTGACGGCGTCGTGCAATTCCGCGCTGCGGTGTCGTTCGGGCAGCCGCGCCCCGAGCCACTGCCCGAAGAGCGCGCCGCCGAACACGCAGACGAGGACGATCGCCGTGATCAGGAGCGATGACATCGCGGCCGAGAAGCGTGGGCCGCCGCCTCAGCCGGGATAGGCGCGGCGGCCGCGGTCGCGCAGCCACAGGCGGACGAGGCGGCGGCGTCGCTCGGGCTCGGGGTGGTCGGCAAAGGCGGTGCGGCTGTGGCCCAGCGCGCGGTTGTGCACGAACAGCATCTGCCCCGGCTCCAGGTCGAAATCGACCGACAGCGCCTCGTCGTCGAAAATATCGAGGATCGCGGCGAGCGCGGCCGCGCCGTCCCGATCCATCGGCTCGCCCTTCAGCGCATAGCCGCCGCCGATCTGGTGGGCGCTGAACCGCGTCCTGACCTCGTCGCCGCGGTCGAACACCGGGGCGGCGAAGACCGGGCTTTCACCGTCGCGATGCTCGCGCTGCCGGTCGAACCAAAACGGCCGATAGAGCCGCGCCAATTCGCGCGGAGAGCGCGCGAGCAAGGCGTTGTGCACGGTGTGGAAGCTGATCACCCGGCTATGCCCGCCACTCGCCGCGGCGCGCAGGCAGAGCAGGCCGATATAGTCCGGCGGCGCATCATTGTATGAGTTGTCATTGTGAAAGCGCAGCTCGATGTTGGTCTGGTCCGGGCGCACCCCCGATCCCGGCAGCGCCTGCCCGCCGGTGTCGAGGACATCGTAGATCAGGGCGCCGTCGAGCTTTTGCGCGACCGGACGCGCGATCATGCCGGACAACAGCCAATAGATCGCGGTCGCGGCGCCCTGCGCGAGCTCGGCGGGCGGCAGGCGGTCGAGGATCGCGAAGCGCCGGCCATGGTCGAGGATGGCGCGCACCCGGGCCATCGCCGTGCGGCAGGAAGCCATCGCAAAATCGTCGGGGCGCAGAACGATCGTCGGCAGCGGGTAGCGGCGCAGCTCGTCGGCGGCGCGGCGGATCTCGTCGAGGCACGCCGGCGACAGGTCGACCCGGCAGTCCTCGGGGCTGACGTCCTGCCGCACCCAGGCGCTCGGGCCTTCGATCGGCCGGTTGGAAATGGCTGGCTCGGGCATCCCTTCTCCAAAAAAGTCGCCGCGTCGACCGGACGCGTCGGAAGCGACGGGGATCGGCAAAAAAGAGGCCGACACCCGCCAAGGGTATCGGCCTCGGTCGCGACTTGCGACAGCTTTTGGCTAGAAGTCGTCCATGCCGCCCATGCCGTGGTCGTGCGGCATCGAAGGCATCGCCTTCTTCTCGGGCTTCTCGGCGACCATCGCCTCGGTCGTCACCAGGAGGCCGGCGACCGACGCGGCGTTCTGCAAGGCAAGCCGCACGACCTTCGCGGGGTCGATGATCCCGGCCTGCAGCATGTCGACATACTCGCCCGATTGCGCGTCGAAGCCGCGGTTGGGGTCGTTCGCGTCGAGCAATTTGCCGACCACCACCGAGCCTTCGCTGCCGGCGTTTTCGACGACCTGGCGGATCGGCGACTGCAACGCGCGCCGCACGATGTCGATCCCGACCTTCTGGTCGCTGTTTTCCGGGGTCAGCCCGTCGAGCGCCTTGGCGGCATAGAGCAGCGCCACGCCGCCGCCCGGCACGACCCCTTCCTCAACCGCCGCACGGGTCGCGTGGGTGGCGTCGTCGACCCGGTCCTTGCGCTCCTTGACCTCGATCTCGGTCGAGCCGCCGACCCGGATCACCGCGACGCCGCCGGCGAGCTTGGCCAGCCGCTCCTGCAATTTCTCGCGGTCGTAGTCCGAGGTCGTCTCCTCGATCTGCTGGCGGATCTGGGTGCAGCGGCCCTGGATGTCGTCCTTGACGCCGGCGCCGTCGATGATCGTCGTGTTTTCCTTCTCGATGCGGATGCGCTTGGCCTTGCCCAGCATGTCGAGGGTGACGTTTTCGAGCTTGATCCCGAGATCCTCGCTGATCACCTGGCCGCCGGTCAGGATCGCCATGTCCTCGAGCATCGCCTTGCGCCGGTCGCCAAAGCCCGGGGCCTTGACCGCCGCCACCTTGAGGCCGCCGCGCAATTTGTTGACGACCAAGGTCGCCAGCGCCTCGCCCTCGACATCCTCGGCCACGATCAGCAAGGGCTTGCTCGACTGCACCACCGCTTCCAGCAGCGGCAGCAGCGCCTGCAGGCTCGACAGCTTCTTCTCGTTCAGGAGGATGTAGGGGTCCTCCAGCTCGGCGACCATCTTCTCGGCGTTGGTCACGAAATAGGGGCTGACATAGCCGCGGTCGAACTGCATGCCCTCGACCACGTCGAGCTCGGTCTCCAGGGACTTCGGCTTCCTCGACCGTGATCACGCCCTCGTTGCCGACCTTCTGCATCGCCTCGGCGATCATCCGGCCGATCTCGCTGTCGTTGTTGGCCGAGACCGTGCCGACCTGGGCGATCTCGTCGTTGGTCGACACCTTCTTCGAGCGCTTCTCGATGTCCTTGACGACAACGTCGACCGCCCGGTCGATGCCGCGCTTCAGATCCATCGGGTTCATGCCGGCGGCCACCGCCCTTGCGCCCTCGCGCACGATCGCCTGGGCGAGCACGGTCGCGGTGGTGGTGCCGTCGCCGGCCTGGTCGCTGGTCTTCGAGGCGACCTCGCGGACCATCTGCGCGCCCATGTTCTCAAACTTGTCGGAAAGCTCGATCTCCTTGGCGACGGTGACGCCGTCCTTGGTGATCCGCGGCGCGCCGAACGATTTGTCGAGGACGACGTTGCGGCCCTTCGGCCCCAGGGTCACCTTGACCGCGTTGGCGAGAACATCGACGCCGCGCAGCATCCGCTCGCGCGCGTCGGTGTGAAACCGGATTTCCTTTGCTGCCATGCTGGTCTCTCCCTCAGGCGGTCTGGTCGACCACGCCCATGATGTCCGATTCCTTCATGACGACGAGATCCTCGCCGTCGATCTTGATCTCGGTGCCGGACCATTTGCCGAACAGCACCCGGTCGCCGGTTTTGACGTCGAGCGGATGCAATTTGCCGTTGTCGCCCCTGGCGCCGGGCCCGGCGGCGATGACCTCGCCCTCCATCGGCTTTTCCTTGGCGGTGTCGGGGATGATGATGCCGCCCTTGGTCTTTTCCTCCTCCTCGATGCGGCGGATCAGAACGCGATCCTGCAACGGTCGAAACTGCACGGGACTCCTCCTCAAAAAGATCACGGATGGGATGTCGAGAGCCTTTAGCACTCGCCGATCCAGAGTGCCAGCGAAATAGCGCGGATCGCCCTGGGTTTCAAGCCGGCTGACGGGCGCCCTTGACGCCGGGCGGCGGCGATCCCAAATCCAAATCGTCGTCAACCGGTCAGGAGGGTATCCAAACGATATGATGCCACCCGGGAATCAGCAGTTGCCGACCGCTTGGCATCGGCAACCGAGCGCCAAGTCCAAGATTTAGCCCGGATCGAAATCCGGGCGCGAAGCGAGCCTTCGCAACCGACCCCCGCCTGTCGCCTTGGAGCGCGCGGGGGTCTTTGCTTGCCCCGACGAGACCGCCTGCATGACCCTCGACAGCTCCGGCCCGACCTCGCGCATCTATTTTTCGCAGCGGCTGCGGCTGCACTACGTCGATTGGGGAAATCCGGGGGCGCCGCCGCTGCTCCTGGTCCATGGCGGGCGGGACCATTGCCGCAACTGGGACTGGGTCGCGGCCGCCCTGCGCCGGGACTGGCATGTCCTGGCGCCGGATCTTCGCGGCCATGGCGACAGCCAATGGTCGCCCGACGGCAGCTACACGATCGCCGGCTATGTCTACGACCTGGCGCAGCTGATCCACCAGCAGGAGCTGGCGCCGGTCACGATCCTCGCCCACTCGCTGGGCGGGGTGATCGCGCTGCGCTACGCCGGCGTCTATCCGGATCTCGTCAGACGACTGGTCGCGATCGAGGGGCTGGGGGCGTCGCCGCGGCGGCTTCGCGCGCAGGCGCAGCAGCCCATCGCCGAACGCATGCAGCGCTGGATCGACGAGCAGCGGGGCCTGTCCGGACGCCTGCCGCGCCGCTACGCCTCGATCGAGGACGCGTTTCGGCGCATGCAGGAGGCGAACCGGCATCTGTCGCCCGAGCAGGCCCGGCACCTGACCCAGCATGGCGTCAACCAGAACGAGGACGGCGCCTACAGCTGGAAGTTCGACAACTACGTCCGCGCCGAGCCGCCCTACGAGATGACGACGACGGAGGTCGAGGAGCTGTGGGGCCGCATCGCCTGCCCGACGCTGCTCGTCTACGGCCGCGAGAGCTGGGCATCGAACCCGCTCGAGGACGGCCGCGCCGGGCGCTTCCGCGACGCCAGGGTGGTCTCGGTCGAAAACGCCGGCCATTGGGTGCACCACGACCGGCTCGACGCCTTTCTCGATCTTGTCCGCGGGTTTATTTGAGGGTCTGGCTTTGCACGGAAAGGAGACGCCGATGACGCTGTTCGACCTCACCGGGCGGGTCGCGATCGTCACCGGGGGCAATGGCGGGATCGGGCTCGGCATGGCGCGCGGGCTCGCCGCGGCGGGCGCCGCCGTCGTGGTGGCGGCGCGCAACGCGACGAAGGCCGAGGCGGCGCTCGGCGCGCTCGGGCCAAAAAGCGCCTTTGTCGCGCTCGACGTGGCCGACGAGGCTTCGTGCCGGGCCGCGATCGGCTGGACCGTCGAGCGGTTCGGCCGGCTCGACATCCTCGTCAACAATGCCGGGATGTCGATCCGCAAGCCGCCGGAGAGCTATGCCGCGGCGGAATGGCGCGCGGTGCTGGAGACCAACCTGACCGGCGCTTTCCTCTGCGCGCAGGCGGCGCATCCCGAGATGAAGCGCGCCGGCGGCGGCAAGATCATCAATATCGGCTCGATGTTCGCGGTGTTCGGCTCCGCCTACGCCGCGCCCTATGCGGCGAGCAAGGGGGCGCTGGTGCAGATGACCAAATCGCTCGCCGCGGCCTGGGCCGGGGACAACATTCAGGTCAACGCGGTGCTGCCCGGCTGGATCGACACCGAGCTGACGCGGGACGCGCGCCGGCAGGTCGCCGGCCTGCATGAGCGGGTGCTGGCCCGCACCCCGGCCGGCCGCTGGGGCGCGCCCGAGGATCTCGCCGGCGTCGCCGTCCTGCTCGCCGCCCCGGCCTCCGACTTCATCACCGGCGCCGTGATCGCGGTGGACGGCGGGTTTTCGAGCATGGGCTAGCGCCCGGCCGCATTCGCATGCTTCGGCCGCCGTCGCGCTGCGGCCTGCGCCTCGCCGTCGTCGCTCGCGACCGGCGTCAAATCCAGCCGCGCCACTTGAACCACAGCAGCGGCAGGACCGCGCTCAGCGCGATCACGGCGAGCCCATAGGGATAGCCCCAGCTCCAGTCGAGCTCCGGCATGCCCTTGAAGTTCATCCCGTACATGCTGGCGACCAGGGTCGGCGGGATGCCGACCACCGAGACGATCGTCAAGACCTTGATGATGTTGTTCTGCTCGATGTTGATCAGGCCGAGGGTGGCGTCGAGCAGCAGCTGCACCTTGTTGACGATGTGCGCGTCGTAATCGCTGAGCGAGAGCACGTCCTGGCGCAAGGTGTCGAGGCGCGGCTTGACCTCGGGCGGCAGCCATTCGGCGCCGAGGCCCGCCACATAGGGCACGATCCGCCCGATGCCGAGCAGGCTGTCGCGGATCTTCGAGGCGAGGTCGCCGCTGTGCCCGATCCGGCGCAGGATGATCCTCAGATCGGCGGTCTCGCGCGCCGGCGGCCGCCGCGCCATGGGCTCGGTGGCGGGGCTGCGGAACAGCCGATGCGACAATGTGTCGAGCTCGGCGGCGATATTTTCCAGGACGTCGGCGATGCGGTCTGCGATCGCGTCCATCAACCCGGCGAACACCGCCGCGCCGGTCAGCGGGTCGGTCTCGGATGCGAGCTCGTGGGCGGTGAAATGGGCGAACGAGGTCAGCTCCTCGAACCGCACCGTGATCAGCCGCTCCGCGGTCAGCACGAACCCGACCGGGGTCGCGAGCGGCAGGTCGGAGACGGCGCGGTAGGTCAGCGGCATGCTGAGGTAGAGCACGCCGTCCTCGCTGCGCAATCGGCTCGAGCTTTCGATTTCGCTCAGCTCCTCGACCCCCGGCACGTCGAGCCCGACGGTTCGCTCGACAAACGCGATCTCCTCCGGGGCGGGCCGGAGCAGATCGATCCAGGCGGTGTCGGGGGGCAGGGCGCCCGCGGCGAGGTCCGGCGGCGGCGCGCCGCGGTCGGCGCGGCTGCGATAGAGCGTCAGCATGGGCGCGAGCTTACCGCCGCCGCGATTTCTTTTCCCGCGGTTTGATGCGATCTTCCCGCCGGGAGCGCCGAACGAACGGGAGAGGGCGATGCGATTGATTGCGATCGCGGCTGCGGCGGTGGCCGTGCTGCTGCGGGTGGCGCCGGCCGGGGCCGAGGAGCCTTACCACATCCGCATCGGCTGGGTGGTGGCGCCGGCCGATCTCGTCACCTTGATGTTCCTGAAGCCGGAGCTCGCGCCGCATGCGGGCAAGACCTATGTCCCGGAGCTGATCCACTTCGCCGGCACGCCGACCGCGATGACCGCGCTCGCCGCCGGCCAGATCGATTGCGCCGCGCTCGCCTACTCGACCTTCGCGCTCGGCGTCGAGAACGCCGGGATGGAGGATCTGCGGATCATCGCCGACGCGATCCAGGACGGGGTTCCGGGCTGGCACACCAACACCTTCGTCGTGCGCAAGGACAGCCCGATCCACACCGTCGACGACCTGAAGGGCAAGATCCTGGCGACCAACCAGCGCGGCAGCGCGGTCGATGTCGCGGTGCGCGCGATGCTGGCCAGGCACGGGCTCCAGGACAAGCGCGACCTGACGATGATCGAGGTCCGCTTTCCCGAGCAGAAGGCGATGCTGAAGGAGGGCAAGGTCGACTTCATCACCGCGGTGGCGCCGTTCGGCTTCGACCCCGCGCTGCAGGCCTTCTCGCGCACGCTCTTCACCCAGGCCGACGCCGTCGGCCGCACCCAGATGATCGTGCGGGTGGCGCGCGCCGGGTTCCTGAAGGAGCATCGCGCCGCGATGGTCGACTTCATGGAGGACTATCTGCGCGTCCTTCACTATTTGCTCGACCCCGCGCATCACCAGCAGGCGATCGAGATGATCGTCCAGGCGACCAGGCAGAAGCCCGAGCTTTACGCAGGCTGGGCCTTCACCAAAGAGGATTACTACCGCGACCCCAAGGCTTTGCCCAACCTCGACGCCTTGCAGGCCAATGTCGACCTCGCGCGCCAGCTCGGGTTCCTGCGCGCCGGCCTCGACGTGAAGAAATATGCCGACCTGTCTCTCGCCGAGGAGGCTGCCAAGCGCCTCGACCAGGAGGCCAAGCGCTAATACGTGACCGTGGCCGTGTCGACATAGGCGTCGGGTTTGACCCCCTGCGATGCCGGCATGCGGCCGCGGATGGTGAAGTTGCGGAGTGATGGGCGAACGAGAGATCGCGCATCGCATGATCGAGCGGGGCCTGCGCGACGACGCACCGGACCGCGGCCTGCGGCACCCGAAACCCGGAGTTACCGTAGCTCCCGGCCGGCGCCGCAGTGCGCGGATCGCCGCCGACGCAGGAACGCGGCCACCTTCCACGTCCATCGCCGCGCTCGCTCGCTGTGCTCGATCGGAGCCGTCGCGATCCCGCCCCGCCATAGATTTTTTTCGCCGCAAATGTCTCGGCGCGGTCGCGCCAGACAGCAGCCGGGCAATAAGACTAATACACGACGATCACCACGATAGTGTCGACATAGGCGCCGCGGGCTTGACCCCTTGCAGCGCCGGAATTCGGCCGTAGACGGTAAAGTTTTGGGTGGATTGCCTAACGAGCCTGGCGCTCACCGTAACGGTGCCGCCGGTGCCGTTGCCCCAGACCGTGGTGCGGGCGGCGTTCGAATAGAGCTGATAGCTGAGATGGAAGCCGCCGTTGCTCATCCGACGGTTGATATAGGTGCCGCTGCCGCCGGTGCTGAGCGCGATGACGACGTCTGCCGGGGCCGCGGCAGTGGACCGTCACCGTTCCGGTGCTGTTGGTCGGCGCGCCGGAAAAAGGCGGATACGTGCCAAAGGCGACCGGCGTCGCCGAGACGGTGCAAGCTGCCCGCGCCGTCGCAGGAGCGATCAGCAGCGAGCGCGGCGAGGACGGCCGTCCGCCTCACGGCGGGCTCTCGCGGCAGGTCAGCGGCCCGATCGTCGGGATCTCGCCCGGCGCCGGCGCGTAGCCGAAAGATACGGTGCAGCGCCGCCCGTCCGGCCGCTCGACGGCGAGGGTGTTGCGCGGGCCGAGATCCTGCACATAGGCCTCGCCGTCATAGCCGACCGGAACCGCAACCCGCGTCGCCGCCAGGGTCGCGATGCTGCCGACCGGCAGCGGCCGCCCGGCCTCGTCCATGAGCCGCAGCAGCGCGCCGTGGCTCACCTTCACCGGGAAGCGGACGACGACGCCGGAGCGGTCCTGCGGCCGCACCTCGCGCGTGACGAACGGAACCGTGGCGTCCACCGGCACGTCGGTCGGGTCGATCGAGAGGCGGTTGACATCGTAGGAGCGCAGGTCGGGCACCAGCACGCGGCCGGCCGAATCGGTCCGCGCGACCTCGCGGTTTTCGCTCGACACCCGGATCCCTTCAACCCCCGAGGTGTCGACGACGGCAAAGGCGTCGTTGATCGTGTTGGAGGCGAACAGCCCGCCGTCGGCGAAGGACACCGCACCCTGCGCCTCGGCATGCGCGGCGCTTTGATTGCCGACCCGATCGGCGCCGGCGGTCAAGAGCCCCCAGGGCGATTTGTACTGCAGGAGGCCGAACTCGTGGTCCGGCCTGCCGGTGGCGGCAAAGACCTGGTAGCCCCAGTCGCCGATCAGCACCGGCGACTGCGTTGCCTGAACCTGCGAGTAGCCGCCCCCCGTCCCCGAGCCGACGCTGGCGCCGGCCGAGCTGCGCGGGCCGAGCGGGATGGTCAGCCCGAGCATCGCCCCCTTGCCGCCGCCCTTGGCAAAGTCTTGAAACCCGGTGGCGAAGACCGAAAAATAGCCGATCTGGGCCGAGTAGTTCGCGGTCACCAGCCGGGCGCGCTGAAGCGGCAGAAACGGCGCGATCCCGTTCGCGGTCGAGACCACCCCGCCGGGCAGCGGCGTCCCCTGGCCGATCAGGCTGCCGCCTGGGGCAAAAAAGGTGATCGGCTGGGTGGCCAGATTGCGGTCGATGCCGGCAAAGGCGATCCCGGCCGAGCCGTACCGGCCCATGGACAGGCTGGCGAAGGCGTTGAGCTGGCGGCGCGGCGTCGGGTCGCCGTTGACCGCCGCGAGGTCGCGGAAGTTGCGGTCGGCGATGCTGGCGAAGACCCCGAAGCTGACGATGGGACCGATCCGCTGGGCGCCGAGCGTCAGCTGGGCGCCCGGCTGGCCGATGCCGCTGCCGGCGGCGGCGGCGTTGAGCACGCCCAGATTGTCGACATTGACCACCACACCGGCGCCCGCGGCGGCGAGCCCGGACGTGCCTTCGCCGTGGGCTTCGAGCGTCAGCCACGGCGACAGGCCGCGGCGCCAGGTGGCCGAGCCGGCGAGCGCGCCGTAATCGTTGCTGACAAAGCTCCAGTTGCGCCGCACCGCGCCGATCTCGGCCGAGTAGGTTTGCAGGCCCGAGGCCAGCATGTTCGAGCTGGCGTAGAAGGGCAGCGTGGTGGCGACCTGCTGGCCCAATGCGTTGGTCACCGTCATCGAGATCGAGCCGGCGCCCGTTACCACCGGCAGCTGCGGGATCTCGAAGGCTCCGGGCTGCACCGGACGCGACAGCAGGCGGCTGCCGTTGACCAGCACGTCGACGGTGGAGGGCACCGCCGCCGCGCCGCTGACCACCGGCAGCGGAAAGGTGATCAGGTCGGGGCGCATCGAGAAATCGGATTGGAGCTGCGCGCCGCCGAGCCTGACCGGGCGGGTCCAGCCGAGGCCGCCGTTGATGTAGTCGCCCAGCCGATAGCGCCGCAGGCTGTCTGCGTCGGAGTAGACATAGGCCGAATCGAGGCGGATCGCCGTGTACGGGGTGGGGCTGTTCAGGTTGGCCCCGGCATAGGCCAGCAGCCCCGAGGAAGCGACACCCCATGGCGAGAAGGCGCGCAGGTCGAGCAGACCGCTGCCGCCGTTCCGGTTGGCCACCGACGTGCCGATCACGTCGTAGTCGAGTGCTGCGCCGGTGCCCGATTCCACCCGAAGCCTGCTGCCGGCGGCTCCAGCGACCTCCAAGAGCTCCGGCAGCAGGCCGCCGTCGCCGCCGGTGACGTAAAGCGTCTGGGTCGGCCCGTCGAAACGGAAGGTCAGCCCCGACAGCGCCGACAGCGGCACGAGATCGCTTTCTCCGGACGCCGGCGCCTTGGAGACGCGGAAGCCGAGCTCGCGCAGCTCGGCCGGACGGGCCAAGAGCTCGCCGTCGCGCTGCACGAACTCGCCGATCTTGCCGGTCGCGTAGCCGTTGACCACGACCTCCAGGAGCAGGGTCTGATCGGCCAGCGCCCGCCCGGCGAGCGCCGCGGCGAGCACGGCGACCGCGGCGAGGAGCCGTGCGGCCGCCGCCAGGGCTCGTCTACGGGCCGGCAACCACCGCAACCGGCTGATCGATCGCGCCGCCGTCGGCAGTCGCGGTCAGGCGCAGGACGGTTCGGGGAGCCGGCGGCATGCCCGAGGCGAGGATCCGCCAGCGGCGCGTCGCGCCGGGCAGAATGTAAGGGGAAAGGTTGGCTTCGACCTTGAGCGCGGCGCCGCCGGAAGTGGCGAGGCCGATGTCGCGGGCGGTTTCGTGGCGGGCGCCCTCGTTGACCGCCGCCAGGTAGAGCTGTCCGCCGGACAATTCGATCCGCCACCGCAGCTGCGGCGCGGTGCGCGCGGCCGGCTCGACAAAGACCGGGATCGACAGGCGCAGCGCGACGCGCACCGTCCCCGGCGCCGCCGGCGGCGGGATCTGGTCGAGCAGGATGCGGTAGCTCGCCTCCCGCCCCTCGGCCGGCCGCCGCAGCACCAGGCGCACCACCTGCGTCGCCCCGGCGGCGATGGTGGCGAGCGGCGGGCTCGCCATCAGCTCGGCGGTGGGCTCGAGCGCGTCGTCGCCGCGGGGCGGCGGCTGGCTCCAGACGAACGGGCGCACCTGCAGCGACGTCTCGGCGTCGCCCTCGTTGCGCACCGTCAAGGTTGTCGCCATCTGCCCCGCCGTCATCTGAATGGAGACGGGGAGCACGGTCAGCCCCTGCGCCTCGGCCCGGCTTGCGCCGAGACATGCGAGAGTCGCGGCGGCGACTGCGGCCGGCAGCCAGGGGACACCCATCCGGTGTCGGGCGGCGTCAGAAGGTGATGGTGGCGGTGATCGTGTCGACGTAGGCGCCGGGCGTGACGAACTGCCCGCCCGCAACCTGCCCGAACACGGTCAGCGCCTGGGCGCTGCCGTTGCCGGAGCCGGTTTCGGTGTCGGTGCCGACGGTATTGCCCCAGTTGATCGTGTGCGCCGCGTCCTGCGAGAGCGAGTAGGCAAGCAGCGCGGCGGCCGGCCCGGTCATCTTGCGCGTGGTCACGGTGGCGGCCGGCGCCGTCCCGGCGTTGAGCCCGACATTGTAGGGGGTGGTGTTGGTGCAGGTCACCGTGACCGTCGAGGTGGCGTTCACCAGGACCCCGCTATAGGCTCCAAAGCTCAGGTTGGTGGCCGTTATCAGGCAGGTGGCGGCAACCGTCGCCGTCACCTGGAACGTCGTCGTCGCGGTCGCCGCCCGCGCCGAGCCCGCTGGCGCCCCGATGGTCAGCGCCGCCCCTGCCAGGACGGCGGCGGCGCGGAGCGATCCTCTGCGTTGCACGTGAATCATGGGCCCCTGTCTGCCTCTCTGCGAAACCAGCGGTTTCTCCCAATCGTCCCATATGCATAACAAATGTCAATATTCCGTCAAAGAAATTTCACAGCGCTGCCCGGCGCCGGGGCAATCGACGCCCATGGGGCCGGGCTTGCAGCCGGGGCGGCTGCCCGTCTCGCTGGACAAGGTCATGCGCAACCCTGATTTTCAGGACGGCGTGGCGTTTCTCGTCAGCGTCGACGTGCCGGACAAGACCGTGCGCGTCAACATTACGATGACCACGCGTGACCTGCGGAAGATCGATGCCAAGGCCCAGGCGCGCGGCCTCACCCGCTCGGCCTTTCTGGTCACCTCGGCGCTCGCGGAGAAGTGACGCGCTCCGAGCCGGAGCTGCCGTCGGCCAAGCATCGGCAATCGCCGCGGCGCCTTGCCGCCGACGCGCCTTTCGGTCAGAAGCGGCGTTCGCTGGCGAAGCCGGCGGCGTCGATCAGGGCGCGGCGCTCGATCCCGTCGGGGAATTGCGACAGCGCGTCGATCGCGGTCGCCGCGTAGGCGCGGGCGCGCGCCAGGGTCTCGGCCAGCGCGCCGCGCCGCTCGACCAGCGCCATCGCCTGCTCGAGGTCGCCCGGCCGCTGGTCCATCTCCTCGAGGGTGCGGCGCCAGAAGCCGCGCTCCTCCTCGTCGCCGCGGGCGAAGGCGACGAGGATCGGCAGGGTGACCTTGCCGTCGCGGAAATCGTCGCCCACACTCTTGCCGAGCTCGGCCTGGCGCGCGGCGAAGTCGAGCATGTCGTCGACCAGCTGAAAGGCGATGCCGAGATTGCGGCCGAAGGCGTCGAGCGCCTCCTCCTCGGCGGCCGGCCGCGCGGCGACGACCGCGCCGATCCGGCTCGCCGCGGCGAACAGCTCGGCGGTCTTCGCCTCGATCATCTCGAGATAGGCCGCCTCGGCGGTTTGCGTGTCGTTCGCCGTCATCAGCTGCATGACCTCGCCCTCGGCGATCACCGAGGAGGCGCGCGACAGGATTTCGAGGATGCGCAGCGAGCCGTCCGCGACCATCAGCTCGAACGACCGGCTGAACAGAAAATCGCCGACCAGGATCGCGGGCTTGTTGCCCCAAACGGCGTTGGCGGTGTCGCGGCCGCGGCGCAGGCCGCTGGCGTCGACGACGTCGTCGTGCAGCAGGGTCGCGGTGTGGATGAACTCGACCGCCGTGGCGAGCGGGATGTGGCGATCGCCGGCGTAGCCGCACAGCCGCGCGCAGCCCAGGGTCAGCATCGGCCGCAGCCGCTTGCCGCCGCCGGCGACGATATGGCCGGCAAGCTGCGGGATCAGCGCCACCGGGCTCTGCATGCGCTGCACGATCAGGTGGTTGACGCGCGCCAGATCGCCCTCGAGGAGCCGGCAGAGCGGGTCGAGAGACGGTTTTCGGCTCGCGCGCACCCGATCGACCCCCGCCGCCAGCGCCAACGCACTCTCCTGCCGCAGCCGGGCGGCGGCCGAGGGATCGCCCGATCGGCTTGACGCGCCCGAAGGCGAGCGAGCATAGATTGCCGGCAAGGCCGGTCAAGAGCCGCGCCGCCGCAGCCCGATCACAGCTTCATGACCGTGACCGACATGAAGGAGCTGGTGCGCAGCAACGACCCGGTCCGCCTCTCGTGGGTGCAGGCGCTGCTGCGCGGCTCCGGGATCGACAGCCTGATGCTCGATTATCATACGAGCGTTGTCGAAGGCAGCATCGGCGCGATCCCGCGCCGCGTCATGGTCCCGGCCGCGGATTACCGGCGCGCCCGCGCGCTGCTCGCCGCGGCGGAGGACGAGGCGGCCGGATGAGCGACGCCGGGGAGGCCGGGCCGGGCTTTACCGAGGACCGCCTCCTCGGCGGGCGGGTGCGGCTGCGGCAGCCGGCGAGCGGCTATCGCGTCGCGATCGACCCGGTCTTCCTCGCCGCGGCGGCGCCGGCCGAGCCGCATCAGCTGGTGCTCGATGTCGGCTGCGGGGCCGGAGCGGCGATGCTGTGCCTGGCGGCGCGGGTGCCGCATTCCCGCGTCGTCGGACTGGAGATGCAGCGCGACCTGGTGCGGCTGGCCGGCGACAACGCGATCCTGAACCAGATGGAGGCCAGGGTCTCGGTGATGATCGGCGACCTCCTGCATGCGCCGCCGCGGCTGTCGCCCGGCGCCTTCGACCACGTGATGGCGAACCCGCCCTTCATCGAGCGCGGCCGGACCAGCCCCACCGCCATGCCTGGCAAGGCCGGCGCCACGGTCGAGGGCGACGCCGACCTTGCCGCCTGGGTGCGCTTTTCGCTGGCGATGGCGCGCCCCAAGGGCACGGTGACCTTTGTCCACCGCGCCGACCGGATCGATGCGCTGCTCGCCGAGCTTTCCGGCCGCGCCGGCGAGATCGTGGTGTTCCCGCTGTGGCCGGGGCAGGGGAAGCCCGCGAGCCGCATCCTGGTGCGCGCCCGCAAGCAGGTCGCCGCCCCGGCGCGGCTCGCCGCGGGGCTCGTCCTGCACGAAGCCGACGGGCGGCCGACGGCGGCGGCCGAGGCGGTGCTGCGCGAGGGGAGGGGGCTCGATCTCTGATCCCCGCGGTGGTCCGGGCCGGCGCGGCTCCCCATATGGCGCCGCATGAGCATCCGCGACCGCATCGACATCGCCCGGATTTGGCGGCGGCGGCCGGTGGTGGCGGTGCTGCGCTTCGAGGGCGTGATCATGCCGCGGCTGCGGCCCGGCGCGATCTCGCTGGCGGGCCATGCGGCGGCGATTGAGCGCGCGTTCTCGGCGTCGGGCCTGGTCGCGGTCGCCCTCGTCGTCAATTCGCCGGGCGGGTCGGCCGCGCAGTCGGCGCTGATCAGCCGCCGGATCCGCCAGCTCGCCGACGAGAAGGGGGTGCCGGTCATCGCCTTCGCCGAGGACGTGGCGGCCTCGGGCGGCTATTGGCTGGCGCTCGCCGGCGACGAGATTTTCGGCGAGGAGACCTCGATCCTGGGCTCGATCGGCGTCGTCAGCGCGAGCTTCGGCTTTGCCCAGGCGATCACGAGGCTCGGCGTCGAGCGCCGGCTGCACACCGCCGGCGAGAAGAAATCGCTGCTCGACCCGTTTTTGCCCGAGGACCCGCGCGATGTCGATCGGCTGACCGCCTTGCAGGCGGACATCCACCGCGCCTTCAAGGAGCATGTGCGCCGCCGCCGCGCCGGCAAGATCGACGCCGCCGACGAGACCCTGTTCAACGGCGACGTCTTCACCGGGCATATGGCGCTCGGCCGCGGGCTGATCGACGGCATCGGCGAATTGCGCGCGGTGATGCGCGAGCGCTATGGCGACAAGGTCAGGCTGCGGCCGTTCGCGGCCGAGCGCCGCCGGCCGCTGTGGCGGCGCCTGTCGTTCACGGCGCGCGAGCCTCTCTCGGTGGTCGCCGAGGCCGCCGACTGGATCGAGGCGCGGCTCCTGTGGGCGCGGTTCGGGTTGTGACCCTGTGCAGACGGGCCGGATGCATTTCGCCAAGCGCGCCCTTGAGGCTCGGCGGCATTTCTTGACCCGGCCTTCGCGATCCGGCTAAGCCTCGCCGCCATGGGTTTCCCCAAGCTCATCGTGCTGATTGTGGTGCTGGCCGCGGTGTGGATCGGCTGGCGCTGGCTGAACGGGCCGCCGCGCTCGCTGCCGCGGCGGCGCGCCGCGTCGCGGCCGCGCGCGATCGAGGCGGAGGATTTGGTCGCCTGCGGCGTCTGCGGCGCCTATGTCGCCGCGGGCGCGCCGGGCTGCGGCCGGCCCGACTGCCCGCGGCCGCGCTGACCCGCTGCATTCGAGGACGGAGGCTTTGAGCTTTCAATCGCTGATCTTCGAATTGCAGCGCTATTGGGCGCGGCAGGGCTGCGTGATCCTGCAGCCCTACGATGTCGAGGTCGGCGCCGGCACCTTCCATCCGGCGACGGCGCTGCGCGCGCTCGGCCCCGACCCGTGGCGCGCGGCCTATGTGCAGCCGTCGCGCCGGCCGACCGACGGCCGCTACGGCGAGAACCCGAACCGGCTGCAGATGCACCACCAGCTGCAGGTCATCCTGAAGCCGTCCCCGGCCGACAGCCAGGAGCTTTACCTCGCCAGCCTCTCGGCGATCGGCATCGACGCCGCGCGGCACGACATCCGCTTTGTCGAGGATGATTGGGAGAGCCCGACCCTGGGCGCCTGGGGGCTCGGCTGGGAGGTCTGGCTCGACGGCATGGAGGTCAGCCAGTTCACCTATTTCCAGCAGGTCGGCGGGATCGAATGCGACCCGGTCTCGACCGAATTGACCTACGGTCTCGAACGGCTGGCGATGTATGTCGAGGGCGTCGAGAACGTCTTCGACCTCGACTACAACGGGGCGGCGGGCGCGGCGCGGATGACCTATGGCGACGTGTTCCGGCGCGGCGAGCGCGAGTTCTCGGCCTATAATTTCGAATTCGCCGACACCGCCCGGCTGGTCGCCCACTTCGCCGACGCCGAGGCCGAGTGCCGCGCGCTGGTCGATCGCGGGCTCGCCCTGCCGGCCTACGACCAGTGCCTGAAGGCGAGCCATCTGTTCAACCTGCTCGACGCCCGCGGCGCCGTCAGCGTGACCGAGCGCGCCGCCTACATCCTGCGCGTCCGGGCGCTCGCCAAAGCCTGCTGCGAAACCTGGCTCGCCGGCGCCGGAGCATAGCTCGCGGCTGCGCCCCGGGTCGCGCGCGCCGCCAGCACCCGCTGGATCGCGCGGACGATGCCGCGGTAGCCGGTGCAGCGGCAGAGGTTGCCGGCGAGCTCGAGGCGGATGCGCGGCTCGTCGGCGGCCGGCAGGCGCAGCACGATGTCGCGCGCGGTGATCAGCATGCCGGGCGTGCAATAGCCGCATTGCAGGGCGTGCTCGGCGGTGAAGGCGTCGCGCAATTCGGCCATCGCCGGCTCGTCGTCGAAGCCCTCGATGGTGCGGATGTCGGCGCCGTCGCAGGCCGCGGCAAAGGCGATGCAGGAGCGCGCCGGCGCGCCGTCGAGCAGCAAGGTGCAGGCGCCGCAGACGCCGTGCTCGCAGCCGAGATGCGTCCCCGTCAAGAGCTCGCGCTCACGCAGGAAATCGGCGAGGCTCAAGCGCGGCTCGACCCGTGCGGCGACCCGCCGGCCGTTGACGGTCAAGGTGACTTCGGTCACGGGGAGCCGGGCCGCAGCAGCTCGGGACGGTGGCGCACGACGGTGCGCCGGCCGCGCTTGTAGACCGCGAGCGGCTGGCGGATCTCGGCGATCGCCTGCTCCGGGCTCTCGGCGTCGATGACGACGATATCGGCCGGGTTGCCGACCTTCAGCCCGTAATCCTTCAGGTTGAGCAGCCGCCCCGAGCGTTCGGTCAGCATCGCGAAGCATTCGCGCAACTGCTCGGGCCGCCCAACCTGCAGCACGTTGGCGTGCAAATTCGCCATCCGGATCAGCGAGCAATCGCCGAAGGGGGTGACCGGGTTCAGCACGTTGTTGGTCGACAGCGAGCAGTTGACGCCGTGCTCGACCAGGAAATTGGCGTCGGCGACGCCGCGGCGGATGTTGTGGTCCTGGTCGCGCCCCATGACAAAGAGGTCGGTCAACGGCAATACGGTGACGGCGACCCCGGCATCGGCCATCCGCCGCGCCGTCGCCGCCAATTGCTCGGGCGGCATCGTCGACAATTTCGCCATGTGGCCGACCACGACCCGGCCGCCGCGGCGGTATTGGTCGGTCAGCTCGCAGACGAGCGGGATGTCCATCTCCTCCGGGCTGTCGCCGACATCGAGATGGATGTCGATATCGGCGTCGAACTCGCGGGCGAGCTCGAAGATGCGCCGGATCTGGCCGGCATGGTCGGCATCGTAGCGCGGCGCGCCGCCGACCGCCTTGGCGCCGCGCTTCAGCGCCTCGACCAGGAGCTCGTCGACCCCGGGATAGCTGGTCAGCCCGTCCTGCGGAAAGACGCAGATTTCGATGTCGATCGCCCATTTGTAGTCGGCGATCAGCGACTGCACGCCGTCGAAGCCGCGCATGCCGATCGCCGGGATCGACCTCGACCTGGGTGCGCATGCGGGTGGCGCCGTTCAGGATGCACTCTTCGAGCGTGCGCGCCGCGCGGCGCCGGATGTCCTCGACGGTCAAATCCTTCTTGATCGCCGCGACCCGCGCCATCGGGCTGATGCGGCGTCCGGCCTCGGCCGGCAGGCGGTCGATAAGCCGCGACTTGTCGAGATGGATGTGGGTCTCGATCAGCCCGGCGCAGGCGAGCCGGCCGCCGGCGTCGTAGACCTCCGCCGCCTCGCCGAGCGCCCGGCCGAGAGCCGCGATCCGGCCATCCGCGACGCCGATATCCACCGGCTCGGCCGGGCGGCCGGCGAGCCTCGTGTTTTTTACGATCAGATCCATCGGCTGCCCTCTTCGGAGGCTGGTGGATAGAGCCCGGCGAATCGCACGCGCCTACCCGTCATACCGGCGCAGGCCGGTATCCACGGCGGCAATGGATCCCGGCTTTCGCCGGGATTAACAAGAAGAGAGTAAAAATGTTGGGGTACGTCCACCAGCAATGACGACGTCCGGCTGAAATCCAGACTAGTCGAAGGTGAAGCCGCGGGCGCGCAGCCAGATGGGGAAGCTCTGGCCTTCGGGCTGGCTGGCGGCCTGGCGCGCCTTGTCCTCGGACCAGCCGTAGAAGGAGGCGTAGCCGAATGTCTCGGGCGCGCGCTGCTGCTGGCGCGGCAGCGAATAGCGCGCGTCGCGGCGCCGGTCGTAATCGTCGACCGCCTCGCTCAGCCTGCTGTCGTCGTAATGGTCGGTGTGGAGGGTCGCCGCCAGCGGCAGGCGCATGCTGACATGGCCCTCGATCGCCGGCCAGCCGAGGCACAACCCGGCGACCGGGAAGACCCGGTCCGGCAATTCGAGGATCTCGGCGACCGCGGCGGCATGGTTGCGCAAGACGCTGATCGGGCAGCAGCCGAGCCCCGCGCTTTCGGCGGCGAGGATCATGGTCTGCATGACCAGCGCCGCATCGACCGCGGCGTTGAAGAACCCTTCGAGCCGGCCGTTCCGCTCCGCATGCCCGCGCAATTCGCCGATCCGCTCGAGCCGCCGCGCGTCGCCGCAGAAAACCAGGAAGACCGGCGAATTGCCGATCCACGGCATGTCCGGAACCAGCGCCGCCAAGCGATCGCGCCGGCCGCGCTCCTCGACCCGGATCACCGAGGCCTGCTGGAAGTCGGATTTGGACGAGGCCGAGAACGCCGTGCCGAGCAAGAGGCGCAGCAGCGCCTCGGGGACCGGGCGGTCGGCATAGCGGCGATGGGTGCGCCGCGTCAGCACCCGGCGCAGCCAGGGCAGCTCCGGCAGATCGCCGGCGGGGCAGGGGTCTTCGCCGAAGCGGGCGCGCCACTCTTCGCCGTAGCTCAAGGAGACGCCCCCCAGGATGACGCCGCCGCGATCCGGGCGAGATCGTCCGCGTCGAAGACATAGCGGGTGTTGCAGAACTCGCAGGTCACGGTGGTGGACCCCTCGCGGCGCATGTCGTCGAGCTCCGCGGCCGAGAACAGCGGCAGGATGCCTTCGACCCGCTCGCGCGAGCAGCGGCAGCGCGCCGCCAGCGGGTGGGTGTCGAAGACCCGCACCCCGTCCTCGTGAAAGAGCCGGAACAACAGGCGGTGCGGCGAGAGGTCGGGGTCGGTCAGGTCGCGGGCGGTGGCCGAGCTCATCAGCACCATCGCGCGCCGCCAGCCGTCTTCGACATCGTCGGCGATGACATGGTAGCCGCCCTCCGGCGGCACGCGCTGCAGCATCAGCCCGCCGGCGCGCCACGCGCCGCCCGGCCCGGAGCGCCCGACCGCCAGCTTGATCCCGGCCTGAAGCTGCTCCGACTGGCGGAAATAATGCTGCGCGCAGTCGGCGAGGCTCGATCCGGACAGCTCGACGATCCCCTGATAGCGGTCGGTGTCCTCGCCCTGGTCGACGGTAAAGGCGATATATCCCGAGCCGAGCAGGTCCCGCGCCGAGGAGCTCTGTCCGGTCAATGCCGCCAGCTTTTCCTCGTCGTGCTGGGCGTAGCCGCGCAACGCGCCCGCGGTCGAAACATCGGCGACCATCAGCCGGATCGGCCCGTCGCCCTTGGTCTGCAAGGTGAAGACGCCGTCGTATTTGAGCGCGCCGGCCAGCACCACCGCGAGCGTGATCGCCTCGCCGAGCAGCGCCGCCACCGGCTCCGGATAGGCGTGCTGCGACAGGATGCGGTCGAGCGCCGGGCCAAGCCGGACGAGCCGGCCGCGCAGGGCGAACGGATCGATGCGGAACGGCTGGACGAGGTCGTCGGTCTCACGGTCGGTGGAGGCGGTCAAGCTCGGGCGGCTCCTGTCGTCTTTGGGCTCACCCCAGGCACCAGGCGAGGATGCCCTTCTGCGCGTGCAGCCGGTTCTCGGCCTCGTCCCAGACCGCCGATTGCGGGCCGTCGATGACGCCGGCGGTAACCTCCTCGCCGCGCTTGACCGGCAGGCAATGCATGAAGATCGCGTCGGGCTTGGCCTGCGCCATCAGACGCTCGTCGACGCGGTAGGGCGCGAGCAGATTGTGGCGGTTGACGTTGGCCTCCACGCCCATCGAGATCCAGGTGTCGGTGACGACGCAGTCGGCGCCGGCGACCGCTTCCGCCGGCTCGGTCGTCAGGCGGACGCGGCCGCCCTCGCGCCGCGCCCAATCGAGGAGCTGCGGCGGCGGGCTCAATTCCTGCGGGCAGGCGAGCCGCAGCGCGAAATCGAAGCGGACTGCGGCGTGGACCCAGCTCGCCGCGACATTGTTGCCGTCGCCGCTCCAGGCCACGACCTTGCCCGCGATCCCTCCCTTGCGCTCCTGCAAGGTCATCAAATCGGCCATGATCTGGCAGGGGTGCGAGGTGTCGGTCAGCCCGTTGATCACCGGCACCGTCGCATGGCGGGCGAGATCGTCGAGCTTTCGCGGCTGGCTGGTGCGGATCATGATCGCGTCGACATAGCGCGACAGCACGCGCGCGGTGTCGGCCACGGTCTCGCCGCGGCCGAGCTGGCTGTCGGCGGTGTTGAGAAAGATCGTGTCGCCGCCGAGCTGGCGCATCGCCACCTCGAACGAGACGCGGGTGCGGGTCGACGGCTTCTCGAAGATCATCGCCAGGGTCTTGCCGGCGAGCGGCCGGTCGCGGCGGCCGTTCTTGTAGGAGACGCCGAGATCGAGGATGCCGCGCAGGGTCGGGCTGTCGAACCGGTCGAGGTCGAGAAAGTGGCGCGGCGCCGCGGGCGGCTGACGCCGCCCGCCGATCAGCTCCGCCTGACGCGCGAGGCCTCTCACGCCGGCCATTCCCGCGCGACCCTGTGCATGACGCCGAGCGCCTCGTCGATCTCCGCCTCGCCGACGATCAGCGGCGGCAGGATGCGCAAGACGTTCTCGCCGGCGGTCAGGGTGAGGAGGCCGTTCTCGCGCAATTTGGTCACGATGTCGCCGGCCGGGACGACGCAGCGGATGCCGAGCAGCAATCCGGCGCCGCGCAGCTCGGCGAAGAGCTTCGGATAGGCGTCGACAAGCCCCTGGAGCTTTCCCTGGAGCAGCCGGCCCATCGCCTCGACGCGCTCGAAGAAGCCCGGGGCCAGCATCATGTCGAGGACGGCGTTGCCGGCGGCCACGGCCAGCGGGTTGCCGCCGAAGGTCGAGCCGTGGCTGCCGGCGACCATGCCGACCGCGGCGCGCTCGGTCGCCAGGCACGCGCCGACCGGGAAGCCGTTGCCGAGCGCCTTGGCGATCGCCATCACATCGGGCGGCGCGTCTTCCCATTCATGGGCGAACAATTTGCCGGTGCGCCCCATGCCGCACTGCACCTCGTCATAGACGAGCAGCAGGCCGAACTCGTCGGCGATCTGCCGCAGGCCCTTCAGATAGCCCGCGGGCGGGGTGCGGACGCCGCCTTCGCCCTGGACCGGCTCGACCAGGATCGCCGCCGTCTCCTTGCCGATCGCGGCGCGCATTTCGTTCAGATTGCCGAAGGCGACGTGGTCGAAGCCCTCGAAAACCGGCCCGAAGCCCTTGAGATAGGCCTCGTTGCCGGCTGCCGCGAGGGTCGCGAAGGTGCGCCCGTGAAACGAGCCGTCGCAGCCGACGATGCGGAAGCGCTCCGGATGCCCCACCGCCGACTGGTATTTGCGCGCGACCTTGATCGCCAGCTCCGCCGCCTCGGCCCCGGAATTGCCGAAGAACACGGTGTCGGCGAAAGTGTTGTCGACGAGACGCTGGGCCAGCCGCTCCTGGCCCGGGATGCGGAACAGGTTCGAGGTGTGCCACAGGCGCTTGGCCTGCTCGGTGACGGCCTCGACGACATGCGGATGGCAGTGGCCGAGCCCGGTCACCGCGATGCCGCTGGTGAAATCGAGAAATTTGCGGCCGTCGGTCGCGTAGAGATAGGGGCCTTCGCCCCGGTCGACGGCGACGTCCCACCGACCGTAGGTCGGCATCACGGCTGATATCACGAGGTTCTCCTGCGCGTGTAGGGTGGGGAAGGGGAGGGGGACGGGGCGTCGTTATCGTCGTCGCCGGCGCCCCGCCGGGGCCGATCCTCGCCCTCGCCGCCAACACCGGCTTGCTCCGCCGGGACCGCGCATCATCGCCGCTCTCCTCGCTTGGTACGGCCGGAACCCCGGCCTCGCCTTCGAGCAGGAAAGCGGCGGAGTATGGGGATCGCCAATCCGGCTGTCAATTCAGCCCCGGCTCGCGCCGTCGCGCGGGCGGCGGTGACCGCTGACATGGACCCCGTCCTGCGCGGCGAGCCGCAGGAAACCGAGCGCCGAGGCGAGCGGGATCAGGGCGACCAGCACGAAGACGATGCGGAACTCGCCGGCGCCGACCGGCGACGAGCCGGCGATCAGCGCCAGCAGCGCCGCGCCGACCGCGACGCCGAAGCCGCGCGCCAGCTGCTGCGCCACGCCGCCGACGCTCGTGCTCTTGCTCAAGAGCGCGGCCGGCACATCGGCATAGCTGATCGTGTTGAGGGCGAGATATTGGATCGAGCGCACGCAGCCTGAGGCCAGAACCAAGGAGACCACCACCCAGACCGGGGTGTCGGCGCGCAGCAGCGCGCAGGAGGCGGTCACCGCGGCGGCGAGGCAGGCGTTGCCGACGAGCAGCCGGCGGAAGCCGAAAGCGCGCAAAAACATGCCGGAGGTCGTGCGCACCAGCATCGCGCCGAGGCTCGACGAGAAGGTCAGAAGGCCCGAATGAAACGGGCTCAGCCCGAACCCGACCTGAAACAGCAGCGGCAGCAGGAACGGCAGCGCGTCGAGCCCCATGCGGCAGAGAGCGCCGGTGAGCGTGCCGATGCGGAAGGTGCGGATGCGCAGCAGCCGAAGATCGAGGATCGGGTCCTCGCGTCGCCGCGCATGCCGCCAATACGCGGCGAGGATCGCGAGCGCCGCCGGAACCAGCGACAGGCCGAGCGCGCCCGGGACGATCGGCCGGCCGAGGTTCTCGATCGCCAGCTGCAGAAAGGCGAGCCCGAACCCGGCCAGGAGAAAGCCGCGCAGATCGAAGCGGGTCGGGGCCGGCGCGCGGAAATCCTCGATCAGCCACAACGCCAGCGCCACGCCGACCACGCCGACCGGCAGGTTCAGATAGAAGATCGCGCGCCACGAGATGTAGCTCGTCACAAAGCCGCCGACGATCGGCCCGACGGTCGGCCCGATCATCGCCGGGATCGTCATCCAGTTCATCGCCGAGACGAGCCCCGAGCGCGGGAAGCTGCGCAGCAGGATGAGCCGCCCGACCGGGCTCATCATCGCGCCGCCGAAACCCTGGAGCACGCGCATCGCCAGCATCACCGGCAGGCTCGAGGCCAGCCCGCACAATGCCGAGCCCAGGGTGAAGATCGCGATCGCGGCGCAGAACACCGCCCGCGCGCCGAGCCGGTCGGCGATCCAGCCGCTGACCGGGATGAAGACCGCAAGGCTGAGCAAATAGGTGGTGATCACGAGGTTGAGGCGCAGCGGCTCCTCGCCGAGGCTGCGGGCCATGTCGGGGATCGACACGGCGATCATCGTCGAGTTGAGCCCTTCCATGAAAAAGGCGCAGCCGATGACGAGCGGGACCAGGATCAGCGGTCGGGGCTGGGGCCGAGGCTCGCCGGGCGGGGTCGAAGGGGCGCTCTGCGTCATTTCGTTGACAGCGATGGGGCGCCGCGACCATAGCCGATCGCAGACTGGCGATGGGGCGGCAAAGGTGGACGAGGGCGAGATCGGGGCCGAGCTCCTGGAGCGTTGGGCGCTCGACTATCTCGGCCGCTATTCGAGCTCGGCGGAAAACCTGCGCCGCGTGCTGATGCGGCGCGCCCGGCGGCGCTTTCCGGAGATGGCGCGACAAACGGCCGAGCCGATCGCGGCGCTCGTCGCCCGCTACCGCGAGGCGGGCCTCCTCGACGATGCGGCCTATGCGGCCGGCCGGGCGCAGTCGCTGCATCGGCGCGGCGAGTCGCTGAAGAAGATCCGCGGCCGGCTCGCGGCGAAGGGCGTCGACCCGGCGGTGACCGAAGCCGCGGTCTGCGGCCTGCGCGCCGCCGAGCCCGATCCCGACCTCGCCGCCGCCTGCGCCTTTGCCCGCCGCCGCCGGCTCGGCCCCTACCGCCGCGGCGCCGCCGACCCGGCGCGCGAGCTTGGCGCCTTCGCCCGCGCCGGCTTCAGCCGCCGCGTCGCCGCGGCGGTGCTCGCCTGCGCCGATGTCGAAGCGGTCGAGGCGCTGGCCCGCGACGGGGTGTGTTGACGGGCGTCATGCGCGCTGGCGCTCGGCTGCGGCGTCGGCGCGGACGTTGTCGGGGACGGGGGCAAGGCCGCTGATCGTGACCGGGCTCGGGTCGCGCGCCGCGATCCCGTGCTTTTCGAAGGCGATCTTGAGCAGGCGATTGAAGGCGCGGCCGACCTTCCACTGCTGCAGCGGCAGGGTGCGGATGCGCAGCAGCAGCACCACCGAGAACGGGTCGAGGCTGTCGACCCCCTGGTAGTCGAACGGGTCGAGGATCAGCGGCCGCATCGCCTCGTCGGCCATCAGCTCGTCGCAGACGCCGCGCAGGATCTCGACGACGCGGTCGATGTCCTCGCCGTAGGCGATCGTGATGCGGGCGACGACATGGGCGAAATCCTTGCTCATGTTCTTGACCGTCCTCACTTCGCTGAACGGCAGCGTGTGCACCACCCCGGCCTGGTCGCGCAGCCGGATGGTGCGGACCGTGATCGCCTCGACCACGCCCGAATGGTCGGCGCCGAGGTTGACCACGTCGCCGACCGCGAGCTGGTCCTCGATCAGGATGAACAGGCCGGTGATCACGTCCTTGACCAGCGCCTGGCTGCCGAAGCCGATCGCCAGGCCGACCACCCCGGCGCCGGCCAAGAGCGGGGCGATGTTGACGCCGAGCTCGGAGAGGATGATCAGGCCGGCCATCAGAAAAATCAGGCACAGCAGCGCGGTGCGCAGCAACGGCAGCAAGGTGCGCAGCCGTGTGCGCCGCGCAGCGCCGTTGCCGTCGATCGTCTGCAGATAGCGCTCGATCGCCGAGGCGAGGAGCTCCCAGGCGACGAGCGCCACCGCGACCACCGCGCCGATCGAGATCGCCCGCCCGATCGCCCGCCGGCCGAATTCCGAGCCCAGCCAGGCAAAGGCCTGCACATCCCAGGCCTGCAGGACAGTGACCGCCGCGGCGACGTAAACGATGGCGCTGGCCAGAAACACCAGGATCGGCACATAGCGGTTGGCGCGATGCTCGAGCGTCGGGTAGCGCGCCTTGAGGTCGGGGGCGATGGCGAAGCCGCGCCGGCTCAAGCCTTGGATCGAGCGGGCGACCAGCTGGGCGACGACGACCAGGACCAGGCTCAGCACCGTGGCGCGCAGGATATAGACAAACCCGCCCTCGATCCGCAGCGCATAGATCAGATAAATGCCGACGATGTAGAGGATGACGAGGATGTGCCAGATCTCGCCAAAGGTGCGGCGAACCCGGCCCCAGCCCGAGGCCGCGTCGCCCGCTCCGGAAATCCAGCCGGCGATCGGCGCCCGGTTCTGCAGCAGGAAGACGATAGCCAGAAGCGCCAGAACCAGGCCCGCGATATTCAGCATCAGCGCGTAGATCGCGCCGGGGATGCCGAGCCACCAGGCGGCTTCAGGGATGGCGTAGCCGTAGAGGCCGGCATAGGTGAAGCGCTTGACCCAGATGTAGAGGTACTGGCGGGTCTCGGGGTCGACCGGGACGAACACGTCGCCGCCGTCGGGCGGCAGCAGCACGGCTCGGGCGAGGCACAGGAAGAGGCGCGCCTCGACCGTCGCGTCGACCAGCACCGACAGGGTGATCCTGGTCGGGGTCAACAGGTCGAGCGTCATCGAGATCGCGGTGTAGGCCGCGGCGGCGAAAGCCAGGACCGGCAGCGCGTCGAACAGCAGATGCAAGAGCGCAAACAGGATGCGGATCGGCCTTGTGTCGCTGCGCCGCACCGGAAATCGCGGGAGAAGCCGCGACAAAACCCACCGCACGATCGCCTCGGCGAGGATCGCAGCGCCGAATACGAGGGTGAAGGCGACCCCGGCCTCGATCCAGCGATGCCGCGCCCCTGGGTCGGACGCCTGGTGGCGCGCCCAGCGCAGCAATCGCGGCGCATCGACGATGACCGCGGCGCCCGCCAGGATCTCGCCGGTAAAGGCTTCGAGCTGCCGCGACAGCTCGCCGAAGAACGGCGTCGCCGCCGGCTCCTGCGCCTCTACGCCGCGCTGTGCTGCGATCAGCGCCTGCAGCTGGGCCACGAGCCCGGCCCGCGCCGTGTCGTCCTGCAATGTGCCGACGAGCTGCTCGAGCTCGCCGACCGACGCCGGCGCCGGCTGCGCCGTCGGTCCCGCGGATTGGGCGCTCGCCGGCGCCGCGAGACCGGCCAACGCGCAGAGCAGCAGCAGGAGGATCGCCCGCCGCAATGTCCCCTCGACGCCGGCGAAGCTCTTTGGGCAATCACGCCGATTGCGCGTCGTCCCGGCGAAGGCCGGGCTTCGTTTCGCCGCCGCGCGAACCGATCGGGCGTCGTCAGTCGTCGCCTTCGCCCGAGGCGCCCGATCCGGCGCAGGAAGGGCTCCCGGCCCGCCCGGAGACGATGAAACGCCGCAACGAGCCAAATCGGCTTCTCTCACAGCGTTTCCGGACCGGGGTCGTCTCGATGCGCGCACGGTCTCAACCCGGCTCCCGCTCGCGCATCAACCGGGCGACGGCGGCGGCGTCGACATCGCCGCGCTGTTCGAGCGCGGCGATTACGCGCGGGCGATCCTGCGCCGGGCGGTTTTGGCTCAGCTTGTACTTTCCCTCCAATCGGGTAACGGCGATGTCGAGCCCGACGATCCCTTTGACCATCCCCGCCAGATACGCCTCGGGCAGTTCTTCCATCCGCCATGGCGTCGGATTGCCCGCCTCGTGCCGTTCGGAGAGGCGACGCAGCAGCCGTCGCAGCCATTCGGCGTCCTCGACCAGCCTTACCGGGCCGTACGCATGAACATCGGCGTAGTTCCACGTCGGGACGGCCGGAGAATTGGCGTACCAGCTGGGGGAGACGTAGCTGTGCGGCCCGCTGAAGATGGCGAGCGCCTCGCCGCCCCGCGCCAGATCGGCCGCCTGCGGGTTCGGGCGCGCAAGGTGGCCCTGAAGATGCAGCCCGTCGCCGTCGCGCTCGACCAGGAACGGGATATGGCTCGCCACCAGGCCGTCGGGGCCATGGCTGACGAGCAGGCCGAAATCATGGCGCTCGATATGTGCGATCAGCACCTCGGGACGCGCTTCGGTGAAGACGGGGGGCAGATAAACCATGAACGCACCTCCAGCTCGTCGACGCCGATCGCGTCAGAGCAAACGCCCGACCGCCAGCGACGCCAGCAGGGCGAGCCCCGACAGCAGCAGAATGCCGCCCGAGACGCGGTTGACCCAATCGAGACGATGGGGGTCTTTCGAGCGGAAAAACAGCCCCGCGCCCGCCGTCAACGCCAGCCACCACAACAACGAGCCGGCGGCGACCCCCAGCACCAGCGACGCCGCCCCGCCGAGCGTCGCCTCCTCGCCGCTGAAGCCGATGGCGGCGAAGATGCCGAGAAAGGCGAGGATCGTGATCGGGTTGGTCAGGGTCAGGGCGAAGGTCGAGGCGAAATCGCCGATCAAGCCTTCGGGATCGCGCTGCGGCCCAGCTCGCTCCCTCGGCCCAGCTCGCTCCCTCGGCCCGGCGATCAATGCGCGGCCGCCGATCAGCACCAGCCAGCAGCCGCCGACGGCGCGCAGCCAATCCTCCCAGCCCAGCAGCCAGTCGGACACGAAGGTGAGCCCGAACCCGGCGACGCCGCCGAAGACCGCGTCGGCGGCCGCGGCCCCGAGCCCCGACAGCAGCCCCGCCATGCGGCCGTCGAGGATCGTGCGGCGAACGCACAGCACGCCGACCGGGCCGACCGGGACGGCGATGACAATGCCGACGGCGACGCCCTTCAGAAAAAACGCGAGGAGCATCCGGGGGGCGCGGTCGGCCGCGGCCGGAGGACAAAGCCCGGATCGCGGCGGCTGGACCGCGGGCCGGGCCGCGCTATGCTGACCATCATCGCCTGCTGATCCCCTCTGCCGGGAGGCCGAAAATGACTGCCACCGAGGATGCCTACGGGTTCGAGTTCGTTTCGATCGACGGCGCGCAGCTGCCCTTCGAGGCCTGGCGCGGCCGGCCGGTGCTGGTGGTCAACACCGCTTCATTCTGCGGGTATACCCCGCAATTCGCCGATCTCGAAGCGCTGTGGCGGCGCTATCGCGACCGCGGTCTGGTCGTGCTCGGCGTGCCGTCGAACGATTTCGGCCGGCAGGAGCCGGGATCGGCGGCCGAGATCAAAGCGTTCTGCGCCGCCAATTACGCCGTCGACTTCCCGCTCGCGGAGAAATGCCGGGTGATCGGCGGCGAGGCGCACCCGTTCTACCGCTGGATCGCAGACGCGCTCGGCGAAGGCGGCGCGCCGCGCTGGAACTTTCACAAATATCTGATCGGCCCGGACGGTCGGCTCGAAGGCGCCTGGCCGTCCTCGGTGGCCCCGACCGACCGCCGCATCACCGCCGAGATCGACCGCGTGCTGACCTCGCCGGAAGAGGGATGATCGCGATCGCGGAGCCGCACCTGCCCAAAACGGCGCTGACTAATCGGGCTGCCACCCCGGCGTGAATTGGGATATGATCGCTCCGGGCCCGTTGCGGCCGCGCGTCGCGCTACGGAAAGGGAAGCAGGGAGATGGGCGAGATTATCGGACTGGGCTGCACGCACTACCCCGGACTGACGGTCGCCGACAAGCAATTGCCGGCGGGATTCCACCGGCTGCTGACCGCGCCCGGCGTGCCCGATCGCTACAAGAACCCGGCCAACTGGCCGGCCGAGCTGGTGGCCGAGCTCGGCAACGACGAGGGGTATTCCTCGGCGCAGCGCTATGGCGCCCGCATGGCCGACGATTTCCGCGCGACCCGCAAGGCGCTCGACGACTTCAACCCGGACGTGGTGCTGGTCTGGGGCGACGACCAGTACGAGAATTTCCGCGAGGACATCATCCCGGCCTTCTGCATCCTGGGCTTTGACGACGATTTTCAGACGCAGCCCTGGAGCAACGGCAACGGCGGCCGGCCCAACCGCTGGAACGAGCCCGGCGACTGGGCGCTCAAATTGCACGGGCACCGCGAGGCCGCCAAGCACCTCGCCACCGGGCTGATCGAGCGCGGCGTCGACGTCGCCTACGCCTATAAGCCGCTGCACCACCCGCTGGCGCACGCCTTCACCAACACCTTCCTCTATCTCGACTGGGACCGGAAGGGCTTCCCCTATCCGGTGATCCCGTTCGCGATCAACTGCTACGGCTCGAACCTGCTGCATGCCAAGGGCGGCACCGCGGCGCTGTTCATGCCGCCGCGCGACGATTCGACCCTGCCCGACCCGCCCTCGCCGCATCCCTGGCGCTGCATGGAGGTCGGCAAGGCGGTGGCCGAGACCTTCGCCAATTCGCCGTGGCGGGTGGCGCTGATCGCCTCGTCGAGCTGGTCGCATTGCTTTCTGTCGCCGACCAACGGCTATCTGTGGCCCGACCACAAGGCCGACCGGCTGCTGTTCGACGCGCTCTCGGGCCGCGATTACGAGACCTGGCGCAAGCGGCCCTTAAAGGCGATGGAGCAGGCCGGCCAGCACGAGATGCTGAACTGGTGCGCGTTGATGGGGGCGATGGAGAGCCTCGACCGGCGCCCGCAGGTGCACGATTACGTCGAGACCCACATCTTCATGTCGGAGAAGTGCTTCGTCGCCTATCCGGCGTGACCTAGTGGTACGACCCAAACATTAGAGTCCGTTATTGCTTTCCCGTGGGCCTTCAGCCCACGGACTTAGTTCCGTGGGGAAGGCCGGGACCCATTGCTGCGATGGGCGCCGGCCTTCGCCGGTGTGGTTCACGAGTGGGTACGATCTGTCAGGTGCTGTCCACTGGCCGGCCGGGCATGGGTCTTGTTTCGGCCGGGGTGGCAGCCGCCGCCGTCCTTGCCAAGCCGGCGGCCCGCCATTAACACTGCCGGCGGGGACCCATGCTGAAAAAGCCGCTGATCCTGCGCGATGGAGCGCATTCGGCCGCGCTCGTGTGGCGCCTCGCGCACGATTTCATGCGGCCGCATGGGGCGCGCGTCGCTCTCGCCTTTCTGCTGATGGGCGCCGCCGCCGCCAGCACGGCGCTGCGCGCCTGGCTGATGCAGCCGGTGCTCGACGACATCTTCGTCGGCCGTGAAAGCTCGCTGCTGCTGCTGATCGCGGGGGCCGCGCTCGCTCTCGCGCTCGTCAAGGGGCTCGCCGATTACGGCGAGGCGGTGCTGATGAACCGCGTCGGCCAGCGCGTCATCGCCGATGTGCAAAAGGCGCTCTTCGCCCGGCTGATGCGCGCCGACCTCGCCTTTTTCCACGCCAACCCGACCGGAACCCTGATCTCGCGCTTCACCGCCGACGCGGCTCTGCTGCGCAGCGCCGCGGCCAATGTCCTCGGCGCGATCGGCAAGGACGCGCTGACCGTCATGTTTCTGGTCGGCGTGATGTTCTATCAGGATTGGCTGCTGGCGCTGATCTCGTTCTTCGTCTTTCCGCTGGCGATCCGGCCGATCGTCGGCATCGGCCGGCGCATGCGGCGGGTGTCGGCCAACACCCAGGCCGAGCTCGGCCAGCTGACGACCTTGCTGAACCAGACCTTTCAAGGCGCTCGCCTGGTCAAGGCCTACGGCATGGAAGCCTATGAGGAGGGCCGCGCGGCCCTCCTGTTCGAGCGCATCTTTGCGTTGATCGACCGCGCCACGCGAACCCGGTCGCGAGCCTCGCCGATGATGGAAACGCTGGGCGGCGCGGCGATCGCGATCGTGATCCTCTACGGCGGCCACCAGGTCATCGACGGCGCCCGGACGCCCGGCGCGTTCTTTTCGTTCGTGACCGCGTTGCTGCTCGCCTACCAGCCGCTGAAGAGCCTCGCCAATTTGAACGCCTCGCTGCAGGAAGGCCTGGCGGCGGCGGTGCGCATCTTTCAGGTGCTCGATGTCGAGCCGACGATCCGCGACCGGCCAGGGGCCGGGCCGCTCAATGTCGCGGGCGGCGAGCTGCGCTTCGATTCGGTCCGCTTCGGCTATGCCCCCGGCGTCGTCGCCCTCGACGGCGTTTCGCTGACCGTCCCGGCCGGGCGCACGGTCGCCCTCGTCGGCGCCTCGGGGGCCGGGAAATCGACGATCCTCAACCTGATCCCGCGCTTTTTCGATGTCGAGGAAGGCAGCATCTCGATCGACGGGCAGGATGTGCGCTCGGTGACCTTGGCCTCATTGCGCGGGGCGATCGCGCTGGTTTCCCAGGAGGTCAGCCTGTTCGACGACACGGTGCGGGCCAACATCGCCTACGGCCGGTTCGGCGCGCCCGGCCCCGAAATCGAGGCGGCGGCGCGGGCGGCCGGCGCCGACCGGTTCATCCGCGAGCTGCCGCAGGGCTACGACACGATCGTCGGCGAGCACGGCGTCCGGCTCTCCGGCGGGCAGCGGCAGCGGCTGGCGATCGCCCGGGCGATGCTCAAGGACGCGCCGATCCTGCTGCTCGACGAAGCCACCTCCTCGCTCGACAACGAATCCGAGCGGCAGGTGCAGGCGGCCTTGCGCGAGCTGATCCGGGGCCGCACGACGTTGGTCATCGCCCACCGGCTGTCGACCGTCCAGGGCGCGGACCTGATCTGCGTCGTCGACCGCGGGCGCATCGTCGAAAGCGGCCGGCCGGCCGAGCTGCTCGCCGGCAACGGTTTCTACGCCCGCCTGCACGCGATGCAGTTCGCCGACGAGAGCGAGCTCGCCGCCACCCCGGCGCAGTAGCGGCGTGGCGCTGAAAGTCGCCGAGTCCGGAACCTGGCGGCGCTTCCTGCGCCGCCGCCGGGTGCGGCAGCTCGCGTGCTGGGTCATTCAGCTGTGCATTCGCTTTGTCTATTGGACCAATCGCTGGAGCATCGAGGGAGGCGAGCGGCCGCGCCTTCTGTTGTCCGAGGGCCGGTCGTTCATCGGCGCCTTCTGGCACGGGCGGATGATGATGATCCCGATGGGCTGGCAGAGGCTGGCGCCGATGCACATACTGATATCGGCGCATCGCGACGGTCAGCTGATCGCGGGCGCCATGACCTATTTCGGCATCCAGTCGATCGCCGGGTCGACCCGCCGCGGCGGCTCGGCGGCGCTGCGCACAATGCTGAAGCGGCTGCGGGAGGGGGATTGCGTCGCCATCACCCCGGACGGGCCGCGCGGGCCGGCGATGATTGCGAGCATCGGCATCGTCAACGTCGCCCGGCTGGCCCAGGCGCCGATCGTGCCGATCACGTTTGCCACCAGCCGCCGGCGCATGCTCGCGACGTGGGACCGTTATCATCTCGCCCTGCCGTTCGGGCGCGGCGTCTTTTTGTGCGGCGAGCCGATCTACATCCCCGCCGATCTCGACGAGGCCGGGATCGAGCGCGCCCGGCGGCTGGTCGAGGCGCGCATGGTCGAGATGGTGCGCGAAGCCGACCGGCGGGTGGGGCACGAGGCCTCGGCGGCGGTGATCGGCGACGGCGCCCGCGACGGCCGCGGCGAGGCGCGGTGATGCTGCCGCGGCTGTACCGCGCGCTGACCCGGCCGCTGGCGCCGATCGCGCTCGTCGCCCTGAAGCGGCGGCGCCGCCGCGGCAAGGAGGACGCCCGCCGCTTGCGCGAACGCCAGGGTGTCCCGGGCCTCGCCCGGCCGAACGGCCCGCTGGTCTGGGTTCACGCCGCGAGCGTGGGCGAGGCGACCGCCGTCTCGGGTCTGATCGAGCGGCTGCTGCATGACCGGCCGTCGCTCGAGATCCTGGTCACCACCGGCACCGTCGCTTCGGCCAGGATGTTGGCGGAGCGGCTGCCGGCGCGGGCGCGGCATCAATTCGCGCCGGTCGATCTGCCGCATTGGGTCGCCCGCTTTCTCGATCATTGGCGCCCCGATCTCGCGCTCTGGGTCGAATCCGAGCTGTGGCCCAATCTGGTGATGGAGACGCACGCCCGCGGCGTCCCGATGGCCCTGATCAACGGCCGGCTGTCCGCGCGCTCCTATGCGCGCTGGCGTCGCTGGCCCGGAATGATCGAGCCGATCCTGGGCGCCTTCGCGCTGTGCCTGGCGCAGGATGCGCAGCAGGCCGGGCGGCTGCGCCGGCTCGGCGCCGGGCGGGTCGCGAGCGTCGGCGACATCAAGGCGGCCGCCGGGCCGCTGCCGGTCGATCGGATCGAGCTGAAGCAATTGCGCGAGCGGATCGGGGTGCGCCCGACCTGGCTCGCCGCCAGCACCCACGCCGGCGAGGAAGAGGCGGCGGCGGCGGCGCATCGCCGCCTCGCGACGAGCCATCCGCGCCTGCTGACCCTGATCGCCCCGCGTCACCCGGCGCGCGGCGGCGCAATCGCCGCGATGCTGGCCGCGCAAGGGCTGCGCGTCGCCAGGCGCAGCCTTGGCGAGCCGATCGCCGACGACACTGAGGTTTACCTCGCCGACACGATGGGCGAGCTCGGGCTCCTCTACAGCCTCGCCGGGATCGCCTTTGTCGGCGGGTCGCTGGCCGCCAGGGGCGGGCACAACGCCTTCGAGCCGGCCCGCCTCGGTTGCGCCGTGCTGCACGGGCCGGATATGAGCAACTGCGCCGCGATGGCGGCGGCGTTGGCGGCGGCGGGCGCCGCCGAGACCGTGGCCGACGCCGACGGCCTCGCGCGGTCGGTTTCGGCGCTGCTCGGCGACCCGGCGCTCAGGGCGCGGCGCGCCGCCGCCGGGGCGCGGGTCGCCGCGGCGGGCCTCGGGGTCCTCGACGCGACCCTCGATCAGCTCGCCCCGTGGCTCGATCCGATTGCGCCGGCGCAGGGCGCGGGTGGCGCGCGCCGGTCGGTGCGGGCCTGATGCGGACCGCTCCGGCCTTCTGGGGGGAGCCTCCGGGAATTGTTTCCGATCTGCTGCGGCCGGCCGGGGCCGCCTGGGACGCCGCCGGCCGGCTGCGCCGGGCGTTTGCCCACCCCTACCGGGCCCCGGTTCCGGTGATATGCGTCGGCAACCTTGTCGTCGGCGGCGCCGGCAAAACGCCGGTGACGATGGCGCTCGCCGATCATCTCGCCGAGCGCGGGGTTTGCGCGCATGTGGTGACGCGCGGTTACGGCGGCGCCCTCGCCGGCCCGGTTCGGGTCGATCCCGACCGGCACGACGCCGCCGCGGTTGGCGACGAGGCGCTGCTGCTCGCGGAGCACGCGCCGACCTGGGCCGCGCGCGACCGGGCGGCCGGCGTTCGCGCCGCGGTTTCGGCCGGGGCTAGGGCGATCCTGCTCGACGACGGCTTGCAGAACCCGGCGATCGCCAAGGATCTGTCGCTGATCGTCGTCGACGCGGCCTACGGATTCGGCAACGGGCGGGTGATCCCGGCGGGCCCGCTGCGCGAGAGCCTTCGCTGTGGCCTCCGGCGCGCCGACGCCATCGTGCGGCTGGGCTGCGAGGAGGGCGCAAGGGCGATCGCGTGCGAGGCGCCGGTGGTGCGGGCGACGCTGGCGCCGATCGCCGGCGAGCGGTTTGCCGGCGCCCGGCTGGTCGCCTTCGCCGGGATCGGCCGCCCGGAGAAATTCTTCGCGACCTTGCGCGCGCTGAGCGCCGATCTGGTCGAGACCCACGCCTTTCCCGACCATTATCCGTACCGCTCGGGCGACATCGACGCGCTCCGCCGCGCGGCCGGCCGGCGCCCGGGCGCGGCTCGTCACCACGGCCAAGGACATCGTGCGGATCGCCGCCTGCCGGGCGCGCCGGGATCGAGGTGCTGGAGGTCAAGATCCGCTGGCTCGATCCGGCCGCGCTGGCTGGCGTTATCGCGCCCGTTATGCTATCCGCGCTGAGGCAATGGACGCGAGCCAGACCAACACCGCCGCTGAGGCGCCCCGGCTCGCCCATCGCCTGGAGGCCTGGGGCGCAGCGTTCTTCTTCGCGGTCTTCGGCTTGCTGCCGCTCGATTGGGCGTCGGCGATCGGCGGCGCCGCGGCGCGGCGCATCGGCCCGTTTCTCGGCGTCTCCAAGCGCGCCCGGCTGAACCTGCGCCGCGCCTTTCCCGAGCTTTCCGAGGCCGAGATTACGCGCATCGTCGCCGGCATGTGGGACAACCTCGGACGGGTGGCGGCCGAATACCCCCATCTCCAGAAAATCCGCGTCTACGAGCCGGGCGGGCGGGTCGAGACGCACGGCATGGAGCATATCGACCGGGCGGTCGCCGCCGGGCGGCGGATGATCGTCTTCTCCGGCCATATCGCCAATTGGGAGATCGGCTCGCTCGCCGGCGTGCAGCACGGGATCTCGGTCGCCCAGATCTATCGCGCCGCCAACAACCCGCTGGTCGACCGTTTGATCGCCCGGCTGCGCGGCGATCGCGAGGAGTTCATCCCGAAGGGCGCGGTGGCGGCGCGGCGGGCGATCGCGGCGCTCAATCGCGGCGTGCACCTGGGCCTCCTCGCCGACCAGAAGATGAATGACGGCATCCCGGTGCCGTTTTTCGGCCGCCCGGCGATGACCAGCTCGGCCCTCGCCTTTCTGGCGCTGCGCTTTGATTGCGACGTGTTTCCGCTGCGCGTCGAGCGGCTGGCCGGCGCGCGCTTCCGGGTTACGGTGTTCCCGGCGCTGCCCATGCCGCGAAGCGGCGATCGCCAGGCCGACGCCGCAGCGCTGATGGCCGAGGTCAATGCGACCCTGGAGGCGTGGATCCGCGACCGTCCCGAGCTGTGGCTGTGGGTGCACCGGCGCTGGCCGGATTAGATCGGTTTTCGAGCGGGTAGGCTCACGTGGTATCGAGATTGCGTCGCTTCGCTCGCAATGACAGCAATTTCCCGTGTCATTGCGAGAAGCGCAGCGACGAAGCAATCTCGATCCGGCGATGCAACCCGATAGAAAACCGCTTTAGCCGGCTTTAGCCCAGCGGTAGGGCGCGTCAATCCACCGGCAGGAGGAGGCGCGTGGCGCGCTCGCGGATCTCGGGCGGCAGCGGCGCCGGGCGGCGCGCATCGAGATCAAGCTGCACGCCGAACTGGCCGAGCCTGGCGAGCTCGCTGCCGGTGCGCGGATCGGACATGCGGTGCAGGAAGCGCACCGACGAGCTGCCGAGATGGGCGATCCCGGTCTCGACCAGGTACGGCTTGCCGAGAAGCGGCGTGTCGGCGATCCGCAGCGCCAGCTCGAAGGTCGAGTAGCCGCGGCGTCCCGACTTCATATACTCGGCGGTGATGCCGATCGCCGCCGCCGTTTGCAGCAGCGCGTCGGTAAAGCGGTGGACAAAGGCGGCGAGCGAAAACCGGCCAAATTCGTCGAGATCGGACGGCGCAACTCGGCCGCGCGCGCTGGCTATGGCGCCCTGCATCGATTTCGGCTCGGGCCGGGGCTCGGCTGCCGGCGCGTCCCAGGACGCGAGCTGCCGTCCGATTTGGTCGCGCCGCGCGGCCGGGAGGCGAGCGGCCGGCAGGTCCCACACCTCCTCCACCCAGGTCGCCGTCTCACCCCCGGCCGATCGGGCGACGCGATGGCCGAGCCGCAACGAGGGCTCGATCCCGATCGCCGCGCTCTCGATGTGAAAGCTGTCGCCGGCGCGCAGCTCATGGGTGAAGCGCAGGTTGAAATGCCGGGGAAAGCCGCCGGCGCGCCGCTCCGCGGCGAGGCCCAGCCGATCGGCCAGCTCCGCCCCCGCCTGATCGATGCGGTCGAGATAGTAGGCGATCGTGAAATGCTCGGTGACGTCGCACTCCCAAGGCGCGACCGTGCCGCGATAGGTTTCGGTCCATTCCGCCATCTCACGCGGCCTCCGGGTCGGGAGGGCTCTGTGTCCGCAACATCGTCAGGGCGCGTTCCGCATCGGCCTTCAGGACGGGAAGGTCGGCTTCGACCGTCTCCCAAATCAAGCTCAACTCGATCCCGTCATAAGCGTGGCGCAGGCGGTTGCCCATAGCACGAATTGCCCTCGATGGCTGGCTGGGCATCAGCTCGGCTATTCTATCGCCGAGACGGGACACAGCCTCGCAGATACGTTCGAGACATCGCTCGACCGCATCGCAGGTTTTGTCGTCATTCTCGAAATTGTCTCGGCTCAGCCCAGCGATATAGCCTTCGATGCGGGCGATATTATCCAGGATATCGGTCAGGCAATCGGCTGGATCGTGCCTAAAAGACAAGACGGCGATCCCGCTCCACATTGGCTCGCAAGCGGTCCTTTGCGATCGGCTCGGATCAACAGGTCCACCTTCCGCCCCAGAATCTCCACCGAGGCGCAGTTCTATGCCGGCGAGCCGAAACAGCCCGATATGCGCGTCCGGGTCGAGCTCGGCGGCCAGATCGACATCGCTTTCCGGCCCGCAGTCTCCGCGCGCAACCGAGCCGAAGAGAGAAAGACGGCGTATGCCGGCGGCGCGCAGCTCGGCAGTGTGCGCCCGCAGGGTCGAAACGACTGAATCCGCTGTGACCTCACTCGGTTCCATCATGCCGACCAAGATTAAGTCAGCCACCCGGTAATTCCCAGACTCTCGCGGGCGATACCCTTCAACTCACTCCGTGATCCCGCCGCGCCGCCGCCTCGGTCACATAGCCGTCGGCCACATCCTCGCGCAAGAGCGCCGGGTCGCGGGCAGAGGGCGGGCCGTAGCCGCCGGAGCCCGGCGCCTCCATGACGACGCGGCCGCCCGCGGGGACGATAAAGGCGCCCTTGCTGTTGAGATGCCGCCGGCCGCCGTCCGGCAATTCGAGCCAGAGCCGCATCGGCGCGCCGGAAAGGCCGCCGGCGAGGCCGAAGGGCGGGGTCAGGCTGCGCTCGCAGCAGACCGCGGCGTGCGCCTCGTGCCCCAGCACCCGCCACACCCGTCGCGCGCCGAGCCCGCCGCGCCAAGTCGGCCGGCGCCGCCCGAATCGGGGATCAGCGCATATTCCTCGACCCGCAGCGGAAAGCTCATCTCGAGGATTTCAATGGGCGTGTTCATCATGTTGCTGATCGTGCTGGCGACCGCGTTGATGCCGTCCTTGACCGGCCGCGCGCCGAACCCGCCTTTCAGCGATTCGTAGCTGACATAGCGCTCGCCGCTGCGGTAATCGACGCCGCCGAAGGTCGCCACCGCCGAGGTCCCCTGCGAGGCCGCCATCACGTTCTGCGGGCTGATCCGGAACATCGCCGCCATCACCATGTCGGCCACCCGGTGCGACATCTCGTGGTTGGCGTAGACGACGGGCGCCGGCATCTGCGCGTTGACGACCGAGCCTTGCGGGCGCCGTCACCGTCACCGGCCGCCAGCAGCCGGAATTGGGCGGGATCAGGCTCTTCGGGTCGGCGATCATCTTGAGCGCGCAATAGACCCCGGACGCGGTCACCGTCAGCGGCGCGTTCATCGGCCCCGCCACCTGCCCGTCCGAGCCGGCGAAATCGGCGGTCAAGCGTATCGCCTTGCTTGCGCACCGTCAGCCGCACGGTAAAAGGCTCGTCCGCCTCGGCGCCCGGCGCCAGCACGCCGTCGCCGTCGAACACATCCGCAAAGCTCGCCTCGCCGTCGGGCAGCAGGCGCAACGCCGCACGCATCATCGTCTCGGAATAGTCGAGCACCTCGTCCATGATGCGCAGCAATTCGTCGACGCCGTATTTGCGCGCCAGCGCTTCGAGCCGCTGGCCGCCGCGCCGGTTGGCCGCGACCTGGGCGCGCAGATCGCCCTGCCGCTCGACGGGCGTGCGCACATTGGCAAAGATGATCCGCTCGATGTCGGGATCGGGCCGGCCGTTCCGGTAGAGCCGCACCGGCGGCAGCCGCAGCCCCTCGCCGTAGATTTCGGTGACCGCCCCATAGCTCCCCGGCGTGGCGCTGCCGATATCGGGCCAATGCGCGCGCACGCAGCCGAAGCCGAGGAGCCGCTCGCCGAAAAACGCCGGCGCCACGACATTCACGTCGGGGAGGTGCGAGCCGCCGTGATAGGGGTCGTTGTGGATGAACACATCGCCCGGCTCGACCTCGGGGAAGGCGGCGACCACCGCCTTTACCGCGTCCGGCATCGAGCCCAGATGGATCGGCAGGTCCGGCCCTTGCGCCACCATGTTGCCGGCGGCGTCGAAAATCCCGCAGGAATAGTCGCCGGCGACCTTTAAGAGCGGCGAATAGGCGGTCTTGGCGAGGACGATCTTCATCTCCTCGGCGGCCGAATAGAGCGCGTTCTTGACCACCTCGAAGCGCGCGGGGCCGCGCGTCGCCCGGCGGGCCGGCGTCTCGATCAGCGTGTCGGGCATCGCTCACCTCCTGCGCATGCCACTATAGCCGGCTATAGCCGGCAGTGGGGCAAAACGGGCCGGGTTATCGAGGGTGCGATGACCGTTAATTCATTCGCGAGCCCCGGCGTGCGGGGCTTTCTGCACCGGCCGGAGCGCCCGAGCGGGCAGGGGCTGGTTTTGACGCACGGCGCCGGCGGCGATTGCGAGGCGCCGCTCCTGGTCGCCGTGGCGGCGGCGTTCGCCGAAGCGGGGCTCAGCGTCTTGCGCTGCGACCTGCCGTTCCGCCAGCGGCGGCCGTCGGGGCCGCCTTCGCCCGCGACGTCAGCGGCCGACCGCGCCGGCTTGCGCGATGCGGTCGCGGCGATGCGCGATATCGCGCCGGTCGCCGTGCTGCTCGGCGGTCACTCATACGGCGGCCGTCAGGCGAGCCTGCTGGCGGCGGAAGAGCCTGAAGCAGCGGCGGCGCTGCTGCTGTTCTCCTACCCGCTGCACCCGCCTGGAAAGCCCGAGCGGCTGCGGACCGGGCACTTTCCGCAGCTGCGGACCCCGGCCGTCTTTGTCCACGGCAGCCGCGACGCCTTCGGCTCGATCGAGGAATTGCGGGCGGCGGCGGCCGCGATCGCGGCCCGGACCGACATCGTCACGGTCGCCGGGGCCGGCCACGACCTGCGCAAGGGGCGCTTCGACCTTGCGCCCGTATTGGACGCCGCGCTGCAGCGCCGGCCATGATTGTGCCGGCGCCGCAGCAGCCGAGGGTCAGCGACCGGCGCCGCTGCGATACCGCTGGGGCGGCGTCGACGAGCCGGATGCGGGCTCGTCCTGATTGAAGCTCGCCAGGCAGCTGGCGTGCAGTTGCGCATCGGCGATCGGACCGCACTCCTTGCGCATGCGCGACTGGCGGAAGGCGGAGCTGGTTTGCACCAGCCGATCGTATTGCTTGCTCTCGACGACGTTCCGCTGCGGCGACCAGGAGGGCGAGTTGTCGCCCGGGCTGACCTGCGGTCCGTTGGTGACCAGCTGATCCTGCGCCTGAGCGGCGGGAATGGACGCGACCGCCGTCAGGCAGACGGCGGCGAAGGCCAGGCTCGTCACAGTTTTCGAAATCATGACCACCACCTCCTTGCTTGCTTGGGTCATGCAGGCAAACAAGACGGCTGGCGCAATCGTTCCCCGACGCCTCACAGCGTCGGGTCGGCGAGCCCGCGGCGGCGGCAGGCGGCGAGCAGGGTGTTGCGCAGCAGGCAGGCGATGGTCATCGGCCCGACCCCGCCGGGCGCCGGGGTGAGCGCGCCGGCGATCGGCTGCACCGCCGCGAAATCGACATCGCCGACGAGCCGGCCGCCGCCGTCCGGCAGCCGGATCGAGCTGATCCCGGCGTCGACGACGGTGGCCCCCGGCTTGACCCAACCGGCGCCGACCAGATGCGGCCGGCCCATCGCCGCGACCAGGATGTCGGCGCGCCGCGCGATGGCCGCCGCATCGCGGGTCCTGGAATGGGCCGTGGCGACCGTGCAGTCGGCGGCGAGCAGCAGTGCGGCCATCGGCTTGCCGACGATGTTCGAGCGCCCGAGCACGACCGCCTCGGCCCCGGCGAGATCGTCGTGGATCGTGCGCAGCAGCCGCATGCAGCCCTGCGGCGTGCACGGGACCATGCCGGAAATGCCGGTCCACAGCCGGCCGACATTGACCGGATGGAAGCCGTCGACGTCCTTCTCCGGGTCGAGCGCGGCCATCACCCGGTGCGCGTCGATCTGCGGCGGCAGGGGCAGCTGCACCAGCACCCCGTCGACCCGGCCGTCGGCGTTAAGCGCCTCGATTTCCGCCAGCAGCGCCGCCGACGAAACCTCGCGCGGCAGGTTGCGCTCGAACGAGGCGAGGCCGGCGGCGAGGCAGGCGCGCTGCTTGGCGCGGACATAGGTTCGGCTCGCCGGGTCGTCGCCGACGAGGATGGTCGCCAGACCGGCGACCAGGCCCGCTTCGGCGCGCAGCCGGGCCGCCGCATCGGCGACCTCCCGCCGCAGCTCGGCAGCGATCGCCCTGCCGTCGATCAAGCGCGCATCGCTCACGTCTTCCTCCGGGCGTTCTCGTTGCGGGGGAACAGTATCGGAGCTGATCCGAAATCGTAATGCCGGCTAGAATTGGCCGCGCACACGGTCGAGGGGAATCCGAATGACGATGCGGCGACAGATGCGGCGGCTGATCGAGCGCGCCGGCTACACGATGGTCCCGGGGGCCTATGACACGCTGACGGCGCGGCTCGTCGAGCAGGCCGGGTTCGAGGCGGTCTACCTGACCGGCGGCGGCTATTCGCGGGCCAACGGCTATCCCGACCTCGGCCTGTTGACCCTGTCGGAGAATGTCCGGTTTATCGGCATGACGGTCGAGGCGGTCGGCATCCCGGTCATCGCCGACGCCGATACCGGCTACGGCAACGCGGTCAACGTCATCCGCACGGTCCGCGAGTACGAGAAATCGGGGGTCGCCGCGTTTCACCTCGAAGACCAAGTCTCGCCGAAGAAATGCGGCCATTACGAGGGCAAGGAGGTGGTGCCGCTCGTTGAGATGGTCGGCAAGATCCATGCCGCGGTCGACACCCGCCGCGACCCCGACCTGATCGTCATCGCCCGGTCCGACGCGCGCGCGGTCGAGGGCCTGCAGGCCGCGATCGACCGGGTCAACGCCTATCTCGAAGCGGGTGCGGATGTCGGCTTTGTCGAGGCGCCGCAGAATTTCGACGAGCTGAAGATCGTCGGCCGGGCGGTCAAGGGGCCGGCGCTGGTCAATGTGTTCGAGGGCGGCAAGACCCCGCCGGTCCCGGCGGGCGAGCTCGAGGCGATGGGCTTTCGCCTCGGCATCTATCCCTCGCAGACCCACCGCGCCGCGATCCGGGCGGCGCAGAAGGTGCTGGCCGCGTTGAAGACGGACGGCGACACGCGCCGGATCGAAGCCGACCTCGCCACCTTCCAGGAGCGCGAGGACGCGGTCGGGACCGAGCGCTGGCGCGCGCTCGAAGCCAAATACATGCGACCGGTCGGCTAGGCGAAGCCGTGCTCGACGACGCGCCGGATCGCGGCCGCGTTCATGCCGGCGAGGCCCATCCGGTCGAGGGTGCGCGCCTCGGCGGCAAAGCTTTTCCCGGTCATCGCGCGGGCGATTTCGAGGAGCGCGTCGATCGCCGGGGTCGGCACGCCGGCCGCTGTGCCGAGCGCGCTGATCGGCATGAGCCCGACCGGGACGTCCTCGGCGATGTATTTGTGGTCGAGCGAGGTCGGCGTGCCGGTCGCCTGATAGGGGCCGTCGGGGTCGTAGGTCAGCCGGCGGCAGGTTTCGCTCAAATTCGCCTCGCGCACGCCGTAGACGCGCTCGAACCAGTCGGCCAGATCCGGCACGGCGGCGCCGAGGGCGGCGGCGACCGCGACCCGCTCGGCGTTGATCGCCTCATAGAGGCGGGCGACCGCCGGGGTCACCCCCTCGGCGTAGAATTTATAGCCGCCGCCGCTTTCGATCCGTCCGACATTGCCGACGCAGTTCGCCACGTGCAGCATCGCATTGGCGTTGGTGAGCCCGGTATGGACGATATCGGGCGCGGCGACCGCCTGCGGAAACAGCGGCTTGAGGCGCGGGAACACGGCGGCGATGCGATTGCCGGGAAACGCCGCGATTTGCAGCCAGCGCTTGGCGACGACCGGCTCGATCCGGGTCGGGGCCGGCCGCCGGCACGAATAGGGGTAGTTGTCCATCTCGGCGATGTCGACCGCGGCGCGGCAAAGGGCCTGGTCGAGCGCCCGGCGCACCACCAGCGAGCCGCCGGTGTTGCCCTGGATCAAGAGGATCAGCCGGCCGTCGCGCAGCAGCGGCGCCAGCGCGCGGGCTGCGCCCTCCTGGGCGTTGCCGCCGGTCGCCAGGATGATGATTTCGGCGCCCTCGACCGCCGCGGCGAGATCGGTCGTCGCCCGCTCGACCGCGGCGAAGCCGCCGCCGCGGCCTTCGACATCGAGGCCGCCGCGGGCGCGGATCGCGGCGAGCCGCGCGTCGTCGAGGTCGGTCAGGCGCAGCCTGAGCCCGGCGAGCCCGAGATGGGCGGCGAGGTAAACCCCGCCGATCCCGGCGCCGATGATCGCGACTGTCGTTTCACCGGGCATCGGCGTGGCCTCAGCCGCGGTTGAACGCCGGCATCACGTCGCTGGCGAACCAGCGCAGCTGGTCCTTGAACTCGGCCGGGCTCAGCCCTTCGGCCCAGTGGATCATGAAATCCTCGAGGCCGGGGTATTTCGCCTCGATCGATTTGATGCCGTCGATGACCTCGCCGGGCGGGCCGCAGAACCAGGCCTTCTGCGCCACCCCGTCGCGCAGCGAAGGCACCCGCGACGGCGCGCCCGGGCGTCCCCCAGGTGCGGCCCTCCTCGTCGGCGTAGCGGACAAAGCCGAACGGCGCGAACCATTTGTAGCGCTCGTCGTGCGACGGCTCGACCTTGGCCATCGCCTCCTCGCGGCTGCCGGCGAGATAGACGCCCGCACCCCAGATCATGTCCTCGCCGAGCTGCGCCGGCCGGCCGTGGCGGGCGCGGGCGGCGTGATAGGCGCGCACCACGTCGTCGAGGATCTTCTCGCCGTTCAACGTGACCATCGCCTTGATCCCGTATTGCGCCATCATGTCGATGGTCCGGCCGCTGGCGATCGGCATCCAGATTTCGACCGGCAGATGCTTCGGCCGCGGCACGCAGGTGATCTCCTCGAGCTGGTAGCCGCGATAGGGGACCCGCGGCGGGCACTCGAAATATTTGCCGTGGTGGCGGAACGACTCCTCGTTGAAGCATTTCAGCAGCAGCTGCAGCCCTTCCTCGAAGATCGCGCGGTTGGCGTCGGCGTCGAGCAGCGGCGCGCCGAAGGTCTCGACCTCGCGGGTGTGGTAGCCGCGGCCCACGCCCAGGATCACCCGGCCGTCGGTGACGATGTCGGCCATCGCATAGTCTTCGGCCAGCCGGATCGGGTGCCACATCGGCAGGATGTTGAAGCCGCAGCCGAATTTGAGCCGCCGCGTCTGGGTGGCGAGCCACAGCCCGAGCTGTATGAGATTGGGCAGGCACTCGTAGCCCTCGCGCTGGAAATGGTGCTCGGCGGTCCACAGCGCGTAATAGCCCTCCTCGTCCATGACCCGGGCCACGTCGCGCGCCGCCCAGAACGCCTCCGAGAGGCGCTCGCTCGAATAGCGGCGGTCGTTCGCCGGGGTGCCGTCGAGGCCGATGTTGTCGAGCTCGATCTGGCCGACATAGAGGGCGTGAAACCGTTTGATCATGATGCCGTCCTACCTCCGTCCGCGGGCCTGATCCCAGGTATATCACATCGCCGCCGCCGCCGCGAAAGCGGAGGCCCGGCGCGCGAGACAAATGGCTGCGGCTCCCGGATAAGGGGCGAGGCCCGCTCCGCAGCCGCGGGTACGTTTACAAGCCGTGAGAGGCCGCGCATAGCCTCCACAGCCGGGCCGCCCCCGACCAGTTTTGCCTGATTGATCACGTCGAGATCAGGTGAGCGGCTCCCCAGAAAGGCGGGCGCCGCGGTTGCGCCGCCGCAAAGCCGGCTCGTCTGCCGCGGCGGCCGGCAATAAGCTCCTTCCTTGCGCGACGCCGGCCCGCTCCCGGTCCGACCCACCCGATCGCGGAGAGCGGGCGAGGCGGATATTGGACCAGGCGGCCGCCGTCCGCGGCAATATGGCCCCGTCAAACCTGGAACAAAGCCCTTCGCGCCGGAGTTTACCCGGTCGACGCGGGATGCGCCGGCGCGAGGGTGGGGCTGCGGCGATGGCTGAGATCACGGTGGACGACGCACGGGAATATCCGAGCTTTTTCCGGCGCTGGCTGATGTCGACCAACCACAAGGACATCGGCACGCTCTATTTGACCTTCGCGGCCTGCGCGGGGCTGATCGGCGGGACGCTGTCGGTGCTGATCCGCTATCAGCTGATGACCCCGGGCGGCCACCTCTTCGGCGGCGACCACCAGGCCTACAACGTGGTCGTCACCGCGCACGGTCTGACGATGATCTTCTTCACCTTGATGCCGGCGCTGATCGGCGGGTTCGGCAACTGGTTCATCCCGCTGATGATCGGCGCGCCGGACATGGCCTTCCCGCGGCTCAACAACATCAGCTTCTGGCTCTTGGTCCCGGCTTTCGGGCTGTTGCTCTCGTCGGTCTTTGTGGCCGGCGGCGCCGGCACCGGGTGGACCCTCTACCCGCCGCTGTCGGGACCCGCGGGCCAGCCCGGCCCCGCCGTCGACATGGTGATCTTCTCTCTGCACCTCGCCGGCGCCTCCTCGCTGTTGGGCGCGATCAACTTCATCGCCACGATCTGCAACATGCGCGCCCCCGGCATGACCTTCTTCAAGATGCCGCTGTTTGTCTGGTCCGAGCTCGTCACCGCCGCGCTCTTGGTGATCGCGGTGCCGGTCTTGGCCGGCGCATTGACGATGCTGCTGACCGACCGCAATTTCGGCACGACCTTCTTTGATCCGTCCGGCGGCGGCGACCCGGTCCTCTTCATGCACTTGTTCTGGTTTTTCGGCCACCCCGAGGTCTACATCATGGCTTTGCCGGCCTTCGGCATCGTCAGCCAGGTCGTCTCGACCTTTTCTAAAAAGCCGATCTTCGGATATCTCGGCATGGTCTGCGCGCTGATCGCGATCGGCGTGATCGGCTGCGCGGTCTGGGCGCACCACATGTTCACCACCGGGATCTCGGTCGACACCCGCGCCTATTTCGCCGCTGCCTCGATGGTCATCGCGGTGCCGACCGGGATCAAGATCTTCTCCTGGGTCGCGACGATGTGGGGCGGCTCCCTCGAGTTCAAGACGCCGATGCTGTGGGCGATCGGCTTTATCTTTCTGTTCACGATCGGCGGTGTGACCGGGGTCGTCTTGGCCAATGCCGGCGTCGACATGGTGGTGCACAACACCTATTACGTCGTCGCGCATTTCCACTATGTGTTGTCGCTTGGATCGGTCTTCGGCATTTTTGCCGGCTTCTATTACTGGATCGGCAAGATGTCCGGCCGGCAATACAACGAGACCTTCGGCAAGATCCATTTCTGGACGACCTTCATCGGTGTCAACCTGACCTTTTTCCCGATGCATTTCCTTGGGCTCGCCGGGATGCCGCGGCGGATCGCGGATTATCCGGACGCCTTTGCCGGCTGGAACTTCGTCGCCTCGATCGGCGCCTTCATCAGCGCGGCCTCGACCCTGTTCTTTGTCTTCATCGTCTTCCACACGCTCTTCTTCGGCCGCCGCGCCGGGGCCAACCCGTGGGGCGAGGGCGCCACGACATTGGAATGGGGGGTGTCCTCGCCGCCCCCGTTCCACACCTATGACGAAGCGCCCGTGGTCACCTGAACCCGGCGAGCGGCTTCCCCTCGCTGGACAGGTCTGCCGCGCTGCTCCAAGCTGGCCCGGAGGACACATCTTCCCGGGAAGGCGGCGATGGCGCAGAGCACCAGGCATCACCTGAAGCGCGAGGCGGCGCAGGCGCGGGCCTATTCGCAGGCCGTCGCCACCGAGGGCGGCAAGACGGTCTGGCTCGCCGGCCAGGTCGGGGGCGCGGACGCCGCCGGCAGATCGCTGACCGGCGATTTCGACGGTCAGGTCCGAGAAGTGTTCGCCCGGCTCGGGCAGACGCTGGCCGAGGCCGGCGGCGCGCTCGCCGACATGGTGACGATGACCGTGTTCATCACCGATGCGCGCTACGGCGATCGCTTTACGCAGCTGCGCAAGGAGATCTTCGGCGACAATTTCCCGGCGAGCGCGCTGATCACCGTCGCCGGCCTGGCCCGCCCGGAATTTCTCGTTGAGGTTCAGGGCGTCGCGGTCATCGGCTGAAGCAGATTCCTGCGAACACGGAGGCGGAAATCAGAGCCCTCTTGCTTTGCGTGCTCAGCGTCTGCTGTCTCAGCGCCCTTTCGGTCGCGCGGCAGGCGGCGGCGGAGGATTGCCGCCCGCAGCGCCGGGCCGAGCTCGCGGTGACGCCGGCCGGGAACGTCCCGCTCGCGACCCTGAACATCAACGGCGCCGCCACGACCTTCCTGCTCGATACCGGGGCGGAGCGCACGATATTGACCGCCGCGGCGGCAAAGCGCCTGCGGATCGAGCCCCATTACGAATATCCGCGCCGGATGCAAAGCCTCCACGGCGCGGTTTCCAGCGGCGACGCGCGGCTGCGCACTGTCGAGCTCGGCGGGATGAGGCTGGACGACTTTCGCATTCTCGTCGCCTCGGTGACATTGCCGAGCCTCGCCGGCAGGTCGATCGACGGCCTGCTCGGCGCCGATTTTCTGAACGGCTTCGAGGTCGATCTCGACCTGCCGCACAGCCGGCTCACCCTTTACGAGAAGGCCTCGTGCGCGATGGCGGCGCCGCCATGGACGCAGCCCTTCATCAGGATTGCGGTCAACCGGTCTCTGCACGACCGCCTGTTCTTTCCGGTGAGCCTCGACGGTCGCCGGCTGGCCGCGCTCGTTGACACCGGCGCGCAGCTGACCGCGCTCGATGCCGAATCGGCGGCGCAGCTCGGGATCCGCCCGGCGGATTTGGCCCGCGACCCGGTCGCCAAGCTGCGGGGCGTCGCATCGGAGGTGGTGATGTCGCGCGCGCACCGCTTCAGCCGCCTCGATATCGGCGGGGAGGTCGTGCGCGACCTGGTCATCGTGGTCACACGGCTGGGGCTGCAGGACGCCGACCTGGTGCTCGGCGCCGATTTCTTGCGGAACCGGCGGATCTGGCTCTCTTACGGATCGCACCAGATCTTTCTCGCGCATCCGTCGTAGGGCGGCTCAGCGGGGCAGGGACCGGGCCAGCGCCGCGTAGGCCGCCTCGTCGGTGCGGTCATAGCGCAGCGGGGTCACGACGACGCGGCCGACCCGCAGCGCCTCGATGTCGCTCTCGGGGCCCTGCTCGCGCGGCCCGCGGCGAAAGCCCACCCAATAATAAGTCAGCCCGCGCGGGTCGGTCCGGGCTTCGACATTCATGCCCCGGATCAGCCCGACGCCCTGCCGCGCCAGGGTCAGCGGCCCGACCGCCGCGGCCGGCAGATCGGGGAAGTTGACGTTGAGGCAGGCGTCGCCGCCCCAGCCGATCTCCAGCAATTGCCGCACGACCCCGGCGCCGAGCGCGCCCGCGGTGTCCCAGCGGACATGGGCGCGGTCGGTCCAGGCCTGGCTCAAGGCGATCGAAGGGATCCCCAGCAGCATCGCGGTCATCGCGCCGCCGACGGTTCCGGAAAAGACCGTCTCGATGCCGAGATTGGCGCCGCGGTTGACCCCGCTGAGCAGCAGCTGCGGCGGCGACCCGGCCATCAGATGGCAGACGCCCATCACCGCGCAGTCGCCCGGCGTGCCGGTCACGCCATACCGGCGCGGGCCGCGCTCGCTCAACCGGATCGGATGATGCAGGCTGACCGCGTGGGAGACGCCGCTTTGGTCGTGCTCGGGAGCGACGACCCAGACCTCGCGGGCAAGCTCGCCGGCGATCCCTTCGAGCACCGTCAGCCCCGGCGCGTCGATGCCGTCGTCGTTGGTCAAAAGGATGCGGTCCAGCACGCGGCGGCTCCGGATGGATGTCGACGGCGTTGCGCAGGCCGCCGCCCCTCCATAGCTATTAGCCGGATCGAGCGGAAGAGGGCCAGCCCCAGATGCACGAGCTGCCGCGCGCATCGGCGTTCATCGCGAGCTACGACGGCGCGCTCGGGCGGCGCATCATCGACCTGCACGTCTGGGCGGTCGGCGCCGGGCTGCGCGGCGCGCCGGCCGATGTCGTGCTCGCCGGCCTGTGCCGGCGCCTGGCCGAAGCCGGCTTGCCGCTGTGGCGCGCCTTCGCCGGCATGCGCACCCTGCATCCGCAATGGGCCGGCTACGGCTACACCTGGGAGCGCGGCCTCGGCGCGGTCCGGCCGTCGCAATTCGAACGCGGCGGCGAGTACGAGCACCGGGTGCTGACGAGCCCCTTCGGCTATCTGATCGCCCAGGCGGAAATGTCCGGCGAGGGCGCCCAGCCGTGGCGGTTTCTGCGCCGCCGGCTGGTCGGCCCGCAAGCGCAGCTGGATTTTCCGGTTCTGAAGGAGCTGGCGGCGGCCGGCGGCGCCGATTATTTCGCCGCCCTCGCCTCGTTCGGGGCCGAGGGCGACCCGTCGCGCGGAACCGGGGTCGGGCTGTCCTTCGCCACCGACCGGGCGGAGGGGTTCCTCGACGACGATTTGACGTTGCTGCGCGCGGTAATGCCGGCGGCGGCGCTGGCGATGATGGCCGACGCCGGCCAAACCATCGCCGCGGGCCTTCTCGCCGCCTATCTCGGCGCGGACGCCGGGCGGCGCGTCCATCGGGGGGCGGTGGCCCGCGGCTCGGTCGAGAGCATCCGTGCGGTGCTGTGGTACGCCGACATCCGCGGCTTCACCGCGATCGCCGACACGAATCCGGGCCGCGACGTCGTGGCGATGCTCGATGAGGTGTTCGAGACGCTGACCGCCGCGCTGCGCCGGCGCGGCGGGCAGGTGCTCAAGTTCCTGGGCGACGGAATGCTGGCGATCTTCCGGCTCGACGACATGGCCGAGCCCCGCATCTGCCGCGAGGCGCTCGATGCCGCGCGCGAGGCGATGCGGGCAATCGACCGGCTGAACGCGGCCCGGCGAGCGGTCGGCAAAGCCATCGCCGAGGTCGATCTGGCGCTGCATCTGGGCGACGTGCTCTACGGCAATGTCGGCGCCGCCGACCGTCTTGACTTTACCGTCATCGGGCCGGCGGTCAACGAGGCCGCGCGCATCGAGACGCTGTGCGAGCCGCTTGGCTGCAAAGTGCTGGTCTCGGCCGCGCTGGCCGCGGCGTGTCCCGGGCCGCGGTTGCGACGGCTCGGGCGGCATCGCCTGCGCGGCGTGCGCGAGGAGCGAGAGATATTCGCGCTGGACCTCGATGATTGAGGCGGGGAAGGAGGCCACGATGTATGCGTTGAACGGCCGGGTCGGGCTGGTCACCGGCGCCGGCGGCGGCATCGGCCGCGAGATCGCCGGGCGGCTGGCGCGCGAGGGGATGGCGGTTGCGGCGCTCGACCGCGACGGCGCCGCGGCGCAGGCGGCCGCGGCCGAGCTCGGCGGTTTCGCGGTCGCCGCCGACGTGGCCTCGCCGGAGGAGGTCGCTCGCGCCGTCGACGCCGTGATCGCCCGCTTTGGCCGGATCGACCTCCTGGTCAACAACGCCGGGATCTGCTGGATGGGGCCGGCGCTCGACATGCCGCTCGACGCGTTTCAGGCCATGCTGCGGGTCAATGTCGAGGGCGTCTTTATCGTCAGCCGCGCGGTGCTGCCGCACATGATCCAGCGTCGCTCGGGCTCGGTCGTCAATCTCGCCTCATGGGCCGGCAAGACCGGAAACGCCTTTTTCGCCGGCTACAGCGCCAGCAAGTTTGCGGTGATCGGACTGACCCAGGCGCTGGCGCGCGAGATGGCGCCGCACGGCATCCGGATCAACGCGATCTGCCCCGGGATCGTCGTCGACACCGCGATGCGGACCGCGATCGAGGCGCAGCAGCGGCGTTTCGGCCTCCCCGAGACCGCCGAGCGGGCGAAGTCGATCCCGATCGGGCGTCTGTCGGCCCCCGACGACGTGGCGCGGGTCGCGGCCTTTCTCGCCTCCGACGAAGCGGCCTATCTCACCGGCGAGGCGATCAATCTCTCGGGCGGCCTGCTGATGGATTGATCCGACAGCAGCCTGGCGGCCGGTTTTTCCGCCGAATTTTTTCCGCGGGAATGTGAGCCGCTTCACACTCGCAGTCCTTCGGAGCCGTCGAAGGTTGACATTCTTACAAAAATCTGACCGGGAGGGTTGCCATGATGCCCGACAATGCCGAGCCGTTTATCGCCGCCCGCGACCTCTTGCTGCGGCTGCGCACCGATTACGACACAGCGATGAGGGAATTCCGCTGGCCGGCCATGGACCGGTTCAACTGGGCGCTCGACTATTTCGACCATCTGCCGGCGGACCGCTTGGCGCTGTGGTGCATCGGCGAGGTCGAGGAGAAGCTGACTTACGGCGCGCTGCGGGCACGCTCGAACCAGGTCGCCAATCATCTGCGGGAATTGGGGGTGCGACGCGGCGACCGGGTGATGCTGCTCCTCCCCAATGTGCGGCAATTGTGGGAGGCGCTGCTGGCGCTGATGAAGCTGGGCGCCGTGATCAGCCCGGCGACGACGTTGCTGACTGCCGCGGACGTGAAGGATCGGTTCGAGCGTGGGCGGATGCGCTGCGCGATTGTCGACGCGCCGCTGACCGACCGCTTCGCCGGTGTGCCGGGCGGCTACACCAGGATCGCCGTCGGCGGCGCGCCTGGCTGGCGCCGGTTCGAGGATGCATATGCCGCCGACGAGGCTTTCGCGCCCGACGGCGAGACGAGCGCCACGGACCCGCTGGTCATGTATTTCACCTCCGGCACCACGGCGAAGCCCAAGCTCGTGCTGCACAGCCATCAGAGCTATCCCGTCGGCCAGCTGAGCACGATGTACGTCGCGGGCGTGCAGCGCGACGATGTCTGTTGTTTTATCGCCTCGCCCGGCTGGGCCGCGCATATGTATCTCCTCTTTGCCGATTGGAATGCCGGAGCGTCGATCGTCGCCCTGGCGCATCCGCAGTTCGATGCCAGGGCGGTTCTGGACGTCCTGGTGCGCTGCGGCGTCACATCGTTCGGGGCGCCGCCCACGGTCTGGCGGATGCTGGTGCAGGAGGACCTGGCCGCCTGGCCGGTGCGTCTGCGCGGGGCGATTTCGGGCGGCGAGCCCCTCAATCCGGAAGTCATCGAGCACATCGAGCGCGTCTGGGGCCTGACCTTACGCGACATCTACGGCCAGACCGAGACGACCTGCGTGGTCGGCAACCCGCCGGGGCAGCCGATCCGGCCCGGCTCGATGGGACGGCCGATGCCGGGCTTTGTCGTCAAGGTTCTCGACGAGGACGGCGCGGAGGTCGAGGAAGGCGAGATGGCGGTCTCGCTCGATCCGCGGCCGCTCGGGCTGCTCGACGGGTATCAGCAGGACGACGGCTCGCTCCTTCCGATCGAAGGGAAGTTCCACCGCACCGGCGATCTGGCGACGCGCGCGCCGGACGGCCGGCTGACCTTTGTCGGCCGCGCCGACGACGTGTTCAAATCTTCCGACTACCGCATCAGCCCGTTCGAGATCGAAAGCGCGCTGATCGAGCACGAGGCGGTGGCCGAGGCGGCGGTGGCGCCGTCCCCGGACCCACGGCGCCTGGTCGTGCCCAAAGCCTTCATCACGCTGGCCGCCGGGAATCCGCCCGACCGCGCCACGGCGCTCGACATCTTTTTGCGGCTGCGCGGCCGCCTGGCCCCCTACAAGCGGGTGCGGCGGATCGAATTCTGCGATTTGCCAAAGACCATCTCCGGCAAGATCCGGCGGGTCGAGCTGCGCCGGCAGGAAGCGGCGCGGCGCCGCGACGGAGTTCGGGGCGAGGCGGAGTTCTGGGAAGAGGATTTCCCGGAGCTGGGCCGGCACAGACCGACCCGCGAATAATGCCGCGGCGCGCTTCTCGTCCCGGACCGAGGCCGCTTATTCTGCCTGTGAACCCTCCGATGGAGTAAAGAGCATGCCCTTCATGAAGCTCGATCACCTGGCTCTCCCGGTAGCCGATTACGCCGCCTCCCGCGACTGGTATGTCAAGACCCTCGGGTTGAAGGTCGAGTTCGAGATGCCTGACCGGCAGGCAGTAGCGCTCCAGGACAGCGACGGTTTCGCCATCTTTCTCCAACAGAACTCAGACCCGGTCACGCCGGCCGGGACCGCGTTGTGGTTCCAGGTGGCCGATGTCGATGCCAGCTTTGCTGAGATGTCGGCGCGCGGCGCCGCGTTTGTTGATGGACCGCGCAAGAACTATTGGGGATATGGCCTCGAGCTCGCCGACCCAGACGGTTATTTGCTGCGCCTGTGGGACGAGCGTACGATGCGCGAAAAATAAGGAAAAGGTCGCGATGAGCAAATTCAACGGCTGGCAGCCGCATGACGTGATCCCCGCGGTGCTGCTGTTGTTCGACGCCGAGCCATCGGCTGCGCTCGGAGCGGAGTGAGGACGGCGATGACGAAAACCGGCGCGCTCTACGATTGCGACTTCGTGCTGTGGACCGAGGAGCAGGCGGCGGCGCTGCGCCGCGCCAAATCCTCCAATCTGCCCCTCGATTGGGACAACCTCGCCGAGGAGATCGAGAGCTTGGGCAAGTCCGACCGGCGCGAGCTGCAATCGCAGGTTCGCAGAATTCTGCACCACCTGTTGAAGATCGAAGCGTCTCCTGCCGTGGAGCCGCAAGCGGGATGGCGGTCGACAATAAGGAGCGCGCGGGCCGAGATCCACGCCGTCCTCGACGACAGCCCCAGTCTCCGGCGACAGGTCGACCCGACGATTGCGCGGCAACTGGGCGTTGCCGGGAAATTGGCAGAAGACGACTTGGCGCGGCACGAAGAAGCCGCGGACGCGATCCGGGCGCGGGTTGAAAAAGGCGGGTTCACCGCCGAGCAGGTGCTCAGCGACTGGTTTCCGGATCCGCCCGGCTGATCACTCGGCACTCTGCCCGTCCCGAGCGGGGCGGCCGTGAATGTGCACGTGGCGGCCGCCGGCTTCCTCGAGGAGGCGGGTCGCGGTCAGCTCGCGGTCGGGATCCTCGCAGCGCACCCATAAGAGCGCCGCGCCGGCCTCGAGCGCGGCCGCGAACTCCCGGCTGTGGCGCGGCGCAGTGTAATCGTCGAACAGCTCCTTCAACGCGGCGCCGCCGAGCCCGGCCGCGACCAGCGCCGCGACGACCCCGGCGATGGGGCCGCCCGACAACAGGACGATCCCGGCGACGGTCAGCGGCGCGATGTATTTGATCTCGTCGCTGAGCCCGGCGGGCATCGCATCGGGTCGCGCGCCGATCGCTTGATCGGCGGCGGCGAGCGAATCGTGCGAGGCCAGGACCGAGAGGTCGCCCGGGTCGAACCCGGCGGCGCGAAGCGCCGAGACGGCGCGGCGGAAATGCTCCCGGTCCGGAAACGAGGCGACCGCCTCGCGAACCACCGGGAATGAAGTCGATGCCTCGGTCATGCCGATCCTCGTTCGCCCGCGAATGCCGGCATGCTACCGTCAAAAGCCCGCATGCGCCCGCCCTCTTCGCCCCCTTCGCCGATGCACGAGCCCGGCCGCCCCGGCGTCGCCGCCGCGTCGCCGGTGATGGAGCAGTACCACGAGATCAAGGCGGCGAACCCCGGTTGCCTGCTGTTCTTCCGGATGGGCGATTTCTACGAGATGTTCTTCGACGACGCGGTCGCCGCGGCGCAGGCGCTCGACATCGCGCTGACCAAGCGCGGCCGCCACGACGGCGCCGACATCCCGATGTGCGGCGTCCCTGCGCACACCGCCGAGACCTATCTCGCGCGGCTGATCCGCGCCGGGTTCAAGGTCGCGATCTGCGAGCAGACCGAGGATCCCGCCGAAGCCAAGCGGCGCGGCGCCAAGATGCTGCGCCGCGCGGTGGTCCGGGTGGTGACCGCCGGCACCCTGACCGAAGAGTCGCTGCTTGACGCGCGGCGGCACAACTATCTGGCCGGCCTCGCCGAGGCCGGAGGCGAGATCGGCCTCGCCTGGCTCGACCTCTCGACCGGGGCGTTCGCGCTGGCGCCCACCAGCGAGCCGACGCTGCCGGGCGACCTCGCCCGCCTGATGCCGGGCGAGATCCTGCTGCCCGAGCGGATGCTGGCGCGCCCGGCGCTGCTCGATCTGCTGGCGGAGTGGAAGCCGGCGCTGACGCCCTTGCCGAATGCGCGCTTCGAGAGCGAAGCCGCGCGCCGCCGGCTCGAAAGCTTCTATGGGGTCGGCGCGCTCGACGGCTTTGGCAATTTCACCCGCGCCGAGCTCGCCGCCGCCGGCGCGCTGGTCGACTATGTCGGCCTGACACAGCAGGGAAGGGCGGCGCATTTGGCGCCGCCGCGGCGGGTGGCGCCCGGCTCGGTGATGCAGATCGACGCCGCGACGCGGCGCAATCTGGAGCTGGCGGCGACGTTGAGCGGCGAGCGCAGGGGCAGCCTGCTCGCGACCATCGACCGCACCGTTACCGCGGCCGGGGCCCGGCTGTTGTCCGACCATCTGACCGCGCCGTTGACCGCGCCGGCGGCGATCGCGGCCCGGCTCGACGCCGTTCAGTTCTTCGTCGACCGGCCCGAGCTGCGCGCGACGGTGCGCGAGCGGCTGCGGCAATGCCCGGACATCGAGCGGGCGTTGACCGGCTGAGCCTCGGCCGCGGCGGCCCGCGCGATCTCGCGGCGCTCGGCCGCTCGCTCGGCGAGACCGCGGCGCTGCGCGACATGCTCGCCGAGCCGGGCCTTGTCCCGCTGCCCGAGCGCCTGGTCGAGGCCCGGCGCGGGCTCGGCGAGCACGGCGTTATGGTCGAGCGCCTGGGGCGCGCGCTCGCCGCCGAGCTGCCGCTCTTCGCCCGCGACGGCGGCTTCATCGCCGTCGGGCATTCGGGCGAGCTCGACGAATGGCGCAGCCTGCGCGACGAGAGCCGCCGCATGATCGCCGCCTTGCAGGCGCGCTATGCCGGCGAGGCCGCGATCGGCGCGCTGAAAATCCGCCACAACAACGTCATCGGCTATTACATCGAGGTGTCGGCGAGCCATGCCGGCAAGCTCGGCCCGGAATTCATCCACCGCCAGACGATGGCCGGGGCGCAGCGCTACACGACGGCCGAGCTGGCCGAGCTTGAAACCAGGATCGCCAACGCCGCCGAGCGCACCCTGGCGCTGGAGCTGCGGCTCTACGAGGATCTCGTCGGCGAGGTCATGGCGCGGCGCGCCGGGATCGCCGCCGCCGCGGCGGCGCTCGCCGCGCTCGACCTCGCCGCGGCGCTCGCTGCGCTCGGCGCCGATCCCGGCTGGGTGCGGCCGGTCGTCGAGGAGGGCGCGGCCTTCGAGGTTGCGGGCGGACGGCATCCGACGGTCGAGGCGGGCCTGGCCGCATCCGGCGATGGCGGCGGCTTCATCGCCAATGACTGCGCGCTGGTGGAGGAGCGGGTCTGGCTCGTCACCGGCCCCAACATGGCCGGCAAGAGCACCTTTCTGCGGCAGAACGCGCTGATCGCGATCCTGGCGCAGATGGGATCCTACGTGCCCGCCCGCTCGGCCCGGATCGGCGTCGTCGACCGCCTCTTCAGCCGGGTGGGCGCCGCCGACGATTTGGCGCGCGGCCGCTCGACCTTCATGGTCGAGATGGTCGAGACCGCGGCGATCCTGAACCAGGCCGGCGCGAATTCGTTTGTGATCCTCGACGAGATCGGACGCGGCACTGCGACCTTCGACGGCCTGTCGATCGCCTGGGCGGCGCTCGAGCATCTGCATGAGGTCAACCGCTGCCGCGCCCTGTTCGCGACGCATTACCACGAGCTGACGGCGCTCGCCGCCAAGCTGCCGGCGCTCGGCTGCCACACGATGCGGGTCAAGGAGTGGAAGAGCGATGTCGTTTTTCTGCACGAGGTCGGGCCGGGCGCCGCCGATCGCTCCTACGGCATCCATGTCGCCAAGCTCGCCGGCTTGCCCAAGGCCGTCACGGCGCGCGCCGAGGAGGTGCTGGAGGTGCTCGAAAAAGGCGATCAGGGCGGCGCGCTCACCCGCCTCGCCGACGACCTGCCGCTGTTCAACGCCGCGCGCCGCCGCGCCGAGCCGGCCGAGCGCGAATCCCCGACCGAGGCCCTGCTGCGCGAGACCCGCCCCGACGAGCTGACCCCGCGCGAAGCCCTCGACCTCCTCTACCGGCTGAAGGCGATGGTCGCGGAGTAGCCCGGAAAAACGGCTTGCCCGTCTCTCCGACCGGAGGGGTTGATCCGGCAGGGGAGACATCCATTATGCTGCGTCGGCCATTATGCTGCGTCGGCCCTTGCATGCTTCGCCAATGAACCTGGACGCCTTGTTCCATCCCGCGGTCGCCGCCTGGTTCAGCGGCAATTTCGCGGCGCCGACCGCGGCTCAGGCCGAGGCGTGGCCGGCGATCCGGGCCGGAAGGAATGTGCTGATCGCGGCCCCGACGGGGTCGGGAAAAACCCTCGCCGCGTTTCTCGCCGCGATCGACGCCCTGGTGCGGCGGGGGCTCGCCGGCGAGCTGAAGGACGAGACCCAGATCGTCTACATCTCGCCGCTGAAGGCGCTGTCGAACGACATCGAGCGCAATCTCGAAGCGCCGCTCGCCGGCATCCGCCAGGCGTTGCGCGAGCAAATGCTGCCGGAGGTCGAGATCCGCAGCTGGGTGCGCACCGGCGACACCTCACAAGGCGAGCGCGAGCGCATGCGTCGACGCCCGCCGCACATCGTGGTCACCACGCCCGAGTCGCTGTACATCCTGCTCGGCTCGGAATCCGGCCGAAAGATGCTGGCGACGACGCGAACCGTCATCGTCGACGAAATCCACGCGCTTGCCCCGAACAAGCGCGGCGCGCATCTCGCATTGTCGCTCGAGCGCCTGTCCGCGCTCTGCGGCGGCCCGTTGCTGCGCATCGGGCTCTCGGCGACGCAAAAGCCGATCGAGGCCGTCGCGCGCTTTCTGGTCGGCCCCGACGCCCAATGCCGGATCGTCGACACCGGCCACCACCGGGACCGCGACCTCGCCCTCGAGGTCCCGTCCTCGCCGCTCGAGGCGGTGATGTCGGGCGAGGTCTGGCAACAGGTCTACGACCGGCTGGCCGAGCTTATCGGGGCGCATCGAACCACGCTGGTCTTTGTCAACACGCGCCGGCTCGCCGAACGGGTGACCCGACAGCTGTCCGAGCGGGTCGGCGCGGATTTGGTCACCGCGCATCACGGCAGCCTCGCCAAGGAGCAGCGGCTCGACGCCGAGCAGCGGCTCAAGGCCGGCCGGCTGAAGGCGCTGGTGGCGACCGCCTCGCTCGAGCTCGGCATCGACATCGGCGAGGTCGATCTGGTCTGCCAGCTCGGCTCGCCGCACGCGATCGCGACGTTCCTGCAGCGCGTCGGGCGGTCGGGGCACGCGATCGACGGCGTCCCGAAGGGCCGGCTCTTTCCGCTGTCGCGCGACGAGCTGGTCGAGTGCGCCGCGCTCCTCGACAGCGTCGGCCGCGGCGAGCTCGACCGGCTGACCTTGCCGGAGCAGCCGCTCGACGTGCTGGCGCAGCAGATCGTCGCCGAGGCGGCCGCGCAGGAATGGGACGAGGAGGGGCTCTACGCGCTGTTTCGACGGGCCTGGCCGTATCGGGCGCTGCCGCGCGAGGATTTCGCCGCGGTCGTGCGGATGCTGGCGGACGGGTTCGCCACCCGTCGCGGCCGGCGCGGCGCGCTGATCCACCACGACGCGGTCAATCGCAAGCTGCGCGGCCGGCGCGGCGCGCGGCTGACCGCGCTGACCTCGGGCGGCGCGATCCCCGACAATGCCGACTACCAGGTCCTGCTGGAGCCCGAAAACCAGATTATCGGCACGGTAAACGAGGATTTCGCCGTCGAGAGCATGGCCGGCGACGTTTTCCAGCTCGGCAACGCGCCCTATCGCATCCTGCGGGTCGAGCGCGGCACGGTGCGCGTCGAGGATGCGCAGGGGATGGCGCCGACCATTCCGTTCTGGCTCGGCGAGGCGCCGGGCCGCACCGACGAGCTGTCGCAATCGGTCTCGCGGCTGCGGGCGCAGATCGCCGCGCGCCTGCCCGCCGGATCGGCGCTCCGGTGGTTGGAGGAGGAGCTCGGCATCGCCGCGCCCGCCGCCGAGCAGCTGGTCGATTACCTCGCCTCGGCCCATGCCGCGCTCGGCGTTTTGCCGACCCGCGACACGCTCGTCTTCGAGCGCTTCTTCGACGAGACCGGCGGCATGCAGCTGGTCATCCATTCGCCCTACGGCAGCCGGATCAACCGGGCCTGGGGGCTGGCCCTGCGCAAGCGCATCTGCCGCAAGTTCAATTTCGAGCTGCAGGCGGCGGCGACCGAGGACAACATCGTGCTGTCGCTGACGCGGGCGCACAGCTTCGACCTGGCCGAGGTGCGGCACTATCTGCGCGCGGCCACTGTGCGGCAATTGCTGGTCCAGGCATTGCTCGACGCGCCGATGTTCGCCACCCGCTGGCGCTGGGTCGGGGGCGTGTCGCTGGCCTTGCCGCGCTTTCGCGGCGGCAAGAGGACGCCGCCGCCTTTGGTGCGCATGGACGCCGAGGATCTGGTCGCGGCGATCTTTCCCGATCAGCTCGCCTGCGCCGAGAACCTCGTCGGCGAGCGCGAGATCCCCGACCATCCGCTGGTCCGCCAGACGATCGCCGACTGCCTCGGCGAGGCGATGGACGTCGCCGGCCTGGAGCGGCTGTTGTCCGGGCTCGAAGCCGGCGAGATTCGCGTCGTCGCGCGCGACCTGACCGAGCCGTCGCCGCTCGCCCTCGAGGTGTTGTCGGCCCGGCCCTACGCCTATCTCGACGATGCGCCGCTCGAGGAGCGCCGCACCCAGGCGGTGATCGGCCGCCGCTGGCTGTCGCCGGAAGTCGCGTCCGACATCGGCCGGCTCGACCCGGAGGCGATCGCGCGGGTGCGGGAGGAGGCCTGGCCCGATCCCGCCAATGCCGACGAATTGCACGATGCGCTGGTCTGGCTCGGCTTTCTCGGCGCCGATGAGGCCGGTCCGCACTGGGACGGCTGGTTGGCCGAGCTGGCCGGCGACAGGCGCGCGGCGCGCCTGCGCACGTCGCGCGCAACGATCTGGGTCGCGGCGGAGCGCCTGGCGCAAATCGAGGCGGTGTGGCCCGGCGCTCGTCTCGACCCGCCGATTGCCGCCCCGGCGCAGTGCTCGGGGCGGGCATGGCCGCCCGACGAGGCGCTGGTGGAAATCCTGCGCGGCCGGCTCGAAGGCCTGGGACCGGTCAGCGAAGCTGCGCTGGCCGCGCCGCTCGGCCTCGACCCGGGTCGGATCGCCGCGGCGTTGTTGTCTCTGGAAGCCGAGGGCTTTGCTCTGCGCGGCCGCTACAATGCGGGTGCGGACGCCGAAGAATGGTGCGAGCGGCGGCTCCTCGCCCGCATCCACCGCTATACGATCAACCGCCTGCGCGCCGAAATCCAACCCGTCGCGGCGCGTGATTTCCTGCGCTTTCTGATCGGCTGGCAGCGGGTTGCGCCTGATTCGCGGATGGAGGGGCCCGACGCGCTGGAGATGCTGGTCCGCCAGCTCGAGGGCTTCGAGGCTCCGGCCGGCTCCTGGGAGACGGAGATTCTGCCGGCGCGGCTGAAGGATTACGAGCCGTCCTGGCTCGACAGCCAGTGCCTCGCCGGGCGCATCGCCTGGGCGCGGCTCAGACCTCGCAACGGGCGACCCGGCGCGGGCGCAACACCGCTGCGCACGACGCCGATCACCTTCTTCGCGCGGCGTCACGCGGTGCTGTGGACATCGCTGTTGACGGCGGCGGAGCCGGTCCGCCCGAGCGCCCGAGCGCAGATCGTAGCCGATTATATCCGCGAGCACGGCGCCTCGTTCTTCGACGAGATGGCCGAAGGCGCGGGCTTGCTGCGCCCGCAGGTGGAGGAAGCGCTGGCGGAGCTGGTCGCGCTCGGCGCCGTCACCTCGGACAGCTTCGGCGGCTTGCGGGCGCTGCTGTTGCCGGATCGCCGCGGCGCCGGGAGACGGCGACGCGCCAAGCTGTTCGGCATGGAGGATGCCGGCCGCTGGGCGCTGGCGCGCCGCGCCTCGACCGTTCAGCCCCGGCCGGAGGCGGTCGAGCATCTGGCGCGGACCTTGCTCGTGCGCTACGGCGTCGTGTTCTGGCGTCTGCTTGAACGCGAGGCCGCCTGGCTGCCGCCGTGGCGCGACCTCCTGAGGGTCTATCGCCGGCTCGAAGCGCGGGGCGAGATCCGGGGCGGCCGCTTCGTCGCCGGCTTCTCCGGCGAGCAGTTCGCGCTGCCTGACGCGATCGGCATGCTGCGCGAGACCCGGCGCAAGCCGCCTTCCGACGATATGATTTCGCTGTCGGGGGCCGATCCGCTCAACCTCGTCGGCATTCTGACCCCGGGGCCAAAGCTCGCCGCGCTGACCGGCAACCGCCTCCTCTACCGCGACGGCCTGCCGGCCGCGCTCCTCGCCGGGGGCGAGGTGACCATCCTCGAAAAGCTTGGTCCCGCCGGCGAGTGGGAGGCCCGCAAAGCGCTGTTGCGCGGCGCCGCGCCGAGCGCGCCCACCGCTATGTCCCGACACGATTCGCGATCCGCGGAACCGGTGTCGGGACGGCCCGGCGATCCACGCCTTCCACAGGCTGGGGATTGAATTCCGCTCAGATTCGCCGCGGGGCGGGTGGTAGTGTCCGGCATGGAATCGACCATGGCCGCACGGGTCGCGCCATTGCGCGAGGCGGACCCTGAGCTTATCCGCACGCCGCCCCTCAACACCGAGGCCGAGCAGGCCCTCCTGGGCGCGATCCTGATCAACAACGCCGCCTACGTTCGGGTGTCCGAGTTTCTCCAGCCCGAGCATTTCGGGAACGCCGTGCACGGTCGGATATTCGCCGCCACCGGCAAGCTGATCGAGCGCGGGCAGATCGCCAACCCCGTCACCTTGAAGAGCCTGTTCGACCAGGATGGGGCGCTGTCCGAGATCGGCGGCGCGCAATACCTGGCGCGGCTCGCCGGGGCCGCGGTGACGATCATCAACGCCGAGGATTACGGGCGCGCGATCCATGACCTTCACCTGCGCCGGGAGCTGATCTCGGTCGGCGAGGACGTGGTCAACGACGCCTTCCGCCACGATCTCGACGATCCGGCCCGCGAGCAGATCGAGCGCGCGGAAAAGAAATTGTTCGATCTCGCCACCGACGGGCACGCCGAAGGCGGGTTCCGCGCCTTCGCCGCCGCGATGACGAGCGCCATCGACAGCGCCGAGGCGGCGTTCAAAAAAAGCGGCAAGACCGTCGGCGTGGCGACAGGCTTCACCGACCTCGACAAGAAGCTCGGCGGGCTGCACCCGTCCGACCTGGTCATCCTCGCCGGGCGGCCGTCGATGGGAAAGACGGCGCTCGCCACCAATATCGCGTTCAACGCGGCCAAGGCCTACCGGCCGCAGCGCACGCCCGACGGCCGGACAGTCGCCGAGGACGGGGCGGTCGCCGGGTTCTTCTCGCTCGAAATGTCGGCCGAGCAGCTGGCGACGCGCGTGTTGGCGGAGGAGTCGGGCGTGTCCTCGGACCGTATTCGGCGCGGCGATATCAGCCACGAGGATTTCGACAGGTTCGTGCAGGCGAGCCAGCGGCTCGCGGCGCTGCCGCTGTTCATCGACGACACGCCGGCGCTGAGCGTCTCCGCGCTGCGGACGCGCGCCCGCCGCCTGATGCGGCAGCAGGGGCTCGGCCTGATCGTCATTGATTATCTGCAGCTGCTGCGCCCCTCGGGCCAGGTTCGCGCAATGGAAAATCGCGTTCAGGAAATCTCCGACATTACTCGCGGCCTGAAGGCGCTGGCCAAGGAGCTCGACATCCCGGTGCTGGCGCTGTCGCAGCTGTCCCGAGCCGTCGAGCAGCGCGAGGACAAGCGCCCGATGCTCGCCGACCTGCGCGAGTCGGGTTCGATCGAGCAGGACGCCGATGTCGTCATGTTCATCTTTCGCGAGGAGTACTATCTGTCGCGGTCGCAGCCGCTGCGCCGGCCCGATGAAACCGAAGAGAAATACAACGATCGGTACGAGCGCTGGCAGAGCCGCTTCAATGAAGTCTACGGCGTCGGCGAAGTGATCGTCGCCAAGCAACGGCACGGGCCGATCGGCTCGATCAAGCTGCATTTCGACGCGGAAACCACAAAATTCGACAATTTCATGGGATCGGATCACCTGCCCGCGCACGCATGACGGGCTGAGGCTCCCCAGATGGTCGGCTGCTCGGAAAAGCGCGCGAGCGCAGTGCTCGAAATCGACCTTGCAGGCATTGTCGCCAATTGGCGCTTCCTGGCCGAGCGGGTCGCTCCCGCAGGCTGCGGGGCGGTGGTCAAGGCCGATGCCTACGGCTTGGGCGCGGCGCCGGTCGCCGCGGCGCTCGCGGCGGCGGGCTGCCGCCTGTTTTTTGCCGCGACATTGGATGAAGCGATTGCCCTGGAAGGAATATTGCCCGGCTCGTGCGAAATTGCAGTGTTGAACGGCCCATTGCCCGACTGCGCCGAGGAGCTTGCCGCGCACCGGCTCGTTCCGGTCATCAACCATAGGGGCCAGCTCGCCGAGTGGGAGCTGGTCGCCGCTCGGCGCGGGCCTTTGCCGGCGATGCTTCACATTGATACCGGGATGGCGCGGCTGGGCTTGACCGCGCGTGAATTCGACGAGCTCGGCCAATGCCCTCAGCGGCGCAGCCCGATCCGCTGGCGCGCCCTGATCAGCCATCTCGCTTGCGCCGAGGCTGCGCACCATCCCCTGAACCAAATTCAGCTTCAGCGCTTCGCCAGCGCCCGAAGCCGTCTCGACCACCTGCCCGCCAGCTTATCCGCCTCGTCCGGGATTTTCCTCGGCCCTGCATTTCATTTCGACTTCGTCCGTCCCGGCGCCGCCCTCTATGGCGTCAACCCGCAGCCGGGATCCGCCAACCCGATGCGCCAAGTCATTCGTCTCAAGGGTAGAATCCTGCAAATCCGAGAGGTTGACGCGGGTGAGACGGTTGGCTACGGTGCAACGCACGTCACGGCCGCGCCGGGTCGCTTGGCCACTGTCGGGGTGGGCTACGGCGATGGGTGGCTCCGCTCCCTGAGCGGCCGCGGTTCCGGACGCGTCGGTAGCGAGCGTGTCCCCCTTCTTGGCCGAGTCTCGATGGATCTCGCCGTGTTCGATGTCTCCGCGGCCGACCCTTCGCTCGCCCGGCCCGGGGGCTTTGTCGAGCTGCTGGACGACGAATATGGGGTCGACGCCGCGGCCGCCGACGCCGGAACCATCGGCTACGAGATATTGACCGCCCTTGGCCGACGCTATCATCGGGTCTACCGGGGCGCACCCGACCGATGTTGACGTTTCTCGCCTCGATCGGCGCGGTCTTCCTGGCTTTTCTGAACGCTACCGGCCGGTTGGCGGTGTTCGCCGGGACGGCGCTGGCGACCGCGTTCACACCGCCCTACTTTCTGCGCGCGATCCTGCGTCAGATGCGCGACATCGGCTACTTCTCGTTGCCGGTGGTCGGGCTGACCGCGATCTTCACCGGAATGGTGCTGGCGCTGCAGTCCTACACCGGCTTCAGCCGATTCGCCGCCGAAGGCGCGGTGGCGACGGTCGTCGTGTTGTCGATGACCCGCGAGCTCGGGCCGGTCATTGCCGGGCTGATGGTGGCCGGCCGGGTCGGCGCGGCGATGGCGGCCGAGATCGGGACGATGCGGGTCACCGACCAGATCGACGCCCTGACCACGCTGTCGACCGATCCGCTGCGTTATCTGGTGCTGCCTCGCTTGATCGCCGGCATCGTGACCCTGCCGATGCTGGTGCTGGTCGCCGACATCATCGGCGTGTTCGGCGGGTATCTCGTCGGCGTCTACAAGCTCGGCTTCAACCCGGCGACCTATCTGACCCGCACCGAGCAATACCTCGAACCCAACGATGTCGTCTCGGGCCTGGTAAAGGCGGCCGTGTTCGGCTTTATCGTGGCGTTGATGGGGTGCTACCACGGATATTACTCGCGCGGCGGCGCGCAAGGGGTGGGCCAGGCGACCACCTACGCCGTGGTGTCGGCCTCGATCCTGATTCTCGTCTCCAATTATTTGATCACCGCGGCGTTTTTCGCGCGATGACGGGCGCTTCATGACGAGCGGCGGCGCGGCGCCGAAAGTCTCGGTCCGTGGCCTGCGCAAAGCATTCGGCCGCAAAACCGTGCTCGACGGCATCGACATCGACTGCGCGGCCGGGGAAAGCCTTGTCATCATCGGCGGCTCGGGGACCGGCAAATCGGTGCTGGTCAAGTGCATCATCGGCCTGCTCCGTCCGGACGCGGGTTCGATCCGCATCGACGGCGTCGAAACCGTGGAGCTGCGCCGCGCGGCGCGCGAGCGGCTGCGGCAAAAATTCGGCATGCTGTTTCAAGGCAGCGCCTTGTTCGATTCGCTCCGGGTGTGGGAAAATGTGGGCTTCGGGCTGGTCCATGGGCGTGGCATGGAGCCGCGGGCGGCCAAGGAGATCGCATTATCGAAGCTTACGGCGGTAGGGCTCGGGCCCGACGTGGCCGAGCTGCGGCCGAGCGAGCTGTCGGGCGGCATGCAAAAGCGGGTGGCTCTCGCGCGCGCCATCGCCGCCGAGCCGGAGATCATCTTTTTCGATGAGCCGACGACCGGCCTCGACCCGATCATGGCTGACGTGATCAACGATCTGATCGGCAAATGTGTGCGCGAGCTGGGGGCCACCGCCATATCGATCACCCACGACATGGTCAGCGCGCGCAAGATCGCCGATCGCATCGCGATGCTGCACCAGGGGCGAATCGTCTGGTGCGGAACGGCGGCCGAGATCGACCGCTCCGGCAACCCGTTCGTCGATCAGTTCATCAACGGGCGCGCCGAGGGGCCGATCAGGATGGAGGTCAGGGCCGCGTGACCGCGATGATCCGCCAGACCGAGCGGGGCTGACCCGATGGCGCGGCCGCAGGCGCGATATGCTTGCCAGCAATGCGGGTCGATCCACCCCAAGTGGACCGGCCGCTGCGACGGCTGCGGCGCGTGGAACAGCCTGGTCGAGGAGCTGCCGCGCAATTCGCTCCCAAAGGGTCTGGAGCCTGGCGGCGGGCGCGCGCTCGGCTTTGTCGGCCTGACCGGGACGAGCTTGCCGCCGCCGCGCCGCCGCACCGGGATTGCCGAGCTCGACCGGGTGTGCGGCGGTGGGATGGTGCCCGGCTCCGCCATCCTGGTGGGCGGCGATCCCGGCATCGGCAAGTCGACCTTGCTGCTGCAGGCGGCGGCCGCGATCGCGTCGTCCGCGGAGGCGACGGCCGGCGCGGCCTATATCACCGGCGAGGAGGCGATCGATCAGGTCCGCCTGCGCGCCGAGCGCCTCGGCGTCGAGCGCAGTCCGATGCTGCTCGCGGCCGCGAGCAACGTGCGCGACATCCTGGCCTCGCTCGACCGGGTGGACGCGCCCGATCTGGTCGTCGTCGATTCGATCCAGACGATGTATCTGGATACGCTCGACAGCGCGCCCGGCACGGTCAGCCAGGTGCGCGGCGCGGCGCAAGAGCTGATCCGGCTGGCGAAGCGGCGCGGGTTCGTGCTGATCCTGGTCGGCCATGTGACCAAGGAGGGGATCATCGCCGGGCCGCGCCTGCTCGAGCACATGGTCGACACGGTGCTCTATTTCGAGGGCGAGCGCGGGCATCAGTTCCGCATTCTGCGCGCGGTCAAGAACCGCTTCGGCGCCACCGATGAGATCGGCGTCTTCGCGATGAGCGACCGCGGCCTCGTAGAGGTGCCCAACCCGTCGGCGTTGTTTCTCGGCGCCCGCCCCGACGCCCATGGCGCGGACGGCGACGACGAAAAATCCGACGCCCGGCCGGTCAGCGGCTCGGCCGTGTTCGCCGGCATCGAGGGCACCCGGCCGGTGCTGGTCGAAGTGCAGGCGCTGGTGGCGCCGGCTTTGCTCGGCACGCCGCGGCGGGCGGTCGTCGGCTGGGACGGCGCCCGGCTGGCGATGATCACCGCGGTGCTGGATGCGCGCTGCGGTCTCTCGCTCGGCGCCAACGACATTTATCTGAACATCGCCGGCGGGTTGCGGATTGTCGAGCCGGCCGCCGACCTCGCGGTGGCGGCGGCCCTGGTCTCGGCGCTGACCGAAACGCCGGCCCCGGCCGACGCCGTCATTTTCGGCGAGATCGCGCTCTCGGGCGATGTTCGTCCCGTCGGCCATACCGAGGCGCGGCTCAAGGAGGCGGCGAAGCTCGGCTTCGTCGAGGCCTGGCTGCCGGCCCGCCGAGGAAAGCAGGTCGCCGCCTCGCCGGGGCTGACGACGCTGAGGATCGGCCATCTGAGCGATCTCGTCGCGCGCCTGGCGCCGCGGCGCGCCCCCCTTCGCCGCAGCCGCGTCGGGGCCGCGCCGTGAATGCGCTCGACCTTGCGGTAGTGGCCGTGATCGGGCTTTCAGCGGTATTCGCCTTTGCCCGCGGCTTTGTCCGAGAGGCGCTGTCGATCGTCGCCTGGGTGGGCGCTGCGCTGATCACCCTCTATGGCTTCAATCCCGTCAACGCCATCACCGCCCGCGTCGTTACGGCGCCGCTCCTCGCCGAGCTCGTCACCGGCGCCGGGCTCTTCCTGATCAGCCTGATCGTGCTGACGATCATGACCGGCTCGATCGCGCGCGTCGTCCATTCGAGCGCGCTCTCGCCGATCGACCGCACCCTCGGACTGGTGTTCGGATTGGCGCGGGGCGCCATCCTCGTCTCGCTGGCGTATCTGCTGCTCGATGTCAGCCTGCCGCAGAGCGATCGTCCAAGCTGGATCAATCAGGCCAAAAGCGAGCCTCTCCTCGCTCAGGGCGCCGACATGCTGCGCGGAATGCTGCCCGAATCGCTGCAGGTCAAGGGCGCCGCGGCGATCGACAACGCGCAGCGCGCGGTCGACCAGGCGAAGGATGCGCAACGGGCGATGCGCGCGCTGTCAAGCCCAGGCGCGCCCTCGCCGCCAAAGCCGGGGCAGGAGCCCGTACCCAGCTACAAGCAGGGGGATCGGCGCGATCTGGACCGGTTGATCGAAAACGCCCGATAGCCGGGTTCCCACTCGCAATTGGTTCGTGAACCAATTATGTACGGGGAAGCCGAGACAAGGATCGCACATGCCCGAGAATGATCCGGCGGACACGGATCATCTGCACGAGGAATGCGGCGTCTTCGGGGTCTATGGCCACCCTGAGGCGGCGGCGCTCACCGCCCTCGGCCTCCATGCGCTGCAGCATCGCGGGCAGGAGGCCGCCGGCATCGTCGCCTACGACGGCAGTCAATTCAGCGCCCATCGCGGCATGGGCCAGGTCAGCGACAATTTCAGCTCCAAGGAGGTGATCGCCCGCCTGCCCGGCCGCGCCGCGATCGGCCATGTCCGCTACGCCACGACCGGCGAGGTGGCGCTGCGCAACGTGCAGCCGCTGTTCGCCGATTTCGAGTTCGGCGGGCTCGCGATCTGCCATAACGGCAACCTGACCAACTCCTATCAGCTCCGCCGCCGGCTGGTGCATCGCGGCAGCCTGTTCCAATCGACCAGCGACACCGAGGTTATCGTCCATCTGATCGCGACCAGCCTTAAGGAGACGGTCGTCGACCGGCTGATCGACGCGTTGCGGCAGGTGCAGGGGGCCTACTCGCTGGCGGCCCTTTCGCAGGACGAGCTGATCGGCGTGCGCGACCCGCTGGGCGTGCGGCCGTTGGTGCTGGGCCGGGTCGGCGACGCCTGGATCCTGACCTCCGAAACCTGCGCGCTCGACATCATCGGCGGCGAGTTCGTGCGCGACATTGCGGCGGGCGAGATCGTCATCATCAATGCCGACGGGGTCAAGAGCCTGAGGCCCTTCGGCGCGCGCGAGAGCCGGTTCTGCGTCTTCGAGCATATCTACTTCGCCCGGCCCGACAGCATCGTCGAGGGGCTGAGCGTCTACGAGGCGCGCAAGCGGATCGGCCGCCAGCTCGCCCGCGAAAGCCATGTCGACGCCGATATCGTCGTCCCGGTTCCGGATTCGGGCGTGCCCGCGGCCCTCGGCTACGCTCAGGAATCGGGGCTGCCGTTCGAGCTCGGCATCATCCGCAATCATTACGTCGGCCGCACCTTCATCGAGCCGACCGACCAGATCCGCCATCTCGGCGTCCGCCTGAAGCACAATGCAAGCCGCGCCAACCTCGAGGGCAGGCGCGTCATCCTGGTCGACGATTCGATCGTTCGCGGCACCACCTCGATCAAGATCGTCGAGATGGTCCGGCGCGCCGGCGCGCGCGAGGTGCATATGCGTATTTCGAGCCCGCCGACGCGCAATTCCTGCTACTACGGCATCGCCACCCCGGAGCGCGACCAGCTCCTCGCCGCGCGCTACGAGGTCGACGCGATGGCCGACTACATCGGGGTCGACAGCCTCGCCTTCCTGTCGATCGATGGGCTCTATCGGGCGATGGGCGAGCCGGGCCGCAACCCGCTGGCGCCGCGCTTCTGCGACGCCTGCTTCACCGGCGACTACCCGATCCCGCCGATCGACGCCGATGACGGCAAGGTCTCGGTGCAGCTGTCGCTGCTCGCCGAGCCGGCCTGAATCCCCCCGACAAGAAGAGGGGCCGCCATGACTGTCGACGCAGCACTGACCGGCGCCATGCCGTCGCGCCCGCCGCTCTCCCGAGTGGTTGTCGCGGCGACAATCGGCAATGTCCTCGAATGGTTCGATTTTCTCGTCTACGGCTTTTTTGCCGTGACGATCGCGGAGGTGTTTTTCCCGGTCGGCAACAAGACCGTGTCGCTGCTGATCACATTCGGCGCGTTCGGCCTCGCCTATGTGGTGCGGCCGCTGGGCGCGGTCATCGTCGGCGCCTACACCGACCGCGCCGGCCGCAAAGCGGGGCTGACCCTGTCGATCGCGCTGATGATGATCGGCACGACGCTGATGCTGGCGACCCCCGGCTATGCGACGATCGGCGTCGCCGCGCCGATCATCATCACGCTCGCGCGGCTCCTGCAGGGGTTTTCGGTCGGCGGCGAGTTCGGCAGCGCCGTCGCCTTCCTGGTCGAGCACGGCTCGGAGCGCAAAGGCTTCGCCGCCAGCTGGCAATGGGCCAGCACCGGGATCATCTCGGTCATCGTCTCGCTGTTTGGGGTCGTCCTGACGACGCTGCTGTCGCATCAGCAATTGGTCGATTGGGGATGGCGGGTCCCGTACGTCTTCGGCCTGCTGGTCGGACCCGCCGGCCTCTACATCCGCTCGCGCATGGCCGAGACCCCGGAGTTTCTCGAAGCGGCGAAACCCGAGAGCGTGCCGATCCGGGATCTGCTGCGCCGGCATCCGTTGTCGGTGCTGCTGGCGCTCGGGGCCTCGATCATCTCGAACAGCTCCTATTACCTGCTTCTCTACATCCCGACCTTTGGGGTGAAGACGCTGCACCTGCCGGCCTACAGCGGCTTTGTCGCGACGCTCGTCGGCGGCGTGATCCTCGCCGTCTTCTCGCTGGTCGCCGGACACTGGTCCGACAAGACCGATCGGCCCCGCATCATGCTGGTCGCCGGCTGGCTGTTCCTGCTGACCGCCTACCCGGCCTTCTGGCTGATGGTGACCTATCCGTCGCTGGCGGCGTGCGTGCTCGCGGTCGGCTGGCTCAACCTGGTCAAGGCCGGCTACAGCGGCGTGCTGCCGTCGCTGCTGTCCGAGCAGTTTCCGGTCGAGGTCCGCGCAATCGGGGTCGCCTTCAGCTACAGCATCTCGGTGACGATCTTCGGCGGCTTCGCGCCGTTGGTCGCGACCTGGCTGATCGCGCAAACCGGCGACCCGCTGTCGCCGAGCTTTTACCTGATGGCGACGGCGGCCCTCAGCATCGTCGCGCTGATGGCCATCCAACGGCGCGCGGCGCGCCGCCTCGGCTGATGGCCCGCCGGCTCGCCGGCAGGATCGCGCTGATCACCGGGGCCTCGCGCGGGATCGGCGCCGCCGTCGCGGTGCGCTTTGCCCAGGAGGGCGCGCATGTCGTGCTGGCGGCGCGCACGGTCGGCGGCCTCGAAGAAACCGACGACGCGATCCGCGCCGCGGGCGGCGGCGCCACCCTGGTTCCCGTCGATTTGCGCGATTTCATCAAGATCGACGAGCTCGCCGCGGCGATCTTCGATCGCTGGGGGCGGCTCGACATCCTGGTCGGCAACGCCGCCGAGCTCGGCGTATTTTCGCCGCTCGGCCATATCGACCCCGCGACCTGGGCCGAGGTCATCGATCTGAACCTGACCGCCAACTGGCGCCTGATCCGGGCGATGGACCCGCTGCTGCGCGCCGCCCCCGCCGGCCGCGCGATCTTCGTCACCGCCGGGGTGGCGCGCGGCGTCTTCCCGTATTGGGGCCCCTATGCGGTCGGCAAGGCCGGCCTTGAAATGCTGGTCAGGCTCTACGCCGGCGAGATCGCCAAGACCCGGGTCCGCGCCAACCTGGTCGACCCCGGCATCGTCCGCACCCGGCTGCGCGCCCGCGCCTTCCCCGGCGAGGACCCGAGCCGGCTGCCGCCGCCGCAGAGCGTGGCGGGCGCGTTTCTCGCGCTGGCGCTGCCCCAATGCTCGCGCAACGGCGAGATCGTCATGGCCTCGGAAATCCGGGCGCCCGAGGTCACCGACCCTTGAACGCCGGCCGGCGCTTTTCGACAAAGGCCGCCGCCGCCTCGCGATGGTCCTCGGTCATCGCGGTGCGCGCCTGGTGGACGGCCTCCATTTCGAGGACCGCGGCAAAGGGCTCGGTTTCGGCGGCGAAGAGGTTGCGCTTCATATAGCCGAAGGCGACGCGCGGCCCGTCCGCGATCTGCCGTGCGAGCCGGGCGGTCTCGGCTTGCAGCATGTCGTCCTCGACGACACGGTTGACCAGGCCCAGCTCCGCCGCCGCCGCGGCGTCGATCAGCTCGCCGAGAAAATAGAGCTCGCGCGCCTTGGCCGTGCCGACGAGGCGGGTCAGGCTCCACGAGCCGCCGAAATCGCCGGAATAGCCGACCCCGGCAAAGCCCGCGGCGAAACGCGCCGAGCGCCCGGCGACGCGCAAATCGCAGGCGAGCGCAAGCCCCAGCCCGGCGCCGACGGCCGGGCCGTTGACCATCGCGATCACCACCTTCGGGATCGTGCGCAGCAGCAGCGGCAGCTGATGCATCCGGCGCAGGCCTTCGACCCTCTCCTCGAAGCCCTGGGCGGCGCGGGCCGGCATTGTCTTCACGTCGCCGCCGGCGCAGAAGCCGCGTCCGGCCCCGGTGACCACCACGGCGCCGACCTCGGCGTCGCCGCCCAGCCGCTGCAGCGCTTCGCCCAGGCCCTGCAGCATTTCCGGAGAAAAGGCGTTGAGCCGGTCCGGGCGGTTCAGGGTCAGCCAGGCGATCCCGTCCGTCCTCGTTTCCAGCAGATCGGTCATCCCGGCCCCCTTTGCGACATTCCAGTCATCGCACGATCGGGGACGACGCCCCTTGTCTGGCTTCCGGCGCTTCGATCACCGTGCCGGACACCGGCTCGACCCAGACCAGGCGGTCCTCGACCGCCTTGACGCCGGGCGCGTTCTCGGCGGCGACGCGCAGCGCCTCGCGCTCCTTTTCGTCGAAGATGACCCCGTCGAGGCGGGCGACGCCGTCCTTTACGTCGATCGTCAGGCCTTCGCGCGGCGCCCAGGCCGTTTTCGCCAGCTCGGCCAGAATATGATCGCGGATGTCGTCGTCGCCGCCGGTGGCGGACGCCTGCTCGCGATCGATCGCGTCCGCCACGGCGCGAAGCAGATCGGCGCGGCTGACGACGCCGAGCAGCGAATCGCGATAGAGCACCGGGACCCGCTTGATGCGGTGGTGGTCCATCAGCCGGACGACCTCGTCGAGCGGCGTGTCCTCGGCGACCGCGACAACCTCCTTGGTCATGATCTCGCCGACCTTGCGGGCATGCGTCCTGACGTATTCGGCGGCCCCGCGGCCCGGACCGGTCAGCAGCTCGAGCCAGTGCCAGCGGCGACGCGCGGTGCCGGTCTCGTTGCGGTGCAGCAGGTCGCCCTCGGTCAGGATGCCGACCAGCATGCCGCCGTCGTCGACCACCGGCAGACCGCTGATGCGGTTGTCGAGCATCAGCCGGATGGCTTCCCTGACGGGTGTGCCGCGCCCGACCGAGACAATGTTGCGGGTCATCACATCAGCGGCGTTCATGGCGCTGCTCCTGTCGCTGTCGACAATCTGCGCGGCGGCCCCGCCGGGGTCAATCACCCGGCGGCCGAGGCGAGGGCGGCGACCCCCGGCAAATCGCGGCCTTCGAGCCATTCGAGGAACGCGCCGCCGGCCGTAGAGACGTAGGTCAGCTCCCCGGTCAGCCCCGCCGCGGCGAGGGCCGCCACCGTGTCGCCGCCGCCGGCGACGCTGAGCAGCCGGCCGGCCCGGGTCAGCGCGGCGGCCTGGCGCGCCACCGCCGTCGTGCCCCGGTCGAAGGGCGGCGTCTCGAAGGCGCCGAGCGGCCCGTTCCAGACCAGGGTTCGCGCCGCCTCGAGCGCCGCGGCGATGGCGGCGACAGTCGCCGGACCGATATCGAGGATCATCATCCCGCTCGGCACAGAGTCGATCCCGACCGTGCGGGTTTCGGCTCCAGGCGCCAGCTCCGCGGCCACGACGGCGTCTTCCGGCAGGATCACCCGGCAGCCCCGCTCCCGCGCCAGGGCCAGGATCTCCTGCGCCTGTCGCATCATGTCCCGCTCGCACAGCGAACGGCCGACCTCCTTGCCTTGCGCCAGCAGCAGGGTGTTCGCCATCGCGCCGCCGATCGCCAGGACATCGACCTTGCCGAGGATAAAGCGCAACAGGTCGAGCTTCGTCGACACCTTGGCCCCGCCGATCAATCCCAGGACCGGCCGACGCGGATTTTCAAGCGCCGCCGACAACGCCGCGAGCTCAGCCTGCATCAGCTTGCCGGCGGCGGCCGGCAGCAGGTGCGCCAGCGCCTCGATCGAGGCGTGCGCCCGGTGCGCCGCGGAGAACGCGTCGTCGACATAAACATCGCCGAGCGCGGCGAGCGCGCGCGCGAACTCGGGCGAATTCGCCTCCTCGCCGGCGTGGAAGCGAAGGTTTTCGAGCAACGCGACCTGCCCCGGCCGCAGCGCCGCCACGACCCGCCCGGCGGCCTCGCCGACGCAGTCCGGGGCGAAGGCCACCTCGCGCCCGCCGAGCGCCCGCCGCAACGGCTCGATCAGCGGCCGCAGCGAAAACGCCGGATCGGGCTTGCCCTGCGGCCGGCCGAAATGCGACATCACGACGACCTTGGCGCCCTTGCCGATCAACGCCTCGATCGTCGGCGCGAGGCGGTCGATCCGCGTCGCGTCGGTGACCGCGCCGTCCTTGACCGGGACATTGAGATCGGCGCGCAGCAGCACCCGTTTGCCGCGGACATCGATGTCCTCGAGGGTTCGAAAGCTCGGCATGGGCCCGCTGGCTCCTGTGTTGGTCGGTCCGCGTCGTTCCCGGCCAGGATATCCGGAAAGAGGATCCGGCGTCTTGCCGCCCGGCAATCGCCCCGCTGTGGATTTGGCCGCCGGCTTCCGGGTAATCTCGGGCCGCATGCGGGCTTCGCAGAAGGCCGGAGGAAATCCGATGATCAAGACCATTCTGGTGCCGGCGACCGGCGGCGACGGCGACGAGGCGGTGTTCGCCTCGGCGCTGGCGGTGGCGCGCCCGTTCGCGGCGCACCTCGATTTCCTGCACGTGCGCATCAACTCGACGGCGTTGGCCGTCTCGATGGCCTCGGACGGCGGCGGCGCGGCGATGGTCGGCGGCCTGGTCGAGCGGCTCGACGCCGAGGCCGACCAGCGCGAGGAACGCGCGCGGCAGCTGTTCCAAGGCTTTTGCCGGCGCGAGGGGCTGGCGCTGAAGGACGCCCCGGACGGCCAGCCGGGCCTCTCGGCGCGATGGCTGATCGAGACCGGCGCCGAAGCCGATCGGGTGGCGGAATACGGCCGCGCCGCCGACCTCACGGTCATCGGCCGGCCGGTCGATGGCGACGGCGTGGCCTTGGAGACGATCGAGGGGGCGTTGATCGAGAGCGGCCGTCCGCTGCTGATCCCGCCCGCGACCCCGCTCGCGTCGCTCCCCGGCGGGGTCGCCATCGCCTGGAACGGAACCCGCGAAGCCGCCCGGGCTGTCGGCGCGGCTCTGCCGTTCCTGGCGATCGCCAAGGAAATCGTGATCCTGACCGTCGCCGAGGAGGAACGCGCATCAGGCGAGGAAGCGGCGCGTCTGATGGCCGGCCTGCGCTGGCGGGGCGTCCCGGTCTCGACCCGGCATCTGGAGCCCTCGCCGGCGGGGGCCGCGGATACCCTGCTGGCCGCCGCCGGCGAGCACGCCGCCTTGCTGGTGATGGGCGGCTACGGCCACAGCCGGCTGCGCGAATGGATCTTCGGCGGCTTTACCCGGCGGGTGCTGCAAGGCGCGGACCTCCCGGTGCTGATGGCGCATTGAGGCGAAGCGACCGACCGCCCGACGGCGGCGCCTAGACCTCGGTCTCGGCGCCGGTGCGCTCGACGATCAGCCGGTAGTGCTCGGTGCGGCGGTGCCTGGCGAAATTGAAGACGGTGCGCCGCAGGTAGTCGCCGAGGCCGAGGTCGAGGTTGGCGGCGATCACCTCGTCGTCCTCGCTCAACGCCTGGGCGGCGATCTCGCCGGTCGGGGCCACGATGACCGAGCCGCCGATCAGGCCAAAGCCGTCCTCCTTGCCCGCCTTGGCCGCCGCCAGCACCCAGGCGGCGTTCTGGTAGGCGTTCGCCTGCAGGCTGACCAGATGATGAAACATGCGCAGGTGCAGGGGCTCGGGGTGATGGATGTTGTCGGTCGGCGTGTTGTAGCCGAGCGCCACGATCTCGACCCCTTGCAGCCCCATGACGCGGAACGTCTCGGGCCAGCGCCGGTCGTTGCAGATGCACATGCCGACGACCGCATCGAAGGCGCGCCACACCTTGAACCCCTCGTTGCCGACGTCGAAATAGCGCTTTTCAAGGTGCTGGAACGGCGCCTGCGGCAGATGCTCGGCATGGCCGGGCAGGTGGATCTTGCGATAGCGCCCGACGATCCTGCCGTCGCGCTCGACGAGGATCGAGGTGTTGTAGCGCCGGGTCTCGCCCTGTTCCCGGCTCAGCTCGGCGTAGCCGAGGTAGAAGCCGACGCCGAGCGCCTTGGCCAGCTCGAACAGCGGCCGGGTCTCCGCGTTCGGCATCTCGCGCTCGAAGAAGCGGTCGATCTCGGCCTGGTCGGTCATCCACCAGCGCGGAAAAAAGGTGGTCAGGGCGAGCTCGGGAAAGACGACGAAGCGCGCGCCGCCGGCATGCGCCTCGCGCATCATCGCCATCAGCCGCCGCACCACCGAGGAGCGGCTGTCGGCGAGGTGGATCGGCCCGAGCTGGGCCACCGCGGCGTAGAGCTTACGGGACAAGGCGGCTCTCCTTTGCCGGCTGCGGCGCTCGTCCATCGTATCGCAAAACCACGCGCCCCGGTCGAGCATCCGGCGTCGCCGACCCGGTCATCCCGCGGCGCGGGGCGGGGTTTCGCGCGGCGTGACGGCAAGCTCGTGCTTCTGGGTCAGGCGCAGCACGGTGACCGGCACCGGCCTGCCGACCCGCTCCTCGGTCATCAGCCGGTGCAATTCGTCGACATCGCCGACCGGCAGGCCGTCGACCGCGACGATGATGTCGCCGCGCGCGAGCCCGGCGGCGCGCGCCGCCCCGTCGGCGGCGGTCGACTGCACCCGCACCCCGGTCTCGCGGCCGAGCCCATGGAAGCGCACGATCCGGCGCGGCAGCGGCACGTTCTGTCCGGCGACGCCGATATAGCAGCGCCGCACCCGGCCGTCGCGGATCAGCCGCGCCGCGACAAACTCGACCGTGCTCGCCGAGATCGAAAAGCAGATGCCCTGCGCGCCGCCGATGATCGCGGTGTTGATGCCGACGACCTCGCCCGCGGCGGTGACGAGCGGGCCGCCCGAATTGCCGGGGTTCAACGCCGCGTCCGTTTGGATCACGCTGTCGATGAGCCGCCCCGAGCGGGTGCGCAACGAGCGGCCGAGCGCGCTGACGACGCCGGCGGTGACCGTGCATTGAAAGCCGAACGGGTTGCCGATCGCGACCACCAGCTGGCCAACCCGCAGCCGGCGCGAATCGCCGAGCCGGGCAAAATTCGGCGCCTCGCCGTCGAGCCGCAGCACGGCGAGGTCGGTGTCGGGATCGTCGCCGACGAGGTGTGCCGCGAGGCTGCGCCCGTCGGGCAGCGCCGCCTCGATCTTGCGCGCGCCGCTGACCACGTGGCTGTTGGTCAAAACATACGCGTCGGGGGTGAAGACGACCCCGGAGCCGGCCCCGCCGGCGCCGTCCTTCAGGCCGCTGACCTGGAGATGCAGCACCGCCGGCCCAACCTTTTCGACGGCGCCGACGACGGCGCGCGAATAGGCGTCGAGCAACGCCAGATCCTCGGCCGCAGTCATGACGCCCGGCTCGACCTCTGCGGGCTCGTCGTTGATCTGATCGTAAAAGGACATGTGCGGGTTTCCCTGTGGATAAGAATAAAGTGGGAACATCAGCCGGGTTTGGTAAGATGGGGCTTCCGGCGGCGATGAGAATGGGGAGAGGGGTATGGCTGGCAGCGTCAACAAGGTGATCCTGATCGGCAATCTCGGCCGCGACCCCGAGATCCGCTCGACCCAGGACGGCATGCGCATCGCCAATTTGGCGGTCGCGACCTCGGAGAGCTGGCGCGACCGGGCGTCGGGCGAGCGCAAGGAGCGCACCGAATGGCACCGCGTCGTGATCTTCAACGAGCGGCTCTCGGAGATCGCCGAGAAGTACCTGAAGAAGGGCGCCAAGGTGTACCTCGAAGGCGCCTTGCAGACCCGCAAATGGACCGACCAGCAGGGCCAGGAGCGCTACTCGACCGAAGTCGTGCTGCAGCGCTTCCGCGGCGAATTGACGATGCTCGACGGCGGCCGCAGCGCCGGCGGCGGCGGCCCGCAGATGGAAGGCGGCTACGACGAAGGCTTCTCGGACGAGCCCCGCGCCGCCGCTGCCCCGTCCCGCGCCCGCACCCCGGTCAACGACCTCGACGACGACATCCCGTTTTAACGAGAGGGCAGTAGTTCCAACATGTTGGCCAAAGACCCACCGTCACTCTTGAGCGGGCGGAGCCTACGGATGCCACGCCTCCGTTCGGGGTACCCAAAATTACATTCAAAATAGTGTTATTTGGGAGAGTGCTGATGCTGGTCAAACAAAGTGATTTCACTGTCGATCTGGCGGAACGCGAGGTGCACCACGCCTCCGGCGCGATCGTTCAGTTTTACGAGTACCCAACCCGCGAAGCGTGGCTTACCGCCGATAGCGTGCAAATGCGCAATCCCGACCTGTTCGACGGGGACAGCAACGAACTCGCCGCATATGCGAAGCGCGCGGCGCTGGCGGCCGGAATGAAGCATCGAAAGTCGTAGCTCTCTCCGAGAGAGTTGCGCGCGGGCGGGCGGCATATCAGGTGTAGAATGATGCTCCGAGGAACGATGAAGGCCGCCCCATGCGACGCTTTGCGAGTTTGGTGATAGTGGCGTTGGCCAGTTGCGGGCCGATTCAATCGGGACAGGTTGCAGACCAGATCAACGCCATGGTCGGGTTAAGTCAGGAGCACGTTCTAAGCTGCATGGGGCCGCCGTCGTCGACTGCGCATGTCGGCGCGATCGAGGTATGGTCGTATAATGTAGGCGGCCCTGTTACCACTTCCGCGGTGATGGGTGGCAATCAGTCTGTAGTCGCAGGCTCAGCGACCACGAGCCAAGAGTTTTGTGTCGTGAACCTTACTATGCAGAAGGGTTTGGTCATAGCGGCGAATTACAGATCGCAAGGCAAACTGCTAGCTCCAAGCCTTCCATGTTACACTGTACTTCACGCTTGCGCCCCGAATCCAGCGCCAGCCCCAACCCAGGCCGCCGCCAACGCTGAAAAGACCAAGGAAGTCCTCGCCTTCTGCAAACAATTGTACGAAGACTCGCGCCTCAATCCTCTGCGCGGGATTATGGTCTTTGATCAGCCGCCAACCTCAGAAATGCAAAGCGACCCGCGTTATGTGACAGATGAGCAGCGACCTGCTCTAGATGTTTACAAATCGCTCAATGAACAATGCCGCACTCATATCGCTTCCGCAAACCCCCGCTTGTGGCAAACTTTAGTACAGGTTCAGCCCTCTCCGTACGAGCATTTGAAGCAGTTATACGATCGTAAAATTACCGTTGGTCAATACAATACGTATCGACAAGAGCTTTTGGAAAATTTTAACAAAGCTGTAGCTGGGCCGACGAGGTGAGGCCTCGCTTTCTATGAAAAAGGGCGTGGTGGTGGCTTCAAATAGGCCGAGCTACGAATCCATTTTGAGACACCTTCGGGCACGTCGGGGTCTGTATGTTTTAGCAAGCGTAGGGCGGAACAGCGCAGCGCATTCCGCCTCGACCTGTGGGGCGCCCGCTTCCTGACCGACGACCTCCACGTCCCCCGGCTTGTTTCCGCCGCTTTGCTTCAGAGCCGTTCGCCGGCCTGTTGCGGTTCATCGCCGCCGCCCGTCCAGCCGGCAGGGTATAGCCCGCCGGCAACGCACCGATGAAACGACGAGTGAGGCCAATCCGCCGGGTGCGCCACAAGACCGTGCTTGACCGGGTTGAAATGCGTGTAGTCCATGTGGGCCGCGAAGTCGCGGTCATCGCGGATCGTGTGCTCCCAATAGCGTCGCTGCCAAATGCCGCGTTCGCCTCGGCTGGCCATGACCGGCGATCGCGGCTCGCCGACCGGCGACGATTTTGCAAACGCGGTCTTGATCGCCCGCCACCGACCGGGAAAATCGGCATCGCCTTTCGGCAACAGCCTGCCCCGGCGAAGGCCGGGGTCCACAGACAATGCATGTGATCGGGAAGGACGACCCAGGCATCGATATGGAAAGGCGCACGGGCGCGCACTTGCCGAACCGCACCGCGCAGCGCGTCGATTCGCGCCACCAGCAGGTTCGACCGGCGGTCGAGCAGGTTCACGGTGAAGAAGAACGTCCCGCCCGGAACCCGATTGCGGCGATAATCCGGCATGAATGGAATATGCCCGGCCTTGGAGATAGGCGGAATGCGCTCCCGCTTTTCCGCCCTACGGTTCTACGGTTCGCGCAACGGCTGCCATCGGCATGTAGGGCGGATTTCAATCCGCCTTGTCGATTGATCCAGCACCGGCGTCAGGCTCATTTGGGCTCGATGTCCTCGTAGCGAGTTCGCCCGACGGCGTATCGCGTCAGCGGCGGCGGCGGTCATGCAAGTGCCGTAATCGCATTGTATTTTGACGGCATCGGCGTTCGTGGGCGGATGCACGAATTCTGATTGAGGGGGTTGCGGACACCTGATCTCGACCAGATAAATCAGGCGGACCAGGGACCCGTCGACCGGCGCCGATAGTTTGCCAGGGCTCGGGCTGCGGAGAGACGATAAGGCATGGGAGGGTTTGATGAGCGATTTGTCGGGGCCGCCGTTTCGCGCCGACCATGTCGGCAGCCTGTTGCGGCCGCCCGAATTGCTGCGCGCGCGGGCGGAGCATCAGGCCGGACATATGTCCGCCGGCGAGCTGCGGCGGGTCGAGGATGCGGCGATACGCGATGCGGCGCGGATGCAGCAGGAGATTGGGCTCCAGGGGGTGACCGACGGCGAATTTCGCCGCGGCTCCTGGCACATGGATTTTCTCTACCGGATCGGCGGGGTGGGCAAATCCGACCAGACCCTGCACATCCGCTTCAAGAATGAGGGCGGAACCGTCGAGTTCGCGCCGACCGCGCACCGGGTCGGCGGCAAGCTGCGGCTGAACGAGACGATCTTCGGCGAGGATTTCGCCTTTCTGAAATCGGCGGCGCCCGAGGGCGCGACCGCGAAGCTGACGATCCCGTCACCTTCGATGCTGCACTACCGCGGCGGCCGGGCGGCGATCGACCAGAATGTCTATCCCGACATGGCGGAATTCTGGCACGACCTCGCCCGGGTCTATGCGCAGGAGATCGCCGCCTTGCACGGCCTCGGCTGCGCCTATCTGCAGCTCGACGACACCAGCCTCGCCTATCTGAACGACCCGGCGCAGCGCGCCTATGTGACGAGCATCGGCGGCGACGGCGCGACGCAGCACCTGACCAACATCAAGGCGGTCAACGCAGCACTCGCCGGCCGGCCCGCCGGGATGACCGTGTGCACCCATATGTGCCGCGGCAATTTCCGCTCGTCGTGGATGGCCGAGGGCGGCTACGACCATGTCGCCGAGGCGCTCTTCGGCGAGCTCGCGGTCGACGGCTTCTTTCTCGAATACGACGATTCGCGCTCGGGCGGGTTCGAGCCGCTGCGCTTCGTGCCGCGCGGGAAGAAGCGGGTCGTGCTCGGCCTCGTCACCAGCAAGCGCGCCGCGCTCGAAAGCAAGGACGAATTGAAGCGGCGGATCGACGAGGCGGCGAAATACGTGCCGCTCGACCAGCTCTGCCTCCGCCCGCAATGCGGCTTTTCCTCGACCGTCGACGGCAATGCGCTGACGATCGACGAGCAGGCCGCGAAATTGCGCCTGGTCGTGGAAACCGCCCGCGAAATCTGGGGCTGAGCGCGTCCGATCGAGAAAGGTCCTGTCGATGCGCGTCCTCACCTATAGCCAGGGTCTGCGGATCGACGACCCGACGCTCGTCGCCACCCTCGCCATCTTCTGCGAAAAGACGTGGCTGCCTTACGAGCGCGTCGGCGACACGATGCAGAAGGTGCTCGAAGAGACCGGCGCCCTGACCGATACGGTCGCGGCGCTGAAAAAGGATCCGGCGCGCCACGATGTCCGCGAGTGGGACGCCGCCTTGGATGATCTGTTCAAGGAGCAAATCTTCGAGCGGCTGCCCGGGCCGAGCGCGACCAACCATGCCGCGCACCGTCACGAATTCGACGATAAATCGGTAAGCGAAATCGTCGGCGCGCCGAAATCCATTTACGAGAGGTTGGCTCTGAGATTTCACTTCACTCGCGGTGATCTGCCGGGAATTGAAATGTTCGACTCGGGAACCGCGAGAAGCGAGATCAATCTCGCGCAGAGCGCAATCTTCCTAAATCTGCCCAAGCTGCGGCCGATTGAGCCGAAGAGGATCCTTGACCTGCGCGCCGATGCGCAAGCTCATGGTCTCAAAGAATTTTGGGAGATGATCGAGCACGAATACCGCTTGGCGCAGGCTCAGGGGCAGCCAAACGCGGCCAGGGCGGAAAAGATCCGGGCGGATTTCGAAAGGTGGAACCGCGAGCGGTTCGAATTGCGGGGCCTGACTGCCGGTCTCGGCCTGGCAACCACGTTGGCGGCCTACCTCTGGGGGCCGACGGGCATCGGCGGCGCAGCGGAGGCGATATTGCTCGGGGCCGCGGCAAGCACCGTCCCTCCTTGGTTCGGCGCGCTGAATGTGTGGTGGGTGGGACACAACAAGGGACGAAGCGAGGCGTTCAAGTGCATTTCGCGGGTCGATCGGAGGATCGGCTAGGGGGTGGGTATCAGAGATTTGACTCCGTTCTTGCCTACCCGCCATACCGGCGAAGGCCGGTATCCATGGCAAAGATGGGTCCCGGCCTTCGCCGGGAAGGCGATGACGCCATCGTCCGGCCGCTCGCATAGCCTAGCGGCCGGCCCGTCGCCTGATCGTCGGCCTAAAGCGCCTTGCGGAAGGTCAGGTTGATGCGGCGGCGGCCGGTCAGCGGGTGGTCGCCGTCGGCCAGCGGCGCTATGCCGTGATAGAAGAGCCGCGACGGGCCGCCCCAGACCGCGACATCGCCGCTCGCCATCGGGATGCGCCGCTGCCGCTCGCCGCGGCCGGCGCCGCCGAACAGGAACAGCGCCGGCAGGCCCAGCGACACCGAGACGATCGGCGCCGACAGGTCGCGCTCGTCCTCGTCGCGGTGCAACGACAATCTTGGCGCCGGGCTCGTAGCTGTTGATCAGGCAGGCGTCGGGGACGAAGCCCGGGTAGCCGGCCGCCGCCGCGGCGCTTGCGGCGAGGCTGTGGAACAGCGTCGGCATCGCGGGCCACCTCCGACCGGTCGTCGGGTCGAAAGCGTTGTAGCGATAGCCGGCGCGGTCGGTCACCCAGCCGGCATCGCCGCAATTGGTCATCGCCACCGACATCCGGAACCCGCCCGGCGTCACCATATGCCGGAACGGCGCGGCAGCGGCGATCTCAGTGACCGCCGCGACCAAGCTCGGCGCTTCATTGCGCGCGAAGCCGCGCAGCAACGCCGCCCCTTCGGCGAGCGGCTCGTCGCGCTCGCCGAAAAGGTCGCCGGCCGAAACCTTACCCGCAGGCGACCGCGTAGACGTCGCGCACCCCTTCGGGGAGCCGGCTCTCGCTCCAGCTCTTGCCGTTGTCCTGAGTGCCGAAGACCTGGCCGAAGCGCGAGACGCCGTAGACCTGGCTCGGATCCTTCGGGTGCAGTGCCACCCCCATCATCGTCGCCTCGGCCTTGATGCCGTGGTCGAACCGCTTCCAGGTCTGGCCGACATCCTCGCTGCGCCAGATCGAGCCGTCGGTGCTGCGCGCGGCCGGGCTCAGGCAGGCGAACATGATTTTGGGGTCGTGCGGCGAGACCCGGATGTCGCGGCCGTAGGTCAAGGGCGAGAAGCGGCCGATCTCCATGTCCTGCCAATGGTCGCCGCGGTCGCCGCTGCGGAAGAGCCCCATGCGGTTGGCGAGGAAGACGGTGCCGGGGGCGGCGGCGCTGCACGCCAGTGCATGGCCGTCGAGCATGCCCTCGATCTCGGTCTGGCTGCCGATCCGGCTCTTGTACTTCGGCTGCTCGCAAAAGCGGATCAAGTCGGCGGTGCAGTCTTCCCAGCTCTCGCCCCGGTTGCGGCTGCGCATGGCGCCATTGGCTTCGAGCGTCGCATAGACGTCGTCGGGCGAATTGGGGTCGATGTCGAGCCGCATGACGCGGCAGGCAAAGCCCATGATCACCCGGTCGGGGAGGCCGGGGTCGGCCGTCTTGCGCCAGGTGTCGCCGCCGTCGTCGCTGCGCCAGACCGCGGGCGGGGTGGCGCCGGCATAGACGATGCGCGGGTTCTTCGGATGGATGCAGACCGACCAGATGTCGGCGTCCTCGGGCAGGGCGAGCTTTTCCCAGCGCGCGCCGCGGTTGCTGCTGCGATAGCTGCCGGTGGTGGTGCCGATATAGACGACGTCGGGGTTCTCCGGATGCACCGTGATCGCGTGCACCTCGGTCCCTTCCGGCAGCCCGCTGGTCAGGTGCTGCCACTCGTTGTCGCCGACCTTCTGGCGGAAAACTCCGCCGAGCGTCCCGCCCATCGACCGCGCCGCACCGGCGTAAACATGTGTATCCGCCATCAAATCCTCCCTCGCTGGATCGCGGCTCGATCATACCTCCGCCGCGCGGCGTGGCCACAAAGCTTTACCGCCCTCGCGGGACAATTCGCATCGGGCCGCTACGGGTGAGGCGGCGGCAGGTATCGGATGGCGGCCAAGATAATGCCGACGGCGACGACGAGCATGCTGCCGAAGCGGATCGTCAGGTCGCGTCGCAACAATTCGATTTCCGCCTTCAATTCCGCCTGCACCGCCAAAATCTCCGCCCTCAGCCCGCTGCCTGCCTCGGCGATGTCGCCGGCGTGCTTCGGCGGAAAGCCGGCGCCTTCGAGCCGGCGCGCCAGCTTCAGCGTATCGAACGGAACCGCGCCCATCCGGCGAAGCTTAAATCTCCAGCCTTTGCTGTCGAGGCGCCGGGCCGCCTGCTCCGCCGGCAAGCTGCGGCTCGCGAGCGTTGGAAGCCCGGACAGAAAAACTGCGCGGCGCTGTTCTCCCAATCCTTACCTTCGCGCGCTATGCTCGCATCTGATCGCGCCCGCTCCAGGCTCCGGGGAGGCGAGGAATGAACGCCACGCTGACATTGATCGACCTCGCCGGATTGGTGGCCCTGCTGCTGTGGGGCGTGCACATGGTGCAGAGCGGCATCCAGCGCGCCTTCGGGCCGCATTTGCGGCGCCTGCTCGCGACCGCGCTCGGCAACCGCGCCAAGGCGTTCCTCGCCGGCCTCGGGATTACCGCGATCTTGCAGAGCAGCACCGCGACCGGGCTGATGATTGCGGGCTTTGCCGCCGGCGGGCTCGTCGATCTGGTGCCGGGGATGGCGGCGATGCTCGGCGCCAATGTCGGCACGACCCTGATCGTCCAGCTGCTGTCGTTCGACATTTCGCGCGTGGCGCCGCTGTTCATCCTGATCGGCGTGATGATGTTCCGTCGCGGCAGCGTCACCCGCACCCGCGACCTTGGCCGGGTGGGGATCGGCCTCGGGCTGATGCTGATCGCGCTGAGCCAGCTTCTGGTGATCCTGATCCCGTATGAGGATGTGCCGAGCCTGCGGCTGCTGCTGGGCGCGGTCGCCACCGTGCCGCTGATCGACGTGATCCTGGCCGCGGCGCTGACCTGGGCGGCGCATTCGAGCGTCGCCGTCGTCCTCTTGATCATGTCGTTCGCGGCGCAGGGCGTGGTGCCGCCGCATGCGGCCTTCGCCCTCGTCCTCGGGGCCAATCTCGGCACCGCGCTGAACCCGCTCCTCGAATCCGATTCGAATGGCGACCCGGCAGGTAAGCGCCTGCCGCTCGGCAATCTGATCAATCGGCTGTTCGGGTGCGTGCTCGGCCTGGCGCTGCTCGACCTGATCGGACCATGGATGGTTTCAGTCGAGCCCAATGCCTCGCGCGCGGTCGCCGACTTCCACACGCTCTTCAACCTCGTCATGGCGGCGCTGTTCTTCCCGGTGCTGCAGCCTCTGGCGCGGCTGCTCGGCTGGATGCTGCCGACGCGCGCCGCCCCGGTCGACCCGTCGCGGCCGGTCTACCTCGACCAGGCGGCGACCGAGACGCCGGCGGTGGCGCTGGCCGCGGCCTCGCGCGAGGCGCTGCGCATGGCCGATATCCTCGAATCGATGCTGCACGCCGCCCTCGACGCGCTCGACCGGGGCGACCGCAAGCGCATCACCGAAACCAAGCGCCTCGACGACGTGCTCGATCGGCTCAACGGCGCAATCAAGGCGTATCTGACCTCGCTCGATCATGAAACCCTCGACGGCGAGGACGATCGCCGGCTGTCGGAGATCCTCGCCTTCGTGACCAACCTCGAGCACGCCGGAGACATCGTCGAGCACGGCGTGATGAGCGGCGCAGCAAAGCGGCTCAAGCGCAATCTGGCGTTCTCCCCCGAGGGGCAGGTCGAGATCCGCGAAATGCTGCAGCGCCTCGCCACCAACCTGCGCACCGGCGCTGCGGTGTTCATGACCGACGACGCGCGGGCGGCGCGCGGGCTGCTCGGCGAGAAGGAGGTGTTTCGCGACCTTGAGCAGCGCGCGACCGAGGCGCACTTCCAACGGGTCCGCGCGGGTCGGGTCGAAAGCGTCGAAACAAGCGCGCTCCACCTCGACCTGCTGCGCGATTTGAAGAGGATCAACGCCCACCTCGCCGCCGCGGCGTATCCGGTGCTCGAACGGCGCGGCGAGCTTCTGTCCAGCCGCCTCAAGCAGGACGGCTGACGCTCGGGCCGCTCGATGCTGCACCGCCGCATTGACGCTGCGCGGGCGCGCCCATAAGGTCCGGCGCGGGACACGGCCCCCCAACGGGCCGCATCTATTCTGCGAGGGATAGCATGACCAAGCCGAACCGGCGTCCGCGCAACCCCTGCTTTTCCTCCGGCCCGTGCGCGAAGCGGCCGGGCTGGTCGCCGGCGGCGCTCGACGAGGCGCTGGTCGGGCGCTCGCACCGTTCGGGCGTCGGCAAGGCGCGGATCGTCGAAACGGTCGAGCTCTCGCGCACGATCCTCGGCGTCCCCGAAGACTGGCGCGTCGGCATTGTCGCCGGCTCCGACACCGGGGCGATCGAGATCGCGATGTGGTCGCTGCTGGGCGCCCGCGGCGTCGACATGCTGGCCTGGGAGAATTTCGGCGAGGGCTGGGTCGCCGACGTGGCGCAAATGAAGCTGCCGGATGTGCGGGTGCTGCGCGCGCCCTACGGCCGGCTGCCCGATCTCACGCAGGTCGATCCCGACCGCGACGTGGTCTTCCCTTGGAACGGCACCACCGCGGGAGTGCGGGTGGCGAACGGCGACTGGATCGCCGCCGACCGCCGCGGGCTCGCGATTTGCGACGCGACCTCGGCCGTCTTTGCGATGCGGCTGCCTTGGGACAAGCTCGATGTCGTCACCTGGTCGTGGCAGAAGGCGCTGGGTGGCGAGGCGGGGCACGGGATGCTGGCGCTGTCGCCGCGCGCGGTCGAGCGGCTGGAGAGCTACACGCCGCCGTGGCCGTTGCCCAAGCTCTTCCGGCTGACCGCGAAGGGCCGGCTGATCGAAGGGGTCTTTCGCGGCGAGACGATCAACACGCCCTCGATGCTGTGCGTCGAGGACGCGCTCGATTCCCTCCGCTGGGCGCAGTCGGTGGGTGGGCTCGACGGCCTCGTCGCGCGCTCGGAAAAAAACCTCGCAGCGCTCGCCGCCTGGGAGGAGAGGACGGAATGGGTCGAATTTCTCGCCAAAGACCCGGCGACGATCTCCTGCACCTCGCCGCAGCTCGAGATCACCGAGCCGTGGTTCAAGAGCCTGCCGCCCGAGGAGCGCCTTCGGACCGTGCGGGCGATGACCCGGCGGCTCGAGGAGGAGGGCGCCGCCTATGACATCGCCAGCCACATCGCCTCGCCGCCGGGCATCCGCGTCTGGACCGGCGCCACGGTCGAGACTGGCGACGTCGAGGCGCTGACGCCGTGGCTCGACTGGGCCTGGGATCAGCAGCGGCGGGCGGCGAAGGCCGCGTAGAGGAAGCAGGGTCATGCCGAAGGTTTTGATTTCCGATGCGCTGAGCCCGCGTGCCGCCGAAATTCTCGCCGGGCGAGGCATCGAGGTCGACATGCTCCCCGGCCTCGGCGCCGCCGAGCTGAGGGAGCGCATCGCCGACTATGACGGGCTCGCGGTGCGCTCGGCGACCAAGGTTACGGCCGAGCTCTTGGCCCGCGCGCCGCGGCTCAAGGTGGTCGGCCGCGCCGGGATCGGCGTCGACAATATCGACGTGGCGGCGGCGACGCAGCGCGGCGTCGTCGTCATGAACACCCCTTACGGCAATTCGATCACCGCGGCCGAGCACGCGATCGCGCTGTTGTTCGCGCTGTGCCGGCAGATCCCCGCCGCCGACCGCTCGACCCAGACCGGCAAATGGGAGAAGTCGCGCTTCATGGGCGTCGAGCTGACCGGCAAGACCTTGGGGCTGATCGGCTGCGGCAATGTCGGGTCGAGCGTCGCCGAGCGGGCGCTGGGGTTGCGCATGAAGGTCGTCGCCTACGATCCGTTCCTGTCGCCCGAGCGCGCCCTCGACCTCGGCGTCGACAAGGTTTCGCTCGACGAGCTTTTTGCTCGCGCCGATTTCGTCACCCTGCACACGCCGCTGACCGACGCGACCCGCAACCTGATCGACGCCGCGGCGATCGCCAGGATGAAGCGTGGGGTCCGTTTGATCAACTGCGCCCGCGGCGGCCTCGTCGTCGAAGCGGACCTCGCCGCCGCCCTCGACAGCGGCCAGGTCGCCGGCGCGGCGATCGATGTCTTCGTCGAGGAGCCCGCGACCAAGAACCCGCTGTTCGGCCGCGATAACGTCGTCGCCACGCCGCATCTCGGCGCCGCCACCACCGAGGCGCAGGAGAACGTCGCCTTGCAGATCGCCGAGCAGATGGCCGATTTCCTGTCGACGGGCGCGGTCTCGAACGCGGTCAACGCGCCTTCGCTGACCGCCGAGGAGGCCCGGCGGGTAGGCCCCTATATGAAGCTCGCCGAGCAGCTCGGCAGCTTTGCCGGGCAGTTGACCGAGACCGGCATCACGGCGGTCGCCGTCGAGTACGAAGGCGCCATCGCCGAGCTCAACGTCAAGCCGTTGACCGCGATCGTGCTGACCGGGCTGTTGTCGCCCCAGCTCGCCGCCGTCAACATGGTCAACGCGCCGATCATCTGCCGCGACCGCGACATCCGCGTCAGCGAAACCCGGCGGCTGGAGCCGGTCGACCACCAGACGTTGATCCGGGTCGTCGTGACGACCGAGCGGCGGCGGCGCGAGGTCGCCGGCACCTTGCTCGGCGGCGACAAGCCGCGCCTCGTCTCGGTCGAGGACATCGCGCTCGAAGCCGAGCTCGGCGGCAACATGCTGTTCGTGCGCAACCTCGACAAGCCGGGGTTCATCGGCGCGCTCGGGAACGCGCTCGGCGCCGCCGGGGTCAACATCGCCACCTTTCACCTTGGGCGGATCGCCCCGGGCCAGGGCGCGATCGCCCTCGTCGAGGTCGACCAGGCGCTGACCCCGGCGATCCTCGACACCGTCCGCGCCCTGCCCAACGTCGTCCAGGTCAAGGCATTGCGCTTTTAAGCGAGATAGAGCCGCGTTCGGCGCAGCCGGGTAGCCGATAACCCGGCAACTGCGTAAACTCCGTCTCCATGAATGACGCCCCGCACCCGGCGCTGCTGCCGACCGGCATGCACGATCTGCTGCCGCCGGCGGCCGAGCAGGAAGCATCGATCGTGGCACGGCTGATGCGGACGCTCGCCGCGCACGGCTACGAGCGGGTCAAGCCGCCGCTCGTCGAGTTCGAGGAGACATTGTTCTCGGGCGCCGGGGCGGCGATGGCGACCGCCACCTTCCGCACGATGGACCCGGTGTCGCACCGGATGATCGGCGTGCGCGCCGACATGACCCCGCAGATCGCGCGCATCGCGGCGACCCGGCTCGGCGGCGCGCCGCGGCCGCTGCGTTTGAGCTATGCCGGCCAGGTGCTGCGGGTCAAGGGCTCGGAGATCCGGCCCGAGCGCCAGATCGGCCAGGTCGGGGCCGAGCTGATCGGCGCCGCGGGCCCCGTTGCGGATGTCGAGGCGATCGCCGTCGCCGCCGAGGCCCTGGCTGGGATCGGCGTGCCCCAGCTGTCGGTCGACATCACGCTGCCGACCCTGGTGCCTGCGGTCGCCGAGGCCTACGGCGTCTCGGGCGCGCGCGGGGCGGCGCTGCGCGCGGCGCTCGACCACAAGGACGCCGCCGCGGTCGGCGCGGTGGCGGGCGAGGCCGGAGCGGTGCTGGGGCGGCTGCTCGCCGCCGCGGGTCCTGCGGCGGCGGCGCTGGCGGCGCTCGACCGGCTTGACCTGCCGGGGCGGGCGCGCGGCGAAAGGCTGCGGCTCGGCGCCGTGCTCGAAGGGCTCGCCGGCGCCGCGCCCGACCTCAAGGTGACGGTCGACCCGGTCGAGAACCGCGGCTTCGAATATCACAGCGGCATCAGCTTCACCTTCTTCGCCGCCGCCCCCCACGGTCCGCTCGGCGAGCTCGGTCGCGGCGGACGCTATTTCGCCGGCGACCCGGCGGGGCCTGAGCCGGCGACCGGCTTTACACTGTACACGGACACGATCCTGCAAAGCTTGCCGCAGGCCTCGCGGCCGCGCCGGGTGCTGCTGCCGGCCGGCGCCGATTTCGGCAGAGCGCGGTCGCTGCGCGAGGACGGCTGGGTCACCGTCGCCGCCCTCGAGCCCGCCGAGGATTGGCGAGCGGAGGCGCGCCGCCTCGGCTGCGACCATGTTCTCGAAGGCGGCGAGCCGACGGCGCTCGGCCGGAGGAGGTAAGGCATGGGCAATGTCGCCGTTGTCGGCGCCCAGTGGGGAGACGAGGGCAAGGGCAAGATCGTCGATTGGCTGTCGGAACGGGCCGATGTCGTGGTCCGCTTTCAGGGCGGCCACAACGCCGGCCACACGCTCGTCATCGGCAATGTCGAATACAAGCTCAGCCTGCTGCCCTCGGGGGTGGTGCGCCCCGGCAAATTGTCCATCATCGGCAACGGGGTCGTCGTCGACCCCTGGGCGCTGATCGACGAGATCGACGCGATCCGCGCCAAGGGCGTCGCAATCACGCCGCAGAATCTGAGGGTCGCCGACAACGCCGCCCTGATCCTGCCGTCGCACGGGGCGCTCGACCGGGCGCGCGAAGAGCGCCGCGGGGACAAGAAGCTCGGCACCACCGGGCGCGGCATCGGCCCGGCCTATGAGGACAAGGTCGGGCGGCGCGCGGTGCGGGTCTGCGACCTCGCCGACCCGCGGGCGCTGGAGGACCGGGTGGATGATCTCCTCGTCCATCACAACGCCCTGCTGCGCGGCCTCGACGAGCCGGAGATCGATCGCGGCAGGCTGCTCGCCTCGCTGCACGAGGTGGCGCCGCGTATCCTGCCCTATGCCGACCAGTGCTGGCGCCTGCTCGACGAGGCCCGCCAGCGCGGCCGCCGCATCCTGTTCGAAGGCGCGCAGGCGGCGCTGCTCGATGTCGATCACGGCACCTATCCCTACGTCACCTCGTCGAACACGCTCGCCGGTCAGGCGGCGGCAGGGTCAGGGATCGCGCCGGCGGCGGTCGGCTATGTGCTCGGCATCACCAAGGCCTATACGACACGGGTCGGCAGCGGGCCGTTCCCGACCGAGCTCGACGACGCGATCGGGCAGGAGCTGGGCGATCGCGGCCGCGAGTTCGGGACCGTGACCGGGCGGCGGCGGCGCTGCGGCTGGTTCGATGCGGTGGCCGTGCGCCAGGCGATTAAGATCAGCGGGATCGACGGCATCGCGCTGACCAAGCTCGACGTGCTCGACGGCCTCGCCGAGGTTAAATTTTGCACCGCCTACCGCCGCGGCGGAAAGATCTTCGATTACCTTCCGGCCGGCGCGTCGGCCCAGGCCGAAATCGAGCCGGTCTACGAAATCGCCGAAGGCTGGCGCGAAAGCACCCGTGGGGCGCGCTCCTGGGCCGATCTGCCGGCGAGCGCGATCAAGTACATTCGGCGGCTCGAAGAGCTGATCGGCGCGCCCGTCGCGCTGCTGTCGACGAGCCCCGAGCGCGAGGACACCGTGCTGGTGCGCGACCCGTTCGCCGATTGACGCCGATCTTGCTCGTCCGATCAGCGGACGCCGCGGGCCGGCGGCGGCGCGGCGGCCTTGTCGCCGAGGCGGGCGTGCTCGCCGATGTAGCCGTCGACGTGGCTCGCGATGGCGTCGAGGCGATCGATGAAATAGTGGTCGGTCCCGACGATCTTGCGAAAGTCGATCTTGATGTCGCGCTGGTGCGACAGCTTGGTGACGAGCTTCTGCACCAATTCGACCGGCACCACCGTGTCCTGATCGCCTTGCAGGATCAGCCCCGATGACGGGCAGGGCGCCAGAAAGGTAAAATCGTAGATGTTGGCGGGGGGCGCGATCGCGATGAACCGCTCGATCTCGGGACGCCGCATCAGCAGCTGCATCCCGATCCAGGCGCCGAACGAAAAGCCGGCGACCCAGCAGAACCCGGCGTTCGGGTTGTAGGTCTGCAGCCAGTCGATGGCGGAGGCGGCGTCGGAAAGCTCGCCCTCGCCGCGGTCGAAGCTGCCCTGGCTGCGCCCGACCCCGCGGAAGTTGAAGCGCAGCGTCGAGAACCCGTGGCGCACGAAGCACTGGTACAGGGTATAGACAACCTTGTTGTTCATCGTGCCGCCGTGCTGCGGGTGCGGGTGCAGCACCAGCGCCATCGGCGCGGCCGGGCCGCGGTTGTGGTAGTAGCGCCCCTCGATGCGGCCCTCCGGCCCGTTGATGATCACGTCAGGCATGGTCGATCCTGCTCAAATCCCATCTCGCAGGTCGGAAGCTGGAGGCGGCCCGGCTTGTCCGTTCACCGCAATTCTTGATCATTTTGGTCGGACAATTATATCCTCGCCAAGGCGTCCGCGATGTGGCGACCCTGCGCCGCAGCGCCACGACGAGCTTAATATAGTGATAACGATGCTTCTGAAAGACCTGCGCGCGGAAATCGACGCAACCCTCGCCCGCGATCCGGCCGCCCGCTCGCGCACCGAGGTCGTCCTGTGCTACCCGGGGTTTCATGCGCTGCTGTTCCACCGCCTTGGACACGGGCTGTGGCGGCGCGGATGGCGGCTCCCCGGCCGTTTCGTGTCGCATATCGGCCGCATGCTGACCGGCATCGAGATCCACCCGGGCGCGCGCATCGGCAAGCGGGTGTTCATCGACCACGGGATGGGGGTGGTGATCGGCGAGACCGCCGAGGTCGGGGACGATGTGACGCTCTACCAGGGAGTGACGCTCGGCGGCACCAGGCTGACCCGAGGCGCGAAGCGCCACCCGACGATCGGCAACGATGTGATCGTCGGCGCGCATGCGCAGGTGCTCGGCCCCTTCCGGGTGGGCGACGGGGCGCGGATCGGGCCATTGGCGCTGGTGCAGGCCGAGGTCCCCGACGGGGCGAGGGTGGTCGGAATCCGGGCGCGCCCGCTCGGCGCCGGCCCGGCCGACCCGGCCCCCGAACCGGTGTTTCAGCCCTACGGCATCTGCGAGAACATCCCGGACCCGATCGCCCGCGCGCTCAATGGGCTGGTCGACCAGGTGACCTTCCTGCGAGCGCGCCTTGCCGAGCTCGAGCGCGAGGCGCCGGCGCGCACCCTCGTCCACAGCGGCGGCAACGGCGTCGGCGACGAGGAGCGGGCTTCTTGAGGGCGCGGTCATGCGGTTGAGCACCAAAGGCCGTTACGCCGTCATGGCCATGGTCGACCTCGCCCGCCACAGCGACGGTCAGCCGATCTCTCTCGCCGAGATCGCCGAACGGCAGGAGATCTCGCTGTCCTACCTCGAGCAGCTGTTCGCCAAGCTGCGCCAGGGCGGGCTGGTAAGGAGCGTGCGCGGCCCCGGCGGCGGCTATCTGCTCGCCCACGACCGCGGCGACACGCGGATCGCCGACATCATCCTCGCCGTCGACGAGCCGATCCGCGCCACCCGCTGCGCCCCCGGCGCGCCGGTCGGCTGCCGCGGCAACCGCACCCGCTGTCTGACCCACGATCTGTGGGAGGAGCTCGGCAACCAGATCCACCTCTACCTGAGCTCGGTGTCGCTGGCCGATGTCTGCGAGCGTCGCGTGCTGGGGACCAGCGGCCGCCTCCACTGCGAGGCTTTCGGCGCCGCCACGGGGACGCGATGACCGGCGAGCGCGTGCGCGGCGGCGGGATCGGGCGCTGCGAGACCTATCTCGACTGGAACGCAACCGCACCGCTGCGCCCCGAGGCGCTGGCGGCGATGACCGCGGCGCTGGCGCATTGCGGGAACCCGTCGTCAGTCCATCGGTGGGGCCGGGCGGCGCGAAAGTCCGTCGAGCACGCCCGCGAGGCGGTGGCGGCCCTGCTCGGCGCGCGGCCCGAAAGCGTGATCTTCACCAGCGGCGGCACCGAGGCGAACCATTTGGCGCTGCTCGGGGCGGGGCGCGAGCGCATCCTGGTTTCGGCGGTCGAGCACGATTCGGTGTTGCGCGCGGCTCCCGGAGCCGAGCAAATTCCGGTCGGCCGTGACGGCGCGGTCAGGCTCGACGCGCTCGATCGGCTCCTTGACGCCGATCCGCGCCCAACCTTGGTTTCGGTGATGCTGGCCAACAACGAGACCGGGATCGTGCAGCCGGTCGGCGAAATCGCCCGGCTCGCGCGCGCCCACGCCGCGGCCTTTCACTGCGATGCGGTGCAGGCCGCCGGCAAGACCGCGCTCGATGTCGCGGCGCTCGGCGCCGATCTCGTCACCCTGTCGGCGCACAAGCTCGGCGGCCCGCCGGGCGTCGGGGCGCTGGTCGCGACCGGCGGCCTCGACCTCGCGCCGCTGTTGCGCGGCGGCGGTCAGGAGCGTGGCCGCAGAGCCGGCACCGAAAACATTGCGGGAATCGCCGGCTTTGCCGCGGTCGCGCGAGCCGCCGCGGCGGAGATCGGCGCTTACGAGCGGGTCCGTCAGCTGCGCGACATGCTGGAGGCCGAGATCGGCGCGCTGGCGCCGGATGCCGTGGTGATCGGACGCGAGGCCCCGCGCCTGCCCAACACGACGGCGGTGGCGATGCCGGGGGTCGCCGCCGAGACCCAGGTCATCGCCCTCGATCTCGACGGGGTCATGGTCAGCGCCGGCGCCGCCTGCTCCTCGGGCAAGGTCGGGCCGAGCCACGTGCTGGCGGCGATGGGGGTAGCCCCCGATCTCGCCGGATCGACGATCCGGGTCAGCCTCGGCTGGACCTCGACGGAGGCCGACATCTCTCATTTTCTCGCGGCCTGGACCGCGCTTTACCGGCGCCGGCGCAATTGCGGCGATGAGGCGCGCGCGGCATGAGCGACGCCGGCGCCAACACGATGCCGATCTATCTCGACAATCAATCCTCGACCCGGCTCGACCCGCGCGTGCTGGAGGCGATGCTGCCCTTTTTCACCGAGCAGTTCGGCAACCCGCACAGCGCGAGCCACGCCTACGGCCATATCGCCGCCAACGCGATCGAGGTCGCGCGCGGCGAGCTCGCGGCGCTGATCGGCGCCGACCCGCGCGAGATCGTGTTCACCTCGGGCGCCACCGAATCGAACAACCTCGCGATCAAGGGCGCCGCGCATTTCGCCCGCGCTCATCCTGCGGGAGCCGGCCCGCGCGACCATATCGTCGCGCTGACGACCGAGCACAAATGCGTCCTCGAAAGCTGCGCCGCGCTCGAGCGCGAAGGCTTTTCGGTCACTTGGCTGCCGGTCGGGAGCGATGGCCTTGTGTCGCTCGATGCGCTGGCGGCGGCGCTTGGCGAGCGGACCTTGCTGGTGTCGGTCATGGCGGCGCACAACGAGATCGGCGTCATCCAGCCGCTCGCCGAGATCGGCGCGCTGTGCCGCTCGAAGGGGGTTCTGCTTCACAGCGACGCGGCGCAGGCCGCCGGCAAGATCCCGCTCGATGTCGAGGCGATGCGGATCGACCTGCTGTCGATCTCGGGCCACAAGATGTACGGGCCGAAGGGGGTGGGCGCGCTCTATGTCCGGCGCCGCCCGCGGGTGCGCCTGTTGCCGCTGATCGACGGCGGCGGGCAGGAGCGCGGGCTGCGCTCGGGAACCCTGCCGACGCCGCTCTGCGTCGGGCTCGGCCGGGCGGCGGCGATCGCCGGCGCGGAGATGGCCGAAGAGGCCGTGCGGTTGCGCCGGCTCAGAAACCGGCTGCACGATGGGCTGGCCCGCCGGATCGCCGGGCTCCGCCTCAACGGCGAGGCCGAGCGGCGGCTGCCCGGCAGCCTCAACCTGTCGTTCCCGGGGATCGCGGCCCCGGCGCTGATCGAGGCCTGCCCGTCGATCGCGATCTCGACCGGCTCGGCCTGCACCTCGGCGGCGGTCGAGCCCTCCTATGTGCTGCGCGCGCTGGGCCTCCCCGACGCGCTCGCCAATGCCGCGATCCGCATCGGGCTCGGCCGGTTCAACACCGCGGCCGATGTCGATTTCGCGGTCGACGCGCTGGCGGCGGCCGCCGCCCGGGTGCGGCAGCGTGACGGCGCACCCACATAACAGCTTGGGATTGGAGAGCGGATCATGGCGCGAAAGCAGGCCTTGTCGGTAACGGACGCTGCGGCGGAACGGATCCGGGCCTTGCTCGCCGGGCGCGGCAAGCCGTCGGTCGGCGTGCGCGTCGGCGTGCGCTCGCGCGGCTGCTCGGGCCTCAGCTACACGCTCGAATATGCCGACGAGAAGGGCAGGTTCGACGAGGTCGTCGAGGACAAGGGCGTCACGGTTCTGATCGATCCCAAGGCGGTGATGTTCATCCTTGGGACCGAGATGGACTACGTCGCGGAGAAGTTGCAAAGCGGCTTCACCTTCACCAACCCGAACGAAAAAGGCCGCTGCGGCTGCGGCGAATCGTTTCACGTCTAGGGCGATTTGCGCGTGAAGCTGTTTCAGATCGAGGAGCCTGAGGGAGGGCCGGCCGATGCGGACGCGCCGGGCGCCGCGATCGGCATCGATGCGAGCGGCCCCGCCGCCGAGATCGCCTTTGCGGTCGGCGGAAACGCCGCCGTGCTCCGCGATCGCGAGGGTTATCAGCAGGCGCTGCCGGCCCCGGGCTCCGGCGCGGCTGTCGGGTCGTGGCAGGCGCTGTTTGAAGGAGCGCGGCTGCGCGCCGAGCGGGCGCTGGCGCGCCCGGTCACGCATGCGGTGATCCTGCTCGCGGCCGCGGCCGACGCCGACGCCGAACGGCGTTTGCGGGAGGCTGCGCTTGCGGCCGGGCTCGTCATTCTGCGCATTGCCCACACCACCGAATTGCCGGCCGGCATGGCGGGGGCGCTCGGCGCCGCGATCCTGGCGGAGGATCTGGCGCCGCCTGCGCCGATCGCGGATTTCGGATGATGCCGAAGATGATCTTTGTCGAGCGCGACGGCGGCCGCCGCGAGGTCGACGCGCCGCTCGGGCTGTCGGTGCTCGAAATCGCCCACCGCCACGGCATCGACATCGAAGGGGCCTGCGAGGGTTCGCTGGCCTGCTCGACCTGCCACGTGATCGTCGATCCCGAATGGTACGAGCTGCTCAAGGAGGCGAGCGAGGACGAGGAGGACATGCTCGACCTCGCCTTCAACCTGACGAGGACCTCGCGCCTCGGCTGCCAGATCACGATCACCGAGGAGCTCGACGGTCTGACCGTGCGGCTGCCGGCGGCGACCCGGAACCTGCTGCTGGGTTGAGCCGAGGATGCTTGATATGGCCAATGAAGCCGGGCTGTTCGCGCGCTTGGCTCGGGCTTCGGGCGAGGCATGGCATGCCTACATCCGCCACGACTTCGTGCTGCTTCTCGCCAATGGCGACCTGCCGGAGGCGTGCTTTCGGCGCTATCTGGTCCAGGATTACCTGTTCCTGATCCACTTCGCGCGCGCCTGGGGGTTGGCGGTCTACAAATCGGCGACGCTCGCCGAGATGCGCCGGGCGCAAAAGCTGGTGGCGGCGACGCTCGATGTCGAGATCGGTCTTCACATCGGGTATTGCCGGGGGTGGGGCCTCTCGGAAGCGGCGATGGCGGCCGCGCCCGAGGCGGCGGAGACCATCGCCTACACCCGCTTTGTCCTCGACCGCGGCCTCGCCGGCGACCGGCTCGACCTCGAGGTGGCGCTTGCGCCCTGCATCGTCGGCTACGCCGAGATCGCCGCCGAGCGGGTGGCCGACCCCGGCGTCAGGCTCGACGGCAACCGCTATCGCGAATGGCTCGAAATGTATGCCGGACCCGAATACCAGAGCTTCGCCCGCGAGGCTGCGGCGGCGCTCGACGAGCAGTTCGCGCGTCGCGGCGGGGAAGGCCGGCTCGCCGCGCTCGCCGCTGATTTCGCCACCAGCGTCCGGCTCGAAACGGATTTCTGGCGGATGGGGCTCCAGGCCGGGCCATGACCCCGCTCGATCTCGACCTCGACCTCGATCTCGCCGGCGGCCCGGCCGGCCGGCGCGTCGTCGTCGCCATGTCGGGCGGCGTCGACTCGTCGGTGACGGCGGCCATTCTGGTCGAGCGCGGCTTTGAGGTCGTCGGCGTTACCTTGCAGCTTTACGACCACGGCGCCGCGATCGGGCGCAAGGGCGCCTGCTGCGCCGGCCAGGATATCGACGACGCCGGGCGCGCCGCCGACCGGCTCGGCATCGCGCATTACGTCCTCGATTACGAGAGCCGCTTTCGCGCCGAGGTGATCGAGGATTTCGCCGAATCCTATCGCCGCGGCGAGACCCCGGTCCCGTGCATCCGCTGCAACCAGCGCATCAAGTTTCGCGACCTGCTTGCGACGGCGCGCGATCTCGGCGCCGCCGCCCTCGCCACCGGGCATTACGCACGGCGGCTGGCGGGGCGGGACGGGCCCGAATTGCACCGGGCCCGTGACCCCGCGCGCGACCAGTCGTATTTTCTCTTCGCCACCACCCGCTCTCAGCTCGAGTTCGTGCGCTTTCCGCTCGGCGGGCTGCGCAAAGACGACACCCGCGCGCTGGCCCGGCGCTTCGGCCTCGCCGTCGCCGACAAGCCCGACAGCCAGGACATCTGCTTTGTCCCGCAGGGCTCCTACGCCGGGCTCGTCGAGCGGCTGCGCCCGGAGGCGGGGGAGCCGGGCGACATCGTCGACCGCGCCGGCCGCGTCCTCGGGCGCCATCGCGGCATCGGCCATTACACGGTCGGCCAGCGCAAGGGTCTGGGCATCGCCGCGGCCGAGCCGCTTTATGTGCTGCGGATCGAGCCCGAGCGGCGCCGCGTCGTCGTCGGCCCGCGCGCGGCGCTCGGCGAGACCCGTTTCTCTCTGGGCGAGATGAATTGGCTCGGCCCCGCGCCGGCTGCGGGGATGGCGGTCGCGGCCAAGCTCCGCTCGACCCAGCCGCCGGCGCCCGCGACCTTCTACCCCGCCGCGGCCGGGGCCGGCGAGCTGGTGCTCGACGCGCCGGCAGATGCGGCGGCGCCGGGCCAGGCGGCGGTTCTCTACGCCGGTGAGCGCGTGCTCGGCGGCGGCTGGATCCGGCGGCGCGAACCCGCCGCGGCTTGACCGCCACAAGGCTATCTCCTATATCCCAGGCCGCGCGGCGGGGTAGCTCAGCTGGTTAGAGCAGGGGAATCATAATCCCAAGGTCGGGGGTTCAAATCCCTCCCCCGCTACCAGCCGCATCATCGGGTAGGCCTGCCGGGGTCGACGATCGCCTCGGCCATGCCGGTCGCGTCGGGTACGGACTTGCGAGGTCGTCGGTTTCCATTATATTGACAGGCAAATCACGGGGGTCGGGCGCGGCCTCCTCGCAGGTGGGCCGATGGCCCATTTTTCTATCCACCGCAATCGACGGGCAAGGAGAGGTCGAGGTAATTGGTCGACATGGACGGCATCGCGCGGCTGATCGAGCCGTCGCTGGCGGCGATGGGCTACCGGCTGGTGCGCGTCGCCGTCACCAGCGGCCGGCGCGCGACCTTGCAGGTCATGGCCGAGCACCTGGACGACGCGCCGATGACCGTCGACGACTGCGCCGAGATCAGCCGCTCGGTTTCCGCCATCCTCGATGTGGCCGACCCGATCGCCGGCGCCTATATGCTTGAGGTCAGCTCGCCCGGCATCGACCGCCCGCTGGTTCGGGCCGAGGATTACGACCGCTTCACCGGATTCGAGGCGAGGATCGAGCTGGCGCAGCCCTTGGATGGGCGCAAGCGCTTTCGCGGCCGCCTGATCGGCCGGTCGGACCAAGGGGTGCGGATCGCCACCGAGGCGGGCGAGGTTTGCCTGCCGCTCGCCGCCGTCTCTCGCGCCAAGCTCGTTCTGACCGACGACCTGCTTGCCGCCGCGCGGCGCGACAACTGACGCCGACAGCTCGAGAACACACCCATGGAAACCACCGTTACCTATGCCCGGCCCGAATTGCTGCAAGTCGCCGACACCGTCGCCCGCGACAAGGGGATCGACCGCGACGAGGTGCTCGAGGCGATGGAGCAGGCGATCCAGAAGGCCGGCCGCTCCAAATACGGCCTGGAATACGACATCCGCGCCGAGATCGACCGCCGCAACGGCGAGATCCGCCTGCTGCGTTTTCGTGAGGTGGCCGAGCCGGTCGAGAACGAGACGACGCAGATCGCGCTCGCCGAGGCGCAGCAGCTGAACCCCGAGGCCGAAATCGGCGATTTCATCACCGACCCGCTGCCGCCGATCGATTTCGGCCGCATCGCAGCGCAGACGGCCAAGCAGGTGATCGTCCAGAAGGTTCGCGACGCCGAGCGTCTGCGGCAATTCCAGGAATTCAAGGACCGGGTCGGCGAGATCGTCAACGGGCTGGTCAAGCGGGTCGAGTTCGGCAACGTCGTCGTCGATCTCGGCCGCGCCGAGGCGATGATGCGCCGCGACGAGCTGTTGCCGCGCGAAAGCTTTCGCCAGGGCGAGCGGGTGCGCGCCTACATCTACGACGTCCGCCAGGAGCCGCGCGGCCCGCAGATCTTTCTGTCGCGCACCCACCCGCAGTTCATGGCCAAGCTGTTCGCGCAGGAGGTGCCGGAAATCTATGACGGCATCATCGAGATCAAAGCGGTGGCGCGAGACCCGGGCAGCCGCGCCAAGATCGCGGTCATTTCGCGCGACAGCGGCATCGATCCGGTCGGCGCCTGCGTCGGCATGCGGGGCAGCCGGGTCCAGGCCGTCGTCGGCGAGCTGCAGGGCGAAAAGATCGACATCATTCCGTGGTCGCCCGACCCGGCGACCTTCGTCGTCAACGGCCTCGCCCCGGCCGAGGTCGCCAAGGTGGTGATGGACGAGGAGCAGCGCCGCATCGAGGTCGTCGTGCCCGACGACCAGCTGAGCCTGGCGATCGGCCGTCGCGGCCAGAATGTCCGGCTCGCCTCGCAGCTTACCGGCTGGGATATCGACATCCTGACCGAGGCCGAGGAGTTGGAGCGGCGGACCGAGGAGTTCCGCAGCCGCACCCGGATGTTTATCGAGGCGCTCGACATCGACGACGTGATCGCCCACCTGCTGGTGACCGAGGGCTTTACCTCGCTCGAAGAGGTCGCCTATGTGGCGCTCGAGGATTTGGCCGACATCGAGGGTTTCGATGCGGACGTAGGTGCGGAGCTGCGGGAGCGGGCGCGCGCCGCGCTCGAGCGCCGCGACCGCGAATACGAGGAGCGCCGGCGCGAGCTCGGCGTCGAGGACGAGCTCGCCGCGCTCGAGGGGCTGACCCCCGGCATGCTGGTGGCCTTGGGCGAAAAGCAGGTCAGGACGCTCGACGATTTCGCCGATCTCGCCGGGGACGAGCTGCTCGAGCTGCTCACCGCGTCGGACAAGGGCGGGGCGACCCTGGACCTCGATGAGGCGAACGCGCTGATCATGCGCGCGCGCGCCCATTGGTTCGAGGATCAGGACGCCGCGCCTGCACCCTCGCAGGCGGAGTAGGCGCGACGGCGAAGAGCGACAAAGCCGCGACGATCGAGCGCGACGAGACGGTCGAGCCGCTCGGGCCGCAGCGTCGTTGCATCGTCACCGGCGACAGCGCCGACCGCTCCGCTCTGCTCCGTTTTGTCGTCGGCCCGGCAGGGCGCGATCGTTCCGGATGTGGCGGCCCGGCTGCCCGGTCGGGGTTTGTGGCTGACGCCTCGCCGCGATATAGTCGAGCGGGCGGTGGCGAAGCGGGCCTTTGCGCGCGCGGCGCGGCGATCGGTTGCAACGCCCTCGGGTCTGGCCGACCACGTCGAGGCCCTGCTGGTGCGGCGCTGCTGCGATGCGATCGGCTTGGCGCGCCGCGCCGGCCTCGCGGTCGCCGGCTTCGAGAAGGTGCGCGAGGCGGTTCGGGCCGGGAAGGCCGGGCTGCTGCTGGCCGCCATCGACGGCGCCGAGGGGAGCCGGCGGAAGCTCGGCGCGCTCGGGCGGGGCCTGCCATTCGCGAGCGTGCTGACCGCCGCAGAAATTGGCGCGGCGTTCGGCCGCGATCATGTGGTAAATGCATCGATCGGCTGCGGTCCGCTGCGCGCCCGCATCATGGCCGATGCCGAAAAGATTGCTGGCTTTCGCGCGCAGGCGACGGTCGATCGAGGGGTGGAGCCCGCTCCAGCCCAGCTGGAGCAGCCACATGATGGTGACGGACCGAAATGAGCGACGCGACTGAGCAAGAGCAGAAACGACCCCTGACCCTCGCCCGTCCAGGCGGTCGGCTGGAGCTGCGCAAGAGCGTGGAAACGGGTCAGGTGCGCCAGAGCTTCTCGCACGGGCGCTCGAAGACGGTGACCGTCGAGGTGCGCAAGAAGCGCACGATCGGCCCCGGCTCCTCCGAGTCGGGTCGCCCCGAGGCGGCCCCGGCGGTGGCGCGCGAGCAGCTGTCGCCGGCGCGTCCGCCATCGGCGGAGCCGGCGCGCCGCCCGGTGGTGATCCCTCGCGCGCTGACCGCCGAGGAGCGGGCCGGGCGCGTTCGGGCCCTTCAGGACGCCCGCAAGGCCGACGAGGAAGCGCGTCGGCAGGCGGCGCTCGCAGAAGCGGATCGACGGCGCCAGGAGGAAGAGCACGCCGCCGAGGAGGCGCGTCGGCGGGCCGACGAGGAAGCCCGGCGGAAGGTCGACGAAGAGGTCGATCGCCGCCGCGCCATCGAGGACGCCCGCCAGCGCTCCGAGGACGAGGCGCAGCGACGCAAGGAGGAGGAGTCGCGGCGCGAGGTCGCCGAGCGCGCCGGCAAGGCGGCGGCGGCGAAGGTTGCCGCTCTCGCCGCCGCCGGCAAGGTCAGCATCCCGGCCGAGGAGGAAGAAGAGGCGGCCGGGCAGCGCCGCGGCGCTCGGCCCGAGGTCAAGAAGCCGGCGGCGCCGGCCCGCCGCGACGCGTTGCGACGCCGGACCGGCAAGATCACCGTAACCCGCGCCCTCTCCGACGACGAAGGCGAGCGGATGCGCAGCCTGGCCTCGGTCCGCCGGGCGCGAGAGCGCGAGCGGCTGCGCCTTCACCAGGGCGATTCGGAGCAGGTCAAGGTCGTGCGCGAGGTCGTCATTCCTGAAACCATCACCGTGCAGGAGCTCTCCAACCGGATGGCCGAGCGCGGCGTCGACGTGATCAAGGCGTTGATGCGGATGGGGGTGATGGCGACGATAAACCAGGTCGTCGACGCCGATACGGCCGAGCTGGCGGTCACCGAGTTCGGCCACCGCCCGCGGCGCGTTTCGGAGGCCGATGTCGAGGTCGGGCTGCGCGGCGAGGAGGATTCGCCCGAAGCCTTGCAGCCGCGCGCGCCGGTGGTCACCATCATGGGCCATGTCGACCACGGCAAGACCTCGCTCCTTGACGCCCTGCGGGAAACCGACGTCGCGGGCGGCGAAGCCGGCGGCATCACGCAGCATATCGGCGCCTATCGCGTCAGCCTGAAGAACGGCAAGCAGATCACCTTCATCGATACGCCGGGCCATCAGGCGTTCACCGCGATGCGGGCCCGCGGCGCCAACGTCACCGACATCGTGGTGCTGGTCGTGGCCGCCGATGACGGCATCATGGAGCAGACGGTCGAGGCGATCCGTCACGCCAAGGCGGCTCAGGCGCCGATCATCGTCGCGATCAACAAGATCGACCGTCCCGACGCCCGGCCCGAGCGGGTGCGGCAGGAGCTGCTGCAGCACGAGATCGTGGTCGAGGAGCTCGGCGGCGAGGTGCTCGACATCGAGGTCTCGGCGCTGAAGAAGACCAACCTCGACAAGCTCGAGGAAGCGATCCTGCTGCAGGCGGAATTGCTCGATCTCGGAGCGAACCCAAACCGCCCGGCCGAAGGGGTGGTGCTCGAGGCCAAGCTCGAGCGCGGCCGGGGCGCGGTCGCCACCGTCCTCATTCAGCGCGGCACATTGCGCGTCGGCGACATCTTTGTCGCCGGCAGCGAATGGGGCCGCGTGCGGGCATTGGTCGACGAGCGCGGGCAAAATCAGACCGAGGCCGGCCCTTCGACACCGATTGAGGTGCTCGGCCTCAACGGCGCGCCGCTCGCCGGCGACGATTTCGTCGTCGCCGAGAACGAAGGCCGCGCCCGCGACATCGCCGATTTCCGGCAGCGGCGGCGGCGCGACGCGGCGGCCGCGGCGGGGACCCGCGGCACCCTGGAGCAGATGTTCTCGCAGATCGCCGCCGGTGTGGCCAGCCAGCTGCCGGTCGTCGTCAAATCGGATGTGCAGGGCTCGCTGGAGGCGATCGTCGGGTCGCTCGAAAGGATTTCGACGAGCGAGGTGTCGGTGCGGGTGCTGCACTCGGCCGTCGGCGGGATCAACGAAAGCGACGTGATCCTGGCCAAGGCCTCGGACGCGGTCATCGTCGGCTTCAATGTGCGCGCCAACCCACAGGCGCGCGACCTTGCCCGGCGCGACGGGGTCGAGATCCGGTACTATTCGATCATCTACAATCTGATCGAGGATATGCGCAACGCGCTTTCGGGTCTGCTCGCGCCGACATTGCGCGAGCGCTTCCTCGGCAACGCCTCGATCCGCCAAGTCTTCAACATCACCAAGGTCGGCAAGGTCGCCGGCTGCATGATCACCGACGGAACAGTCCGGCGCGGCGCGAAGGTGCGGCTGCTGCGCGACAACGTCGTGATCCACGAGGGCACGCTGAAGACCTTGAAGCGGGTCAAGGACGAGGTCCGCGAGGTCAACCAGGGCTACGAATGCGGCATGGCGTTCGAGAATTACCAGGACATTCAGACCGGCGACGTGATCGAGTGCTTCGAGGTGGAGGAGGTGGCGCGGGCCTTGTAAGGCCGCCACCGAAGAAACCCAGCATGAGCAGGAGACCACGGGAGCAGGCGCAATACCTCGGCGCCGCGGAGCCGGAAGGCCGCCGGAGCCAGCGCCAGCTGCGGGTCGGGGAGGAGCTGCGGCACGCGCTGTCCAAGATCCTGCGGCAGGGCGAATGCCGCGACCCGGCGCTGCACGACGCCAACATCACCGTTACCGAGGTGCGGATCAGCCCCGATCTGCGCAATGCCATGGCGTTTGTGATGCCGCTCGGCGGCGCGAACGTCGGTGAGGTCGTCGCCGCGCTCAAGCGCGGCGCGCCGTTCCTCAAAGGGCTGGTCGCCCGCGAGGTGCCGCTGCGCCGCGCGCCAAACCTCGTCTTCTCGCTCGATCGCGCATTCGAGCACGCCGAGCGGATCACATCCCTTCTCGCTCGGCCGGAAGTCGAGCGCGACCTCCCGTCCGACGCCATGCGAAATGAAGCCGATAATGACGCCGGGTGAGGGCGGGCTGCACGGCTGGCTGGCGATCGACAAGCCGCTCGGGCTCAGCTCGGCCCGGGTCGTCGAGCGCGTCCGCCGCATCGCGGGGGTCAAGGTCGGGCATGCCGGCGCCCTCGATCCGCTGGCGACGGGGGTGCTGCCGATCGCGCTCGGCGAGGCGACCAAGACCGTCGCCTATGCGATGAACGGCCGGAAATGCTACCGCTTCCGCATACGCTGGGGCGTGGCTCGCTCGACCGATGACCGGGAGGGCGCGATTGTCGGCGAATCGGCCGCCCGGCCGAGCCGCGAGGAGATCGAAGAGATCCTGCCGCGCTTCCTCGGCACGATCGCGCAGGCGCCGCCCGCCTATTCGGCGATCAAGGTCGCCGGACGCCGCGCTTATGCGCTGGCCCGCGCCGACATCCCGGTGGCGCTGCCGGCGCGGCCGGTCGAGATCGCCGCGCTGCGACTGGTCGGGGCGCCCGATCGCGACCACGCCGACTGCGAGGCGCTGGTCGGCAAGGGAACCTACATCCGCGCCTTGGCCCGGGACCTCGGCGCAGCACTCGGAACACTCGCTCATGTCGCCGAGCTGCGCCGCCTATCGGTCGGCCCTTTTACCGAAGCACAGGCGATTTCGCTGGATTGGGTTGACGAGCATCGGCATGATCTGGCTTCTTGTGGGTATTTGCTGCCGATAGAGACCGTGCTGGACGACATCCCGGCTATGTCCCTGACGGCGGCGGAAGCCGCGCGCATGCGGATGGGTCAGCGCATCGGGTGGGACGGTCCCCGCGAGCGGGATCAATTCGAGCCGATGGACGAGGGCAGGGTCGTCAGCGCGTGGCACGAGCGCAATCTGGTCGCTCTGGCGAAGATCGAAAATGGCGGTCTTCAGCCGGTGCGGGTCATCAATCTTTGAAGGAACAGGCCGATGTCGATCACCGGCGAGCGCAAGCAGACGCTGATTTCGGAATACGCAACCAATACCGGCGACACCGGGTCGCCGGAGGTGCAGGTAGCCATCCTGAGCGAGCGGATCCGCAACCTCACCGACCATTTGTCGACCCATAAGAAGGACTTTCACTCGCGGCGCGGGCTGCTGGTCATGGTCGGCCAGCGGCGGCGGCTGCTGGACTATCTCAAGCGGTCGAGCGCGCCGCGCTACGAGACGCTGATCGGGCGTCTGGGGCTGCGCCGTTGACGGTTTGTTGAACCCGTGCCCGCTCGTCGCTTTGACGCAGCGCGCGTTGGCGCCGCCGAACGGCGGCGGCCGCGCAGAACCGCGGACACTGCGCCGCGCGCCTCGGATCGCCGAGGCTGCGCGAGCGCCCGATGTTTTCGCAAAGGATGATCTCGAATGTTCCAGATTTATCGCAAAGAGCTGATGTGGGGCGGTCGCCGCCTCGTCCTCGAGACCGGCAGGATCGCCCGGCAGGCCGATGGCGCGGTGCTCGCCTCGTATGGCGAGACTACGGTGCTGTGCACCGCGGTCGCGGCCAAGACCGGCAAGACCGGCCAGGATTTCTTCCCGCTGACGGTCAACTATCAGGAAAAGACCTTCGCCGCCGGCAAGATCCCGGGCGGGTTCTTCAAACGCGAAGGGCGGCCTTCCGAGAAGGAGACGTTGGTCTCGCGGCTGATTGATCGGCCGATCCGGCCGCTGTTCGCGCCGGGCTTTCTCAATGAGACGCAAATCATCTGCACCGTGCTCAGCCACGACCTCGAAAACGATCCGGACATCGTGGCGCTGATCGGCGCCTCGGCGGCGCTGACGATCTCAGGGATACCGTTTCTCGGGCCGATCGGCGGAGCCCGGGTCGGCTATGTCGACGGTCATTACGTCCTCAACCCGACAGTCGGAGAGCTGCCGCGCAGCGAGCTCGATCTGGTCGTGGCCGGCACCGGCCAGGGCGTGCTGATGGTCGAATCCGAGGCGAAGGAGCTGCCCGAGGACGTGATGCTGGGCGCGGTGGTTTTTGGCCACCGGGAGTTTCAGCCGGTGATCCAGGCGATCGTCGAGCTTGCCGAGACCTGCGCGCGCGACCCCTGGACGATGCCGCCGCCGCCGCCGGAGCTGGCGGCGGTCGAGGCGCGGCTGCGCGAGGCGGTCGGGCCGTCGATCGCGGCCGCCTATCGCGAGCAGGGCAAGCAGGACCGCAGCAACCGGCTCGACGCGGCGAAGGCGCAGACGGCCGAGCTGTTCGCCGACGAAGGCGAGCGGGCGACGGCTTTGAAGCTGTTCAAAAATGTCGAGAAGGAGATCGTCCGCGGCGCCGTTCTGCGCGGCGAGCGCCGCATCGACGGCCGCGACACCCGCACCGTCCGGCCGATCTCGTGCGAGGTCGGCATCCTGCCGCGCGCGCACGGCTCGGCGCTCTTCACCCGCGGCGAGACGCAGTCGGTGGCGGTGGCGACCTTGGGCACCGGCCAGGACGAGCAGATCATCGACGCGCTCGAAGGGGAATACCGGGAACGCTTCATGCTGCACTACAACTTTCCGCCGTATTCGACCGGCGAGGCGGGCAGAATGGGCTCGCCCGGCCGGCGCGAGATCGGGCACGGCAAGCTCGCCTGGCGCGCCGTGCGGCCGCTGCTGCCGACCAAGGAGAGCTTTCCCTATACGATCCGCGTCGTCTCCGAGATCACCGAGTCGAACGGCTCCTCGTCGATGGCGTCGGTCTGCGGCGCCTCGCTCGCGCTGATGGATGCGGGCGTGCCGCTGCCCCGCCCGATCGCCGGGATCGCCATGGGGCTGATCAAGGAGCCCGAAGGCTTTGCGGTGCTGTCCGATATCCTGGGCGACGAGGATCATCTCGGCGACATGGACTTCAAGGTCGCCGGCACCGAGCGGGGCATCACGGCGCTGCAGATGGACATCAAGATCACCTCGATCACCGAGGAGATCATGCGGATCGCGCTCGACCAGGCGCGCGAAGGCCGCATCCACATTCTCGGCGAGATGGCCCAGGCGCTGACCGGCGCGCGCGAGGAGGTCAGCGACAATGCGCCGCGGATCACCACCTTCTCGATCCCCCGCGACAAGATCCGCGAGGTCATCGGCTCGGGCGGCAAGGTCATCCGTGAGATCACCGAAACGACGGGCGCCAAGATCGACATCGACGACGACGGCACGGTCAAGGTCGCGGCGGTCGACAGCGAGGCGGCGCGGGCCGCGATCGAATGGATCCGCGGGATCGTCGCCGAGCCCGAATTGGGCGCGATCTACAACGGCAAGGTGGTCAAGACCGTCGACTTCGGGGCCTTTGTCAATTTCCTCGGGTCGCGCGACGGGCTCGTCCACATCAGCGAGCTCGCGCCGCAGCGGGTCGGCAAGGTCGCCGACGTGGTCAAGCTCGGCGACACGGTCAAGGTCAAGGTGCTCGGCTTCGACGATCGCGGCAAGGTCAAGCTGAGCATGCGCCAGGTCGACCAGCAGACCGGCGAAGACCTCGGCGCGCGGCGCCCGGAGCCGGCGAAGGCGGCGCTCTGAGGGTTCTCGGCGCCGGGCGGGACGGCCAGGCTCTTCCCGCCGCAATTGCCGTTCCACCGGTGATCGGGCACCGCGGCGCCAAGGGCTGCGCCCCCGAAAACACGCTTGCCGGGTTGCGCAAGGCCAAGACGCTTGGTTGCCGGTGGGTCGAGTTCGATGTTCGCCTGACCGCCGACAGCCGTCTGATCCTGCGTCACGACGACCGGCTGTCCGGCACGACCGACGGCCGCGGCAAGGCCAGCGCGCTGCCGCTCGCGGCGATCCGCCGCTGTGACGCCGGGATCCGGTTCGGCCCGGCCTTCGCCGGCGAGGGGGTGCCGACGCTTGAAGAGGCGGTGGCGGTTCTGGCTGAGCTCGGCCTCGGCGCCAATGTGGAATTGAAGGCCGAGGACGGCCGCGAGGCCGAGACCGCCCGCCTTGCCGTCGACATCCTCGACCGGCTTTGGCCGGTGCGGCTGCCGCCGCCCCTGGTCTCGAGCTTTCGCCACGAGACCCTCGCGGTCGCCCGCGACCTCGCCCCCCGATTTCCCCGTGGCGCGCTCTTCCGAACCCTCCCCAAAGGCTGGCGCGCCACCGTCGAGCGGCTCGGCTGCGCCACGGTCAATGTGTCGGAGCGCGGTCTTCGCGCGGGCGTCGTCGGCGAAATCCGCGATGCGGGATATGATTGCCTCGTCTATACCGTCAATGATGCCGCGCACGCGCAGCAGCTGTTCGATTGGGGGGTGGCTTCCGTGTTCTCGGATGTACCCCATATCATCCTCGCCGGGGCGAGATCGGCCCGCATGACGCGCCAGGGGGGCCAAGGGTGAAACCGCTCAATCCGCTCGTGATCTCGGGCCGTGAGGTGCTGCCGCTGGTCGAAGGCGGCAAGGGGATCTCGGTCTCCAACGGCGAGAGCTCCGGGGCGTGGGCCGCCACCGGCGGGGTCGGCACGTTCTCCGGGGTCAACGCCGACAGCTACAACGAGGCCGGCCAGTCGATCCCGCAGCTCTATTACGGTCGGACCCGGCGCGAGCGCCACGAGGAGCTGGTCGCCTACGCGATCGCCGGCGGCATCCAGCAGGCGCGCGTCGCCCATGAGCGCGGCAACGGCGAAGGCCGCATCCACATGAACGTGCTGTGGGAGATGGCGGCGGCCGAGCGCGTCCTGCACGGGGTGTTGGAAGGGGCCAAGGGCCTGATCCACGGCGTCACCTGCGGGGCCGGCATGCCCTACAAGATCGCCGAGATCTGCGCCAGCTATGGCGTGCATTATTACCCGATCGTCTCGTCGGCCCGCGCCTTCAGGGCCTTGTGGAAGCGCGCCTATCACAAATTCTGCGATTGGCTGGGCGGCGTCGTCTATGAGGATCCCTGGCTCGCCGGCGGCCATAACGGGCTCTCCAACAGCGAGGATCCGCTGCGTCCGGAGCCTCCCTACCCGCGCGTGCGCGAGCTGCGCAGCCTGATGGCCGATTTCGGGCTCGCGACAACGCCGATCTTCATGGCCGGCGGCTTGTGGTATCTGCGCGAATGGGCCGATTGGATCGACAATCCGGAGCTCGGCCCGGTCGCCTTTCAATTCGGCACCCGGCCTCTGGTTACCCAGGAAAGCCCAATCTCGGGCGTATGGAAGCAGAAGCTGCTGAGGCTCGCCGAAGGCGAGGTGTATCTGAACCACTTCAGCCCGACCGGGTTTTACTCCTCGGCGGTGCGCAATGGCTTCCTGAACGAGCTGCAGCAGCGCTCCGAGCGCCAGGTCGCCTACGCCATCGAGCCGGTCGGCGAGCATGTCGCCCCGTTTCAGGTCGGGGCGCGCGGCCGCACCGTCTATCTGACCGCGCACGACAGGAAATCGGCGCAGGGCTGGGTCGCCGCCGGCTTCGGCGAAGCCTTGCGCACTCCCGATGCGACGCTGATCTTCGTCACCCCGGAAAAGTCGGTCGAGATCCGCACCGACCAGATCGGCTGCATGGGTTGCCTCAGCGCCTGCCAGTTCTCTAACTGGGCGCAGAACGACGCGCGCACCACCGGCCGCAAAGCCGACCCGCGCAGCTTTTGCATCCAAAAGACCTTGCAGGCGATCCGGCACTCGGACGATGTCGAGTTTCAGCTGATGTTCGCCGGGCACAACGCCTATCGCTTCGCTTCCGACCCGTTCTACGCCAACGGCTATGTGCCGACCGTGCGCGAGCTGGTCGAGCGCCTGCAGACCGGCGATTGAGGCGGCTCTTGCAGGGCGCGCCGATCGGCAGTACCTGATAGGCAATCGAATTTTGGGAGATCCTCGATGACCGATAGAAATTCCGACGCTCCGGCGGCCCCGGCCGCGGCGGTGAGCCCGTCGGGCATCAACCATCTGGTGCTGAACGTGCGCGACATCGAGGAGTCGCACCGGTTCTGGACCGAGATCGTCGGCTTCAAGCAGGTCGGCGAGCTGCGCCCGCGCGAAGGCCGCCAGACGCCGCCCAAGATGCGATTCTACAGCGCCGTCAACGACGGCCAGCTGACCCACCACACGGTCGCCCTGGTCGAGAGCCCGAACCTGCCGCCGCCGGCCGATTGGGTGCTGTCCAACAGCGAGGTCGCGATCAACCATGTGGCGCTGACCATGCCGAGCCGCGAGGCATGGCAACAGCAGCTCGCCTTCCTGCAGAGCCGCGGCGTCAAGTTCAACTGGCGCGTCAACCATGGTGTCACGCACAGCGTCTACATCAACGACCCGAACGGCTATGGCGTCGAGTTCCTCTACGAAATGCCGCGCGAGATGTGGGAAAATGACATCGACGGCGCCATCAACTGGCTCGAAAACCTGCCGAGCGAAGGGCCCGAAGCGCTGCTCGACCGCACCGACACCCCGAGCTTCGGCCGTAAAGAAGCCGTTCCCGCTGAATAGGCGTGTCGTCGCTCTCTCCGTTCGCGGGGAGAGCGACGGTCACGCGAAAGGCGCGGTCACCGCAGGAACAGCTTGAGCAGCACCCCCAGCAGCAGGGCGGTGATCAGGCCGAGCTGCCATTGCAGGAACGTCAAGCGCGCATTGAGCTTGTCGACTGCAGCGTCGAGATTGCGCTTTGCCGTTGCCGCCACCCCTTCGAGATCGCGCTTTGCCGTTGCCGCCACCCCTTCGAGATCGCGCTTCGCTGCACCGAACGCGGCTTCGAGATCGCGCTTCCACATAGCTGCCGCTGCTTCGATATCGCGGCGCAGAGCCTCGATATCGCGCTTCTCGGCGATCTCTCCGGTGAAGGCGTCGGCCAGCGCCCCGGCCGTGGCTTCGGCCTGCGCGCCCGGCATGCCGGCTTCGCGCAGGGAACGGGCCAGCTTCAAGGTATCGAAAACCGCCAAGATGGTTGAACTTTCCGTGTATCGTGCAAGCCGGATCAGGCGGTCATCGAAGTTCTTCGCCCGGTTTCAGCACGCCGCGGCGGATCTGGTCGCGCTCGATCGATTCGAAGAGGGCGCGGAAATTGCCCTCGCCAAACCCGTCATTGCCCTTGCGCTGGATGATCTCGAAAAAGATCGGGCCGATCACGGTCTCGGTGAAGATCTGCAGCAGCAACCCCTGGCCGGCGGCCGGGGCGCCGTCGATCAGGATGCGGTCGCGCTTGAGGCGGGCGAGGTCCTCGCCGTGCCCCGGCACCCGCGCATCGACCGCCTCGTAATAGGTGTCGGGCGCCGTCATCAGCGAGATCGCCCGCGTCGCCAGCGCCTCGACGGTGGTGTAGATATCGGACGCGGCGAGCGCGATGTGCTGGATGCCTTCGCCATGGTAGGCGGCGAGATACTCGGCGATCTGCGACTTGTCGTCGGCGCTCTCGTTGATCGGGATCCGGATCTTCCCGTCCGGGCTGGTCATCGCCTTTGACCGCAGCCCGGTCAATTTGCCCTCGATGTCGAAATAGCGGATCTCGCGGAAATTGAACAGCCGCTCGTAGAACTCGGCCCAAAGCGCCATCCGGCCGCGATGCACGTTGTGAGTCAGGTGGTCGATGCCGGTCAGGCCAACCGTCGGCGCCGCCGCCCCGGCCGCGAGCGGGACGAAGTCGACATCGTAGATCGTACGCTCGCCGTAGCGATCGACGAGATAGATCAGGCTGCCGCCGATCCCCTCGATCGCCGGGATGTTGAGCTCCATCGGCCCGACCTTGCCGTGCACCGGCCTCGCCCCGAGGGCCACCGCGCGGTCATGGGCCTTGGCCGCGTCGTCGACGCGAAAGGCGATCGCGCACACCGACGGTCCGTGCAGCCGGGCGAAGGCCTGTGCGAAGCTCTCGGGCTCGGCGTTGAGAATGAAATTACAGTCGCCCTGCTTATACAGGGTGACATTCTTCGAGCGATGGCGCGCCGCAGCGACAAAGCCCATCCGCTCGAAGAGGACGGCGAGCGCCTGCGGATCGGGCCCGGTGTATTCGACGAACTCGAACCCGTCCGTCCCCATCGGGTTGTCCCACAGGTCGCGTCGCGCCGCCGACATTCGACGCCTCCAGTCACCCTCGCCTCGATGTGATATGGGGCCGGGCGCCGTCATTGCGAGCACGGCGCCAGAGCGGGCGATACGGCGAGGCCCTCAGATGCAGTAGGTCCGGATCGGCGCGAAGCCGTTGAAGCCGACCGAGGCGTAGCTCGCGGTATAGGCGCCGGCCGACAGGATCTCGACCTTGTCGCCGACCTCGAGCCCGAGCGGCAACCGATATTCGGTCTTCTCGTAGAGGATGTCGGCGCTGTCGCAGGTCGGCCCGGCGAGGATCACCGGGCCGCAATCCCCGCCGCGTCCCGGGGTGGCGATCCGGTACTTGATGCTCTCGTCCATCGTCTCGGCGAGACCATTGAACTTGCCGACGTCGAGATAGACCCAGCGACGGTCGTCGCCGCAGCCCTTTTGCGCGATCAGCACGACCTCGCTTTGGATGACGCCGGCGTCGCCGACCAGCGAGCGGCCCGGCTCGATGACGATTTCGGGCAGATCGTTGCCGAAATGCCGGGTGATCGCCGCCATCACCGCGCGGGCATAGCCGTCGATCGCCGGCACCTCGGTGATGTAGCGCGCCGGGAAGCCGCCGCCGATATTGACCATGCGCAGGTTGATGTCGGCCTCGGCGAGCAGCGAGAACATGCGCGCGGCGGCGCCGACTGCGCCGTCCCACTGGCCGAGATCGGTCTGCTGCGAGCCGACATGGAAGGAGACGCCATAAGGGTCGAGCCCCAATTCGCGCGCCTTGCGCAGCAGCAGCGCCGCCATTTCGGGGGTGCAGCCGAACTTGCGCGAGAGCGGCCACTCGGCCCCCTCGCAGGCGACGAGGATGCGGCAGAAGACCCGCGCCCCGGGTGCGGCGCGCGCCAATTTGCCGAGCTCGTGCTCGCTGTCGAAGGCGAACATGCGCAGCCCCGCCCCATAGGCGAAGGCGATGTCTCTTTCCTTCTTGATCGTATTGCCGAAAGACAACCGATCGGGCGCAACATTGTTGGCGAGGCAGAGCTCGATCTCGCCGCGGCTGGCGACATCGAAATTGGAGCCTTGGCGCTCCAGCATCGCGACGATTTCTGCGGCAGGGTTCGCCTTGACTGCGTAATAAATGCGGGCAAGCGGCAGGCAGCGGCGCAAGGTTTCGTACGCTTCGCCGATCACGTCGAGGTCGACGACGAGGCACGGGGTTTCCGGGGAGCGCTCGGCAAGAAAGCGGGCGATCCGCTCATTCATGATGGGGGTCATCCTTCGGGCAAGGCGGCTGAGCATCGATGGCGTCGCGATCGGACCGGCTTGCGACCGCGCAGCCGGCGAGGCAGCCGGCAGGCGCGGGTTCGGCCGAAGGCGAGCCAAACTAAAGAATCGGCCGTCTTCTTAAGGCAGGCGGCCGCTTACTGATGGCTCAGCTTAAACTGCTCGGATCGATGACCCGGCTGCCCCGCCCGCGCAGACGCGTGCCCCGAAGGTTGGCGTCAGGGCAGGGCACCACGCCCCTCAGTCGGATAGCAACCATACCGTCCTCCCTCTCGGGACCGGCGCCGGGGCCGGGCTACCAAAAAGGACGCGTTACGTCGTTGCATAACCACCATGGGCCATAGGCACGTGCGAGTGCGTCGAGGAGCGGATAGATACGCTCATCTTTCGGGAACGCAAGCGGGATTGCGCGAAAAATTGCCGCGGTTTGGAGACTGATGAGGGTTCAGGCGATGGCTTCGGCGCTCGGCGCCGCGCCGCTCGCCGCGGTGATCGTCCCGGCCTGCTCCGAAGCTGCCTTCAAGGCGCCCAAACGGCGCCGCGACGCCCCACGCAGGCCAAGGGCCGGGCGCGCTCCCGCCTCAACAGGCGCGAAGACGCCCGAGGCCCGCCGGCGGGGCTTTGGGCCCCGCCGGCGTCGTCCGGCGGAAGCGGCGCGCGACCAGGGTCTCCGGCGCCGCCGGCCGCCTCGCTGCGCTGCCGCCGGAACGGCTCGGGTTGCGAGGACTGCACGTCAGGATCGCCTCCTCGGCAAATTCGGGGATGGCTCGCGATCGCCTGTTGGCGGCGATGCGACGAGCCCGGCCGGTGAAAATCCCCGAGCCGACGAGGTGGAAAACCCGCTCGAGCCTGGAAGCCGCCGCGGGGGCTCGCGCGACGAGCAGCCGCTGGACTTGCTCAAGCCGCAGCCGCGCCTCTCGCGCCCGCTGGTCGAGCTCGGCTCTGGGCGCGCTCTTGCTCCACAGGTAGATCCTGGTCATGACACCCTCCAGTGTCTCCAGAGGAGACGCCGGGAGAGATATCCCTGAGGAAAGCAGATCGTGTGTGATCCGCTTCACACTGCCGACACTTTTTCGCGCCGATAAATCAGGGCGCGGCGCGCAGATCGATAACGCCGAGGCGGGCGCCGGTCGCCATATCGACGATGACGAGCTGCCGCCCGCCCTCCGGCAGCGCCAGCTCGAGGACGAGGCGGTCGGCGCCGGCCGCCATCGTTTCGATCCGGGCGCCGCGGGGAAGATCGAGCGTCGCGGGCGCGAAGGAGCGTGCGACGCTATTGGCGCCGCCGCGCGACAACCTGCCGGCGATGACGGCGACCAGGACAGCGAAGGTGACGACGATCATGACGCCGAGGCCGACGACCAGGATCTTGAGGCCGCGCATCCGGCTAACGCCGCGGCGGCGCGGCGCGGGCCTCGCGCGAGGGCGCTCCGGTGGCGGCTGATTCGGGCTTCGACCGCGCGCCCGGAGGCGGCATGGCGGCGATTCGCGCCGAGGCCGGCGACGCCGGGCGGCGCCTCGACCGGATGCTGGCGCTCCATCTTCCAACGCTGTCGCGCACGCGGTTGAAGCGGCTCGTCGAGGCCGGCCACGTCCGGCATGACGGTGCGGCGATTCGCGACCCCTCGCTGCGGGTCCGCTGCGGCCAGAATTTCGTCGTGCTTCTCCCGGAAGCTGAAGAGGCTGCTCCGGCGCCGCAGCCGATTGCGCTCGATGCCCGCTTCGAGGATGCACATTTGATCGTCATCGACAAGCCCGCCGGGCTGGTGGTCCACCCCGCCCCGGGCAACCCCGACGGCACCCTCGTCAACGCGCTCCTGGCGCATTGCGGCGCCGGCTTGTCGGGAATCGGCGGGGTGCGCCGGCCGGGCATCGTCCATCGCCTCGACAAGGACACCAGCGGCCTGATGGTGGTGGCCAAGACCGAGGCCGCGCACCAGGCGCTGTCGCGCGATTTCGCGGCCCGCCGGATCGACCGCGCCTATGCCGCGATCGTCTGGGGCGTGCCCTCGCCGCCTGAAGGGGAGATCGCCGGCAACATCGGCCGCAGCCCGAGAAACCGCAAGAAGATGGCCGTTCTCGGCGAGCCGCGGGGGCGGCCGGCGCTGACCCGCTATCGCGTCGAGCGCATATTCGATAGCAGGGCTGCGTTGGTCGAATGCCGGCTCGCGACCGGCCGCACCCATCAGATCCGGGTGCACCTGGCCGATCGCGGCCACCCCTTGATCGGCGACCCGGTCTATGGCGCGCGAGGCGGTCGCGGCGTCGCCCGGTCAGGCCCCGCCGGCGCAGCGGTGGCGGCATTTTCCGCGACAGGCGCTGCACGCCCGCCGCCTCGGCTTCATCCATCCCGCGAGCGGCGAGCGGCTTGCTTTCGACAGCCCCTTGCCGGCGGACCTTCACGACCTGTTGAACAATTTAGAGAAGCTTTAAACTGGACAAAACCCGACTATATTAGTAGGGTATCGGCGCTGGATGGGGGCAATGGGATCGCAGCGCGCCCGCCCGGCGTTTATCGATCAACGACAGCAACCCGGAGCGAAGTCTCTCGATGGCCACCCTTTCGGTACCTTCCCTTTCCTCAGAAGGAAACCTGACCCGGTATCTCCAGGAGATCCGCAAGTTTCCGATGCTGGAGCCGGAAGAGGAATACATGCTCGCCAAGAGCTGGAAGGAGCATGAGGATTCCGAAGCGGCCCACCGGCTGGTGACCAGCCATCTGCGGCTCGTCGCCAAGATTGCGATGGGCTACCGCGGCTACGGCCTGCCGCTTTCCGAGCTGATCTCGGAAGGCAATGTTGGGATGATGCAGGCGGTCAAGCGCTTTGACGCCGACCGCGGCTTTCGGCTCGCCACTTACGCCATGTGGTGGATTCGCGCGGCGATCCAGGAGTACATCCTGCACTCCTGGTCGCTGGTGAAGATGGGCACCACCGCCGCGCAAAAAAAGCTGTTCTTCAACCTGCGCAAGCTCAAGGGCCAGCTGCAGGCGATGGAGGAGGGCGATTTGTCGCCCGAAAACCTGAAGAAGATCGCGACCGAGCTCGATGTCCCCGAGGCCGACGTCATCAGCATGAACCGGCGGCTGGCGAGCCCGGACCATTCGCTCAACGCGCCGCTGCGCGCCGACAGCGAAGGCGAATGGCAGGACTGGCTGGTGGACGAGAGCGAGAGCCAGGAGACCCGGCTCGGCGAGCGGCAGGAGCTCGGGCTGCGCCGTGACCTGCTCGAAAAGGCGATGACCCATCTCAATGACCGCGAGCGCCACATCCTGAGCGAGCGGCGGCTGCGCGACAACCCGACCACGCTCGAGGACCTGTCGCAGCAATACGGCATCTCGCGCGAGCGGGTGCGTCAGATCGAGGTGCGCGCCTTCGAGAAATTGCAGAAGGCGATCAAGACCGCCGCCGTCGAGCGCCGTCTCGTCACCCACTGACCGCGGCGCGCGACGCGGCGCGAAAGAGCCGGCCGCCACGGGTCGGCCGCGGCGCCCCGGTGGTCGAGGGCAGCGACAGCGGCAGCCCCCGCGCCGAGCGCACCGCGAGATAGGCGAAGGCCTGCGCCTCGAGCGCGTCGCCGTCCCAGCCGGCTGCCTCGACCGGGCGCACCGGCGCGGCGAGACGGCGGCTGAGCGCCGCCATCAGCGCCGGGTTGCGGCGCCCGCCGCCGCAGACCAGCCATTCCCTCGCCGGCGCCGGGAAATGAGCGCCTCCGGCCGCGACCGCCGCCGCGGTCATCTCCGTCAGGGTTGCCGCCCCGTCCTGCGGCGACAGGCGGTCGGGGACGAGATCGCGGAAATCGTCGCGGTCGAGCGATTTCGGCGGCCGGCGGGCGAAGTAGGGCGCCGCCAGAAAGCGGGCGACGGACGCCGCGCAAGCGCGTCCCGCAAGAGCCAGCGCGCCGTCGATATCGGCGGCGGCGCCGGTGCGGCGGCGCGCCCAATCATCGAGCGGCGCGTTGCCGGGGCCGGTGTCGAAGGCGAGGATGCCGCCGTCCGCGCCGATCCAGGTCACGTTGGCGACGCCGCCGAGGTTGAGGACGGCGAGCGGCTTCGGCAGCGGTGCGGCGAGGGCAGCGTGATAAAGCGGCGCCAGCGGCGCGCCCTCGCCGCCGGCCGCGACATCGGCCGACCGGAAATCGGCGACGACATCGATCCCGAGACGACGCGCCAAGCCGGCGCCATCGCCGATCTGCCATGTGCGCCGCTCGGCCGGGCGATGCAGGATCGTGTGGCCGTGAAAGCCCAAGATGTCCGCGTCGGTCCCCGGATGGCCGGCGCGAAACTCCTCGGCCGCTTCGGCGTGAAGGCGGGTCAGCTCGGCTTCGACCTCGGCTACCGGACCAATTCCTCCGAGAACCGCGCGCAACCTGTCACGAAAATCGGCGGGGTAGGGAACCGTCAGCGCAGGGCCCGGGACCACCCGCGCATCGCCGTCGGTCTCAATCATCGCAATGTCGATCCCGTCGAGCGATGTGCCGCTCATCAGCCCGACCGCACGCCACATCCTCGGCGAGGGTTCTGGCTCGCGAGCAGCGCCTATGCTAAATGGCGAGGCCATGCCGACACCCCGTTCCTCCTTTCTCGCCACCGCGCTGGAACGCGGCTATCTCCATCAATGCACCGACCTTGAGGCGCTCGACGCGCGGCTCAGCGAGGGGCGCCTCTCCGCCTATGTCGGCTACGACTGCACCGCTGACAGTCTGCATGTCGGCAGCCTGTTGTCGATCATGCTGTTGCGCCATTTTCAGAAGTGCGGCCACCAGCCGATCGTGCTGATGGGCGGCGGCACCACCCGGATCGGCGACCCCTCGGGCAAGGACGCCGCACGCCCGCTGCTCGACGACGCCCAGATTGCCGGCAACATGGCCGGGATCCGCAAGATCTTCACCCGGTTCATCGATTTCGGCGACGGCCCGACCGGTGCGGTGATGGTCAACAACGCCGATTGGCTCGACGAACTGCGCTACATCCCGCTGCTGCGCGATGTCGGGCGGCATTTCTCGGTCAACCGGATGCTGAGCCAGGACAGCGTGCGGCTGCGGCTCGACCGCGACCAGCCGCTCAGCTTTCTCGAATTCAACTACATGATCCTGCAATCCTACGATTTCCTCGAATTGGCGCGGCGCTTCGACTGCGCGCTGCAGATCGGCGGCTCGGACCAGTGGGGGAATATCGTCGGCGGGGTCGAGCTGGCGCGCCGCGCCGAAGGGCGCACCCTGTTCGGCCTGACGACGCCGCTGATCGAGACCGCGTCCGGCGCCAAGATGGGCAAAAGCGCGCAGGGGGCGGTCTGGCTCAACGCCGAGCGGCTGTCGCCCTATGATTACTGGCAGTTCTGGCGCAATGCCGAGGACGCCGATGTCGGCCGGTTTCTCCGCCTCTTCACCGAATTGCCGCTTGCCGAAATCGCCCGGATCGAAGCCGGCGACATCAACGCGGCCAAGAAAGCTCTGGCTACCGAGGCGACGGCGCTCTGCCACGGCCGCGAGGCGGCCGAGGCCGCGGCCGAGACCGCGCGCGCCGTGTTCGAGGGCGGCGGCAGCGGCGAGGCGTTGCCGCAGGTCGAAATCCCGCGCGATGCGCTCGAGCGCGGGCTCGCGGCTTTCGAGCTGTTCGCCCGCGCCGGGCTCGCCGCGTCGAACGGCGAGGCGCGGCGGCTGATCCGCGGCGGCGGCGCCCGCATCGACGACGCGATCGTCGACAGCGAAACGCGGGCGGTGTCGCTCGCCGATTTCGCCAGGCATGGGGTGTTGAAGCTCAGCGCCGGCCGCAAGCGCCACGCGCTGGTTCGGCCCGCGGGCGCGGCGGGGTGAGCCGCCGGTCCTCGGAAAGCGCCGGCAGGGCCGCCGGACTGCCGGCTTCGCTCGCATTGTCGGGTCCAAGGGGGACGCATGCCGTTGTCGGGACTGCGCGTGGTCGATCTGACCCGCATCCTCGCCGGGCCGTTCTGCACGATGCTGCTGGCCGACATGGGCGCCGAAGTGGTCAAGATCGAGACCCCGGGCTTGGGCGATCCGGTGCGCCGGCAGGGGGCGATCCGCGATGGGCTCAGCTGGTATTTCGCCGCTTTCAACCGCAACAAGCGCTCGCTGACCCTCAATCTGCGGCGCGAGGAGGGCCGCGAGGCGCTGGCGAGGCTGATCGAGCGCGCGGACGTGCTGGTCGAGAATTTCCGGCCCGGCGTGCTCGACGCGATCGGCTTCGACCAGGCGCGGCGTGATGCGCTCAACCCGAGCCTCGTCTATTGCAGCCTGACCGGCTTCGGCGCCACCGGGCCCTATCGCGACCGCCCGTCCTTCGATTTCGTCGCCCAGGCGATGAGCGGCTTCATGAGCGTCACCGGCGAGCCCGACGGCGCGCCGATGCGCGCCGGCCCGCCGATCGCCGATCTCGTCGCCGGGCTCCAAGGGCGCGCTCGGCGTGTGCGCCGCGCTGCTGCGCCGCGGCCGCACCGGGCGGGGCGAGACGGTCGGCGCCAGCCTGAACAACGCGATGGTCTCCATGCTGGGCTTTCTGGCGGCGAACTATCTGGCGACCGGCGAGCCGCCGGCAGCGGACCGGCAACGACCACGCCATCGTTTCGCCCTACGGCGTCTTTCGCACCAGGGACGGGGAGGTGGCGATCGCGCCGAGCCAGGAGCAATCCTATCAGCGCCTGATCGATGCGCTCGATCTGGCGGAATTGCGCGACCACCCGGATTTCCGCACCAACGATCTGCGCGTCAAGAATCGCCGGGCGATCAACACTGCGATCGAGGACCGGCTGAAGGACGAAGCCAGCGGCTATTGGATCGAAAAGCTGAACGCCGCCGGCGTCCCCTGCGACCGGGTCATGACCCTCCCCGAGGTCTTCGCCGACCCGCAGGTAATCGACCAGGAGATGGTGATCGGCTGCGAGCATCCCGGCCACGGCGAGGTCAGCATGCTGGGCTTCCCGATCAAGTTTTCGGAAGCGCCGTGCCGGCTGCGCTGCCCCGCCCCCGATCTCGGCGCCGACACCGAGGCGGTGCTGGCCGAGCTCGGCTACTCGGCCGATGACATCGACCGTCTGCGCGCCGCCGGCGCGATCTGAGCGCACGGCCCCTGGTCAGTGCTCGCGCAGCAGCGAGCCGAAGCCGAAAATACGGTCGCCGATGCCACCACCGCGATCTTGGCCCGATAACCGAGTAGATCCGGCATCGCGTCCCTCCCTCCCGCGCTCACTCGCCCGTCGGAGGCGCCATCAATCCGGAACCGCGCCGCGCACTGCGCAGACGGTCGTATGTGGCGTCTGGATGCGATCGATGGCGGCGGGCGGCGTCGAGGTAGAATGCCGAGGCGTCGATCCAGACCGCCTTTGCCCCGAGGTCCGCCAGCGCGGCCGTGAGGACACCTGTCCCGCAGCCGACATCGAGCACTCGATCGCCCGTGCGGATGCCTGCAAACCGCACGAAGGGCTCCGCCAGCTACCGGCTCCATCGTCCCATGAAGCGCTCGTACGCATCCGGATCGGTCGCCAGGAACGGGACCGAAGAATCACTCATCGCAAGCCTCCCGTTCGGGTCCGAGGAATTCGCGGCGTGTCACGCTGCCGGCCGCGTTTCATAGGGCTGAACGAGGACTTCCGGCGGGATATCGAGCAGCCGGCTCAGCGCCCGCACCATCGGCAGCGTCAGCGGGCGCTTGCGGGTCAGGATCTCCGAGACCCGGCCGCGGCTGCCGATCGCCGGCTCGAGGTCGCGGCGGCTCATCCCCTTCTGTTCCATCATGAACTCGATTGCCGCGATCGGATCCGGCGCCGGGATCGGATCATGCTCGGCCTCATACGCTTCGATCAATGTCACCATCACCTCGACGTGGTCGCCCTCGGGGGTGCCGGGATCGGCCTCCCAAAGGCGTTCCACCTCCTTCAGCGCGGCGCGGTAATCGGCTTTGGTCTTGATTGGGCGGATTTCCATCGATCGCGATCCTAGACCCTCGTTGCGTCGATCCGGTCGTACTCCGCGTGGGTCCCGACGAAGCGTATATAGACTCGCTTTCCCCGGTAATGGACGGCGGCGACCAGCCGATACTTGTTGCCGCCGATGTCGAAGATGACCCGGCCTCCGGGCAAAATGTCGGCGCTGCGGAACATGCGCTTCACGTCTGTCGGGTTCGACCAATCCGCCGCCCTGACGACGTGAGCCCATGCCAGCAGCGGCTGCTCTGCATCGTGCCGGCCGGGTCGGCTCCAGAATCCTCGGAGAGTGCCGACCGCGATGATCCGCATCGGCCGTCACACTATATCGTTCTCATTTTGGGAGCAAGGTTCGTGACCGGCACGAGCGGTGTCCCGGCCGCCGCTGCCGCCCGAGGAAATTTCGGGCGTCGCCGAAGCGTCGCCGCGCGGCTCGTGCTATGCCGGACGACTGGCTGCGAGGGGGAAGCAGACGCGGATGCGCGGTCGGAACGGTTCCGGGAAAAGCACGACGATCCTGCTGTTCGGGCTGGTGGCGAATTTGACGCCGCTGCTGACCTTCGCCACGACCTTGCCCGAGATCGCCGCCGACTGGGGGTTGAGCGCGGCGCAGTCGGGCTGGGTCGGCGGCGTCTACTTCGCCGGCTATGCGCTGGCGGTGCCGCTGATGGGGAGCGCCGGCGACCGCTTCGACGGCCGGCGGCTTTATCTCGCCAGCGCCGCGCTCGGCGCCGTGGCGAGCCTCGCCTTCGCCCTCCTGGCGCACGGCTTCGCCATGGCGATGGCGTTGCGCTTTGTCGGCGGCGTCGCCTTCGCCGGGGTTCACATGCCGGGGCTGAAGCTGCTGGTCGACCGGGTGGCGGCGGGGCGGCAGGCGCGCGCCGCCGCCCTCTACACCTCCTGCTACGCCGTCGGCAGCGCCGCCTCGCTGGCGGTCGCGGGCATCGTCGCCGCCGCTTTCGGCTGGCGCGCGGCCTTTGTCGCCGGCGGGATCGGGCCGCTGCTGGCGATGGCGGCGCTTGTCTTGCTGCCGCCCGCGCCGGCGCGGCCGAAGCCCGAAATCCGCCTCCTCGAATTCGGCCCGGCGCTGCGCAACCGCGCGCTCCTCGCCTATGTCGCGGCCTTCGCCGGCAACACCTGGGAAGTGTTCGCGGTGCGCGTCTGGTTTGTCGCCTACCTCGCCTGGACGCTGAGCCTGCCGGGGAACCGTCTCGCGCTGCCGCCGCTCGGCGTCGTCGCCGGCCTCGCCTCGCTGGCCGGCCTCCCGGTCAGCATCCTCGTCGCGGAGCTGGCGGCGCGGCATGGCCGCGAGCGGGTCATCGTCGCGACCTGCCTCGTTTCGGTCGCGGTCTGCCTTGCGCTGGCGGCGACCGCCGGCGGCGGGGCCTGGATCGTGATGGCGCTCCTGGTCCTGGTGCAGATTACGAGCTTCGCCGATGTCGGGGCGCTCGCCGGCGGTGCGGTCGCGGCGGCCGATCCGGCGCGTCGGGGAGCCGCGCTCGCGCTCTACGCGCTCGCCGGCTATGCGACGGGGTTCCTCGGCCCGGTGGCGGCGGGCCTCGTGCTCGACTGGTTCGGCGGCGCCGCGAGCGCCGCCGGCTGGCGCGCCGCCTTCGTCACAATCGCATTGGGCTCGGCGGCCGCCGCCTGCGCCGTGCGGCGGGCGCCGGCGCGGACCTAATTCATCCGGCCGAAATGGGCGGCGACCTCAACCATTCGGTTCGAAAAGCCCCATTCGTTGTCGTACCAGGACAGCACCCGGACAAAGGTCTTGTCGAGCACCTGGGTCTGGGTCACGTCGAACGTCGAGCTGTGCGGGTCGTGGTTGAAGTCGACCGACACGGTCGGCGCCTTGTTGATGCCGACGATGCCCTTGAGCCGGTTCGATTTCGCCGCGTCCTCCATCAGCATGTTGACCTCGTCGGACGAGGTTTCGCGCGCGGCGTCGAACTTGAAGTCGATCAGCGAGACGTTCGCGGTCGGGACCCGGATCGCGGTGCCGTCGAGCTTGCCCTTGAGCGCCGGCAGCACCAGGCCCACCGCGCGCGCGGCGCCGGTCGAGGTCGGGATCAGCGACATGGCGGCGGCCCGCGCCCGGCGCAGGTCGGAGTGCAAGGTGTCCTGCAGGCTCTGGTCGCCGGTATAGGCGTGGATCGTCGTCATGTAGCCGCGCTCGATGCCGATCCCCTGATGCAGCACGTAGGCGACCGGGGCGAGGCAGTTGGTCGTGCACGACGCGTTGGAGATCACCTGATGGCCGGGGCTCAGCTCCTCGTGGTTGACCCCCATGACGACGGTGAAGTCGGCCCCGTCGGCCGGGGCGGAGATGATGACCTTCCTGGCGCCGGCTTCGAGGTGCTTGGCCGCGGCCTCGCGCCTGGTGAAGATGCCGGTGCATTCGAGCGCGACATCGACGCCCAGCTCCTTCCACGGCAGTTTCGCCGGGTCGCGCTCGGCGGTGACCCGAATGCGGCCGCGCCCGGCGTCCATCCAATTGTCGCCGGTCGTAACCTCGCCGGCAAAGCGGCCGTGCACGCTGTCGTAGCGCAGCAGGTGCGCGTTGGTCTCGACCGGCCCGAGATCGTTGATCCCGACGATGTCGAGCTCCTTGCTCGCATGCTCCAGGGCCGCCCGCATGACGAGGCGGCCGATGCGGCCAAAACCGTTGATCGCAACCCGTACCGCCATGGTTCATCCCTCCCGAAGACCGGCCTCAGCGGCCGATGCGCAGCTTAGCAGCCGGTTACCCGTCATTCCCGCTAAAAAGGGGCGCCCGAAGACGCGTCGACGGGTGTCATTCCGGGCGGCGAATTCTACAGCTATAGAAGCGAGCGGGCGGCTTCGGCAACCCTCTCCGGCGTGATCCCGAAATGCGTGAAAAGAGCCTCGCCGGGGGCCGAGGCGCCGAAATCCTCCATCCCGACAAACGCGCCGCGCCGGCCGATCCAGCGCTCCCAGCCGAACTGCACGGCGGCCTCGACCGCGACCCGAGGTGCGGAGCCGAGGACCGCGTCCTGGTATTCCTCGGGCTCGCGCTCGAACAGCTCCCAGCACGGCATCGAAACGACCGCGGCGCGGACGCCGTCCGCGGCCAGCGCCGCGCGCGCCGCCATCGCCGTCGACACCTCGGAGCCGGTGGCGAGCAGGGTGACCTGGCGCGGGCCCTCGGCTTCGGCCAGCACATAGGCGCCGCGCGCCGAGCGGTTCTCGGCAGGCGCCTCGCGCCGCAGCAGGGGCAGCGCCTGCCGGGTCAGCGCGAGGACCGAGGGCGCATCGCGCCGATGCAGGGCCAACGCCCAGCACTCGGCGGTCTCGACCGCGTCGGCCGGGCGGAACACCAGGAGCCGGGGGATCGCCCGCAACGCCGCCAGGTGCTCGACCGGCTGGTGGGTCGGGCCGTCCTCGCCGAGCCCGATCGAATCATGGGTCATCACATAGACGACGCCGAGATCCGCGAACGCCGACAGCCGGATCGACGGGCGGCAGTAATCGGTAAAGCACAAAAAGGTGCCGCCATAGGGGATCAGCCCGCCATGCGCGGCGATCCCGTTCATCGCCGCCGCCATGCCGTGCTCGCGCACGCCGTAATGGATGTAGCGGCCGGAGAAGTCGCCGGGGCGGACCTCGTGCTGGCCCTTCGCCTTGGTGTTGTTCGATGGCGTCAGATCGGCCGAGCCGCCGACCAGCTCGGGCACCGCCGCGGTCAGCGCGTCGAGCACCGCGCCCGAGGCCTGCCGCGTCGCGATCCTGGCGTCGGCCTTGCGAAAACCGTCGCAGAGCGCGGCGATCGCGGCATCGAAGCCGGCCGGAAGCTCGCGGCGTTGCCGGCGCTGAAATTCGGCCCGCCGCTCGGCCGGGAGCGATTGCAGCCGCGTTTCCCAGTCCCGGCGCACCGCCGCGCCGCGCGCGCCCGCTTCGCGCCATGCCGCGCGGACATCATCGGGGACGACAAACGGCGGATAATTCCAGCCGAGCCGCTCGCGCGCGCCGGCGATCTCGGCCGCGCCCAAGGGCGCCCCGTGCGCCGCCGCGGTCCCGGCCTTGGTCGGCGCGCCAAAGGCGATCACCGTGCGGCAGGCGATCAGGCTCGGGCGGTCGCTCTTCTGGGCGCGCTCGATCGCGGCGGCGATGGCGTCGGTGTCGTGGCCGTCGATCCGCTCGGCCTCCCAGCCATGGGCGCGAAAGCGTCCGAGCTGGTCGTCGGAGACGGCGAGCGCGGTCGGCCCGTCGATCGAGATCGAATTGTCGTCGTAGAGGAGGATCAATTTCGCGAGGCGCAGATGGCCGGCGAGCGACATCGCCTCGTGGCTGATCCCTTCCATCAGGCAGCCGTCGCCGCAGAAGACGTAGGTGCGGTGGTCGACGACCGCCTCGCCGAATTCGGCCGCCAGCATGCGCTCGGCGATCGCCATCCCGACCGAATTGGCGAGCCCCTGGCCGAGCGGCCCGGTCGTCACCTCGATGCCGGGAGCGTGGCCGCGCTCGGGATGGCCGGCGGTGCGGCTGCCGAGCTGGCGGAAATGCTCGAGCTCGGCCATCGTCATGTCGGGATAGCCGAGGAGGTGCAGGAGGCCGTAGAGCAGCATCGAGCCGTGCCCGTTCGACAGCACAAAGCGGTCGCGGTCGGGCCAGTCCGGTGCGGTCGGGTCGAAGCGCAGGAACTTGGTGAACAGAACCGTGGCGATGTCGGCCATGCCCATCGGCATGCCGGGATGGCCGGATTTCGCCTTCTCGACCGCGTCCATGGCGAGCGCGCGCAGCGCGTCGGCCATATGGCGCAGGTGAGGGTCGCGGGGGGCGGGGAGGGGAGGGGCGGTGTCGTTCATGCGGTGGGAAGATAGCGGCTCGCCCGGCAAGGACAAGGGCGCCCGACTGCAACCGGATCGAGACGCGCGGCCGTCGCAAGCTGAAGTTGAGACGATTTCACCTGCCCGCCTGTTGCTTCAGAGCGAGATCAGGAGGTGCTCTCGCTTTGGTTGTCGAGCCCCGCTTGGCGCTCGCCGCTCGGACCCCTCGGGCCTACGGGCCGCGACAGCACGAATTCGATCCCGCCGGACGTACTCAAGGGCCGAGCCGCATTGGGGGAGCGCATGAGAGAATGCCATTCAGGGAGCCTCGCCGATAACCGCGATCATGGCCTTACCACCCGATTGCGGCTATTCTTCGGGCGCCGCCAGACTGACGATCGCCGAAACCGGCGAGGGCGGCCGGCCTTCCAGCCGACGCTCGTCTCCGCCGACAAACACCAGTTTTTTTTCGGCAGGCCGACAGCGTGCGATATAGGCTCGGCTCAATGAACCGAGGGCAGGCGGGCTGTATCCGCGAGGGCGGGCCGGCCAGCGGGAAGGGACCGAGGCGCCGGGGAATTACCAAGAAGAGGCAGGCCGAAGAGGCGGAATACGCTGCGCTGTTCCGCCCTACGCTTGCTGATCGGGCGGATGTTCAGCGACAGCGGCCTCCAGCAGGATGCTGATAAGATTGGGTTTTGCTCGGGTCGATCGCGCCTTATGCGCAGATTTCGCGGAGGGCGACGACGGCATCGACGATCGGGATTTGGGCGTGCGCGCCAAGGGTGAGGAGATCGGCGTCACCCGAGATTATCAGGTCGGCCTGAGCGGCCGTCGCGAGCGCCAGCACGGCGTCGTCGTCCGGGTCTCTGCTGACCGGGGCCGGTAGCGGCGGCGGGTCGACGATCTCGGTCAGCCGCCGCAGCTCCGCCAAGATAGAGGCAGGGTCGATACCCGAGCGGTCGATGCGATCTCGGAACTTGGGGCGATCGAGAACCTCGGCCAATTCGGCGAGCAACGTCGGACTGCTCAGGAGAGTAACCCTCCCTGCTCGCACCTGCTCCAGGAGCGCATGCGGCGCTCCATGCCAGAGCAGTCCCAAGAGCAGGACGATGGTATCAACGACCGCCCGCATGCCGCCGGCGCTCGGCTCGCACCGCCTTTACCTCTGCGTCGATCTCGTCCATCGACATCGGCCCGATGCCGGCGTCGGCGACGCGATCGGCTATCGCCAGGAGCCGGTCGACCGCCTGCCGGCGGCCGATCGCGTCGGTCAGCAGCCGTTCGAGCGCTTGCGGGGTCAAAAGCCCTGCACCTCGCGCGGCCTTTGCCGTCGCGTCGGGCAGCTCGATCTCGATCTTCGTCATGCGCGTTCCAGCGAAAGCGGGCCGGCTTCATCAAGAAATGGCCATGGCCTAAGGAGCGCAACCATCATGTGGGGCGGAGAATTGTTTCGGGCCGACGGGTTCGGCAGCCTGACCGATCCCGCGGCTGCGGCCGGCAAGCGCAGGGCGGACGCAATCCGCAGAAGCAATGGCAGGGCGGATGCAATCCGCCGTCTCGGCTGTTCCCGGCGCTCGGATGTTTCATTATCGAGGTGGCATGAACGCAGGATTTTCACCGCAGAACCGCGCGGCGCGATCAGCGCCTGGTCGTCTCGGCAGACCTGCTGCATCAGGCGGCGGTCCCGGTCGATCTGCGGGTCGGCGCCGGCGAGAGCATTGCGCTGCGCGGACGGCGGGAGCCGATCGAGACCTATGCGATCCGGCAGCCGGCGTAGGGCGCCCGCCGTCCCCGGCTGGGCCTTGCGCTTCCCGGCCTGGTCCGGGGCGCGGGAGGATTGTTTCAGGGCGGGGGCTTCGATACGCTGGGCCTCCCAGCGCATCGAGTGGAGGGCCGGGCATGGCGATTATCGTTGGCCAGGGCGACTACAAGTACCGGATCATCGAGGATTGGGCGAAGCTCCCGGACGGGTGGTCGTTCAAGGAGGTGGCGGCGGTCGGGGTCGACGGACAAGACAACGTTTACGCCTTCGGGCGCGGCGAGCACCCGATGATGATTTTCGACCGCGACGGCAATTTCCTGCGCTCCTGGGGCGAAGGCCAATATCCGCGCGCCCACGGGGTCCATATGGGCCCGGACGGCTCGATCTACCTGACCGATGACGGCGGGCATTTCGTCCGCAAATGCTCGCTCGACGGCAAGGTGCTGCTGGAGCTCGGCGTGCCGGGCAGGCCGGCGGCCTATCTGAGCGGCGAGCCGTTCAACCGCTGCACCCACACCGCCCTCTCGCCGAATGGCGAAATTTACGTCTCGGACGGCTATGGCAACGCCCGCGTCCATAAATATGCGCCGGACGGCAAGCTCTTGATGTCGTGGGGCGAGCCCGGCAGCGATCCCGGCCAGTTCAACCTCGTCCACAACATCTGCACCGACGCCGACGGCTGGGTCTATGTCGCCGACCGCGAGAACCACCGGGTCCAGGTGTTCGACGGCGACGGCAAATACGAGACCCAGTGGAACAACCTGCACCGGCCGTGCGGCCTCTACATGCCGTACAGCCATAATCCGGTCTGCTATATCGGCGAGCTTTCGGTCAACCGCCTCAACGCCAATCTCGGGCCGCGCGTCAGCATCGTCGACAACCAGGGCAGGCTGTTGTCGCGGATCGGCGATCCGTTTGCCGGAACCGCGCCGACCGCGTTTATCGGGCCGCACGGCCTGGCGGTTGATTCGCATGGCGACCTCTATGTCGGCGAGGTCTGCTGGACCTTGTGGCCGGGGCTGTTCCCGGACCAGCCGCGCCCCGACATTCAGCGCGCCATCCAGAAATACGAACGCGTGCGCTGAGAGTTGAGGCCAATAGGTTATTCGTCATTCCCGCGAAAGCGGGAGGCCAAGCAAGCGTAGGGCGGACGCAATCCGCCATCTTGGCGATTGCGGGCGATCGAACGGTTCATGAAGGAGGCGGCGCGAACCGCGCAGGCTTACCGTCGGACGTCGCGGCATTGCCGGTACGCCCGATGCCGCAGCGGCCGCTTTCGCCATGGTGATCAAGACCGTCCGGCACTGGCCCGAGGCGATCGCCTCGGGCCAGTGCCGGACATGGATCGTGCGAGGGCGGCCGCCGACCGCGGTGCCGTCCACCCGTTCCCAGGCAGGGCGGAAAAGCGCAGCGCATTCCGCCGTTCGCCAAGCTCAGCCATACTTCGCCGATGCCCGCTTATCGCCGCAGCCGTGCACCGGGTGGAACATTCTTTTTCACCGTGAACCTGCTCGACCGGCACTCCGACATCTTGGTGCAGCAGATCGACGCGCTGCGCGATGCGGTCCGACGAGTGCGCAGCCGCGCGCCCTTCCGCATCGACGCCTGGGTCGTCCTTCCGGACCACATGCATTGCCTGTGGACTCTTCCGGAAGGCGATGCCGACTTTCCCTCCCGTTGGCGCGCAATCAAGACTGCGTTCTCGAAATCTCTGCCCACCGGCGAAGCGCGGTCAGCAGTAATGACCCGTCGCGGCGAGCGCGGCATCTGGCAGCGGCGATATTGGGAGCATACGATTCGCGACGATCGGGACTACGCGGCTCACGTCGATTACGTTCATTTCAACCCGGTCAAGCACGGACTGGTAGACCACCCGGCACAGTGGCCCCATTCGTCGTTCAGACGGTATGTCGCCGCCGGGCTGTATCCGACCGAATGGGCTGGAGTTGGCGGCGAACCGCCAGCAACGGGCGAGCGACGTTGAAATGACACGAGCCATTCGCCGGCGATCGGTGGCGGAAGGCGCTGCCCCCCGCCTTCGCGGGGGCTGAAGGCTTTTCCGCCCTACGCTCTTGCCGACCTGAAATGTCGAAGTGCCGATCAGCAAGCCGTAGGGCGGATGCAATCCGCCGCCTTAGCGATTGCCGGCGATCGGACGGTTCATGAAGGAGGCGGCGCGAGCGGCGTAGTTTCACCATCGGGCGTCGCGGCGAACGCGCGAAGGAGGCGGATTGCATCCGCCCTACGCCCTTGCTTCATCCTCCCGACGATTCGTTTTTCGATCCGAAAAAGAGGCGCTTCTCCGTGTCCTCCGCACCCCTTCGTGGCGACACCGGGCCACGCGCCGGCACAGCGTTCGAACTCCTATCCCGGCTGAAACAGTCGCGCTATCCTGCGCGTTGGCGAAGGGGAGAAAATGAATGGCGATCATCGTCGGCAGCGGCGACTACAAATACCGGATCATCGAGGATTGGGCGAAGCTGCCCGACGGGTGGTCGTTCAAGGAGGTCGGCGCGGTCGGGGTCGACGGACATGACAACGTCTATGTCTTCAACCGCGGCGAGCACCCGGTCATGGTCTTCGACCGGGCCGGCAACTTCCTCAAATCCTGGGGCGAGGGCCAGTATCCGCGGGCGCACGGCGTCCATATGGGGCCGGACGATTCGATCTACCTGACCGACGACGGCGGCCATTTCATGCGCAAATGCACGCTTGGACGGGAAGGTGCTGCTGGAGCTCGGCGTCCCCGGCGAGCCCAAGCCCTATATGTGCGGCGAGCCGTTCCACCGCTGCACCCACACGGCCTTGTCGCCGAAGGGCGAGATCTACGTCTCGGACGGCTACGGCAACGCGCGCGTCCATAAGTACACCCCCGACGGCAAGTTGCTGATGTCGTGGGGCGAGCCCGGGACCGGCGAGGGCGAGTTCAACATCGTCCACAACATCTGCACCGACGCCGACGGCTGGGTCTATGTCGCCGACCGCGAGAACCACCGCATCCAGGTGTTCGACGGCGACGGCAAGTACGAGACCCAGTGGAACAACCTGCACCGGCCCTGCGGGCTCTACATGGACTATACGCGCCAGCCGGTCGCCTATATCGGCGAGCTCGGCCCGGTGCAGCCGGTCAACCGCAACAGCCCCAACCTCGGTCCCCGCGTCAGCATCGTCGACAACCGGGGCAAGCTGTTGTCGCGGTTTGGCGATATGCACGCCGGCACGGCGCCGACCGCGTTTCTCGGGCCGCACGGGCTCAGCGTCGATCGGCACGGCGATCTCTATGTCGGCGAGGTGTCGTGGACGCAATGGCCGCAATTCTACCCGGACACGCCGCGGCCGGCCTATATCCGCTCGTTGCAGAAATACGAGCGGGTGCGCTGATCGTGCCGGCCCCCACCCCGACCCTCCGCCAGCTTCCACATAAAGATTGGGGCCACGGGGGAGGGGGATATCCGCTTATATGAGCCGGCTCGAGGAGGCGCTGGCGCGGCTGGAGCGGGCGGCGGCGCGGCTCGAAGCGGCGTGCGCGGCACAGGGGGGCGAGGCTGAAAGGGTTCGGCGCGCCGCCGCGGCAGGAGGCCGAGAGCTTGCGGCTGCGCGCAGATCGCGGGCACGATCTCGACCCGCGTCGACAGCGCGCTGGCCAAGGTCGGGCAGGCGCTCGGAGAGGAGGGCTGAGATGAGCCAGGTCGCGGTGACGGTCAACGGCCGCCCGTTCACGATTGCCTGCGACGACGGCCAGGAGCCGCGCATCCGCCGCCTCGCGCAATATGTCGATTCCCGGGTCGGCGAGTTTGTCCGCGGCCTCGGGCAGGTCGGCGAGGCGCGCCTGCTGCTGCTTGCAGCGCTCGTCATCGCCGACGAATTGTCCGACGCCAACGAGGCCTTGCAGCAGGAGCGCAGCCGGGCGCGGGCGGCCGAGGAGGAGGCCGGGGGCGCCGCCGACACGGCGGCCGGCGGCGTCCACGAGATCGCGCAGCGGATCGAGGCTCTTGCGGCGCGGCTGGAGACGCCCTAGCTTTGCCGGTGCGGGGTGGGGCTGCGCGGCGCGTCAGGCCGCATATGCCCCGGGGCCGATACCTACCTCTTGGGTGCTGTCCCTGCCGAAGTCGTGGCTTCGGCACATGGCGCCCACCTGCTACGGCGGGCCACGGAGGAATTGCATGCCAACGGCCGAGGCGGCCCCATCCCGCGCTTCTGATCCCGCCGGCTGTTGCGTGATGCGATCATGAACATCCTGTTGTGCGGCGACGTCATCGGCCGGCCGGGCCGCGATGCGGTCAAGGCGCATCTGCCGGGCCTGCGCCGCGATCTCGCCCTCGACCTCGTCATCGTCAATGGCGAGAACGCGGCCCGCGGCTACGGCGTCACCGAGCGGCTGGCCGGCGAGCTTTATGATTATGGCGTCGACGTCCTGACCACCGGCAACCACGTCTGGGACCAGCGCGAGGTCATCCCCTATATCGACCGCGACCCGCGCCTGTTGCGCCCGGCGAATTTCCCGAAGGGCGCGCCCGGCGCCGGCTGGCGGCTGCACCCGTTGGCGGGCGGGCGCGGCGCGCTGGTCGTCAACCTGATGGGCCGGCTCTTCATGGACGCGCTCGACGACCCGTTCGCCCGGCTCGACGAGATCCTGGCCCGCTACCCGCTCGGCGGCGAGATCGCGGCGGTCATCGTCGATTTTCACGCCGAGGCGTCGAGCGAGAAGATGGCGCTCGGCCATTATGCCGATGGTCGCGTCTCGGCCGTGCTCGGCACCCACACCCATGTCCCGACCGCCGACGCGCAGATCCTGCCGGGCGGCACGGCCTACCTCACCGACGCCGGGATGTGCGGCGACTACGATTCGGTGATCGGCATGCAGAAGGGGCCGTCGATGCGCCGCTTCGTGACCAAGGTGCCGGGCGAGAAGCCGCAGCCGGCCGAGGGCGAGGCGACCCTGTGCGGCGTCCTTGTCGAGACCGACGACCAGACCGGGCTCGCGCGCGCGGTCGAGCCGGTGCAAATCGGCGGCCGCCTCGCGCCGCACCTGCCGCGGGCCCGGGCCTCGGCGCCAGGCTGATCTTTCGGCGGAAAAGCGCTCCCCGGCGGCGATCGGGGGCGCCCCAATGCTGCCATATTGGATTGTTAGCCCGGCCCGTGCTACCTCGCGAGCCGCAGTGACGCCGACGCCGACGGGGAGCCGCGCGGGAATCGATGGCTGGCCATTCGCAATTCAAAAACATCATGTACCGGAAGGGCGCGCAGGACAAAAAGCGCGCCAAGGTGTTTACCAAGCTGATCCGGGAGCTGACCACCGCCGCCCGCACCGGCATGCCCGATCCGGCGGCGAACCCGCGGCTGCGCGCGGCCGTGCTCGCCGCCCGCCAGGCGAACATGCCCAAGGACACGGTCGACCGCGCGGTTCGGCGCGGCTCGGGCGGCGAGGCCGGCGAGGCCTACGAGGAGGTGCGCTACGAGGGCTATGGACCGGGCGGGGTCGCGGTCATCGTCGAGGCGCTGACCGACAACCGCAACCGCACCGCCAGCGAGGTGCGGGCCGCCTTCACCAAGGCATCGGGGGCGCTCGGCGAAACCAACAGCGTCAGCTTCATGTTCGAGCGGGCCGGCGAGATCGCCTACCCGGCGGCGGCCGCCGGCGGCGACGACATGCTGGAGGCCGCGATCGAGGCCGGCGCCGGCAACCTCGAAAGCGACGCCGAGCAGCATCTGGTGACCTGCGCGCCGGCGGATTTCAACGAGGTGCGCGACGCGCTCGAGCAGCGCTTCGGCCCCGCCGCCTCGGCCCGGCTGGTCTGGCGCCCGAAGACCACCGCGGCGATCGGCGAGGAGACCGCGGCGACCCTCTTCAAGCTCCTCGAAACCCTCGAGGACAGCGACGATGTCCAGAATGTCTACGCCAATTTCGAAGTCGGCGAGGACGTGATGGCGCGGCTGGGCGCCTGACGATGACGGATCGAGCTTCTTTCCCCCTCTGCCCCCGCCGGCCGGGGGGAGAGGGAGGGGTGCGGGGGGACGATCGGGGTAGGCTCGGAAGCACCCACCTCGCGTCCCTATCACCTTGCGATGGGCCGCTCCCTCTCCCCCCAATGGGCGGAGAGGGGTGCTAGGCGATGCGCGTATTGGGGCTCGATCCCGGGCTTGCGGCACACCGGCTGGGGGGTGATCGACGTGGCCGGCAACCGCCTGACCCACGTCGGCGACGGGGTGGCGCACGCCGCGACCGATCAGCCGCTGGCGATGCGGCTGGTTTCGCTGTTCCGTCAGATCATCGCCGTGCTGGAGCGGTTTCGCCCGGACGAGGCGGCGGTCGAGGAGAGTTTTGTCAACCGCAACCCGGCCTCGACCCTGAAGCTCGGCGTCGCCCGCGGGGTGGTGCTGCTGGCCCCGGCCGAGCGCGGCCTGCCGGTCGCCGAATATTCGGCCAATCTGATCAAGAAGGCGGTGGTCGGCGCCGGGCACGCCGAGAAGGCTCAGGTGCAGATGATGGTCCGGCGGATCCTGCCCGGCTGCGAGATCGCCCGGCCCGATGCGGCCGACGCGCTGGCGGTGGCGATCTGCCACGCCCACCACGCCGAAACCCGGCGGCTGTGGCGAGCGCCGGGATGATCGCCAGGCTGTCGGGCGTGATCGACCAAATCGATGGCGAGGCGGCGGTCGTCGATGTCGGCGGGGTCGGCTATCTCGCCTTCTGCTCGACCCGGACGCTCGGCCGGCTGCCGCCGGCGGGGGCGCCGGCGCGGCTGCTGATCGAGACCCATGTGCGCGAGGACCACATCCACCTTTACGGCTTTATCGACGCGGCCGAGCGCGACTGGTTCCGGCTGCTGACGACGGTGCAGGGGGTGGGGGCGCGCCTCGCGCTGGCGATCCTGTCGGCGGCGGCGCCGGACGAGCTCAGCCTCGCCATCCTGGCGCAGGACCGCGCCATGCTGACGCGGGCGGACGGGGTCGGGCCGCGGCTCGCCGCGCGCATCTTGAACGAGCTCAAGGAAAAAATCGGCGGCCTCGCCGCGGCCCCGGCGCCGATGGCGGCGACGGCTTCGCCCGCCGGCGGCGTCGTCGCCGATGCGGTGCTGGCGCTCGAAGGGCTCAGCATCCCGCGCTCGGAGGCCTACAGCGCGATCGCCGCGGCGGCGCGGCGGCTGGGCGAGGGGGCGGCGCTCGATGCGCTGATCAGGACCGGCCTGCAGGAGCTCGGGCGGTGAGCGAGGCGGCGGCGCGCGCCGTCGACCCGGCGCGGGCCGCGGCCGACGCCGCCGAGGCCTCGCTGCGGCCGCAGACGCTCGACGAGTTCATCGGACAGCGCCGGCTGCGCGGCAATCTGCGGGTCTTCATCGAGGCGGCCAAGCAGCGCGGCGACGCCCTCGACCACGTGCTGTTCTCGGGGCCGCCGGGCCTCGGCAAGACCACCCTGGCGCAGATCGTCGCCCGCGAGATGGGGGTCGGCTTTCGCGCCACCTCGGGGCCGGTGATCCAGCGCGCCGGCGACCTTGCCGCGCTGCTGACCAACCTGCAGCCGAAGGACGTGCTGTTCATCGACGAGATCCACCGCCTCGCCCCCTCGGTCGAGGAGATTCTCTACCCGGCGATGGAGGATTTTCAGCTCGACCTGATCATCGGCGAGGGGCCGGCGGCGCGCTCGATCCGGATCGACCTGGCGCCGTTCACCCTGGTCGGGGCGACGACCCGCTCGGGGCTGATCACCCGGCCGTTGCGCGAGCGTTTCGGCATCCCGCTGCGCCTCGAATTCTACGAGCCCGGCGAGCTGCAGACGATCGTCGGCCGCGGCGCCCGCGTGCTGACGTTCGATTTGCTCGCCGACGGGGCCGCCGAGATCGCGCGGCGCGCCCGCGGCACCCCGCGCATCGCGGTGCGGCTGCTGCGGCGCATCCGCGACTTCGCCGCGGTCGAGGGCCTCTCTAACGTCGACGCCGGCGCCGCCGACGCGGCCTTGCTGCGGCTCGATGTCGATGGCCGCGGGCTCGACGGCATGGACCGGCGCTATCTGCGCTGCATCGCCGAGAATTACGGCGGCGGCCCGGTCGGGGTCGAGACGATGGCGGCGGCGTTGGGCGACGAGCGCGACGTGATCGAGGAGGTCATCGAGCCGTTCCTGATCCAGGAGGGCTTTGTCCAGCGCACGCCGCGCGGCCGGATGCTGACCCGGACCGCCTTTGCCCACCTCGACCTGCCGCCGCCGGCGATCCTGCCGGCCCAGCTCGACCTTCTGGCGCCGCCGCTGCCCGGCGCCGAGGCCGAGGACGCCCCGTAACGCAGACGATCATCCAAAAGACGCCATAAAGGGTCGCCAAGCATGCCGCCTGCCGCCGTGGACACCCTGCCGCTCGCCGGCACGGTTTCTCATGATCTCTCGATCATCGGTTTGTTCCTCCAATCGGACGGGATCGTCAAAACCGTCATGCTGATCCTGCTCTTGGCTTCGTTCTGGTCGTGGGCGGTCATCTTCGACAAGGCGATCCGGCTGCGCCGGCTGCGCCATGCGGCCGCCAGCTTCGAGGAGAGCTTCTGGTCGGGCGGCTCGCTCGACGATCTTTACGAGCGCGTCGGCCAGCGCCCGCCCGACCCGATGACCGCGGTGTTCTCGGCGGCGATGCGGGAGTGGCGGCGCAGCGCCGCCAAGGGCCTGCTCGGCACCGCGGTGATGCGGGCGAGCCTGCAGCAGCGCATCGAGCGGGTCATGAACGTGACCGTCGGGCGCGAGATGGAGCGGGTCGAGCGCTTCATGGCGTTTCTCGCGACAGTCGGGTCGACCGCGCCCTTCGTCGGTCTGTTCGGCACGGTTTGGGGCATCATGGACAGCTTTCAGTCGATCGCCGCCTCGAAGAACACCAGCCTCGCCGTCGTCGCGCCCGGCATCGCCGAAGCGCTGTTCGCGACCGCGCTCGGCCTCGTCGCGGCGATCCCCGCGGTCGTCGCCTACAACAAGCTCGCGACCGATTTCGGCCGCTATGCCGGGCGGCTCGAGGCCTTCTCCTCGGAATTCAGCGCGATCCTGTCGCGCCAGCTCGACGAGAGGCCCTGAGCCGTGGCGACGACGGGCCTCGGCGGCAACGGCCGCCATCTCCCCGGCCGTTACCGGCCGATGTCGGAAATCAACGTGACGCCGCTCGTCGACGTGATGCTGGTGCTGCTCGTCGTCTTCATGGTGGCGGCGCCGCTCTTGACGGTCGGCGTGCCGGTCGACCTGCCGCAGACCCAGGCGCCGCCGATCACCGAGCCGAAGGAGCCGCTGGTCATCACGATCAACAGCGAGGGCAAGATCTTCATCCAGGAGACCGAGGTGCCGACCAATTCGCTGGCCCCGCGCCTGGAGGCGATCACCGGCGCCAACCCCGACGCGCTGATCTATGTCCGAGGCGACAAATCGATCGATTACGGCCGCGTGCTCGAGGTCATGAGCCTCGTCAGCGCCGCCGGCTTTCGCAAGGTGTCGCTGATCGCCGAAGCGCCGAAGGGGGTTCCGGCCAAGGCGGCGGCGGGCGCCGCGTCGGACCGGTCGGCGCGGGCCGTCAAGCGCTGAAAGCCGCCGTTCGGCCGCGCCCGATGAGCCTCGCCGCCGCAGAAACGGGGCTGCCGCCCGAGCCGCCGATGCCGCAGGAGGCGCCCGACGGGGTCGGCCGGCCCGGCCTCGCGCTGTCGGCGGCGCTGCATCTCGGCCTCGGCGCGGTGCTGATCCTCGGGCTGCCGACCTTGTTTCATCCGCCGCCGGTCGAGGAGATGCCGATCGCGGTCCAACTGGTCAACCTCGCGCCGGAGACGCGGGCGACGCACCCCAACCCGAGCCCGCGGCCCGACGCCAAGCCGGAGCCGCCGCCCGAGACGCCGGCGGCCAAGCCCGAGGCCAAGCCCGAGCCGCCGCCGCCGGCCCCGCCGCCGCCTTCGGCCGCTGCCCCGCCGCCGCGTCCCGAGCCGCCTCAGCCCGCCGAGGCCAAGCCGGAGGCAGCGGCGCCGCCACCACCGCCGAAGCCGCCCGAGCCAAAGCCCGAGCCGCCGAAGCCGCCGGAAAAGACCGTGGCGGCGAAGCCCAGGGAGAAGCCGCAGCCGCCGCAGCCGACACCCAAGACCGAGGCCAAGGTCGAGCAGAAGAAATACGACCCGAGCCAGTTCGCGAGCCTGTTGAAGAACCTGGCGACACAGCAGAACGCACCCTCGCCCGACGCGCCGCCGCAGCGCCGGCAGGCCGCCGCCGCGGCGGCGGCCTCCTCGCAGCCGCGGGCGCCGCTCGGCAGCCAGATTTCGGCCAGCGAGATCGACATGGTGCGCGAGCAGATCTCGCGCTGCTGGAACGTCCCGGCCGGCGCCCGCGACGCCAAGGACCTCGTCGTCGAGATCAGGGTCGCGGTCAACCCGGACGGCACCGTCCAGAAGGCGACGATCGTCGACCAGGGGCGGATGGCGAGCGACCCGTTCTTTCGCGCCGCGGCGGAAAGCGCGCGGCGCGCGTTCTTCAACCCGCAGTGCCGGCCGCTGCGTCTGCCGCCGGAAAAATACGCGATTTGGAAAGACCTCGTCGTCGATTTCAGCCCAAGGGACATCTTATGAGAAGAAGCCGCCTTTGCTTTTCCGGCGCCGTGCTGGCGTTGCTCGCGATTGCGCTCGGCGCGGGCGGGCCGGCGCGCGCCGAGCTGCGGATCGACATCACCAGCGGCAAGGTCACGCCGATGCCGATCGCGATCCCGGCGTTTTCCGGGGGCGGCGGCGACGAGAGCCAGGCCGGGCGCGACATCTCCGGCGTCGTCTCGGCCGACCTCGACCGCTCGGGCCTGTTTCGGCCGCTCGACCCGAAAAGCTTCATCCAGAACGTGTCGGCAACCGACCAGCCGCGGTTCGGCGACTGGCGGCAGATCAACGCGCAAGCGCTGGTGACCGGCTCGGTCAAGACCCAGGGCGACGGCCGGCTGCGCGTCGAGTTCCGCCTGTGGGACGTCTTCGCCGAGCAGCAGCTGACCGGGTTCGGCTATACGACGACGCGGCAGAACTGGCGGCGGATCGCCCACATCATCGCCGACGAGATCTATAAGCGGATCACCGGCGAGGACGGCTATTTCGACACGCGCATCGTCTACGTCGCCGAATCGGGCCCGCTCGACCGCCGCGTCAAGCGGCTGGCGATCATGGATCAGGACGGCGCCAACAACCGCTACCTGACCGATGGGCGCGCGCTGGTGCTGACCCCGCGCTTCTCGCCGACGGCGCAGGAGATCACTTATCTTTCGTACGCCAACGGCGCGCCGCGCGTTTATCTGTTCAACATCGACACCGGGCAGCAGGAGATGGTCGGCGACTTTCCCGGCATGACCTTCGCGCCCCGGTTTTCGCCCGACGGCAACCGGGTCGTGCTGAGCCGCGCCGAGAACGGCGCGAGCAACATCTTCGTGCTCGATCTGCGCACCCGGCGGGCGTCGCGGCTGACCACCAGCCAGGCGATCGACACCTCGCCCTGCTATTCGCCGGACGGCGGCAAGATCGTCTTCAACTCCGACCGCGGCGGCTCGCAGCAGCTTTACGTGATGAGCGCCGATGGCGGCGACGCGCGGCGGATCAGCTTCGGCTCGGGCAAATACGGCACCCCGGTGTGGTCGCCGCGCGGCGATCTGATCGCCTTCACCAAGATCGAGGGCGGCTCGTTCTATATCGGGGTGATGCGGCCCGACGGCTCGGGCGAGCGCCTGTTGACGCGGGATTTCCTGGTCGAGGGGCCGACCTGGGCGCCAAACGGGCGGGTGCTGATGTACTTTCGCCAGTCGCCGTCCGATTCGCGCGGCCGCGGCGGCTCTTCCCGCCTGCAGTCGATCGATTTGACCGGGCAGAACCAACGCGACGTGCCGACGCCCGGCGACGCCTCCGACCCGGCCTGGTCGCCCTTGCTGCGCTGAGCGGCGGGACGATATAGTTCATCATTTAGACAGGGGACAGAACAACATGCGCATCAAACTCGTTCATCTTGCGGGCGTCTTGCTGCTGCTTGCCGCCTGCAGCAGCACCCCGGAAACGGAGCCCGGCGCCGGCGGGCCGCAGAGCCTCAATCCGGCGGGCGGCGGCGGTGGCTCAGGCAGCTTCGCCCCGGGCTCGCAGCAGGATTTGGCGGCGACCGCCGGCGACCGCGTCTTCTTCGCCTTCGACCGCTCCGACATCAGCTCCGAGGCGCGCCAGATCCTGGCGCGCCAGGCCGACTGGCTGAAGCGCTTCCCGAGCGTCGCGGTGACGATCGAGGGCCATTGCGACGAGCGCGGGACGCGCGAGTACAACCTCGCGCTCGGCGAGCGCCGGGCCCAGGCGGTGAAGAACGTGCTGGTCGCCGCCGGCATCCCGGCCGCCCGCGTCGCGACCATCAGCTACGGCAAGGAGCGCCCGATCGTCGTCGGCTCGAACGAAGACGCCTGGGCGCAGAATCGGGTCGCCATCACCACCGTCAACTGACCCGGCGGGCTTGCGCCGTCGGCTTCGCGTCGGATCCGCCGGCGGGGCGCCGTTTTTTTGCCCAAAACGGCTCCTACTACCGCGGTTTCTCAGATCCGCGTCGCCCGCGCGCGGGCAAGCCGCCCCCCGGCCCCCACGCGGCAAGCAAGAGGCCTGCGATGACCCGGCATTTGTTTCTGCCGCAAGCCCGCAACACGCTGCTGCTGGTGCTGCTCGCCCTCGCCGCGCCGATCCCGGCGGCGCGCTCCCAGGACCGCACGACCCAGGACCGGCTCGACCGCATGGAGCGCGATCTGAGCATGCTGCAGCGGCAGGTCTACCGCGGCGGCGGCCCGCCGGCGGGGGGCGACGGCAATATCGCCGTCGACACGCAGATCCGGATGGACCGGCTCGAGCAGCAGATGCGCGACCTGACCGGCCGGGTCGAGAGCCAGACCAACGAGGTGCAGCAGCTGCGCCAGCGCCTGGAGCAGATCAACAGCGACATCGACGTGCGCTTCCAGGGCCAGGGGGACGGGCAGGGCGCGCCGTCGCCTTCCTCTGCGCGCCCGCGCCCGCCCGACGCGATGTCGAGCCGGGGTCCGCCGCCGCGGCCAAGCCCGGCGGCGCTGACCTCCTACGCCAGCGCCATGCCGCCCGCCGCGGCGCCGCCGGCTGCGCCGCCGGGCTACGGCGCGTTGACCCCGCCCGGGATGCATGGCCCGCCGCCGGCGAGCGTCGCCGCCGCCGGCGGCGCGCCACCCGCCCGGCGTCGGCGCGCTGCCGACCGGCTCGGCCTCCGAGCAGTACAACAACGCCTTTGGCCTGTTGAAGCGGGCGGACTACCCGGCAGCCGAGGAGGCGTTGAAGTCTTTCCTGCGCCAGCACCCGAACGATCCGCTCGCCGGGAACGCCCAATACTGGCTTGGCGAGAGCTATTACGCGCGCGGCAAGTACTCCGAGGCGGCCGGCGCCTTCGCCGAGGGCTATAAGCGCTACCCGAAAGGGCCAAAGGCGGCCGACGATCTCCTCAAGCTCGGCATGTCGCTCGGCCATGCCAACCAGAAGCAGAACGCCTGCGTCGCCCTGATCCAGCTCGATCACGATTTCCCGCACGCCGGGAGCCCGGTCAAGGACCAGGCGGCGCGGGAAAAGAAGCGTCTGGGTTGCTGACTCTGGATAGGGCGGCGCGGCCGCTGACGCTCGACGAGTTCGCGGCAGCGCTCGAGGCGGAGGCCCGGTTCGAGGAGGAGCCGTTTCTCGCCCTCGCGGTCTCGGGCGGCCCGGACAGCCTCGCGCTCGCGATCCTGGCCGACCGCTGGGCGCGGCGCCGCGGCGGCGCGGTTTGCGCGCTCGCCGTCGATCACCGGCTGCGACCGCAGAGCGCGGGTGAAATCCGAGCTCTGCAAGGCTGGCTGTCGGCGCGCGCGATCCGGCTCGAAGCGCTGATCTGGGAGGGGGAGAAGCCGGCTTCGGGCATCCAGGAAAAGGCGCGCGCGGCGCGCTACCGGCTGCTCGCCGGGTGGTGCCGCGACCAGGGCTGCCTCAATCTTTTGACCGCGCATCACCGCGAGGACCAGGCCGAGACCCATCTGATCCGCGCCCGCGCCCACAGCGCCGCCGATGGGCTCGCCGGGATGTCGGCGGTGCGTGAGCTCGACGGCTGCCGCCTGCTGCGGCCGCTGCTCGGGTTCCCCAAGGCCCGGCTGCTGGCGCTGCTCGAAGCCGAGCGCCAGCCCTTCATCACCGACCCGAGCAACCGCGATCCGGCCTTTGAGCGCGCCCGGCTGCGCGCGTCAGGCAGCCCTGCGGATATCGAAACCCTGTCCAGCGCGATTCGCGCGCTCGGCCGCGAGCGCATCGAGCGCGAGCGGATGCGGGACGCGCTGTCGGCGCGGGCGGTGAGCCTGCACCCCGCCGGCTTCGCCGCGGTCGATCGCGATCTGCTGCTGGCGGCGCCGCGCGACATCGCCGAGCGGTTGTTGGCGGCGGTCGCCCGGACGATCGGCGGCGGCGCCTATCCGGCCCGCCGGGGCCGGGTAGCGCGGCTCTATGAGGGGCTTGCCGGCGACGCCTTTCGCGGGCGCACCCTCGCGGGCTGCCGGATCGTCCGCTGGCGCGGGCGCATCCTGGTCATGCGCGAGCTGGCGGCCGCCGAGAAGCCGCTCCGGGCGGCCCCAGGGGCCAGCCTCCGCTGGGACCGGCGCTTTAGGGTGATGCTGCCGGCCGCTGCGGTCAGCCCGGCCATCATCGGCTATCTCGGGCAGGCTCGCGCCGCCGGCGTGGATTGCCGGGCGGCGCAGCAGCGCGGCGCGAACCTGCCGCGGCTCGTTCACGCGGTTCTGCCGGCGGCCTGGGACGCCTCCGGCCTCGCCGCCGCGCCGGCTCTCGGCTATCGCCGCGACGGGAATGCGGTCGCGCCGCGAACCGTTTTCGCTCCCGTCAATTCCGCGTCAAGCCCCGGCTTCGCGTTGGCCCCGGTAGTTGTCTGAGCCCGCGCGCGCCCTATGTCTTGAGAGGCAAAATGGTGCAAGACGGCTCCGATCGGCGTAGGGTTGCGGGGCGCGTGATGTCCGGCTCGGCATGGAAAGGCGTTCACCGTGAATAACTTCGGCAAGAACCTCGCCCTGTGGATCGTGATCGGGCTGCTTCTTGTCGCGCTTTTCAACCTGTTCCAGACCTCTTCCAGCCGCGGGCCGCAGTCAAACCTCGCCTTCTCGGATTTCCTGAACGATGTCAATCGCGGTCAGGTTGCCGATGTCACGATCCAGGGCAACACGATCAGCGGGCATTTCACCGACAGCCGCGCCTTCACGACCTATGCCCCGAACGACCCCGGCCTGGTCAACCGGCTGACCGAGAAGAACGTGCGCATCTCCGCCGCCCCGGTCGACGACAACGTGCCGTCGCTGTTCGGGGTGCTGATCTCCTGGTTCCCGATGCTGCTCCTGATCGGGGTGTGGATCTTCTTCATGCGCCAGATGCAGGGCGGCGGCGGCCGGGCCATGGGGTTCGGCAAGAGCCGGGCGCGGCTTTTGACCGAAAAGGTCGGGCGCATCACCTTCGAGGACGTAGCCGGGATCGACGAAGCCAAGCAGGAGCTCGAGGAGATCGTCGAATACCTGAAGGATCCGCAGAAATTCCAGCGCCTCGGCGGCAAGATCCCCAAGGGCGTGCTGCTGGTCGGGCCGCCCGGCACCGGCAAGACCCTGCTGGCGCGCGCGATCGCCGGCGAGGCGAACGTGCCGTTCTTCACGATCTCGGGCTCCGACTTTGTCGAGATGTTCGTCGGCGTCGGCGCGAGCCGGGTGCGCGACATGTTCGAGCAGGGCAAGAAGAACGCGCCTTGCATCATCTTCATCGACGAGATCGACGCGGTCGGCCGGCACCGCGGCGCGGGGCTCGGCGGCGGCAACGACGAGCGCGAGCAGACCTTGAACCAGCTCTTGGTCGAGATGGACGGGTTCGAGGCGAACGAGGGCGTGATCCTGATCGCCGCAACCAACCGGCCCGACGTGCTCGACCCGGCCTTGCTGCGGCCCGGCCGTTTCGACCGGCAGGTGGTGGTGCCGAACCCCGATGTGGTCGGGCGCGAGAAGATCCTGAAAGTGCATATGCGCAAGGTGCCGCTGGCCTCGGATGTCGACGCCAAGATCATCGCCCGCGGCACCCCGGGCTTCTCCGGCGCCGATCTCGCCAACCTCGTCAACGAGGCGGCGCTGATGGCGGCGCGCAAGGGCAAGCGCTCGGTGGCGATGAACGAATTCGAGTTCGCCAAGGACAAGGTCATGATGGGCGCCGAGCGGCGCTCGCTGGTGATGACCGAGGACGAGAAGAAGCTGACCGCCTATCACGAGGCCGGCCATGCGCTGTGCATGCTCTACGCCGAGGGCCACGAGCCGCTGCACAAGGTGACGATCATCCCGCGCGGCCGCGCGCTCGGCATCACCATGTTCCTGCCCGAGCGCGACAAGTACAGCCAGTCGAAGCTCGAGATCAAAGCCATGGTGACGAGCCTGTTCGGCGGCCGGGTCGCCGAGGAGCTGATCTTCGGGAGCGATAAGGTCACCACCGGCGCCGCCGACGACATCCGCCGGGCGACGGGCTTGGCGCGCCGCATGGTGACCGAGTTCGGGTTCAGCGAAAAGCTCGGGCCGCTGCGCTACAGCGAGAACGAGGAAGAGGTGTTCCTCGGCCACTCGGTGACCCAGCGCAAGAACGTCTCCGAGGCGACCGCCAAGATCATCGACGAGGAAATCCGCCGGGTCGTCGACGAGGGCGAGCACACCGCGCGCGGCATCCTGACCGAGCGCATCGACGAACTGCACGCGCTGGCCAAGGGCCTGCTCGAATACGAGACCCTGTCGGCCGACGAGATCCGGCGGATCGTCAAGGGCGAGCGCATCGTGCGCGAGAACTCCGCCGCGCCCGCCGCCGCCGCCCCGGACGAGGCGCGTTCCGGCCGGCGCAGCTCGGTCCCGCCCTCGGGCCGGCCGACCGGCCTCGAGCCGGAGCCGCAGCCCGGCGGCTGACCGCGCCTCTTCCGCGCCCCGGCGTGGGCCGCGAATTGGCCGCGCGACGGTATGTTAACGATTCTGTGGCGGGTTTCCTGTTGTCTCAAGGTTTGGGCGGCATGTGATCTTGGCGCGACCCGATCATTTAGGGCCCATCCGCCGGGCCGTCTTTTTAAGCTTTGTGTTCGAGCCTGGAAGGCTGCGCGAAAATCCCCTTTGACACCGAGGGATATTTTACGTGAATTAGGCGGGTGCGGGGACAGGCCTGTTTCTCTGGGGGCGCGATGACGCGGAAGCTCTTCGGCACTGACGGGATCCGTGGGACTGCCAACAGCGAGCCGATGACGCCCGAGACGGCCCTGAAAGTGGCGATGGCCGTCGGCGAGTGCTTTCAAAACGGCTCGCACAAGCATCTCGTCGTGATCGGCAAGGACACCCGATTGTCGGGCTACATGCTCGAGCCGGCGCTGACCGCGGGCTTTGTCACGATGGGCATGGATGTCGTGCTGGTCGGGCCGCTGCCCACCCCGGCGATCGCGATGCTGACCCGCAGCCTGCGGGCCGATATCGGCGTCGTGCTCTCGGCCTCGCACAACCCCTACGGCGACAACGGCATCAAGCTGTTCGGCCGCGACGGCTACAAATTGTCCGACCCGCTCGAACGCGAGATCGAAGCGCGCCTGGAGCAGGGGCCGAGCCGGCGCGCGGGACCGGGCGAGCTCGGCCGCGTCAAGCGGCTCGACGACGCCGGCGGCCGCTATATCGAGTTCGTCAAGCAGAGCTTCCCCAAGGGGCTGCGGCTCGACGGCATGCGCATCGTTGTCGATTGCGCCCACGGCGCCGCCTACAAGGTTGCGCCCACCGTGTTCTGGGAGCTCGGGGCCGAGGTCTTCTCGCTCGGCGTGGCCCCCGACGGCACCAACATCAACCGCGAATGCGGCGCCCTCGCCCCCGAGCAGATGCGGCGCGAGGTGCTGGCCCGGCGCGCCGACATCGGGATCGCGCTCGACGGCGACGCCGACCGGCTGATCATTGTCGACGAGCATGGGGTGATCCTCGACGGCGACCAGCTGATGGCGCTGATGGCGACCGGCCTCAAGCGCGGCGGCCGGCTCCAGGGCGGCGCGCTGGTGGCGACGGTGATGTCCAATCTCGGGCTCGAACGCTATCTGGCGGGCGAGAAGATCACGCTGCACCGGACCGCGGTCGGCGACCGCCATGTCGTCGAGATGATGCGCCGCGAGGGCTGCAATCTCGGCGGCGAGCAGTCGGGCCACATCATCCTCGCCGACTACGCGACGACCGGCGACGGGCTGATCGCGGCGCTGCAGGTGCTGGGCTCGATCGTCGAGACCGGCCGGCCGGCGAGCGAGGTCTGCCGCCTGTTCACGCCGGTGCCGCAGGTGCTGCGCAATGTGCGTTTCGGCCGCGGCAGGCCGCTCGATTCGCCGGTGGTGGAGCGCGCGGTGAAAGGCGGCGAGGCGCGGCTCGGCGCCGCGGGCCGGCTGGTCATCCGCCCATCGGGAACCGAGCCGGTGATCCGGGTCATGGCCGAAGGCGAGGACGAGGCGCTGGTCGCCGCGGTGGTCGGCGAGGTCTGCGCCGCGATCCGCGCCGTCGCCGCCGCCATCGACGACAGCCAGACGCGGTCGCCGCAGGCGGCGGAATAGTGCGCGGCCGGGTCTTGATCGTCGCCGGCTCGGATTCCGGCGGCGGCGCCGGGATCCAGGCCGACATCAAGACGGTGGCGATGCTCGACGCCTTCGCGGCGACGGCGGTGACTGCGCTCACCGCGCAGAACACCGAGGGCGTGTTCGGCGTCTTTCCGATCCCGCCGGAATTCATCCGCCGGCAGATCGAGGTCGTGCTCGACGACATCGGCGCCGATGCGGTCAAGACCGGCATGCTGCACGATGCGGCGGTGATCGAGACCGTCGCCGCGGTGCTGTCGGAGCGCGCCGCGGCGGCGCCGCTGGTGGTCGATCCGGTGATGGCGGCGAAGGGCGGCGCCCGCCTGATCGAGCCCGACGCGATCGACGCGCTGAAGCGGCTTCTGATCGCCCGCGCCGCGGTGGTGACGCCGAACCTGCCGGAAGCCGAGATCCTGTGCGGCCGGCCGATCGGCGACATTGCCGGGATGCGCATCGCCGGCGAGGCGCTGCTCCGCCTCGGGTGCCGGGCGGCGCTGGTCAAGGGCGGGCATCTCCCCGGCGATACCGTCTGCGACGTGCTGGTGACCGGCAGCGGGGCGGCCCGCGTCTGGGAGAGCCCCAGGATCGACACCCGCCACACCCACGGCACCGGCTGCACGCTTGCCTCGGCGATCGCCGCCGGCCTCGCGCAGGGGCTCGATATGGAGAGCGCCGTCGACCGCGCCCGCGCTTATGTCCGGCGCGCGATCGCCTCAGCCCCCGGGCTCGGCCGCGGCCACGGCCCGCTCGACCATTCGCACCCGCTGCGCGCCGAGCGGCAGCGAGCCAATGGCTGACACCAGGGGACTCACGCCGGAGCCGGGCTTGGAGGCCAGAGTTGCCCGGCTGGAAGCGGATGTCGCCCATATCCGGAGCGATCTTGGCGAGGTCAAATCGACGTTGAGCCGCCTGGCTCCGCGCATTGATGAAATGCACGGCTTCTTGACCGCCAAGCTGCCCGAGCTGGCGACCAAGGCGCAGTTGGCCGCTTTGAGCGCGAAACTCCCCGAGCTGGCGAACAAGGCGGAGCTGGCCGCCGTTCGGCTGGAGCTGAAAGAAGAGATCGACGAATTGCGGATCGAGATCATAAAGCGGCCGACGCGCCGACAGTCGATCCTCGACATTTTTGCCATAGTCGGCTTCATTGGGGTGGTGTTGACCATCGCTGCACGCTTCGCGCGCTGACGCCATGCGCATCCCCATCTACCAGATCGACGCCTTTGCCGACGGGCCGTTCACCGGGAACCCGGCGGCGGTGTGCCCGCTCGACGAATGGCTGCCGGCAGAGGTCATGCAGGCGATCGCGGCCGAGAACAATTTGTCGGAAACCGCATTTTTCGTGCCTGAAGGGGAGGGGTGGCGGCTGCGCTGGTTCACGCCGACGACCGAGGTCGATCTGTGCGGCCACGCGACACTCGCCTCGGCCCATGTGATCTTCAACTTCCTGGCGCCGGGGCGGCAGCGCGTCGTGTTCCGGACCGAGAACGCCGGCGAGCTCTCGGTTGTCCGCGAGGGCGACCTGTTGGCGCTCGACTTCCCGGCGCGGCCGCCCGAGCCCTGTGTCGCGCCCGCGGGTCTCGGCGCCGCGCTCGGGCGCGAGCCGGCCGAGGTGCTGGCGTCCCGCGATTATCTCGCCGTCTATGACGACCCCGAGGAGGTGGCGGCGCTGGTTCCGGATTTCGCCGCGATCGCCCGGCTCGATCGGTTTGCCGTCATCGCGACCGCTGCCGGCGCCGGCGGCACGGATTTCGTGTCGCGGTTTTTCGCGCCAGCGCGGGGAGTGGACGAGGATCCGGTGACGGGCTCGGCGCATTGCACGCTGATCCCCTATTGGGCCCGGCGCCTGGGAAAGACGCAGCTCCGGGCGCGGCAGCTGTCGCGGCGCGGCGGCAGCCTATCCTGCGCGCTCCGCGACAACCGGGTTTCGATCGCCGGACGCGCCGTTCTTTATCTCGCCGGCGCGATCGAGATCTGACGATTGCCCTCGCCGGCAAAGCGCGGGAGTATCGCCCGAAGCGCGAAGGAGGGAGTTCATGCGGCGGATCGCGGTGCTGGGCTTTTGCCTGACTGTCATGGTTGCCGGGTCGGCGCTGGCGCAGAGCAAGGCGGCGATCGAGAAGCTCAACGACCAATGGACCGCGGCCTTCAACAGGGGCGACGCCGCCGCCGTCGCGGCGATGTACGCCACGGATGCTTATGTGCTGCCGCCCGGCGGCGAAATGGTCAAAGGCCGGGCCGCGATCGCGGCGTTCTGGAAGAACGCGGCGACGCAGGTCGGCGACGCCAGGCTCGTGACCGTCGACCTGTTGCCGCTCGGGCGCGGAGCGGCCCGCGAGATCGGAACCGTCACCTTGACGACCAAGGCCCAGCCGCCGCAGCAGCTTGTCGGCAAATACGCCGTCGTCTGGCGCCGCATCGGCGGCAAGTGGCTGCTCGAAACCGACATCTGGAACATGAACAAGTAGATCCCCTGGCGGCGGCCTCGTCATTTCGAGAAGCCGCCGGACGACGAAGCAATCTCGATGGGGCAACAGCGCCGACCGGCATTGATTTTCTCGTAGGATGGGTTGAGCGGCGCGAAACCCATCGGCTTCCGATGGAGCGGTGGGTTTCGCTGAGCTCAACCCACCCTACGACAGCTCAGGCGCAGTCGGCGGAGGGATGGACATGGCGAAGACTTATCGGGTGGCGGTGATCGCCGGCGACGGCATCGGGCACGAGGTCATGCCCGAGGGGATCGCGGCGATGGAAAAGGCGGCCGGCGCCTACGGCTTCGGCTTCAGCTGGAGCGAATTCGACTGGAGCTGCGAGCGCTACGCCAAGACCGGGCGGATGATGCCGGAGGACGGGCTTGACCGGCTGCGGCTCTACGACGCCGTCTATCTGGGCGCGGTCGGCCATCCCGACGTGCCCGACCACGTTTCGCTGTGGGGGCTTTTGATCCCACTGCGGCGCAGCTTTCACCAATATGTCAATTTGCGCCCGGTGCGGCTTCTGGCCGGGGTCCAATCGCCGCTCAAGGACCGCGCGCCGGGCGAGATTGATTTCTATGTCGTGCGCGAGAACAACGAGGGCGAATATTCGGAGATCGGCGGCCGGCTCTATGCCGGCGGCGAGCATGAGATGGCGATGCAGCAATCGGTCTTCACCCGCCGCGGCTGCGACCGGATCATGCGCTACGCCTTCGACCTCGCGCGCAGCCGCAAGAAGCACGTCACCTCGGCGACCAAGTCGAACGGCATCATCCACACGATGCCGTTTTGGGACGAGCGCTTCGCCGCGATTGCCCGCGACTACCCCGATGTCAAGACCGACCAGTACCACATCGACATCCTGACCGCGCATTTCGTGCGCCATCCCGACTGGTTCGACGTGGTCGTCGGCTCGAACCTGTTCGGCGACATCCTCAGCGATCTCGGCCCGGCGGTGGTCGGCTCGATCGGCATCGCTCCCTCGGGCAACATCAACCCCGAGCGCGAATACCCCTCGATGTTCGAGCCGGTGCACGGCTCGGCCCCGGATATCGCCGGGCGCGGCGTCGCCAACCCGATCGGCCAAATCTGGTCGGGGGCGATGATGCTCGCGCATTTCGGCGAGGACGCCGCGGCGGCCGCGGTCGAGCGGGCGATCACGCAGGTGCTGGCCGAGGGCGGCGCCCGCACCCCCGACCTCGGCGGCAACGCCGGCACCAAGGACCTCGGCGCCGCGATCGCCGCTGCGATCCGGTGATCAGGCCGCGCGGGCGGCCGCCTGCCATGATGGCGACTTTGACAATCTTCGATTGGCCGAAATTATCAGGGTTGAGACGCCGTTCGGGATAGCTGGCGACCATGCCGGATATGCGCGAGAGCGAGATTGGAGCGACTGAAAACGCTGCGACTGCGGACGATGCTCGCACGGCTGCCTCGTCCGGCGAAGCGATGCGGCGTTTGAAGCTGCGAGATCTGTGGCGTCGGGAAAGCCTGTGGCGCGGCTGGAGGGGCGCAAGGCTATTCTGGAAAACTCTCTCCGGCTTCATACTGAGCTTAGCCGGCGTCGTTACCGTCGTGTTGATCGCGGGGCTTCTGACAAAGGAGCTTACGAGGCGAGCGCTGGTGATCGAGCCGATCTCGGTGCCGAAGAGCCTGGCGGAAAACGGCTACGCTCCAGAGGTTGCCGCGCGGCGATTGCGCGACGCGGTGAACGCGTTCGTCGCGAAGGCGCACACTTCCGTGCAAGGGCCGGAGATCGCGCTGCGCGGCGAAATTCCCGAAATCATCGTCCCGACCGTTGGCCTCTCGATCGAGAGCTTCGCCGCCGCGATCCGCGGATTTCTTCACAGCAGCCTGCACAGGCAGGTCACCGGAGAGTTCACGATTGCCGATGGGCTGCTTTCGTTGCGGCTCCGGCTCGACGGGAAGAAGCTCTCCGGCGGCCTCACGGCGGGCGCGCCCGACAGGCCCGATGAGTTGTTCGCAAGCGCCGTCCCTGCCCTTCTTAAGGAGGTCCAACCATACATTGTCGCATCGTACTTTTCCAAGAAGGATCCCGAACAGGCGCTGGATATCGCGCAGCAAACCATCGCCCGCCTTCCGCAGGAGGACGAGAACGTAATTAATTCATATCTCTTGAAAGCGTCGATCTATGAAGAAAAGAAACAATATGACAAGGCGACGGAGGCTGTGGACCAAGCGCTCCGGATCGATCGGCGGTCCGCACAAGCCTACAACAGCCTTGGTAACGTGCTCTACCATCAGGACAAGTTTGACGAGGCGATAGCGAAATACCGACGGGCCATTGAGCTCGATCCGAAGCTGGCGGCCGCGCACGGCAACATCGGGAATGCGCTGCGCGCCAGCACAAATACGACGACGAAGCTTATCGAATACCGCAAGGGCTATCGACCTGCGACGGCGAATATCGCCAGCCCCAATAGCAACCTTGGCATCGTCCTCTTTGATCAAGGGAAGAAGGGCGAAGCCATCGCCGAGTACCGCGAGGCGATCAAGATTTCGAACCCGAATGGTGTCTTTCCCCACGTTAACCTTGGCAACGCCCTTCGCGATCAAGGGCAGCGCGACGAGGCCGCGGCGGAATTCCAGAAGGCAATCGCGCTCGATCCGAAGATGCGACCGCCTAATCGGCCTCGGCAATGTCTTGTCCGATCAAGGAAAGGCGGCGAAGCCGCCGATGAATTCCGTACCGCGGTCCGGCTCGACCCGAAAACCGCCGAACCGCACAACGGGCTCGGCAATGTGCTGAACGATCAACGAACAGCTCGACGAAGCCGCCGATGAATTCCGTACCGCAATCGGCCTCGACCCCAAATCCGCCAACCCGCACAACGGGCTCGGCAATGTCCTGACCGATCAGACGAAAGCTCGACGAGGCCGCCGCCGAGTACCACAACGCGATCAAGCTCGACCCGAAATCCGCCCTTCCGCACAACGGGCTCGGCGACGTCCTGACCGATCAAGGAACGCTCGACGAGGCCGCCGCTGAATACCGCACGGCGATCGGCCTCGACCCCAAATATGCCAACCCGCACAACGGGCTCGGCAATGTCCTGAACGATCAAGCGAAAGCTCGACGAAGCCGCCGCCGAGTACCGCACCGCGATCCGGCTCGACCCGAAATCCGCCCTTCCGCACAACGGGCTCGGCAATGTCCTGCAGCGACCAAGGCAAGCTCGACGAAGCCGCCGCCGAATACCGCGCTCGCGATCGAGCTCGACCCCAAATCCGCCCTTCCGCACAACGGGCTCGGCAACGTCTTGAGCGATCAGGGCAAGCTCGACGAAGCCGCCGCCGAGTACCGCGTCGCGATCGAGCTCGACCCCAAATCCGCCGATCCGCACAACGGGCTCGGCAACGTCTTGCAGGACCAAGGCAAACTCGACGAAGCTGCCGCCGAGTACCGCATCGCGATCGAGCTCGACCCCAAATCCGCCATTCCGCACAATGGGCTCGGCAATGTCTTGAGCGATCAGGGCAAGCTCGACGGAGCCGCCGCCGAGTACCGCAACGCGATCGAGCTCGATCCCAAATCCGCCCTTCCGCACAATGGGCTCGGCAACGTCCTGAGCAATCAGGGGAAGCTCGACGAAGCTGCCGCCGAGTACCGCAAAGCGATCGAGCTCGATCCAAAGCTGCCATGGCGCATCGCAACCTCGGCCACATCTTGTACATGAGCGGCCGGTATGACGAAGCCCTTGTCGCGTTCCGCCGGGCTGTCGAGCTCATGCTCGAAGCCGATCCGGCCGCATATGCAGCTCCGGCGCATGTCCTGCGCAACGCGGCCGGGTGACGAAGGCAATCGCTGAGTACCGCAAGGCCGTCGCCCTGCAAAGCGCGGCCTCGCGCTTCTCGGGCTTGGCCGCCGAACAGGTTTGAGCAATGACCAGGGCCGAGTAGTCGCGGCTCGAGCTCGACTCGCGCTGGCGAAAACGCTTGACGCCGCTGAACGCATCTCTTCCAGCGGGCAAGGCGGTCGCCCTAAACCACGGAACTCGATGCCGCCCGTCCGCGGCAAGATCGGCGGTCGTGCGACGGTCACGCAATCGGCGAAGCCGCCGGGTCGCAACTGATCCTCGCCACGTGCCGAACGCCAATTTTCGAAGGTCAGCCGGCGCGGGCGGCCGCCCTCGGCATCAGGCCGAGGAACACGCCGGTCCCGAGCCCCCACAGGCCGTTGACGATCGGCCCGACAAAGAGCCCGGGGAAATGGAAGCCGCGGCCCATCGGCAGGCCTTTGAGCGGCGCCACGATAAACCAGGAGGCGAGGTCGGGGCCGATGATCCCGAACAGGATGGCGCCGACCCAGTAGCCGCCCGGGCTCCTGGCGATCAGCGGCTCGGCCAGCACGAAGACGACGCCCCACACGCCACCCCAAAAGGCGAGCTGGAGCACCCGCGGCGCGCCGAAGGGCGGGACCGGGCTCATGTTCCACGGCGCCCCCGGCGTCAGGCCGACGGCGTGGCACACGAGCAGCCCGATCTGGTGAAACACCAATGTCGCCACAAAGCCGGCGACAAAGCCCCAAAGAAGCCGCGTCGCCGAAAGGGGTGAGCCCATCGCCATTTCCTCCTTCTGTCGCCGCCCGACGGCGGCGGCGAGCCGGTAACCGGGGCGCCGCGAGCGGCCCGCGCCAAGCGCGGCGCGAAGACCGCTGCGTCGCTCCCGGCGGCTTCAGCCGCCGAGCTTTTGCCCGCCCATCGCCTGCTTGATCAGGCCGACGATCGTCATCAGCACGCCGCCGCCGACGCCGCCGGAAACGATCTGGCCGATGATCGAGCCGATGTCGAGCCCGCCGCCCGCCATTGCGCCCGCGGCGTCCCCGCCGCCCGCAGCGCCGAGCAGAGCCCCGACGATCTGCCCGCCGACGCCGCCGCCGATGACGCCCGCGATGGTGTTGCCGATTGTGCCGAGATTGTATTTTTCCAGCATCGAGCCGGCGATGTTGCCGCCGACGCCGCCGGCGATCAGCTGGATGATCAGGCCGATGATTCCTCCCCACATTTGCGCCTCCTATGGGCCGCGTTGAAACCGAGCCGGGATGACCCGGGTCGGCCTGTTAATTATCCGCCAGTTCCACGATCGTGGCAAAGGCCATTTCGCGCGTCCGGCGACCGGCGGTCGATGCTTGCCAATCGTCCAACGGCGTCTCATCTCTGCTTTGGACGCCAAAGGAGGCCGCGATGACCATCCACCTCGACCACACCGTCGTACCCGCCCACGACAAGGAGGAATCGGCCCGCTTCTTCGCCCGCATCTTCGGCCTCGAATACAACGGCCCGGTCTCGCATTTCGCGCCGGTGCGGATCAACGACACCCTGACCATCGACTTCGACAATTGGGAGGCGTTCGAGCGCCACCATTACGCCTTCAAGGTCAGCGAATCGGAGCTCGACGGCATCTACGACCGCGTGCTGGGCGAGGGCATCCCCTACGGCAGCGGTCCGCGCTCGGCCGAGGACATGCAGATCAACCACCGCCACGGCGGCCGCGGCTTCTATTTCCGCGACCCCAACGGCCACCTCTTCGAAGTGCTGACCGCGTAGAGCGTGATCGCATTAGGCTGAACCGCGTGGCTCCCGCTGTCCCGTGGGCCTTCAGCCCACGGACTTGATCCGTGGGGAAAGCCGGGACCCACGCCGACCGCAGGCCCGGTCGCTCATCCTGTTCAACCGATCACAATAAACGCAAGCAAGCGGACGAGTGGTGGAAAGGTGGGTCCCGGCGTTCGCCGGGACAGCGGAAGGAGGCATCGACAGAGCCTCTCCAGAACGGCCGCTCGATCTGTGCACCAGAGCAAATTTCGTTCAAATCGAAAGCGCGTCGCGTGATTGTCATGGCGAGCCCACGGGTCGGCGCGCTGCGCCGCCCAAGGACAGGCTCCGCGAAGCAGTCTCGGGCCGACATCGCTCGTCCGGTCGAGATTGCTTCGGTGCGCGATGCGCTCCTCGCAATGACAATTTCTTAAAATAGGGTCAACTCGATCGGAAACTGCTCTAGAACCGCCCTTATCGGCTCGTCCTGCCGGCTACAGCGTCGTGGCGGCGATGCGCCCGACGGCGGCGATCGCGGCGTTGCGGTCATCGCCCGGCCGGGCGGATTGGGTCAGGTAGACAGCGGCCAGGATCGGCCCGTGATCGGGCGGAAACAGGATCGCGATGTCGTTCGCAGAGCCGAGCCGGCCGCCACAATCTTTTTCGACGTCGGCGATCGAATCGTTGGCGGCGGCCGCTCCAGCGGCGGCGGGCGGCGTCGCGGCCGCCCCGATCAAGGCGGCGCGACGCGTGATCGGCGCGGCCGCAGTGGATTTCCTCCTCACTCGGCGGCCTCGCGCCGGGACGCCTGCTCGCCCCGTTCGAGCTCGGTGAGGATTTCCCGCGCCCGACGCAATGCCCTGTCGGGCCGCAGAAACACCTCGACATAGCCGTCGTCGGGGTAGCGGAACATCTGCTGCTGCTTTTCGAGCGCCCAGCGGTCCTCGGCGATGACCGCGGGGAAGGTCTCCATGAAGCGCTCGACCGCGGAGCGGGTCAGGGTCGGATTTGCATTTCTGCCCGGCCGGCATGTTGATGATCAGCCGCCAGACGTGGTTGGCGCGATCGACCGGCGTGTGGGTGTGGATGATGACATAGCCGCGCTCGACGCTCGCCTCGCCGTGGCGGCCGGCGGGCCAGACCCGCATCCGGACATGCGTCACCGCCGGGCTCAAGAGGTAATGGGTGTGGTCGCGGTCGACGACATCGTAGCCGAAATAGTCTTCGAGAAAGGGCGGCTGGCGGTAGAAGCGCGCCTCGCGCACGGTTCCGACATAGGAATTGCCGTCGCGGCTGCCTTCGTCGAGCCGGACCGGGATGCGGCTGTTCTCCACGTCGCCGATATTGCCGTCGTGCAGCGGGTAGAAATGGGTGATGTCGAGCAGGTTCTCGATCAACAATACGGTGTTGGCCGGCACCGGCATCGGCCCGGTGTCGGCGGTCTCCCAGGCCGGGTCGGCGATCTCGGGAAGCCGCGGCGGCGTGCTGTCGGCGGCCTTCGCCGGGTCGCCGGGCCAGACCCAGACGAGCCCGTCCTGCTCGACGACCGGGAACGGGCGCAGCCGCGCCTGCGGCGGGATGCGGCCGTCCGGGTGCGACGGGATGCGCACGCAGCGGCCGCCCGCATCGTAGCAGAGGCCGTGATAGGCGCATTCGAGAAGGCCGCCCTCGATAAACCGGCCCTGCGACAACGGCATGCGCTTGTGGCAACAGCGCTCGTCGAACGCGACGACGGTCCCGTCGCCGGTGCGCCACAGGACCATCGGCTTTTCGGCGACGACCTGGCCCTGCAGCCGCAGCGCCGGGAATTCGTGCGACAACCCGGCCACATACCAGGCGTTTCTCACCAGCACGTCGGCGGCCATGACCGGTCCCCCGCGAAATCTGCGCCGGCGCGGATGTTTTTCCGATCGCGCGGCGTGTCAAATGATTTCTCCGCCCTGTCCCGGAGGCCGCCGCCGTGATCGCCGGCCCGCGGCGCCGCCGCCTAGGGCACGACGCGTCGGGCGAGCGCGGTCAGGATCGGCACCGCCAGGCGCTGCGAGCGGCGGCCAAGCGCCAATGGCTTCAACAACATGCGCACGCTCATCTCATGCGGGAAATGAGCCGACGACAGGTCGCGGCATTGCCGGCGGATATCGCGGTAGACGCGCACGTCGAACGGCGCTTCGGGATATCGGGCGGCGTGGACATGCTTGAGGACAATGAAGCTGTCCTGGCCGCCGGTCATCCGCAGCCGCCGCCACAACCCCGGCGCGATCGCGGCGCGACCCAACCCTTCATCGCGCCGATAGCGGCGGAAATACCGGTAGAAGTGCTTGTAGTGCCGGACCTCGTCTTCGGCGATCAGCCGGGTCAGGCGCGCCAGCACCGGATCGGGGCTGATTCGCGACAAGGTCATATAATAGCTCGCCGTTCCGGTTTCGACGACGCAGCGCGACGCCATCTCCAGGCCGCGAGCCGGCTCCAGCGCAATGTCGCAAAACGGCTTGAACTCCTCGACAAAGCGCCGGTTCGCCGCCTCCCAGCCGAACTGCGGCCACACCGCCTCGACATAGCGCCGCAGCGCCCGCCCGTGCTGCAGCTCCTCGGGCAGCCAATAATCCTCGAGCCACGAGGTGACCTCGTCGTCGTCGGCGAAATAGTCGACCAGGTTTGCGGTGTAGAGATCGGTGGCGCTCTCCATCAGCGACGCCGAGGCGACCAGGTAGAAGAGCCCCTGGCTGCGCGCCACCGCGTCGCGCCGAATTTGATGCCACGCAATGTCGTCGAGCGTCCAGCGTTGCCCGCCCGGCCGACGGCCGGGTCCAGCATCGCTCGCGGCGGAAATCGCGGACCCCACGGCCTGGGCTAGAAGGTAGACATCGTCGATTGCGGCTCCAGGCGAGGCAGCGCCGGGCCGAGCTCTCGGGCGCGCCCGACACAATCGATGCCGGCCGCCTCAGGATTGCGCGGGTCCGGAAAGGTCGGCTTCATCTGGCTCTCTGCGCTTCCGCCTGGCGATATTAACGAAGTTTGCGGCAAGGGGAAGGCAGTGCCGGCGCGCCCGGCCGGGGCCGCCCTCAGCCGCGCGGGCGAAGCTCGACCCGACGCCGCGGGAATGCCGAATCGACGCTCAGGGATGCGAGCTCAGGAACAGCTTTAGCGCGCCCAGGATCATCGCGACCTGGGCGAATCCGACCCCGACGACCCATTTGACGAGGTCGGCTTTGACCTCCGCGATCGCCGCTGCGAGATCAGCCTTGCTCGTAGTGGCGAACCGATCCAGATCGGCCTTTGTCGTGGCGGCGAGCCGATCCAGATCGGCCTTTGTCGTAGTGGCGAACCGATCCAGATCGGCCTTTGTCGTGGCGGCGAGCCGATCGATGGCCGCGCCGAGTTTTTCGATGTCGGCCTTGGTCCCGGATGCAAGCCGTTCGATATCGGTCCGGGTCGCGACGGCGAGCCGGTCGACATCGGCCTTCGTCGCCGACGCGAGGCTCTCGACATCGGCCTTGGTCGCAAGCTGGCCAAAGTCGGTCTCCCGGACATCGCGGACGACGTTGGTGACCGCCTCGGCCTGAACGTCGTTGAACCCGGCCTCCTTGAGGCGCTTGACGATCTGCAGCGTGTCGAGCGCGGCGCTCATGCCGAAGATTTCGGTCGGCTACGGCGACGGCGCAAGGCCGATCACAGGGTCGCCGAGATCGTGCAGATCGCCTTCGGCTCGTCGATCCGCAGCACGATGCTTTCGCTCACATAGAGCTGATAGTGGATGCCGTCCTGGCCGATATAGCCCGAGCGCAGGTCCTGGCCGACGACGAGCACGCCGAGCCGGGGATCGACCATGACCCCGCCTTCGATCCGCGCCTTGTAGATGCCGCCGGTGCACAGGCGGCGCAGATGCTCCAATTGCAGGACATCGGTGCCGGGGTAGAGGCGAAAGAGCGCGTTGTAGAGCGCCGGCGCCAGCGCCAGCGCGTAGGGGCCGCGAAACCCCGCCTCATCGAGCTTGGTCACCGCCGCGAGCCCGTCCTGCAAGGCCCGGTCGAGCGCCGACCAGGCGCTGCCCGCGACCTCTTGGCGGCCCTCGACGGTCAACAGGCCGGGGACGCCGAAATCGGGCTGGCCCTGATAGGCGAGCTCCTCCTCGCGGGCGGCCACCGCCTCGGCGGCTTCCTGAGCCGGGCTGAGGTCGAGCGGCTGGCCGTTCTCGAGGTGCGCGGCGACGCGGCGGATGCTGAGGCGGAAGCTGCGGCGCAGCATCGGCACCGGGATCGTGCGGCCGATCACGGCCCCCGCCTCGGTCGGCCCGGGCTGCCGGCAGTAGTCGTCATTGCCGGCCTCGATCGCGGTCAGGCCGACGCCGAACGGCCCCTCGACATCGAGAAAGCGCCGCGCCGTCAGCTGCTCGCGGGCGGCCTTGACCGCCGCCTCGTCGATCGCGCCCCACAGCCCGTCGGGGAAGGAGGCCCGGTCGCGGTTGAAATAATCCATCGCCTAATTCCCCTTCAGCGGGCCGATCGTAAAGCCGAGATCGTCGCGCGCGCGCCCGGCCGCCGTCGCGCGCGGCGCCGCGACGCCCTCGGTGTCGGCTTTTTCGACCGCGGTGATCGGCGCCTCGGTAAACAGGTAGGTCTTGAAATTTCGCGCAAAATCCGCGTCGTTGCGGCGCAGCCATTCCATGACCATCGAGGCGTGCTCGATCTCCTCGCGCATGTTGTGCAGCAGCACCGCCTTCAGCGCCTCGTCCTCGGTGTCGTCGGCGCGCTGGCGGTACCAGTCGACCGCGTCCAGCTCCTCCTTCAGCGAGACGATCGCGTAGTGCAGGAGCCGCGCTTCCTGGGACAGCCGCTCGCGCGGGATGTGGAGGTCTTCGCTCGACATTTTCGGTTGCCGCCTGTGAGGTTCGCCGCCTGTTGGTGCCTCGGCGATGTCGGCGATGTCAACCAAATCCGCGTTGCGCGCCGGCCGCGCGAGTGTGACAGTGGCGCGTGGTCCAACCGGCCGCACCGAGGGGAAGGGGCGCAAAATGACCCAGGGCGCCGGCGCCAACGCGGCGCAGGAGGCATATTGGAACAACGTGGCCGGCCCGCGCTGGGTCCGCCTCGGCGGCGCCCGCGAGTCGCGGACGCGCGCGGTCAACGACCTGCTGCTGCGGCGGGCGGCGCTGTCGCCGGGCGAGACGGTGCTGGAGGTCGGCTGCGGCACCGGCGCTGCGACCGTGCCGTTGGCCGAGGCGGTCGGCGGGGAGGGCGCGGTCATGGGCGTCGACATCTCGGCGCCGATGCTGGCCGCGGCGCGCGAGCGGATCGCGCAATCGGGGCTGCGCAACGTCTCGCTCGTGCAGGGCGACGCGCAGGCCTACGCCTTCGAGCCCGACCGGTTCGACCTGGTTGCCTCGCGCTTTGGCGTGATGTTCTTCTCCGACCCGGCGGCGGCCTTCGCCAATTTGCGCCGGGCGGCGCGGCCCGGCGGGCGGTTGTGCTTTGCCTGCTGGGGCTCGCTCGACGACAATCCGCAGTGGCTGATCCCGTATCGAGTGGCGCTGCGGCGTCTGGGGCCGCCGGCGCCAAAGCCCGCCCACGCCCCGGGCCCGATGGCGTATGCCGACCCCGGCTACGTGCGCTCGTTTCTCGGCGCGGCCGGGTTTGCCGACATCGAAATCGAGCGTGAGGCGACGACCGTCTTCGGCTCGACCCCGCGCGAGGAGGCCGAGCACGCCTGCCTGATGGGTCCTCCGGGCCGGCTGATCGACGAGAAGAAGCCCGACGACGCGACCCGAGAAGCGATCCGGCGCGAGATGGAGGAGGCCTTCGCGGCCCACGCGCAAGGCGGCGAGATGCGGCTGCCGGCGACCGTGCTGCTGGTGACCGCCCGCCGCCCGGCCTGATCACGCCAGCGCCAGCAAGGCCGACAGCGCGAGGGCGGCGTAGGCCGCCGCCAGCGTGTCGTCGAGCATCACGCCGAGGCCGCCGCCGACCCGGCGGTCGGCCCAGCGCACCGGCCAGGGCTTCCAGATGTCGAAGAGCCGGAACAGCAGGAAGGCGAGGGCGTAGGCCAGCGGATCGAGCGGCGCCGGGAGCAGCGCCAGCCACTGCCCCGCGACCTCGTCGATGACCACCCAGGCGGGATCCTTTGCGGTCCCCGCCTTGATGACGGCCGCCGCCGCCCACCAGCCGGCGACGAAGACGAGCCCCGCCGCGACGGCGAGCCCGGGGATGCCGCAATGGGCGCGGATCGCCCAGGCGAAGGGAAGGGCGGCGAGCGATCCCCAGGTTCCCGGCGCGCCCGGCAGCAGCCCGGCGCCAAAGCCTGTTGCCAGCAACAGCGCGGGATGCCGGGGCGGCAGGGCGATCGGCAGGCGGGGAGGGCGGGTCAGAGCGGCAGGCGCAGAGTGGCGACGGCCTGGGCGGCGATCCCTTCGCCGCGCCCGGTAAAGCCGAGCCGCTCGGTCGTCGTCGCCTTGACGCTGACGCGGCCGGGGGCGATGCCGAGGATGGCGGCGACCCGCTCGACCATCGCCGCGCGATAGGGGCCGATCCGCGGCCGCTCGCAGATGATCGTCACATCGGCGGCGGCGACGATGCCGCCCCGCGCCGCGACGAGATCGGCGGCATGCCGCAGAAACCGGTCCGAGGAAGCGCCGCGCCATCGAGGGTCGCCCGGCGGAAAATGCATGCCGATGTCGCCGGCGGCGATCGCGCCCAGCACCGCATCGGTCAGCGCGTGCAGGCCGACATCGGCGTCGGAATGGCCGACGAGCCCGGCGCTGTGCGCGATCTCGACGCCGCAGACCCAAACGCGGTCGCCGGGGCCGAAGGGGTGGACGTCGAAGCCCTGCCCGACGCGGACATCGCCGAGGCGGGCGGCGAGCCGCCGCTCGGCGGCGGCGAGGTCGTCGGGCGTGGTGAGCTTGAGGTTGTCCTCGCTGCCGAGGACCGCGAGCGGCGAGAGCCCAGCCGCCTCGGCGACGGCGGCGTCGTCGGTCAGCGCGCGCCCGGCGGCGGCCCGATGCGCGGCGAGAATGGCCGCGAAGTGAAAGCCTTGCGGGGTCTGCGCCCGCCACAGCGCGGAGCGGTCGAGGGTGGCGCGGATCATCCCGTCCTCGACGCGCTTGACCGTGTCGCGCAACGGCAGGCACGGGATCGCCGCCGCGGCCCGGTCGAGCCCGTCGACGACCCGGCCGATCAAGCCGGGATCGGGAAACGGCCGCGCGCCGTCATGGATCAGCACCCGGTCCGGGCGGTGCTCGGCCAAGGCCTCCAGCCCGAGCCGGACCGAATCCTGCCGGGTCTCGCCGCCCGTCACCGGCGGCAGCACCGGCAGCCCGGCGACGGCGCGGTCGAACCGGTCGCGGTCCTCGGATCGGATCGCGGTCAGCACGCCCCGGACCCGCGGGTGCAGGGCGAACGCCGCGACCGCGTGGCGCAGCACGCTGACGCCGCCGAGCGGCAGGTATTGCTTGGGCAGCGCGCCGCCAAAACGTGTACCCTGGCCGGCGGCGACGACGAGGGCATAGACCGAATCCATGCGGGAGCTTACCCCGGCGGCGGCCGGCGCGCCAACCGACCCGGTTGATGTTGCGCCGCAAAAGAAAACCGATTAGTATTTTGCCTAATCATTAGGCATTGAGCGACTCTGCGCAAGACATGAGCATTTCGATCGGCTCCGTGAGGCTCGACGACCCGGTCATCCTGGCCCCGATGTCGGGCGTGACCGACCTGCCGTTCCGGCGTCTGGTCAGGCGCCAGGGCGTGGGCCTCGTGGTTTCCGAGATGATCGCCAGCGAGGCGATGATCCGCGCCACCCGCCAATCGATGACGATGGCGAAAAGCTGCGCCGAGGAGCAGCCGATGGCGGTGCAGCTCGCCGGCTGCGAGCCGCACGTGATGGCCGAGGCGGCCAGGCTCAACGCCGACCTCGGCGCGCGGATCATCGACATCAATTTCGGCTGCCCGGTCAAAAAGGTGGTCAACGGCCATGCCGGCTCGGCGCTGATGCGCGACGAGGCCCATGCCGCCCGCATCCTCGAGGCGACGGTCAGGGCGGTCGATTTGCCGGTCACCTTGAAGATGCGCACCGGCTGGGACGACCAGAGCCGCAACGCGCCGCATCTCGCGCGGATTGCCGAATCCTGCGGCATTCGCATGATCAGCGTGCACGGACGCACCCGCTGCCAGCTCTACGCCGGCTCGGCCGACTGGCGGTTCATCCGCCGGGTCAAGGAGAGTGTGGCGATCCCGGTCATCGCCAATGGCGACATCGTCAGCCTCGAGGACGCCGACCGGGCGTTGCAGGAATCGGGCGCCGACGGGCTGATGATCGGCCGCGGCTGCTACGGTCGGCCGTGGTTTGCGCGACAGGCGATCGAATGGCTCAAAAGCCGCCGGCGCCTGCCCGACCCGCCGCTCGCGGCGCAGCTCGACATCGTGCTCGGCCATTACGAGGATATGCTCTCCCATTACGGGACGGAAGTTGGCGCGCGCATCGCCCGCAAGCACGTCGCCTGGTATTCCAAAGGGTTGCCGGGCTCGGCGGAGTTCCGCGCGGCGGTCAACGCGACGATCGACATCGGCCGCGTCAAGGAGCTGATCCGCGCCTTCTACGAGCCGCTGCTCGCTCGCCCGGCCGCCTGAAGGCAATGTCGCCCCGCGGCCGCGGACCCGTCTCGTCGTCCGGCGCCGATGCGGCGGCGGTCCTGGCGGCGCTGCCCGACCCGGTCATCGTCGTCGACCGGACCGGGCGAATCCGCCTCGCCAACCCGGCGGCCGAGGAGTTCTTCGGGTCGAGCGCGGCGGCGCTGGTCGGCAGCGCGCTCGCCGACCTCGTCGCCCCGCACAGCCCGCTCTTGGCGCTCGTGCAATCGGTCTGGCGCGGCGGCCACTCGATCTCCGAGCACGATCTGGCGCTCGAAGGGCCGCGCTTCGGCAGCCGCTCGGTGACGATCCAGGGGACCCTGACCGGCGAGGCGGCGGGCGCCCTGGTGCTCGCCCTGCACGAGCGTTCGATGGTCGACAAGATGGATCGCCAGCTCACCCACCGCAACGCCGCCCGCTCGGTCACGGCGATGGCCGCGATGCTGGCGCACGAGGTCAAGAACCCGCTTTCCGGCATCCGCGGCGCGGCCCAGCTGTTGGAGCAGGACGCCGACCCCGCCGGGCGGCAACTGACCCAGCTGATCTGCGACGAGACCGACCGCATCGTCGCGCTGGTCGACCGCATGGAGGCGTTCGCCGACCATCGCCCGATCGAGCGCCGGCCGGTCAACATCCACGAGGTGCTGGAGCGGGTGCGCAAGGCGGCGCAATCCGGGTTCGCCCGCGAGGCCCGGTTCGTCGAGGAGTACGACCCCTCGCTGCCGCCGGTCGACGGCAATCGAGATCTTCTCGTCCAGGTCTTTCTCAACATCGTCAAGAACGCCGCCGAGGCGCTGCCGCCCGCCGACGGCGAGATCGTCGTGACCACCGCCTTCCGCCACGGGCTGCGCCTGGCGGTCGCGGGCGGCGGGCCGCGCCGGCACCTGCCGCTGATGGTCTCGGTCGCCGACAACGGCGCCGGCATCCCCGAGGATCTGCGGCCCTATCTGTTCGACCCGTTTGTCACGACCAAGCGAAACGGGACTGGCCTCGGTCTTGCATTGGTGGCCAAGGTGATCGGCGACCACGGCGGCGTCATCGAGTTCGACAGCCAGCCCCGACGAACCGTGTTCCGGGTGTTTTTGCCGGTGGCCGCGCAAGATGATGGCGGATGATGGCCTCGACGATCCTGGTAGCCGACGACGATCGCGCGATCCGGATGGTGCTGAACCAGGCGCTGATGCGGCTCGGTCACGAGGTGCGGCTGACCGGCAACGCCGCGACCCTGTGGCGGTGGGTCGCCGAGGGCGAGGGCGACCTGGTGATCACCGATGTGATCATGCCCGACGAGAACGGCCTCGACCTGATCCCGCGCATCAAGAAGATCCGCCCCGAATTGCGGATCATCGTCATGAGCGCGCAGAACACGCTCTTGACCGCGGTCAAGGCGACCGAGCGCGGGGCCTTCGAGTACCTGCCAAAGCCGTTCGACCTGCGCGAGCTCGTCGGCGTCGTCGAGCGCGCGCTGACCGCGCCGACCGATGCGGCGGCTTTCCCGGGCGAGGACGACAGCGAGGAGCAGCTGCCGTTGATCGGCCGCTCGCCGGCGATGCAGGACATCTACCGCATCCTCGCCCGGCTGATGGGCACCGAGCTGACCGTGACGATCGTCGGCGAGAGCGGCACCGGCAAGGAGCTGGTCGCCCGCGCGCTGCATAATTACGGCAAGCGCCGCAACGGGCCGTTTGTCGCGATCAACATGGCCGCGATCCCGCGCGAGCTGATCGAGAGCGAGCTGTTCGGCCATGAGCGCGGGGCCTTCACCGGCGCCACCGCCCGCAGCATGGGCCGGTTCGAGCAGGCGCAGGGCGGGACCCTGTTCCTCGACGAGATCGGCGACATGCCGATCGAGGCGCAGACGCGGCTGTTGCGGGTCTTGCAGGAAGGCGAGTTCACCGCCGTCGGCGGGCGCGTCTCGATCCGCGCCGATGTCCGGGTGGTGGCGGCGACCCACCATGATCTGCGGCAATTGATCCGCCAGGGCCTGTTTCGCGAGGATTTGTTCTACCGCCTGAACGTCGCGCCGATACGCCTGCCGCCGCTGCGCGAGCGCACCGCCGACATTCCGGCGCTGGTCCGGCATTTCGCCGCGCTGGCGGTGCGCGAAGGGCTGCCGGCCAAGCGCCTCGACGAGGCGGCGATGGAGCGGCTGCGGGCCTACCGCTGGCCCGGCAATATCCGCGAGCTGGAGAATCTGATGCGTCGCCTGGCGGCGCTCTACTCGCAGGAGGTGATCGAGGCCGCAATCGTCGAGGCCGAGCTCGGCGGCGCGCCGACGGCGGCCGACCCGGAGCAGGCGGCGGCGGGCGGGGAGGGGCTTTCCGGCGCGGTCGAGCGCCACATCCGCGACTATTTCGCCGCGCACAAGGGAGGCCTGCCGGCGGCCGGGCTCTACGACCGGGTGCTGCGCGAGATCGAGCGGCCGCTGATCGTGCTGTCCCTCGGCGCGACCCGCGGCAACCAGATCAAGGCGGCGCATCTGCTCGGCCTCAACCGCAACACGTTGCGCAAGAAAATCCGCGAATTGGACATCCCGGTGGTGCGCGGCCTAAAATAAGCGACGGCGGCGGCCTCGCCAAAGCCCGCCGCGGCGATGCTCCACAGAGGCTGACCAGGATGTCCGGCCAGATATCAATCGGTTCTGCGTCATTCGCGCGAAGATAGCGCGTCTGGTTTTGGAGCCGGTCTTCAGGGACGTTGGATGAACCCGATGTGGCGGGCTCGCGGCTGGGCCGGCGGGATCGGCCTGTGGCGCCAGCTGGCGGTCGGGCTGGCGGTGGTGGCGGTCGCCTCGGGGATTGCGACCTATCTGGCGCTGACCGGGGCGCCGCCGTTTCAGCGTCATCCGAACGCCGTCCTGTCGCTCTTAAACCTCGATCTGGTGCTGCTGCTGGCGCTGGGCGCGCTCGTCGCCAAGCGGCTCCTCCAGGTCTGGGCCGAGCGGCGGCGCGGTCTGGCCGGCTCGCGGCTGCAGATCCGGCTGGTGGTCCTGTTCAGCCTGATCGCCGTGCTGCCGACCATCATCATCGCGGTTTTTTCCTATCTTTTCTTCACCTTCGGGGTCGAATCCTGGTTCAGCGACAAGGTCCGCACGGCGATCTCCGAATCGCTGGTGGTGGCCGAAGCCTATCTGCACGAGCACCAGCAGGCGATTCGCGCCGACGTGCTGGCGATGGCCAACGACCTCAATCGCGACGCGCTCAAGCTGCAGCTGGACCCGCAAGAGCCTGGAGCAGGTGGTTTCCGCCCAGGCGGCGATGCGCGGGCTGACCGAGGCCATGGTCTTCGACCGCGCCGGCCATGTGCTGGCGCGGTCGAGCCTGTCGTTCACCCTCGGCTTCGAGCCGGTTCCGGACGGCGCGATCCGGGTCGCCGACGAGGGCGACGTGGCGATCATGACCAATGACAGCGACGACCGGGTGCGGGCGCTGGTCCGGCTCAATCAGTTCGGCGACGTCTATCTCTATGTCGGCCGTTTCATCGAGCCGCGGGTGTTGGCCCATATCGAGGAGACCCAGCGGGCGGCGGCGCAATACGAGAAGTCGGAAGGGCAGCGGTCAGGCTTTCAGATCACCTTCGCGCTGATCTTCATGATGGTGGCGATGCTGTTTCTGGTCGCTGCGGTGGCGATCGGGATCCATGTCGCGACCAAGCTCGCGGTGCCGATCAGCCGCCTCGCCACGGCGGCCGAGCAGGTGCGCGGCGGCGACCTCGCCGCCCGCGTCCCCGAGGGCGAAAAGGACGACGAGCTCGCCTCGCTGAGCCGCGCCTTCAACCGGATGACCAACCAGATCGAGAGCCAGCAGCGTGAGCTGACCGAGGCGAACCGCCAGCTCGACGAGCGCCGGCGGTTTACCGAGACGGTGCTGACCGGGGTCTCGGCCGGGGTGATCGGGCTCGACCGCCTGGGCCGGGTCAATCTGCCGAACCGCTCCGCCGCGGCGCTGCTCGGGATCGACCTCGACCAGTCGATCGGCCAGGACCTCGCCGAGGTGGCGCCCGAGATGGCGGCGCTGCTCGACGAGGCCGAGCGCCGCCCGGAGCGGCTCGCCCAGTCGCAGGTGCAATTGGCCCAGGGCAACAGCACCCGCACCTTGCTCGTGCGCATCGCCGCCGAGCACCACGAAGACGATATCAGCGGCTTTGTCGTCACCTTCGACGATATCACCGAGCTGTTGTCGGCGCAGCGCAAGGCGGCCTGGGCCGACATCGCCCGCCGCATCGCCCACGAGATCAAAAACCCGCTGACCCCGATCCAATTGTCGGCCGAGCGGCTGCGCCGACGGTACTTGAAAGAAATCAAGCACGACCCTGAAACATTTGTAATTTGCACCGACACCATCATTCGCCATGTCGGCGATATCGGGCGCATGATCGACGAGTTTTCGTCGTTCGCGCGGATGCCCGCCCCGGTCCTCAAGCCGGAGAATCTGGTCGAGATCGTGCACCGCGCGGTGTTCCTGCAGCGCACCGCCCATCCCGAGATCGCCTTCGAGACGCATTATCCGGCGCGGCCGGTCGCGGTCGGCTGCGACGCGCGTCTTGTCGGCCAGGCGGTCATCAACATCGTCAAGAACGCGATCGAGGCGATCGAGGCGCGGATCGCCGAGCACGGCCCGGGCGCGCCCGGACATATCCGGGTGTCGGTGGCCGAAGACGCGGGCCAGGCCTCGGTGGTCGTCGAGGACAATGGCAAGGGCCTGCCGGAGCAGGGCCGCGAGCGGCTGACCGAGCCCTATGTCACGACCCGCGCCAAAGGCACCGGGTTGGGGCTCGCCATCGTCAAGAAGATCATGGAAGATCACCTCGGCGATCTGACGCTGGAGGATCGGGAGCCGGTCGGGGCGCGGGTCCGGCTGGTCTTCGCCGTCGCCGAGCAGCGCGCCGCCGAGCCCCCGGACGCCGCCGGCCAGCCGCGGGAGTTGAGCACGGTCAGCCATGGCGCATGACATCCTGGTCGTCGACGACGAGGCCGATATCCGCATGCTGATCGGCGGCGTGCTGAAGGACGAGGGCTACGCCACCCGCGAGGCGGCGGACAGCGCCCAGGCGCTGGCGGCGATGCAGGCCCGGCAGCCGACCTTGGTGATCCTCGACATCTGGCTGCAGGGCAGCGAGCTCGACGGCATCGAAATCCTCAAGCAGATGCGGGTCGAGATGCCGTCGGTGCCGGTCGTCATGATCAGCGGCCACGGCACGATCGAGACCGCGGTCGAGGCGATCAAGTTCGGCGCCTACGACTTCATCGAAAAGCCGTTCAAATCGGACCGTCTATTGCTGGTCGTCGAGCGCGCGATCGAAGCGGCGCTGCTGCGGCGCGAGAACGAGGAGCTGAAATTGCGCGCCGGCGGCGAGCTCGACCTGGTCGGCGCCTCGGCGCTGGCGCAACCAGCTGCGCCAGCAGATCGAAAAGGCCGCGCCGACCGGCAGCCGGGTGCTGATCACCGGCCCGCCCGGCGCCGGCAAGGAGGTCGTCGGCCGGCTGCTGCATTCGCGCTCGCGCCGCGCGAAGGGTCCGTTTGTCCCGGTCAACTGCGCGACGATGCGGCCGGAACGGCTCGAGATCGAGCTGTTCGGGACCGAAACCAGCAGCGACGGCGCGCCGCGCAAGGTCGGCACCTTCGAGCGCGCGCATGGCGGCACCCTGTTTCTCGACGAGGTCGCCGACATGCCCCTCGAAACCCAGGGCAAGATCGTCCGGGTGCTGCAGGAGCAGACCTTCGAGAGGGTAGGGGGCTCCAGCCGGGTCGAGGTCGATGTCCGCGTCGTCGCCTCCTCCAACCGCGAGCTCGGCGGCGAGATCGGCGCCGGCCGGTTTCGCGAGGATTTGTTCTATCGACTGAGCGTGGTGCCGATCAAGGTCCCGCCGCTGCGCGACCGCCGCGAGGACATCCCGCTGATGGCGCGCCACTTTATGGCGCGCGCCTCGGAGGCGGCGCGGCTCGCCCCGCGCGAGCTCGGCGAGGATGCGCTGGCGGCGCTGCAGGCCTACACTTGGCCCGGCAACGTGCGCCAGCTGCGCAACGTCATCGACTGGCTCCTGATCATGGCCCCGGGCGACGCCCGCGAGCCGGTGCGCGCCGACATGCTGCCGAACGAGATCACCTCGATCGCGCCGACCGTCGTCAAATGGGACAAGGGCGGCGAGATCATGACCCTGCCGTTGCGCGACGCGCGCGAGGTGTTCGAGCGCGAGTACCTCCTGGCGCAGGTGACCCGCTTCGGCGGCAATATCTCGCGCACCGCCGCCTTTGTCGGGATGGAGCGCTCGGCCCTGCATCGCAAGCTGAAATCGCTCGGGGTCTTCGGCAACGACCGGCCGCTCAAGACCGGGACCTGAGCCGGTGTCGCGCATCGCCTATGTCGACGGCCGATACGCGCCCCACCGCAGGGCGTCGGTGCATGTCGAGGATCGCGGCTATCAGTTTGCCGACGGCGTTTACGAGGTGCTGGCGGTGGCCGGCGGGCATCTCGTCGACGAGGCGCCGCATTTGACGCGGCTGGCGCGGTCGCTGCGGGAGCTGAAGATCGCCGCGCCGATGTCGGAGAACGCATTGCGGATCGTCATGCGCGAGGTCGTCCGCCGCAACAGCGTGCGCGACGGCATCGTCTATCTCCAGGTCACCCGCGGCGCGGCGCCGCGCGACCATGCCTTTCCGAAGGGGGCGACGCCGGTTCTGGTCGTGACCTCGCGGCGGAAGAAAGCGGCCGATCCGCGCCTGGCGAATGACGGCATTGCTGTGATCACGATCCCCGACATCCGTTGGCAGAGGTGCGATATCAAGTCGATAGCCCTTTTGCCGAATGTATTGGGCAAGGAAGCAGGCAAGGGCGGCCGGGGCCTACGAGGCCTGGCAGGTCGACCGCGACGGGAAGGTCAGCGAAGGAACCTCAACGAATGTCTGGATCGTTACCGGCGACGGCGCCGTCGTCACGCGCCAGGCCGACAGCGCGATCCTGAGCGGCGTCACCCGCCTCGCCGTCTTCGACATCATCCGCCGCGAGGGCTGCTCGCTGGTCGAGCGGGCGTTCAGCGTGGCCGAGGCCAAGGCCGCGCGCGAGGCGTTTTTGACCAGCACCACCGCAGAGCTCTTGCCGGTCGTGCGGATCGACGGCGACCCGGTCGGCGACGGCCGGCCGGGGCCGCTCAGCCGCAGGCTGCGGGAATTCTATCTGGCGCACGCGGCTTCAGCCTGATGATCTCGCCGGCATCGCCGAAGGTCGCCCGGCCGCGGGCGATCCTGTTCGACTGGGACAACACGCTGGTCGACAGCTGGGCGACGATCCACGACGCCTTGAACATCTGCATGGCGGCGATGGAGAAGCCGGGCTGGACCATCGAGGAGACCCGCGAGCGGGTGCGGCTCAGCCTGCGCGAGAGCTTTCCGCGCCATTTCGGCGAGCGCTGGGAGGAGGCGCAGCAGATCTATCTCGACGCGTTCGCGGCGATCCATCTCGACCGTCTGGCAGCGTTGCCGGGCCGCGGCGAATTGCTGCGGCAGCTCGCCGCGGCCGGGATCTATCTCGGCGTGGTCAGCAACAAGACCGGCCGGCTGCTGCGCCTGGAGGCCGAGCGGATCGGCTGGTCGGCGCTGTTCGGCAGGGTCGTCGGCGCCGGCGACGCCGCCGAGGACAAGCCCGCCGCGGCGCCGGTCATTCTGGCGCTGGAGCCGGGCCCGGTCGGCGTGGGCGAAAAGGTGTGGCTCGTCGGCGACACCGGGGTCGACATGGCCTGCGCCCATAACGCCGGCTGCATGGCGGTGCTGCTCGGCGTGGACGCCGGCGAGCCGGAGTTCCGCGACTGCGCGCCGCACCTCTCCTTCGCCGACCCCGACGCCCTGTTTCGCTTTGTTCAGGGCTTGTGATTCACCATTCCGAGCTTATCTTCTGACCGGCAGCTCGGCGTCTTCGCCCGAGCGTTTTGCCGGTTCGGCGCGAGTTGGGCCGACTCAGCTCCAAGAAGCGAATGGGGGATACCCATGTCTGGTGAGAAATCGCAAAACGTCCAGGACGTTTTCCTGAACCATGTCCGCAAGAACAAGACCCCGGTAACGGTCTTTTTGGTCAACGGGGTCAAGCTGCAAGGGATCATCACCTGGTTCGACAATTTCTGCGTCCTGCTGCGGCGCGACGCGCACTCGCAGCTGGTCTACAAGCACGCGATCTCGACGGTGATGCCGGCGCAGCCGATCCAGCTCTTCGAGGGCAACAAGGAGCTGACCGAGTCCTGAGCGCCGACAGCCCCGAAACGATTGCGGAAGGCGGCTCGACCGGCCGCGCGCTGGTGCTGCATCCGACGCCGAAATCGGCGCCGGGCCGGGGCGCAGCGAACGGGTCGGCGCGCTCCGCCGAAGCCCGGCTCGAGGAAGCGGTCGGCCTTGCCCGCGCGATCCGGCTCGAGATCGTAGGCGCCGAGATCGTGCGGATCGACCGGCCGCGGCCGAGGAGCCTCTTCGGCAGTGGTGCTGTCGACAATCTCGGCGCGCTGATCGGCGAGAACGGGATCGGGCTCGTCGTCGTCGACGGCGCGCTCTCCCCGGTGCAGCAGCGCAACCTCGAACGCAGCTGGAAGGCCAAGGTCATCGACCGCACCGGCCTGATCCTCGAAATCTTCGGGGCGCGGGCGCGGACCCACGAAGGCCGCCTGCAGGTCGAGCTGGCGGCTTTGTCCTATCAGCGCTCGCGGCTGGTGCGGTCATGGACCCATCTCGAACGCCAGCGCGGCGGCTTCGGCTTTCTCGGCGGCCCCGGCGAGAGCCAGCTCGAAATCGACCGCCGGCTGATCGGCGAGCGCATCGCCCGGCTGAAGCGCGAGCTCGACGGGCTCAGGCGCACGCGCGCCCTGCACCGCGAGGCGCGCCGGCGCGTGCCTTATCCTGTGGTCGCGCTGGTCGGCTACACCAATGCCGGCAAATCGACCCTGTTCAACCGGCTGACCCGATCGACGGTGGTCGCCGGCGACATGCTGTTCGCGACCCTCGACCCGACCATGCGGCGCCTCGACCTGCCGTCGGGGCGCAAGGCGATCCTGTCCGACACGGTGGGCTTCATCTCCGATCTGCCGACCCATCTCGTCGCCGCCTTCCGCGCCACCCTGGAGGAGGTGACCGAGGCCGACATCGTCGTCCATGTGCGCGACGCCCACCACCCCGACAGCGAGGCGCAGCGCGCCGACGTGCTGAGGGTGCTGGTCGATCTCGGGCTCGGCGATGGGGTCGAGGACGAGCTCGCCGAGGCGATGAACAAGATCGACCTGCTGGACCCGATCACTCGGGCGGGGCTGGCGAACCATGCGCTGCGTAATAAAGAGAGCGTGGCGCTCTCGGCGGCGACGGGGGAGGGGTGCGACGCCCTACTTGGGGCTGATCGATCGCCGGCTCGAAAGCGAGGTCCGCGCCGTGCGGCTCGACATTCCGCTGAGCGACGGCAAGACCCTGGCCTGGGTCTATCGTCACGGCGAGGTTCTCGGCCGGCGCGACGACAACGAGGCGGCGCACTTGTCGGTGCGGCTGTCGGAGGCGGACGCCGCGCGCCTGCGCCACCAGCGAAGGCTGCATTGACGCCGCGACATCGGCTGGGATAACGCTTGCCGGTCGATTGCGCGAGAAGGGGGTGTTGAATGAGGTTTCGAGCTTTGGCTCTCGGTGCGGCGCTGTTGGCGGGCGCTGCGGCCGCGGCCTCGGCGGCGGTCACCGAGGCGCAATTCCCACCGCAGACGGTCACCGACCTGATCGCCATCTGCTCGCCGGCCAACGACGATCCGATGATGGCCGCGGCGCTCGGCTTCTGCCACGGCTTTGCCGAGGGCGCCGTCATCGTCGAGCAGGCGCACGACGCTCGGCCAAGCGCCCGCAAGTTGTTCTGTCTGCCGACGCCGCGACCGCCCAGAGGCTCCGAGCTGACGAGCTTCATCGCCTGGGCGAACGAGAAGCCGGCGCGGCTCTCGATGGGCTCGGTCGACGGCATGCTCATCTACCTGGCCGAGAAGTATCCCTGTCGCGGCGCCGGCAACAGGGAAACGGAGATCGCGATGAAAAAGCTGATTATGGCGGCCGTCGTGGCGGCGGTTCCACTGGCTGGCTGCTCCGACATGAGCCCGGGCCAGCAGCGCGCGCTCTCGGGCACGGCGATCGGGGCCGGCGGCGGCGCGATCATCGGCGCGATGGCCGGCAACGCTGGTCTCGGCGCCGGCATCGGCGCGGCGGCGGGCCTCGCCGGCGGCCTGCTCTACAATCAGGCGCGGGGAGGCCAGTAAGCCGCTCTCAGCGCTCCTCGCGCTTGACCGCCTGCCACAGCGCATCGAGCGCGTCGAGGTCCGTGCCGAGCTTGCGTTCGGCGGCGAGCGTCTCGACCCGGCGAAAGCGGCGCTCGAACTTCGCCGTCGCGCGGCGCAGCGCCGCCTCGGGATCGATCTCGAGCTTGCGCGCAAGGTTGGCCGCGGCGAACAGGATGTCGCCCATCTCGTCCTCGATCCTGTCGCGGTCGGCGCCCGCTGCAAGCTCGGCCGCCAATTCGCCGATTTCCTCGGCGAGCTTGGCGAAGACCGGCGCACGGCTCGGGCCAGTCGAAGCCGATCCGCGCCGCGCGCGCCTGGATTTTGGCCGCCCGCAGCAGCGCCGGCAGCGCCAGCGCCACGCCGTCGACCACGCTGTGCGCGGCGCCTTCGGCGCGGGCGCGCCGCTCGGCCGCCTTGTGCTCTTCCCAGGCGGCGGCTTGCGCCTCCGCAGAAGCGATCTGGGCGTCGCCGAAGACATGCGGGTGGCGGCGCACCATCTTGTCGGCGATCGCCGCGGCGACGTCGGCGAAGGCGAAGAGCCCTTTTTCCTCGGCCATGCGGGCGTGGAAGACCACCTGGAACAACAGGTCGCCGAGCTCGTCCTTCAGCGCCGGCATGTCGCCGCGCGCGATCGCGTCGGCGACCTCATAGGCTTCCTCGATCGTGTAGGGCGCGATCGTCGCGAAATCCTGCTCGCGATCCCATGGGCAGCCGTGGTCGCCATCGCGCAGCCGCGCCATGATCGCCAGCAGGCGAGGGAGGGCGGTGGTCATGGCTTCTCCGGGCTTTGGGCGTCGCGCGCAACGAGCTGTTTTTGCATGAAAAAACGTTTGCAGCCGGGAGGATAATCGATCGTGCCGAACACCTCGTAGCCAAAGCGCGGATAAAACTCCGGCGCTTGAAACGAAAATGTGTCGAGCCAGGCCGAGTGGCACCCCAGCTCGATCGCCCGCCGTTCGGCCCGAGCCAGCAATTCGCTGCCGACGCCGCGGCGGCGCAGCTCGGCATGCACCCACAGATCGGCGACGAACAGCCAGCCGGCATAGGTTGAGCCGACCAGCCCCGCCATGATCTCCTGGTGGCGGCCGCGCACAAAAAAACAGACGCGCGAGAAGCCTGTCTCACCGAGAAAAGCCCGATTGAAGACGTCGAGAGCCAAGCCGATCGCCTGTCGGTCCTCCGCTGACGGGTGATCCTCGAAGCTGAGCCGAAATCCCTGAGGCAGGTCCACCCGCGTCCCTCCAGTCGTCGCGCCCAAACCGCATGGCGGAGCCAAGCCTGGATAGCGCATAATATATATTATGGAAAATCAATCCGCCAGATCGACGACCAGACCGTCGCGGCCGGGCTCGACCCCGGCCGGCAATTCCGCCGACAGCTCGCGATAGTCGAGGCTCTGGTCCATATGGGTCAGCACCGCGCGGCGCGGGCGCACGCGGGCGATCCAGCCCAAGGTCTTTTCGAGATGGCTGTGGGTCGGATGCGGGTCGCGCCGCAGGCAATCGACGATCCACAACTCGACGCCCGCGACCGCGGCGAACGCGTTCTCGTCGAGCTGCGTCGCGTCGGTCGAATAGGCGAATCGGCCGATGCGAAAGCCGAGGGTCGAGCCGAAGCCGTGGTCCTGCGCGAACGGCACGACCGGGACGCCGTCCACGGCAAACGGGCCGTCGATCTCGTGCGGGATCAAGGTCGGCCGGTAGAAACGGCTCTCTTCTCCGATCGGCTCGACGACATAACGAAAGCGCGTCCGCAGCTCGGCCAGGGTCGCGGCATCGGCAAAAACCGGGATCTCCCGCCGCATCAAGCGGTTGACCGTGCGCAGCTCATCGACGCCGTGGAGATGGTCGGCGTGCGCATGGGTCAGCAACACCGCATCGATGCGCGCGAGCGCCGGCATCGAGCAGCTGCTCGCGCAAATCCGGCGAGGTGTCGATCAGGATCGTCACCGGTCCCGCCTCGACCAGCAGCGAGGCGCGGCGGCGCCGGTTACGAGGGTCGGCGGGATTGCAGCGGCCCCAATCGCCGCCGATCAGCGGCACCCCGGTCGAGGGGCCGCAACCGAGCATGGTGATCTTCATGCGACGGGCGGCGCGGCCTTGGCGAACAGGCGGAAGAAATTGCCGCTGGTCGCCGCGGCGAGCGCCTCGGGCGCGATCCCTTTCAGCGCCGCGACCGCCGCCGCCGTCGCGGCGACAAAGGCCGGCTCGTTGCGCCTGCCGCGATGCGGGACCGGCGCCAGATAGGGCGCGTCGGTCTCGACCAGCAGGCGGTCGAGCGGCAGGTCGCGCACGATCGCGCGCAGCTCCTCGGCGTTCTTGAAGGTCACGATCCCCGAGATCGACACATAAAAGCCGAGCGCCAGCGCCGCCTCGGCCAGCGCTCGGCCGCTTGAAAAGCAGTGCAGCACGCCCGGCGGCGGCCGTTCCTCGGCAAGGATGCGCGCGATCTCGTCGTCGGCCTCGCGGGCGTGAATGATCAGCGGCAGGCCGGTCGCGCGCGAGGCCGCGATATGAGCGCGGAACACCCGCTCCTGCACATCGCGCGGGCTCAGGTCATAATGGAAGTCGAGCCCGGTCTCGCCGATCCCGATCACCTTCGGGTGCGCCGCCAGCGCCGCCAGCTCCGCCGGCAGCAAATCGGCGTGGTCGGCCGCCTCGTGCGGATGGGCCCCGACCGAGCACCAGATCCCGTCTTGCGCCTCGGCGATCGCCCGCACCCCCGCGAACTGGTCGAGCCGGGTGGCGATCGTCAGCATCGTCCCGACGCCGGCCGCGCGGGCGCGGTCGATAACCGCCTCGCGCTCGGCCGCGAAATCGGGAAAATCGAGATGGCAATGGCTGTCGACCAGCATCGGACCCCTACCCATCGGACCGCTGCCCTCGCCCGTTATGCGGCCGGCGCGTCGACCAGCCGCGGAAAAATCCCGGCCGGTTTCGGCAACACCGTCCCCGGGGCCAGCGGCGCCGCCGCGAGCGACACGAAATCGCGCGCCGCGGCCGGTATCGCGAGCTGGTCCAGGAGGTTTCCTGCTGCTGTCGGAACAAACGGCTGCATCAGAATCCCGATGTATCGGATCGTCTCAGCCAGAGTGTGCAGCACGGTGTGCATCCGCGCCTGATCGGTCCGCCGCAAGCGTCCACGGCGCCTGCTCGTCGACATAGCGGTTGGCGTCGGCGATGACGCGCCAGACCGCCTCGAGCGCGAGGTGGAAGGCCTGCTCCGACAGGTGCCCGCGCAGGGTGTCGAGCAGCCCCCGCGCGGCGGCGAGCAATGCCTGGTCGGCGTCGGCAAGCGCGCCCGGCTGCGGCACGCGGGCGCCGCAATCGCGATTGATCATGACCAGCACCCGCTGCGCCAGATTGCCGAGATCATTGGCGAGATCGCCGTTCAGCCGGGTGACCACGGCGTGATGCGAAAAATCGCCGTCGCCGCCGAACGGCAGCTCGCGCAACAGGAAATAGCGCACGGGGTCGAGCCCGTAGCGGTCGACCAGCTGCCGTGGCGGGATGAAGTTGCCGAGCGATTTCGACATCTTTTCGCCTTCTACCGTCCACCAGCCATGGGCGAAGACCCGGCGCGGCGGCTCGAGCCCGGCGGCCATCAGAAACGCCGGCCAGTAGACCGCGTGAAAGCGCAGGATATCTTTACCTACGACATGAAGAACAGTGGGCCAATAGGTTGAAAACTCGTTGCTGTGAGTGTCGGGATAGCCGAGCGCGGTGAGATAGTTGATCAGCGCGTCGAGCCATACATAGACGATGTGCCTGGGGTTGCCCGGCACCGGGATGCCCCAGGTGAAGCTGGTGCGCGAGATCGAGAGGTCCCTGAGCCCGGATTTGACGAAGCTGATGACCTCGTTTCTGCGGCCGCGCGGCGCGACCGCATCGGGGTTCGCCTCGTAATAGTCCAAAAGCCGGTCCTGCCAAGCAGATAGCCGGAAGAAGTAATTTTCTTCCTCGAGCCACTCGACATCGGCGCCGCTCGGCGCCTTGCCGTCGACCAGCTCGCCCTCGTCGTAGAACGCCTCGTCGCGCACCGAGTACCAGCCGGCGAACTGCCCCAGATAGATTTCGCCGCGCCGCTCGAGCTCCCGCCACAGCGCCTGCACGGCGCGGGTGTGGCGCGGCTCGGTGGTGCGGATGAAATCGTCGTGGCTGATGCCGAGGAGCCGGGCCATGTCGCGGAACCCGCCGGAAATGCGATCGCAGAATTCCTGCGGCGAGACCCCGGCCGCGCGCGCCGATTGCTCGACCTTCTGGCCGTGCTCGTCGGTCCCGGTCAGGAATTTGACCCGACGGCCGTCGAGCCGCATGAACCGCGCCAACGCGTCGCAGGCCACGGTGGTGTAGGCATGGCCGAGATGCGGCAGGTCGTTGACGTAGTAGATCGGCGTCGTGACGAAAAAGGGCCGGTCGGCGGTCATCCCAGTCTCCAAAGCCCGGATATGGGCCGGGGCCGGCGGGGTTTCAGCGGGCGGCCGGCGGCGACGTTTCTAGCGCGCCAGCGCCTCGATCGCAAAGAACGCGCCGAGCACGGCCTGCCTGCGGTCGAGATTGAGCTCGCTGGCGCGGGCGAAATCGCCCTCGATCTGCTCGCGCAACGCCGCCCACCTCGACGGATCGGCCCGCGCCGCCAGCCGCGCCATCGCCTCGCCCTCGCCGGCGAGGACCTCGTCCCGCCCAAGCCGCCCGCGCGCCGCCCCGCCGACGAGGCGCGCGAGAAACTGCGACAGCAGCTCCTCGCCGGCGCGGTAGGCGTCCTCCGCCTCGGGGCGGCAGAGCCGGTCGGCGAGCGCATGCAGGCTCGACAGGTCGAGCGCCGGAACCTGCGACAGCAGATCCAGCACCGTGCGATAAAGCGCCAGCCCGCCGGCGGCGGCGAGCTCGAGCGCGCGCCCGACGCCGCATTCCGACAGCGCCGCCAACGCCGCCGCCTCGTCCTCGGCCAGGTCGGGGCGATGGTCGCGCAGGAGCCCGATCACGGTCGCCGGCGGCAGCGGGCCGATCGGGAAGCGGCGGCAGCGCGAGCGGATCGTCGGCAGCAGCCGGCCCGGGTTGTGGCTGACCAGCAGCAGCAGCGCGCGCCGCGGCGGCTCCTCCAGGATCTTAAGGAGCGCGTTGGCGGCGTTGCGGTTCATCTCCTCGGCGCCGTCGACGATAACGATGCGCCACCCCTCCTCCGCCGCGGTCAGCCGAAAAAAGCCCGCGATCTCGCGGGTGTCGTCGACAACGATCTCGCCCCGCATGCGGCGGCGGCGCGGGTCCCAGGCGCGCTCGACGGTCAGGAGGTCGGCATGCCCGCCCGCCGCCACACGGTGAAAGACCCCGCTCTCTGGATCGACCCCAAGCCCCTCGCCGGCGCGCGCCGCGGGCTCGGCCTCGGCCAACAGAAATCGGGCGAGGCGAAACGCGAGCGTCGCCTTGCCGATCCCGCGCGGCCCGGTCAGCAGGATCGCGTGCGGCAGCCGGCCCGCCTCGTAGAGCCGCCGCAGCTCGCGCTCGGCATCCTCGCGGCCGACGAGATCGGGGTTCGCCCTGGGTGCTGGAGCCGCCGGCGGCGCCTCGGGACCCGGATCGGTCGTGCGCGCCACGCGATGCTAAGCCGGCGAATGGGTGTCGAGCCGGTCGCGCAAGGCCGTATCCGGGCGGGACCGCCATCCCTCCGCTGCGGCCCGGAGCTGCGGGCGGACGCCGGTCATGTCAAGACTTCCCCCAGCCGCTGCGCGACGGCGTCGAGAATGGCGCGATGAACCGCGTCGGGCGCGGCGGCGGCGTCGATCAGGGCGCAGCGGACGGGATCGGCGGCGGCGATCTGGCGAAAGCCCTGACGCAGCCTTTCATGGAAGGCGGGATCGAGGCGCTCGAAGCGGTCGGCCTCGCCCGCACGCGCCGCCGCGCGGGCGAGCCCGCAAGCCGAGGGCAGGTCGAGGATCAAGGTCAGATCCGGCGCGAAATCGTCAAGCGCGAGGCGGTGCAGCAGGGCGAGGTCGGCCAGCGGCACACCCTTGCCGTACCCCTGATAGGCGAGCGTCGAATCGGCGAAGCGGTCGCAGACCACCCAGAGGCCCGCCTCGAGCGCCGGCCGGATGACCCGCGCGACGTGGTCGCGGCGGGCGGCGGCCAGCAGCAGCGCTTCGCAGACCGCGTCCCACCGCTCGCCCTCGCCTTGCAGCAGCAGCCGCCGGATCGCCTCCGCGCCCGGCGACCCGCCCGGCTCGCGGGTCGCGCGCGCGGCGATCCCGGCGCGGTCGAGCGCGGCCGCGAGGAGCCCGACCTGCGTCGATTTGCCGGCCCCCTCGCCGCCTTCGACGGTGATCAGCCGGCCGCGGGCCATTGCCGCTTCACTGGCGGTTGCCCCACACAAGATAGCCCGCGAGCGTCGCAATCCGGCCGATCGCGTCGAGGCGCTCGACGCTCGCCCCGGCGACCAGCGGGACCTCGGTCGACGGCTGGTCCGGCGCGGTCACGACGACCTTTCCGACCGTCTCGCCCCGGCTGACCGGGGCCGGGATCGGCCGGTCGTAGAGCACGGTCACCTTCATGTCCTTGCGCACCTTGCGCGGCAGGGTCACGACCAGATCCTTCTCGACGGTCAGCGGCACGCGGGGGGCCGCGCCGAGCCAGACATCGGCGTCCTCGACCTTGTCGCCGGCGCTGAACAGGCGATAGTCGTTGAACTCGCGGAACGCCCATTCGATCAGTCTTTCGCTCTCCTGGCCGCGCGATCGCATGGTCGGCAGGCCGCCGAGCACCACGAGGATCCGGCGGTCGCCGCGCTTGACCGAGGCGGTCAGGCTGAACCCCGCTTCCTCGGTGTGGCCGGTCTTCAAGCCGTCGGCGCCGACATTCTTGTAGAGCAGCGGGTTGCGGTTGCCCTGCTTGATGTTGTTGAACTCGAAATCGATCTGGCTGTAGTAATGATAATATTCGGGAAAGTCGCGCATCGTGCGGATCGCCAGCGTCGCCAGGTCGCGCGCGGTCATCCAGTGGTCGGGGTTGGGCAGCCCGTCGACATTGGCGAAATGGCTGTCCTGGAGCCCGATCTCCTTGGCCTTCTTGTTCATCAGGTCGACGAAGGCCTCCTCGCTGCCGGCGAGGCCTTCGGCCAGCACCATGCAGGCGTCGTTGCCGGACTGGATGATCACGCCCTTCAACAGATTGTCGATGCTGATGCGCCCGCCGATCGGCACGAACATCTTCGAGCCGCCGAGCCGCCACGCTTTTTCGCTGACCGGCAATTCGTCGTCGAGCTTGGCCTGGCCCTTTTTGAGCATGTCGAAGACCACGTAGGCGGTCATGATCTTGCTCATCGAGGCCGGCGGCATGCGTTCGTCTGCCGCCTTGTCGAGCAGCACCGCGCCGGTGTCGACCTCGACGATCAGCGCATGCTTTGCCTGAGTGTCGATCCCGATCGCCGATTTCGCCACCGGAGCGGCGGGGATGGTGACGATCTTGGGCTTGGCGCCGGCCGCCGGCGCGGAGACGACGCCCACGGCGAGCACGGCGGCGGCGAGGGGCGCCGCGAAAAGCCTCAGCCTCATGCGCTTCTCCTTTTTCCGTTCGAGAACGCCAAGCGCGTCCAGCTCACGCCTTCGCGCCCGAGCCGGCCGGTCTGATTTTCGAGCAGCAGCGCCGGATCCAAGCCTTCGGCCTCGGCGAGCTGCACGGTTTCCGCTCCGGACACATCGAACATCCGTCTGCCCGGCGGGACGGGCCCGTGGCGAAGCGACAGCGCCATGATCCCGCCTCCGCGTAGCCTTCCGCGCCGCTGACCAGGACCGCAGCCATCCGCCGCTAGTCGACCACGATCCGCGCTCCGGGGTAGCCGCTGTCGACGACCCGCGAGAGCAGCTCGTCGGCCTCTTCGACCGTCGGCACCGGGCCGAGCCGCACGCGGTAGATCTCGGCGCCCTTGAGCGAGGCCGCGGTCACCTTGACGCTGCCCAGCGGGGCGATGCGCGACTGCACCCGGTCGGCGTTGTCGCGGACCGAGAACGCCCCGGCCTGGATAAAGATGCGCCCCTGCGATTTCACCGGCACGAGCTTCACCTTCTGCGGCAAAGGTGGCATTTCCGGGACAATGACGGGTGTCGCGACGGCGGCGATCGGCGCGGCCTCGACCGCGGGCGGCGGCGCGGCCATGGCGGCGGGCGGCGGCGCGGGCTGCAGCGGCGGGGGTGGCGGGACCGCGGCGACGGCGGCGACGCTCGGGGCCTCGGCGACCAGAACCCGGCTGTCGCCGCCGTTGCGCCTGGCGAGATCGGCGACGTGGATGCTCTCCTCCTTCATGACCTTGACCCGCACCAGCGCCGTGCCCTTGCCCTCGAAGCCGAGGAGCTGCGAAGCGCGCCGCGACACGTCGATGATCCGGCCGCGCGCGAACGGGCCGCGGTCGTTGACCCGCAATTCGATCGAGCGGCCGTTGTCGAGGTTCGTCACCTGCACGATGCTCGGCATCGGCAGGGTGCGGTGCGCGCCGGTCAGCTCGTTCAAATCGAAGATCTCGCCGTTGGCCGTGTACTTCTGATCGAACTTCTCGCCGTACCACGAAGCAACCCCGGTCTCGTCGTAATTGTAGTCGACCGCCGGCGTGTACCACACGCCGCCGATGCGGTAGGGCGCGCCAACCTTGTACATCGGTCGCCCGGCCTGGCGTCCGCCGCCCTCGCCATGGCTCGCTGTGCGCGGCTGCGACCCGCAGGCGGTCAGCAGCAGGCCGATCAGGATCGTCGGCAACAGGCGGCCGGCGGCGGCCATCCCTGATGGATCGCCCGGCCCGGCCGCGCTCACCCCTTGTCCATGCTGTCGGCGAGATAGCCGACGGCGGCGGCGAAATAGGTCGATTTGTTCCACTTCATGATGGTGCGGAAATTGTCGTAGACGAGGTAGGCCGGACCGTCGGCGCCGCCCGGCAGGACCAGCGAGGCTTCGCTCTCGCGCCACGACAGCGGGCCGGCGTCGATGCTGCGGACGCCGAGCCGGCCCCATTCGCCGGTCGGCCGCTTGACCTCGAGCCCGGCGTATCGGGGATCGAAGCCGCGCGGCAGCAGCACCTCGCGTCCCCAGGTCTCGCCGCCCCGCCAGCCGAGCCGCGAGATGTAGTTGGCGATCGACGCCAGCACATCGGCGCGGTCGTTCCAGATATCGCGCCTGCCGTCGCCGTCGTAATCGACCGCATAGCCGAGAAAGGTCGACGGCATGAACTGGCATTGCCCCATCGCCCCGGCCCAGGAGCCGGTCATGTCGTCGCCCCGAACATGGCCTTGGTCGAGGATGCGCAGCGCCGCGATCAGCTCGCTGCGGAAGTAGGGGCCGCGGCGCCCGTCAAAGCCCAGGGTGGCCAGCGCCGAGACCACCATGGTGTTGCCCATCGCCTTGCCGTAGTCGCTTTCGAGCCCCCATAAGGCGACGATGAAGCGCGGCTCGACATTGTAGCGCCGCCACACCGCATCGAGCAGCGTCCGGTTCTCGGCCAGGTGCTGGCGGGCGCTTTCCTTGCGCTGCGGGGTCACGACCTTGGCCATGAACACCGCGAAGGTCATCGTCTTCTCGGGCTGCTTGCGGTCGAGCTCGATTACGTGCGGCAGGAATTGGGCGCGGCGCAGCGCGGCATCTATCGTGGCGGGGCGGATGCCTTGCGCGGCGGCGTCGCGGCGCACGCCGGCGATAAAGGCGGAGAACCCGCCGCCCGCGACTTCGGCCGCCGCCGCGGCCGGGACCGACAGGGCGACGAACGGCGCGGCAAGAACCACGCGGCGGCTGAAACGAAGCGGCGTCATCGAAAAGCCCGAGCGGTGCTGCATTCCCCTTCGCCTTCAGTGCCACAAAGGCGGCCGATCCGGCAACGCCGCGGCGCGCCTCCAGCCGATTCCGCGCTCGTCCCGGCGGCATTGCGACGGACGGCGCGCCGGCCGACGGCGAATCGCAGGATCGGTTTGTTCGCCGGCCGCCGCGGCCGTATAGTGGCGCCGACAACGCATCGTCAGGACGCAAACCGATCCGGCAGGAGGAAGACATGGGAGAGATCTTGGGCCTCGGCGTCACCCACTTCCCGCCGCTCTCGGGCAAGGACGCAGATATGGGGCGCATCCTGAAGCGCGTCCTCGACGATCCGGCGCTCCCTGAAAAATACCGGCGCCCCGATGGCTGGCCGGCGGCGATGCAGGCGGAATACGGGGCCGATGCCGGGGCGACCGCGGCCGGCCGGCACCGCGAGGCGCTGGTCGCCGGGTTTCGCAACGCGCGGCGCGTGCTCGACGAGTTCGACCCCGACTTTGTCGTGATCTGGGGCGACGATCAGTACGAAAACTTCAAGGAAGACATCATCCCGCCCTATTGCGTGATGGCCTACCAATCGATGGCGCCGCAGCCGTGGCAGAGCTATCGCGGCGCCAATCAATGGGACGAGCCGAAGGACAAGACCTTCACCTACAAGGGCCACCCCAAGGGCGCCAAGTTCATCGCTTCGGGCATGCTGGAGAAGGGCTTCGACGTCGCCTACGCCTACGAGCCGCTGCACCACCAGCTGGGCCACGCTTTCCTGAACACGCTCCTCTTCCTCGACTACGACCGCCAGGGCTTCCCCTATCCGGTGGTGCCGTTCCAGGTGAATTGCTACGGCCGCCGGGTGATCGCCCAGCAGGCCGGCGTGCGCAGCCTCAGCGAGCTCCCCGACGAGGCCGACCTCGACCCGCCCTCGCCGGCGCCGTGGCGCTGCTTCGACATGGGCGCTGCCTGCGCCCGAATCGTCGCCGACAGCCCCTATCGGGTGGCCCTGATCGCGTCCTCGAGCTGGTCGCACGCGTTTCTGACGCCGAAGAATTATCTGCTCTATCCCGATGTCCCGGCCGACCGCGCGCTCTACGAGGCGCTGCAGGCCGGCGACTACGCGAAGTGGCGGGAGCGGCCGTTGAGCGCGATCGAGGACAGCGGCCAGCAGGAGATGCTGAACTGGATGTGCCTCTTGGGCGGCATGAAGGAGCTCGGGCGGCGGCCGTCAGAGACCTCCTACGTCGAGAGCTGGATCTTCAACTCGAACAAGTGCTTTGCGGTCTACGAGCCGTGACGTGCCCGGCGTGACCCCTCCCCTCGCCCGCTGAAGGAGCCTCGAATGGCGCGCAAATACAATCTGATGTCGTCGGACGGGCACCTCGAAGTGCCGCCCGAGCGGTGGGTGCACCGGGTGCCGCAGAAGCACCGCGACCGCGCGCCGCGCACGGTGCATCTGCCGGACGGCGGCGACGCGCTGATGATCGAGGGCCAGCCGCTGTTGGAGGCGAATTTTCTCGACCTGCGCGCCGGCCGCGCCGAGGGCACCTGGCAGCCCTTCGGCCTTAAGGTCGCCGACGCCGCCGGCACCGGCTCGCCCGAGCAGCGGGTCAAGGAGCAGGACCGCGACGGGATGGACGCCGAAGTTTTGTTCGCGGCGATGGTGGCGGGCCCGGTCTTTTGGCGCAACATCGCCCATGACGAGGTCTACAAGGCGGTGATCCGCGGCTACAACGACTGGCTCGCAGAGGAATACTGCGCGGTCGCCCCCGACCGGCTCATTGGCATGGGTGTGATTCCGATCACCAATGTCGACGACGCGATCGCCGAGATGGCGCATTGCAAAAAGCTCGGCCTCAAGGGCATCCTGATGGGCGCATTGCCGAGCGCCAAAGGCTACCCGACCCCCGAGGACGACAAATTCTGGGCCGCCGCGGTCGACATGGAGATGCCGGTCACGGTGCACGTCCAGTTCTACCGCACTGGCGCGCGCGCGACGCAGCCGACCTTCAAGTACCCGAAGGAGGACCCGGTCATCATGCAGCGGCTGCGCCGGCCGTTTCTCGAATGGCTGTGCAATTTCGGGCTGGCGCCGTCGGTCAGCATCGCGCAGCTGGTGCTGGCCGGCGTCTTCGAACGGCACCCGAAGCTCAAGGTGTTTTTCGCCGAGACCCGGCTCGGCTGGGTCCCGTTCTGGCTCGAGCACATGGATCTGTGGTACCAGCGCCATCTCGGCTGGGCGCAGGAATATCTCGGCTTCGAGCCCTTGAAGGAGTTGCCCAGCCATTACGTCCGCAACCACGTCTATTTCAGCGTGCAGTACGAGCGCGTCGCAGTCGAGGAGCGCCAGCATGTCGGCGTCGACCGCATCATGTTCGCCACCGACTTCCCGCATATCGAATGCGAATGGCCGAACTCGCGGCCCTTGATCGACAAGATCTACGCCGACGTGCCCGAAGCCGACAAGCGCCGGATCTGGGCGCAGAACGCGGTCGAGTTCTTCAAGCTCGACCACGCGTGACTGAGAGGCCGGAAATCGTAATCTCACCCGTCATTCTCGCGACAGCGCGAGGCTGTCTGGGAAAAATTCGCGTACACGCCAAGCGGGTTTCGATCTTTTGCCGAACCATGCAACAGCCGTCTTGCGCGGGCTTGTCCCGCGTATCCACGCCTTTGCTTTCAACGCCGGAAGGCGTGGATGCCCACGGATCGAGTCCGTGGGCTGAAGGCCCACGGGACAAGCCCGGCCAAGACGACCCATAATTGTTGTTCGCCTCGCACAAAAACGGGAAGCCAGGGTTGCAAGCGCTCGAGCGGTGGCCCTGGATCTCGGCCTTCGCCGGGGCGACGATAGCTGGCACACCGGTCTTGCGGCGGGTTGCGGGGCGACCGACCTATCGTTAATGCCGATCGAGGAGAGGTGCGCGATGCAGCTGAAGGATCAGAAGCTCTTCCGCCAGCAATGCTATGTCGACGGCGCATGGGTCGACGCGTTGAACCGCGGCGCGATCCCGGTCACCAACCCGGCGACCGGCGAGACCCTTGGCACGGTGCCGCGGATGGGCGCCGAGGAGACGCGCCACGCGATCGAGGCGGCCGACCGGGCGCTCCCCGCCTGGCGCGCCAGGACCGCCAAGGAGCGCGCCCAGGTGCTGCGCAAATGGTTCGACCTGATGATGGCGAACCAGGACGACCTCGCCGCGCTGATGACCGCCGAGCAGGGCAAGCCCCTCGCCGAGTCGAAGGGCGAGATCGCCTATGCCGCGGCCTTTATCGAATGGTTCGGCGAGGAAGGGAAACGCGTCTACGGCGACACGATCCCGGCGCACGCGTCCGACAAGCGCATCGTCGTCACCAAGGAGCCGATCGGCGTGTGCGCGGCGATCACGCCCTGGAACTTCCCGGCCGCGATGATCACCCGCAAGGCCGGGCCGGCGCTCGCCGCCGGCTGCACGATGGTGGTCAAGCCGGCGACCGCGACCCCCTACTCCGCGCTCGCTTTGTGCGAATTGGCCGAGCGCGCCGGCGTGCCGAAGGGTGTGTTTTCCTGCGTCACCGGCGGCGCCAGCGAGATCGGCGGCGAGATGACCTCGAACCCGACCGTGCGCAAATTGACCTTCACCGGCTCGACCGAGGTCGGCAAATTGCTGATGCAGCAGTGCGCCGGCACGGTCAAGAAGATGTCGCTCGAATTGGGCGGCAACGCGCCCTTTATCGTGTTCGACGACGCCGATATCGAGATGGCGGTCAAGGGCGCGATCGCATCCAAATACCGCAACGCCGGGCAGACCTGCGTGTGCGCCAACCGCATCCTGGTGCAGGACGGCGTCTACGACGCGTTTACCAGGCGCCTCGCCGAGACCGCCGGCGCGATGAAGGTCGCCGACGGGTTCGAGCCGGGCGCGGTGATCGGCCCGCTGATCGACATGAAGGCGGTGGAAAAGGTCGAAACCCACATCGCCGACGCCTTGAAAAAGGGCGCCAAGGTGGTGATCGGCGGCAAGCGCAGCGCCTTGGGCGGCAGCTTCTTCGAGCCGACCGTGCTGACCGATGTCACGACCGACATGGTCATCACCAGGGAGGAAACCTTCGGCCCGGTCGCCCCGCTCTACCGCTTCAAGACCGACGCCGAGGCGATCCAAATGGCCAACGACACCGAGTTCGGGCTGGCCGCCTATTTCTACAGCCGCGACATCGGCCGCATCTGGCGCATCGCCGAGGCGCTCGAATACGGCATCGTCGGCATCAACGAAGGCATCATCTCGACCGAGATCGCCCCCTTCGGCGGCATGAAGGAAAGCGGCATCGGCCGCGAAGGCTCGAAATACGGCATCGAGGAATTCCTCGAAGTCAAGTACTTGTGCATGGGCGGCATCGACCGCTGAGCGTCGCGAGGCGCGCCGGCACGATGAAACGATGGAATTCATCGTCGCCGGCGCGCCGCGCAGCGCCAATGCCAAACCACGATCGCGGCGGCGCTGGCGACAGCGGGTGGCAGAAGCGGCGCGCGAACGCTTGGCGGAAGAGGGCGGACCCACAAATCAGGACGTTGCGGTTTTGATCATCTATTTCTATCACGGCGAAACCACGCTCGACGTTGACAACATCGCGAAGTCATTGCTCGACGGGCTCAAGGGCGTTCTCTTCCGGGACGACCGGCAGGTATCGGAGCTCCGGGTCCGAAAGAGCCGGGTCAGCGCCGGTTTGTCTTTGATCGGGGCAAGCCCATATCTGTTGGACGCGATCGAGCGCATGTCGCAGGCGGGCTCTGATTTCGTGTATGTGCGCGCCGATCAGGCGCCCGACCACAGCAGGATTCCATGAGCGCCGACACCCACCTCCTCAGCAGCGAACGCGACGCGATCAGGCAGTATGCCGACTGGTATGCGCAGCAGGGCTACCAGGTCTCGGTGGAGCCTCCGCCCCGGGAATTGCCGGAATTTTTGCGCACGCTGGCGCCGGATATGATCGCTCATCGCGATGGCGAAAATATCGTCGTCGAGATCAAGACCGCCTCTCCGGCCAGCTTCGAACAGATTCAGCGGCTCGCCAGCGCGTTGGAGCATCGCGCCGGCTGGAAGCTTCGAGTGGTATACGCCGATCTCGCCGATCCGGAATGGGACCCGCCTGCCCAGTTGCCCGGTATTTCGGAGCTTGCTGCTCGCCTGGCGTCCATGGACGGCGTCGGATGAAGACGACGATCGGCGCCGCCTGCAATTTCTGCTGCTGTGGTCAATCATCGAAGCCGCTGCCCGGCACAGGCTGTCGTCGCTCAAAATCCCGCCGACCCGCCGGATTTCCTCGTCGGCGCTGATCAAAATGCTGCTGACCGGGGGTATCATCGAGGACGATCAATACGCCGTTCTCCGCCGCGGCCTGGCGGTGCGCAACGCCGTCGCGCACGGATTTCTCAACCAGCCCGTCGACGAGGCGCTGTACGAGGAGCTTCGCGAAGCCGGCGAGGATCTGCTGCGTGCGAAAGCCGTGATACCGGCCCGCGCATAGGCCATCTGCGAGCGACCCCAGGCTGGCATATATGAACGCCAAATACTGACCTTGTTTGGGCGTGAAGGTTGGAACGGCGGGAGGGGGTGACATCAGTAGCAGGGTGGGTGCACACGTGCATGACGCGCGCAAGCGCCTTGTTGTCCTCGTGGAAGCATACGGCGCCGGCGATTGCGGTAAAAGGAGGCTAGGCGGGGCGGCGGGCTCCGGCGCTATCGGGCTGGTTAGGGTCAGCGAACTCTCTCACTTCTGGGCAGCTCGACAATGCGCGGCTCGATGCCGCGGCCCATGAGAATCAGCTTTATCTGACCCACCCGTGGGCACTCCTCCTGGAACAAGCCTGACAGAAAACAGTCCCTGGAGGCTCGGGTGTATTCCTCAAGAAGCATCTGCTCGCCTGCGTTCTGGCTGTTTCGGCTGAAATAGACCCAGCCGCCGAAGGCCAACGAGAGGAGGAGGGTCGCCGTAGTTAAAACTTTGGCCTTCTTGTTCACGCCAAGCCTCGTAGATTTGGGCCTCGTGGGATTCCAGCTTCCGAGGGCTCACCGAATCAAAACTGCCCGAGAGGAGCAAATACCTGCCTCGCTGTCCGGCCGATGATCTTGGTCGCAGCGGCGTCGAAAGTCCCCCCAACGACACCACCGACGAGCGGAACGCCTTTGATAAGGTTCACCACGCCCTTCGAGCCCGCCTTTGTAACGAGCCTGAAACCGACAGCCTGATTGATCCGCTTTAGGACTTCGCCGGAGATCCGGAGGACCATTTGTCTAGTCACTTGGGTCCCAATATTGATCCCGACGCCTTTCAGGATATCCGATGCGGCAGAACCCGCTAGACAGGCGACCACCAGTGTTCTGACTTGGTCGCTCCGGACATCGTAGCCTCGAAGGTGCGCTACAGCCCCGATCATGCGGATTTGGATGTACAACACCCCGACGAGGTTCGCCGGGATGGCGACAGGTAGGGTCAGCATGCCCCCGACGCCCGTTACGAAGCCCGCCGCGCCTGCTTTGGCGACCTGCCAATTGATGAGACGATCTATGGCGTCGTCAGTGCAGCGATGTTGTGCGCTATAGCTCTGTGCCAGATCTTCCAAACCGTCGACGCCCGGAATCCCGTTTATAGCTCCCTCGTAAAGCCAGCCTAGGCATTGAAGGAGCTTTCGGACGGGTAGGGACGCGCCTTCTTTGATATCAGGATCATCCCCGCTCACAACTGCGCACCTCCGAGACGTAATCGGTCGCCCGTCGGCGCCGAGCAGGACTTCATATTATAGTCGATAAATTAACTGATCGTTATCCGGCGACCTCGACCGCAACTGGCGCGTCGCGGAGGCCACGAATACAGCATCGTCGGCATCGACGAGGGCATCATCTCGACCGAGATCGCGCCCTTCGGCGACATGAAGGAATCGGCATCGGCCGCGAAGGCTCGAAATACGGCATCGAGGAATTCCTCGAAGTCAAATACCTCTGCACGGGCGCGTCGATCGCTGAGCCGCCCGAGTGCTATGCCGCGCCTTCGGCCAGCCTCGCCCGCAGGCGCGGTGCGGCGAAATCGAGAAAGGCCCGCAGCTTCAGCGGCAGGAGCCGGCCGCCGGTGTAAATGAGGCTGTGACCGGCCAGGGGGTCGGCTCGAATTCCGGGAGCACCACGGCGAGCGCGCGCCCCACGGCCCCCGCGACCTGGTAGGACAGCACGCGCGTTATTCCGAGCCCGGCAATGGCGGCGTCGATGGCCGCCGTGGCGGTGTTGACGACGAGCCGCGAACGGATCGGGATCGACACGTCGGACTTTCCCATGGCGAATGTCCACCTCTCGGGCGACATCAGCGCCTCGAAGGTGACGCAGGAATGTTTGCCGAAATAGTCCGGGCTCCCGCAGACGACACGGCGGATCGAGCCGATCCGGGCGGCGACGAGGCTGCTGTCGGGCAGCTCGCCGATCCGGATCGCGAGATCGAGATGCTATTCCAAGAGATTGACCACGCGGTCGGTCAGCACGGGCCGGATGTCGACATCGGGATAGGCTTTGAGGAACTCGATTGCGACCGGGAGAACGTGCAAACGGCCGAAAACACAAGCCGGGCGCGGCGCGGCCGCCGTGCGTGGTTCGAGACGCGCCTTCGGCGCTCCTCACCATGAGGTGCGTCACGGATGGCATTGAGAAACCGCCACCAGCCCCGAACGCGTGCAGCCGGAAGGAACCCGATCGCGCCCGAGGCCCGGATTATTTTTGCCACACGAAATCGTAGCTGCAGGAATTGCTCTTCTGGCGGGCGCGGATCGTGCCGGCGGCGTCGATGACGCCGCTCACGCTCAGCTCGATCGGCTGATAGCCGTTGCTGTCCGGCGTCGCCAGAAATCGCATCGCCAGCTCGCCCTGCGGCCCGACCGCGCCCGCGAGCCGGCGGCCCGTCTCGCTGGTGTACCGCGCCTGGCCGTTGGTGATGGTGAGCGGCCCCGCCGACCGGTCGGGACATCGGCCCATCTTGCCGCCCCGCGTCACGTAGGTGGGGCTGACTTTTGCCGAAGAGACAAACCGATAAGCGCCGTCAAAGGCTGCTCCGGCGGCCGATGGCGACGGCCCCTGCGCATTCGCGGGCGCGAGCAAGCCAAAAGAACCAACCAGCCACAGCAATCCAAGCCGCTTGCGCATGAGCCTACCCTCCCTCCTCGCGGTCGCCGCGCGCCGATGAGCCGGCGCGCGCCGGCCGTGAACCTGGTCTTTCCTTGGCCCCGATCGCGCCGGGTCCCGAAGAGGCCCGCGAGCCCGCCGCCGGGCTAGGCGCGATGCGGCGTATGCTTCGCCAGGAACTCCTTGACGCGCGCCCGCGCCGCGTCGAGCGCCGCGCCGGTTTTCCACTCCGGGATAAACTCGCAATTCGGCAGCAGCTTCGAGAGCTCCTCGGAAATCGGGTAGGGGTGCGCCTCGTCGTTGCCGGCCAGCACCATGCAGGGCGCGCGGACCGTCGCCACAAAGGCGCGGTCGACGCAATAGACGAAGCCGGGGGCGTAGAGGTTGCGGCAGAACGCGTCCAGCACCGGCGCGGTCGCCTCCGGGTGGTCGCTCAGCGTTTGCGCCCAGCCGTCGAACCGGGCCGGGCGTCCGGGCGCCATCGCGCCGACCCGGCCGATCGGCTGCGCCAGCACGGCGGCCGCGACACGCTCGGGCTGCGCCTTGATCAGGTTCAGGATGAACGAGCCGCCGATGCACTGGCCGTAGAGATGGCAACGGTCGATGCGCAGGTGGTCGAGGAGCGCGAGGTGGTCGGCGGTATATGAATCCCAGCCGTCCTGCGCGGTGATCGGGGCGCGGGACCGGCCGCCGGCGTTGCGCTGATCCAATGCGATGACGCGAAAGCCGTCGGCGAATTCGGTCGTTGGGTTGATCGGCGCCGAGGCCTGGCTCCAGACCTCGATCACCGATTGCAGGCCGGCGGGCGCGAAGGTCAGGATCGGGAAGCCGCGGCCGAACTCCTCGTAATAAATGTGGGCCCCATGATGTTCAAAGCCGGGCATGTCGGTATCCTTCATAAAGCGGCCGGGGCGCGAGGGGGCGCGGGCGCAGGCATCGGGCGATCCCGCGCGGAGATTAATCGATCCCGCCCGGCGACAAAAGGGCTCGCGCAGGAGGCGCAATGTCGGACCAAGGCGTGGCGAAATTTTTGTGGTGGGCGGGTCTGGTCGCGGCCCCGGCCGTGCTGATCGCGATCGAGCTCTTCCACCCGGCCCACTTCACCGCCGATCCGGGCATGTATCAGTACCTCTCGAAGCCGCAGCCCTTCGAGCCGCGCCACCTCGCCCTCGCCTATCCCGGGCCGGATTGGTGGTTCGCGCTGCATATGATCCAGACGCCGCTGATCGGCCTCGTCTCGGTCGGGCTGTGGCTGCTCGTCGGCGAGGTCGGCGACGCCGACGGTCGTGCCGCCGCCGCCGCGGCCTGGCTGTCGCGCGCCGCCACGCTGGTGTTCCTGATCTATTACACCGCGCTCAATTCGATCGGCGGCGCGGGTCTGGCGCGATTGCTGCTCAACACCCAGGCCCTGGCGGCGAGCGGGCGGCTGACGCCGGAAGAGGTCGGCGGCGTGGCGCTCGTCCTCGACCGGAATTGGGTCGATCCCTGGGTCGGCGGGGTCGGCTCGGCGATCAGCGAGACGGGCTCGTGGGCCGTGCTGGCCGCCGCCTTCTTCGCCGCGTCGGCCTTGCTGCTGACGCGGCGTGCGCCGTGGCCGGCCCTGATCCTGCTGCTGGCGTTCGGCTGGGAATTGCGGACCAGCCACGCGAGCCCGCATGGCCCCCTCGCCTTCGGCCTGCTGATCGCCGCGGCGCTCTGGATCCGGCGGTCCGCGCGACGGAGGGCGGCTGGCACGGCGTGAGGCGCGGATGACAAAGGCTCGGGCGGGGCCGCCCCGCCCCCGCCCGCGGCCTCTGCGGCGCCCCCTCAGTTCGGCGGGATCGCCGGCAGCACGTTCGCGTCGGTGCGCGGGACAAACGCCCAGCGCGGGTCCGGCGAGTACGGCGCATTGTTGGTGATGCCGGGATCGTTCGCCTTGTGCCAGGCCCAGTTGCGATCGCCGCGCGGCTCGCCCAAGGCGAGGGCCGCGACCGCGTGCGCCGCCGCCTCGTAGCTTTCCGAATATCCCTGGCTGGCGTAGTAGCCCGGCAGGCCGCCCGGAAAGACCGTCGTGCTCGAGCCGTTGCGGTAGCCGGGCCAAAGCGCCGCGGCGACGGCAGGCCAATTCTTGTACCAATCCCCGGTCGCCTTGCTGACCGCCGGCATGTCGATCAGCCCGTTCATGATCGGCAGGCCGCTGTCGAGCGTCACGCCCATGTTGAAGACCGCGTTGAAGCTGAACAGCGGCCCGGCGGCGAAGCCGAGCTCCCTCGCCCGCGCCACCCCGAAGGTGAAGTAGTTCTGCATCCACGGCTGCATCGAGGCCTCGACATCGGTGGTGAAGAGGCCGGCCGGCGTCCCCTCATTGGTCGTGCTCCCGTCCCCGGCCGGCCACATGTGCAAGGGCCCGACCTTGCCGGCGACCGGGTCGCCGGGGATCGGGTAGCCGCTCTGGTGGTTGCCGGTCAGCCGGCCCCACTGCCACATGTTGAGCGTGCTGTTGGGAACGGGCGGCGCGGTCTGGTAGGCGGTGCCGGTGATCCCGGCGTTGCCTTCCCACCGGGCCAGCGCGTCGTTGGTCATATAGGTGAAATAGGCCTTCTCGGGGTCGGCGTCGGGGGCGATGAAGGCGGTGTCGGCGCGGCTGCGCAGCTCCCAGCCAAGAGCGCGGGTTTCCCCGTAGATCGCGCCCTCGGCCCCGGTCGGGCCGCGCGTGCTGTTGTTGCCGGTGCCTCCCCCCGGAGCGATGACGTCAAAGCCGGCCCACATGTACATCTCGTTCAGGTACCAGGGGTCGCCGGTCATCAAATACGGGATGTAGAACGGCGCCGGCTCGTGCGCGGTGTTGTAGCTCCAGGGCGGGTTGGGGTTTATCGGCCCGACGACCACCGGGCACGACGCGCCGCAATCGAGCAGCAGCGAAGTCGTGAAGGCGCTGATCGCGAGCCGGTCGGTCGGGGCGACGACATGGCCGAGGCCGCTCGACGACCCGGCCGCGTCATACCGCGACAGCCGCTTGCCGGCGGCGGCCTCGCGCAGATTGGCCGGGAAGGCGCCGGCGAGGTCGGCCATCCCGAGCGACATCCGCCGCAGCCGCCAGTCGCCGGTGTAGAGCCAGGCGACATTCCAGGCCGGGTACGGGCCGATCTCCATCCGCCCGCCGGCCGTCGCCATCGCATTCTGCCATTGGCCGCCATCCCACGCCCCGTCATAGATGTCGTGCGGGCTGCCGATCCACAGCGCGTCGTAAGCCGCGACCGCGCTGTCGGGGATCACGAGGCCCGTATCGAAGCTCGGGATGAACCGCGTCGAAACCAGGTAGGCGAGGTTGTAGTCGATGTCGACCCGCGGGTCCGGCGCGCCGTTGAGCCAGAAGACCTTGGTCCAGCTCGTCATGGCCCAGTGCAGCCGGGGGGTCGATGCCTGCGCGCCGGTCAGGTTGACCGAGTAGCTCCCCGCCCCGGGCGTCCCCCCGGGAGCAGTCGGACCCGCCTTGACCGACGCCGTGTAGGCCACGTCCTCGAGCTCGGTCGTCAGCCCGTTCTCGACCGCGACGCGGATCGCGACCTGATGCGTGGCGGGCCAGAACGTCGCATAAAAGCGCGGCCGCAGCGGGCGATGGCCGTCGCCAAAGCCGATGTCGTATTTGCGGCCGGCCGAATCGTCGCCGAGGATGATCGTCTGCGCCACCGGCCCCGAGGTCCACAGCTTGTAGTCGCCGTTCTGCAGCATCTGCCTCGCCGACGCGGTCTGGGTGACGCCGGTCGTCGGGCTCTTGAAGTTCACAAACGCTACGAAATTATACATCGAAGCGAGCATCTGCGCGGTGGTGAGAGGAGCGCTGACCGCTCGTTGGTCGCGGAAGGTCAGGCTCAGCGAGCCGCCGGCGGGGAGGGTCGGGACGACGACGGCGATCACCGCGAACTTGACCGAGCCGTCCGGCCAGCGGTTCTTGACATCGGCCTGGGTCGGCTGCGCCACGCCGTTCAACAGCGCCTGCGGCTGGTCGGGGATCGCGCCGGGCAGAAACGGCCGGCCGAATTGCAACGGGTAGCCGGTCTGCGCGACCCCGCTGCGGTTGGTGATGGTGATCGAATTGGCGGGCGCGGCTTGCGCCCTGGCCGCGGCGATGCGCCAGCCGGCGGGATCGAGCGCGGCGGCGATCGGCGCTTGCGGAACGCCGGAAAGCAATGTGAGCAGCAGGGCGAGCAAGACCGGAACGTGACGGAGCATCGTTTGCGAATCCCTGGATTTTGACCGGAATTCGCCGAAGTAGGCCAGAATCGTCAGACGCCGTGTGATAAAAAAAGGGTAATATCGCCGACCATGCTCAACCATTACGCCATGCCGGCAAGCGATGAGGACCGCGACCGGGGCATAAAGCAACCGCGGTCGCGTCTCTGGGGGCAGCCTTACTGTCGGCGGATTTTACACATCGTCGGGCGCGGCCCGGCGCGGCTGAAGAGGGCGATGAGGCGCCGCGCCGCGCCGCGAAAAACCTATGCAGATCAATGCGAAGACCGAAGCGGGGCCGCGGGCGAGCCCGCTCCGGCGACGATGTTGGCGTCGGCGGACTTTACACCCCGAAGCGATCGCACCGGTAAGGTTCTGAAATAACGAGCGTTCAACACGGCACGTGGTTTGCATAGGACATCTGAATCACCGACCGCAAACGGAGCAGACATGGTGCAGGCGCTGATATTCTTGCTGTCGATCGGCCTCGCCGGCAGCCTGGCCGCCACCGCCGGCGCTTCTGCCGAGCTGCGGCAGCTGGGGCCGGCTCCCGGATCGTCGGCCACAAATCCTGTCGGCGCGTTTCTGCTGCTGTTCGACGAGAACGGGAACGCGGTCATCACCATCAACGACGGCCCCCCGACCCCCCTCTTCGGCTCGCTGCTGGCCGATCCGGCGAGCGGCTGCCCGACCTGCCTCGCGCTGACCTACCTGCTGCCGGAATCCGTCGCCACCGGCGATGTCGAGATATTCGACCCGCCTTCCGAGGGCGGCGGGACCAGCGACTGGCTTCGCTTTACCGACGCCGCCGGCGACATCTCGGGCGATCCGGCCGGCGACGGCGTTCGGATGATCTACTACTCGCTCGCCGGCCCCGACGACACCGCCCTGGCGGACGTGCCGTTCCCCGACAACATCGGCTCGCAAAATGCTGTGTTCGGCCCGACCGAAACCGTTTCCGGCGGCGTCAGCACCTTTGACTATCAGCCCGCCGGCGTCCCCTTCCCTGAGGATAACGAGTATATCGGCATCAGCGACGAGGAGGCGCCGCCGGCGATTCCCGAGCCGGCATCCCTCACGCTGCTGTGCGGCGGCCTGGCGGCGATGGGCCTGATCGTCCGCCGCCGCCGTCGCGGCGCGGATGACAAGGGTCCGGGCGGGATCGCCCCCGCCCGGACCCTCTGCGGCGACCGCTCTCAGCTCGGCGGGATCGGCGGCAGCACGTTCGCGTCGGTGCGCGGGACGAGCGCCCAGCGCGGGTCCGGGGTCATCGCCCCGGCGTTGGTGATGCCGGGGTTGTTCGCCTGGTGCCACGCCCAATTCGCCGCGCCGCGCGGCTCGTCGTAGGCCAGCGCGGCGATCCCGCGCGCCGCCGCCTCGTAGCTTTCCGAATATCCCTGGCTGGCGTAGTAGCCCGGCAGGCCGCCCGGAAAGACCGTGGTGCTCGAGCCGCTGCGGTAGCCGGGCCAAAGCGCCGCGGCGACGGAGGGCCAATTCGTGTACCAATTCGCGGCCGCCTTGCTGACCGCCGGCATGTCGATCAGCCCGTTCATGATCGGCAGGCCGCTGTCGAGCGTGACCCCGATGTCGAAGACGGCGTTGAAGCTGAACAGCGGCCCGGCGGCGAAGCCGAGCTCCCTCGCCCGCGCCACCCCGAAGGTGAAGTAGTTCTGCATCCAGGGCTGCATCGAGTATTGGACATCGACGCCGAACAGGCCGGCCGGCGTCCCTTCGTTGCGCGTGCTGCCGTCCCCGACCGGCCACATGTGCAAGGGCCCGACCTTGCCGGCGACCGGGTTGCCGGGGATCGGGTAGCCGGCCTGGTGGTTGCCGGTCACCTGGCCCCACTGCCACATGTTGAGCGTGCTGTGCGGCACCGGCGGCGCGGTCTGGTAGGCGGTGCCGGCGATCCCGGCGTTGCCTTCCCACCGGGCCAGCGCGTCGTTGGTCATATAGGTGAAATAGGCCTTCTCGGGGTCGGCGTCGGGGGCGATGAAGGCGGTGTCGGCGCGGCTGCGCAATTCCCAGCCGAAGGCGCGGGTCTCTCCGTAGATCGCGCCCTCGGCCCCGGTCGGGCCGCGCGTGCTGCTGTTGCCGGTGCCGCCCGCCGGGGTGACGACATCGAAGCCGGCCCACATGTACATCTCGTTCAGGTACCAGGGGTCGCCGGTCATCAAATACGGGATGTAGAACGGGGCCGGCTCGTGGGCGGTATTGTAGCTCCACGGCTGGTGCAGGTTGAGCGGCCCGACGACCGTCGGGCACGACGCGCCGCAGCCGAGCAGCAGCGAAAAGGTGAAGGCGCTGATCCCGAGGCGGTCGGTCGGGGCGATGACACGGCCGAGGCCGGTCGACGACCCGGCCGCGTCATACCGCGACAGCCGCTTGCCGGCGGCGGCCTCGCGCAGATTGGCCGGGAAGGCGCCGGCGAGGTCGGCCATCCCGAGCGACATCCGCCGCAGCCGCCAGTCGCCGGTGTAGAGCCAGGCGACATTCCAGGCCGGGTACGGGCCGATCTCCAACCGGCCGCCGGCCGTCGCCATCGCGCTCTGCCATTGGCCGCCATCCCACGCCCCGTCATAGATGTCGTGCGGCTTGCCGAGCCACAGCGCGTCGTAAGCCGCGACCGCGCTGTCGGGAATGACGAGGCTCGTATCGAAGCTCGGGACGAACCGCGTCGAAACCAGATAGGCGAGATTGTAGTCGATGTCGATCCGCGGGTCCGGCGCCTTGGGGCCCAGCCAGAACACCTTGGTCCAGTCGGACATGGCGTAGTGGGCGACGCCGGTCTTGGCGTACCCCTTGAAGCCGCCGACCATCAGCGAGAGATCATAGGAAAGATCCTCGAGCTCGCGCGTATTCCCGTTCTCCCCCACATAGCGCACCATCACCTGGTAGGTCGCGGGCCAGAATGTGGCGTAGAAGCGCGGCCGGAACGGCCGGTAGGCGTCAAAGCCGATGTCGTATTTGCGGCTGGCGGCGTCGTCGCCGAGGATGATGGTCTGCGCCACCGGCCCCGAGGTCCACAGCTTGTAGTCGCCGTTCTGCAGCATCTGCCGCGCCGACGCCGTCTTGGTGACGCCGGCAGCCGCGCTCTTGAGCATGATCACCGCATTGAAGGCGTAGCGCGGATCGAGCATTTGCGCGGCGGTGAGCGGGGTGTTGTTGGCGCTCGGCTGGTCGCGGAAGGTCAGGCTCAGCGAGCCGCCGGCGGGGATGGTCGGGACGACGACGGCGATCACCGCGAACTTGACCGAGCCGTCCGGCCAGCGGTTCTTGACATCGGCCTGGGTCGGCTGCGCCACGCCGTTCAACAGCGCCTGCGGCTGGTCGGGGATCGCCCCGGGCAGAAACGGCCGGCCGAACTGCAGCGGGTAGCTGGTCTGCGCCACCCCGCTGCGGTTGGCGATAGTGATCGCATTGACGGGCGCGGCTTGCGCCGCGGCCGCGCCGACGCGCTGGCCGGGGGACGCGAGCGTGGCGGCGATCGGCCCATTCGAGGCGCCCGAGAGCAAGGCGAAGAACGCGGCAAGCAAGAAAGCGGCATATCGGGGCATGTTTTAATTCTCCGTTGTGCATTCGGATAATTCTTGCGCGGCGTCCCCGACCGGCCGCTCGTTTGTCGAATATAAGGGTTAACGGAGATTTGATTGGGTTCGGCTATCGCTTCGGTTATTAATCAAACTCGATGGGTTATCCTGATCATGCCGCCGACGAATGCGAAATGGATCGGGCGGCCCCGGCTCGGGCGCTGCCGCGTGGACGAAACGGCCGGGATCGGGTATGCTGCATTATCTTAAAATTGCGGCTTTACGCGCTTTTCCCGTTCGACAGGCAAGGATCGGAACGTGCTGAACAAGCAACTGGGCGCCGAATATTACGACGAGCTCTACCTGACCGGCGACCGGGCCTACGACAGGCCGCTGACCAGCCCCTATTACCCGCTCTATCGAAAGGTCGTCGAGCTGATCGGGCAGGCGGGCGCGCGGGACGTGCTCGAAGTCGGGTGCGGCAGCGGGACCCTCGCCGGGATGCTGATCGCGCAGGGGCTGCGCTACCGCGGCTTCGATTTCAGCCCCGCCGCCATCGCCAAGGCCGAGCAGCGCAACCCGCAGGGCCGGTTCGGCGTCGGCGACGCAACCGACCCGGCCGCCTATCCCGACCCCTACGACGCCATCGTCTGCTGCGAGGTCCTGGAGCATATCGAGGGCGATCTGGCCGCGATCGAGCAGTGGCGCAGCGGCGCCGTCGTAATCTGCTCGGTGCCGAACTTCGACTATGAAAGCCACGTCCGGTTTTTCCGGTCGGAGGCGGAGGTGGCGCAGCGCTATGGCGGGCTCGTCGACATCAGCCGCATCGACCGGGTCGCCGCCTCGGCCAGCGCCAACCTGACCTGGAGCGAATATTTCCGGCGGGTTCGCTGGGCGCGCAACCAGCCCAGGCGCCTCCTCGGCATCCTCGGGGTAAAACGGTTTTCCTGGTATGGCGGGTGGTTTGTCTTTGTCGGCCGACGCCGCTGACGCGATCTGCTCAGCGCCGGACCAGGCCCGCCATCTCGGCAATCCGCGGGCGCAGAAACAGCGCCGCATAGGCAAAATAGGTCAAGACGCCGCCGGCGATCAGCCAGCCGAGGCTGCTCCACGCCCCGGCGCCGGCGGGCAGCGCAGCATCGAGGAGCCGCACCGAGGCATACATCAACAGCGCGCCGACAAGCGGCGGGAGCAGCGGCTCCACAAGAGCCCGGATCGATGTCCGCGTGACGATCGCGGTCCGGCGAAACAGGACAAAGAGCTGCACCGGATAGGCGACAAGCCAGGCCGCGCAGACGCCGAGCAGCCCCCAATGGCTGCCGACGATGAACGCGACAGGATAAAGGATCGCCGCGAACAGCGTGTTCTTGAAGCTGGCGACGATTTCGCCGATGCCGATCAGGAAGGGTGTGACCAGCAGGCCGATCGGGCGCAGCGCCATCGCGATCGCCAGGATCGCGAGCGGGGTTGTCGCCTGCGACCATTTCGGCCCGAGCACGACGCCGACGATCTGGGGCGATGTGGCCGCGATCCCGAAAAATACCGGGAAGGACAGGAAGGCGAGGATGCGCATCGCCTTCTGCAGATATCCCAACGCCTCGAGGCGATCGTGCTGGACCCGGGCAAAGGCCGGAAAGGCGGCGGGCCGCACCACGATTGCGAATTTTTCGACCGGCAGCGCGGCGACGTTACGGCTGACCGAATAGATGCCGAGGATATCCGAGCCAAGCAGCTTGCCGATGATGAAGATGTCGATATTGGCGTAAAAGAACCAAAGAACGTTTTCCGCCGTGCGCAAGCCGCCAAAGCGCAGTATGTCGGATAGATTTCGCACCGAGAAGCGCGGGCGCGGAAAGTACGGAGCGGCGGCGCAGAACCCGGCTGATCGCAGGAAGGCGGTGAGCAGCATCCCCAGCAGCAGCGACCAGACCCCCGCTCCGCCCCAGGCGAGAGCGAGGACCGAGGCGCCTCCTATGATATTCGTCACCAGTTCGATCCGCGATACGGTCCTCAGGTCGAGCTTTTTCTCCAGCATGGCGCGAGGAATCGCCTGCGCGGCGATCGCGATAAACGTCAGGCTCGCCGCCTGCAGCAGGGGGACAAGACGCGGCTCGCCGTAAAACCATGCCGCCGGATAGGCGAGCGCGCACAGCAGAATGAGACAGGCCGCGTTGACCAGCAAAATCAGCCCGAACACGTTGCGCAGCGTGTCCTCGCCGATGCGCCGGTTCTGCACGATGGCGTCCGCGAAGCCGACATAGCTCAGCGATTGCAGGAAGCCGTAGATCGCCGCCGTGACGGCCATCAGCCCGTAATCCTGCGGGTGCAGAAAGCGCACCGTCGCCAGGGTCATCGCCCAGTTGGCCATTTGCCCGACGAGCCGCAGCCCGGTCGACCAGCCGACCGCTCGCAAGACGCTGCGTCTCAGCGAGGCTGCGTCTTCCATCGCCTCTGGGGCTGCATCGGCCCCATCCGGGCCGCAACGCTTCGGGCTGTCCACGCCGGTTCAGACCACGCGCTCTCGGCCAGGACCATCCGGTCCCGCCTGCGCCGCGCCATCATGGCCGCCTCGCAGGATTTCGGCCAGAAACCGCTCCAGCCGCCGATTTTGCTCGGCGCGGGTCAACCCCTTCCGAGCGCTCGGATCGATCGGGGGTATCCCGGCCCGGCGTTGCCCGATCCACTCCCGCAGCTGAACGGCGATCAGGGAGGGGTCGTTGGCGACCAGACCGGCGCCCCGCTCTCGGATCATCCCGGCCAGATCCCCGCGCTCGTAGCCGAGCATCAGGATCGGCCGCCGGGCGCCCAGATATTCGAAGAACTTGGCCGGGATGTTGCCGGCGTCCCTCGCGTCGTTCCACTGCAGCAGCAGCAGCGCATCGGCCGCGGCCTGCACCGCCAACGACGCTCGATACGACACGCGGTCATGGACGACGGTCCGGTCCTCGACGCCGGCCGCCGCCGCCAGCGGCTGAACTTCCCCCGGCGCCGGTCCGTAGAAATGGATCGCCACATGCTCGCGCGCCGGGCCGAGCATGGCGACCGCCTGGAACAATGGGGTCGGATCGCGAAAGCCGGGGTAGATGTTGCCGGTGTAGGCGATCGAGACGACATCCCCCGGTTGCGGGCCGGTGACCCCGTCCGGGAAATCCGCCTCGACAAAGCCGTTGAAAACGCACGCGATCGGTTGCCGGTGGCGGCGGCCCAAGGTCGCGGCCCAGTCGTGGCTGACGGTGACGAGCCCGGCGGCGCTGCGCAGCACCTGATGCTCGAGCAAGAGGTCGATCCAGCGGCGCCATCGCGGCTCCTCGTAATAGGGATTGTCGACCCAGAGATCGCGCATCTCGGCGACCCAGGGCGCGCCGCAGACCCGGGCGAGGCGGCGGGCGACGATCAGCGAGGAGTTGGGCGGCGCGCTGGCGACCACGATGTCCGGCCGCCAGTCCCGGACAATGCCGTATCCGGCTACCGTCGCCGGAGCGATCCATCCCGAGCGGCGATCGGGGATCTGCATCAGCGCGCGATAGTGTCGGGTCAAGGCCGCCGCCAGACCGGTCGGCGCCCGGTGCGGCGCCTCGGCCGCGGCCTCGGCCGCGACACTGCCGCCGGAGCGGCTCCGCCAGCGGCGCGCCAGCCTGATCAGCGCGCGAAACGCCTGACCGGGGCGGTTTCCTTCGACATAGGCGACACGGTCCTCCGGGATTTCGAGGGCCAGCGAATGATCTCCCGAGACCCGTCCGGCGATGACGCGCACGTCGTGGCCGGCCTCGTGGAGATATTTCGCGAACTTCCCGACGCGCACCGCGCCGATCATATTGAGCGGCGGGAACCAGTGGGAAACGAGGAGCACCTTGAGGCGTCCGCATCGGCGGCCGGGCGGCGGCGGCAAGCCAGGCAAGACCCCGGCCGCCGGGCCGCTCGGGTCGCCAGACGCCGACCGCGACGCGCCCCAAGCCATGGCGCCGGCAGCCTCGGCTTCCCCGACCGGGAAGCCGTCGTTCGCCGTGGGACCGGGAGGCTTCGACACGATCGCCATTAATCCGCCTGATCCCCGAATTGAAATGAGGCCTGATCGCAACGGGTCATCCTGCGTTCCGCAGGGCGCGGGGCTGTCCGGCAAAATCATGAGGCAACCTATGGCTGTCTGTTGGATGCACAAGTTGTGCAATTATTAAACTAACTATACCCGTCATGCCCGTGCTTGACACGGGCATCTCATGCCGTTTCAGAGCCTCGGAGCGGCCCGGAGATGGCCGGGTCAAGCCCGGCCATGACGATATTCGGTGGTGCTGTTCATACATCGCTATCGTGTTTATCGCTCTTCCAGCCTGAATCAGTTGATCGGGATCGCCGGCAGCGTGTGGTTGTCGGCGCGCGGGACGAGCGCCCAGCGCGGGTCCGGGGTCAGCGCCCCGGCGCCGGTGATGCCGGGGTCGTGCTCCAAAAGCCATGCCCAATTCTGATGTCCACGCGGCTCGCCGTAGGCCAGCGCGGCGATCGCCCGCGCCGCCGCGGCATAGCTTTCTGAATAGCCTTGGTCGCGGAAATATTTCGGCAGGCCGCCCGCGTAAACGGTGGAGCCCTTCCCGGTCGCATATTCGGGCTGGATCGCCGCGGCGACGGCGGGCCAATCCTTGTACCAGTCCCCGGTCGCCCGGCTGACCGCCGGCATGTCGATGATCCCGTTCATGATCGGCAGGCCGCTGTCGAGCGTCACGCCCATGTTGAAGACCGCGTTGAAGCTGAACAGCGGCCCGGCGGCGAAGCCGAGCTCCCTCGCCCGCGCCACCCCGAAGGTGAAGTAGTTCTGCATCCAGGGCTGCATCGAGTATTTTACATCGGCGGTGAAGAGGCCGGCCGGCGTCCCTTCGTTGCGCGTGCTGCCGTCCCCGGCCGGCCACATGTGCAAGGGCCCGACCTTGCCGGCGACCGGGTTGCCGGGGATCGGGTGGCCGCTCTGGTGGTTGCCGGTCACCTGGCCCCACTGCCACATGTTGAGCGTGCTGTTGGGAACGGGCGGCGCGGTCTGGTAGGCGGCGCCGGCGATCCCGGCGTTGCCTTCCCACCGGGCCAGCGCGTCGTTGGTCATATAGGTGAAATAGGCCTTCTCGGGGTCCGTATCGGGGGCGATGAAGGCGGTGTCGGCGCGGCTGCGCAATTCCCAGCCGAAGGCGCGGGTCTCCCCGTAGATCGCGCCCTCGGCCCCGGTCGGGCCGCGCGTGCTGCTGTTGCCGGTGCCGCCCGCCGGCGTGACGACATCGTAGCCGGCCCACATGTACATCTCGTTCAGATACCAGGGGTCGCCGGTCATCAAATACGGGATGTAGAAGGGCGCCGGCTCGTGGGCGGTGTTGTAGCTCCACGGCTGGTGCTGGTTGATCGGCCCGACGACCGTCGGGCCGGAGGCGCCGCTGCCGAAGAGCAGCGCCTGCGTGAAGGCGCTGATCCCGAGGCGGTCGGTCGGGGCGATGACATGGCCGAGGCCGGTCGACGACCCGGCCGCGTCATACCGCGACAGCCGCTTGCCGGCGGCGGCCTCGCGCAGATTGGCCGGGAAGGCGCCGGCAAGGTCGGCCATCCCGAGCGACATCTGCCGCAGCCGCCAGTCGCCGGTGTAGAGCCAGGCGACGTTCCAGGCCGGGTACGGGCCGATCTCCATCCGCCCGCCGGCCGTCGCCATCGCGCTCTGCCACACCCCGCCATCCCACGCCCCGTCATAGATGTCGTGCGGCTTGCCGGTCCACAGCCGGTCATATGCGGCGATCGCCGTCTCGGGGATTTTGATCCTCGTGTCGAAATTGGGGATGAACCGTGTCGCGGCCAGATAGGCGAGGTTGTAGTCGATATCGACCCGCGGCTCCGGCGCGCCGTTGAGCCAGAAAACCTTGGTCCAGCTCGTCATGCGCCCAGTGCCGCTTGGGATGCGTCGCCTGAGCGCCGGCGAGATCCGCGGACCAGCTCGCCGCGCCCGCCTTGACCGACGCCGTGTAGGCCACGTCCTCGAGCTCGGTCGTCAGCCCGTTCTCGACCACGACGCGGATCGCGACATGATGGGCAGCGGGCCAGAACGTCGCATAAAAGCGCGGCCGCAGCGGGCGATGGCCGTCGCCAAAGCCGATGTCGTATTTGCGCCCGGCCGAATCGTCGCCGAGGATCGATCGTCTGCGCCACCGGCCCCGAGGTCCACAGCTTGTAGTCGCCGTTCTGCAGCATCTGCCGCGCCGACACGGTCTCGGTGGCGCCGCCCGGCGCGCTCTTGAGCGCCAGCACCGCATCGAAGGCATAGCCGGGATCGAGCATTTGCGCGGCGGTGAGCGGGGTGTTGTCGGCGGCTCGGCCGGTTGTGGAAGGTCAGGGTCAGCGAGCCGCCGGCGGGGATGGTCGGGACGACGACGGCGATCACCGCGAACTTGACCGAGCCGTCCGGCCAGCGGTTCTTGACATCGGCCTGGGTCGGCTGCGCCACGCCGTTCAACAGCGCCTGCGGCTGGTTGGGGATCGCGCCGGGCAGAAACGGCCGGCCGAATTGCAGCGGGTAGCCGGACCGCGCGACCCCGCTGCGGTTGGCGATGACGATCTCATTGGCGGCGGATTGCGCTTTGGCGGCGGCGACCGGCGCATCAGGAGCGCCCAGGAACAACGCCGACAGCAAGAAAAGAAAGGCCGAACCCCAACGCAACATGTCATATGTTCCCAAGCTTTGACCACGATTACGCCAAGTCCCGCCGTCGACGACGGCGCTCGGCGATGGCGAGCAGAGCCGCGCAGAGGCCGGCGACAACCAACATCGCCACCGATATTATCGCCGAATAATACCGCACCGGCGTCGTGACCGGCGAGATGTCGATGTCGCTGACACCAGCCTCGATCGGCACAACGATCAGGTTCAACGCCCCGCGGAGCGGCGCTGCGACGACCCCGTTGATCCGCACCTGATTGCCCGGGTACCAGGGATGCGACAGCTGCGCATAGCCGCGGCCGCTCGCCGTGACCCGCATCTTCACGTCCTGGAGCGAGACCTGGTAGCGGTCGAGCGTCGCCCGCCAGGCGCCGCCCGCGGCCGGCGGCGAGCCTTCGGCCGCGATGTCGCGGACCGGTAGGGCCGCCGCCAGGCGGGACGCCCAGTCGATGCCGGCGTCGCTCAGATAGCGATTGAGGAAGTCCTCGATGCCCGCCACCTGCGCCGGCGGGGAGCCTTTGAAGGCCTCGGCCCAGAGCATGGGCTTGTCGAGCCCCGCGCGCGGGGCCAGGGCGACGAGGCGGCGGCTGAAGAGGACGGGGCTGGCGTCGGCGATATGGATGACCCGCCCGAGCGGCCCCTCCTCGCTGGCCTGGACGAAGCGGTCGGGGCAACCGGCCGACGACGGCGTGAAGCAGATGATGCGAGTGACGTTGAGCAGGCGCAGCAGCGCCAGCGCCGACGCGCCGACCCGCCCGTCACGACGGAGGTCCTGCGCGGCCATCTCGACGATGGTCTCGGCGTAGTTATGGACGCGGGTCGCCGCCATGTTGTGATGGCCGGCGACGCGTTGCGCCATGGCGTAGGCGCTGAGCGGCCCCGCCCCGGGCCCGATATCGGGCTCGAACGAGCCGTCCCGCGCCAAATCGATTTCGGCGAACCGCTCCTCGGGGGCGACCCGCGCGAGATAGCGGCCGGCCTCGACCAGAAACCCCTTGTCGCTGCGCGCCACCGGCTGCACCGAGGTGCTGGCCACATCGAGGATCAGGGCGATCGCCACGGCGAGCGGCAGGCGCGATCCCCGGCGCGCGCGCAGCGCCAGCCATTCGAGCCCAAGGGCGGCGAGGATGGCGGTGAAGAACAGGATGAAGATGATGTCGCGGACAACCGGCGTGTAGAGAAAAAAGCCGAGCGCCAGCCCCGGGGCGACCGCCCATGCCAAACGCCGGCGATCCGGCCCCAGCCGGCCGCGCCACGCCGACACGCCGCCGACGATCGCCAGCCCGGTCAGCACGATCCCCAGATAGGCCCAATAATCGATCCCCCAAGTCGTGCGCCAGCTGCGCCAGACGACGAGTTGCGAGAGCCGCCGCCATGTCGGCAGGTGAAATCGAAAAAAGCCGGAGCCGGGCTCGATCATCACCCAATCGGCTTCGACGATGATCGGCGCGACGGCGACCAGTGCTATGCCGACGCCGATGATCCCGGCGCTCGCGAGCGCCCACAGCCGGCGCCGGTCCCAACGGCCGAGCGCCAGGCTCGCGGCTCCGAACAACCCGAGATAGAGGCCTGCGAACAGGGCGTGCGGCTGATGGTTGAGGATCAGGGCGCCGACGGAGAGCGCGAAGATCAGCCAATCGCGCCACAGCGCGCCGACCCGGCGCATGATCCCTTCGGCGGCGTAGAACGCCGATACCAGGAAAACGATCGTAAAGGCCTGGGGGAAGACGCCGAGATAGAGAAAGAGGTGCAGGATGGCGAACGACCCGGCAAAGCCGATCGCCGCCAGCATCGCCGCAACCCTGCCGACGCCGAGCCGCAGCAGCAGCGCGTAGAAAACCCAGCCCGCGGCGAGATGAGCGGCAAAGAGCAGGATCTTCGCGGTGGCGACCGGGTCGCGCACGAGAACGTCGAGGGAGCCGCCGACGACGTAGAGGAGCGGGCCGGTAAAGCCGAGAAGCGGGCTGCCGAGATAGTCGAAATTGGTCCATTGCGGCAAGCCGCCGGCGAGGAGGCCTTCGCGCACCTCGAGAAAGCGGGCGATGTGCGAGCCGGTGTCGCCGCCGAGAAGGAGGCCCGGGAACAGGTAGGCCTGGCCAAGCCAGGCGACGACGATCGTCAGCAGCGCGAAAGCCTGGCCGGGCGTCGCCGCGAGCAGGAAGCCGGAAAGCGCGCGGCGCCGGCGTTCGAGCCGGATCAGCAATAAGAGCGCCGCCGCGCTCAGGAGGGCGAGCGCCGCATCGACCGGCCCCAGCGACGCCCAGAGGCTCGACAGGCCGAACGGCCGCCTCTCATCGTAGGCGATGACGGCGGCGTTCTTGACCCGTTCGAGCGTGTAGAGCGTGGACGCCGCCGAGGCGAGCGCCAGGAAGAGCACGCCGAGGACGGCGTCCCAGCCGCGCCCGGCGCCGAGCGTCGATCGCGCCGCCGTCTCGCCGCGCTGCGTCTGATCGCCCATATCCGCGTCCCGCTCCCGGCTGGCGCCGGCTTCAGGCGAGGACGGGGGCGGCAGCCGTCACGCCATCCCGAGCCAAGGGCGACGGCCGGGCGGCTCGGCTGTCACTCTCCGCCCGCGGCCGACGGCGCCTCATATGGTCGGCCACGGGCTCAGCGCGCCGTTCGGCCGGGCGACCTCGATCACTCCCTTGCCGACCGCGGCCTTGCTGGTCGCAAGCTCGGCGGCGACCACCCGGCGCGCCGCCGCGGCGATCAGCACCACGGCGAAGAACCCGTCATACATCGCCAGGGTCACGAAGGTGCCGCCGACGCAAAACCCGACCAGCGACACCTGCAGCATCCGCCCGAGATTGTTCGCCCACAGCAGATCCGGGCTGCTCTTCGACCGCCGAACCAGCCACTGCGCATCCGTGGCGGCGCTGACCAGGATGGCGATGAAGATCGCCAATCCGACAAAGCCGTGCTCGCCGAGCATCTGGAACCAGATGCTGTGCGGGGCGCGCGGCTTGCTCAGCCGAAGCAGGCCGCTGTCGGCGAGCTCCCGGTTCGCCGAGGCCGGGTCGTAAGACCAATGGAACCCGCCGCCGGTGATCGGGTGCTTCAACGCCATGGCCCAGGAAAGCTGCCACAGATAGAGCCGGCTTTCGGCCGACTCATCCTGCTGATAGGTCTCGATCGTCGACATCCGATCGAACCATTTCGCCGGCGCGAAGCTGAACACCGTGAGGCCGGCGGCCAGCATCAATATCGTCATCCAGAATTTCATGCGGGAGCGCAGCCACAGCATCGCTCCCATCGCCGACATCGCCAGCAGGGCGCCGCGCGAATAGGTGAAGACGTCGCCGAGAAACGTCAGCCCGATCAGCGCCAGCATCGGCCATTTGAAGCTCGGGTAGACGTGGCGGTAGCGCTCCCACAGATAGAAGAGCAGCGGCAGGACCATCGTCAGGGCGACGCCCAAATGGTTGTTGTCGCCGATCTGAGAATCGGCCGGCCCCAGAACCTGGAAGGAGCCGCCGGTCAACAGCGAGAACAGGCCGCCCTTTATGCCGAAGAAGGCGATCGAGAGGACGCAGACGAGGATCAGCTGATCGAGCCGTTCGCGCGTGGTGGCGAGCATGTAGGCCACCAGCGTCATCAGCAGCATCTTTTCCGCCGCCAGCCAGATTTCGTAGATCGTGAGCCTGGGCGCAGTCCCGAAAACCGAGGTGACCGATATCCAGACCATCAGCAGCAGCAGCAGCACCGTCGTTTTGCCGCCGGGCGGCAATTTCGGCTCGCGCGGCGACAGCGTGCACGACACGATCGTGGCGATCGCGATGATCAGGGCGTAGGGGATCGATGAGAACGCGCCCCAGGAAAGCTGCTGCGGGTTCATCAGCGAAATCCAGAACCACACCAGGATCCCGATGAAGGGGCTCTTGAAGAATACCAACGGCACCAGGCTGAAGAAGACAACGAACAGCAGCAATCCGCGCACGGCAGTCTCCGCGAGCTAATCGGTATTATTTTTGGCCGATGGCGGAAGGCGGCTCACGCCTTGCTCCGGGCAATATGGGCGGGGAGCGCCTGCTGCTGCGGCGCCGCGCCGGCAAAGCCTGTAGCCCCCTTGCCGCCAATGCATCGCAAAGAGAAATCTGACACGGCCTGCTTCTTTGCTGGGGCTCGGTCGACGAGCGCGGAGACCGGGTCGCGGCGGCTCATCTCGAACAGCAATACTATATCACGCTTCCGGCTGTATCGCCACGACATTTTGCGTCGCCGAAGCTCGTCGGCAGGCAGAGAAACCGGCGCCTTCGCCGTATTTCAGCTGCAATCTCCTCTCTGTAGCCGTCGCGCGAATTTGCAACGCCGGCAAATAATCCTTTATCGAAGAATGCGCTGCTTGCTTCGTTCGTTCGCCTGAGCCCGCCAACCCCTGGTCTTGCGTCAGCCCTGGCCTTGCGTCAGCCCGGGCCGCCGCGTCAGGAGATCGTCCCGAGCGCGGGATCGCGCCGCAGCTCGGCCGCCGCCGGGGCGTCGTGGACCTCCCGCAGAAACGCCTCGAACATCAAGAGCGTCCACAGGACGGCGCTGTGATCGCGCTCGCCCGATTGATGACGGTCGAGCAGCCGGCCGACCGCGGCCATCTCGAACAGCCCGGACCGCCGCAAGGTCGGGCCGGTCAGCCGTTCGCGCAACCGCAGGCGCAGCGGGCCGCGAAACCACGCGGCGAGCGGCACGACAAAGCCGTGCTTGGGGCGATGCAGGATGTCGCGCGGCAGATAGGGTTCGAGCGCCTGCTTCAGGACGTGCTTGCCCTGGCCGCCGCGCAGCTTGAGCCGCGGCGGCAGCCGCGCCGCCCATTCGACCAGGGTGTGGTCGAGCAGCGGGACGCGCACCTCGAGCGAGCTGGCCATGCTGGCCCGATCGACCTTGGTCAGGATGCCGCCCGGCAGATAGGTCTTGAAATCGGCGTACTGCGCCTGCGACAGCGGCTCCTCGCTGCCGCTCAGGGCGATCTGCCGGCGGATCAGCTCCACGGCGTTGTAGCCTTGCAGCTCGCCGAGCAGGCTCGCGCCGTAGAGCTGCCGGCGAAGGCCGTCGCCGGCGATCGAGACCGAGTGGAAATAGGCGTCGGCGGTATCGCGCGACAATCCCTCCAAGGTCGATTTGGCGCGCAGCGGCCGCGGCGCCCAATCGAGCTTGGGGTAGAGCGCGCCGATCAATCCGAACAGCGGGCCGCGCACGCCTCCCGGCAGCATCCGGCGCACCCGCTCCTCGGCGCAATGCCAGCGATAGCGCCGATAGCCGCCGAACACCTCGTCGCCGCCGTCTCCCGACAACGCGACCGTGACGCTCTCGCGCGCCATCGCGCAAACCCGCAAGGTCGGCAGCGCCGAGCTGTCGCCGAACGGCTCGTCGTAGATGGTCGCCAGGCGGTCGAGCAGATCGAACGAATCGGGATCGACGGTCTTGACATGATGCTCGGTGCGGTAGCGCCGGGCCACCACCCCGGCATGAGCCGATTCGTCCCAACCCTTCTTGCCGAACGCGATCGAGAAGGTCTTGGCCGGCTCCGCGCCCTCGCCCGCCATCATCGCCACGATCGCGCTCGAATCGACGCCGCCCGACAAGAAGGCGCCGAGCGGCACATCGGCGATCATCCGCATCCGCACCGAACGGCGCAGGCGGACGATCAGCTCCTCGGCCGCCTCCTCGGCCGCCATCGCGCGGCCGTCGGCGAACCGGACATCCCAGTAGGGGCGCGGCGGCGGCATCGGCTCGCCGCGGCGGACGAGCAGGCAATGCGCCGGGGCGAGCTTTTTGACGTCCAGATAGATCGACCGCGGGTCGGGCACATAACCGAACGCGAAGAACTCCTCGATCGCCTGTGGGTCGAGCCGACGTTCGACTTCGGGGCAGCACAGGATCGACTTCAGCTCGGATGCGAACAGCAATCTCCCGTCGCCGAGCGCGGCATAGTAGAGCGGCTTTTCGCCGAGCCGGTCGCGCGCCAGGAACAGCGCGCCGCGGCGCTCGTCCCACAGGGCGAAGGCGAACATGCCGTTGAACCGGTCGAGGCAGCCCTCGCCCCACTCTTCCCAGGCATGGACGATAACCTCGGTGTCGCAGCGGGTGCGAAAGACGTGGCCGAGCGCCGACAGCTCCTTCATCAGCGGTTGGAAGTTGTAGATTTCGCCGTTGAAGACAACGCAGACGGTCCCGTCCTCGTTGAACAGCGGCTGGTCGCCGCCGGCAAGATCGACGATGGCGAGCCGGCGAAACCCGAGGCCGACCCCGGGGGCGACATGGAAGCCGTCGGCGTCGGGGCCGCGGTGGCCGAGGATTGCGGTCATCCGGCCCAGCAGGCGGCGGTCGACCTCGCCGCCGCCGCGGCGGTCGAAAATCCCGGCTATGCCGCACATTGCAGCCGGCCCGGCCCCGGGGCATTGTCGAAATCGACGCGAATCCGGCCGTCGAATTGCCGGATCAGGTATTCCAGGCTCAAGATCCGCGCCAGTTGCGCCGGGTCGGCGACCCGGTCGAGCTGAAACAGCGCGCTCATCGCCTGCACCCCGCCCGGCAGCGCCGCCTCGCGATACGCCTTGCGCAGATATTCCGGCCGCTCGCCGGCGCCGCGGCGGGCGCGCTGCTTGACGCGGTAGGAGAACCGGCGCAGCCAGGGCGGGCGAACATAGGTTGCGTAGTCGGAAAGCCGACGCGCGAGCGAGGGCGAGCCGCTGAAATCGTGGCCGTAGATCGAGCGGTACCGAGCCAGCTTCGGGTCGGCGCGGCGGATCAGCTCGGCCTCGTACGCGCCGTGATTCTTCCAGCCGACCGGGATGACGCTGGCGTGCTCGGTGACCCGCCGCTCCAAAAACGGCAACGCCACATAGCCGTAGGTGTTGTTGATGCTGTTGGCTTTCCCGTCCCAGGCCCGGCATCGAAAATTATGATAGAGCCACTCGATCAGCGGCCGCGGCAGGGGCTCGCGCGCATCGCCGATCAGGCGCGAGAGCTTGTCCTCGAGCGACCGGTAATAGGCGCTCTCGTCGAATTCGCCGGTGCAGCTCGCCGGGTCGAATTGGCTGTAGAACGACCACAGCAGCTCGCGCCGGCTGTAGCTGCGGTCGGGAAGATAGAAGAAGTTTCGGAAGATTTCGCCGCCGCCGCCGTTCAGGACGATTGCGTTGCCGCTGACCCGGCTCGCGCGCTGATCGAGCTCGGCGCCGTTGTCGAAGATGCCGCCCCAGCCATAGCCGTCATTGGCCAGGAAGTTGTCGTGCGCGACCGCAGCGAATTCTTCGGGCCTGACATCGCGGTGCTTGTCCTTGTCGACGACTTCAAGCGTAAATCCTTCGCCCTGCGCGATCAGACGCGCCAGCGCCACGTCCTTGTCGCCGCGCGGGCCATAGACATAGACGCGCGGGCGCACGCCGTGGCGGCGCAGCATCCCCAGGATCAGGCGCGAATCATATCCGCCGGAGAGCGCGCAGGTCACCCGATCGCCGAAATTCTTCGCCACCGCCCCGAAATACCCGTCGAGGAGCCGCATGCTCTCGACGACCGTCGCCTCGTAAGGCCCGCGGGTCGGCTCCGCCGGCGTCGGCGGCGGGTGCGTCAAAATTTCCAGCCCTCGCGGCCGCACCGCGATCGTGCCGTTGACCGGAGGCAGGATCACCTCGTCGAACAGGGTGGCGTCGCCGGACACCACCCCATTGAAGACGTACTCGCAGGTGCTCTGCCTGCCCAACGTCACCCGATCGAGGATTGCGGCGACCGCCAGAAACGACGACGAGGCGATCTGCCCGGCGCGGTCGCAGAAGATATGGAAGCCGCCAAAGCTGTCGGGGACGATTGCGGTTTCGCCGGCCTTGCGCAGAACCACGGCGTAGTGGCCCATCGCCCGCGCGCGCGGCCCCGGCGACCCGCCGTAATCGCGGTAGAAGGCGACGGCCGCTTCTTTTCCGACCTTGTCGTCGTAAATCAACGTGCCGCAGGCGAAGGCGAAATCGCCATTCGGGAATTGCTCGAACGCGGGCTCGCCGGCCTGGCGCTTGGGGAACAGCGCCAGAACATAATTCTCCCCGCGCACGATGCGCGACAAGGTCAGCCCGGCCGCGGCAAAAGCGCCGACCGCGGCCGCCTGCATCGCGGAGCGGTCCTCGCCGGGAACCGTATGGAGCAGGACAAAGCCACCCATTCGCCAGCGCGTCCCGCCTCAGCGCACCCGGCCCAGGGCGAAGACCGCCTCGTATTCGGCAAACATTCTTTCCTGTGGAAATTCCGCCGCCACCCGCGCCCGGTTTGCTCGTCCGAGCGCCTCGCGTCTCGCCGGATCGCGCAGCAGCCGGGCGATCGCCTCCGAAAAGGCCGGGCCATCGTCGCGCGGAACAATGAACGGCCGGTTGTCCTCGCACACGACGCCCTTCACGTCGCCGACGTCGACCGCGGCGACGGCGCGGCTGGCGGCCATCGCCTCCAGCAGCGCGATCGGCATCTGCTCGGTGTCGGAGGAGAGCGCGAAGATGTCGAAGGCGCCGAGCACCGCCTCGGGCCTCACCTGCCCGGCGAAGACGACGCGGTCGGCGACGCCGAGCTCGCGCGCCAGCCGCTCGAGCGCAGGCCGCTCGCCGCCGTCGCCGGCGATGACGAGGCGCGCCGCGACCGAGACGTCGAGATCGGCGAACGCCCGCAGCAGCCGGCCGATGTTCTTTTCGGGACGCAGCGGGGCCACCGTGCCGATCACCAATTCGCCGGGCCGGCGGGTGAAGCCGGGCACATTGTCGCGGGGCGGCTCGGCGAAGCGCGCAAGGTCGACGCCGTTGGGGACATACGCCACGCGATCGGCCGGCAGCTTCCAGACGCGGCGGGCGAGGTCTTCGAGCCGATGCGAAGGCACCACCAGCCTGGCGCAGCGCGCCAGCGCCCAGCGGCGAAACAGCACCCGCCGCCGATGCTGCGAATCGGCTTCATCCCGGCCAAAGCCATCTTCGAGATGAACGTGGCGCGCGACCGACAGCAGCCGGTTGGCCATCGCCCATTCGATCGCTCCCCAGTTGTAGGTAACCAAAAGGTCGGGCCGCAACCGCCGCAGCGCCAGGGCGCCGTCGAGCATGCCGCGCAATGCACGTCCCTTGCTGTGGCGCATCGGCAGCAGCATTTTATCGACATCGCCGGCAAAGCGCGAGCCCGCTTCGAAATTGTTGTCGAGCGCGACGATCGCGTGGCGAAACCGCCGGCCAAAGTGGTTGATGATGTCGACCATCCGCAAGGGAACGCCGCCGACCCCGAAGCTCCCCACCACGTGCAGCAGGGACATTTGCGAGAGTTGCGAAGGGGGCATGCGGGCGTTTAGGGGGGAAGCTGCCATCGTCAGCGCTGCCGGGGTCGGGGTCTGGTTCCGGGCCAAAGCGCGGCGCGGGCGCAGCGCAGATTAGCCTGGCTGAGTTATCGAATCATTTAGCTCCCCTTGTTTAGGCTCAGAGAACTCAACCAACACCGCCGCCCGCGTCTCTGGCGCGATCCCCGGAGCTATGCTAAACCTTACCATGAACGCGCCCCGCATCAAGATCGTTCCGCCTTCTATCGTTTGCAAGGTTCGGGTATGGAAGTGACGGCGGCGACCGAAGTCGACGACAGCAACCGCTAGGGCATGCTCGATCCAAGCACCTGGAGGACGATCGACTGGCCGGCCGGGCACCCGCCGCTGCTGGTCGTCGTGGTCGACACCGAGGCCGAGTTCGACTGGATCCGGCAGCGGCCGCGCCGCGCCGCGGGGGCGATCTCGGTCAAATGCCAGGCGCAGACGCAGCCGCTGTTCGAACGGTATGGCGTCCGGCCGACCCTGGTCCTCGACTATCCGGTGAGCAGCACGCCGGAGGGCTACGAGGTCGTCCGCGACCTGCATCGCTCGGGGGCCTGCGAAATCGGCGCGCATCTGCAGCCGTGGGACAACCCGCCCTTTGTCGAGCAGACCACCGACGAGAATTCCTATCCGGGCAATCTGCCGTTCGAGCTCGAACGCGAGAAGCTGGTTCGGCTGACCGATGCGATCAGCGACAACATCGGGGTCCGGCCGCGCATTTATAAGGCCGGCCGCTACGGGGTCGGCCGCGGCACGGCGAGAATTCTCGCCGAGCTCGGCTACGAGATCGATGTGAGCGTGCATCCGGGCACTGATTTCAGCGCCCAGCTCGGCCCCGACTTCTCGCAGTGCGGGGCGCGCCCCTATTGGTTCGGCAGCAACCCGGCATTGCTCGAGATCCCGCTGTCGATCGGCTACGCCGGGCTGCTCGCGAACACCGGCGGGCTCGCCTACACCTTGACCATGAACCAGCGGCTGAAGGCGCTGCACATACCCGGGATCCTCGCCCATCTGCGCCTGCTGGAGCGCATCACGCTGACCCCGGAAGGCATCTCCTTCGACGAGCAGCGCCGCCTGACCCGCGCCTTGCTGAGGAACGGTCATCGCGTCTTCAGCCTGACCTATCACAGCCCCTCGCTCGCGCCCGGCAACACGCCCTATGTCCGCAATCAGGCCGATTTGAGCGAGTTCCTGCGGCGGATCGAGCAGTATCTCGACTTCTTCCTCGGCGAAGTCGGCGGCCGGCCCGCGACGCCATTCGAAATCAAGGCGTTGGCGGAGCAGGCGAGCCCGCCCGACGCGGCGGCCCCGAGCGCATCGCAACACGCCGCCGCGGACCGGCCGGGATGACCGCGGCTGCCCGAACCTTTACCGGCGTGACCCCCGAGCTCGCCCGGCGGGTGAAGGCGCTTGCCTTTGCCGATCACGGCGTCGTCTTCGATCCGCCGGACGCGTCCAGCACCACAGCCACGGCCCGCACGCCGCTCGGCGACTGCGTGATCGCGCTGGTGCACGACGAGGAGCGGGCCGAGCTCCGGCTGACGCTCGTCAGGAAGCCGCTGCTGCTGCCCGAGACGGCGCTGTGGAGCGCCTTCGAGGCGGCGCTCGACCGCTGCCGCCGGGAAAGCGCGTCCTGAGGCTCAGGCGCCGGGTCCCGCCCCCCGGCTCAGCCGATCGAGATATTCGGCGAGCGGCTGGTTGGCCGCCAGAAAGCGCCGGATCTGATCGTCCGCGGGATCGTCGGGATCGTCCATGCTTGCCGAGACGGCGACAAGGGCGGCCACGTCCGCCTGACGGAACAGCACCGCGCGCGCCTGCAGCAGCTTGGCCTCGATCAGCCCGCCGGCGATGCGGCCATCGACGAAATAGAACGACCAGACCAATCGGCGGCGGGGCCCGTCGATGATCTCGGCGGTGTCGACCGTCGTGGTTTGCCCGGCCAACGACAGCTCGGCGCGGCCCCGCCGGGCCAGATGCCAGGTATGGTCGTCGGCGATCCGGTTCTCGCTCCGGGTCAGCGTGTTCCCCACCGCCCGCAGGCCGTAGAGCCCGACGTAGCGGATGACGACGCCCGAGCCCGGCTCGGCGAAGCCCTCGAGGAATTGCCGATCGGCGCCCTGGATCGACGGCCGCCAGTCCGGTTTTTCCGGGACCGCCCGCCACGGCGGGGCGACCTGCGGGCTTCCCGCCTGCGCCAGCGGCGAGGCCGGAAAGAGGCTGTCGAGCCGGGCCGCATAGGCGGGTCCGGCGACGGCGAGCACGACCGCGGCCGAGACCGCCGCGGCGAACCGCCAGGGCGGGGTCGGCCGCCTGATCGGGCTCTGGGCCGGGGGCGAGGCAGGCCCGGGCTTGTCCACGAAGGTCATGCCGATGCCGATCAGCATCAGGATCACCAGGGAGAAGAACAGCCAGCCATAAAGCACATGGTCGGCCTCGACCGCGGCGGCGCTGCCCTCGAGATGCGCCAGCACGATGATCCCCAGCGCGCGCAAGCCGTTGGCGCCGATCGGGACGACGAGCGACAAGGCGATGAATGCGGCGCGCCGAACCCGGCTGCGGTACATGACCACGGCGAAGAAGCAGCCGAACACGATCGAAGCGATCAGGAAGCGCAACCCGGCGCAGGCCTCGGCGATTTCGAAGGAGCCTTCCGGGATCTCGATCATCAGCCCGTCGGAGTAGACCGGGATGTGCAGCGCGTGCAATCCCGCGACCGTGATGTCGGCGGTCACCCGCTGCAGCGACGGGACCAGGAACGCCCCGGTCGGCACCAGGAAGAACAGGAACAGCAGCGGCGCCAGCAGCAGCCGCGCGACTTGCGGACCGAGCGCCACCAGAAGCACGACCTCGAACATCGCCACCGCGGCCAGCTGCCTGCCCTCCTGGATATCGAGCACGGCGGCGACGAGCCAAACCCCCGAGATGAGCGGCAGCAGCAGCAGCGGCCACAGCGCCGGCCGCGGCGAAACCGACGAGAACACCCACCGCCTTTCCCACAGCAGGTAGGCGATCAGGCCCGGGACCAGAAAGCAATGGTTGTAGGCCGTCGATTCGAGCCACACCTGGACCGCCCCGAGGGCGTCGCGTCGGAACACGATGCCGAAGCAGAGCGCCGCCACGACGATCACGACGATCGCCGGCCGCCATCCCTGGGCCAGCTTCGCGGCGGCGGCCGGCGCTTCGCTGGCGACGACGAGCTGATCCTTCACCTCAGCCGATCCCTCTGACAATGAGTGGGCCGAGCCGGGTTGCGAGCGGCAGCGGCAGCCGCTTCCAGGCGGCGATGAGCAGGCGAAATTTGGGGTTGAGCGGGTTCAGATCGGGCGTCGCGCGCCCCTTCGCCAGGCGGAATTGATAGACGAGCGGGGTCGGCTCGAACCCCCAATTGCGCTTGAACGCATGCGATCCGGTGCCGATCTTGCTTCGCCCGAAATCGAACAGGCGGCAGCCGCGCTCGCAGGCTCTGCGCATGACCTCCCAATACATGAAGTCATTGGCGGCAAGCGCGCGGGCGGCGCGCAGGCCGCCGCCGTAAAAGGGCAGCACCTCGTCGCGAAAATACAGGTTCAGCACCGAGGCCATCGCCTGCCCATCGCTTGTTACGGTGACGATATCGGAAGCTTCCGGGAATTCTTCCCTGATGATCCGAAAATACGATCGCGGAAAGACCGGCGTCCCGAGGTTGCGCACGCTTTCGGCGTAGACGCGATGGAGCCGGTCGACGCCGGCGTCGAGCTCCGAGCGCAGGCGGTTTTGCATGCCCTTGCGGATCATCGCCCGCTGCTTGCGCGGGACCGCCTTGAGGTTGCCGTCGGGCGAGGGATCGAGCCGCTTGCGAAACGTGTCGTAGAGACCCGATCTGGTCGGCCACGCCGCCCGGCCCTCGGAAAAGCCGCGCAATTCGAGCACCGGGACGGCGCAGCTCTCCATCAGCCCGGCCGCCGCCGCCTCCAGCGCGCGCAGGCTCTCGGCGTCTTCGGCGATCGGCCCGCCATAGACGCCGTACGCGTTCGATATCAGGGACGACCCGAACATCAGCGACTTGACGTGGGTCAGCGGCAACACCCCGGTGACGGCCGGCCCGCGCCGGGCGATCAGGTAATGGGTGCGATGGCCGAAGGCGCGCTCGATCACCCGCTTCCAGGCGGAGAGGTGAAAGACCGTGCCGGCGGGGCAGGAAAGGACGAAATCGTCCCAGCCCTGCCCGTCGCCGTCCCGGAACGGCCTTACCGCGACCGCGAGCGGTGATCCATCCACGTCGCGATCACCGGAAACGGCCCCGACTCCGCGCCCAGCAGCAGCCGGTCCATGCGTGTCCACGCGAAATCCCGCAGCAGGCGGCGCAGCCGCGCCTCATTGCGGCCCAGATTGAGATAATGACGAAGCCGCGAGCGCAGCGGGGCCTGCGATTGGCGCGGCTGATCGGGGTCGATCTCCCAGGGATGAACGTAGAAGATCGCGGGGGCGCGGGTGACCCGGTTGGCGCGCGCCAAAAGCCAGCGGCTCGCCGCGTAGGGGAAGAGACGGAAATACCCGCCGCCCGAGGCCGGGATGTCGAGCCCGAGCAGCCGCACCACGGTCAGAGGCGCCTCGATCAACCCGGCAATCGGGGCGAACGCCGTCCGCGGCGCGCCCGGACAGCCGTAGAGGTCGCTTTGCAGCGGATAGACGCTCGAGCTGTAGCGATAGCCTTCCTCCAGCAGGATTTCATGCGCCCACGGGCTGTGGCGGCCGATCGAGAAGGTCGGCGCACGGTAGCCGCTGACGCCGACGCCGCCGAGGTCTTCTAGGAGATGCCTGCTCTGGCGCACATCGGCGCGAAACGATTGCGGCGACTGGCGGTCGACCCTGAGATGGTCGCCGCCGTGGCTCGCCAGCTCGTGGCCTTCGGCGACGATGCGCCGGATCAGCGCCGGGTGCCGTTGCGCGACCCATCCCAGGGTGAAGAACGTCGCCTGCGCCTCGGCCTCGGCCAAGAGGTCCAGCAGGCGCGCGGTGTTGCGCTCGACCCGCCGCGGCAGGCGCTCCCAATCGCCGCGGTTGATCGTGCCGGCGAAGGCCTCGACCTGAAAGTAATCCTCGATGTCGATCGTCATCGCGTTGACGAATCCGGTCCCCGCGCCCTGCCCGGCCGCGTCGCCGCGGGTCGGCGAGCGGTCGGCCGGACGGTGCAGCTCGGTTGCGGCGCTCATGCGCGCTCCCCTTGGAAATAGTGGGCGGCGATCTCGATCGCGCGCCGGATCAGGCGCTCGTGCTTGTTGACGCTCTTTTCGAGCGCCTCCAGCCGCGCGCTCACCGGGGCCAGTCCGCCGCTCCCCGGGTCGACGCCCTCGGCGTTCTGAAGCAGGGCCGGGGGCGAGGTCACCACCGCGAGCTCTTCGTTCAAATCGTTGGCGACCTTTTCGACGGCGCCCGCGGTCAGGGTATGGAGCTGCTCGAGAAAGCCGTAGAGCAGCAGCCTCGAGCACAGGGTGTTGATCCGTCGCGGCACCCCGCCGCTGTGCTGGTGGATCAGCGGAAAGGCGGCCTCGGTAAAATGCGGGTCGCCCTTCCAATCGGCGCGCCGCAGGCGGTGCTCGACATAGGCTCTGGTCTCGCCCTCGTTCAACGGGCCGAGATGGTAGGCCGCCGTCACCCGCTGCCGCAGCTGCTCGAGCCCCGGGCTCCCAAGGATGGTTCGGAACTGCGGCTGCCCGAGCAGAAAGCTCTGCAGCGCCATCGTCTTGTCGACGACGATGTTCGACAGCATGCGAAGCTCCTCGAGCGCCTCGAAGGACAGGTTCTGCGCTTCGTCGACGATCAGCAGCGCGCGCTTGCCGGTGCGGTGCTGGGCCAGCACGAAATCGTTGATGCGCTGCAGCAGCGACCCCTTGTTGAGGCCCTCCTTGGCGATGCCGAAGCCGCCGGCGACGAGGTGCAGCAGATCGTCTCCGGCGAGCTGGCTGGTGACGATCTTGGCGGTGACGAAGCTGCTCTCGCTGATCGTCGACAACAGATTGTCGACGAGGATGGTCTTGCCGGCCCCGACCTCGCCGGTGATGATGATGAACCCTTCGGCATGGTGCAGCCCATAGACCAGATAGGCCATCGCCTGCCGGTGCACCGTGCTCTCGAAAAAGAACCGGGCGTCGGGCGTCAGCTGGAAGGGCCGGGTTTCGAGCCCGTAGAATTCGGCGTACATCGTCTCAGAACGTCTTGGTCAGCAAAAGCTGCAACGAGTTGACGTAGATATCGCCGGTCCGCCCGGAGCCGACGTTCTGGCCGTTGGTCTGAAGCGAAAACGAGTACAGCACCGAGCCGGTCAGCGCCGAGCTTATCAGGTAATTGAGGCCAAGGTTCGCCGACAGCGTGTTGAGGCTGCCGATCGGCGTCGTGCTGGCGATGGTCGGCACGCTGCGCGAGTTGGCGTAGCCGACCGAGGCGCTGCCGTTGAGATCGGGGCGGATGTCGCGCGACCAGGTGAAGCTCGCGCCGAGGCTCTTGGTCGGGGCCGTGATCGGCGGCGTCAGCGAGGTCTGGGTGTTGTAATAGCCGTACAACGAATAGCGGTTCGGCCCGATCGAATCGCTGATCCCAAAATTGAGCAGATGCTGGCGATAGACATTGTTGGTGAAGCCGAGCCCAGGGTTGTAGAACGCCGTCGGCAGCCCGGAATACTGGTCGACGATGGCCCCATAGGGGTCGAGGCTCGAAGAGCCGAGCGCGTTCTGAAAATATTGCGTCGGCGAGCTGACCCCCTGCACCAAGGTCGCGGTCGCGACGATGGTCGGGGTGATCTGGTAGAGCGCCGACCCGGTAAAACCGTAGACGCCCTGCTGGCGGCCGTATTCGAGGCTCACATAGCCGTAATCCGCGGCGAGCCCGAGCCGCCCGCCGATCAGCCAGGTCGCCCCTTCGAACGAGGCCGCCGGAGAAAACGGATATTCGATGTTCTGATAGCCGACGCGGCCGAGCGCGGCGACCTCCGGCGTGATCCGGTATTCGAAATCGTTGAAGGCGCTGAATTGGGTGTTGCGGTTGGTCGAGGCCGAGTTGAAGCGCGAGGCGTCGACCGTCAGCCGCGACAGCGCGCGCTCGAAATCGCGGCCGCTCGCCGCGGTGAAGGTTCCCTCGTTGAAGATGCCCGAGGCGAGGTTGGTCTGCGCGGCCAGGGCGGCGGGGTTGATCGCCGCGGCCGGGGAAACCGACACGACGCCGGTGTTGCCGCCGAAATTCGTCGAGCCGAAGCGATAGCGCAGCTCGGTGTCGACAAAGCCGCCGAAGGATTCGCGCAGATACGGCGACACGGTGTTTGAATAGACCTGGGTCTGCTGGTTCCGCGGCAGCTGCGCCGGGTTGATGAAGCCGAGGCCGGGAGCCAGCGACGCCTGGGTCAGAACGCTTCGGGCGTCGACAAACAGCAGGTCCGGCACGACCGTCCCGACCCCGTTCATATAGAGATTGCTGTTGACCTGATTGAGGGTGCTGGTGGTGTAGAGGCTGGCTTGCGTTTGACCGCTGAGCACGGCCTGCAGCCGCGGGGTGTCGGCCGAAATCGAGATGCCGGGAGCGCCAAACGCGCCGATCGCGGCCTGTCGGTTCGAGTGGCTGAAATTCGCATTGTCGGTAAACCTCGTCCCGACCGTCAGATAGGGCTGGACCAGGATCGCCGGGGCGTTCGGGTCATAGGCCTGAAGCGGGGTGACGCCCCCCAGCACCGGCGACAGGCCGAGCGTGTCGGCGGGCGGCAGCGCCGAGCCGGGCAGCGGCGGCCCGCCGTAGATCGCATTGGGCGGCGCAAAGGGGCTCGGCAGGCCGAACCCGCCTTGCGGCGCCGGCGGCAGGATATTAGGGGCGAAGTCGGTGGTCTGCGCCCGCGCCGGGACAACCCATGCAGCCGCGGCCAGGGCCAGGAGCGGGAGCCCCAGCCCAGGATGCCGCCGCTGAATTGTCGTCCCCGCCGGAGCTCTACGCCGGTTTAGCCGAGCGCAGCCCATCGCCCTCGCCACCGGGGTAATGATAGCCGTATCCGTACGAGCCGAAATGCTCGGTCGCCTGCTCGCTCTTGTTCAAGAGCAGGCTGATCCGGGGACAGGTGCTGAGCATGCTGAGCCCGGCTTCGATCTCCGCCTGCTGGGTGCGGTGGGCTTCGACGACGAACACGATCTGACCGACCAGGGGCGCGAGCGCCGCGGCGTCGCTGCTGGCCATGCAGGGCGGCGTGTCGAGGATCACGAAGCGATCGGCGTAACGCTGTGTCATCTCGCCCATCAGCGCCGCCATTTGCCTGCTCGAAAACAGCTCCGGCACGTGCGGGCCGCCGCGGCCCGACGGCAGAACCAGCAAATTCGGGATATTGGTCCGCACCAAAGCCTCGGACAGGTCGACATCACCGGCGAGCACGTCGACAATCCCGCGCTCCCCCGAAATGCCGAGGAGGTGGCGCAAGGTCGAGTGCTGCGTGTCGACATCGACGAGCAGCGCCTTGGCGTCCCGCTCCGATGCGAAGGCGAGCGCCAGATTGAGCGCGACAAAGGTCTTGCCCTCGCCGGGCCGGGCGCTGGTCACCATGATCAGCCGGCTCGGCTGCCGCCCGCCGAGCGGATTGGGCTGCGCCATGGCGGCCATCAGGTTGCGCTTGACCAGGCGAAACTCCTCCACCGTCCGGGACCGCTCCGAGGAGGGGATGGTGACGCCGTAGCCGGCCAGCTGGCCGCGGTCGAGAACCAGCTCGACCCCGTTGACCGGCTCGGCGGCCCCCGGTGGCGACGCGGCAGGCGGCGGCGCGCCGAGCTGCGCGGAAGCTCCGGGATGCGCCGGCGGGCCGGGCTCGGCCGCCTCGCGTTGGCGCAGCAGCGCCGCAGCGCGCTCGATCAGCCCTATCGATTCGGCCATTACGACACGCCCACCGCTTGCAGGCCGCCGCTGAGCGCCATCAACGTCCCGTAAACCGCAAGCAGGACAAACGCGCTGGCGCAAACCCCCGCCAGCTGGATCGCGGCCCGGCGTCTGGCGATGCCGAGCGACAGACGCGACACGCTGCCCAGGATCGGGATCCCGAGATTGCGCAGCTGCCCGATCGTCGCGAACGAACGGTCGAGCTGGGCCATGGCCATCGGCGCGGCGACCCCGGCGCCGATCCCGAACAACAATACGATCGACACCAGCATCGGCCGGTTGGGCGCCGCCGGCGCGGTCGGAACCTGCGGCGGATCGACGATGCGGAACTGGATCTTTTCGGTCTTGGTGTCGGCCGAGTTGGCGATCTGCGCCGCCTCGCGCCGCGCCACCAGCTCCTCGTAGTTCTTTTTCAGCACTCCGTAATCGCGATCGAGGTCCTGGGCCTGGGCGACCACCCCCGGCGCCGACTGCGCGATTTTTTCGATGCGGGCCTGCTCCGCCTGGGCGTCGTCGAGACGCCGCTGCGCCGAGGCGACCGCCCCCTCGGCGTCGACCAGCTTGACCTTGAGCTGATCGTAGACGCTGTTGGGTATCTGGGCCTTGCCGCCGCCGCCGGCGCCGCCTCCCGACCCGGAGCCCGACGATCCCTTGAGCTCGGCCTGGACCTGGGTGATCGCCTCGCGGGTGGCGATCACATCCGGATGCTGATCGGTGTATTTCAATCTGAGCGTGTCGAGGTTCTTGCGCAGATCCTGCAGCCGCGCCTCATCCGGGCTGAGCCGCCGCTCGCCGTTGACCACGACCTGCGGACCGCGGTCCACCGCCAGCATCGGCGGCACCCCGACGATCTCCTTGCGCAGCGAATCGCGCTTGGTCGTTGCGTCCTCGAGCTCGCCCTTCAAGCGGATCACCGTCTGCCGTGCCTGATCGAGCCGACTGCCGCTGTCCGTCCCACCCGCCGGCGCGTCGGGGCTCCGGCCCGACACGATGTCGGGATATTGCCGCACCAGCTCGCCGCGGCGCTTCTCGGCGGCGCGCAGCTGATCGCGGTAGGAGGCGATCTGGTCGTCCAGAAAGCGCTGCGCGCTGTCCATCTCGGCGCGGCTGCTGCCCGCGGTCTTCTCGGCGAAGATCGTCAGCAGCGACTGCACCACGTTCTTGGCCCGCTCCGGCACGGCGTCGCGATAGGAAATGGTCATCAGGTTGGTGGTGATCGGCCTGACCTCGATCTCGGAGGCCAGCCGTTTGAACAGCGCTTCCTTCTCGGCCGGCGTGGCGACGTTTACGTCGAGATCGGCGAGGCGGATCAGCTGCTCCAGATTGGGCCGGCTCAGCAATGTCCGCTGCATGAAGTCGAGATGCCTCGTCGGGTCGGTGTCCGCCGCCAGGCCGCGCAGCAGCGGGGTCAGCAGCGGGTCGGCATTGAGGTAGACGCGCGCCCGCGATTCATACTGCGTCGGGATGAAGGCGATGCCGATCCATCCGCCGACGCAGATCAGCCATGCCGCCCCCACCGACAGCCACCGGTGCCGCCACAGCGTCTGCAGGACGGGCAGCGCGATCGCCTGGATCGAGTTCATGGACGGCTCCAATCGTGCCGATCTGGCGCGGCGGCCGCAGCCGGCCCGACGCGCGCAGGCCGTTCCACGCGGCGGCGACACCCCCCTTTGACGCGGCGCCGCATGGTCAGAACAGGCGTTGCGGAATAATCAGGATATCGCCCGGCTGGAGCGCGACATTGCTCGAGACGTCGCCATCCCGGATCAGGCTGGTCAGATGCACCGCATAGGTGTTCTGCTGGCCGTCGACGGTGCGGACGATGACGGCGTCGTTGCCCGCGGCATACCGCGTCAGGCCGCCGACCTCGATCATCGCGTCGAGCACGGTCATGTCGGTGCGATAGGACAGCGCGCGCGGCTGCGAGGCTTCGCCGATGACCCGCACCTGCTCGGTGAACGGACCGACAAAGCCTTCGGCGATGACGGTCACCACCGGCTCCTTGATGTATTTCGCCAGCCGCTTTTCAAGCTCGCGCGCGAGCCCGCTCGGCGTCTTGCCGATCGCCACGACATCCTCGACGAGCGGGATCGACAGGCGGCCGTCGGGGCGCACCGGCACGCTCGCCGACAGCTCCGGGTTGCGCCAGACGAAGATATTGAGCTTGTCGCCGGGGCCGATGCGGTACTCGGCCGAGGGCAACGCCGAGGCCGGCGGCGCCGGCGGCAGCGACGGCGCCCCGCTGCACCCGGCGACGGCGAGGGCGGCGGCGATCCCGGCAGCGTGAAGCAACGTTCGATGCACCCCTGCGCTCCTGTCCACTTTCCCCATCCCGCGGCGGATCTTACCACGCCGCAAAGTGTCCGCCGCCGAAGAAGGTGGTGCCGCGCGCGCCGTTTCGCGGCGCGCGCCTGCTCTTGGCGCAGCGCTATAGCACCAAGGGCTGCGCAGCGCAATAAAGTTGTCGTTCACCGGTTGCCTTGTCGGCGCAGAACGAGCGGCGGCAATCGCGGTATTCGAGGCTCGGCAATAGGCTTGGATTGCACGGGCTTGTTGCCGCGCGTCGGACGGTCGGCGGCGCGACTGAGGCCGTCGAGGGAATCCTGCGGCGTCAGTCCTTACAAAGAATTAATCCGGCGGCAGGCGCGCTCGCCGCCGCGTCATGCCGCCATTATTCGCGCCAGCCCGACGGGGGCCGCCGGGGCCCCGGGGAACACCATGTCGAGCTGGCGGTCGGTGAGCCGCATGTGGCGCCCGATGACGGCTGCCAGCGCCGCGCGAAAATCGGTCGTGACCGCCAGGTCGCGGCGCTGGTAGAGCTGCGCCGGCGAGAGCCCCGGCCAGTCGCCGTAGACGCGGCCGCCATTGACCGCGCCGCCGCAGGCCCAGATGACATTGCCGTGGCCGTGGTCGGTGCCGCCGTTGCCGTTCTCGCCCACGGTGCGGCCGAACTCGGACAGGACGACGACCGCGGTGTCGCGCCAGGCGGGGCCGAGCCCGTGGGCGAGCGCGGCGACCCCGTCGCCGAGCGGGCGCAGGCGATTGGCGAGCTGGCCCTGGCGGCCGCCTTGGTCGACATGGGTGTCCCAGCCGCCGAGCGCGACGACGGCGAGGCGGATGCGCGGGTCGCCGGCGAGCAGCCGGGCGAGCCGCGCCGCCCGCCCGGCAAAGCCGGTCGGCGGCGGGGCGCCGTTGTCGGCGATCGTCTGCTCCGCCGCCAGATCGGCGATCAGCTGGGCGCGCGCCGCCCGGCCGGCGCGATAGGCCTGGCCGAGGGCGTCGTCCGCCGCGTAGAGGCGATCGAACGCGTCGGCGACGGCCGGGCGGTCGAGCGCCAGCGGTCGGGCGGCGTCGGGACCCAGCTCCAGATTGGACGCCGGGATCCTGCCCGACAGGATGCGCGGCAGGGTCGGGCCGATGGCGATTGCGTCGGCCGGGCCGCGCGCGCCCGGCAGCGCCGCGAGCAGCCGGTTCATCCAGCCGTCCGGCGTCCGGTTCTGCCCGGGCGTGCCGTTCTCGAGGTAAAGCTGGGCGTCGAAATGCGAGCGGGTCGGGTCGGGCGAGCCGGCGGCGTGGACAAAGGCGAGGCAGCCCTCGCGCCACAGCGGCATCAGGCTCGCAAGCGCCGGGTGCAGCCCGAAACGGCCGTCGAGCGGCAGCGCGCCGTCCGGCCTGCCCGGCGGCGCGATCGCGATCGACCGGCGTTGCCGGTAGTAGTCTGCCTCCGCGTAGGGGACGACGACGCTGAGCCCGTCGACCGCGCCGCGCAGCAGGATCACAATCAGCCGTTGCGCGCCGCCGCCGGCCGCCGCCGCCCACGCCCCGCGGCCGATCGGGCACAAGAGCGCGCCGGCCGATGCTTTGACAAAGCCGCGTCTGTCCATCGCCACCCCGCTACCGCCGCATGAAATCGGGGCTGCCGAGGATCAGCGCGGCGCGCAGCCCCCGCGGCGCCGCAGCGACCGCGTCGCGCGTCGCGGGCGCGAGGGTCGCGGCGAAGATCTCCAGCAGCCGGCCGGCGTCGACCGCCTGCCCCCGCCGCGGCCCCGGCGCGAGGTCCAGCAACCCGCCGCGCGGCGGAGCGCTGACCGCCAGGCCGCCGCGGGCGAAGGCGGCGGCAAAGCCGATCCGCCGCGCCGTCGCGTCCGGGCTCAACCAGGCGTCCTCGGTGTTTTTGTAGCCGTCCGGGGTCGGGCAGCCGTAAAGCGGCATGCCGAGCCGGCTCATCGTCGCCAAGAGCGGGCGGGCGTCGAGCAGCGGGACCCCGGCCGCGCGCGCCGCCGAGATCACGAGCTGGTAGGGAGTCTTGTATTTGAGGCCGACGCTGTCGCGGAACTCGGAGCTGGCGAACAGGGTCTTCAGCACCTCGCGAATATCGCCGTCGGTGGCGAGGAACCGCGCGGCGAGCCGCTCGACCAGCGCGGCGGGCGGCGCGTCGGCGACGAAATACTGGGCGAGCTCGAAGCTGATGTGGCGGGCGGTGGCCGGGGCCCGCGCCAGCATGTCGAGCGCCTCCTCGCCCTCCGCCTTGCCGCGCGCCCGCAGCGGCCGGCCGAGAAACACCTTGGGGCTGAAATCATGGCGCGCGCCCTCGAAGACGGCGGCATGGCCGGAGAGCTGATCGCCATCGGGGCGGCTGATGCCCCAGCCGGTCAGCACCCGGGCCAGGGTGACGACATCGTCCTGGGTGTAGCCGCCATCGACGCCGAGCGTGTGCAGCTCCATGACCTCGCGGGCGAAATTCTCGTTGAGCCCGCGCTCGCGCCCCCGCGCGCCGGGGCTGCCGGGGGCGGTGCTCAACGCGTTGTCGAGATAGACCAGCATCGCCGGGTGCTTGGTCGTGGCGAACAGCAGGTCGCGGAACCGGCCCAGCGCGAACGGGCGGATCGCCCGCTCCTCGTAATCGCCGATCCACAGATGGTCCAATCCCTTCCCGGCGAACACGTTGAAATGGTTGAACCAGAAATCGACCATGACCTCCTGCAGCTGGCGCCGGCTCAAGACCGCCCGCAGCACCCGCGCCTCGGCCGCCTCGCGGACAATAGCCCGCGCCCGCTCCTCCTGCGCCCGCACCGCCGCCGCTGTCGGCTTCAGCCCCAGCGCCGGGCGCAACGGCCCGTAGACCCGGCGCAGCTGCGCCGCGTCGAGCCCGAGCGTGTCGAGCTGCGCCAGATCCCATTGCAGCTCATAGGGCTCGGGGATCGCGGCCGGGTCGAGCTGCTCGGCGATATAGCGCTCGATCCCGATCGTTTTCACATGGCGGAAATCCTCGAGCGAGGGACCGAACGCGAGGCGGCTCAGCACATGGACGATCTGACGGTCCGAGGCGCCGTCGGCGCCGGCCGCCGGCGTCCCCGGCAGCAGGAGCAGCAGCCAGGCGGCGGCGAGGAATGCGGCTGGTCGCATCGCCGCGCCTATTTCGGCCGGCGGAAATCCGGCCGGCGCTTTTCGATGAAGGCCCTCGCTCCCTCCTTCGCCTCGTCGCCGCCGTAGTAAAGGGCGAGCGCCTCGAAGCCGAGGCTGCCGATGCCGCGGATGTTCTCGCTGTCGGCGTTGAACGAGCGCTTGGCGATGGCGAGCGCGGTCGGGCTCAGCGCCAGGATCTCGCGGCACCAGGCCTCGACCTCGGCGTCGAGCGCGGCGGCCGGCACCACCTTGTTGACGAGGCCCATCTGGAAGGCTTCGGCGGCGCTGTAGCGGCGGCACAAAAACCAGATCTCGCGCGCCCGCTTCTCGCCGACGAGGCGCGCGAGATAGGCCGTGCCCCAGCCCGGATCGACCGAGCCGACGCGCGGGCCGACCTGGCCGAAGACCGCGTTCTCCGAGGCGATCGTCAGGTCGCACACGGTCGCCAGCACGTTGCCGCCGCCGATCGCATAGCCCTGCACCTTGGCGATGACCGGCTTGCGGATGTCGCGCATCGCGGCGTGCAATTCCTCGATCGGCATGCCGACGAGGCCGCGCCCGCCATAGCCGCCGTCCCTCGATGAATTGTCGCCGCCGGAGCAGAACGCCCGCGTTCCGGCGCCAGCCAGAACGACGACGCCGACCGCGTCGTCGGCCCCGGCGTCGGTGAACGCGTCAAGCATTTCCTCGACCGTCCGCGCCCGGAACGCGTTGAGCACCGCGGGGCGGTTGATCGTGATCGTCGCGACGCCGTCGCGCTTGTCGTAGAGGATGTCCTGGTAGTCCATCGGTCCGGTCCTCGGTCGGGACGCCCCCGGCCGGAGGATAGTGGACGCGAGGTCGGCGGCAAGGATGCGCCGCCCGGCCGCCGCCGGCGCGCCGATCGGCCAAGTCGAAGGCCGGGTCGGCGGCGCCGATCGGGCGAATCGCCTCCGGCTAATTCATGCCGGCCTCTTTGCCGGCCGGGCGGTCGGCGGCGCCGTCGGCGTTTCGGGCCGGCCGTGGGCGGCGCACGAAATTGAACAGGCGAAAGACGCTCGCCACCGCCGCGACCGCCGAAAAGCCGGCGGCGATCAGGATCGCGACCGTCGGGCTGGTCCCGCCGGAGGGGCCGGCGATGCCGAAGATCAGCGCGACGAGCGCAGCGCCGATGGTCTGCCCGAGCAGGCGCGCCGTCGATTGGACGGCGCCCGCGCCGCCGCTGCGCTCGCGCGGCGCGCTCGATACGATGGCCCGGTTGTTCGGCGACTGGAAGAACCCGAAGCCGAGCCCGCAGATCGTCATCCGCCAGACGATGTCGGCCGCGCCCGGGGCCGCCGGCAGCAGCGCCATCAGCACAAAGCCGAGGCTCAGCACGCCGAGGCCGATGCCGCCGAGGATCCCGGCCGGATAGCGGTCGGCGAGCCTTCCGGCGATCGGCGCGATGATCGCCACCGTCACCGGCCACGGCGTCATCAGCAGCCCGGTTGCAACCTGCGAGCGGCCGAGCACGTCCTGGAAATAGAAGGGCAAGGCGACAAAGACGATCCCTTGCGCCACGAAGGTCGAGACCGAGGTCGCGACCGACAGCGCGAAGACCGGGCGCTTGAACAGATCGACCGGCAGCAGCGGCAGGCTGAGCCCGGCCTGCCGGCGCACCAGGATCGCGCCGACGACGATCGCGCCGACCAGCTCGACCGCGACGAAGGGCGCCGCCTGGCCGTGGCCGACGCCGTTGACCCCGGCGATCAGAAAGGCGAAGGCGAAGGCGCTCAACGCCGCGCTCGCAATGTCGAAGCGGTGCTCCGAGGGCGGCGTCGAGGGCAGCAGCCGCAACGACAGACAGAAGGTGGCGAGGCCGATCGGCACGCTGACCGCGAACAGCCACGGCCAGGGCGCGACCGAGAGGATCGCCGCGGCCACGCTCGGGCCGGCGGCCGACGAGGTCGACACCGCGACCGCGGTCACCGCGATGCCGCGGCCCAATTGCCGGCGGGGATAGGTGTAGCGCACCAGCGCCATGTTGACCGCGGTCATGCCGGCGGCGCCCACCCCTTGCAGCGCCCGGCCCAAGGCCAGCATCGGCAGCGACTGCGACAGCGCGCTGACCAGCGCCGCGGCGGTGAACACCGCCAGCCCGATCGTATAGATGCGGCGATAGCCGAAGATGTCGCCGAGCGAGGCCAGCGGCAGCAGCGCAGACCACCACCGCCAGCTGATAGGCGTTGACGACCCAGATCGATTGCGCCGCGCTCGCGCCCAAATCCCTGCCGATCGTCGGCAGCGCGATATTGGCGATCGAGCTGTCGAGCACCGACACGACAAGCCCGGTGACCAAGGTCAGGACCGCCCAGTAGCGCTGCGGGAACGGCAGCCCGTCTTCGGCCGTATTCATGGCCGTTCCCCCGCCCTCCCCGGGCTTGGCCCGGGGATCATCGGAAGAGGGTCGGGGCGAGGGGCGACGACCGACGGGAGCCAGCCTACTTCACGATGTCGGGGATCAGCAGAAACAGGTCGGTGTCGCCGGTTTCCTGGCCGGCGGCGGTCAGCATCGCATGCGCCTGGCCGCGGTGATGGGTCTGGTGGTTGAAGAAGTGGGCGACCAGCAGGCGCTTCGGCGCGCGCATCTCGCGGCCGGCGGCGCCGCTGAACCAGACCAGATCCTCGCCGAGCCAGCCGTCGTCGACCTTCGCCGCCCAGCGCTCGATGGCGGCGTCGGCCTTCTCGCGCTCGGCCCCGAGCGCGGCGAAATCCTCGATCATCCGGGCGCTCTCCTTGATCGGCGTCGTCGGCCGCTCCCAGCCGTCGAAGCGCGACATCCACTGCCGGTCGCCCCACAGGATGTGCGAGAGGGTGCCGTGGACAGCGCCCCAGAAGGCGCCGCGCGGCAGCCGCCGCTCGTCATCCGACAATCTGGCCGCGGCCCCATAGAGCCGGCGGTTCATCTCGGCGTTGTAGGCGGCCATGGTCCGGACATAGGCGGGGGTGATCATCGCGATCCTCCTCAGCGGCCCTTGAACGGGCCGGGCTGGCGCTTTTCGGCGAAGGCGCGGGCGGCCTCGCGGAAGTCTTCCGAGAGATAGAGCTTCAAGGGCGCGGTCTGCATCGCCACCTCGCGCTCGAGCTGGTCCATATGCCAGCGACGGGTGCGCACCGTCGCCCGCACCGAGAGCGGCGGGTTTTTCGCGACCTCGGCGGCGAGCTCTTGCGCAGCCTCGAGATGCCGGCCCTCCGGCGCGACACGGGTGATGATGCCGGCCGCCAACGCCTCCTCGGCGGTGAAGAAGCGGCCGGTCAGCGCCACCTCGTCGGCAAAGGCGGCGCCGCCGCGGAAGTTCAGCAGCGCCCAGTATTTGGCCCCGCCGAGCCCGCGCGAGGTCTCGGTCACCTGGAATTTGGTCCCGGCTGCGGCGACGATCAGGTCGCATTCGAGCACGATGCCGAGCGCCAGGCCCATCGCATAGCCGTGCGGGGCGGCGATCACCGGCTTCCAGTTGACCGAGCGGGTGAAGAGGTCGGCGGAATTGGCGCCCCAGCCCTGCGGCCCGCCATGCTGCTGGAATTCCTCGCGGCTGCGCAATTGGCGCTGGTGCACGTCGGCGCCGCTCGAAAAGGCGCGGCCGGCGCCGCAGATCACCGCGACCTCGGCGTCGGGGTCGAGGTCGAAGCGCCGCAGCGCGTCGGCCAGATGCCGCACCAGATCGTCGCTGAACGCGTTGAGCCGGTCCGGCCGGTTCAGGGTCAGGGTCGCGACCCGGTCGCGGCAGGCGTATTCGACCATGGTCTCGGTCATTTCGTCTCTCCCTGTTGGCGGTCGAGCCAGATGTCCTCGAAGCGCCAGCCATTGTACTGGCTGTTGGTCGTCAGGATGAGCCCTTTGACGGCGGGCTGCCAGCAGGTCGCGGCGCGCAGGTGGTAGATGATCGGCCGCGCCAGCTCCTGCTGCAGCCTGTGGTCGATCTCCCAGACCAGCTTCTTGCGCTTAGCCGGGTCGGCCTCCATCGATTGCTGGTCGATCATGTTGTCGACCGCCGGGTTGCAGTAGCCGGGATAGTTGCGCACCGAGCTGCACACGTAATTCTGGTAGAACACGACATCCGGGTCGTCGACCGCGCTGCCGAGGACATTGACGCCGACCTTGAAGTCCTTGCGGATCAGCTTGGGGACCCAATTGGCGGTCTCGACGGTTTCGAGCTCGCCGTCGATGCCGATCTCCTTCAGCTGGTCGATCAGGATCGCCGCCGGGTCGCGGTAGACCGCGAGATTGCGCGTCGAGATCTTGACGGCGATGCGCTTGTCCGGCCCGTAGCCGGCCTTGCGCATCAGCGCGCGGGCCTGCTCGCGATTTTTCTGCACATCGCCGAAGCCCGGCAAATCCTGCAGGCTCTCCAATGGCAGCCCCCACACGCCCTCCGGCGGCGGCAGCATCGCGCCGCCGAGATTGCCCTCGCCCTGGCCAAGGATGTCGACAAAGGATTTGCGGTCGAGGGTCAGCGCCATCGCCTGCCGGACATCGGGGTTGTCGAACGGCTCGGCCTTGCGGTTGATCAGGACTCCGACCAATTCGGTGGCCGGCCCGACCTGGCAGGTCGCCTGCGGCGCCTGGGTCTTGATGTCCTTCAGCAGCGGGATCGTCACCTCATAGGGGAAGGTCATGTCGAACTTGCCGGCGATAAAGGCCAGGATCGCCGTCGAGCGGTTCGGGATGATCGTGTACTCGATGCCGTCGAGATAGGGCCGGCCCGGCTTCCAGTAATCCGGGTTGCGCGCCACCTTGATCGACTGGTTCGGCTTGTATTCGACGAATTTGAACGGCCCTGTGCCGATCGGGTGGATGCGCATGTCGCGCGGCGAGACGTGGCAGGGATAGATCGGCGTGTCGCCCGAGGCGAGCAGCGCCAGCAGCGCCGGCTGCGGCCGTTTCAGGCGGAACGTCGCCTCATGGTCGCCGTTCACCGTGGTTTCCGCCACGTTCACCCACCAGGTCTCGCGGAAATTGAGCCGCAGCTTCTCCTTCCCCTTGTTCGTCAAGAGGTCGAAGGTGCATTTGACGTCCGCCGCGGTAAACGGCTGGCCGTCGTGCCATTTGACGCCCTCGCGCAATTTGAAGGTCAGCCGGGTCCCGTCCTCGCTCCACGCCCAGCTCGTCGCCAGCTCGGGCACGATCGAGGCCATGCTGTTCTGCGGGTTGCTCTGGTCGAACAGCACGAGGTTGTTGAAGACGCCCATCATCGGCATCATGACGCCGACGGTGCCCTCCTCGTGGATCGACATGCTGGCGGGGCTGTCGCGGTGGTAGACGCGCAGGACGCCGCCCTGCTTTTGCGCCATGGCCGCATCGGCGGCGGCGAGCGTCAGCAGCAGCCCGCCCATTGTCGCCAATGCTCGAAAAACTCGGCTCATCGATGGCTCCCTCGCGGTCGGCGAGGAAAATTGCCCAGCGAAAATGCTCAGGTGAAGCGTCGAATCCGCTGCCCTGGCATACGCGCCGCCGTCGCCGCCGGCTGTTTCTGCTCGATCACCCGGACGCCGTTCCGGCCGGCGGGCTCGCCTCACAGCAGCGGCAGCGGTCGAAAAATATCCGCGACGGCCGATCCGACGCCGACAGCGCACTCGCGACCGACACGATGCGGCGGCTGCGGCGTCTCATCGACTGCGCCCATGACCGGCGCGCCGAAGATCGCCATCAGCCCGTCGAGGAGATATTTGTCGAGCATCCCGCCGCGGCGAGACGCCACGCTGCCACATCTCCTTGCGCCGCGACTGTGGTGGGCACATCGTGGGGCTTCCGAAAGAGCGCAGCCATGTTTGCTCCGCCTGTGGCAAGGACAAAGCCGGCCCCGCCCCGAGGCTCGGCGGTTGCGGCGCGGCGGCCTCTTTTCCCGGCGCCGCGCCTCCCCGTTCCGGCAAAGCTCGAGGTCGGGCGGGTCGATGATCCGCTGGAGCGCGAGGCGGACCGCGTCGCCGGCCAGGTCATGCGCATGGCCGCCCCCGGCGTCTCCGCCGCCGCGCCGCTGGCCGCCGCCGGCGAGGCGCCGCAGATCGTGCGCGAGGCGCTGGGCTCGCCCGGGCAGCCGCTCGATGCGGCGACGCGAGCCTATTTCGAGCCCCGCTTCGGGCGCGACTTCAGCCGCGTGCGCGTGCACACCGATGAGCCGGCCGCGGCTTCGGCCCGGGCGATCCGGGCGCTGGCCTACACGGCCGGGAACGACGTCGTCTTTGCCGGCGGCCGATATTCGCCGGCGACCGGCGACGGCAGGCAGCTCCTCGCGCACGAGCTGGCGCATGTCGTGCAGCAATCCGGGTCGATCGCGCGGCAGCCCGACCCTAAGCCACCCCTCGACCCGAACAAGGACGTCACCACGGTCGACGCGGCCGGCAAGATCCAGGCGGGCCAAATCGACAGCGCTGCCGGCAAGGGAGTCTGGCGCGTCCCGGTGCTCGGCCTGCAAAAGGACAAGAAAGGCTGGGCGGTGGCGCTGGCGCCCAACATCGGCGCGCCCGCGGCGTCCTCCGACAAGGACGTGCCGGTCGATGTGCTGCTGCATCTGCACGGCTTCGGCGCCGGATACCGCCAGTTGAAGAAGGGCGAGCAAGACTTCGCCGGCGTGCTGCAGCCGGGTCAGCTGCGCGACGTCGATTTGTACGAGGCCGAGCAGCAGTTGCTGTCGAACGTCCAAACCACCAAGCGCTTTGTCGTCGCGGTGCTGCCGCAAGGTTCGCCATGGTCGGATTTCGGCGACATCGGCGCCGACGCCGACGCTTACCTCAACGACGTCTTCAAGCAGCTGGTCCCCAAATTTCTGCCCAAGGGCGCGGTTCCGGGCCGCGTCACCGTGTCCGGGCACAGCGGCGGCGGCCCCACCGTCTCGTCGATCGCCGGCCGGCGCACCAAGGCCGGCAAGCGCACCGACGTATTCTTGTTCGACGCGATCAATTTCGGCTGCATCGAGAAGGTGCCGGTCATGAAAGACGACAAGCCGGTGCTGAAGGCGGACGGCACCCCGAAGATGGTCTGCAAGGATGATTCGCCCTGCGGCAGCAACGAGTACACGGCCGTGCGCGACTGGGTGCTCGACCGCATCCAGGCCGACGTCAAGGGCCTGCCCGCGAAGCCCGCCGACCACAAGAGCTGGCTCGAGGCGAACGGCGCCCGCTTCCGCGGCTTCACCTCCGAATCCCTCAAGACCAAGAACACCTGCAGCTATGGCTTCTGGTACAACAAGCTCAAAGGCGACATCGACCCCGCGATCGACAAGCTCCCGGTCGGCGCCGACGCCAAAGCCCAGCTCCACCTCAACTACGTGGTCAAGGAGGCGCCGGGACCGCACGAAAATCTGCTCGCGCACGGCAGCCTGAAGGCTGCGCTCGCGGACTGAAAGGCCGTCTCGAAATACCACGGCTTATTTCAATGCGCTGCCGGCGCGGCGGATGAGCTCGATGTAGCCGAAGGCGTCGAGATGGGCGTCGAAGAGGCGGGTGATTACGGTCGAGGTTTCGTCCTCGACGATGACCGCGGGGCCGGGGATTTGGGCGCCGGGGCGAAGCGCGCTGCGGTCGTGGATGGCAACCGGGACGAGCTCGCCTGATTCGGGGTCGAAGACCGGGCGGCGGCGGGCGGGGGCCGGGGTGTATGGCGCCGGCGCCGGCGGCGGGGCCGAGGGCTCGGCCGGGGGCGGCGCGCTCAACAGCAGAACCCAGCTGAGGATCTCGATCTCGACGCCGGGAATGATGCGGCTGTAGAGGCGGCGGTAGGAATCCTCGAAGGCGGCGCGCAGCATCGCCGCGTCATCGGCCTGGAAGGGCCGGGTCGGCAGCATGACCGCGATCTCGTGGCCCTGGCCGCGGTAGCGCATGAACGCAGAACGGGTCTCGCTGAGCGCGGCGTCGCCGGCGCCGCGGCGCACGATCGGCTCGGCCTCGGCCCGCATCGCCGCCAACAGCGCATTGGCGGCCTCGGCATCGAATGTCTCCAGCCGCTGCAGGCCGGAGCGCACGATCTCGTAGGCGATCGGCGCGCGCAAAAACCCGACCGCCGAGCCGACCCCGGCTTGAGCCGGCACCAATACCCGGTCGAGCCCGAGCTTTTCGGCGATCCGCGCGGCATGCAGCGGGGCCGCGCCGCCAAAGGCGACAAGGGTGCGGCCGCGCGCGTCCTTGCCGCTCTCGATCGCATGCACGCGGGCGGCGTTGGCCATGTTCTCGTCGACGATCTCGCTGACCCCGAGCGCCGCCAATTCCAGCGACAGGGCCAAGGGCTCGGCCACCTCCCGCCCGATCGCCGCGCCGGCCGCGGTCCGGTCGAGCGCCATGCGCCCGCCGGAAAACCCCGCGGGGTCGATGCGGCCGAGCACGAGGTCGGCGTCGGTCACCGTCGGCGCCGCGCCGCCGCGGCCGTAGCAGGCCGGCCCCGGATCGGCCCCGGCGCTGTCCGGCCCGACGGTGATCCGCTTCAGCCGGTCGACCCGCGCAATCGAGCCGCCGCCGGCGCCGATCTCGACCATCTCGATGACCGGGATGCGCAGCGGCAGGCCGCTCCCCTTCTTGAAGCGATAGATGCGAGCGACCTCGAACGCGCGGCTGGTCTGCGGCTTCAGATCGTCGATCAGGCAGATTTTCGCGGTGGTTCCGCCCATGTCGTAGGACAAGACCTTGTCGAGGCCGCATTCCCGGGCGATCCCGGCGGCGAAGATCGCGCCGCCCGCCGGCCCCGATTCGACCAGCCGCACCGGAAAGCGGATCGCGGTCTCGACCGCGGTCAGCCCGCCGCCCGACAGCATCAGGAACAGCGGGCAGAGAAACCCTTCGCGGTGCAGCAGGGTTTCGAGATTGGCGAGGTAGCGGCCGATCAGCGGCTGGACATAGGCGTTGGCGCAGGCGGTCGAAAAGCGCTCGTACTCGCGCATCTCGGGCGACACGTCGCTCGACAGGGTGACCGGAACGCCGGGCAGAAGCTGCGCCAGGATCTCGCCGACGCGGCGCTCGTGCGCGGGGTTCGTAAAGCTGTGCAGAAAGCCGATTGCGACGGCCTCGACCCCCTCGGCGGCGAGCCGGCCGGCGAGCGACGAGGCACCCTCCTCGTCGAGCGGCGTCAGCACCCTCCCCTGCGCATCGATCCGCTCGCGCACCGGAAAGCGCAGCCGGCGCGGCACCAGCGGCGGCGGCAGGTCGATGTTGACGTCATACTGCTCGAAGCGGTTCTCGTGGCGGATCTCGATCGTGTCGCGAAAGCCCTCGGTGGTCAGGAGCGCGGTCTTCGCGCCCTTGCGCTCGATGATCGCGTTGGTCGCCAAGGTCGTGCCGTGGATGATGATCGCGAGATCCGCGGGCCGCAGCCCGGCCTCGCCGAGCACCCGGTGGACAACCTCGATGACCGCCCGCTCCGGCGCCTCCGGGGTGGTCAGGATCTTGGCGCTCCACCGCCGCTCGCCCAGCTCGAGCGCCACATCGGTGAAGGTGCCGCCGATATCGACGCCGAGCCGCGCCGCACTTGTCGTCATCTCGCCGCAGACCTCGGGGGCTGCCTCTGAACGTCTTTCGCGTTCTCAGTAGCTTATTCGCCATTCTCGCGAAAGCAGGAACCGCTGGCGGCTATCCCCGAGCGGCGACAAGCTGCGTTGTGCCGAGCCGGCTGCTCAGATCTCGCGGCCGAGGGCGCGGTCGAGCGACAGCGGGCCGCCGCCGCGGATTACGATCGCGAGGCAGATCAACAGCAGGTAGAACGGCACCTCCATGCCCCGCCCGGTCCAGAACCAGCCGATCGGCATGTGCACATGGAAGGCGGCGACGAACATGAATCCGGCGAAGAGCGCCGCCGCCGGCCGAGTCAACAGGCCGAGGATCAGGCAGAGCCCGCCGAAGAATTCGAGACAGCCGATGTAATAGGCCCAGAACAGCGCCGGGTGCAGCCCCTGCTTGGCAAAGCCCTCGGCGGTCTTGAGGATGTCGCCGCCCCAGAACCCGAACAGCTTCTGCATGCCGTGCGGCGCAAAGAACAGCCCCGTGGCGGCGCGCACCAAGGGCCAGCTGTAGGTTTCGAGCGCCGTGTAGAGCCCGCCCAATGCCGGAACCACATAATGCTGCCGATCCAAGCTCCGATCCGTCATCTTCTCCTCCCCTTCTTTGCCGCTCCGTCGATACGATATCGCCGCACCGGTGTTTGCCGCGATCACGAAGGGGTGACATCGACCCGCGAATTCTCCCTCTCCGCCCCCGGGGCGGAGAGGGTCGGGGTGAGGTGGGGGATCCCCGACGCGGCGGCCAGACCCACCTCACCCTCCCAGCGCTTCGCGCCGGGCCCCTCCCTCTCCCCCCTGAAGGGCGGAGAGGGGCGAGTCAGCCCGGCTTCGCCCAAGCGCGCGAGCGGGGTCCAGAGCCCATCCCAGGTGCGCTGCCCCGGCTGGCGGGCCGAGAGGCAACCACCGGGGACCGGGGTTCTGGATTCCTGCTTTCGCGCAGGGCTGTCCGGAGAAAATAGGATCGGCAATCTAGTCATGTTTGGTTTTGTACAAAACAATTTCAAGTTGTCTTGCGCGGACTTGATCCGCGCATCCACGTCTTGGCTGCGGTCGCCGGAAGGCGTGGAGAGCCGGGTCAAGCCCGGCCAAGACAACTTTACATTGGTCTAATGGACATCGAAACACGTCTTGATGCGGCAAGATTCATAACGGAAGCGGTCAGCGGCCTTGCACCGGCAGGATCGGCGGCAGCGGGTTGAAGTTCAAGGGCGCGTCGGCGTCGATGCGGTCGCGGTCGGGGAGCTGCGAGGCGTCCCAGCCGCCGCCCAAGGCCTGGACCAGGGCGGCGCTGGCCGTGAGCCGGCTCTGGCGGATCGACAGCGCCGTCTGCGCGTCGGTCAACGCCGTCTGCTCGGCGACGATGACGCTGGTGTAGGCGACGGTGCCGGCCAGGTATTGGTTGTTGATGATCCGCTCGGCCTCGCGCGCCGAAGCGACCGCCGCGTCCTGGGCCTCGGCCTGCTGCGCCAGGATGCGCAAGGCCGCGAGCTGGTCCTCGACCTGCTGAAACGCGGTCAGCACGGTCTGGCGGTAGGCAGCGACATCCTCGTCGAAGACGGCGCGCGCCTCCTCGACCGCGGCGTGGCGCGCGCCGGCGTCGAACACGGTCTCGACGAGGTTGCCGCCGAACGCCCAAAACCGGCCCGAGGCGCTGACGAGCTTCGCCAACGACAGCGCGGCCTCGCCGTAATCGGCCGAGAGCGTGATGTTCGGGTAGAACGCGGCGACGGCGACGCCGATCTGGGCGTTGGCCGCGGCCATCGCCCGCTCTGCGGCCGCGATGTCGGGGCGGCGCTCCAAGAGCGCCGAGGGCACGCCGGCCGGGACTACCGGCGCCGCCGGGCCGATTTCGGTCGGCGCGATCGCAAATTCGGCCGGCGGCTTGCCGATCAGCACCGCGATCGCGTGCTCGAGCTGCGCCCGGGTGACGCCGACCGCGATCGCCTGCGCCTGCGTGCTGCGCAGCTGCGCCTCGGCCTGCGACACGTCGGAGGGCGAGGCGGTGCCGGCGGCGTACTGGTTGCGGCTGATGCGCAATGACTCGGCGAACGCCTCGGCCGAGGTGTCGAGCAGCCGCTTCAATTCGTCGGCGACGCGCAATTGCAGATAGGCGGCGGCGAGCTGGCCCTGCGCGGCGAGCCGGACATTGGCGAGGTCTGCCGCGCTCGCCTGCGCGCTGGCGACATTGCTCTCGACGGTGCGACGGATCTGGCCCCAGAGGTCCGGGGTCCAGCTCGCCGCCACCGAGCCGCTGTAGAGGCTGGCGATGTTGCCCCGGCCGCCGCCCGTGGCGATGGTTCCGCTGGAGCCGCCGCTGCCCCGCGTTCGATTGGCCGACGCGTTCACCGTCCCGGTCGGAAAAAAGCCGGCGCGCGCCTGGGCGACGACGAATTCCGCCTGGCGGAAGGCGGCCTCGGCGGCTTTGAGGTTCTGGTTCGAGATGTCGATCTCTTTTTCGAGGCCGTCGAGCACCGGATCCTGATAGATCGACCACCAGGCGCCGCGGTCGATCGCATCGCCGGGCCGGCCGAGCTTCCAGCCCGCGGCCTCCTTGTAATGCGCCGGCGTGGGCGCCTCCGGCCGCTCGTAATCGGGCCCGACGGTGCAGGCCGCGAGCAGCAGAAGCGCGGCTGCGGCCAAACCACGCTTGGCTCGGCGCAGAAAGACGCGCCGCGACGCGCCAGTCGATTGGCCGCCGCCGGATCGCGCCGGCCGGGATCTTGAAAGCACGCTTGCAGGCCCGATATTCATGGTTCGTTCTTTAAGGGGAAAGCGGAGATGTTCAAGCTTGCCGAGAGCCGTGGTTCGAACCGCGGCCTTTACTGTGGGGTGGAGGGCGTCTTTCTGGGGCCGGGCGCGCTGATCGAGCGGCGCGGCGGGGTCTATCTCCTGCGCGCTCGGGACGAGGTCGCGACATTGCTCGCCGCCGCCTATGACCTGCCGCCGGACGCGGCGCAGCTGTGGGCGCGCCTGCAGACCGTCACCGAGGATTTGCAGCGGGGTGATCTCGGTCAGGCGATGATCTCGGCGGTGCTGATGGGGCTCGACGAGCTTTCCGATGACGCAATCGCCCGCCTCGCCGAGACCGACCGGATGTTGAAGTTCAACTTCAACCCGGCCGAGCTGCGCGACCGGGGTGGCCTCTGGGCGCGCGACGGCATGGTCACCCCGGTGCGAGCCGGCGGTCCGGGTCGGCGCCGCCCGGCAGCGAGCCCGCGCGCCTGGGAGCGGCAGCCCAACGCCGACTTCCGCAACCGCCTGGCGATCGCCGAGGGCAACGCCGACAAACCCAATTTCGGGTACGGCGAGGTGAGGGCCGGCAATGGAGCGCTGGGCCGGTATCAAATGCTGCCCGACTCGCTTCGCGCAATCGGCATGATCGACGCAAACGGAAGGTGGACCGGTAAATACGGCATCCATTCCCGTGCCGAGCTTCTTGCCAGCCCGGAAGCGCAGGAGAAGGCGCTGGGCGATTTTCTCAACGAAACCGAACGCCAGCTTCGAGCAAACGGCGCCTTTGCTTACGTAGGCAAAACCATCGACGGTCATCTTGCGCCTTTTTCGGTCACTCGCGCCGGCCTGATGGCCGCCGGGCATCGTTGGGGCGCGCAGGGGACACGTGATTACCTCAGACGGGTTGCAGACAACGGGTATATAAGCCGCGGTCTCATCCTAAGCCGTGGCGAAAGTGCAATAGAGACCCGGTTACGCACCTTTGCGGACGCGTCCTATGAGTAATCGTGATCCTAAACTGCCGATCGCGCTTCTCGTCGCATTTTGCTTTAGTGTTACGGTTTTCACCGGCGCGCACGCTGAGCAATTACGGTGGTCGAAACCCACAGCTGAACAGAAACGCTGTTTGGTCGAGCTCTTATCATATAGTCATTGGAGTCACGCTCCATCCGAGGAGATCCAAGAGTTGGCAGATGCTTCGGTTCTAGCAGGGGTCAGGCTAAGTTCTGAAAAACCGGGCTACATCTATTTAATTGATAATATCGGGTGGTGTGGTAGTGCCGGTTGCGCGCTCGTTATTGGGGAGCATTGGCACAAAGGTTGTCACCTACTGTATGACGGCTACGGATGGTACACCGCCAGAGCGCTTTCTCAGCGCGATCACGGCTACCATCGGCTGTACCTGCCGTGCGAGATCCGCTTCGACGGCAAGCAATACCAGCAGATGCGCGAGGAATGCCCAAACGCCAACGTAATCCACTGAACCTGGACGGCGCCCGCCACGTTCATTCCCCCGGCTCCACAGCGTGCTCGGAGGCGATGCCGGGATCCTGCCCGCGCCAGCGCCGCAACGCCCACAGCCGGAAGCGGTCGAGATAAAGGTAGATGACGGGCGTCGTGTAAAGGGTGAGCATCTGGCTGACCATCAGCCCGCCGACGATCGAGATGCCGAGCGGCCGGCGCAATTCGGCGCCCTCGCCAAAGCCGATCGCCAACGGCAATGCGCCCAGCATCGCCGCCATCGTGGTCATCATGATCGGGCGGAAGCGCTTGAGGCAGGCCTGATAGATCGCCTCGCGCGAGGTGAGCCCGAGGCTGCGCTCGGCGTCGAGCGCGAAGTCGATCATCATGATCGCGTTCTTCTTGACGATCCCGATCAACAGGATGACGCCGATCAGCGCGATCAGGCTGAACTCGGTGTCGGTGACGATCAGCGCCAGCACCGCGCCCACCCCGGCCGAGGGCAGGGTCGACAGGATCGTGATCGGGTGGACATAGCTCTCGTACAGCACCCCCAGCACGATGTAGACCGCGAGGAGGGCCGCGGCGATCAGCAACGGCTCGCTCGCCACCGATTGCTGAAAGACCTTGGCCGTGCCCTGAAAGCTGCCGCGGATCGTGGCCGGCATGTGGAGGTCGGCCACCGCCGCGTCGATCGCCGCTTCGGCCTGGCTCAAGGTCGCGCCGGGGGCGAGGTTGAACGAAATCGTCGAGGCGACGTAGAGGTTCTGGTGGTTGACCGCGAGCGGCGTGCTGCCGGGCCCGAAATGGGCGAAGGCCGACAGCGGCACCATGGTCTCGCGCGCGGTGCTGACCGCCGCGCCGGTCGAGGTGGCGGTGCGCCCGGTGTTGGCGAGCGCGTTGTTGGCGGCGTTGCGCGCCGTGTCGCCGGCGATCTGGGCGGCGTTCGCGGCGGCGGCGTTCTTCGCCGGCGCCGTCTTGCCGGTCACGGTGCCGGCGAGCGGTGCGGTCGACTGGGTTCCGCGAACGCTGCCGCCGCCGGTGCTGACATAGATCTGCTTCAGCGTTTCCGGGCTCTGCCAGAACTCCGGGGCCACCTCCATCACCACATGGTACTGGTTGCGCGGGTTGTAGATCGTCGACACCTGGCGCTGGCCGAAGGCGTCGTAGAGGGTGTTGTCGATCTGGCTGACGGTGAGGCCGAGCCGGGCCGCGGTGGCGCGGTCGATGACCAGATCGGCCTCCAGCCCCTTCTGCTGCTGATCGAGGTTGACCTCGGTCAGGATCGGCAGCTTTTGCAGCGCCGCCTCGACCTTGGGCGCCCAGTCGTACATCGCCTGGGTGTCGTCGCCCTGGAGGGTGTACTGGTACTGCGCGTTCACTGCCGCCCGCCGGCCCAGACGTCCTGCACCGCGCGCAGAAAGAGCCGCGCCCCCGGCACGTCGTTGAGCTTGCCGCGCAGCCGGCCGATCACCCGGTCGACCGAGACCTTGCGCTCGGAGAGCGGCTTCAGCACGACAAAGACAAAGCCGGAATTGGTCTGCCCGCCGCCGGTAAAGCCGGCGATGTTCTCGACCGCCGGATCCTTGCGGATGATGTCGATGAACTGGCCGAGCTTCTGCTGCATCGCCTGAAACGAGATGCTCTGGTCGGCCTGGATGCCGCCGACCATCCGCCCGGTGTCCTGCTGCGGCAGAAAGCCTTTGGGGATGATCATAAAGAGATAAACCGCGAGGCCGATCGTCGCCGCGAGGCTCGCCATGATCAGCGCCGGCTCGCGCAACGCCCAGCGCAGCGAGCGGTCGTAAAGGCTCAAGACCGCGTTGAAGGCGCGCTCGCCGGCCCGGTAGAACCGTCCGCCCTCCCCCGCGCGCCGCGCTTTCAGAAGATGGGCGCACATCATCGGCGTCGTGGTCAGCGACACCACAAGCGAGATCAGGATCGCCACCGACAGGGTCACCGCGAACTCGCGGAAGAGCCGCCCCATGATCCCGCCCATCAAGAGAATGGGGACAAAGACGGCGATCAGCGACAGGCTCATCGACAAGACCGTAAAGCCGACCTCGCGGGCGCCGCGCAGCGCCGCCGCCATCCGCGTCATCCCGGCCTCGAGGTGCCGCGTGATGTTTTCGAGGACGACGATCGCATCGTCGACGACAAACCCGGTCGAGACGGTCAGCGCCATCAGCGACAGATTGTCGAGGCTGTAGCCCAGGAGATACATCGCGCCGCAGGTGCCGATCAGCGACACCGGCACCGCCACGCTCGGGATCAGGGTGGCGCGCGCGTCGCGCAGGAACAGAAAGACGACGAGGATGACGAGGCCGACGGCGATCATCAGCGCGCGCTCGACATCGTGCAGCGAGGTGCGGATCGTCGTCGTCCGGTCCATCATCAGCGACACGTCGATGGCGCTCGGGATCGACGCCCGCAGCTGCGGCAGGATCGCCTTCACCCGGTCGACGGTGTCGATGATGTTGGCGCCGGGCTGACGGTAGAGGATGACCAGAACCGCCGGCTTGCCGTTGGAGAGCCCCTGGTTGCGCAGATTTTCGACCGAATCCCGGACCTGGCCGACATCGGTCAGATGCACCGCGTTCCCGTCGCGATAGGCGATCACCAGCGGCCGGTAATCCTCGGCCCGCATCGCCTGGTCGTTGGTGTAGAGCTGATAGCGGCGGTCGCCGTCCTCGATCGCGCCCTTCGGGCTGTGGGCGTTGGCCGAGGCCAGCGCCGCGCGCACGTCTTCGAGGCCGATCCCGTATTTGAACAATGTCAGCGGGTTGAGCTCGACCCGCACCGCCGGCAGCGAGCTGCCGCTGATCCCGACCTGGCCGATCCCTTCGAGCTGCGAGAGCGCCTGCTGCATGACCGTCGAGGCGGCGTCGTAGATCTGGCCGCGGGTCAGGGTGTCCGAGCTCATCGCCAGGATCGCGATCGGGGCGTCGGCCGGGTTGACCTTGCGGTAGGTCGGGTTGTTGCGCAGGCTGGTCGGCAGGTCCGCCCGCGCGGCGTTGATCGCCGCCTGCACGTCGCGCGCCGCCCCGTCGATGTCGCGGTTGAGCGCAAATTGCAGGGTGATGCGGGCCGAGCCGACGGTGCTCTGCGAGGTCATCTCGGTCACATCGGCGATGATCCCGAGATGGCGTTCGAGCGGGGTCGCCACGGTCGCCGCCATCGTGTCGGGGCTGGCCCCCGGCATCGAGGCGTAGACCGAGATGGTCGGGAAATCGACCTGCGGCAGCGGCGCCACCGGCAGCCGCAGATAGGCGAAGAACCCGGCGAGCGCGATGCCGATCGTCAACAGGGTGGTCGCGACCGGCCGCTCGATGAACGGCGCCGACGGGTTCACCGCAACGCGCCCTGCGCCTCTCCGGAGCGGCGGCGGGCGAGCGCCGCGAGCCGGTCGAAGCCGAGATAGATGACCGGTGTCGTAAACAAGGTCAGAAGCTGGCTGACGATCAGTCCGCCGACGATCGTCACGCCGAGCGGATGGCGCAGCTCCGAGCCCGTTCCGGTCCCCAGCATCAACGGCAATGCGGCAAAGAGCGCCGCCATCGTCGTCATCAGGATCGGGCGGAAGCGCAAGAGGCACGCCTGATGGATCGCCTCGCGCGGCGACTTGCCCTCGTTGCGCTCGGCGTCGAGGGCGAAATCGACCATCATGATCGCGTTCTTCTTGACGATGCCGATCAACAGGATGATGCCGATGATCGCGATCACGCTGAGATCGCTGCCGTCGATCATCAGCGCCAGCAGCGCGCCGACCCCGGCCGAAGGCAGGGTCGACAGGATCGTGATCGGGTGGATGAAGCTCTCGTAGAGCACCCCCAGCACGATGTACATCGTGACGATCGCGGCGAGGATCAGGATCAGCTCGTTGCCGAGCGCCGCCTGAAACGCCAGCGCCGCGCCCTGAAAGACGGTGATCATGCTGGCCGGCAGCCCGATCTCGCGCTCGGCCTCCTGGATCGCGTCGACCGCCTCGCCGAGCGATGCGCCGGCCGCCAGGTTGAATGAAACCGTGGTCGCCGGAAACTGTCCGAGGTGATTGATTTCCAAGGGCGCGGTCTGCTCGTAGACCTTGGCGATCGCCGACAGCGGCACCTGCCCGCCGGCCGCGGTCGAGGACGGCAGGTAGATCGAGCCCGAGCGAATCCAGCGACTGCTGGAGCGACGGGTCGGCTTCGAGGATCACCCGGTACTGGTTCGACTGGGTGAAGATCGTCGAGACGATGCGCTGCCCGAACGAATCGTAGAGCGCGTTGTCGATCGTCGCCGGCGTGATGCCGAAGCGGGCCGGCGGTGGCGCGGTCGATCAGCACATAGGCCGACAGGCCGTTCTCGGAGATAGGTGGTGGCGACATCCTCGATCTGCGGGATTTGCCGCAGGCGCTCGATCAGCTTGGGGATCCAGACGGCGAACTCGTCCGGGTTGGCGTCCTGCAAGGCGAACTGGTACTGCGAGCGGCTGACCGTCGCATCGATCGTCAAATCCTGGACCGGCTGCATGTAGAGCGCGATCCCGGTCACGCCGCGCGCCTTCTTGTCGAGGCGGCGGATGATTTCGCTGGCTGAGAGCGAACGCTGGCCGCGCGGCTTGAGGTTGATCAGCAGCCGGCCGCTGTTGAGCGTCGTGTTGGTGCCGTCGACGCCGATAAAGGACGACAGGCTCTCGACATCGGGGTCTTCGAGGATGGCGGCGGCCAGGGCCTGCTGGCGCTCGGCCATCGCGGCGAACGAGACCGAGGGCGAAGCGACCGAGATGCCCTGGATGAGCCCGGTATCCTGCACCGGGAAAAATCCCTTGGGAATAATTATATAAAGGAAAACCGTCAGTCCCAGGGTCGCCGCGGCCACGACCAGGGTCACCGGCTGGTGGTCGAGCACCCAGTCGAGGAGCCGGCCGTAATGGGCGATCAGCGCGTCGAACCATTCCTGGCTCTTGCGCGCCACCAGCGACATTTCCTCGGGTGGGTGGTGGCGCAGGATCTTGGCGCACAGCATCGGCACCAGGGTCAAGGCGACCACCGCCGAAATGACGATGGTGACCGCCAAGGTGATGGCGAACTCGCGGAACAGCCGGCCGACCACATCGGGCATGAAAAGAAGCGGGATCAGCACCGCGATCAGCGACACCGTCAGCGAGATGATCGTGAAGCCGATCTGCGCCGAGCCTTTGAGCGCCGCCTGCAATGGCGGATCGCCCGCCTCGATGTAGCGGGAAATGTTTTCGATCATGACGATCGCATCGTCGACGACAAAGCCGGTCGCGATCGTCAGCGCCATCAATGACAGATTGTTGAGGCTGTAGCCGGCGAGGTACATGACCGCCAGGGTTCCGACCAATGACAGCGGCACCGACAGGCTGGGGATCAGGGTCGCGCCCGGGCTGCGCAAAAAGAGAAAGATTACAGCAACTACGAGGACGACGGCGAGACCCAGCTCGAGCTCGACATCGGCGACGGACGCGCGGATCGTGGTGGTGCGGTCGGTTACGATCGCGACATCGACCGCGGCCGGCAGCGCCGCCTTGAGCTGCGGCAGCAGCGCCTGGATGGTGTCGACGACGGCGATGACATTGGCGCCGGGCTGCCGCCGGACGTTGACGATGACGGCGGGATCGGTGTTGCTCCAGGCGGCGAGCTTGGTGTTCTCCGCCGCCTCCTTCGCCTGCGCCACATCGGACAGCAGCACCGGCGCGCCGTTGCGATAGGCGACGACCAGACCTTCGTATTCCGACGCTTGTCTGATCTGATCGTTCGCGTTGATCGTGTAAGCCCGGCTTGGGCCGTCGAAATTGCCCTTCGGGGTGTTGACGTTGGCGGTCGCCAAGGTGGTGCGCAAATCATCGATGTTGAGGCCGTAGGCGGCGAGCTGGCGGATGTTCGCCTGGATGCGCACCGCCGGGCGGTGGCCGCCGCTGATGCTGACCAGCCCCACCCCCGGCAATTGCGAGATCTTCTGCGCCAGGCGGGTGTCGGCGAGGTCCTCGACCTCGGTCAGCGGCAAGGTCTTCGAGGTCAGCGCCAGGGTCAGGATCGGCGCGTCGGCAGGGTTGACCTTGGCGTAGATCGGCGGCGCCGGCAGGTCCGACGGCAGCAGATTGCCGGCGGCGTTGATCGCGGCCTGGACTTCCTGCTCGGCCACGTCGAGGCTGAGGTCGAGGCTGAACTGCAAGGTGATGACCGAGGCCCCGGCCGAGCTCGTCGACGACATCTGATTGAGCCCCGGCATCTGGCCGAGCTGCACCTCGAGCGGCGCCGTGACCGAGGAGGTCATCACGTCCGGGCTGGCGCCGGGATAAAAGGTCTGCACCTGGATCGTCGGGTAATCGACCTCGGGGAGGGCCGAGAGCGGCAGAAAGCGGTAGGCGAACAGGCCGACCAGCATGATCGCGGCCATTAAGAGCGAGGTCGCGACCGGCCGCAGGATAAAAATCCGGGACGGGCTCATTGAGAGGTGCGCCGCCGGCCGCCCTTTTGTTCGTGTTGCGGTTGACCCTGCGCTTCTCCGCCCTGCGGGGCTGCGGTCTGTCCCGCGGCCGCGCCGTCGGCCCCGGCGAGCGCGACCTTGGCCCCGTCGCGCAGCCGGTCGGCGCCGTCGATGACGACGCTCTGGCCCGGCTCGAGCCCGGACTGGATCACCACCCGCTGGCCGTCGGTGGGACCGAGCTTGACCTTCTGCACCGCCACCGTGTGGTCGGGCTTGACCAGATAGACGAACGTGCCCGGCGCGCCGCGCTGGATCGCAGCGCTCGGCGCGATGCTCGCGTCGCGCAGGGTCTCGACCAGCAGCCGGATGTTGACGAACTGGTTCGGGAACAGGATCTCCGGCCGGTTGTCGAACATCGCCCGCAGCTTGACCGTGCCGGTGGTGGTGTCGATCTGGTTGTCGATCGTGTCCAATTTTCCGGTGGCGAGCTCGGTCGCGCCGGTGCGGTCGTAGGCCGTGGCCGGCAGCGCGGCGCCGGTGCGCCATTGCCGCAGCACCTGCCGCAGATCGTCCTCGGGCAGCGTGAAGATGACCGAGATCGGCTCGAGCTGGGTGACGACGACGATGCCGTTCGGGTCGCTCGTCTGCACATAATTGCCGGCGTCGACCTGACGCAGCCCGACCCGGCCGGTCACCGGCGAAACGATGTGGCAGTAGACGAGGTTGAGCTTCTGCGCGTCGATCGCGGCCTTGTCGGAGATGATCGCCGCCTGGTACTGGGCGACCAGCGAGGACTGCGTGTCGCGGGTCTGCTTGGCGATCGAGTTCTGCGCGACGAGCGTGTTGTACCGCTGCAGATCGAGCTGGGCGTTCTTCAACAGCGCCTGGTCCTTGGCCAGCTGGCCCTCGGCCTGCTCCAGCGCCACCTGGTACGGGCGCGGATCGATTTGGGCCAGGAAATCGCCCCGCTTGACCATCTGGCCTTCCTTGAAGGCCACCTCGGTCAGATAGCCGCTGATCTGCGTCTTGACCGTGACCGTCGCCAGCGGCGTCACCGTGCCGAGCCCGGTCAGGGTGACCGGCATGTCGCCCTTTTCCACCGGCGCCGCGGCGATCGGGACCGGGCCCGCGGATTGCACCCGGCCGCCGGTCTTGGTCTGCTCGCCGCCGCGCGGCGCGAGCCACACCACCGCCGCGACGATCGCCACGACCGCCAGCAGCCAGACGAACGGCGTCAGCCGCAGCCGGCGCGCCGGTCGCGGGGCCGGCCGCCCCGGCCGCACGTCGATGCGCTCGCGGCCGTGGCGATCGATCTCGTCATTTCCCTTGCCCGGCCCCGGAGGGGCGAGGATCTCGCCGCGCTGGTCGTCCATTAGCGTCCGAGCTTACCAAATTCTTCGACCGCGCGTCCGCTCCGGCGCGAGACCGCGATCCCGCCATCGGGATCGCCGATTATAGGAGAAGCGGCGCGGAACCATCCCGGCGGCCGCAAACCCCTTCCTCCGCGCCGCCCGATCGTCTCAAATAGCCGATCGGGATTTGCGCGGGGGCGTGCGTTATGGCGACCAACCTTGCTCCTCAAAGCGGCGGCCAGCTGGTCGTCGCGGCGCTGCGCGCGCACCGCGTCGAGATGGCCTTCAGCGTCGCCGGCGAGAGCTATCTCGAAGTGCTCGACGCGCTCTTCGATGCGCCCGAGATCCGGCTGGTGACCTGCCGGCAGGAAGGCGGCGCCGCCTTCATGGCCGAGGCCTACGGCAAGCTCACCGGCAGGCCCGGCGTGCTCCTGGTCACCCGCGGCCCCGGCGCCTGCAACGCCGCGATCGGCATCCATACCGCGTTTCAGGATTCGACGCCGATGGTCGTGCTGGTCGGCCAGGTGGCGCGCCACCAGATCGACCGCGAGGCCTTTCAGGAGGTCGATTTCCGCCGCATGTTCGCGCCGCTCGCCAAATGGGTGGCGCAGATCGACCTCGCCGAGCGCGTCCCCGAGCTGATCGGCCAGGCGTTCCAGGTCGCGACCTCCGGCCGGCCGGGGCCGGTGGTGCTGGCGTTGCCCGAGGACATGCTGCGCGACCGCCGCGCGGTTCCGGTGGCCGGGCCTTACCGGGCGGTGCGAGCCCATCCGGGGGCGGCCGACCTCGCCGAATTGCGCCGGCTCCTCGCCGCCGCCGAGCGCCCGGTGATGCTGGTCGGCGGCAGCGGCTGGAGCGACGAGGCGTGCCGCGACATCGCGCGCTTCGCCGAGGCCAACGAGCTGCCGGCCTGCTGCTCGTTCCGCCGCCAGGACATCCTCGACAACCGCTCGCCGTCCTATGTCGGCGACCTCGGCACCGGCGCGGCGCCGGCGCTGGTCGCGCGGATCAAAGAGGCCGATCTGCTGCTCGCGGTCGGCGCGAGGATCGGCGAGATCACCTCGCAATCCTATTCGCTCCTGGGCGTCCCCGACCCGGGCAAGACCCTGATCCACGTTCACGCCGCGGCCGAGGAATTGGGCCGCGTCTTTCGCCCGACCCTGCCGATCCAGTCCGGCATGCCCGAATTCGCCGCCGCCGCCGCATCCCTGCCGCCGCTGCCGGCGCCGCGCTGGGGGGAATGGCGCGCCGCCGCCCGCCGGGAGTACGAGGAAGGCCTCCTCCCCTCGCCCGCCGCGGGCCCCCTCGATCTCGGCCAAATCATGGGCTGGCTGCGCCGGCGCCTGCCGGACGACGCGATCGTGACCAGCGACGCCGGCAATTTCAGCGGCTGGCCGAACCGCTATCTGCAATACCGCCGGCCCGGCCGCCAGCTCGGCCCGACCAGCGGCGCGATGGGCTACGGCGTGCCGGCCGCGGTCGCCGCCAAGCTCGTCCATCCCGACCGGCTGGTGGTCGGGTTCGTCGGCGACGGCGGCTTTATGATGACCGGGCAGGAATTGGCGACCTCGCTCGCCGCGGGCGTCGGCCCGATCATCCTCCTCTTCAACAACGCGATGTACGGCACGATCCGCATGCATCAGGAGCGCCGCTTCCCCGGCCGCGTCGTCGGCACCGCGCTCAAAAACCCCGATTTCCCAACCCTGGCCCAGGCCTACGGCGCCTTCGCCGCCCGCGTCGCCCGCACCGAGGACTTCGCACCGGCCTTCGAGGAAGCCGCCAGGAGCAAGCGCGCCGCGGTCATCGAGCTGGCGATGGACCCCGAGATGATCACCACCCGCACCACCCTCTCCGCGATCCGCCGCCAGGCCGAAGCCCGGCAGGCCGCGAACGCCGAAGCGTGATCCCCGGTCGGCGTCGGGTGGGTGGAGCGCAATGCGAAGCCCACCGTCCCCGACGGCCGAGCCCACGACTTCCGACGCGGACGGCTTGCCTGCTCCGTGCGTTAGGCAGCAAACTGCGCGCGGACGCCGGGAGCCGCGCGACAACCCGCACGCCCGCACGGTAGGAGGAAGCCGATGGACCTCAGGGGCGCGGTCGCGCTGGTGACGGGCGGCAATGGCGGGCTCGGGCGGCGCATCTGCCACGCGCTGGCGAAGGAGGGCGCGCATGTCGCGGTCGTCTACGCGCAGAGCCGCGATCAGGCCGAGGGCGTCGCCCGCGAGCTGACCTCCCGGCACCAGGTCAACGCCGCCGCCTTCGCCTGCGACGTGACCGACGGCGCGGCGGTGGAGCGGCTGGTCGACGAGGCAGCCGGGCATTTCGGCCGCCTCGACATCCTCGTCAACGACGCCGCCTACAACAAGGCGATCCCGTTCGCCGACCTCGACGGCTTGACGATCGAGGTGTGGGACAAGATCATCGCGGTCAACCTGACCGGGCCGATGCGTCTCATAAAGGCGGCAGCGCCGGTCATGAAGGCGCAGGGCCGGGGCCGCATCGTCAACATCGCCTCGGTGTCGGGGGTCGGGCCGACCGGCTCGTCGATCGCCTATGCGGTGTCGAAGGCGGGTCTCATTCATCTGACGCGCTGCATGGCGGTGGCCTTGGCCCCCGAGACATTGGTCAACTGCGTCGCGCCGGGTCTCCTGGAGGGCACGCGCGCGACCGCCAACCTGCGTCCCGAGCAGATCGAGCGCTCCGCGACCACCTCGCTTCTCAAAAAGCCCGCCGACAAGGATGATTGCGCCGACATGGTGGTCACGATGTGCCGCACCGAAACGATGACCGGCCAGACCATGGTCATCGACTCCGGCCGCTACTTTCATTGACGCCGCCGACCGCCGCCATTCACCACACCACACCGCAGAGGGAGAGACTGCCATGCCGTTCTATCAAAAAGGCGACGTCCGCATTCGCTACGAGGAGGCCGGCTCGGGCTTCCCGCTCCTGGTCACCCCCGGCGGCGGCCTGAACTCGCGGGTCAGCAATTGGCCGACCGCGGTGTTCAACGCGCCCGACGCGTTGAAGAACGACTTTCGCGTCATCACGATGGACCAGCGCAACGCCAATGGCGGCGAATCGACCGGCCCGATCCCGGCCCGGGACCCGTGGGGCGCCTTCGCCGACGACCAGCTCGGGCTGATGGACCATCTCGGCATCCGCGAGTTCTTCTACATGGGCTACTGCATCGGCGGCTGTTTCGCCGGCAAGCTGATGGAGCGGGCCCCCAACCGCGTCGTCGCCGCCGTGTTCTGCCAGACCGTCGGGCACCGGCCGGAAGACCCCGACGTCATGCACCGGTCGGGCACCGATGTCTGGGCGCCCGAATTGCTCCCCAAGCGGCCCGATTTGACGATGGCGCAGGTCGAGCAGTACCTGCATGACCTCTACCGGGTGCAGCCCGACTTCCTCTACAGCGTGTCGCGCGACTTCATCAAGAGCTGCCGCACCCCGATGCTGGTCCTGCCCGACGACACCCCGGCGCACCCGCTCCAGACCTCGATCGATGTCGCCTCGCTGGCGCCGAACGCCGAAGTGACGGTCTATCCGTGGCGCGAGCCCGCGGAGCTGAAGGAACGCACGATCGACCGGGTCCGCGGCTTCCTCAAGGCGCACGCGCCGATGCGCGCCGCCGCCCAATAGATTCCGCCCTCGCCCCGCTTGCGGGGAGAGGGCCGGGGTGAGGGGCGAGCGCCGTGCGCCGTCGGCTATCGCGTTATCGGTGAGACTGAGGATGGTTTCTTCAATCATTCCTGTGCAAGCTCGAAAAGCAGCCTCTCACCTCGCCCCTCTCCCCGCCGCGCTATCGTTCCTCGCTTGCCTTGCAACCTATCATGCTGGTAATGAGACGGTGCGGCGCGGCAAATAGACGTATACCCGTTAAAGCGTGTGTCGCAAGGCGAGATGCCGGACGAGATAACGCCGATGCCCGCCCCGCCCCGGGATTTTGAGCGTTTCACGCGAGCGACCGACCTGATCTACAACGCGGCCGTAACGCCAAGTCTGTGGCCTGATCTGCTGCGCGAGCTCGCTCAGAGCGTCGACTGCCACTATCGGTGGTATGGTAATCAACAGCGCCGACCGCAGCTTGTTCGATGGCATGGCGGTCGGTGTCAGTCGCGACGCGCACCAAGCCTATCTTCGGCGCTTCCACCGGACCAATCCGCTTGGCCGCTCCGGCAACGCCGTGCTCGGCGCGGTGGAGGAGGTTCAGGCGCTCATGTCGCGCGCTGCGGTCGAGCGCACCGAGATGTATGAAGCATTCTTTCGCCCACACGATTTCGGGGACGGGGTGCGTCTGACGATCTGGCGGAACGCATATGGACGACAGACGATCAGCCTCTTACGCGCGTGGTCGCGGGGCTCGTTCGACGCGGCGGAGCTTCGTTGGATGCACGTCCTGATACCCCATCTGTGCCGCGCGGCTGAGATGCAGTGGCGTCTGCGCGGCGCGGCGCTGAAAGCCGGGTCTGCCTTGGACGCATTGCACCAGGTGCCGCACGCGATGCTGTTGCTCGACCGCGCCGGCCGCGTCGTGTTCGCAAACGCCGCGGCGGAGGCGCTGTTGCGGGCGGCCGACGGGCTCGCGGTCAGCCGCGGGATCCTGACGGCATCGGATCGGACGGCGTCGCGACGGCTGGAGGCGTTGCTCACCCAGGCCGCGCGCGCCGATGGCGCCGCCGGCACCTTGCGAGTTCCCCGGCCGTCGGGCCAATCCGCCCTGGCTCTGCTCGCCATGCCGTTGCGGCGCCTGACTTTGGACGCGCTCCTGATGCCCGAGCAGCCCGCCGTGCTGTTGTGCGTCTCCGACCCGGCAAGCCGCCATCATCCGCCTGCAGCACTGCTCGCGAGTATTTTCGGCCTGACGGCTGCCGAGGCGGAGCTGGCGGCGCGCTTGCTTGCCGGGTTCGACCTTCGTGCAATTGCCGAGGAGACCGGGCGCAGCATCAACACAATTCGCAACCTCCTGGCGCGCGTGATGGAGAAGACCGAAACGAGCCGCCAGAGCGAGCTGATGCGGGTTTTAGGTGTGCTGCCGCCGGAGCATGCGGACGGCTGATCACGCCGGCCGGTCCGGGGCCGGCTAAGGCACGCCGAACAGATGCCGCGCAAGACAGCGCACGGGTCATGCCCAAATTGGTCATGACGGTGAGGCCGGCCGGGCGCAATCCGGGACGACTCGGTTGTTTCTAAGCGTGCCTGATTGTAGGGAAAACGATGCCGCGTAGTGCAAATGCATCATGACTTGCTGTCGAGGTCGAGGTTGTCTCTACCACGTCGGACGCAACTGGCAGCAATTTCTAGATGAACGGTCCAGCCGCCCGATTTGATGGGATCCGAGGTAGTCGGTCACAGACAAAGGAGCGGATGATGTTAATGCGGACGTGGAAGACTGTGGTTTGTTCGATTGTGGCAGGGTTGTGCCTCGGCGCCACCTCCGTCGCGAAGGCCGATCAAATCGCCTATATGTCAGCTAATGCAGGTGGAAACCCCCAATTTGAAGTCGTATTTGGCACCATAGACCTGAACACCGGGGTGTTCTCGCAACTAGGCCCCACGGCAATAGGCGGTAATCTCATCGTTTCAAGAGCCGCTCTCCGGCATGGCAGAAGCCAACGGTACGCTATATGGTGCCGCTGAGGGTATTAATGATAATGGCCAACTGTATACTGTTAATCCCGCCAATGGGACACTCACCAGAGTCGGCGCTACGGGGTTATCTATTGCCAATCTCGGATCCACCACAACTGGCCTGTATGTCGTCGATTCGTCTCTCAATCTATATTCTATTAATCCAGCTACCGGTGCACCAACCCTGATCGGCGCAACCGGTGCCGGGAATTTTGGTTTTAGCGCACTCTCAACCAATGCCAACTCGTTGTATCTCGCTGCTGGAAATGACCTTTACACACTCGACACGACCACCGGCGCCGCAACGCTGATTGGGTCCCTAGGCGTTGGACCCCCAGCCACACAGCTAACCGCGCTGCTTCAGGAAAATGGCACCCTTTACGGGGCCTCGGAGGCATTCGCCCCGAGTCTGTCGGTGGATACGGTCGACCCGAGCACAGGAGCCGCGACGATTGGCCCCGCTGTTACCGGTGCTGGCGTCACGTTTGTCACTGGGTTCGCGCCGTATCCCTTGGCGGTACCAACCTCAGCTCCAGAACCTGGAACCCTCGGCTTGCTGGCGTTCGGCATGGCCGGCGTCGCGGTCTCTCGCCGTTGGCGCCTCCGCTGTATCGTAAAGACGCCGGTGCGCGAAGCGTGCCGGAACGGGTGGCGCGAGGCTGCCCTCGGCCGCCGCGAGGACGCGCTTGCCGCTTAGCCCGAAGCGGGGGTGACCGCAAGAGGCCCGACACCGCAGACACCGTGCTCGCAAGTAAGGGTCGGAGGGGTCGAGCAAAGTGAAGCCCATCATCTTCCTTGGGAGGTAATGGTGGGTTTCGCGACGCTCAACCCACCCTACGCGCTTGCCGCTTAGCCCGACGTCGTGGCGGGAGGCGCTGCGGGGCCCTACGCTTGCTGCAAGAGCCTCAGGCGGCGGCGCGATATTCCCCCGTTCAGGGCAATCTGTCAGGCCATCGCTGGGCGCTGTGCAGTATGGCGATGATCTGAACAACGTCACCGTTGACCCGATAGGGTACGATATATGGTGTGCGCGGGATGACGAGCTCGCGGGTGCCGGCCACGCGACCCGGTCGGCCGAGGGCGGGCGATGCCGCCAAGCGCCGCACCGCCGGCCGAATGCGCTCGATCATGCGGGTTGCTGCGGTCGGGTTGTCCGCCGCGATGCGCTCGTGAACGTCTTCGAGACGGCGAAAATAACGGGGAGCATATTCGAGGCGGCGAGGCGTCACCGTGGCTGCAACAGCCGGTTGTACCGCTCCTCAGCCTGCTTCTCGGACAGAGCTTCGCCGGAGTCGAGCTCTGCTATTCCGGCCGTGATCTCGCCGATCTGCCACTCGTTGAGCTCGACGTACGCCGCGATCGCTTCTGCCGCGAGAAACGATTTGGAGCGCTTCGTGCTGCGCGCCAACGCCTCGAGCTTTGCCCGCAACGCGGCGTCGATCCTCGTGGTTAGGACCGTTGTGTCAGCTGTGCTCATACCACCATCATGATGTCCTGCTCGACTTTGCATGTATACAAATGCATCTTCTTGGTCAACCGCCCCCTCCGCCCGCTTTCGCTACGCCGCCAGTCTTTGCCGCGCCGCACCTTTTATCATTGCCGCACCCTTTTCGGCGATCATGATCGTAGGCGCGTTGGTATTGGTCGAGGTGACGGCCGGCATCACCGAGGCGTCGATGACCCGCAAGCCGTCGAGGCCGTGCACGCGCAATTCGCTGTCGATCACACTCGTCGGGTGCGAACCCATCATGCAGGTGCAGCTGGCGTGATAGCAGGTGCCGCCGTTCTTCCGCGCGTAATCGAGCAATTCGTCGTCGCTCTGCACTGCATGCCCGGCAGGCTTTCTTCGCGGACGAATTGCTGCAATGCGGGTGCGGCGAAGATCCGCCGGGCCAGCCGCAAGCCGCCGACGACCGGCTAGTTAGGAGACGCGTGCGACGTAATGGTCCGGCATGCTCTTGCCGACGCCGCGCAGACTGTGCGCGACCGATACGCCGATGCGGAAATGCGCCGCCGGCGTGTGAGCTTGTATTGGGCTCCTCGTGCCCGTATATACGTCTACGTATATATATGAGGAGATGCCAATATGGCAACGGCGCGTGTTTTTCGTTCCGGAAACAGTCAAGCCGTGCGCTTGCCGAAGGAATATCGGCTGAAGGGCGCGGAGGTAGAAATTTTCCGTCGAGGCGACGAGATCGTGTTGCGCGAACAGGCCGAGGGGCTGGTGCGCGCCTTCGAAATTCTGGCCGATCTGCCGGCTGACTTTTTGTCGGAAGGACGCGGAGATGCTCCACCGCAGGAGCGGGAAGGTCTTTGAGTGGCGGCGCGTTTCCTGCTCGATACAAATATCTGCATCTACATCCGGCGGCGACGGCCGCCGGCCGTTCTGGCAAGGTTTCGACAGTTGCAGCCGGGGGAGGCGGCGCTTTCCGTCATAACCTATGGCGAGCTCGTGTACGGGGCGGAAAAGAGCCAATTCCGGGAACATGCTCTCGGGCAGCTGGCCGAGCTGGCGGGCTTGCTTCCGATACTGGAGCTCCCGTCGCGCGCCGGCCAATTTTACGGATCGATCCGCGCCGCGCTGGCAGCCGAGGGCGGCATGATCGGCAACAACGATTTGTGGATTGCCGCGCACGCCCAGGCGGCGGGCCTCATTCTGGTCACCAACAACGAACGCGAGTTTCGCCGCGTTCAGGGACTGGAAATTCAGAATTGGGCGGGTTGATCAGGGGCGTCAGAGGCCTGCCTTGTCCGACTGCCGCGCCCGAGCGCAAGGTGATCAGTAGACTGTCATCCCTGGGATGAATAAACTCGCACCGTAATCAGCTCTAGCGTGACACCATAGCTACGAATTGTATGGGGTCGACCGATGCGGAGAGTCCGCCTATCTAGCCTGCTTTTGGTGGAAGAGCGGCTACTCGAGGCTGAGCATTTCGCGCGCCGGCTTCGGCGCCTGTGGGGCGCGCCGTTCGGTTACGAGCTCAATGCATTCCTGTCGGCTGCCCGGAGCGTTACTTTTCTTATGCAAAAGGAGATGGCGCACGTTCCTGGCTTCCCAGATTGGTGGGCTGCAAGGCAACGAGAACTGAAAGCGGACCCCGCAGCGCGGTTCTTCTTAGAGCTGCGCAATCTTTCACAGAAGCAAGGCCGGATTTCACTGGTCGGATTCGGCTCGGGTCGCACGACAAGGCGATGGTCTTACCGATTCGCGGGTAACGCAGCGCCCGTGCCACCACAGTTGCTGTCTCGCGATGCGGCCGACTGCTGTCGGGAGCACGTTGCGAAACTGGCGAGTGTTGTCCTGGGTTGTACCGAGGCATTCCCGTACGCAACTTGTCCACGGCGCGCCCTAACGCCTGAGGGGGTACAGGCACTAGCAGGGTGCGGAAAAACGGGCGAGTTTGGAGGAGATTTTAGAGTGCATCGTCTGGATGCCCGCTTTGGTAGCAGGGATCGGGCAACCGGACGCACCTGATTGAAGGGTTTTCCGCGATTGGGCAGCATTGGCACAGACTTTGGGCATGGCTACCCCGCCGCCGCCACCAGCTTGGGCAGCCGGACGAGGTTGTAGGCAGTGGCGGTGAGCGTGAACATCCAGCCGACCCGGGCCAAGCCGCGGTGACGGGTCTTGCGAAAGCCGGCGGCCGCTTTGGTCCAGCCGAACACCGCCCCCGGGCCGCCCGTCGACGGAATGCCTGGACGAGACGGCGGCTCGATGCGCTTGCGCACCCGCCCGCTGACCGCATATCCGGGGTGGCGGGTGGTGCGAGCGTCGATCGCCGATCGCCGATTGGTGGTGTTCTGCGCCACATGCGGCGTCACCTTGTGCTGGCGCAGATCGGCCACAAAGCTGGCCACATCATAGGCCCCCGCCTTCGCGAGGGCAGGCTCTTGTCGGCGCCGAGCGTGATCCGGCGGTTGCCGGGGCGGGCCGCCGCCATCGCCAGCGCCGCCTCGCGCTCGGCCGTGCCGGTCGCCGTGGTCAGACGCGTGTCGACCGCCAAGCCGTGCCGGTTCTCCATCAGAACGTGCCCCATGTAGGCGAGCTTGGCCGGCTGGCCCGGCCCCCCTGCTTTCGCAGGGGCAGGCTCTTGCGGTACAGCCGGGCATCGGGGTCGGTGGTCGAGGCGTGCGTCTCGTTGCTTCGCTTCTCGCCGTGAAAGTCCCGCTCGGCATTGCGGCCCGGCGCCGGGGGCTCGCCGCTGCCATCCCCCGGGTCGCAGCCCGAGGGCAGGCTCTTCGGGCGAAAGCTCTTGATGCTGGCCCAGGCCTCGATCAGCGTCCCGTCCACCGAGAAATGGTCGTCCGACAGCAGCGCCTGGACCCGCTCCTGGCGCAGCACCGCGGCCATGAATTTGACGGCGATGTCGCCGCCGATCAGCCGCTCGCGGTTCTTGGTGAACACCGTCACGTCCCACACCTCGGCATCCAGCGACAGCCCAATAAACCAGCGGAACAAGAGATTGTAGTCGAGCTGCTCCATTAGCTGCCTGTAGCGCGGCGATCTGGATGGGAAGGCAGCGACAATCAGGATGAGAATCCCGGCGTCGCGGCGGGGTCATGATTGTCGCGGCGTGATTGTCGCGCAAGAGGTTGTTCGGGGTTTGATTGTCGCGGCGCGACAATCAGGCGTTGGTGGTGATTGTCGCGTGGGCCGGTGGCCGGCCTGGGCCGCGTTTGCGTTCGAGCGCGGCGCGGCGGCGGTAGCTTTCGACGTTCATCTCGAAGATGGTGGCGTGGTGGACGAGGCGGTCGACGACGGCGAGCGTCATCGCCTGGTCGGGGAAGATCTTGCCCCATTCGCCGAACGGCTGGTTGGCGGTGACCAGCAGGGATCGCCGCTCGTATCGGGCGCCGATGAGCTCGAACAGCACGCTGGTTTCGGCCTGATCCTTGGTGACATAGGCGAGGTCGTCGAGGATCAGCAGGTGGTATTTGTCGAGTTTGGCGATGGCGGCTTCGAGAGCGAGCTCGCGGCGGGCGATCTGCAGCCGCTGGACGAGGTCGGTGGTTCGGGTGAACAGCACGCGCCAGCCGCTTTCGACGAGGGCGAGGCCGAGAGCTGCCGCCAAGTGACTCTTGCCGGCGCCGGGCGGCCCGAACAGGATCAGATTGGCGCCCTTGTTCAACCAGGCGTCGCCGGCGGCGAGCGCCATGACCTGGGCCTTGCTGACCACCGGGACGGCCTCGAAGTCGAAGGTGTCGATGGTCTTGCCGGGCGGCAGCCGGGCTTCGGCGAGATGGCGTTCGATGCGGCGGCGGCCGCGCTCGGCCATCTCATGCTCGGCCAGCGCCGCCAGGAAGCGCGCCGCCGGCCAGCCTTCCTTGTCGGCCTGGGCGGCGAGGTCGGCCCAGACCAGCTTGACGGCGGGAAGCCGCAGCTCGGCGAGGAGCAGCTCGACGCGGGCGGCGTCGACGGGATTGGTCGTCTTCATGCCGCACCTCCCGTGCCCGGACGGTGCCGAGCTCGTCGTAAAGATGCAGCGGCACCAGCTCGACGGTGATGTCGGGAATGGCGGCGGGATCGGGCGCGAAGCGTCGGCCGAGGATGTCGAGATCGGGCAGTCTGCCGGCATCGAGTTCGGCCTCGATGGCCTCGGCGAGTTCGGCCTCGCAAGCACGATCATGGGCCAGCGCCAACAGCCCGACCATGGTGCGGCACGCCCGCTTCTCGCTGTCGCCGGCCAGCAGCGCCTCGAAGGCGCGCTGATAGGCGCGGCGCGGGAAGAGCTGCTCGCGATAGACCAGGTTGAGCAAGGCCATCGGCTTGCGGCGCAGGGCGTGGATGACGTGCCGGTAATCGACGACGTGGCCATGCTTGCCGCTGGGATGCGGCCGGCCGCGGCGCAGCGTCATCAGCGGGGTCGCGCCGAGGAAGCATTCGAGCCGGTCGTCGTACAGGCGCACGCGCAGCCGATGGCCGATCAGGCGCGAGGGCACCGAATAGAACACCTTCCGCAGGATGAAGCCGCTGGTCGAGGTGACGGTGACGATCGTCTCCTCGTAATCGGTGGTCCGGCGCGCCGGCAGCGATTGCAGGGCTGGCCGCTCGAGATCGAGCCGCTTGGCGTTGCGCGCGTTGCGCCGCCCGACGATCTCGTCGATGAAGCGGCGATAGGCATCGAGCGTGTCGAAATCGCGCGAGCCGCGCAGCAGCAGCGCGTCCTCGATCGCCTGCTTCAGATGGCCGTGCGGGCTTTCGATCGACCCGTTCTCGTGCGCCACGCCGCGATTGTTGCGGGTCGGCTCCATGCCGTAATGGGCGCACAGCGCCTCGTAGCGGCGCGTCTGATCCTGCCTTGTGTCGTCGTCGAGATTGCGGAAGGCGGCCGACAGGCTGTCGCTGCGATGCTGCAACGGCGCCCGGCCGAGCGCCCACAGCGCATTCTGCAAGCCCTCGGCCAGGGCCACGAAGCTCTCGCCGCCGAGCACGACATGGGCGTGCTCCCAGCCGGAGAAGGCCAGGCGGAAATGGTAGAGCCGATGATCGAGCGGCGCGCCGGCGATGCTGACGCCGCGATCGCGCATATCGGTGAAGTCGGACAGCCCGAGCCGGCCCGGCGGATGCTCTTGCCGGAAGATGACGTCCTGCTCGGCCCCGTTCAGCGCCCGCCAGGTGCGGATGCGCCGCTCCAGCGTGCGCCGGATGCCGGCGCCGATCTCGGGATGGCGGCGGCGGATCTCGTCGAAAATGGCGACCGGCCGCAAGCCCGGGGTGCTCTTCAGCAACGGCACCACCTCGCTGTCCCAAACCACAGCCAGCGGGTCATGCCGCCGGCGACTGCGCGGTGCTTTCTTTTGCGAAGGGAGCCGGGGATCCTGTTCGATGCGATAGGCGGTGGCGGCGCTGAACCCGGCCTTGGCCGCGGCAACGCTCGCCGTCTCGGTCTGGCGGAAACTCATGAACAGCCTCATCTGGCAATCGGTGATGTGGCGACCGGGCAAGGGGCGGTTCCTCATCGGCGTGAAGAACCCGCTTCCTATCCGGCCGGCCGCGACCGCCAGACAACGCGCCCCTTCTCGGGGCCGCGCCGTTCGCCGGATTCGCAACTTCGGTCGGGCTACGCCCTCCTGCGTCACGAACCCGGCGACACTTTCTCATCCAGATTGACGCTCGCCTCTCACCCTGATTGTCGCGCCGCAGCTGCCGTTCCGAGCGCACCGAATAAAAGGCTTGCAGCAAGAGCGCGCGCAACAGCTTCTCGGGGGCAATCGAGGCGCGGCCGAGCTTGGCGTACAGCTTCTCGAATTCCGGCGACAGCACCGCCAACGCCTCGTCCACAATCTTGCGGATCGGCCGCAACGGGTGATCCGGCGGCACACGTCGCTCGCAGCTCACATAACTGAACAGCGCTTCTGTCTTCGCATCCCCACCGCGCATCGGACGCCCCCACATCTCGTTACGCAGCGCCCACTATACACAAAATGCCGGTCACAATCTCGCCCTTTTTCCGCACCCTGTTAGTGTGGAGTTGAGTTCGGATGCTGATCCGATAAGGTCGCCGATCTTACTCGTTTCAGCGCCGGGGGCGGTCGGCAAGTCCACTTTGGCACGGCAGATTGCGTTTGTGACCGGAGCAGTCTATGTCGGTCTTGGTGTTATCTTGCACCAGACCGCTGATATCAATTTTTTTTGATACGTTCGATCTCGCTTTTAGGCGGCCTGTATTTTCTGTAACGCAGCAGCAGGCTCTGCAACCGGGCTCTGTGGAGGCTGCCACTTGCCGGCATCAATCTCGGCAATCTGTCGATCTACCAGGGATACGACAAGACGCGAGAACGGCCCGAGATGCAGATAGAACGCGGCAAGAATGCCCACGTATTCGAGCACGCGCGGATTCTCCCGCGCGCATTCATAGACAGCTTTGCAAAAGGGCCCTAGCGCTGCCGGCTGCCGAACGGCGATGCGTCGCACGAGCCGCCACAGCAAGGCAAAATCGCGCCGCGGGATTCCGAAAACGCGCGGGAGCGGAATATCCTTGCTGGCGCTTCGGTCCAGCACGGGCCGGTCGAGCAGGCGCGCGACCGTCCGCACCCGTCTGTAATAGGTAATAGGGCGATAGATGGACGCCAGGATTGTCTTGTAATCCGTGAGGATGTCGCGCCGCGGCCGCGCTGTCTCGAAATTGAGCCCGCTCGTCGATTGGTCGCCGACACCATTCTTGGCGACCGTTCGCATCGTGTAGTCGGGCGGAAATAGACGCCCTTCGCGCGCAAGGCGACGGGTCAGCTGGGTGGTGGGCAGCGCATAAAGAAGACCGACCATGCAGAACGGGATCGATGTTGCTTCGATGCATTCGATCATCGCGTCAGCCACGGCGCCCTTCTCGCTGTCAAAGCCGACGATGAAGCCTGCATTCACGAACATGCCGGCTTGGTAAATCTTGGCCACGCTCTCGGTCAGAGACCGGCGGATATTTTGTTTCTTCTGCATTGATACCAGCGTATCCACATCTGGGCTCTCGATACCGACAAAAATAGTAAAGAAATTTGCTTCACGCATCAGCCCCAGCAGGGTGTCGTCGTCGGCGAGATTGATCGAAGCCTCGGTCGAGAACTCAAAGGGATACCCGCGCTCCTTCTGCCAATTGATCAGGTGTGGCAGAAAGGCCTTCACCGCCTTCTTATTGCCGATGAAGTTGTCGTCCACGAAATCGAGATGGCCGCGATAGCCTAAATCATAGAGCGTCTTGAGCTCGGCCAGCATCTGCTCTACGGTCTTGACCCGCGGCACGCGTCCGTAGAGTTCGATAATATCGCAGAACTCGCAAGTGAAAGGACAACCGCGCGCAAATTGGACGCCAAAATAGGTATAATGACTGCGCTTCAACAGGTCGAACCGCGGGATGGGAGTGGTCGTGATGTCGATCTTGAATTTCTCTGCTTCGAATAACCCCCGCCTTACGCCGGAATTCCAGGCCTGGATGAACGCACCGATTATACCTTCAGCCTCGCCGAGCACCTGAAAGTCTGAAGCTCTGTAGGCCTCCGGTGACGATGTCACGTCAGGCCCGCCCACCACCACAGGCCTATGGCGCGCGTGCGCAAGCTCGATGATCTGAAGAGCGTCGGGCTGCTGCGGCAACATCCCGCCCGTCATCACCAGGTCCGCCCAGTCCAAATCGGCGTCCAGCAACTCTTCCGTATTGCGATTGACCAGACGGCATTGCCAAGACGGCGGGAGCAGCGCGGCGACGGTTATGAGGCCGAGAGGCGGGGCAGGAAAGCGCGCCCCGAAGACCTCGCAAGCCGCGGTGAAATTCCAAAAGGACTGGCCGCTGAAACGAGGTACGACCAGCAAGACGTTGCACAAAGATTGCACGGCTGCCTCTTCAAGGGTTACGCCATGAGAAAATGGTGGTTGCGAAAGTCGAAATTTTTGGGAATTTTCCTGAACTCCTTAAGTGTTTAATATATAGAAAAAAGATTATCCACGATTTTTCCGTGTAAACCTCTATGTTTTCTAGAACCCTGGATCATAACGTGAGTAGTAATCGGTTTCTATCTCTTGCTGGTGTTTCCGCTCTCGCTCCTGCTCTTGGGCTATTTCAAGTAATTGCTCAACCGTCGGCAGCAGCGCAACCCCCAGCGCGATCACGTCATCAAAGCCGAAATTGTCCGGATTGAGCCCGCCCGGTCCCAGCTTCGCCATCACTGCGGCGAAACCTTGCCGCAGGAATGCGCCGCGCTGTCGGTATGTTAGACGGCCGACAAAACGATAGCCGGCGACGACGCCCTCGTTGTTGCCGCCGGCTCGGGCGCCCCTGAAACCCTCCCGGCCCTCGCCGCTCGGCCTTGCAATCAGATGATTGTTCACCCAGGAGGCGTCAAAGCCCAGGAGGTTGGCCGCCATCGCTTCGCCAAAGCCCAGCTTGTATGAATCGTTTCGCAGCTTCTCCTGCGCTTCGGCGATCGAGCCGAAGAAGCCGACCCAGAGAAACAAAACATCCTGCGGGCCGGGCAGCGCCGCCTCCAGCAGCGACCCTATTTTGGCGCCGATCCCTGCCTTGCCAGCGGAGCCTTCGAGCCTCGCACCGGCAGTTTCGACATCGCCGCCCGGCGCCACCCCGGACGGGCCCGGTTCCCGCGGCGCGCCGGCCGATCTCCGGGGTGGTTCTCGGGGCGGCCCACCGATGTCCCCGCTGACGGTTCGAGCCGGTGGTTTGGCGGGCGCCAGCGGCTTGTAGCGTTCGAGCTTAGCCTGAACCGCACGCCAGTTGCTGGCTTCGCCTGCTTCGATGTGCTCGGCATTGAGCCAATCAGCGATGTCTTTGTTGGTCTGGGTGCCGTAGCCGCGGAGCTCCGGGCTGTCATAGTTGTAGTAATAGCGGTTCTTTTCGAAATACGGGCTCTCAACTCCGCCTAAGGTCTCTGTGCTGCCGGTTGCCGGAACGCGAGCCGCCTTCTCCTGGGTTGTAATCGCGTCGAACGGCGCCCAGCTTCCGGGAGCGGGAGCGCTGCCTACCCCTTTGGATCCCAATCCCGATCGCCGATAGAAGAGGAATATTCGACCATCGCCAACTACCCGAACTACAACGATGTCTCGTTGGGCGACGCGCCAGACTGGCGAGATGACCTCGTACGCCGAGGAGCCGCCAACGGGCTGGCGCCTTATGACGGACATCTCGGTTGAGGTGGCGTTCTGAACCACATGAGCCAATTCGTGCGCCGTCAAAGGGTTGGCGCCAGGCCGTTCGCCAGGTCCATACACGATGTCACTGGCAAAACTATAGGCTCGCGCCGCGAGGAGAGTCGCCGACCGCGCCGCCTGGTCATCGGTATGCACCCGTACGTTGGCAAGATCGAAGCCAAAACGAGGCTCGAAATAGCTGCGGGTCGCCTCATCGAGCGGCTGCCCGGATGACGCCATCACTTTTCGCGCAAGGCGAGGTGATTTGACGGCAGGGTCGGATTGGTAGGCGGGTCGGGCTCGCGGTCTCCCTGCGGCTTCGCGCATGAGCCCAATCGGCGGCATCGAGGCTGCGGCAAGCTCGGCCGGTCCCGGCTGCATCGCATCACCGGCGGAGCGGGTTGCCTCGCGCTCGAGCGGATCGCCAATCGCCGCTACCATCAGCGTCGACAGGTCGGGTCGAGATATTGGAAGCTCTTGTAAATCATGGAGAAAGCTCTGATTTAAGCGTGCAGAAGATCCTGCGGAGAAAGATCCTGCGGCGCGAGAGCTGTCCGGGCGGACCGCTTGGGCGCTCCGGGTCGGAATTCCCTTTGTCCGACTTCTGGCAACAGGCGGAGCGTGCACAGCCGCACCTTCCCCAAAGCCCAGCAGAGTTCCATCGGCTAGGTCCAAAGGTTAATGCATCATTGGGGAATCAGCAAGCCCCTCCGCCCGGTTCTATGCCGGCGGCCCCGGCATCCAGCATGATCCTCATATCATTGGCAAGATGGCCGCCCACATCGTCCTGCCTTGGGTGGGCCCATGTCCGGCGCAAATTCTTCGATGTCCACGCCGCCACCGTCTCGCCGATCGCCAAGGAGGCGCTCGACCATATCGGGGAGCTCTATGGCGTCGAGGATACGATCAAAGGCCTGCCGCCCGAGCACCGGCGACGAGAGCGTCAACAGCGATCAAAGCCGGTCGCCGAGGCACTGGCAGCTTGGACGGACGAGACCACGCGCAAGCTCTCGCGCAAATCCGAGCTAGCCGCCGGCCGCCGCACCGCGCTCGGCCGCTGCTTCGATGACGGCCGTCTGGCGCTCGATAACAACCCGGCCGAGCGCGCCCTGCGCTGCGTCGCCATCGGTCGCAAGAATTATCTCTTCGCCGGCTCAGACGCCGGTGGTCACCGCGCCGCAGCCCTCTACTCGCTGATCGAGAGCGCCAAGCTCAACCGCCTCGATCCGCAGCGCTATCTCACCGACATCCTCGCCCGCATCGCCGACCACCCCGCTCGGGCTATCGCCCAGCTGCTCCCCTGGAACTGGCAACCCGCCGGCCTCGACCGCGCTGCCGCCTGACTTGGCGCCCTCCCCGAGCGCTTACGCGCAAGCCCTCGGCCAGGGCCACGAAGCTCTCGCCCCCACGGGTCAAGCCCGTGGGCTTAAGGCCCACGAGCACGACATGGCCGTGCTCCCAGCCGGAGAAGGCTAGGCGGAAATGGTAGAGGCGATGATCGAGCGGCGCCCCGGCGATGCTGACACCACGATCGCCCATGTCGGCGAAATCGGACAGCCCGAGCCGACCTAGCGGATGCTCTTGCCGGAAGATGACGTCCTGCTCGGCCCCGTTCAGCGCCCGCCGGGTGCGGATGCGCCGTTCCAAGGTGCGCCGGATACCGGCGCCGATCTCGGGATGGCGCCGGCGGATCGCCGCGAAAATGGCGACCGCGCGCAAGCCCGGGGTGCCCTTCAGCAGGGGTGCCGCCTCGCTGTCCCAAACCGCGGCCAGCGGATCCTGCCGCCGCCGCTGCTGGCGCGGCGCTTTCTTCTGCGACGGCAGACGCGGGTCGTGCTCGATGCGATAGGCGGTGGCGGCGCTGAACCCGGCCTTGGCGCGGCCACGGTCGGCGTCTCGGCTTGGCGGAAACTCATGTACAGCCTCATCTGGCAGTTGGTGATGTGGCGCCCGGGCAAGGTGGGGCAAGGTGCGGTTCCTCATCAGCGTGAAGAACCCGCTCCATATTCGGCCGACCGCGGCCGCCGGACAGCGCGCCCCTTCTCGGGGCGCCCGCCGTCCAGATTGTCGCGCCGCAGCCGCTGCCGCGGCGCGCCTACAATTGCGCGCACGAGGTCGGCCATCACGTGTTCGGCCACGGCTCGTCGATGGGGTGGTCATCACCTTCGCCGACATTTCCGAGATCAAGGCGGCGGCGGCGGAACGGGAGATCCAGGCGGCGCGCGCCTATTCCGACAGCATCATCGACACGATCCGCCAACCGCTGGTCGTGCTCGACGCGGAGTTGCGGGTCGTCTCTGCCACCCGATCGTTTTATCGGGCCTTTGCGCTCGCTCCCGGTCGAGAGCCCGTTCCGGTCGAAGATTACGAGATCGAAATCGAGCTGCCGCGGCTCGGCCGTCGAGTCTTGCTGTTGAACGCCCGGGAAATCCACAACGGCCCGCGGGGCGGACGGAAGATCCTGCTGTCGATCGACGACATCACCGAACGCAGACAGGTGACCGCGGCATTGGAAGCCGCCATGCGAGAAGCCGAGCAGGTCAATCTCGGCAAGTCGAGATTTCTGGCCGCCGCCAGCCATGATCTGCGCCAGCCGTTGCAGACGATAAGCCTGCTTAATTAAATATT
>CAVQSZ010000011.1:0-70624 GCA_963716115.1 uncultured Alphaproteobacteria bacterium
CCCGCATGTGGTCAAGGAAGGTTCAACGACTATCCCGGCTTCAATGAGGCCCCGGCGTTGTCGCCGGGGAAGATGCCTGCAAGCAAGCCCCGAGCATGAACAGCGCCTCGCGTGCTTCAATGAGGCCCCGGCGTTGGGGCCGGGGAAGATAATGTCAGCGAGTGCGCGCGGTGGGCTGGCAGCTGAACGCTTCAATGAGGCCCCGGCGTTGGCGCCGGGGAAGATCGTGCCGGTGGAGGAGCTGCTCCGCGAGCCGGCCGCTTCAATGAGGCCCCGGCGTTGGGGCCGGGGAAGATGTCAAGTATCCCCCTACGCCGGAACGAAAGCCACGGGGGGAGCTTCAATGAGGCCCCGGCGTTGGCGCCGGGGAAGATGCTGATCTGGCGAGTACATCGCGGCATCGTCCATGCGAGCTTCAATGAGGCCCCGGCGTTGGCGCCGGGGAAGATAAGGGCTTGACGCTTGTCCGGCAACACGTCGACGTCAGGCTTCAATGAGGCCCCGGCGTTGGCGCCGGGGAAGATGCTTGACCATACCACGCTTGTACAGTGGCGTATCGGTGGCTTCAATGAGGCCCCGGCGTTGGCGCCGGGGAAGATGCGATCGCCACATGGGCGATGCTGAGCTGGAACAAGGGCTTCAATGAGGCCCCGGCGTTGGCGCCGGGGAAGATTTCGAAGATGCCAGCAACGGCAACAACGTCTACGACATGCTTCAATGAGGCCCCGGCGTTGGCGCCGGGGAAGATATGCCGCAGCCGGAGACGCCCGCAGCATTCACCTCCGCGCTTCAATGAGGCCCCGGCGTTGGCGCCGGGGAAGATCCGTCGCGCAGCATCATCGGCGGCGCGTCGTCGCCGGGCTTCAATGAGGCCCCGGCGTTGGCGCCGGGGAAGATCGGCAGCATCGCCGGCATCCATTGCTGCGCAACGCCATGCGGCTTCAATGAGGCCCCGGCGTTGGCGCCGGGGAAGATGACAGCCGTAGCCGCAGGCGCGTCGGCGAGCATGCCCGCGCTTCAATGAGGCCCCGGCGTTGGCGCCGGGGAAGATGCGTCGCCGCGGTACCGGAGCGGCCGCGACGATCGGCGCTTCAATGAGGCCCCGGCGTTGGCGCCGGGGAAGATCGTGTCGCGGCAGGTCGAACGCCGCGCCTCGCATACCGCTTCAATGAGGCCCCGGCGTTGGCGCCGGGGAAGATGTCGGCATGCAGCGCCGGATCAGCCGACGTCGAGTCGCCGGCTTCAATGAGGCCCCGGCGTTGGCGCCGGGGAAGATGCGTCGCCGGCTCGGCGCTCGGCCGACGATCGCGCCGCTTCAATGAGGCCCCGGCGTTGGCGCCGGGGAAGATCGGCGACGCCGAGCGCGCTGACCGGCGCCGACGCCGCGCTTCAATGAGGCCCCGGCGTTGGCGCCGGGGAAGATGCCGATCGCGCGCGACGTGCGCGGCAGATCGACCTGCTTCAATGAGGCCCCGGCGTTGGCGCCGGGGAAGATCAGCCGTGCATCGACGCTGACAGCGATCCTGTACGCCGAGCTTCAATGAGGCCCCGGCGTTGGCGCCGGGGAAGATCAGCCGACCGACGCGCAGCGGCACCGCGTCGATCGCACGCTTCAATGAGGCCCCGGCGTTGGCGCCGGGGAAGATTGACGGCACGCTGCGACCTGGCCGCGCGGCCGATCGCATGCTTCAATGAGGCCCCGGCGTTGGCGCCGGGGAAGATGCCGGCGCGCACGCGCGATGCCGAGCGCCGATCGACGCGCTTCAATGAGGCCCCGGCGTTGGCGCCGGGGAAGATCGTCGCGGGCACATGCACGACGTCGAGCCGTGCGCACGGCTTCAATGAGGCCCCGGCGTTGGCGCCGGGGAAGATTGCTGTCGGCCGCGATGACTGTCGCGCTCAGTCGACGGCGCTTCAATGAGGCCCCGGCGTTGGCGCCGGGGAAGATTCGTCGCGATCGCGCGCATGCGACGCTCGGCCAGGCCGACGCTTCAATGAGGCCCCGGCGTTGGCGCCGGGGAAGATATGCCGAGCGTCGGCGCAGCATGCCGGCTCGACGCGCGCTTCAATGAGGCCCCGGCGTTGGCGCCGGGGAAGATCGACGGCGCTGGCGCGGCGCCGACGGCTCGCACGCGACGCTTCAATGAGGCCCCGGCGTTGGCGCCGGGGAAGATCGGCGCGCCGGCCGATGCGCGGCCGCAGCGCGATCGCGCGCTTCAATGAGGCCCCGGCGTTGGCGCCGGGGAAGATCACGGCGGTCCGGCGCAGCGGCATCGCCGATCGCTGACGCTTCAATGAGGCCCCGGCGTTGGCGCCGGGGAAGATGCCGCGCAGCTGACGCGGCGACAGCCGTCGACCAGCGCGCTTCAATGAGGCCCCGGCGTTGGCGCCGGGGAAGATCGCGCGATCGCGCGGCGATCGCGCGAGCATCGACGCCGTGCTTCAATGAGGCCCCGGCGTTGGCGCCGGGGAAGATGCCGCTCGGCGCGATGCGCGATGCCGCCGATCGACCGCGCTTCAATGAGGCCCCGGCGTTGGCGCCGGGGAAGATCGCGCGTGCCGCCGGGCGACGGCACGCCGATCGCGCACGCTTCAATGAGGCCCCGGCGTTGGCGCCGGGGAAGATCGCCGACGTCAGCGCTGGCGATCGGCGCCGACTGCGCGCTTCAATGAGGCCCCGGCGTTGGCGCCGGGGAAGATCGCCGCCGCGGCTGCGCACGGCACGCCGAGCCGGCTGCTTCAATGAGGCCCCGGCGTTGGCGCCGGGGAAGATCGCAGCGCATCGGCGCGCAGACGCGCTCGCGTGCCGCGCGCTTCAATGAGGCCCCGGCGTTGGCGCCGGGGAAGATCGCCGGCGCGCCGCGATGCGCCGAGCGTCGACCGCAGCGCTTCAATGAGGCCCCGGCGTTGGCGCCGGGGAAGATTCGCCAGCCGATCAGCGCTCGCGACGGCTCATGCCGCGGCTTCAATGAGGCCCCGGCGTTGGCGCCGGGGAAGATGCCGACGCCGTCAGCGCGTCGACCGCGCTGCCGCGCATGCTTCAATGAGGCCCCGGCGTTGGCGCCGGGGAAGATATCGGTCGACCGTCGACGCCGCGATCGAGCCGCGCTGAGCTTCAATGAGGCCCCGGCGTTGGCGCCGGGGAAGATGTGCCGACAGCCTCGCGGCGATCGCCGACGCCGTCGACGCTTCAATGAGGCCCCGGCGTTGGCGCCGGGGAAGATGCTGGCGCTGCGGACGCGCTCGGTCGCGCGACCACGCGCTTCAATGAGGCCCCGGCGTTGGCGCCGGGGAAGATCGTGCCGATCGGCATGCCGATGCGGCGCCGCATCGCACGCTTCAATGAGGCCCCGGCGTTGGCGCCGGGGAAGATCAGCGTCGGCGCGCTGTCGAGCGCCGTCGACTGCACGCTTCAATGAGGCCCCGGCGTTGGCGCCGGGGAAGATCTCGCCGTCGATGCGCCAGCGCTCGGCGACGCTGCGCGCTTCAATGAGGCCCCGGCGTTGGCGCCGGGGAAGATGCCGGCGCGCATGCGCCACGGCGCTGCCGCATCGCGCTTCAATGAGGCCCCGGCGTTGGCGCCGGGGAAGATCCGGCGCGAGCGCTCGGCCGGTCGGCGCGCATCGCAGCGCTTCAATGAGGCCCCGGCGTTGGCGCCGGGGAAGATCGCGTGTCGGCTGACCGCCGTAGGCCGCCGCGTCACGGCTTCAATGAGGCCCCGGCGTTGGCGCCGGGGAAGATCTGCCGGCCGCGCGTCGACCGAGCCGACGATCGCCGCGCTTCAATGAGGCCCCGGCGTTGGCGCCGGGGAAGATCGCGATCGCGACGGCTCGACGCCGACCGATGCTCCGGCGCTTCAATGAGGCCCCGGCGTTGGCGCCGGGGAAGATGTCGCGATGCCGTGCATGCGGATCGCGCGCATGCACGCGCTTCAATGAGGCCCCGGCGTTGGCGCCGGGGAAGATGCCGGTGCGCCGTCGGCGACTGCGCTCGACCGCATCGACGCTTCAATGAGGCCCCGGCGTTGGCGCCGGGGAAGATGCGCCGTCATGTGCGATCGGCATCGACCGCCGTCCAGTCGCTTCAATGAGGCCCCGGCGTTGGCGCCGGGGAAGATCAGCGATGCGCGGCACCGGTCGGCTGACCGACGCCGCTGCTTCAATGAGGCCCCGGCGTTGGCGCCGGGGAAGATACGGCGCGTAGACGCCGGTCAGGTCGACACGCTGTCATCGCTTCAATGAGGCCCCGGCGTTGCGCCGGGGAAGATACGGCTGCACTGCCGTACCCGTCGACGCTGCTCGACCGCGCTTCAATGAGGCCCCGGCGTTGGCGCCGGGGAAGATGGCGGGCGCCGTCGGGCGAGGTTTGGCCGTGCTTTGGCGGGGGGTTTTCGAGCGCTGCGCCGCGGCTGGGCGGCGTTCATGAGGCGTTTCCCGGGCGCGCATCTCGCGGCGGGTGGCAAATTGCCTCCAGACCATCTCAAACAGCGCTGCGAGCGCCGCGCCGGTTTTGGCGACCATCGCACCGCTCGCTCGGGCGCGGCGCCATTCTACACGATGACCGGGCCGCGCTCGACCACGGAAAACGCCTTGCCCAGGCTCTCGATGCGGGGCCGGTTGGCGGCCGCCGGACCGACATCGATGATGATCACATGGTCCTCGGCGTGGTTGATGACCTCGTCGAGGGCGAGCTTCAGCTCGATCTGGCGCCGCGGGGTCAGGCGGCATTGGAACACCGACAGCTGCACCCACTCGCCATAGCCTTCCATGATGCGGAACACCTTTCGCCAGCGCCGCGGCGCGGCGATGTCATAGGTGACGATGTAGAGGTTCTCATCGCCGGCGTGGCGCGCCGGGTCGCGGCGCGGAGCCGGGCTTGCGCCGCTCATCGCGGCTCGACCGGGGGCAGCTCCGCGATCTCGCCCATCAGGTGGCGGCCGAGCAGGCGCGCGTGGATCTCGAGGAGCCTGCGGTAGCTCAACCGGTATCCGAACACGGGATGGGTGATCTCCGTCGCCAGCCGCCTTTCGAACGCCGCGATCATCTTTCTGCGGCCCGGCGGCGACAGGGCGCAGGCCCGCCCGGCCCAGACGAAATCGGCGGGCTTGACCTCGCCGTTGTTGACCGCGGTGATGACCGCCGAATCGGCGAGGATCGGGCGGAACGGCTCCATGATGTCGAGCGCCAGCGCCGGGCGGCCATAGCGCGGCTGGTGATAAAAGCCGCGATAGGGGTCGAAGCCGACCGCCGACAAGGTCGCCGTCAATTCGCGCACCAGCATCGCATAGGCGAAGGAGAGCATCGCGTTGACCGGATCGGTCGCCGGGCGCCGGTTGCGGTTCGCGAACTCGAAGCGCAGCGGGCCGCCCTCCCCGGGGCCGTTCACCATGGCCCCAAATCCTCCGAAATAGAGCGCGGCGCCGTTGCCTTCGACACCAAGCAGCTCGGAGAGGCTCTTCGCCTCGGCGGCGGCGCGGGCCGCTCGCCGCAACCCGCCGAGCAGGGCTTCGGGCGGGCTTTCCTGGCGCGCGTTGCGGCGCAGCAGGGTGCGTGAATTGCGCAGCTTCGAGGCGACGAGGCCGCGGGCCAGACGCAGGCAGAAGCCCGGGTCGAAGCTCGCCCGGTACTGGGCCGTGCGCAGCTCGACGTTCTTGTGTCCGACCCCGATCGTGTGGCCGAGAAACCAGCCGCCGCCGGAATACCAGCTGACCGGGATCTCGCGCCGCATCAATTCGTGCAGCGCCGGCGTGGTGACGTCGACGGCGCCGACCAGGACGAGCTGCGAGGTGTCGTTGAGCCGCGCCGTCGTTTCGGCCCCGTCCTCGGTCTGGATCAGCAGGGTCTCGCCGCGCTTGCGCACCCGCCCCGGCGAGGCCTGCACGTAGACCGGCAAGGACAGCTCGCGGCTCGCCGCCAGCGGCCGGGGCGCTGTGCCGCGGCGCAGGAAATTGACCTCGTCCGGCATGCAGATCGCGACCAGCGAGCAGCGCGGGCATTTGGGGCTGTCGTCGAGCGGCGGCGGGATATGGCCGCCGGCGGCGACAAGGCGCAGCCCGCTGACCGCGGCCAGCGCCTGCGAGCGCAATTCGGCGTCGAAGGCGACGCGGACGCGCTCGCGGCTGTCGCGAAAATAGAGCGCGCCCTCCTCGCAGCGATAGCCGTTGTCTTCGAGGATCAGCCCCTGAACGCAGAGCTGCACGCGCTCGGGGTCCCAGGCCCCGGCGGCGACATGCGGGCGGCGGCCGCGCTTGTAGTCGACCGGCGCGACGGCGCCGTCCTCGACCTCGATCAGATCGAGCCGCGCAATGAGGCCGAGCCGGTCGGAGGACAAGGTCACCGAGCGGGCGTGGATGCGCTCGTCCTCGCCAAGCGCCTCCGCCTGCGGCAGCTCGCCCGAGCCGCGATCGACCCGCCGATGCACGCCGCGCCCTTCGACCGTGTCGGCCGACTCGGCCCATTCCCCCTGCACCCATTCGAGATAGGCGAGCCGCGGGCAATATTGGAACTCGTTGACCATCCGCGCCGGCACATAAGGCTGGTCGTCCCGCAACGGCGGCGGCGGCAGGGGCAATTCGGGCTCGAGGTCCATGCATGGCCGGTCCGCAGGTTGAAGACCAACCCTACGTCAACACGGATCCGAAATTCTAAATTTGCAACCTGAGCGTTAAAGGCGTCGGATCTCGGAGGCGGGAATTTGACGGTCCGGCGCTATCTTGCGCTTGCCAAATAATCTCGTCTGGCCGCCTTCACTCGGCCAACGGCTTTTCATTCGAGTGCTCGTTTGCCTAACTAATAGTTGACCTGCCCAAACGATTATAGGGAACATCATCTTACGCGGCGCAAACCGCCCGACTGCCGCGGTGCTCGACGAGCCCAACATCGGTGCTCGTCCAATCCGGGTCAAGCATGGAGGCCCCAACTAGGGATTGGGCAAATGCGATCTGGTAACGTGTCGCGTCATCTGACCCTGGATGACGCAGTCAATATCTGGCGCAGTCGCGAAGCCGGCGTGGCACAGCACGTCCTGGCCGCCGAATACGGCGTCAATCCGGGCCGTGTCGCAGAGGTGCTGGCCGGACGGCGCTTTCCGGAGGCGCGAGGCCTTGCGCAGCAAGCCAGTGGTAGAGTTGGCTAGAGGAACACTAGCAGGTACATTATTGGTATCAGGGCTAGGCGGCTCCGCCGCCCGGTCCGCTTAGAATGGCAATCCGGGAGGCCTAAGTGGATTACGCAAGTTGTGCATGCGGTCGCGAACGATGCGGCGTTGCGGCGGCGGCAACGGCTGCAGCCGGTCGGCGGCAAGGGCGACAAGATTTTCCCGCCGACCTATCCCGGAGGAACGGCGCGGCGAGCCGCGCTCCGCGGCACATCTATCGAGCGGCGTCGGATCGACGGCGCCGAAGTCTGGTGCGTGCTGATCGACAGCGTGCAGAGCCAGGCGAACCGGCTCGAAGAGGCGCTGCTTGCCGCGGTACGCGAGGGCGCAATCGACCTGCCGTATGTTACGGTCGACTTTTCCGGCAAGGGTTGGCGGGCATCAGCGAGATCACCTCGCTCGATGCGCCGCACCGCGTTTACGACGCGATCATGCGCGACAGCCTGCTCGACGGCGAGCCGTTCATGAAGAGCACGGTCGGCTTGCGCCTCGCCGAGGCAAAGCCGAGTGATGCGTCCGCGCTGCTGGAGACATCTCCGACCGCGCTGTTGTTCGGCGCGTGGCATTCGACCGGCGAGGGCGGCGGGCTCGGCGCAAAATTCCCGCGATGCCTGGTCTCGGAAATCATTGCGATCGATATGCCGGTGGACGAAATCGCCGACCAGCGCAGTGGCGAGATCGAAACGCGAACCTCGGGCCGGCGCACCGGCAGCCGCATCGACCCGCTCGGCATATTGCGCAAAGTCGAGGTGTTCAAAGGATCCGGAGGGCTGGGACGATCAACCAGCAGAGGCGCCGGCAGAAAGCGCCAAAGAAGGTGCGGCCGTCGGAGATCAACCACGGCAACATCGCGCCCACCGTGCAGCCGCTCGGCATCACCTGTGACTATGCCGAGCACACCGCGGTCATCAGCTTTGCCGGGCTGCGCCGGCTCGGCTTCGGCGGCGGCGAGCGTGACCAGCGCGGGCGCGCGCTGCTCGCGGCGCTGGGGCTGGTGGCGTTCGCCGAGCAGGATGCGCGCGGCTATGCGCTGCGCTCGCGCTGCGATCTCGTTTGCGACGGTCGGGCGCCGCTCGAGCTGGTGCATGCCGACGGCAGCGTCGAGGCGGTGGAGATCGACCGGGACGCCGCGCGGCGCCTTTATGCCGACGCCTCCGCCGCGGCGCGCGATGCCGGCGTTCGCCTTGCCGCGCGAGCCGATCCGGCTGGTGCCGCAGGAAAGCTGGTCGCGATCGTACGAAAGCCAGCAGCTCGCGCTCGAGGGCGAAGGCGGCGAGGCGGCGAGCCGACATGACGCTTGGTTCTTGAGATCGAGCATCTGCTTGGACGTTGCGTTCGCCGCCCAGGAGCCGGCGAGCGACGCCCCCGGACTGGCCGCCTCAGCCCGATCGCGTCTTTTCGGCGTTGGTGGCCGCCTGGGGCGCCCGCGGCGAGGAGGATGGACGAGCGGCGCGCCCTGGAATGGCTGGAGATGCAGGCCGCCCCGGAAATCGCGGCCAGCGATGGGCATGCGCGGCCGGCGCCGATCGTCTTTGTGCCGCCCAACGACGCGGAAGGCGGCCGGGCCGGCAACGCGGCTGTGGCGCCGACGCTGCGGCGCCGCAGGCGCGGCGGTTTCCGGCGTTCCGGCCGGACGACCCGGTGGTCTCGCTGGTCTGGCGAGAGGCGGCGCCCGACGCATCGCGCTCTTGCCGCGCTCAACGCGCTCGCCGCCGATACCGCCTATGTCGGCCATTCCGCCAGCCTGACCCGCTGTCGCTTTCATCGTAGCGATGTCGCACCGGCAGGCACGGCCTCGCGGCGGCGCGTCTATCACGGGCGGCTCGCCGAGCTCGAACGTGATTTTCACGCCGAGCCGCTGCGGCGGCCTAGCCCCGGCGCCCCGGTCCGAGCCACGCCGGAATTGGCGAGGGGCGCGCCCGCGGGCGTCTTCTCCGATCGCTGGCTGGTGCTGGAGCATGCCGCCGGCGAGATGCCCGATATCCGCGCCGCATCGCTGGTCGCCAAAGAGCTGCGCAACGCGCTGATGTCCGGCTATCGCGAGATCGGGCTGGGCGAGGCGATACCTGCCGCAGTCTCCGGGCATTCGGCCGACGGCCGGCCGTCGAGCGCGCCGCACCTGGCGATCGCGCCGCTGGCTTTTCTCGGCTCGCCCCATGCCAGCGGCGCGGTGCTCGGCTTCGCGCTGATCCCGCCGCGGGGCGACGACCTGTTCGCCGATCCTGATTTTCAGCGCGCTTTTCGCAAGATCATGCCGCTGAGCGACGCCGGGGGCGACGAGACGAAACAACGCCGTCGGCTGGTCCTCGGCCGATTGGGCCTCGCCTTTGAGGCCGGCGACGGTTCCGGCCGGCGGTCGCTCGATCCGGCGCCCTATATCGGCGAGGCGCGCATTTGGGCGAGCTGCACGCCGGTCGTCCTCGACCGCCATTTGAAGGAGACCGGCAACGAGGCGCGCGAGGCGGAGGTCGAGGGCTTGATCCGTCGGGCCTGCGTCAATATCGGGCTGCCCCCGCCGGAACCGAAACGCATCAACGCAGGCAAGCACTCGGCGATCGAGGGCGCGCCGTCCGCCTACCCGTCGGGCGGCGCGCCCCGCTGGACGCGCTGGAAGCTGCCCGAAAGCCTGGCGAGCCGGCAGCTTGCCCACGTCGTCGTCGAGTTCCCGGCTACGGTGCGCGGTCCGGTCATCCTGGGCGCCGGCCGCTTCGTCGGGCTCGGCCTGTGCCGCCCCCTTGATCCGCCGCGTCAACGATGACCGCGCTCGATTTGTCGCCTGGTGATTTCGCGGCGTTTTTTGCGGCCGTGCATGGGGTTCCGCCGTTCCCTTGGCAGGACCGGCTGCTGCATTGTTTGGCGGAAAACGGCGTCTGGCCGGGGGTTCTCGACCTGCCGACCGGCTCCGGCAAGACCGCAGCGCTCGACATCGCGGTCTTTCATCTGGCGCTCGAAGCATCGCGCGGCCCGCGTCGGCGCGCGCCGATGCGCATCGCCTTCGTCGTCGATCGCCGGCTCATCGTAGATGACGCCTTTGCGCGCGCCCGCAAGCTGCAGGCCGCCCTGGTCACCCCGAAATCCGAGATTGGCGAGCGGGTGGCCACCGCATTGCGCTCGCTTTCGGGCGACGGCGAGCCGCCGCTGCTGGCGCGGCGGCTGCGCGGCGGCGCGCCGCTCGAGGACGATTGGGCGCGCACGCCGAGCCAGCCGACGATCCTGTGCTCCACGGTCGATCAGGTCGGCTCGCGGCTGCTGTTTCGCGGCTACGGCATCAGCGATCGGATGAAGCCGGTGCATGCGGGGCTGTTGGGATCCGATTGCCTGATCCTGCTGGACGAGGCGCATCTCGCAGAGCCGTTTCGCCAGACGCTTGGCGGCATCGTGAACCTGCGCCCGAAGTATGCGGGGATCCCGCCATGGCAAGCGGCGCTGTTGTCGGCGACGCCGGGCGCGCCGAGGCAGTCGGCTCGCCAGCCGCCGCCGGCGGACTTTTCGTTGACCGACGAGGATCGCGAGCACCCGGTTTTGGCGCGCCGGCTCGCTGCCTCGAAGCCGGCGGCGTTGATCGAGATCGCAGGCAGGCAAGGGGTTCCGGCGGAGCTTCGCCGGGTCGAAGAGGTGGTCGACCAAGCAAAAAAGGCGCTTGAGGAGCTGCGCCGAACCCTGACAAGCCCGGCAATCGGTGTGATCGTCAACCGCGTCGCCCGGGCGCGACAGGTTTTCAATCGGCTGAAAGACGAGGCAGCGGACGCCAGGGTTGTCCTGATCATCGGCCCGGCACGCCCCGTCGAGCGCGAAGAGGCGGCCGCGCGCGATTTGCGGCCCATCAGAACGGAAGAGGCGCGGGCGCTGGATCTCCCGCTGATTGTCGTGGCGACGCAAACGATGGAGGCCGGCGTCGATGTCGATTTCGACGGCCTTGTCACCGAGGCGGCGGCGCTGGACGCCCTGCGGCAGCGCTTTGGCCGCCTCAATCGAGCAGGGCGCGACATCAAGCCGGTCGGCGCGATCCTCGCACACAAAGACGACCTCGGGAGCCGCGTCGACGATCCCGTTTACGGGGATCGCATCAGAAAGACGTGGGCGGCGCTGACGGAGGTCGCGGCAGGTTCGCCCGAGCGGCTTGTCGAGTTCGGAATCGGCGGTTTGCCGCGCCAGTTGATCGAGAACAGCCAGGACCTGGCGGCCGAGAAAGAGAACGCGCCGATATTGCTGCCGGCCTATGCCGACCTGTGGTCGCAAACCTCTCCAATCCCTAACGCCGACCCTGATGTCTCGCTGTTTCTGCACGGACCGAAGCGTTCGCCGGCCAGTGTTCAGATCGTCTGGCGCGCCGACATCGCCGGCGACCATCTCGATGACCGCGATCGCATTGCGGCGCTCCTCGACCTTGTGCCACCGCGGTCCGGAGAGGCGATCGAAATCCCGCTTTGGGCGGCGCAGGCCTGGCTGCGGGACATAATCGAGGTGCAGGCAGGTCTCTCCGACATCGCCGAACGCGCTCCGGAGGAAACCCGCGGTCCACGGGGAAGGCGCGTCTTCCGCTACGCCGGATCGGATGACCAGCAACGGACCCGCGCCGTCTACGCCGACGAGCTTCGGAACGGCGATCTGATCGTTGTCCCGGCGAAATACGGCGGGTGCGATCAGTGGGGTTGGGCGCCAGACTCGCCTAAAGCGGTAACGGATCTGGCGGAGGAAGCCGCCATGCCTTATGCCGGGCGGCGTTTCGCCGCCCGCGTGACGCCGGAGCTGGTCGAGCAATGGCTCGTTCGTGAGCAACGGGAGGACCAGGAAGAAGCAACGATCGGCATCGATGTGATCCGCTCGGATTTGCACGGCGTCCTCGCCGAGCATCGCGAAGAGGCTGCCTCGGAGCTGCTTGATGCGGTGCTTGACCTGCCGTCCCTTCCAGCGAGCATGAGGGCTTGGCTGGAACTGTTGAAGCGTCGCATAAGGCCGGCTTGAGCGCGTCTTCGCGTACGGCTATGACCTGGATCGGCCGCGCGGGGTCGTGTTCCTGGCGGCGCGAGGAATTCATCGCGAAGCGACAGCGGAGGATGAGGGGGCGACACCCGTTACTGAAGACGATTGGCTGGGCTCGACATCAGGATACGCCCAGACGCTGGAGGAGCACTCCCGCTGGGTTCGCGACCGCGCCGTCGCGTTCTCACGCAACTGCGGCGTGACGCCGGCGATCGCTGACGACATCGCGCTTGCCGCCTATCTGCACGATGCGGGGAAGGCCGATCCCCGGTTTCAGGCAATGCTGTATGGTGGCGATTGGTTCGCGGTGGATGATGCGAAGATTCTCGCAAAGTCGGACAGGCGAGGCTCTTCCGCCTCCTGGATCAGAGCCGGGCTGCCGGACAAGTGGCGACATGAGAGCCTGTCGGTGCGGATCGCGTGCGAGCACGGCCAATTTCAGGAGGCGAACGACAAGGAGCTCGTGCTCTGGTTGATCGGGGCTCACCACGGCTATGGTCGGCCGCTGTTTCCACATGCCGATCCTTGGGACGAGCGCGACCGTAATGACTTGGTCGCCATTGACGGTTCGGTCGCACCATTGAAAAGAGGGGCAGGCCCGCAATCGCTTGCCTTCTGCTTTGACGGCTGGGACTGGGCGCAGATTTTCGACCGCCTGAAGCGCCGCTATGGCGTCTGGGAGCTGGCGAGGATGGAGGCGATCGTCCGGCTGGCGGATCATCGCGCCTCCGAGGCGGCGGCCAAGCGAGCCAGGGAGGATGCCGATTGATGACCGAGCCGCAGAGCCGCCACCGTCTCGACGGCCTGGAGCCGGACAATCTGCTCGCGTTCTTGGCCTTGCTGGGACTGTTGCGAACGCTGGAGGTCTTTCGGCCGGAGTGGCGCCCGCGCGCCGCCTGGGATCTCGACCAGCCACCGCTGCGGCCGTTTCTGATGACAGCCGAGCCGACGACCCGGGACGCAATATGTGCAGCATCGGCTGAAGGGGTGGCCACACTCGTCGCCGGCATTGATTTCGGATCGGCCACCGATTTGAAGCTCGACGTGTCGGACGCGAGAGAAATACTCTGCCGCGCCATCTCTCGGCAGTCCGATGTCGCGGGCCGATACGTGGCGGAGCTTCTCGCGGCGTTGATCTCCGACGCCGCGCTCGACCAGGAACGGACAAAGGTCGAGCCGACCCCTCTTGCCTACCCAAGCGTCGCCACCAGCAACTTTCTGAAGAATGGTGTTGCGATAAGCAAGGCGGAGCTGCCGGAGAAGCGTGGGCGGGACCCGACCTATCCGAGCAGCGCAGCGGCGTGCATCGCGCAGGCGCTGTACGCGCCCTGGCAGCGACGCGATCGGCCGGTAGGCTTGCGCTGGGACCCCGACGAAGCAAAGCGGCACGCCTATCAATGGCGCGCGCCCACCAAAGACCCGCCGACGACGCAGCACGGGGCGAATCGGTTGGCGATCGTTGGACTGTCCGCATTGACCTGCGCGCCGACGGTTTTGCGAAATCGGGTGCAGCTGTCGGTGATCGGCGGCGATCGGCGGCGATGGCTTTAGCGTCGCCTGGCCGATCTGGAGGGCGCCGGCTTCTTTTGCCGCCATCCGCGCGCTGCTCTCGCATCCTCGGTTGCGCGAGCCGCGGGCGCTCGATCACCTTGGCGTGGATCACGTGCGGGTGGCGCGACGGATCAGTCTCGACCGCCTCAGAAACTTCACCTGCGCCGAGCCTTTGTCGGAAGAGGGCGGCGGGGGGCGGCCTCGCGATCGCGGCTGACTAAAGCGTCTGCCGGCGGCCGGTTTCCGATGCTTTGACGATCGCGTCGAGCAGGCGGTGGCGGGCGACCGCGGCGGCGAAGCCGGGGCTGGCGGGCTCGCCGTCGCCGATGCGCTCGGCCAGCCGCGCATAGAGCTGGGCGACATTGTACCGGGAATCGCCCGGCATCCCCGGCGGCACAAAGCGGTATCGCGCCGGCGTCGGCAGCTCGGCCAATTCCCCGGCGGCGCCCTGCGCCCCCCGCACGGTCAGCTCCTGCCGCTGCATCGAGGCGCGCGCGGTCGCCGACAAGCTCAAATCGCCCTTCTCGCCGTGGATCTCGAGCAGAAACTCCGTGCCGCGAGCCATGCCGCCGCGGATCTGGAACGAGACGACCGCTCCGTCGCCGATGATCCCGTTGACGACGAGCTGGTCGGGCGCGCTCTTCGCCACCATCTCGCCGGTCGCCGAGAGCGCGATCCGGTCGCGCTGGCTGACCGCGAACGCGCTCAGCTCGCGGAATTCGCCGAGGCAATAGCACAGCGCATCGATCTGATGCCCGCCGGTGATCGTCAGCAGGTTGGCGCCGTTGCCGATGTCGGCCTGATACGCGCGATCGATCGTCGCCCCCCAGCCCGGGGCGCAGCCGATCAAGGTCGCCGCCAGCACCCGGCCGACATAGCCCTCGGCGACGAGGTCCTTGACGTAGTTGATCGCCGGCGACGCCCGGCCCTGCAGCCCGACCACATGCCGGACCCCCTTGCGCTCGGCCGCGTCGAGCATGCGCGCCGCCTCGACCGTGTCGCGGCCGAGCGGCCACTCGCAATAGACGTGCTTGCCGGCTTCGATCGCCGCCATGACCGGCCGGTAATGATCGGGGACCTTGACGCTGACGGTCACCAGATCGACATCGGGATGCTGCGCCAGCGCCACCGGGTCGCAGAACGCGAGCGGGACCCCGTAATGCCGGGCGGCCGCTTCGGCGGTTTCCTGCCGGGCGGTGCAGACCGCGGCGATCTCGAACTGCGGCAGCGCGCGCAACGCCGGGATGTGGGCGATCGAGGCGAACCCGCGGCTCGCGCTGGCCCCGACGATGCCGACCCGGATCCTGCCGCTGGCCGCCATCAGACCCTCCCACGACAGGATTGCGATCCCGGCCGCACCATCTCGACCAAGGGCGCTACGCTCGGGGCCTCCGGGAAATTGCGGATCATCGCCAGGCTTGCTTCGATGCGGGCGGCGTCGAGCCCGGAATTCGGCATCAAGGCGCGGTATTTGGCCTCGATGTCGGCCCAGCCGACGCCCTGCGCCGCCGCGCCTTTGGGCGCGTGCACCGTGCTCGTAAAGACGCGGCCGTCGCGGGCGCGGATCGTCACCGCCGCGCCCTGGCGGTAGCGCGACGCGTCGTCGGCGGGCGGCGGCCCGACCGAAACCTTGTCGATCAACCGGTGGATGACCGGATCGGCGATCTTTGCAGCGCTGGCGTGAGCCCAGCCGAATTGCTGGTCGGCGGCCCCGGCGGCGGCGAAATACGCCGGGCTGTGCGCCATGTCGATCAGGTTGCGCGGGTGGAGCGGCCCGGAGAGGCCGGTCAGCCCCGGCCGCGACAGGACGATGCCCTCGACCTCCTCGGGCGTGACGTTGAGGGCGCGCGCCGCGTTGGCGGCGGCCTCGGCGAAGGCGTGATAGGGATGCCCGCCCGGGACCAGCTTGACCGCCATGTCGGTGACGATGTCCCAATCCGCGCCGGGCGCGGCGGTGACCCGGGCCCCCTCGACGCCGCCGAAGACCCGGAAAAATCCGTTCCCGGCCTCGAGGATGCGTTCTTCGGCGATGAAGCCTCGAGCCGCCGCCAGCGCCGCGTCGATGCCGGAACGCACCGCCAGCCCGGCATGGTACTCGCGCGCGAGGCTGGTGTTGGCGGCGGCCGCAAGCCCGCCGATCGAGGTCGCGGCGAGCGCGATCGCCTGCGCCAGCCGCGGCGGGTCGAGCCGCAGCAGCCGCCCTGCGGCGACCGTCGCGGCGAATATCGCGATGACGCAGCCGTGAAAGCCGCGTTCGCGAAATTGCGGGCTGATCGGGTCGCCGATGCGGCCGGCCGCCTCGTAGCCGAGCACGATCGCCGCCAGCACGTCGCGACCGCCGGCGCCGGTCCGCTCGGCGACCGCCAGCCCGGTCGCGGTCAGCGGCGTGCCGCAATGAACAATCGCGCGCAAATCGCTGTCGTCGGAGGCCGCGGCGTCGCTCATCACGGCGTTGACCTGCGCCGCCTCGGCGACCGGGAGCTTCGGCCCGCCGTCGAACCACAGCGAGGCCTGCGGCGCGCCGCCGCGCTCGCGGGCGAGGTCGCGCAGGATGACCGACGAGCTGAGCTCCTTGCCGCACGCGGCGCTCGCGAGCGTGCTGGCGATCAGCATCGCCGCCAGCTCGGTCGTCCGCGGCGGCAGGTCGCGATATTCCGTGCGCGCCAGAAATTCGGCGAGGTCCCCGGCTACGGTCATGGCTGCGTGGATCCTGGGATGACGTTGTCCGATCTCGGGAAAACCCTAGCCGCGCGGCGCCTCGGCTGCAACCCAGGCGACAAGCCTTGCCCCGGCCCCGCCGCCCTCCCCGGCGCAACGCCGCCCAGACTCGTCCCGTCCGTGCGCGCATCCGGCCTGGCGTAAGCTGAAGCCGGCGCAACCGGAACAACCGCCGCCGCCCCCTTGGCGAGCGCCGGAACCTGCCTCATCGGGCAAGGCGCTGCACGATGGCGATCAACCGGTGGTGCGCGGCGCTGGCCGGATCACGGAGCTCGTCGACCGAGTGCGTGTCGGCGAGATCGCTCAGGCGGGCCAGCTCGCGGATCCGCTGCCGCCGGTTCAGCTGCAGCTCGGACGGCCGGTACGTGAACAGAATGCGCCGCAGCTGCCCCTCGCCGAACAGGTGGTTGAGCTCGGAGCCCGTCACATAGATCAGGAACAGAACCAATATCCAAATCTGGATCGCGGCAAAGCGATGCCAGGAGAAGGTCGCGATCATATGCGGCAGGAAGCCGCGCACCGGGTTGTGCTCGATCAGCCAGAACCGGACGAAATTCTCGAGGAGGCGAGCGATAAACACAGCGACCCAGTAGACCAGCGTCTTGAACAGGATCGGCCGGATCAACGGGGCCCGATCGTAGCGGCGAATGAACGGCATCGCGTTGGCGACCGGCACCGCCTTGCCGACGATCGCCGCCCCGGCGGTGGCGAGCATAAAGCCGGCGAAGGCGACGGAGTAGGCGGCGAGGATCAGGTTCGTCGTCAGCACGATCAGATTAAAGCCGACAAAAAAGAAGATCAGCGGCGGCAGGATCTCGTGCAGCTCGTGCACAAGCCAGGCGCCTACCCGGTGGCCGAGCCCGGCGGATGAGCGGGTCGGCCCGGCAGGAATGTAGAGCTCCGGACTGTCGTCGCCGTCCCTTGCGCGCGTGCTTCTCATCCGCCTTGTCCTCGAGTTTCAGCCGCCGGTCGTCGCAAAGGTCAGCCCGAGCCGGACGCGTCAAGCACGATCTGATCGTATCGCCACAGCTGCTCGAAGAACCTGCGAGCCCGCTCCCTGCCGCCCGCTTCCGCGGCCACAGCCAGGATTTCTTCGATCGAGCGAGTACCGTCGATCGCGGTGAAGACCCGCGCCTGCGCCGCATCGATCGGCAGCGCAAGATCGGGGCAGGTGTGAGCCCGATTGACCAGAACGGCCACCGAGCCGCGCGGCGCCCCCTCGGTGACGCACAGGGTCCACGGCAGACGCAGCGGCACGTAATTCGGCCAGGAATCGCCGTCGAAAGCGAGCGGCCGGCTCTCGGCCGGGCGATCGTCGCGATAGGCGATCAGATTGTGCGTGGCCATCGTCCCGCGCAGCAGCTCAACGGCGGCGTGCTGCAATCGCGGAGACAGCAAGGCGAGACGCGCGGCGTGCGGCAGGCGCGCCATTGCCCCGCATTGCGGAAGATAAGGCGCCTGCTCATGCCAGCGCCCGAACGACAGGCCGCAGCGCTCGAGCCACGCATAGAGCTGCGGCACGGTATAAGCGCGATCCTGCGGGTGAAGCAGCGCATCGGCGAGCGCGTCCGGATTTCTGAAATCTTTCGCCCGCCGCGCCACGAGCGCGATCGGATGGTCGGCAGACAGCGCGCCGATCGTTGTGCCGAGGTCCCGCAGCTCGTCCTTCGAGGCGCCGAGCCCGAGCAGGCGGCAGTACTCCTGGATCATGTAGATGCCGGCGCGCCCATAGGTCGCATAGACCATCAGATGCATCGCGCCGTCGGGGGCAAGCACATCGCGCAGCGCCCGCAGGCCGAGATCCGGGTCGGGCAGGTGGTGGAGCACGCCGGTGCAGACGATCCGGTCGAATTTGCCGCCGAGCTCGCCGACGCTCTCGATCGCCAGGCGATGCAGGTCGAGGTTCTGCAAGCCGTGCTTTTGCTTGAGATGATTGGTGTGGCGCAGGCTCGCTTCGCTGATGTCGATCGCCGTGATCCGTGCATCGGGCTCGCGCAGCGCATGCGCGGCGGCCTGCGACGTCCCGCAGCCGGCAACCAGGATCTGTTGATTTGCCCGAGGCCTCTTCGTCGGCCACAGCAGCAATGACAATGCGCGGCGCCGATCCGGGTTTTGGTAGAGCTCGCGGTGCCGCTCGAGGCTGGCGATCGGCGCCGGATAGGGGTGGCTCTCGTAGAATGCGCGCACCTCGTCGGCCGGATCGGCGGGTGGCGATGTTTTGCTATCTTTCGCAGCCATGTGCGTCCGTCGCCGCCCTCGCTCACCGGGCAAATCCGGGGCGCGCGGATCCGCCGTTGGTCGTTCGATCGCCCCGGCAGCGGGATGGGGCGGCCGCAGCACCCGCCGGCCGCCCGCTGATCCGGTTCGGGTCGGTTACGAGTGCTTGTTCTCCTGCAGACTGCGCAGCACGTCGTCGAGGTTGAAGCTCGCGGCTTTCTGGCGCTGCGGATAATCCCGGAACGTCTGCAGGAATTCCCCGATATAGGCCTGCGCCGGCACCAGCAGGTAGACGTGATCGACAAGCCAATCGTAGTAGGTGATCGAAGTGATGTCCGCACGCTCGAAGGGATCGGTGCGGAGATTAAACATCTTTGGCACGCGCAGGGTGACGAACGGCTCGGACCAGACGCGCATCGTGCCCGGCTCCCGCTGTTCCGCGAACACGATCTTCCAATTGTCGTAGCGCAGCGCCACGACCTGCTGGTCGTCGTTGCAGTAGATAAACGAGACCCGCGGGCTCTTCTCCGCTTCGCCGGTCAGGTACGGCGCCAGATTATAGCCGTCGAGATGGACCTTATAGGTCATGTCCCCGATCGTGTAGCCCTTTAAGAGCTTGTCGGTGACTTCCGCATCGCCGGCCATCGCCAGGAATGTCGGCAGCCAGTCGTGATGGGCGACGATCTCGTTCGACACGCTGCCCGGCTTGATCCGGCCGGGCCAGCGGATCACGCACGGCACGCGAAAGGCGCCCTCCCAGTTGGTGTTCTTCTCATTGCGGAACGGCGTCATCGCCGCGTCCGGCCATGAGAACATGTTCGGACCGTTATCGGTGCTGTACATGACAAAGGTGTTGTCGGCGATCCCGGCGTCGTCGAGCGCCTTCAGCACGGCGCCGACATTCCTGTCGTGATCGATCATCACATCGTGGTATTCGCTCTGCCAGCGGCCCGACTGGCCCCTGCTCTCCGGCTTCACATGCGTGCGCAGATGCATGTGAGTGAAGTTCACCCAGAGAAAAAAGGGTGCGCCGGCCGCGGCTTGCCGTTTGATGTAGTCGGCGGCGCGGCCGGCAATGTCGTCGTCGATCGTTTCCATGCGCTTTTTTGTCAGCGGGCCGGTGTCGTTGATGGTCTGCCTGCCGACCCTGCCGAACCGCGGATCGACCGTCGCGTCGTCGCTGTCGGTCGCCTTGCACTCCAACACGCCGCGCGGGCCGAACCTCTCGCGAAAGTGAGGAAAATCCGACCCCTTCGGGTAATCCGCCAGCTCCGGCTCTTCCTCCGCATTCAGATGATATAAATTGCCGTAGAACTCGTCGAAGCCGTGCGCCGTCGGCAGATATTCGTTGCGGTCGCCGAGGTGGTTCTTGCCGATCTGTGCGGTGGCGTAGCCCAACGGCTTCAAGAGCTCGGCGATGGTCGGGTCTTCCTTGTGCAAGCCGACGGTGGCGGCCGGCAGGCCGACCTTGGTCAATCCGGTGCGCAACCCGTGCTGGCCGGTAATGAACGACGCCCGCCCGGCCGTGCAGCTTTGCTCGGCGTAGGAATCGGTAAATCGCATGCCCTCCTGGGCGATGCGATCGATGTTGGGCGTGCGGTAGCCCATCAACCCGTCGCTGTAGCAGCTCAAATTGGTCATGCCGATATCATCGCCCCAAATGACGACGATGTTCGGCTTGGCTGCTGCTCTGGATCTAGCCATCTCGATCTCCTTTCGTTGGTCGGGTGGTTTCGCAAGTGCTTGGTAGTCTCGCCTGCTCGGGCCGTCTGGCCAGGTGTGGCTAGTGCTCAGACGCAGACATAAGATTCACTCGACCGTCATGGCCGGGCTTGTCCCGGCCATCCACGATTCGCGGCACAAAGCCTGCCGGCTTCCGTGGATGCCCGGCACAAGGCCGGACATGACGAGCGCGGCGAGACTGCATCATCTGAATGCGCCTGAGCACTAGGTGAGGCGCCACAGAACCGCGCCGAAGGCGAACAGGCCGATGAAGATCAGGAGAATGGCGACCGCCAAGACCGGCGATTGCATTCCTTCCTTTGTCAGTCCGGCGAGCGGCGCGAACGGTTCGCCCCACATATAGCGTACCGTCCACCAGTACTGCCAAATCGAGATCACAAGCGCCAGGACACCGCACGAAATCAGCGCGAGCCCGAGAAATTCCGGCGCTGTTGGAAGATAGGCGGAGCGGGAGCCGGGGATTTGTTGCAAGTGGTTTAGATACTGGACGAGGGCAAAGCCGAAGCCGATCAGCGCCACCGCGGTGCGCAGCCACGACATCATCGTGCGCTCGATGCTCAAGCGAGTGCGGACCCAGGCAAAATGGCTGTCCGCCGTCACCCTTACTTCGAACCGGCCTGAGCTGTCGGCAGGGGTCTGCTGGTTATCGCTCATCGCTGCTGCCGCCTGATCAAGCCGGAGAAACCGGCCAGTGTAGAACGCCGAGCGCGCGCAGGCTGTAGATCACGATCTGCACGGCCAGCGACGCCTGGAGCACAGCCAGCACCCAACCGATCAGGAAGAACACCCCGGGAGAGACGCGCTCGATAATTGCCTCGGTGTTCCACAATGCGATGAGGTTCAGCGCCATCACCGCGAGCAGGAGCGCCGCAACGATTGCGTCATGAGCCAAATCGTGCCGGTTGAGGACAATAACCGCGGCAATGGCTGCAATCCCGGGCGCGGTCACCAGAGCCGGAATAGCCAACGGAAAGACGGCAATCGCCGGAGAGGGCGGCGGCGGGCTCGCCTGCGGATCGGCTGGCGCCGGGGCCGCCGTTGGCGTTTGCATGACGATCCGCAAGGCCTGATAAAACAGAATGATGCCGCCGGCGATCGCGATCGCCGGCTGCGAGACATGCCAGTTTGTCAAAACGAACGGCCCGATCAGCGCGACACCGAGGACAATTACGGTCGCGATCGCCACAGACCGCCAAGCCATAGTCCGGCGAAAGGCGGGCTCGGCGGCGTGCGTCAACCGGGCAAAGGGCGGGATCGCCTTGAGCGGGCCGAGGGTAAGAAAGAACAGAATGGCGATGTCCGCATAATTCAGCTCGAAGCCCATCCGCACTTTGCCCCCGCGCCTGGTGTCGCCAATCCCGACCTGCGTCTCGCCGGTCGGCCAGAACGACGGCGAGCCGCGCCGTATCCCGGCTGGGATCACGGGATCGGCGGATCGATTTGAAGCTCATCTTTTATCCCTGTCGTCAAGCCGCGAAAACGACCGGGAACGCCCTGGCTCGTCGTCGACGGGCGATGCGTTTCGGCGCAAATGCGGGGCCGGCGCATCCCCGCTCGAAGCGCTCAGAACCCGAAGGTGGCGGCGAGGATGGGCCCTTTCATGTGCACGTCGAAGCCCAGCTCGTCGCCGGCCTGATAGTTGAAGTTGAGGCTGCGGTACCCCAGCCGCAGCGCCAGCGATGGCGTGACGGCGTAGTCGATCGTGCCGATCACCTGCCAATCGACGCGCGCGCCGACATTGAAGCCGCCGAGATCGGCATAGACCGTCACCCCGAGCCCGTCGCCGATGTCGCGGTGGTAGCGGGCGGCAAGCAATGGATCGGCCCAGCCCGCGGTGCGCGTCACGCTTGCGGTCGGCAGCAGCCGGCCGTTCAAGGTCAGCTCGTCGAAAACCCCCAGGCGCGAAAGCCGCCGCCCATATCGAGCGCCTGCGCCGGCTGATCGAGCACGTGGTAGAACAGGATCGCGGTGCCGGTGTTCGCCCTCAGCGCCGCGTTGCCGCCCTGATAGAAGACATTGCGGGTGGTAATGCTCGTGCCCACCGGGACATGGATCACATCCCCCAGCAGGCTGAACGGCCCGTCGCGGATTTCGGCCGATCCCATGAACGGGACCCCGTCGAGATGCCCGAGGAGCTGAAAAGCGCCGACGTCGGAATTGACCTCGGGCGCCCGCGGCAGCGGCGTTTTGATCGCCGTGTCGATGCCCGACAGCCACAGATAGGGGGTTACCAAGACCTGCGGCCCGCTCGCGGCAGGCGCCTGCTGCGCATGGACCGGACGCGCCCACCCCCCGACCGCGGCGACCGCGATGGCGAAGCCGACGAGCAAGAGGGTTGCGGGGCTGCGGGGTGCTTCCATCGTTGCGTTCGCTTGCATAGCGCCGACCTGCCGCAATCTAGCCGGAAACCCGGACGCGACGCCATCGCGGAACGCCATGCCGGCTGGCGGGACGGAGGCATCCGCGCCCGGGCGTTCCGCGCGCCCGATGCGGTGTGGACACGCCGCTGATTTCGGATACGCTGAGCGCCCGTCGACACGAGGAAAATCATCATGAAGGTGGTCACGCTTAAAGACATACCCGATGTCCCGGTGGAAGGCGCCGATCGGATCGAAGGGTGGACCGGGCCCGTTTCCCGGTCGCGCCAGACGATCATTCAGCCTGGGGACTCGACGAACTATAATTGCAGCGTGGTGAACTTCAGCCAGGGCTGCACCACCGGCTGGCACACGCATACCTGCGACCAGATCCTGGTCGTGACCTCGGGCGCCGGCATGGTGGCGACCGAGCATGAGCAGCATGAGATCAACGTCGGCGATGTCGTGCACATCAAGGCCGGCGAGCGGCATTGGCATGGCGCCAAGGCCAACACGACCATGGGCCACATCACGATCACCGCCGTCGGCGGCCAAGCCGCCTGGGGATAGCAGGCGCCGGGCGGATGCGATCCGCCATGTCGGCGCCGCCGGCGCTCGTCCGTCTTTATCGATCCGGCGCGGGGGGCTCGGCGCGGCGGCGCCGGGCGCTCCGACCGGCCCAACCATAGCGTCTTGTCAACCCCGATCGGCGGCGGTGTCCTTGACGCCGCGCCGGGGGCGCACTAGCGTGCGCAATCGACAGCGCGCCGCAGCTCAGCCGGCGCCGCGAGGGAGGAGGTCTTAAATGGCGGGATACAAGCTGATTTCGGCGGATTCCCATATCGTCGAGCCGCCGGACATGTACACGGCCCGGATCGAGCCCAAATACCGCGACCGCGCCCCCAGGATGGAGCGGCGCAAGACCCCGGCCGGTCGGGAATACGACGCCTGGGTGCTGGGCGGCATGCAGGTCGGCACCTTGGGCGCGGTGATGCAGGCCGGGCAGCGCTTCGAGGACCCCTCGCAGATCGATTTCCTCGGCGTCTGGGAGGACGTGCGCAAGGGCGCCTATGAGGCGCACGCGATGATCGCCGAGAACGAGGAGGACGGCGTGTGGGGCTCGTGCCTGCAGCCGAGCCAGGGCCTGTTCTGGTACCGCGTGCCCGACAGCGAATTGCTGACCGAGGTCTGCCGCGTCTACAACGACTGGATCACCGATTTCTGCAAGCCCTATCCCGAGCGCCTGAAGGGCATCGCGATGCTGAACGTCGACGATGTCGGCGTCGCCGTCAAAGAGCTGGAGCGCAGCAAGAAGCTGGGGCTGGTCGGCGCGTTCATTCCGGTTTCGCCGCTGCCCGACCGCCCCTATCGCGATCCGATGTACGATCCGCTGTGGGCGGCGGCGCAGGACCACGAGCTGCCGCTCCTGCTGCATATCGCCACCCCGCGCCACGGCATCCCCGGCAACGAGTTCACGATGAACGTCAGCGAGATGACCGGCGCCGGCCGCTCCAACACCGACTATTGGGTGCGCTATTCGCTGAGCGCCATGGTGTTCGCCGGCGTGTTCGACCGCTACCCGCGGCTCAAGGTCGGCTCGGTCGAGCACGAGACCGCGTGGATCCCGCATTGGCTCAAGCAGATGGACTTCACCTATCGCGAGCGGCCGGTCTTCACCAAGGGCTGGAAGTCGCGCGAAGGCATGCTGCCGAGCGACTATTGGCATCGCAACATGTTCGTCGAGTTCATGGAGGACGATATCGGCGTCGAGTTTCGCCGGCATATCGGGGTCGACAACATGCTGTGGGGCAGCGATTTCCCGCACGCCGAATCGACCTGGCCGCAGTCGAAGCAGTTCCTCGACCGCATCTTCGCCGGCGTCCCCGAGGACGAGCGGCGCAAGATCACCGCCGACAACGCGGTGAAGATGTTCGGCTTCCGTCCGAATTAGCGCGGTTTCCGATCGAGTTGCGCCGCGCCACCCCCTCCCACACCCTCCCCCATCAAAGGGGGAGGGCCTGTATCAGCGCTTCTGTTTGTGCTCCCGCCCCCTTGATGGGGCGGGTCGGGGTCGGGGTGATGCAGCCACCTGCCCTGTCATACCGGTGAAGGCCGGTATCTACGGCAGAAATGGATCCCGGCCTTCGCCGGGAAGACGAGAACCGAGTCAGGCGTCAGGAAAGCACCACCAGCGCGGGTGTGGGACATTCATGTCGGACGGCTTTATTCCCATCGCCAAGGTCGGCGACTTGCCGCCGGGGCAGATGAAATGGGTGGCGGCGGACGGCGAGCGGCTCGTGCTGGCCAATGTCGACGGCGTCTTTTGCGCATTGCGCGACGTATGCGGGCACAAGAACGCGCCGCTGTCGCGGGGCAGGCTCGTCGGCGGCCTGATCGAATGCCCGCTGCATTTCGCGCAGTTCGACATGCGCACCGGCAGGCTGGTCAGCGGCCCGGTGTCGACCGACGTGCCGGCCTACGAGGTGCGGGTCGACGGCGACAGCGTCCTGGTCAGGCGGTAGCAATTTCGCCGAGCGAGGATCGGCGGCGAAGCAATCCCGATCCGGCGGCGCGACCCGACCGAAACCCGCTCTAATCGATCCGTGGGGCGTAGACCCCTTTAAAGGTGACGTCGCAGCCGGCGACGTCGAAGAAGTTGTTGATTTTGCCGCTGATCGTGACGACGGGCGTCGACGCGACGATGACCGCCGGGGTCACGGTCAGGCTGTAGGTTCCGGTTCCCTCGAAAAATTTGGCGCGGCCGTTCACCCCAAAGATGTCGTCGCTTCCCGAGCCGTGCATTTGGCGCGCCTTGGCCTCGGTGATGTTTTCCAGGGTGAAGGCGCCCCGTACAAAGACGAAGGAGAGAAACGTATTGGGGTCGGTGGTCTTGATCTTCGGACGGAATACCGAGACGCTGACGTCGCCCGGAACCGTCCCGCCGACGCCGGCGCATTGCGCGGTCGTCGACGCGGTGGTCGTGGCGATTCCCTGCCATGCGAGCTGAGTGTCCAAGGCGAGGGCGGCCCCCGGCAGAGACGCCGACGCCAGGGCAGCGCCTCCGGCCGCCATTGTCGCCCAGCGGAGACGACGCAACAATTTCGCCGCAATGGTCTTTGGCATGCTCATGCCTCCGCAGATCCGGATCGAGCTGGCGCCGGGCGCGTCCGGCTTTATTTTGTGCCGGCCCGATCATTAAGGTTAACGCCGTATTCAAGCTTCGCCGAAGACGAGGATAATAGTCCTGTTCGCGACGCACGGCAAGTCGATTTGCACGCACCGAGGGCATGTCATGTCTGAACAATGTAAGTTTACGGCATTCAGCTGTCAGCGCCGCCGTCAGCTCACGCCGTCCCTTGCGGCCGGTGGCGCTTGACGGCTTCGGGGTTGGTCGAATCGGCGCCCATGTAGACGCCGCGCTCCCATTGGCGTTTCAGCGGGTCGGCGACCTTCAACGCCATGCGGCCGATCGGCTCGATCTCGATTTCGACGGTCTCGCCGTCCTGCAAGGCGCCGAGCCCCTCGTGGTTGGTGCCGCAGGCGATCAAATCGCCGCTGTTCAAGGTCATCACCGTCGAGGCGAACTCGATCAGCTCCGGCACGCGGTGCTCCATGTCGTCGGTGTTGTAGTGGTGGCGCAGCTGGCCGTCGTTCCAAAAGCGCACGACCAGATCGTTGGGCTCGGGGATCTCGTCGGCGGTGGCGATGCAGGGGCCGATCGGCGCGAAGGTGTCGAACGACTTGCCGAGCCAGCTGCCGGCCTTCCAGGTCCGCCGCCCCTCGCCGCGCGCCGACACGTCAACGAGGCAGGTATAGCCGAAGACGGCGCTGCGCCAATCGGCCTGGGCGACCTTCTTGGCCGGGCCCTTGACGACCAGCGCCAATTCGGCCTCGTGCATGAAGATCCAGGGCTCGGTCATTTCCGGCAAGACGATCGTGTCGCCCGGCCCGACCACCGCCTCCGGGTTCTTCAGGAACATGTTCAACGGCCGCGCCTCACGCTGCGCGTGCTCCCAGTAATTGGCGATGCAGCACAGGATCTTGCCCGGCCGCGGCAAGGGCGGGCGCAGCTGCACCTGAGCGAGCGGCGCGGCTTCGCCCCCGGCCGCAAGCCGCTCCAGCGCGGGTTTCAGGCGATCGAACCCGTCGATCAAATTCTGCATCGTCAATTGCGGGGTGTGCCCGCGCTCGACTACGCCGGCGAGGCTGACGACGCCGCGATCGGTCAGCAGCCCGGGCGCCGGTTCTATTTGTCCGGAAGTCTGGAACAGCACCAGCTTCATGATTGTCCTCCCCGATCCTGCAACCGAGATTAGCTGCTCCGGCGCATGGCAACCATCGCATTCTCTCGGTTGACATGCGGCAATGCGGCGGTCGACGCTTCCGCATGGCGTTTGGGAGGAATGAGCGATGGTCGAGATTCGCCGCATGGGGCCGCAGATCGGGGTCGAGGTTACCGGTGTCGATGTCAAGACGCTCGACGACAAGGGCTTCGCGCCGATCTACCGGGCCTGGCTTGACCACAACATCCTGGTGGTGCGCGACCAGGAGCTCGGCTTGCAGGATTTCCTGCGCTACAGCCGGCGTTTCGGGCCGGTCGTGCCGCACCCGTCGAAATCGACGCGCCATCCCGAGATCCCCGAGATCACGATGCTCGGGATCAACAAAGTCGACGCGCAAGGCAAATTGATCGACGCCATCTATCGGCGCGGCGCCGAGGGCTGGCATACCGACGGCGCCTACAACCAGCAGCCGTTCAAGGCGACCCAGCTCTACGCGCTGGCGATCCCGAGCCGCGGCGGCGACACCCTGTTCGCCAACGGCTACGCCGCCTATGACGCCCTGCCCGAGCGGCTGAAGCGGCGGCTCGACGGCGCGCTCGGCGCCTTTTCCTATGGCGGCCGGCGCGGCGGCTCGCCGCTCCTCGACAAGGAGGACCAGGAGTGGAAGCCGGTCTTCCACAGGGTCATCCGCACCCATCCCGAGACCGGGCGCAAATCCTTATATTTCGACCCCGGCAAGATCGTCGACATCCTCGGGGCCGAGCGGGCGGAGAGCGACGCGCTGATCGCCGAGCTTAAGGGCTGCATGATCCAGCCCGAGGCGGAATACCGGCACAAATGGAGGAAGGGCGACATCGTGATCTGGGACAATCGCTGCTCCTATCACCGGGCCGCCGGCGACTATCCGCCCGAGGAGGACCGCATCCACTGGCGGGTATCGATCAACGACTACGGGGTCGAAGCCCTGGAAGCGGCGGAGTAAGGCAATGATCGAAGTCGTCCCGTTCGAAGCCGGGCTCGGCGCCGAAATTCGCGGCGTCGACATCAGCCGGCCGCTCTGCGCGCAGGACCGCGACGCGATCCGCGCCGCCTGGCTCGAGCATCTGGTGCTGCGCTTTCGCGAGCAGCCGATGAGCGACGCGCAGCACATGGCCTTCACCCGCCAGTTCGGCGAGCTCGAATTCAACCCCGCGGCGCTGATCGCCAGGCAATACGGCGTCCAGACGCAGACCGCGGGCCGCCGCGGCGAGATCCCGCCGGAAATTTCGGTCATCTCGAACATCGTCGAGGACGGCAAGGCGATCGGCGGCCTCGGCGACGGCGAGGCGTTCTGGCACACCGACAGCTCGTTCGTCGATGCGCCGCCGGCGGCGAGCCTGCTGCGCTCGCTCGAAATCCCGCCGCCGAGCGCGCGCGGCAACGGCGCCACTTATTTCCTGAACATGTACGCCGCCTACGACACATTGCCCGAGGACACCCGGCGGCGCATCGACGGCATGACGATGATCCACGCCGCGACGCATTCGAGCGGCGGCAAGGCGCATAAGGGGTTCGAGACGGTCGCCGACCCGAGCAAGGCGCCCGGCGCGCATCAGCCGATGGTGCGCACCCACCCCGAGACCGCGCGCAAGGCGCTCTTTCTCGGGCGCCGGATCAACGCCTACGTCATCGGGCTGCCGGTGGCGGAGAGCGAAGCCTTGCTCGACGAGCTGTGGTCGCACGCGACGCAGGAAAAATTCACCTGGCGGCAGGATTGGCGGGTCGGCGACCTGATCTGGTGGGACAATCGCTGCGCGATGCACCGTCGCGACGCCTTCGACCCGTCGAGCCGCCGGCTGATGCACCGCACCCAGCTCAAGGGCGACCGCCCGGTGTGACCCCGACCGGGCGCCGCGCGGCGCCCGGCTATTCGCATGCGGCGGTGCAGCATCCGGCCCGGTCGCGCGCCGCGGCAGCGGGCGCTCAGCCGGTCCGCACGTACTTGTCGACGCTGCGGTCCTGGGTCAGGCCGGCGTAGATATCGCCCTTCGAGTCGACGCCGACGCCGTGGACATGGCGGCTCGCCATGCGCGCGAGCACATTTCCCTGTGGATCGCGCACGCAGATTTGCGCGGGCTTGCCGCCGTCCTCCTGCTCGGCGATGTAGAAATTGCCGTCCCGGCCGCGAGTGATGTCGTTGGGGCCGCCCATGCCGGTCCACTGGCCGAGAAAATCACCCTCGGGCGTGAAGATTTGGATGCGCTGGTTCGAACGGTCGGCGACGTAGAGCTTGCCGTCATCGTCGAAGGCGATGCTGTGCGGCAGGTGGAACTGGCCCTCGCCCTTGCCCGGCGCGCCCCACGACTTGACCAGGCTTCCGTCCTTGGCAAAGCGGTGCACGCGGGCGTTGCGGTAGCCGTCGGTCACGTAAATATCGCCGTTGGGGTGAGGCATCATCTCGGTCGGATGATTGAACGGCCCCGCCGCGCGCTCCGCCAGCCAGTTGGCGACATGACCGGTGTCGGAATGAACGCCGCGCCGGCCGAGCTCCAACAGGGGCTTGCCGTCCAAGGTGAACGACTTTGCGACCGAGTCCGAGCGGTCGGTCGTGTAAACTGTGTCGCCGACAATCTTCAGCCCGTGCGGGTCGGTGACCTCGCCGCCGCCCCAGGCGCCCAAATACTTCCCGTCGCGGTCGAAGACGACGACCGGCGGGATCCTTGCGCTGGAACACGTAGACGCGGTCCTGCGCATCGGCCGCCACCCGGCTGACCAGCCCGAAGGACTGCCCCTCGGGCAATTTGAAGAAATCGCGGATCAGCTCGTAGGTGTATTCGCCGGCGCCGATCTGTGCCATGGGTGTCCCTCCTCCCGGAAACGAGTGCCGCGGGGCGGCGTGCGCAGCGCGTTCCGCCGCCGATCAATTCGTCTCGACAGCTCAAATCGTAGCGCGTCCGATCAAGCCCCGCCACCGCCGCATCGCGGCCCCGCCCTCACGCCCTCGGACACGACAATCCCGGCGTTTGCTGCGCCGGGCCGCGATATCGTTTAAGCTCGCCACCAGGGACGGAGACCGACGACAATGGCAGAGCATCCGCGCATCGCGCTCGATCCCGACGTGCTCGCGGGCAAGCCGGTCATTCGCGGCACGCGGCTCGCGGTCGAATTCGTGATCGGGCTGCTGGCGGACGGCTGGAGCGAGGCGGAGATCATCGCCAATTATCCGGGCGTCACGCATGAAGACATCCTCTCCTGCCTCGCTTATGCGCGGGATGCGTTGAGCTCGGAAAAGGTGTTCCCGAGCGCGGCGTGACATAAGTTGCGGTTTCTGGCGGATGAGAATTTTCCCCGCGCCGCCATTGGCGCGCTCGAAGAGGCGGGACACGACGTCGTCTGGGTGAGGCTCACGATATCGGGCGCAACCGATGCCGACGTGCTGGCATTCGCCGCCCGCGAAGGCCGCATCCTGCTGACCTTCGACAAGGATTTTGGCGAGCTGGCGGCGCGATCGGCATTGCCACCCGGTTGTGGTGTCGTGCTCTTTCGTGTTCCTGCGCCGAGCGGCGCTTCGGCGGGGAGCGCCTTGCCGAACGAATCGCGGCGCGCGACGACTGGAGCGGTCATTTCTCGGTCGTCGAGCCGGGACGCGTTCGGATGCGCCGGCTTCCGAGACTCAGTAAGGCTCGCGCACGAAGATAAACGTCGTGCCGGTGACGATCGGGGCGCTGGCGCCGACGAAGGAGACGTTGGCGTCCTTGACCTGGCGCGAGCCGGCGCGGCCGGAGGCTTGGAGGGCGCCTTCGATGATGTGCCACAGGCCGTGGATGCGGCCGGTGCCGAGGCTGCCGCCAAAGGTGTTGAGCGGCAGGTCGCCGTCCAATTCGATGCGCCCGTCCTGGATGAAGTCGAGGGCCTCGCCCTCCTTGCAGAAGCCGTAGCTTTCGAGGCCGTAGATCACCGAGGCCGAGAAGCCGTCATAGATCTGGGCCACGTCGACATCCCGGGGCCCGAAGCCGGAGCGCTCCCAGGTCAATTTCGCCGAGCTGCCGCCGCCCTCCATGTAGCTCGACAGGCTGCCGATGCGGCCGGCCACCTCGAAGTGGAGCCGCTGGCCGTAGCCGGCGAGGTAGGCCGGCCGCGGCTTCAGGTCGCGCGCCCGCTCGGCCGTCGTCAACACCACGGCGACCGCCCCCTGCACCGGGATGTCGCAATCGAAGAGGCAAAACGGGTACGCCACCATCCGCGAGTTGAGGTAGTCCTCGCGCGTCAGCTCGACGCCGTGGAAATAGGCGTGCGGGTTGTGCTGGGTGTGGCGGCGCTGGGTCACCGCGAGGGTCGCCATCTTCTCGCGGCTCTGGCCGTGCCGTTCGAGCCAGCGCGTGTAGGCGACCGCCATCCCCTGCCCCGGCCCGCCAAAGCCGTAGGGGGCGGTGAACTGCGCCGCGCCCTGGGCATAGGCGCCGGGAAGGTTCTGGTAGGTGCCGCGCGGGTTGTGCATCGCCCGCCACACCACCGCGTATTTGCACACCCCGGCAATGAGCGCGTTGACCGCCTGCTGCACCGCACCCCCGATGTTGGTCGTGCCGACCTGGATGTGCCAGCCGAGATCGGGCAATTTCAGCATCGCCATCATGCAGTTGACCGACACGATCGAGATGCCGTCGACCTCGGCGTGGCCGGTCGCCGGCAGCTCGGGATAGGTCGCCAGCCCGTCGATGTCGGACATCTCGAGGCCCGAATCCGCGACCGCCTCCCTGACCGCCGCCAGCGCATGCGCGGCGAGCGGAATATCGGCCGAGCGCGTGACCTTGGAAAAGCCCACGCCGCTCAACGCCACCTTGCATCGGTTCTCCCACATCGGGCCTGTCCTCCTCACTCAGCCGACGCGGCGCGCGCGAGGCGGAACTGCGGCAGGGTGATGTCGTCGTTCAGCTTCTCGAACACGATTTCGACGCGCCGCCCGACCTTCGCCTCGGTGTATTCGGCGTCCAGCAAGTTGCCGGCCAGCAACGCGCCGGGCGCGTCGTCGAGCTCGACAATGATGCTGGCGTAGGGCGCCGCAGGCGCAAAGCGCTTGTCGCCGGTGTGGTGCATGATCGTGTAGGCATAGATCGCGCCGGCCCCCCCGGCGCCGTCATGGCGCACCGGCTCGAATTCGAGGTCGGTCGCGACGCATCGGGTGCAGGTCGCGTAGGGCGGGTGCTGGAAATGGCCGCAGCTCCGGCAGCGCTGCAATTCCAGAACGCCGCGCTTGGCCGCATCCCAGAACGGCCTGGTCCACTCGTTCGGAACCGGGATCGGCCGGGTCACCTTGCTCCAGTCGCTCATTGTCCTTGTCCTGTCTCTTGCTGCCGGTTTCCCTCAGACGACGCGGCTTTCCGCGAGAACCGAGAGCTCACCGCGCGACAGCCCCAATTCGTCGCAGTAAATTTCCACATTGTGCTCGCCGATCAATGGCGCCCGTCTGGAGATCCGCCAGGGCGAGCCGTTGTAGATGGCCGCCTCGCCCGGGTAGACGAAGCTGCGGCCGAGCTCCGGGTGCTCGACCTCTTTCCAAAAGCCGCGATCGTGCAGGTGCGGGTCGTCAAGGAGCGCCTCCGGGGCGCGCACCGCCCCCCAGGTGAAGCCGCGTTCCTGGGCGGCGTGGTAAACCTCCTCCGCCGGCAGGCTGGCGATGAAGCCGGCGACCAGGTCATCGATGATGTGGGATGTGCTCGCCGCGATGACGGCCGGATCCTGGTATTTCGGATCCCTCAGATCGCCGGCCATGCCGTAGCCGTCAAGCAGGTCCGCCAATTCCCCGATGTACCTGGGGTTGAGCCGACCCGCCACCAGCGCCGTGACGTAGGCCCCGTCCTTGGCGCGGAACTGGGTGCGCGGGGTCGGGCCGGCGGCGTGATGGCGGCCGGTCTGACGGCGCAGCGCCTCTCCGCGGTAGATGTAGTTGGCGATCGCCGACTCGGTGGTCAGCGCGCAGGCCTCGTGGATCGACGCGTCGATATATTGCCCTTGCCCGGCGACGGTTCGGTAGACCAGGGCGGCCATGATCGCCATGTACGCGAAATGGCCGCCCATGTGCCATGCCGCGCCGCCGCCGGGGGCGATCGGCGGCGCATTGTGGGCGTCGGCCTCGTCATAGCCGGTGGAGGCCATCTCGCCGCCGGCCGCCATGTGCAGCAGGTCGCTGGAAAGATAGTCCCGCCAGGGGCCGGTCTGGCCAAAGGAGGTCAGCGCGCACATGACCAGCCGCGGGTTTTGCCGCCGCAGGGTTTCGTAATCGAGCCCCAGGGTCGCCAGCCAGCCCGGCCGGAAGGTCTCCAGAACGACGTCCGCCGTCGCCGCCAAACGCCGGAACAGCCCGCGGCCGTCGGCGGTTTCGAGGTCAAGGGTAACGCCGCGCTTGGAGGTGTTGCAGCACCAGAACGACAGGCTGCGGTCCGGGTGCGGGATGTCGTCGAGGAATGGCCCGACGCGGCGGCTGGGCTCGCCGCCGGGGGGCTCGATCTTGACCACATCGGCCCCGAGATCGCCGAGAAGCTTGCCGCAGAACTGGCCCTTTTCGTCGGCGAGCTCCAGGATTCGCAAGCCGGCCAGCGGGCCCGGCAAAGGCTGGCCGTCAGTCTCACGGGGACCGCTCACTGGAGCATCTCCTCCATATAGGCAAACCGGGCGCGCTTGGCGGGCCAGAACGTGCCGTCGGCAAAGCCCGCGCGAAGCTCTTCGCGGCTGTAGCCGAGCAGGCCCTCGACAATCTCCCCTGTGTGCTGACCGATCAGCGGGCTCGGCAGGCGGTTCGACGCCGGCGTTTGCGACAGCTTGAACGGCGCGTTCTGCACCTTGCGCAGCCCGAGCGCCGGATGCTCGATCGGCAGGTACATCTGCCGGTGGCGCAGCTGCGGGTCGTGCTCCACCCGGTCCTCGGCGCTTTGCACCGGCAGGGCGCGGACGCCGGCGGCCTGACAGCGCTCGGTCAGCTCGTACTTCCCCAAGGTCATGCTCCACGCCTCGATGTGGGCGTCCAGTTCCTCCTGGCCGCGCAGGCGCCCGGCGAGCGTGGCGAAGTCCGGCGAGGCGGCCCATGACGGGGCGCCCATCACCTGCCCCAGCCGCCGCCATTCCTCGTCGGAGCAGCAGACGATCACGCACCAATCGTTATAGCCGCCGGGATGCGTGCGATAAGCGTTATGCGGGGCCACCGTCGGGCCGCGATAGTTGTTGTTGAGCGGGGCGCCGGGCCAATGCGCGCGGTTGCCGGGGGGATAGCCGGCCCGCCGCGACCCGCGCCCGTTGACGGTGAAGTCGAGCAGCGCCGGGCCGCTCAAGGGAACGCTCGCGACCATTTGGGACAGGTCGATGTGCTGGCCTTCTCCGGTCATGTTGCGGTGATAAAGGCCGGTCAGGGCGCACATCGCCCCGTACATGCCGCCGGTGTCGTCCATGTACGACCAGCCCCAGCCGGCCGGCGGATGGTCGGGCAGGCCGGACAGAAAGGTCAGCCCCGAGGCCGCCTGGGCGACCGGACCGAACGTGGTGTAATGGTGATGCCGGCCGGTATGGCCATAGCCTGACATCGACACATAGACGATGTCGGGCTTGATCCGGCGCAGCTCGTCGTAGCCGAGCCCCCATTTGCGCAGCACCCGCGAGCTGAAATTCTCGATCACGATATCGGAGACGGCGATCAGCCGCTTGACGATCTCCAGGCCTTTGGCGGTTCGAACGTTGAGGCTGAGGCTCTTCTTGTTGACGTTGGTGTCGTTGAAGTTTCCCGAGGTGTTCAGGCTGACCTCGAGATTTTGCGGCGTGGTGGTGCTGGGCAGCCTGCCGCGCTCGTTCTCGGGCCATTCGATTTTTATGACCTCGGCCCCAAGCGCCCCCAGCCAGCGCGTCGCCCACGGCCCGGCCCGCACCCAGCTGAAATCCACCACGCGAATGTCATCAAGGGCGCGCGGTCGGGACATGGCGTCGTTCTCCTGCTGGGGCCAGGCCCGGGAAAGGGCGGCCGCCTCCGGGTTGATCGGCCAAATGTAGACCAGCAACCGCGAGCCGCTGCAATGGTTCGGCCCATAAAGACGCCGGCGCGCTTGAAAAGGCCGCCGCGATGGCGAACCATGCGTGCCGGCATTCCTGATCCGCATCTGTCGGGAGTTGGATCCGTTTATCGCGCCGCCCGAAAGCCCCTCGCGCCAGCCCGCTCCCCGAAACAGCCGCGGCGCCGGCGGGGAGCGGCCGCCCGCCGGGCTGACGCCGCCGCGGGAGCGTCGGCGGTGAAGGGCGAGGCGTTCGCCCCGGTCCCCAACCGCGGCATGATCACGATCTCGATCATGCTGGCGAACATCATGCAGGGCGTCGACAACACGATCCTCAATGTCGCCCTGCCGCACATCCAGGGGAGCCTGTCGGCCTCGCTGGATCAGATCGCCTGGGCGTTGACCTCCTATATCGTTTGCGCCGCGATCATGATGCCGCTGACCGGCTGGCTCGCCGGCCGGTTCGGCATAAAATACGTCTTTCTGGCTTCGGTCATCGGCTTCACCCTGGCCTCGGCGCTGTGCGGCGCCGCATCGAGCCTCACCCAGCTGGTTCTCTTTCGCGCGTTGCAGGGGGTGGCCGGGGCCGGGCTGGTTCCGCTGTCGCAGGCCACCCTCCTGCAGATCAATCCGCCGGAGCGCCACGGGCATGCCATGGCGGTGTTCGGCATCGGCACGATCCTCGGGCCGATCATGGGGCCGGCGCTCGGCGGCTGGCTGACCTACGACTACAGCTGGCGCTGGATCTTCTACATCAACCTGCCGGTCGGCGTGCTGTGCACCTTGGGCATTCTGGTATTCATTCGGCGGACCAGCCACGTGCATCAAGAGTCGTTCGATTTCCTCGGGTTTATGACCCTGAGCCTGGGGATCGGCGCCCTCCAATTGATGCTCGACCGCGGCGAGCTGAAGGACTGGTTCCATTCGGGCGAAATCTGGGTCGAGGCGACGGTCGCCGGGCTCGGCTTCTACCTGTTCACGGTGCACACGGTCACCACCGACGGGCGCTCGTTCCTCAACCGCGAGCTGTTGAAGAGCGCCAATTTCGTGGCCGGCACCCTGCTGATGTTCTGCGGCGGGCTGATCATGACCGGCACCCTGGCGCTGCTGCCGACGATGCTGCAAAACCTGATGAGCTACCCGGCGCTGACCACCGGGCTGGTGACCGCGCCGCGCGGCGTCGGCAGCATGGCGGCGATGTTTCTCGTCGCCCCGCTGATCACCCGGGTGGACAACCGGCTGCTCATTCTGTTCGGCCTGCTGCTGACCGCGGCGTCGATGTGGCAGATGAGCCAGTTCACGCTGCAGATGGGCATGGCGCCGATCGTCGTCTCCGGCCTGCTCCAAGGCTTCGGCCTCGGCTGCACCCAGGTGCCGCTGAACATCATCGCGTTGTCGACCCTGCCGCGCCACATCCTGACCCAAGGGACGGCGATCCGCAGCCTGATGCGCAACCTTGGCGGCAGCATCGGCATCAGCATTCTGGTCGCGACCCTGGCGCAGAATACCCAGGTGGTCCACTCGCGCCTCGTTGAAGGCCTGCGGCCGGACAATCCGCTCGCCCAGGCGCCCTATCTGCCGGCGCCGTTCAGCCTGAGCACGCCCGGCGGGATGGCGGCGCTCAACGCCGAGGTCACGCGGCAGGCCGCGATGGTCGCCTATGTCGATGATTTCAGGCTGATCATGCTGATCGCGATCGTGCCGATGCCCTTGCTGCTGCTGTTGCGCCCGGAGCGTCGCCGGCCGCGGCCGGCCGTCGCCACCGCAACCGCGGCGGCCGACGACTAGCCGCGCCTGCCCCACGCGGCGGCGTGCCCGGCCGCCGGCCTTAGGGATCACGATCCGATCAGATCGAGCGGCCGTTCTGGAGAGGCTCTGTCAACGCCTCTTTCCGCTGTCCCGTGGGCCTTCAGCCCACGGGACAGCGGGAGCCATGCGGTTCAGCCTCATCGGATCACGCTCGCTAGGCGCTGCCGCCTTCGACGGCGTGGCCTTCGGCGCGCCAGCGCAGCATGCCGCCGTGCAGGTTGGCGACATCGGCAAAGCCGGCCTCGCGCAGGATCACGGTCGCCTGCGCCGAGCGGCTGCCGGCGCGGCACACCGCGACGATCGGGCGGTCGCGGCCGAGCTCGCCGGCGCGCTCGGCCAGGGCGCCCAACGGGATCAGCACGGCGCCCCGGATGTGGCCGAGGGGGCCGGTCCACTCGTCGGGCTCGCGCACATCGAGGACCTGCACCTCCTGGGCATGCTCCTCGAGCCCGTGCGGGTCGATCTCCCAGATGCCGGCAAAGCTGTATCTGAGCGCCGCCCAGCCCGGACCGGCGGTCAAGTCGACATCGCCGTCGGGCCGGCCGCATTTGAGGTTCGCCGGAACCGCGACATCGAGCTTTTTCGGGTGCGCCAGCCGCAGATTGCTCATGTAGCCGGTGAAGTCCGCTTCGCCGGCCTCGCCGCCGAGGCGCGGGTTGAAGCGCCGCTCCTCGCGCACGCTGGTCACCGTCAGCCCGCGGTAATCATGCGCCGGATAGAGCAGGCAGTCGTCGGGCAGGGTGAAGATCTGCTGCTGGATCGAGCGGTACATCGCGTGCGGGTCGCCGCCTTGGAAATCGGTGCGGCCGCTGCCGCGGATCAACAGGCAATCGCCGGTGAACGCCATGCTGCGGTCGTCGAGCACATAGGTCAGGCAGCCGCCGGTGTGGCCCGGCGTCTTGCGCACCTGCAGATTGCGCTCGCCGAACGCCACCACATCGTCCGGCGCCAGCCAGCGGTCGGCCCCCGCCGCCCCGCTGTCGGCCGAGAGCGCGATCCGGCAGCCGGTCGCCTGCTTCAACAGCCAGGCGCCGGTCACATGGTCGGCATGGACATGGGTCTCGAGCGAATAGAGGAGCCTGAGCCCGAGCTCGTCGATCAGCGCCGCGTCGCGCCGGACCTGCTCGAAGACCGGATCGATGATCGCCGCGTCGCCGGTTTTGCCGTCGGCGAGCAGATAGGTGTAGGTCGAGGACGACGGGTCGAACAATTGCCGGAACACCAACATCGCGAGCCCCTGTCATGCGCCGATGCCGCGGCGCTATCCTATCGCGTCCGCGGACAAAAGGGGAGGCTCGCCATGGCCGGGATCGTCGTCACCGCGCTCTTCCCGTCGGACCGCGAGCGCTGGGCCGAGCTGTGGCGCGGCTATCTCGACTTTTACCAGACGAGCCTGCCGCCCGAAATTTACGCCCACACCTGGGCCCGGCTGACCGCCGAAGAAAGCCCGATCCGGGGGCTCGGCGCCCGGCTCGGCGGCGAGGCGGCGCCGCTGGTCGGGATCGTCCACTATCTCTTCCATGCCCATGCCTGGTCGCCGAAGGAGGTCTGCTACCTGCAAGACCTGTTCGTCGACGGCGCCGCCCGCCGCCACGGCGTCGGAGCAAAAGCTGATCGAAGCCGTCGCCGCGGTCGCCGCGCGAGCATGGCTGCCTGCGCCTCTACTGGACGACCAAGGAGGACAACGCCACCGCCCGCTCGCTGTACGACCGCATCGCCCGCTTCAACGGCTTCATCCGCTACGATTACGCGCTCGACTAAATCCGGATCGCTCCGACCGCGTAGGGCGGAAAAGCGGCAGCGCATTCCGCCATCGGCGCATATCGCGACGCCTCTATCTGGGGCCATGCTGTTGGCATCCCGGACTATCGACGCAACCGCGGATCCCGCGCGCCACCTGATCTTCTCTAGGGTGATCCTGCGCCACCGGCGCTCCGACCTGCCCCTTACGCACATCGACGCGTTGCGGGATACGGTTCCGCAGGTGCGCGCCCGCGCATCTTTCCGCATCGATGCCTCGGGTTGTCTTGCCCGACCACATGCACTGCCCACTGGGGCGAACGCGGTATCTGGCAGCGCCGATACCGGGAGCACGCAATCCCCGACGATCGCGACTAAACCGCCCATACGGACTACATCCACTTCAACCCAGTCAAAGCACGGGTTGGTGGACACTCCGGCGGATTGGCGATACCCAAGCTTCCGGCGCTGCGTGACCGGCGGGCTTTATCCAGCCGATTGGCTCGACGGTGGCGCAGAACCAGCCGAGACCGGAGAGCGACCATAATCTAAGCGGCAGAATGCGCTGCGCTTTTCCGCCATACGCTTGCTACGACTACCCGCTGGACTAAAATGAGGATAGGCCCGATCTATATATTGTGTCTCCCGGGCATGAAGGAAAGCCGCGCGGTCAAGTATCCGGCCCCGGCCGGACGCTCCCCAAAGCCAAGCCAAAACCGAGCGGCGGGAGGGCCCCCCAGTATGCTCGAACGGTGACCCGACGACCTTTGAGGATTTTATGCGACCAAGTTCTGAACTGTCGCTGGACGCAAAACCACAACATATTGATTGCCCCAGTTCATCCCGTACACCCTATTTTTTGTTAGCCGCGCAGTTTAGCCGTGAGGCCAACCCTCGATAGCAGCGATCACCGCGGCAACGGCGGCGATTGCAGACAAGGCCAGTGTCAAGCAAAACCGCCAATTTGCACTGCGGGCTTTAACGGCTTCCCGCCACCTAATCCAGTCAAGTAATTCTCTACGTGTGGCTTTCGTATTTGGAAGCTGGATAACAGTTAATCCGCTTGTGCCGGAATATCCATCCGTCGAAACCCGTAACAGATCGCGCACCCCTTCCACGCCAAGCAACTGCGAATCTCTTTCCACGTCTAGAGCTAGATTTGGCTTTTTCGCTTTTGCAACGAACATCGAGCCCTCAGACCCCAAGCTACGGCGCGTGGGCATACGCGCAGTCGTTAATCTTTTTGCACAGACGCACGCCAACAACTTGGCCAATCGCGGCGAACTTCGCGGAATTTTGGAGGCCCCTAGGGTCAAGCCCCGAATGGGGGTCTCGAAGAAGATAATTGGATGCCTTCACTCCCTCACTTGAGCAAGCCCACGTCGCAGCCTCTGCAATCGATTCTGGCGACTCCCCGGACGGTTCAAACCTAAGAGGCTGGCTCGAAATGAATGGAGTGGTTTCAGTCGGTTGTGGGACCCGTGGTGTGTCATAACGCGCGGGGGACGCATCATGTGGACCGAAACCACTCGGCGGCAGTATCGGCGAGAAGATTTGCGGTATGCAAGCGACATGACCGACGCGGAGTGGGCGCTGATCGAGCGCATTTGCCGGCGGCCAAACCGCTCGGACGACCGCGCCTTGTGCCGCTGCGGGGAGTTGTGGAGGCGCTGCTGTATCTGTTGCGCACCGCCGCGCCGTGGCGTCTGCTGCCGCGCGATTTTCCTAACCGCTCGACGGTGCAGCGTTATTTCTACGCTTGGCGGGCCGCACGGCTGTGGGAAACGATCAACTTCCTGCTGCTGCAACAGGCCCGCGAGCGGGCCGGGCGTCAAGCCAGCCCATCGGCCGGGGTGATCGACAGCCAATCGGTCAAGACCACCGAGAGCGGCGGCCCGCGAGGGTATGATGCCGGCAAGAAGATCAACGGCCGGAAGCGCCACATCATCACCGACACCGCCGGGCATCTGGTGGCGGCAAAGGTCCACACCGCCGATATTCAAGATCGCGACGGCGCGCCGGCGCTGCTCGCCTCGATCCGCTTCCTGTTTCCCTGGCTGCGCCATGTCTTCGCCGATGGCGGTTACGCCGGCGACAAGCTGGCGGCGGCGCTGGCTGGACACGGCCGGTGGCAGATCGAAATGGTCAAGCGCTCCGATCGCGCCACCGGCTCCAGGGGATGCCACGCCGCTGGCTGGTCGAGCGAACCTTCGCTTGGCTGAACGCAACGACGGGTCGCAAAGACTTCGAGAGGACGATCGCCAGCAGCCAGAGTTGGGTTTACCTCGCCTCCGTGCAATTGCTCACCCGCCGTCTCGCCCGCCCCGCATACAACCAATAGACGGGAGCCGCGCTCTTGTACAAGCTCCACGATTCCTAGTCAAGCTCTAATCGCCGCGCGCCTCACGCAAAGCATGTAGTCGCTGATGGCAGAATCTTTGGTCTCTTGGGCGATTGTCATATCCGCTGAAAAGACGAAAGCAAGGAAAATGAATATACGTTTCCAATACATATTAACTTCTCCCTAATGCGTTGATAATTATTCTTCGTTTAGTAATGTGGCGACTTGGGGTGAGATAACTTTGTCGAATTTGCGAGTAAATTTACCTTGACGCCGCCAAGGTCACCCTCGTTCACGTCAACAGGCGGTTGAAAATCGAACGGTAATATAGTTTCGACGACCCGCGACCCCTCCGGCGTTTCTAAATGTACGACAATGTCGGTTTCGTGCTTCACGTTTAGGTATCCTTTTCACCGCTCAGGACATCGGGTGCTCAATCGTCGGTCGGGCGCCAACTTGCCCGGAGGGCGCGCTGTCATTTTCGCGGGCGCGCCTTGCGAGCGGCGTAGCGGGCGTCGCGAGCGGCCTTGCGTTCGGCTTCCTGCTCGGCGGTGTTGGCCGCCTGCCGGGCGATTTCGGCATCGCGGGCTGCCTGCTCCGCTGCCACTGCAACAACGCGCGCCGCTTGCTCCGCTTCCGCTGCGGCATCGCGGGCGGTCTTCTCGTCCGCCTTACGGGCGATGCCGGCCAGCCGGGCGGCATTTCGCTCGGCGGCGCGCTGGTCGCGAGCGACGCTGATGGCCAGCCGGGCGGCCTGGCGTTCGGCGAAGGCAGGGTCGTTGGCCGCGGACCTCGCACGAAACTTCTCCAGCTGCGCCTTCTTCGCGTTTGCGGCTGCGTTCAGCCGGTCGTCAAAACTCGTCTTTCCGGAATTGTCCATCCCACTCCACCGCATTCGAAACCCGGCTGCGCCAAGAGCCCGGCGCGGCGCAGCATGCCCGAGATCCGGCCGCCGCGGAATGCGGTGATGGCGGGACGCGCGGCGAGGCTCGGCAAAAATCCCCACGCCTCGACAGCGGGCGTGCTTCGAGACGCGCTCCGTCTTCGCCGGAGCGCTTCCCAGAGCCCGACTTGAAATGATCCGCCCTATGTCAATTGGTTAGCAGTAGTTCCCGCGAAAGCGGGAACCCAGGAATGCGGGAATTCGGACGGTTGCCCCCTGTTCAAGCCAGGGATGGGCTCTGGACCCCCGCTTCCGAGCGTGTGAAAGAATTGGCGAGTGGCTGGATCGGCGCGGTGCGTCCCCGCTTCGCCGGGGGCCTTCGAGACGGCCACTCCGCGGCCTCCTCAGGATGACCGATATTCCTAATGCCATCAAAGGCGTACGTCATCCTGAGGAGCGCCCACAGGCGCGTCTCGAAGAGCCTGCCCCCGGCGGAAGCGGGGGACGCACCACGATGATGCAGCCTTTCACCTCAATTCCTTCACATCCTCTTCCGCGGGAGCGACAAGAACCCACTGACATAACTCGCTTCATTTCGAGTCGCACCGGCGGCGGCGGCAATCATGGAATTGCCATAGTCACATCGTATTCTTTTGGCATCGGCGCCCTCGAGAGGGTGCGGGACCTATTCTTCCGGGGGGTTGGCGACGCCTGATCTCGACCTGATAAAACAGATGGAGCAAGCCTCGCCGCCGGCGCGCCGCTCCGGCGCTTTCCGTATCGTCGAAAACGGATCAGCCGGGGCGCGCACCGACACAATGGCGGGATGCGCGGCTGTTGCGCGCCCGAGTGACCGCCGCGCGCGGCCCCGGCCGCAGGTTGTCTCGCCCCGCGCGCGCGACTATTTTGCCGCAATCCGCGCCGCTGACGGGAGCCTTCCGTGACCGAGTTTCTGCCGCCGCTCGCCCCCTACCCGCGCACCAGGCTGCGGCGCAACCGCCGCGACCCCTGGTCGCGCAGCCTCGTCGCCGAAAATGTGCTGACCGCGGCCGACCTGATCTGGCCGGTCTTTGTCCATGACGAGGGCCACAAGGAGCCGATCCCTTCGATGCCCGGCGTCTTTCGCCTGCCGATCCCGGCCCTGGTCGACGCCGCCGGCGAAGCGGCCGCGCTCGGCATCCCGGTGATCGCGGTCTTCCCGGCGACGCCGCCCTCGCTCAAGGACGAGGAAGGCAGCGAGGCGCTCAACCCCGAGAACCTCGTCTGCCGCGCCGCCGCGGCGCTGAAGAAGGGCGTGCCCGAGCTCGGCGTCTTGTGCGACGTGGCGCTCGACCCGTTCACCTCGCACGGGCATGACGGCGTGATCCGCCGGGGCTATGTCGAGAACGACGAGACGGTCGCGATCCTGCGCCGGCAGGCGGTGGTGCAGGCCGAGGCCGGCTGCGACATCATCGCCCCCTCGGACATGATGGACGGGCGGGTGGGCGCGGTGCGCGACGCGCTCGACGAGGCCGGGTTCGGCCATGTCCGCATCATGTCCTACGCGGCGAAATACGCCTCCGCCTTCTACGGGCCGTTCCGCGACGCGATCGGCTCGAGGACCGCGCTCGGCAGCGCCGACAAGCGCACCTACCAGATGGACCCGGCAAACGGCGACGAGGCCTTGCGCGAGGTGGCGCTCGACCTCCAGGAGGGCGCCGACATGGTCATGGTCAAGCCGGGGATGCCCTATCTCGACGTGGTCCGCCGGGTCAAGGAGGCGTTCCGCGTGCCGACCTACGCCTATCAGGTGTCGGGCGAGTACGCGATGCTGCACGCCGCGGCGCTGAACGGCTGGCTCGACGGCGAGCGCGCAATCATGGAGAGCCTCCTCGCCTTCAAGCGCGCCGGCGCCGACGGCGTCCTGACCTACGCCGCAGTCGACGCCGCCCGAAGGCTCAAGGCGGGGTGATCGCGATGCAGATCGAGCTGACCGCGGAGCAGCAGGAATTCGTCCACAGAGCCGTGGAGGCCGGGCGGCTGCGGCACGCCGAGGATGCGGTACGGGAAGCCCTGGCGCTGTGGGTCGAGCGCGAGCGGCGCCGCGATGAAATCCTTGCCGCGATCGACGAGGCGGAAGCGTCTCTCGCTCGGGGCGAAGGTCGTGCGATCACCCGGGAGTCGATGCGGGAGCTCGCCGAAGAGGTTCACCAGCGCGGCCTCGCCCGCATGGCGGCAGGAGGAAAGCCGCCACCCCGCCGCTATTCGGGGCCGCGGCGGCGGATGTCCTGATAGGGCGCGCCGTCGCGATGGGTGTAGACGGCGGGCTTGCCGCCGGGCGGCGCCACCATGTCGACATCGGGGTAGTAGGCCCAGTCGTTCTCGATGCGGGTCCCGATTTCGAGCGCCAGCGCATCCGCGGCGCTGCGGTTTTGCAGGCAATGGCCGTTCTGGTCGCCGGCCTTGAACCCGGCGGCGTCGCCGGCGCGCAGGATCTCGTCGCCCGCGTCGGTGACCAGCACGATCTCGCCCGACAGGACGTAAATGAACTCGTCGCCGGCGGTGTGCCAATGCCGCTGGCTCGACCAGGCGCCGGGCGGCAGGCGCAACAGGTTGACCCCGTACTGGGTCAGCCCGGCCGCGTCGCCGAGCCGGGTGCGCTGCCGCGCCCGGCACGGCTGGTCGTAGGGCGGCGGGTAGAGGGTGCCGGTGAATGCGGTCAGCGCCGCCGGATCGATGCGCTTGGTCATGGCTGGGTTCCTCTGTGGATGCCGACGGCAAGCTTACCCGATCGGGCCGGCGATGGCTCTCCGCCGCATTCCGGCTGCGCCGGCGGCGGCCCAAGGCCGATCCTGCCCCGCGCCGACGAAATCGGGGTGATTTCAGCCGCCGCCATCATGCTAGGCTCGATCCCCCGCAGCGAGGGAGACGCATTGTTGAGCGAGCCCGCACCGCCACCGCCGACCGACTGGCGCGACCAGATCTTCGCAAGCCTGAAGGCGGCCCGGATCCGGCAGGTCGGCTATGTCCCCGACGCCGGGCATGCGCGGCTCATCGAGCTGTGCCGGGCCGACCCCGAGATCCGCGCCGTGCCGTTGACCAGCGAGGAGGAAGGGGTGGCGCTCGCCGCCGGGGCCTGGCTCGGCGGGCAGCGCGCGGCGCTCCTGATGCAGTCGAGCGGTGTGGGCAACTGCGTCAACATGCTGTCCTTGACCAAGAATTGCCGCTTCCCGCTGGTCATGCTGGTGACGATGCGCGGCGAGTGGGCCGAGCTCAACCAATGGCAGACGCCGATGGGGACGAAGGCGCAGGCGGCGCTCGAATTGATGGACGTGCTGGTCTATCGCGTCGAGCGGGCGGAAGACGCCGCCGAAACCGTCGCCGCGGCGCTCGACATCGCCTTTGAGGGCGATCTGGCGGCGGCGGTGCTGCTGTCGCAGCGGCTGATCGGCGCCAAGCGGTGGGTGAAATGATCGCCAACGAACCCAATCCCCAGCGGCGCCTCGACCGCCGCGCCGCGATCGGCGCGCTTCTCGGCGAACGCGGCGAGCTGCTGCTGGTGACCGGGCTCGGCTCGACCACCTGGGACGCCGCCTCGGTCGGCGACGACGAGCGCAACTTTTACCTGTGGGGGGCGATGGGCTCGGCGGCGATGATCGGGCTTGGGCTGGCGCTCGCCCGGCCGGACGACCGGGTCCTCGTCGTCACCGGCGACGGCGAGATGCTGATGGGGCTGGGCGCCTTGGCGACGATCGGGGTGCAGCGCCCGCCGAACCTCGCCATCGCGGTCTTCGACAACGGCCATTACGCCGAGACCGGCATGCAGCCGAGCCACACCGAGGCCGCGGTCGAGCTGTGCGGCGTTGCCCACGCCTGCGGCATCAAGGAGACCTTCGACATCAGCGACGAGCTGGGCTTGCGCGATTTCGCCCGCCGCATCCACGACGCGGCGACCACCCTCTTCGCCCGCGTCGCGATCCGCGCCGACGAGCCGCCGCGGGTGCTGCCGCCGCGCGACGGCGTGCTGCTCAAGAACCGGTTCCGCCGCGCGATCGGCGTCGAGGCATGACCTCGGGGCTGGTTTCTTCAGACGCAATCATCTGATTCAGCAGCAAGGAGCCGTAGGATGGGCGACGGAGTTGAAGCATCTGAGTGCATCTGAGCAAGCGAGAGCAACCGATCGAGCACAACCCGGCACACCGCTTGACCTCGATGAGCCGGAGGCGCGAGAGTCGCCGTCGGACCCGGCCGTTTGCGCTACGGCGCGACCGGCGGATTTTTCGAACCAGGAAAGGCCCGCTGTCGTGAGCATTGGAACCCTGCCGCTGTCGAAGTACACCGTCCTCGACCTGACCCATGCCCGCGCCGGGCCGACCGCGGTGCGCCAGCTCGCCGACTGGGGCGCCAAGGTGATCAAGATCGAGCAGCGCGGCGACGACGGGCGCGATGTGACCGGCTCGCGGCGCGAGGGGTTCGACTTTCAGAACCTGCACCGCAACAAGCGCAGCCTGACCCTCAACCTGAAGACCGAGGCCGGCAAGGCGATCTTTATGAAGCTCGCCGAGAAGGCCGACGTGATCGTCGAGAACTTCCGCTCGGAGGTGAAGCACCGCCTCGGCATCGACTACGAGTCGGTGAAGAAGATCAACCCGCGCATCGTCTACGGCAGCATCTCGGGCTTTGGCCAGACCGGGCCCTACGCCAAGCGGCCGGGCGTCGACCAGATCGCCCAGGGGATGGGCGGGCTGATGTCGATCACCGGCTTTCCGGGGCAGGGGCCGGTGCGGGTCGGCATCCCGATCGACGACCTGTGCGCCGGGCTCCTCTGGCCCAGGCGATGCTGATGGCGCTGATCGAGCGCGAAAGCTCGGGCGAGGGGCAGTGGGTGCACACCTCGCTCCTCGAAGCGCAGATCTTCATGCTCGATTTCCAGGCCTCGCGCTGGCTGATGGCCGGCGAGGTCGCCAAGCAGGCCGGCAACGACCATCCGACCGGGATCCCGACCGGCCTCTTCCCGACCGCCGACGGGCAGATCAACATCGCCGCCTCGGGCGACCACATGTTCCGCCGCTTCTGCGAGGCGGCCGATGCGATGGCGCTGCTCGACGACCCCGATTACGCGACCGGCCCGGCCCGCTCGAAAAACCGCAAGGCGCTCAACGAGCGGATCGCCGAGATCACCAGGAGGCGGCCGAGCGCCTATTGGGTCGAGCTGATGAACGAGGTGGGCGTGCCGTGCGGGCCGCTCTACACGATCGACCAGACCTTCGCCGACCCGCAGGTGCAGCATCTCGAAATGGCGCGGCCGATCGACCATCCCCGGCTCGGCGCGATCAAGGTCGTCGGGCAGGCGATCAACATGACCCGCACGCCGGAGCCGGCAACGCTGCGCCCGACCCCCGGTCTCGGCCAGCACACCGAGGAGGTCTTGCGCGAATTGGGCTACAACGACGCGGCGATCGCCGATCTGCGCGCCCGCGAGGTGGTTTGATCCCCGCGTCAAAGCGACGAAATATGGAAGCGAAACCCATGCTCGACCAGCCTTTGACAGCCAAGATGATCGCCGAGAAGGACGGCCCGATCGGCCGCCTGATCTTCAACAACCCGGCGCGCCACAACGCCGTCTCGCTCGAGATGTGGCAGGGTGTGGCGCAGATCATCGACGAGTTCGAGCGCGACGACGCGGTTCGGGTCATCGTCGTCAGCGGCGCCGGCGGGCGGGCCTTTGTCTCGGGCGCCGATATCTCGGAATTCAAGGAACGCCGCGCCTCCGAGGAGGCGGCCGCCGCCTACGCCAAGATTTCCGAGGGCGCGCGGCTGCGCCTGCAGGAGACGCCGAAGCCGACGATCGCGATGATCCAAGGCTATTGCATCGGCGGCGGGGTCGGCACGGCGCTCGCCTGCGACCTGCGCATCGCCGCCGAGGGCGCGAAATTCGGCATCCCGGCGGCGAAGCTCGGGCTCGGCTACGCCTATGACGGCATCCGCCGGCTGATCGACCTGGTCGGCCCGGCCTGCGCCCGCGAGATCTTCTATACCGCGCGCCAGTTCACCGCCGAGGAGGCGCTGCGCATGGGGCTGATCAACCAGCTCGTGCCGGCCGCCGAGCTCGACGGCTATGTCCGGAATTATTGCGAGATGATCGCGGCCAACGCGCCCTTAACGGTGCGCTCGGTCAAGACGATCGTGCGCGAGGCGATGAAGGACGACGACGAGCGCGACCTGGCGCTGTGCAAGCGCGTCGTCGCCGACTGCTTCGCCAGCGAGGACTACACCGAGGGCCGCACCGCCTTCATGGAAAAACGCAAGCCCCAGTTCAAGGGGCGGTGAGTGGTCATCGGAAGCGCGCCCCCTCACCCTAACCCTCTCCCCGCCCGCGGGGAGAGGGAATCGCGTTTTCTGCTCCCTCGCCCCGCTGGCGGGGAGAGGGTCGGGGTGAGGGGCGGTTTCTCGGCGCAGCCATGAAGCTCCCCGCCCACAACCGCTATGACTACGTCCCGATCCACAAGCGGCCGCAATACGAATGGCCCGAGGGCAAGCGGCTCGCGGTCTGCTTCTGCAACAATATCGAGCATTTCGCGTTCGGCGCCGGGCTCGGCAGCGATTCGACCGGAGCCGCGGCGGCGCAGTCGCAGCGCAACTATGCCTGGCGCGACTACGGCAACCGGGTCGGGCTGTGGCATTACCTCGACCTGCTCGACGAGTTCGGCCTGCCCGGCGCGCACAACGTCAACTCGGCCGCCCTCGAATATTGCCCCGACATCGCCCTGCGGCTGAACGGGCGCGGCGACGAGTATGTCGGCCACGGCCGCACCAATTCCGAGCGCCAGGATTTGCTGTGGGAGGAGGACGAGGCGCGGCTGATCGCCGAATGCACCGAGGTCTTGACGCGGCTCTCCGGGAGGCGCCCGGAGGGCTGGCTCGGCCCCTACATCGCGCAAAGCGCGGTGACCCTCGACCTCCTGAAGGAGGCCGGCTACCGCTATGTCATGGATTGGCCGATGGACGACCAGCCGGTCTGGATGCGCACCCGGTCCGGGCCGATCCTGTCGGTCCCCTACCCGATCGAGGTCAACGACTCGCCGGCGCTGGTCTTCCGCCGCCACACCGGCCGCCAATTCGCCGAGATGGTCACCGACCAGTTCGACGAGATGCTCGAGCAGTCGCGGAAATACCCGCTGGTCTGCTCCATCTCGGCGCATCCCTTCATCATCGGCCAGCCTTTCCGGCTGCGCCCGTTCCGCGACGCGGTGCGCCACATCCTCGAGCGCCGCGACGAATTGTGGATTACGACGCCCGGCGAGATCGCCCGCTATTGCGAAAGCCTGCCCAAGGGAACGATCCCGGGCTCATGACCGGGGCCGCTTATTTTACGGCGACGATGATCTCGATCTCGACCGGGATGCCGCCCGGCAGCGAGCTCATGCCGACCGCCGAGCGGGCGTGCCGGCCGCGCTCGCCGAACATTTCGACAAAGAGGTCCGAGCAGCCGTTGACGACCTTGGGGTGGTCCTCGAAATCGGGGGCGGCGTTGACCATGCCGAGCACCTTGACGATGTCCTCGACGCGGTCGAGCTCGCCGCCCAGCGCATCCTTGAGCGCCGCGATCAGCACCAGCCCGACGCCGCGGGCGTGGCGGTAGCCGTCCTCGACCGACATGCCGGCGCCGAGCTTGCCCTTGGGCATCCTGCCGTCGACATCGGGCGGGCCCTTGCCCGAGAGGTAGAGCAGATTGCCGACCCGCTTGGCATGGACGTAGTTGCCGATCGGGCCGCCGACCTCGGGCAGCGCGATGTTCAGCTCCCGCAATCGTTCTTCGACGCTCATGGGTTCGGCTCCTCGGCGGATAAAGCGGCGTCGGCCCGGTCGACGCCGGGGAGACGCAGCTGCACATCGGTCATTCGTCCGGCAGCCCGGCGCGGCGCAGACCGGGGAAATAGGTGGCTTCGGCAAAGGCGCGGATCTTCGGATTGTCGAACCAGGTCGATTTCCGGACGCTCGCCAGGCTCGCGTAGTTCTCGCTGAGCCGTTGCGCCTCGCCGAGCTCGGCGCGCGCGCGCTCGGTGGCGCCCTCGATCGCGTAACCTGCGGCGAGGTAGGCATGCACAAAGGGCAGGCGCGGGTTGGCGCTGCGCGCCTTCTCCAGCCAAACGAGCGCCTCCTCGGTGCGCGATTGCAGGAGGTCGACGACGCCGAGCCGGCCGTACCAGGCGGCGATGCCGGGCTCGTGCGGGCTCAGGCGGATCGCCTGCTGGAAATACGGGACCGCCTCGCCGACCGACCCGGTCAGGAACTTGCACCAGCCGACATGGGCATAGCTCGGCGCGCGGCTGCGATCGAGCGCGATCGCGGTCTCGTATTCGGGGATCGCTTCCTTGCAGCGCGACTGGGCGCGCAGCACCTGGCCCTTGACGTGGTGCGCCAGGCTGCTGTTCGGGGACGCCGCCAGCGCCCGCGCCACCAGCTCCTGGGCGCGGCCGAGATCGACGTTGGGGAACTCGCTGAGCTCGTCGAGCACCCGCACCACCAGCACCGCCGCCAGCCAGGCCTGCGCATCGGAGGAGCCGGGATCGAGCGCCATGGCGGTCTCGAAGTAATTCACCGCCTTGTCATAGGTCTCGCGGGAGATCGGCTTGGTCAGCTGGGCGCGGCCGCGCAGGATGTAGTCGAGCGCGTCGAGCTTGCTGGCGGCGGGGCGGCCGGCTTCGGCGATCGCCAGCTGGGATTGCAGGGCGCGCGCGATCCGCGAGGTGATCTCGCTCTGCAGCGCGAACAGGTCGCCGACATCGCGGTCGAACCGCTCGGCCCACAGGTGCGCGTCGGTCTCGGCGTCGACCAGCTGGGCGTTGATGCGGACCCGGTCGCCGGAGCGCTGGACGCTCCCTTCGAGCAGGTAGCGCACGCCCAGCTCGCGCCCGATCCGCTTGGCGTCGACCGGCTTGCCCTTGTAGGTGAAGGCCGTGTTGCGCGCGATCACCAGGCTCCCCTGGATGCGCGACAAATCGGTCGTCAGATCCTCGGTGATGCCATCGGCGAAGTATTCCTGCTCCGGGTCGTTGCTGTAATTGGCGAACGGCAGCACGACGATCGACAGCCGCGGCGCGGGGGCGACCTGCGCCGTCGGCGACGCGCCGCCGATCGGCTGCCGGCCCGGTTGCAGGCGGTGGCCGGACCACTGCCACGCCGCGCCGCCGATGACGAGGATGACGGCGGCGACGACGCCGACCCAACGGGCGCGGGCCAGCCGCGACCCGCTCCCCGAGGCCGGCGCGGTCGGCCCCCGCCCGGCCGTCCCGCCGATTCGGAACGCGCGAACCGGCTCGGCGATGTTCTTGACATGCTGCTCTCCCAGCGCCGCGAACCCGACCGGCAATTTCGTGCCGATCTGGTCGCGCACGACGCCGGAAACGCAGATGCCGCCGGGATCGGCGAGAGTTTGCAGCCGCGCCGCGATATTGACGCCGTCGCCCAGCAGATTGCCGCCCTCGACGATGACATCGCCGAGATGAACGCCGATCCGGAGCTGCATCCGCTCGCCGGCCGGGCGGCCCGCATTGTCCTGGGCGATCGCCTGCTGGACCGCGACGGCGCATTCGACCGCGTCGACGGCGCTGGCGAAATCGGCGACCACGCTGTCGCCGGCGGTATTGAAGATTCGGCCGTGGCGGGCCTCGATCAGCCCGTCGAGGATCGCTCGGCAGGCGTGCAGGCGGCGCAGCGTCCCCAGCTCGTCCAGCCCCATCAGCCGGCTGTACTCGGCGACATCGGCGGCAAAGATCGCGGCGAGCTTGCGCTCGACCACCTCGTCATCGACCACGGGGCGCGTCCCTTCGTTGGCCATGCATAATATAGATGTGGGCAAAGCTTTCGCCCACCGGCGTGCGGCGATTGCGCTGCACAATGCCGTGATATTCGCCTGATCGACGGCCGATCGCGGCAACCGCCGCAAAAGCCCGGTTTTTCCGTGCAAAGCGTGGACAGCGCTCCGGCTTTTTTCTAATCTGGCGACGGGGGATTGCGAGAGATCGTCGATCTGTTGCAGTCGGGGTCAGGAGAAGTTGGGGGATCATGGTCAAATTTCTGGCGAATGAAGGACGCGGGCTGCCCTGCGCCGGCGCCGCGCGCAGGCTGCGAATTCTTGCCTTGGGCGTCGTCGGCGCCGGCGTCGCGCTGATGATGCTTGGGCCGACCCCGGCCAAGGCCGGCCGGCACGCCCACCACCACGCCCGGCCCGCGATCCCCCAGGCCAGCCCGGCCGCGGTCGACGCTTCGATCATGATCGACGCCGACACCGGCAGGGTGCTGAACGAAGACAACGCCGACGCGACCACCTACCCGGCGTCGCTGACCAAGATGATGACGTTGTACCTGACCTTCGAGGCGCTGCACGCGGGCAAGCTGCGGCTCGACCAGGCTCTCCCGGTCTCGGCCGAGGCGGCCGCCCACGCGCCGACCAAGCTCGGCCTGCGGCCCGGCGATGCGATCGCGGTGCAGGACCTGATCCTCGGGCTGGTGACGCGGTCGGCGAACGACGCCGCGGCGGTGCTCGCCGAAGGCATGGCCGGCAGCGAATGGGCCTTCGCCGGGCGCATGACCAACAAGGCCCGGCAGCTCGGCATGACCCGGACCGTCTATCGCAACGCCTCGGGGCTGCCTGATCCGGGGCAGCTTACGACGGCGCGCGACATCGCTCAGCTGGCGCTGTCCCTCTACCGCGACTTCCCGCAGGAATATCACTATTTCTCGACGCGCGAATTCACCTTCCGCGGCAGCGTGATCCCCAATCACAATCACCTGCTGCAATCATACGAGGGCGCCGACGGGATCAAGACCGGATATATCCGCGCCTCGGGCTTCAACCTCGCGGCGTCGGCGGTGCGCGGCGGCCATCGGCTGATCGGCGTGGTGATGGGCGGCCACTCGTCCAGCGCCCGCGACCGTGAGATGGTGGCGATGCTCGACCACGGCTTCGAGGAGGTCGGCGTCGCCCCCGCCACCATGGTCGCCCGCCGCGAAGCGCCGCAGCCGCAGCCGCGCCGCGTGGCGGTCGCCGAAGCGCCGCCGCCGGCCCGCGAGAAGCCCGGTCTTCTGACCAAGGCGGCGGCGAGGCTGTCCTCGCACCTGTCGCCGGTGGCCAAGGCGGAGGCGGCGGTGCTGCCGCGCGAGTCGCGGGTTGCGGCGGCCGGCGATCGCTGGAGCATCCAGCTCGGGGCGTACGGCTCGCAAGGCTCGGCCGAGAAGGCCGCCCGCTCCGCCGCCGACCTCGCGGTCGCCAAGGGCAAGCAGGTCCAGATCGTGCAGGCGGCGAAGTCGGCCAAGCGCCACCTCTACCGCGCGCGGGTGCTGAACTTCACGCCGAAGGAGGCGCGCGACGCCTGCGCCGCGCTGCACAAGAAAAAGATCGAATGCTCGGTCGTCCCGTCGAGCGGCGAAAGGGTCGCCGCCCGATAGGCGCCGTCGCCTGCCGGCTTCTCAGGCGTCCGGCAGGGCGACGCCGCTGGTGGCGAGCTCGGCCGCGAGCTCCTGCTTGAGGCGGCCGAGGCCGGCCTCGGTCGCCGATTCGGCGCGGGCGACCAGCACGTCCTGCGTGTTCGAGGCGCGCAACAGCCACCAGCCGTCGGCAGTGCGCACCCGCACCCCGTCGATGTCGATCATCTCGGCCCCCGCCTGACGCAGCCGTGCGCGAACCTCGTCGACCACCGCGAATTTGCGGCTTTCGGCGCACGGGAAGCGCAGCTCCGGCGTGTTGACGACGGCGGGCAGCCGATCGCGCATTTGCGCCAGGCTTTCGGTCGTCTGCGCCAGAACCGCGAGCAGGCGCACCGCGACGTAGACCGCATCGTCGTAGCCGTAATAGCCGTCGGCGAAGAAGATGTGCCCGCTCATCTCGCCGGCGAGCGGCGCGCCGGTTTCGGCGAGCTTGGCCTTGATCAGCGAGTGGCCGGTCGGCGCCATCACCGGGCGGCCGCCCAGCCGCGCGATCTCGTCGAACAGCGCCTGGCTCGCCTTGACATCGGCGATGATCGGCGCGCCCGGATGCCGGGCCAGCACGTCGCGAGCCAGCACCGCCATCAGCTGGTCGCCCCACAGGATCCGCCCCCGCGCGTCGACGACGCCGATGCGGTCGCCGTCGCCGTCGAAGGCGATGCCGAGGTCGCAGCGCTCGCGGGCCACCGCCTGCTGCAGCTGAACCAGGTTCTCGGGGATCGTCGGGTCCGGGTGATGGGCGGGAAAGGCGCCGTCGATCGTCTCGTTCAGCAGGACATGCCGACCGGGGAGAACCGCCGTCAGCTGCTGCACGACCTCGCCGGTGGCGCCGTTGCCGGCGTCCCAGGCGACGGTCAGCGGCCGGCCGCCGCGGTGGTCGCGGGCGAGCCGGGCGACATATTCGTCGCGGATCGCGCGTTGCTCGACCCGGCCCGGGGAGCCTCGGGAAGCGGCGCGCCCGAGCGCGATCTCGCCGAGCCGGCGGATCGCGGCGCCGTAGAAGGGCTTCCCTTGCAGCACGAATTTGAATCCGTTGTGGTCGGGCGGGTTGTGCGAGCCGGTGACCATGACCCCGCCGTCGACGCCGAGGGTCGCGGCCGCGTAATAGAGCATCGGCGTCGGCCCGCGGCCGATCCGCACGACATCGACGCCCGCGCCGGCGAGGCCGTCGACCAGCGCCGCTTCGAGCTCGGGCGAGGTCAGCCTGCCGTCATAGCCGACCGCGACGCGGCTGCCGCCGGTCTCGGCGAGCGGCACGGCATAGGCCTGCCCGATCGCGTGCGCGTCGGCGGCCGACAAGGTCTGCCCGACAACGCCGCGGATGTCGTATTCGCGCAGGATCGTCGGATCGAAGCGATGCGGCATCGAATTCTCCATTCAAAGATAGGAGGCCAGGATGCGGCGCAGCCCCGGCCCGAGCTCCGGGTGCGCGAGCCCGAGCGCCACCGTCGCCTCGAGAAAGCCGAGCTTGTCGCCGCAATCGTAGCGCCGGCCCGTAAAGCGGAACCCGTGAAAGGGCTGCCCGTCCCTGATCAGCATTTCGAGCCCGTCGGTCAGCTGAATTTCGCCGCCGCTGCCGCGCTCGCCGCGGGCGAGATGGGCGAAGACCTCCGGCTGGATGATGTAGCGGCCGATGATGGTCAGGGTCGAGGGGGCCGCTGCCGGGTCGGGCTTCTCGACCACGGCGCGCGCCCGCGCCAGCCTGCCGTTGTCGGCCACGACGTCAAGCACGCCATAGCGGTTGGTCTGCGCGCGCGGCACCTCGACGATCGCCGCGAGGTTGCCGCCGGTCTCCTGGTAGGCGGCGACCATCTGCGCCAGGCACGGGGTGTCGCAGACCATCAAATCGTCGGCGAGGAGCACGGCGAAGGGCTCGTCGCCGACCAGCGAGCGGGCGCACCACACGGCATGGCCGAGGCCGAGCGGGGTCTGCTGCCGGGTGTAGGCGATCTGGCCGGGCTCGGGCAGCCCCGCTTCGAGCTCTTCGAGCAGATCGGTCTTGTCGCGCTCGCGCAACGTCGCCTCGATCTCGAAGGCGCGGTCGAAATGATCCTCGATCGCGCTCTTGCCCCGGCCGGTGACAAAGAAGAACTCCTCGATCCCGGCCGCCTTCGCCTCTTCGACCGCGTAATGAATGAGCGGCTTGTCGACGATCGGCAGCATTTCCTTGGGCATCGCCTTGGTCGCCGGCAGGAAAGCGGGTCCCCAGCCCGGCGACCGGAAAAACCGCCTTGCGGACGGGCTTGTGCATGTGCGCCTCGATTGCTGCCCCTATCGGGGTTAACGTCTATATCAAGTTTTTTACGCAAACGGGTTAACGCGGCCGATAAATCCACGCGCCCGCTAAATCCACGCGCCCGCTTAATCCACACGCCCGCCCGCGACCGAGGATCATTTGACCGAAGCAATCGACAATCGGCTCTTCGTGCTGATCCTGCAGCACCCGCGGGAGAAGCGGGAGGCGCTGGCGACGGCGGCGGCGACCGTCGCCGCTCTGCGGCGCGCGGCGCTCGTGGTCGGGTTGTCGTGGCCCAACCTGTCGCGCCCGTTGGGACACGAGGCCGACCCCCAGCGCTGGGCCGTGCTCCATCTCGGCTCGGCGCGCCCCGCCGGGTTTGCGGTCCAGCGCGACATCATCGCGCTCGATCGGCGCGGCGCGCCCGCGGCCGATCAGGAGGCTGCCCTGCGCGGCCTCGACGGGGCGGTGCTGCTCGACGGCAGCTGGAGCGAGGCCAAGACATTGTGGTGGCGAAACCCGTGGCTCTTAAAGCTGCGCCGGATCGTCCTCAACCCGCAGCGCCGGTCGCGCTATGGGCGTATCCGCCGCGAGCCGCGCCGCGAGGCGCTATCGACCCTTGAAGCCGCGGCGTTGCTGCTGCAGCGCCTCGACGGCGGCGGCGAGACCGAGGCCCGGCTGCTCGGCGTCCTCGACCGTCTGATCGCCGACGCCCGTCCCGACCGCGCCGGGGCAGTCATGAACGCTTGACGATCTGAACGCACCCCGTATATAAGTGCGGTGAATGATCCGCTCGTTTGCCGACCGGGACGCCGAGGGCTTGTTCCATGGCCGGTTTGCGCGTCGGCTGCCGAGGGATATTCAGCGTGTGGCGCAACGAAAGTTGCGGCAGCTGCATTATGCGGAGCAGTTGCGGGACTTGGCGGCTCCGCCGGGAAATCGGCTGGAGTCCCTGCGCGGCAATCGTGCGGGCCAGCACAGCATTCGGATCAACGACCAGTGGCGCCTCTGCTTTGTTTGGCGGGATGGGGGTGTCGAGCGGGTCGAGATCGCCGATTACCACCAAGGGTGACCAGCATGCGCGACCTGCCGCCGATCCATCCCGGGGAACAGCTGCGCGAAGAGTTCGTGAAGCCGCTCGGTCTCACCGCATACCGGCTGGCCAAGGACATCGGCGTGCCGGTGACGCGGGTGCAGGCGATCCTCGCCGAGCGGCGCGGGATCAGCGGGGATACCGCCCTGCGCCTCGCCCGCTATTTCGCCACCTCGCCGGAGTTTTGGCTCAACATGCAGCGCGATTACGAGCTGGAAACGGCCATCGAGGCGCTGGGCTCCCGGCTCGACACCGAAGTCAAGCCCAGAGCGGCTTGAGCCGCCCCGCGGCTGCACTCTGGCTTTACTGCGAGGGCGCCGCCGGGCCCGGCGGCGCGTAGAGCGCGGCGGCGTCGCGGGCGAGGGCGGCGCGCGAATCCGGCCGCATGTACATCATGTGGCCGCCTTCGTAGACGCGCAGCCGGATCGCTGCGCGCGCCGGGGCCGGCAGCCCCAGCTGATCGACCAGCCAGCGCGAGGCGAGGTAGGGCGTCACCAGATCATAGCGCCCGTTGACGACCAGCACCTTGGTGCCGGGATGATCGAGGAGCGCCGCCTCGAGCGACGACATCGCCAGGCCCGGACCGCCCTCCCGGCGCTCGCCCTGCCAATTCCATTGCCGCGACACGTCCGGGGCGAGCACGCGATACGGAAGATCGGTGTGAAAGCCCAGCGCCTGCGCCGCATAGGCGTTGAAGGCGGCGCCGAAGGCCGCGACCGCCGGCCCCAGCACCGGGTCGGCGACGCGGCCGCCGACGGCCGGGCGGGCGACCGTGCCGTCGTAGAGGCTCACCGTCTCGCCCTCGGCGCGACGGATCTCGCGGGCGAAGACCTCGCGCGGGACACGGCCGCGGTGGCGGCGGACGATCTCCTCGGACAGCCCGGCGAGGTCGGCGACCTTTCTGATGAACGGGTCGCCGGCGGCCGGCCGCCCCTTGAGCCCGGCGAGCCCAACCAGATAGTCGGACAGGGCGAAGCGCTCGACCTCCGCGCCGTCGCGGCCGCGGGCGGGGTCGAACGCGGCGGCGACGGCGGCGTAGGAGGGCAGGAAAAAGGCGGCGGCGAGGAGGTCCCGCTCGCCCGGATGCAAGGCCGAAAGGTCGAGCGCCGGCGACACCAGGACGAGGCCGCTGACCGTCACGTCGACGTCCCGGGGAAGGGCTCGCGCCATCGCCGCGGCGCGGAACCCGCCATAGCTCTCGCCGACCAGATAGACCGGCGAGCCCCAGCGCTCGTGCCGGGTCAGCCACAGCCGGACGACCGCGCCGAGCGAGGCGAGGTCGGCGTGCACGTCGAAGAACGGCTTGTCCGGGTTCTCCTCCTTGCCGACCCCGCGGCTGAAGCCGGTGCCGACCGGGTCGACGAAAACAAGGTCGGTGAACGGGAGCCAGGTCGAAGGGTTGTCGACCAGGCGCGCCGGCGCGCTCGGCGCCGCGCCGGTATCCGGCGTCTCCATGATCCGCGGGCCGAGCGCGCCCAGATGCAGAAAGACCGAGGCGGCGCCCGGGCCGCCGTTGAAGACGAAGCTGACCGGCCGGCCGCCGCCGGCCGCGGCCTCGGCCAGATAGGCGATCGTATAGATCGAGGCGGTCGCCGCCCCTTTCGCGTCGGTCAGCGGCAGGGTCTCGACGACCGCATCGTAATCGAGCCGCCGATCGCCGAGCTGGAGGACGTGATGGGTCGCGACCCGCGCCGGCGGACCGCCCTCGGCCTTCTCCTCGGCGTGAGCGGCGTGGCCGAAGGCGATCAGCAGGAAGCAGACGGTCGCGGCAGCTCTTTGGATCACGCATGTCCTCGTGCAACCACGCGCTCGGCCGGCTTGACCCAGGCCACGGCGCCACCGCAGACTGAAGCGCCCTCGGGATGGCCGGGTCAAGGCTCGGCAATGCAATCGACAACGGGAGGATGGAATGCCCAGCTCCAATCGGGTGGCGCTGATCACCGGGTGCGGCAAGCCGGTCGGCATCGGCAGCTCGACCGCGCGGGCGCTTGCCGCCGCCGGGGTCGCGGTCGTCGTTTCCGATGTCGTCTCGACCGGCGTGGCCAACGAGCACAATGTCGAAGGCGACCTCGACGCCACCTGGGGCGGGGTCGACAGCCTGGTCGAGGACATCGTGCGCCGCGGCGGGACCGCGTCGGCGACCCTGGGCGATGTCAGCGTCGAGGCCGATGCCGGGCGGATGGTCGAGGAGGTGCTGGCGCGCTACGGGCGACTCGACATCCTTGTCAACAACGCCGGGGCGCCGCAGGGGGCCGACCGCAACGAGATCGAGGACGTGCCGGTCGAGGCCTGGGACCGCACCCTCGGGGTCAACGCCCGCGGCTGCTTTCTGATGTCGCGCGCCGCCGTCCCGCCGATGCGCAAGGGGCAGTGGGGGCGGATCGTCAGCGTCTCGTCGAAGGCCGCCTTTCGTCCCGGCCACCGCCGCGCGACCTACGCCGCCTCGAAAGCGGCGATTGTCGGCTTCACCCGGTCGCTGGCGCTCGACCTCGCGCCCCACGGCATCACGGTCAACGCCGTCTGCCCCGGCCCGATCCGCACCTCGCGGGCGATCAGCACCAACCGGCGCGAATATGGCGACGACCTCGAGATCGGCTTCAAGGAGCGCGCCAAGGCGATCCCGGTCGGCCGCTTCGGCAGCCCCGACGAGGTCGCCGCGATGATCGCCTTCCTCGCGTCCGACCAGGCCGGCTTCGTCACCGGCCAGGCGATCGGCATCGACGGGGGGTGGTGAGATGAAACGGGTCGACATCGCCGCCTACGGGCCGCCCGAGACGGTCGCGAGCTGCGTCGAGGTTCCGGATGTCGGGGCGCCGGGGTCGGGCGAGGTCGTGCTCGACGTGCTCGCCTTTCCGATCAACCCGGCCGACATCTCGTTCTGCCGCGGCAATTATCGGCTGCGCCCGCCGCTGCCGGCCACGCCCGGCGCCGAATGCGTCGGCCGCGTCGCCGCCGTCGGCGCCGGGGTCGGCGATCTGCGGGTGGGCGACCTCGTGGTCAACATGCAGCGCGAGAACTGGGTGCAGCGCCGCCGGGTGCGCGGCGAGGACGCCGTGCCGATCCCGGCCGGGCTCGATGTGGCGCAGGCGGCGATGCTGCGGATCAACCCGCCGACGGCGCTGTTGCTGCTCGAGGACCATGTCGCGCTTCAGCCGGGCGACTGGGTGATCCAGGACGTAGCCAACTCCGCGGTCGGGCGCCACCTGATCGTGCTGGCGAAGGCGAAGGGGGTGCGCACGATCAATGTCGTGCGGCGCGACGATGTAGCGGCCGAGCTGACGGCACTCGGGGCCGATGTCGTGCTCAAGGACGGTCCCGACCTCGCCGAGCGGGCGCGGGCCGCGGCCGGCGGGGCGCCGATCCGGCTCGGCGTCGACGCGGTCTCGGGCGCGGCCTGCCGGCGCATCGGCGACTGCCTCGCCGACGGCGGCGTGCTGGTCAATTACGGCTCGATGTCGGGCGAGGACGCGGCGATCTCGCGCGCCGCCCTCAATATGCGCGGCGTCGGGCTGACCGGCTTCAACCTCGGGCGCGGCCTCGCCAGGCGGACACCAGAGCAGGTGCGGGCGGTTTATGCCGATTTGGGGCTCAAGCTGCGCGACGGCGTGCTGAAGGCGCCGATCGATTCCTTCTACCCGATCGAGGACATCAAGGCGGCGCTCGCCCATGCCCAGCAGGGTGGCCGAAACGGCAAGGTGCTGGTGCTGCCGAACGGGCCGCTGTGAGTGTCAGGCCCGAAATACCGAGCTATACGCAACTCCGGACACCCCTTGCCCGGACTTGTTCCGGGCATCCACGCCCCTGCGACCGTGGATCAGGTTCGGGCCAGTGGTGTCCAGGGTTGCATGGGCCGGCGTGCGGCCGTCACCACTTGTTGCGCAGCTCGCGCAGCCGCAGGAACACCGTCTTCGGGTCCGGGTCGTCGGGGAGGTCCGGAAAGGCCTCGCGCAGCCGCCGGACGACCGACGGGCTCGACAGCCGAAAGAAAGTGTTGATCTCGCGCTCGACCGCCAAGGTGGTGACGAGCGCCTTTGTCGTGTCCTGCCGCTCCATCTGCGGCAGCATCGCCTTGGCGCCGGCGTTGTCCGGCTCGCGGTCGAGGGTGAAGGCGAGGTTGCGGGCGATGTAGTCGTGCCCGGGATAGATCAAGGTGTTTTCCGGCAATTTGGCGAGCTGGCCGACAAAGGTGTTGTAGAGCTCGTTCGGATGGCCGCCATTGTGGCAGTTGCCGGCCCCCGCGTTGAAGAGGGTGTCGCCGCAGAAGAGCGCCGGCGCGTCGCCGTGCGAGCGCACGCAGATATGCGACATCGTGTGCCCCGGCGTGTCGAGGCATTCGAGCTCGACGGTCCGGCCGACCTTGATCACATCGCCGGCGCGCAGGCCCCGGGTCATCTCCGCGATCTTGTCCCTGGCGTTGACGTGGGCCGAGCACCACGGCCCCGGTCGCCGCCACCATCTGCGGGTTGCCGCCGGTGTGGTCGTGGTGCTCGTGGGTGTTGAGGATTTGGGTGATGGTCCAGCCCTTGGCCTTGGCGGCGGCGAGGCATTTTTGATGGTCGAGCGGGTCGACCGCCAGCGCCTCGCCGGTTTCGCCGCAGGCGATCAGGTAGTTGAAGTTGCGACCGGCATTCGCGGTCCAGATCTGCTCGACGATCATCGCTCGGCCCTCCGCCGTTCCACCGCCCGGACTGTAGCGCCCCGCCGCCCGGCTGGCCACCGCCAAGCTTGCCCGCGCGCCGCGTCCCGCGCCCGGATCACTCCGCCGCGCGGCGGTCGAGCGGGCCGAGCGCCCGCTCGACCCGCGGCCTGACCTCGCTGATCATCAGCTCCATCGAGCGCATCGCCGCCTGGTGCGGGGTAGAGCCGACCTTGAACGAAAAGCAGATGTGCGCCGGGTGGGCCGCGCGGATCTCGCCGACCAGCTTCTCGGCCACGGTGTCGACATCGCCGATCAGCAGGTCGTCGCGGATCTGCTCGAGCGGCGGCTCGTCGGGGAACGGCCGGTCGACCAGCACCGCGCCCTGCATGACTTCCTGCCGCCGCCGCAGGCTCGAGGCGAGGCGGGTCTGGTAGCGCGCATTCTCGGCGAAGCGCAGCCCCTCCTCCTTGCTGTCGGTGATGTGGCAGAAGCGGTTGACGGTGATGTGGGCGTTGGCGAGCGGCACGCCCTCGGCCTGGTAGGCGGCCTTGATGACCTCGTACTGCTCGGCCAGCAGCGCGGCGCCGCCGACCCGGCCCGACGACAGCACGCGGTAGCCGCGCCGCGCCGCGGCGCGAAACATCGCCTCGGTATGGCCGGCGACATAAATCGGCAGCGGCTTCTGCACCGGCCGGGCCGGGATGTGGGTCCGCGCGATCCGATAGCGCCGGCCGTCATAGCTGAAGAAATCCTGCGAGAAGGCGCGATCGAGGATGTCGCAGAATTCCTCGGTGATCTCCAGATTGTCGTTGATGTCGACGCCGAACCGCTCGAATTCGTAGGGCTGATAGCCGGCCCCGACGCCGAGCATCAGGCGCCCGTTCGACAGCGCGTCGGCGGTGGCGATCTCGGCTGCGAGCCGCGCCGGGTTGTAGAGCGGCAGCACCACGACCGCGGTGCCGAGCCGGATCCTCGTGGTGATCGAGGCGCAGTGCGCGACCAGCATCAGCGGCGACGCGCACAGGCAGTAATTCGAGAAATGGTGCTCGGCGAACCAGGCGGTCGCGTAGCCGAGCTCGTCGGCGCGCCGCGTCTGCTCGGCGACCTCGGCGAAAACCTCGGCCGTCGGCTTTGCCGGGTCGCGCGAGCCCATCAGGTTGAAGATGCCGTATTCCATCGCCCGCTCCATCGCCTCGCCAGGGACGCCGCCAGCGTGGGCGCGATGACCCGATGGCGTCAAGCGCCCGGCTGCTGGCCGAGCGGGCGCGCCGGCGCCCGGCGCTGCCTCGGTCAGGCGAGGACGCGGTTCAGGAACGCGTCGATCCTCGCCGCCGCCGATTTCGCCAGCCGGCTCGGGAAGAGCGTGAAGCCGTGCGCGCCGCCGGGGTAGACCGCAAGCTCGGCCTCATTCCCGGCCGCGACCCAGCGCGCGTGCATGAACAGGGTGTCGTCGAGCAGCGCATCCCTGGTCCCGACCGTGAACAGCGCCGGGCACAAGCCCTTCAGGTCGGCGTAGAGCGGGGAAACATCGGGCGCGCGCCGGTCGGCGGCCGTCGGCAGGAACGCGTCGTAGAATTGCTGCATGTCGATCGTGCGCAGCACCAGCCGGGTGTCGCCGAACAGACGCTGGCTCGGCGTCATGCTCAGATCGAACGCGCCATAGACGATGTTGGCGCCGCAGAACCCGGCATAGCCGTGGCGGTCCCGCATGCGCAGGATCGTCGCCGCGGTCAGGTGCCCGCCCGCCAATTCGCCGCCGATCGTCAGCGCATCGACGCCGAATTCCTTCCTGCCGTTCCGAACCAGCCAGAGCGCTGCGGCCTCGCAATCGTCCGGACCCGCCGGGTAGGGATGCTCCGGGGCCAGCCGGTATTCCACCGCGACCACGGCCTGACCCGTGTTGTCGGCGATCCGCTCCAGCATCGCATCCTGCATGTCGGCGCCGCCCAGCACCCAGCCGCCGCCGTGGAGGTGCAGATGGATCCCGCGCGGCTGCGGCGGCGCGATGATCCGCAACGGGATCTGCCGGCCGTCCTTGCCGGCGATCGCGATGGTGCGCGCCCGGCCCGACATCACCGGCGCCGGGAACGGCCCTTCGCCGCGCCGGCGCGCGGCCCGCATGGCCTCGGCCCCGACGACCCACCATTCCGGCTGGCCGGTCAGCAGCGCGATCATCTGCGCGTTCAGCCCGGCCGTATCGGGGTCGATCGCCGCGTCGCCGAACAAAGCGGGATCGAACGGGCGGGTATCGGTCATTGGCGTCCCTCCTCGCGTTTTCAACGGTCCGGGTCGAAGCGGCGGAAGGCGCGTGGAGCCGGACCGGAGAGTCGCCGCGAGCCGCCGACGCCGGGAGCACGCCCGTGCGAGCTCCGCGCGCATGACATGATATGTTCCATTGGGCGGGTTGAAACGCAACCAGGAGGAAGCAGGCATGAAGCTCGGCGTAGCCCTTCCGATCGTCGATATCGGCGGCGACCCGGCGACCCTGCGGGAATTCGCGCAGGCAGCCGAGGAGATCGGCTATCACGGCATCGCCGCCCCCGACCACGTGCTGGGCGTCAATGTCGCGAGCCGGCCCGATTGGACCCAGGGCCGCGCCCGGTCGACCGATTTGTACCACGACCCGTTCGTGCTGTTCGGATTCCTCGCCGGGTGCACCGGGATCGCCGATTTCTCGACCCAGGTGCTGATCCTGGCGCAGCGCCAGGCCGTGCTCGTCGCCAAGCAGGCCGCCTCTCTCGACGTGCTGTCGGGCGGGCGCTTGCGCCTCGGGATCGGGGTCGGGTGGAACGAGGTCGAGTTCGTCGGCCTGAACGAGAATTTTCACAACCGCGGCCGCCGCTCGGAAGAGCAGGTCGAGGCGATGCGGGCGCTGTGGGCGCAGCCGCACGTCAGCCTCAAAGGCAAATGGCACACGATCGAGGATGCCGGCATCAACCCGCGGCCGATCGCGGGCAAGATCGCGCTGTGGTACGGCGGCCACGCCGAGGCGACCCTGCGCCGCTGCGCCAAATGGGGCGACGGCTGGATGCCGCTCGCCTATCCGCCCGGCGAGCAGGCGAGAGCCGCCGTCGCGACCTTGCGCCGCTACGCCGAGGAGGCCGGCCGCGACCCGGCGACGATCGGCATCGACACGCGGGTCTCGGCCGGGGCCGGGACCGAGAGCGATTGGCGCGCCCAGGCGGGTTTTTGGAAGTCGATCGGCGCCACCCACCTGACCCTGGCCAACTACTATGAAAGCGGCCACCTCCACCGCATCGCCGGCCGCTCCCTCGGCGATCACATCGCCGCCATGAAGCGCTACTGGAACGCCGTCTGCGACCTGCTTTAGCGCAGTTTTCGATGGGGCTGCGCCACCGGATCGAGATTGCTTCGTCGCGGCGCTCCTCGCAATGACGAGGACAATTGCTGTCATTGCGAGCAAAGCGAAGCAATCTCGTCACCGCAGGAGCCTGCTCGATCGAAATCTGCTCCAGCGCAGCTCCCGTCGGGATCGCCTGGCCGCGGGACGCGCTCCCGGTAATTGACCCCTGCTCAGGCCGCTTGGGTCAGGCTCGCCTCCAGCTTCGGCGAGGCGCGCAGCGTCTGCAGCACAACACAGTAGCGCTCGGTCAGCTTCAGCAGGCTCCGGCGGCGGTCCTCCGGCTCGTCGGTGTCGAGCGCGAAGCTGAGCCGGATGTCGCGAAAGCCGACCGGCGCGGCGCGGTCGACGCCGAGCGTGCCGCGGAAATCGAGATCGCCCTCGGCGCTGACCGAGCCGCCGCGCAATTTGAAGTCGATCGCCGTCGCCACCGCCTTCAGGGTGACCCCGGCGCAGGCGACCAGCGCTTCGAGCAGCATGTCGCCCGAGCAGGCTTCGAGCCCGCTGCCGCCGGTCGCCGGGTGCAGCCCGGCCTCGATGAGGGCGCGCCCGGTCTCGACCTTGCAGGCGATCGCGCCGTCGGCGAGGTCGCCATGCGCCTTGAGCGTCACGACCGCGGCGGCGGGATCCTCGCGGTATTTTTCCTTGAGCGGAGCCTGCAGCTCGCGCAGCCCGGCGCTGTCCATTCCCTCACCTCGCATTCGCCACCATCAGCTCCGGGCGGGTCGCGCCGCTCAGATCGTCGAACAGCCGCTCGCGCCAGCGCGCCAGCCGCGGATCGCCGCGGCGGCGCGGGCGCGCCGGCTCGATGCGCTCGTCGCGGCGGATCCGCCCCGGCCGGCCGAGCAGCACGATAACACGGTCGGCCAGCACCAGCGCCTCGTCGATGTCATGGGTGACGAACAGCATCGTCGGCCGGTCGTCGCGCCAGATCTCGATCAGGTGCTCCTGCAGCGACAGGCGGGTGAAGGCGTCGAGCGCGCTGAACGGCTCGTCGAGCAGCAGGACCGACGGGCGGGTGACCAGGGCGCGGGCGATCGCCACCCGCTGCGCCATGCCGCCGGAGAGCTGCCGCGGCAAGGCCTCGGTCACATCGCCGAGACCGACCCGCTCGAGCGCCGCCCCGGCCAGCGCCCGGCGCTCGGCCCGCGGCAGCGCGTCGAGGCCGAAGGCGACGTTGCGCCGCACGCTGAGCCACGGCATCAGCCGCGGCTCCTGGAACACAAAGCCGAGCTTCGGGCTCGGCCCTAAGACCGGCTTGCCGTCGAGCCGCACCACGCCCGCCGAGGCGGCTTCGAGCCCGCCGACGATGCGCAGCAGCGTGCTCTTGCCGGCGCCGCTTGTACCGAGCACGGCGACGATCTCGCCGGCCTCGACCGCGAAGTCGACGTCGGCGAGGGCGGGAGCGCCGTCAAACTGCTTGGAGAGGCCCTTGATCTCGAGCATTGCCGAACGAATCCTGCCAGGCGAGCGCGCGCCGCCCGGCCAATGAGAGCGCCAAATCGGTGAGCTTGCCGAACGCCGCGAACAACAGGATGGCGGCGATGATCAGCGCCGGCCGGCCGGTCTGCTCGCCGTCGATCAACAGGAAGCCGAGCCCCTTGCTGGCGCCCATGATCTCGGCGGCGACGACGAACATCCAGCCGAGCCCGAGGCCGCTGCGCAGCCCGGTGACGTAGGCCGGCAGGGTCGCCGGGATCAGGATGCGGCGGACCAGCCGCCACGCCGAAAACCGGTAGACCCGGCCGACCTCGACCAGCCGGCGGTCGACCGTCTCGATCCCGGCCATCAGGTTCAGATAGACCGGGAAGAACACGCCGACCGCGATCAAGGTCACCTTGGCCGCCTCGAAAATGCCGAGCCACAGGATGAAGAGCGGGACCCACGCGATCGAAGGGATGCTGCGCAACGCCTGCAGCATCGGGTCGAGCAGGCGGCGCCACAGCATCGAGTAGCCGGTCAGCGCGCCCAGCGCGGTCGCCGCCGCGGCGCCGACCAGAAAGCCGAGCAGCACGCGCAGCAGCGTAATCTCGATATGGCCCCACAATTCGCCGCGGCGCGCCAGGTCGACGATCGTGGCGAGCACGGCCGAGGGCGGCGGCAGCAGGTTCGGGCGAACCCAGAGGCGCCAGCCGTTCAGCTCCCACACGAAGAGCAGCAGCAGCGGCGCGGCCATTCCGATCAGCGCGCCGCGCAGCGCCGGGCTGGCGGCGAGCCGCTTCATTTTGCGGCGGCTTTCTTCACGTCGAGCTGCACCGCGAATTCGGGATCGACCAGCTGGTCGGCAACCGCGGCGATGTCGATCCCGGCCGGGACGATATTGGCCTTTTTCAGCACGCTGCCGGCGGCGGCGATCGCGTCGCGGTGCTCGGCGCCGATCACCGGGTTCGACAGGTCGGTGCGCTCCAGCTCCTTGGCGGCGACCGGGTCGGTCAGCCTGGCCGCCTTGGCCAGGGTCGCCTTCAGCCCGTCCGGGTTGGCGAGCGACCATTGCCGGCCGCGCTCGTACACCCGCAGCAGCCGCAGCGTCTCCTCCGGATGCTCCTTGGCGAAGGCCTCGCGCACATTGAGAAAGCCGTAGGTGTTGAGCGCGGGGTCGCGAAAGAACAGGCGCGAGCCGTCTTCGAGCTCGGTCTGCGCCATGTACGGGTCGAGCCCGGCCCAGGCGTCGACATCGCCGCGCATCAGCGCAGTCTTGCCGTCGGGGTGCTGCAAGAGGACCATGTCGATGTCGGCCTCGCTCATGCCGAAGCGGTCGAGCGCGCGCAGCAGGAAGATGTACGGGTCGGTGCCGCGGGTGACCGCGACGCGCTTGCCCTTGAGATCGGCGACCTTGCGGATCGGCGAGTCCTTGGTGGTCACCAGCGCCGTCCACTCCGGCCGCGAATAGATGTAGACCCCCTTGATCGGGATGTCGTTGCTGCGCGCCAGCAATGCCGCCGCGCCGGCGGACGAGCCGAAATCGACGACCGAGCCGTTGAGGAATTCCAAGGCCTTGTTGCTGCCGAGGCTGAGCACCCATTCGACCTTGGTGCCGTCCCTGCCGAACTCCTCCTCGACCCAGCCCTTGTCCTTCAGCACCAGCGCTACCGGGTTGTAATAGGCGTAATCGACCCGCAAGACCGGCAACGCCGCGGCCCGCGCCCGGCCGGCGACAAACATCGCGCCGGCGGCCAGGCCGGCGCCGATAACCGATCGCCTCGACAACCCTTGGATCATCGCCACGCTTCCTCTCGACCTGCCGGACCCGCCGGCAACAAAAATCCGCCGCAGCGCGGGCCGAGGCGGATCGTCGATCGCCCTCGCTTTAGCTGCATTTTTCGAGCGCCCGCAAGCTGAAGCTCAAATCGGCGCCGGGCGGGAGTTTGATACTCCGCCGCCATATCGTCAATAGAAACTTGTACAACAACATAAGATCGTTATTTCTGCGCGGCAGCCGGGAGAGGACGCCGGCGCGCATCCGTCGAGCGCGCCGGCGCGTCTTGATCGCTACAGATATTTCGCCGGTCGGATCATCGCCCGCCACATATGGGCGACCGGACTGTTGTCAAAGCCCAGCCCCTGCTCCGGCTGGCGGAAGTTGCGGCCGATGACGTCGGTGAACTCCTCGAGCTCGACATGGACGGTCGGATCGAACGAGTAGATGTCGTGCACGGTGATCTGGCGGCCCGACATGTACCATTTGTGGTTCCGCATCCGCTTGTAGTCTTCCTCGATATAGGGGTCCGGGCGGTATTCCTGGCCGAACGAGGTGATGTAGGATTGCGGATATTCGTAGCCGACCGCATCGTCGGGATAAAAGCGCAGCACCTGATGCGCCCGGATCGCCCAGGTCACTTCCTCGTCGACATAGGGCTCGACCAGCTGCGCGCCCCAATAGCCGTGGTCGCCGCGGATGAAGCCGATCGTCGAGATGTCGTGCAGCAGGCAGGCGAGCACCATCTTCTCCGGGAGGTCGGCCTTGACCGCGTGCCGGGCGCTTTGCAGCAGGTGAGCGGCAGGCCCGAAGCGGAATTTGAAGAAATCGATCAGGGTCGGCTTCTCCGGCATCGCCGGCAGGCGCGGATCGTCGCCCATCAGCACGCGCGCGTTCGGGTTGCCCTTCATCAAGGCACCCGCGTTCGGGGCCGGGCCCATGTCGCCCTCGGCCATGCTGTAGAGCCGCGACTTGATGACGATATAGTCGAGCTCGCGGCTCATTTTCTCTTCGAGCGCGTCGGCGCGCTGGGCAAGCGTCATCGTGTCGTTCATCGGTTTTTTTCTCCTCGACGGCCGAATAGGCGGCCAAGCCTAGCAGATCGCGCGTCGATCGCGTCGATGGGGCTCGGCCCGCCGCCCCGGGCCGCCGCGAGCTTCTTGACCCTTGCGATGAGCGCGCTCCTCAACGAAACTTTGGCGCAAGCTTTGGCGCACAGAGCAATACGGATGCGGCCGTCCCACGCCTTGACTGCGATCCTGCCCTGCAACGACTTGGACGCCTCGGAGGCGTTCTACAATCGCCTCGGCTTCGCGCGGTCCGACACCGAGCAGAAAGTCGGCGGATATCGCATCCTTTCCGACGGCAAAGGCGGCAGCCTGCACCTCACCGACGCCGTTGAAGGATGGCTCATTCCGGGTCGCAACCCTTTTGGCCTTTATCTCTGCACGGAGGAGGTCGACGCCCTCGCCACCGCCTTCGCCGCTGAGCTGATCGAGAAGAACGGGCCCGAGGACAAGCCCTGGGGCATGTACGAATTCTCGCTATCCGACCCCGACCAGACCCTGGTGCGGGTGGGCTGGCCCTCTCGGCTTCGGCCGCCGGCCTTGAAATCCAATACTTAGAGCGTAGTCAGGCGCACCAGCGGCGACGATCGGCAAGCTGCGCGACCTCGGCGCCGACCCGATCGAGGAGCGCCGCGAGCGGCAGGGCAGGGCACGGTTCGCCCAGGCCAAGGCGATGACCTTCCAGGCCTGCGTCGAGGCCTGCATCACGCGCACGGGGCGGCGGGCTGGCAGAACGCCAAGCATGCCGCGCAATGGCCGGCAGCGCTGGCGCGCCTCGACCTCTTGCCCTGGCTGGGTCGACGGCATGCCTGGGTGATCGCCGGCGGCGAGGGCGGCGGCCAAGCGCGAGCGACCCATCCGGCTTGGCTTCGCGACCTGCGTGACCCGCGCGCCAGCCCGGACGCCGCGTTTTTTCTGAAACAAGCCGGCAGCAACCGCGCGCCATGACCGTGGCCGCCCGGCAAGGGCGACGAACCGGCCGAACGGCCGGCCGATCTGCGCATCCAGGATTTTCCGAGTAAGGGGGTTCGCTCGGGCCGCGGCGCGCGCGGGACGGCGCCGGCCGGTATTACCGACCGTCCCGATCGGCGGCTGCGCTGCGTCCGTCGCGCGGCGCAACTCCGCCGGCAGCGGCGGCGCGTTCCGGGTGCGCCATCAGCCATAGAGCGTCGGCGCACAAATCGACGATCTCCAGCTCGCCGTCGCCGGTCGGGACCCGCCACAACAGGGTCCGCCCGCGGGGTCCGACCTCGACCGCGTTGAACCGCGCCGGGTCGCGCAGCGGGGCGAAGACGCCGCGTTGCGCCAGGAGCGGCGAGAGATCGATTGGGGCACGGCGGGCGCGGATTGCGGTCCAACGGGTGCGCGCCCCAGCGGGCTTTGCGCCTTCCACACCCGCTCAGCCCCCGCGGTCCCGGCACGCTTGAATCACCGACCTGGCGACGGCAGCGCTCGCCGCGGCGCCGGGGCCGCGGCGCCCGACCGTGATCCTAACCCGCGCCGACCCGTTCGGCCGCGAGCGCCGCGCTCGCGCCGATCGGCTGCACCATCTGGCGGCGATCCCTCCACCTCGAAACTACGCTGCCACTCTCCCATCTCAGTAAGTTGATTTCATTGACTTCACGGCATTGGATGTGGGCGAGGTCATAGAACGATTTGGTCGCTATCCCTAACCACCAGATATCCTATAATTATTTGGAATTGTTGGCGGATGGGGTGGGATTCGAACCCACGGCGGGCTTGCGCCCGCACCGGTTTTCAAGACCGGGGCCTTAAA
>CAVQSZ010000012.1:0-112368 GCA_963716115.1 uncultured Alphaproteobacteria bacterium
GGTTGAGCTTGGCCCAATTCGGCGGCGTCATCTTCTCCCAGGCGCGGAACGCGGCGAGGCGCCATTCGAGCAGCCACTCCGGCTCCTCCTTCCTGGCCGAGATGAAGCGGACCGTGTCCTCGTCGAGGCCGGGCGGCGCTTCGTCGGTCTCGATGTCGGTGACAAACCCGTATTTGTAGCCCTCTTGCGACAGGGTGCGGACGGTGTCGAGGGTCTCGGTTGAAGCGCTCATGCGGTTATCTGATCCCGTCGGGTTGCGGCCGTGGGCAGCCGGTGCGCAAAGGCGGCCGGGGTGACCATCGCGTCGAGCGACACCGCCTTGAGCGCCTCCTCGACCGCGCGGTTGATCGCCGCCCAATGCGGCCGGGTCGGGCAATAATGGGTGCGCGCGCATTCGGCGACATGGACCGAGCACTGGGTCAGGCCGATGTCGCCGTCGATCGCGGCCACCACCTCGGCGACCGAGATCGCAGTCGCCCGCCGCGCCAGGCGGTAGCCGCCCGCGGCCCCCCGCGTCGCCGCTGCCAGCCCGGCATGGGCCAGCGCCTTCAGGACCTTGGCGACCGTCGCCCGCGGCAGCCGGGTTTCGGCGGCGACCGTTGCGGCGGTGACCTGCCGCCCGGGGTCGGCGGCGAGATGGGTGGCGACGATGACGCCGTAATCGGCGAGCTTGCTCAGGATGATCATCGCTCAGGACCAATTCGCAGCTTGGGGCCAATTCGCAGCCCAGGGCCAATTCGCAGCTCGGGCCAATTCGTACCGGATTGGTACGCGATACATCGGCCGCCGGGCCGCTCCGGGTCAAGCCCAAAAGCTTGCTCCGGCCAATTCCGCGGCGACGCGGCCCGCGCCGGGCGACCGGCTCGCCGCGCTTGCCCGGCCCGGCCTCGGACACCATGTGATCGCCAGCCGCTCGGCGGTCGCCTGAATGTCAGCAGCGATCTCTCTCGAGGCCGATATGAAGATCCTTGTCGTCGAGGACGATCGCGAGACCGCCTCCTATCTGGTCAAGGGCTTGAGCGAAAGCGGCTACATCGTGGACCGCGCCGGCGACGGCCGCGAGGGGCTGTTTCTCGCCAGCTCCGGCGGCTACGACGCGATCATCCTCGACCGCATGCTGCCGGGCATGGACGGGCTGGCGATGCTGGGCGCGCTGCGCGCCGCCGAAATCGGCGCCCCGGCCCTGATCTTGAGCGCGCTCGGCAGCGTCGACGACCGCGTCAAGGGGCTGCGCGCCGGCGGCGACGATTACCTGGTCAAGCCGTTCGCCTTCAGCGAGCTCCTGGCCCGCGTCGAGGCGCTGCTGCGCCGGGGCGCGGCGGCGGCGGCGACGACCCGGCTGTGGGTCGCCGACCTCGAGCTCGATCTCTTGACGCGCACCACCAAGCGCGCCGGCAAGGCGATCGAGCTGTTGCCGCGCGAGTTCCTCCTGCTCGAATATCTGATGCGCAACGCCGGCCATGTGGTGACCCGCACGATGCTGCTCGAGCATGTCTGGGACTATCATTTCGACCCGCAGACCAATGTCGTCGACGTGCATGTGAGCCGGCTGCGGCAGAAGATCGACAAGAGCTTCGATCGCCCGCTGCTGCACACCGTGCGCGGCGCCGGCTACTGCCTGCGGGCCTCGGACTAGCGGCGGCCGCCCGCCGTGGCCGCCGACAAGCTGCTGCTCCCGGCCCGGCGGTCGTGGGCCGCGCCGCGGCGGCTCCTCGCCGGCGCAAGGCGGCTGGTGCGCACCCACGCCTTTCGCCTCGCCGCGCTCTATTTCGCGGTGTTCGCCGCCTCGGTGCTGGGCGTGCTGCTGTTCGTCTATTGGACGAGCGCCGGCTTTGTCGAGCGGCAGACCGAGGCGACGCTCGACGCCGAGATCACCGGGCTCGCCGAGCAATACGCGCAACGCGGCCTGAGCGGCCTCGTCCAGATCGTGGCGGCGCGCAGCGCCGGCGACCGCGGCGACGCCATGCTCTATCTGGTGACCGATCCCGACGGGCGCCCGCTGGTCGGCAACATCGCCGCCTGGCCGGCGGGCGTGCCGGCGCGCTCGGGCTGGCTTTCCTTCACCGTCGAGGCCAAGGCCAAGGGCCGCGCCGCGACCCACCCGGCGCGCGGCCGGATGATCATCATCCCCGACGGCTACCGCCTGCTGGTCGGCCGCGACATCAGCGACGCGGCGGCGTTCCGCGACCGGGTCAAGGCGACCTTGCTGTGGGCCGGGCTCTTGGCGCTCGGCATCGGCCTCTTGGGCGGCGCCATGATGAGCCGCAACCTGTTGCGGCGGGTCGAGCTCGTCAACCGCACCAGCGAGCGGGTGATGGCCGGGAACCTCTCCGACCGCGTCCCGCTCGGCGGCAGCGGCGACGAGTTCGACCAGCTCGCCGCCAACCTCAACCGCATGCTCGAGCAGATCGAGCGGCTGATGACGGCGATGCGCGAGGTCACCGACGATGTCGCCCACGACCTCAAAACCCCGCTGTCGCGGCTGCGCGCGCGGCTCGAGCTGGCGCTGCTCGGGCCCGCCGACGATGCCGGCCGGCGCGAGGCGATCCGTGCGGCGATCGACGAGGCCGATCGGCTGCTGGCGACCTTCAATGCGCTCCTCGGGATCGCCGAAGCCGAATCGGGCGCGGGCCGCGACCGGGCCGAGCGGCTCGACCTCTCCGAGGTGGCGCGCGCGGCGGCCGAGCTCTACGAGCCGGTCGCCGAGGAGAAGGGCTTCGCGCTGTCGATCGCGGCCGAGCCCGGCGTCGTCATCCGCGGCGACCGGCACCTCTTGTCGCAGGCGCTGGCCAATCTGTTCGACAACGCGCTCAAATACGCCGGCGGCGGCGAGATCCGGGTGCGCGTGCGGCGCCGCGGTGGCCGCGCCATCCTCGACGTCGCCGACCGCGGCCCGGGCATCCCCGAGGCCGACCGCGAAACCGTGCTCGACCGCTTTGTCCGCCTGGAGCCGAGCCGCAGCACGCCGGGCAACGGGCTCGGCCTCAGCCTGGTGCGGGCGGTCGCGCGCCGCCACGACGGCACGGTCGAGCTCGGCGACAACGAGCCGGGGCTGCGGGTCCGCCTCGAGTTTCCGGCGCTGGCCGCCTGATCAGCAGATTTCCGGGTCGTCGTCGCGCCGCTCGCGGTCCTCAAAGCGCCGGGCGGTTTCCTCGATCATGTCGCGCACGCCCTGCCGATCGAGCCCGGCGCTGCGCAGCACGGAAACCATGATCTCGTCGTCAAGCAGCTCGTCGAGGCTCGGCTGGTAGCGCCAGCATCCGGACCGCCCGCTCATGATCTCCCCTCCGTCACCTGCGAATTCTACGCAGCTTGGCCGGCAAGCATGACCGGAATGTGACGCGGGATCGGAAATTTCGCGGCAATTAGTGTATTTATCGGGCGATCTTGTCGCTTAAGTAGAGGCGATGCGGCGTCAATGAGGATCAAGATCGCCGTAGGAGCAAAGCCTTATGCCGCACTCCTCGATGCGGCGGGCGACGGCCGGGCTCACGAGCGCCGCCAGCTCCTCGCCATGGCGGTAGCCCGGCATCGCCGCCGCCAGCGCCGGCGTGCGCTCCGCCGCCGGGTGGAAATAGAATTCGCTGACCCCGTCCGGCAGATGCGGCAGCAGCCGCAGCACGCGGTCCTCGGTCATGGCGCCGCTCCAGGCGAGGCCAAAGAGGTGGTCGTTGACGGCGAGGCCGGCGCGCAGCAGACGCCGCCGCAACCGCCCGATCCAGAATTGATAGAGTGGGGCGGAGCAGCGCTCTGCGGGGAAAGCCCGACGCAGCACCGCGACCGGCTCCGAGGGCACGCGCACCGCCTTCATGCCGTAGTCGCGGCCGATTCGACGATCAGCAGCCGGGCGACGGTCGGGTGAAGGTGCATGTGCTTGTGGGCGTTGACGTGGTCGAGCGTGAGGCCGGTCGCGCGAAACGCCGCGAGCTGCGCCCGGATCTCCCGCGCCAGCTGGCGGCGGACCCGCGGCAGAAAGAAAAACCGCACGCCGGCGCGGGCCATGTTCGGATCGAACCGGCCGTCGTCGCCGACCAGCGCCGCCGCCTCCTCGGCGGGCAGCACCGGGCGGCCGTCGACGAGGGTCAGATGCAGGCCGACGCGAAGCCCCGGCAGCCGACGGGCGCGCTCGACCGCATCGGCCGCCGCCGGGGCCCCGATCATCAGGCTCGCGGTCGACAGGATGCCATGCAGATGCGCCTGCTCGACCGCCTCGTTGACCGACGGGTCGAGGCCGAAATCGTCGGCGCAGACAATGAGCCGCTTCAACCCGGCAACCTCGGACACCGCACGGCTGACCGGACCGCCGAAATCGGTTTTGGAGCTGGTGTTGGATCACAACCCCAGCTCGTCATGCCCGTGCTCGTCACGGGCATTCACGCCTTTCAAAAGCCGGAACGGGGGGCGTGGATGCCCACGGATCACGTCCGTGGGCTGAAGGCCCACGGGACAAGCCCGGCCATGACAATATTTGGTTGTGCTGACGATGCATCGCTATCGTGTTTGTCTCTCCCCGAAGCGGAACCGGACAGCTGTGGCGCATAGCCGTGCATGACGATTGCCGCGAGAAGACATTATCCGAATCTCGTCCGAGCAGCAGACCGAACGGAGCCCGGCATGCCCGATGGATTCCGCGCTCCATGCCGGATCGCGTGAATAATGATCTCGGTTTCTGTCGCCTCGTAGGACACCAGACAGGGATAGGGCGTCGTCGTCATTCGGCCGATCGCGGATCGCTGGAGGCGCCCGCGGGCGTGCCGACCTGACCCCATTCCAGATGGCGGGACGAATGAGATTCGGTCATATGTTACGGCACCCGTAACCCCTCGATCGGCCGAGGGCCGGCGCATTTGCCGAAAATCTTGAGTTCTGAAATGGCTCGGCTCTGGCTGAAGTGCACCTCGTTTTGACCGGTTCCGATCACTTATCGGACTTCGTAAACCACCACCAAGGTGCAAATTCGTTTTTGTCGTTCGTCGTCGTGATCAGCGAGCCGCATACCGTGCACCTGTAAGTTTCTTCCTCCAGACATGAAACCCCGGAAGGTGCGCGAAGCCACGCCGACCGAGTTTTTATGCGGACCGTCGCCCCGCCCTTTTTTCACTTGTGCGAGGCGATCCGGGCAGGGGGTTGTCTGATCCATCTGGGCAGAGAGCACCCTCCGTGGCATTAAGCGGGGGTTAGCGAAGGAAGCTGCGGCTGATCGTGCTTACCGTAAGCGCGATCTTCGAGAGTGGCTTTCAGTTGGGTTTCGCTGCGAAGGCTTGCATCGCAGGCGGCAAGGAAACTGTGCCACTGAGCGTAGGCCTTGAGTTCCGAGAACCGGCGCTCGGGCACGATGTAAACAACAACCTTTTTTTCCTGCCGTAATAGACGTAACACATTGAGAAGCGTCCCGGTGCTCTTGCCATCCCAGATCATGAACCCGTAGGTCGCGTCATGCGCCATAGCGCGATCCTTCGCAGCATAAAACTGGCGGCCCCTATTATGGATGTCAGCCGCGATTTTTCGCGTATTCCATTGCCCAATGTTGTTACGGCAAGCCGATCCTGAGCAAAACACCTCCACATTTTCATAGTGCTTGCTGTGTAAATACTGCTGTACGGCCTTATCTGCTCCGTTGGCATCGCCTACGATGACGTGCAGGTGTTTGTCGATGATCTTGTCGAGCCGTTCGCGAATTGGTGCGCCGAGGCGGGATACGCGACGGGAGCCGCCTATGAAAACCGTCTTTGTCATCGGAAGCTCCGGGTTCTAGTGATCGTCAGCGCATAAACCTCCGCTGCCTTGCCCTGCTCGATAAAGGTGGTGGTGATGGCATTCATCGTAGCGCCTGAACGGTAGAGGTCGTCGAGCAGGAGAATCTTGCGGCCTTGCGTAGCAACCATATCGACGGTGTGAACACCGTCCAATTCCTTCAGGCGCTCGTCGAGGTCGAAAATGTTTTTCAACTGCGGCGTGTCGCGAGTTTTTGTGACGCACTCGACCAGCGGAATGCGTAGCTGGTTGCTTATTTCTTTCGCAAGCAGGATCACGGGCTGAACAGTGCGGGCGCTCGACGGCGGGACGGGGACGATCATTTCAATCGGGGGCCGCCATGTGCCAAGAAAAGTTACCGCTGCGGCAACGATCTCGGGGAGCGGAACGTGGCGCAGTTTCATCAGCGGCAAATCATCGGAAAGTGGCAGGACGGCTCCGCGCTCGACGTGCGCACGTTGATACGGCCATTTCCTATCGATCATAACGAATATGGCCAACGTGTGCAATTCGAGCACGAAGCCGTATTCCACTTCGGAGGTTGGCCGCTGATGGAACTGCGCTACGTTCCGGCTCCCAAGTGGCCGGCCGGAGACACAAGCACCGTCTAACGAAAGGCACATAAGCCCATATGACAAGCGCCGCCACTGATCCACAACGAGGCTCCCCCCAGGGCCACCTCCACACGGCTCCTCACGTCACAGAAATAGCAATTACAAAAATCGCTCAGCCGGCCATCTCCCGGTGGCGCAGGAAGTGGAAGAACTCGACGCCTTCGCGCAGGCGGCGGCGCATCATTTCGGGGCTGCGGATCATCTCGGCGACGAGGGCGGCGATCTTTTTGCGGCGGAAATAGAAGCGCTTGTAGAACGTCTCCAGCGACTGGAAGATTTCGGTGTGCGACAGATGCGGGTAGTGCAGGGGCGCGATCTGCACCCCGCGCTCGTCGATCAGCTCGGCGTGGCCGGTGTCGAGCCAGCCGTTCTCGACCGCCTGGCGATAGAGATAGGTGCCGGGATAGGGGGCGGCGAGCGAGACCTGGATCGTGTGCGGGTTGATCTCGCCGGCAAAGCGGATGGTTTCCTCGATCGTCTCGCGGGTCTCGCCGGGGAGCCCGAGGATGAAGGTGCCGTGGATCGTGATCCCGAGCTCGTGGCAGTCCTTGGTAAAACGCCGCGCGATGTCGATCCGCATCCCCTTCTTGATGTTGTTCAGGATCTGCTGGTTGCCCGATTCGTAGCCGACCAGCAGCAGCCGCAGCCCGTTGTCGCGCAGGATTTCGAGTGTGGCGCGCGGCACGTTCGCCTTGGCGTTGCACGACCAGGTGACGCCGAGCCGGCCCAATTCGCGGGCGATCGCCTCGGCGCGCGGGCGGTCGTCGGTAAAGGTGTCGTCGTCGAAGAAGAACTCCTTGACCTGCGGGAAGAGGCTCCTGGCCTGCCGGATCTCCTCGATCACGTGGCCGACGCTGCGCACCCGGTAGCGGTGCCCGCCGACCGTCTGCGGCCACAGGCAGAAGGTGCATTTCGAGCGGCAGCCGCGCCCGGTGTAGAGCGACACGTAGGGGTGCTTCAGATAGCCGATGAAATAGTCCTCGATTCTGCAGGTCGCGCTTGTAGACCTCGGTCACGAAGGGCAGCCGGTCCATGTCCTCGAGGATCGCGCGGTCGCGGTTGTGGCTGATCGCCGCCGCCCGGCATTGCGCCAGCTGAGCCCGTCGATATCCGTCGAACGCGCGGCCCTCGGCCACTTCCTTGATCGTGAAGTCGAACTCCTCGCGGGCGACGAAGTCGAGCGCCGCCGACGCCTTCAGGCTGTCCTCGGGCTCGACCGCGACCTTGGCCCCGACGAGCCCGATCTTGAGCCGCGGGTTGGCGTCCTTCAGCGCCTCGGCGACCTTGACGTCGGAGGCGAAGGACGGGGTCGAGGTGTGCAGCACCGCCAGCTCGTAATCGGCCGCCGAGCGGCAGCACCTGGTCGAGCCGCAGCCGCGCCGGCGGCGCATCGACGAGCCGGCTGCCGGGCACCAGCGCCGCCGGCTGGGCGAGCCAGGTCGGATACCAGAACGAGCGGATCTCGCGCTTGGCCTGGTAGCGCGAGCCGGCGCCGCCGTCGAACCCGTCGAACGACGGCGGGTGCAGGAACAGCGTCTTCATCATCGGGTCTCGTCTCCGTCGACTGTCACGCGCCCGCTCGGCTCGACGCGGTATTGCCGGTCCCGCCAGACCACCCGCCGTGCGAAGAAGCTGGCGACGAACACGGCCAAGGACAAGGCGTCGCGCGCCGGCAGCAGCCACAGCCCGGCGGTGGAAAACCCGAGCGCGCCCGCGATCAGCCGCGCCGAAGCCCACCGCAGGCCCCAGGAAATCGCCAGAAAGACGCACGCGGTCAAGCCAAATCGCGTCGCCAGCAGGCCGAGCCCGGCGATCGCCACGGGCTGGGTCAGGACCGACCCGAGAAGCCCCGCCGGGGCGATCGAGCGCACCGTGCGCGCCCAGCGCAGCTCGTGGCGCCACAAACGGGCGAAGGAGGGCTCGCTCACCCGCGCCTCGACGATATAGCGCGACAGCACGACGCGCAGGCCGAGCGCGCGCACCGCCTCGCCCAGCTTGTAGTCGTCGGCGAGCTCGTCGCGCAGTCGGGCAAAGCCGCCGATGCGCGCCAGGGTCTCGCGCCGCAGCGCGATCGTCGCGCCAAAGCAGCCGCCGCCCAGCCCGAGGGCCTCGGCGACCAGGGCGCCCGGCAGAAAGCCGAAATTGATGTGGAGCGCGCCGAGCCGCGACCAGACGCCGCGGTCGGCCGGAACCCCCTCGTAGAGGCAGGTGACGGCGCCGACCCGCGGGTCGCGCAACGGCGCCGTCACCGCCGCCAGATAATCGGGCTCGACCCGCATGTCGCTGTCGGCCAGCACCAGCAGGTCGTGGCGCGCCGCCGGCAGCATGTTTTCGAGGTTGGCGACCTTGCCGTTGCCGCCGGTCGGCGGCGCATCGGCCGCCAGCGCGATGTCGTGCCCGGGAAAATCGCGAATCAGCGCGCGCGCCGCCGGGGCCGCGCCGTCGTCCCGGTCGTTGACCCCGAGCACGATCTGGAACGCCGGATAGTCCTGCGCGACGAAGGACCGCAGGTTCTCATAGAGGCCGGGCTCGTCGCCGTGCAGCGGCTTCAGCACCGAGATTGCCGGCTGAACGACGGCCTGCGGCGAGGCTCGCCGGGAAAAGCCGATCGCGGCCAGCGCCGCGGCGCCGAGATAGGCCCAGCCCGGCGCCAGCAGGATCAGGAGGACGATCGTCGGGTCCATGGCCGGCGCGCCGCGCGCTCTTACGATTGCGCGTGCAGCATCGCGCAAGTTGTGGCAGGGATTTCCTGCCTACCCATATCCATGCCGATGCGACGAGAGGAGATCATGCGGGTCGTCCTAGCCCAGCCCAGAGGATTTTGCGCCGGGGTCGAGCGAGCGATCGAGATCGTCGAGCGCGCGCTCGAAAAATATGGCCCGCCGATCTACGTCCGTCACGAGATCGTGCACAACCGCCATGTGGTCGAGCGGCTGCGCGCGAAGGGCGCGCAGTTCGTCGACGAGATCGACGAGGTGCCGCCGGGCAGCGTCACGATCTTCAGCGCCCATGGCGTGGCCAGCACGATCGAGGAGCGCGCCGCCGACCGCGGCCTGCCGGTGATCGACGCCACCTGCCCGCTCGTTTCGAAGGTCCACATCGAGGGGCAGCGCTACGCCAACCAGGGCCGCGAGATCGTCTTGATCGGACATGCCGGCCATCCCGAGATCGTCGGCACGATGGGGCGCATCGTCGGCCGCGTCCACCTGATCTCGACCCCCGAGGAGGTGGCCCTGCTCGAGGTCGCCGACCCCGACAAGCTCGCCTTCATCACCCAGACGACGCTCAGCGTCGACGACACCCGCGCCGTCATCGAGGCGTTGAAGGCGCGGTTCCCGACGGTCGTCGGCCCCGACACCAAGGACATCTGCTATGCGACGCAGAACCGCCAGCGGGCGGCGCGGGAGCTCGCCGGGGTGGTCGACGTGGTCCTCGTGGTCGGCGCGCCGAACAGCTCGAACTCGAACCGGCTGCGCGAGATCGCCGCCGAGACCGGGGTCCCGAGCTATCTGATCGAGGACGCCCGCGCGCTCGATCCGGCCTGGGTCGAAGGCGCCGCCGCGGTCGGCATCACGGCCGGCGCCTCGGCCCCGACCGAGCTCGTCGAGGAGCTGATCGACCGGCTGCGCGGGATCGCCGAGATCGAGCTCGCCGAGCTTCCCGGCGTCACCGAAAACGTCCGCTTCCGGATGCCGCCGCAGCTCGCCGACCGCGCCGGCTGACAATCCGATTTCCCGCCCGATTTCCCGCCCAATTTCCCGACGAGGGTTCGTCCGTGGCCATATCGCTGCATCAAACGATCCGGGTCGGCGCCTATGTCGCCGCCCAGCATCTGAAGGGGGTTCGGCGCTATCCGCTGGTGCTGATGCTCGAGCCGCTGTTCCGCTGCAACCTCGCCTGCGCCGGCTGCGGCAAGATCGATTACCCCGAGGCGATCCTCAATCAGCGCCTCAGCGTCGAGGAGTGCCTGGGCGCGGTCGACGAATGCGGCGCCCCGGTCGTGGTGCTGGCCGGCGGCGAGCCCTTGCTGCACCGCGAGATCGACCAGATCACGCAAGGGATCATCGCCCGCAAGAAGTTCGTCTATCTGTGCACCAACGCGCTGCTGCTCGAAAAAAAGCTCGACCAGTTCGAGCCCGACCCGTTCTTCGCCTGGACCGTCCATCTCGACGGCGACCGCGAGGAGCACGACCGCTCGGTCTGCCGGGAGGGCGTCCACGACCGCGCCGTCGCCGCGATCAGGGCGGCGAAGGCGCGCGGCTTTCGCGTCAACATCAACGCCACGCTCTTCGACAACGCCGAGCCCGAGCGGGTCGCGGGCTTTTTCGACGCGGTCAGCGAAATCGGCGTCGACGGCATCACGGTGTCGCCCGGCTACGCCTACGAGCGCGCCCCCGACCAGGAGCATTTCCTCAACCGCCGCCGCACCAAGGAGCTGTTCCGCGGCATCTTCGCGCGCCGGCGGCGCAATTGGTCGTTCAACCAATCGAGCCTGTTCCTCGACTTCCTCGCCGGCAACCAGACCTACCATTGCACCCCCTGGGGCAACCCGACGCGCAATTTCTTCGGCTGGCAGCGGCCCTGCTACCTGCTCGGCGAAGGCTACGCCCGGACTTTCAGGGAGCTGATGGAAGAAACCGACTGGGACGCCTACGGCACCGGCAACTACGAGAAATGCGCCGACTGCATGGTGCACAGCGGCTACGAGGCGACGGCGGTGATGGACGCGGTGCGCCACCCGGTGAAGGCGGCCGCGGTCGCATTGCGCGGGGTGCGCACCCAAGGCGCGATGGCCCCCGACATCCCGCTCGACCGGCAGCGCCCGGCCGAATACGTCCACTCCCGGCATGTCGAGGAGGCGATGGCGCATCTGAGCCGATCGCGCGCGGCGCCGCGATCGAGCCGTCCCGCGGCGGGTCGTCGCAACTCGCGGGCCTGACCCGCGGCAGATCTAAAGCCGCTGCCGCCGGCGCGGCCTTACCGGCCGTCCGGGCCGGCGACGATATGGGCGTCGTGCAGCCGCCCGATCTCGGCCGGCGACAGCCCGAGCACCTCGGCGAGGACGCTGTCGGTGTGCTGGCCGAGCACCGGCGCCGGGGCGGGCGGCAGGCGCGGCGCGGCCGAGAAATCGAGCGGCAGCCCCGGCGTCAGATAGCGTCCGATCCCGGGCTGCTCGACCTCGGAAAACAGCGGGTTCGCCGCCGAGCAGCGCGGATCGCCGCGCACCAGCCCGAAGAAATCCTGAAACGGGCCCCACAGCACGCCGCTGCCGGCCAAGGCGGATCGGATCTCGTCGAGGCTGCGCGCGGCGCACCAGCGGCCGACCAGCGCGGCGATCGCCTCGCGCGCCGCAAAGCGGCCGGCCTCGGCATCGAGATCGACATCCATCATCGGCCCGATCATCGCCAGGCGCCCGGCAAGCCCGGTCGCCTGGCCGAGCGCCCGCCATTGCCGCGGGGTCAGCGCGATGATCATGACCCGCCGGCCGTCCGAGGTCGCAAAATCGCGGCCGAAGCTGCCGTAAAGGTCGTTGCCGAGCGCCGGCCGGGCGCTGCCGTTGATCTCGACATCGGCGACATAGCCGAGGCTGGCGACCGTCGCCAGCATCACATCGGCCAGCGCCAGCACCACCTCCTGACCCTTGCCGGCGCGCGCGCGATGGCGCTCGGCGGCGAGGAGCCCGGTCGCGAGATAGAGCCCGGCGGCGACATCCCAGGCCGGCAGCACGTGGTTTACGGGACCGCCGCCATGCCCCGTCGCCAGCGGAAACCCGCTCGCGGCGTTGACCGTGTAGTCGACCGCCGCCGAGCCGTCGCGGTTGCCGACGAGGCGCAGCATGATCAAATCCTCGCGCAGCGCGCTCAGGCTCGCGAAATCGAGCCCGCGCAACGGCGGCAGATTGGTCAGGACGATGCCGGCCCCGGCCCCGGGCGCGGTCGCCAGCGCGCGGGCGACCTCGCGCCCCTCGGGCCGGTCGAGGGCGAGCGCCAGCGAGCGCTTGCCCTTGTTGAGCCCGGCCCAATAGAGGCTCTCGCCGCTTTCGGTGACCGGCCAGCGGCGATAGTCGATGCCGCCGCCGATCGGGTCGATGCGGATCACCTCGGCCCCCATCTGCGCCATCGTCATGCCGCCGAGCGGGGCGGCGACAAAGGCCGAGATCTCGACGATCCGCAGGTCGGCGAGCAGGCGGTTCATCCGCTCACCCCTTCGGTGCGCGGATCAGCCATGGAGCGCGCCGCCCGCGCCGCCGCCCGCGCGGGAGGGGCATGCGGCGGCCCGCCCTACTTCTTCGTCCAGACCGGGTCGGCGACCGCGAACTCGTCCGGGCCGACCGTGACCGGCTCGCCGTTGCGCCATTGCACGACGATCAGCGGCGCGCCGACGCGGCGGCCGTTCGCATCGAATTTGAGCTGCCCGCCGGGGAAGAACTGGGCCGGGCCGGAGGCCGTGTCCATCGCGTGGATGGCGGTGTTGACCTTTTCGCGATCGGCCGCGCCCGCCCGCTCCAAGGCGTCCTTGACGATCATGACATGGCCGTAGCTGGAGATGCTGTCCTGGCCCATCCACGGCTCGCCGGTTCGTTTCTTGAACTCGGCGACGAGCTTTTCGTCGCCTTTGATCGGCCAGTTGGCGAGCACCGTCATCGTGCCGTCGAGATTTTCGGCGCCGACGAGCTTCAACAGCTCCGGGGTGACCAGCGGGCTGCCGTTGGCGACCACCGGCAGGCGCGAATGCGACAGCCCCATCTCGGCGAGCTTTTGCAGGATCAGCGAGTTGTCGGGCACGCTCGAGACGATCAGGAACAGAAAATCGGGCCGCGCGGTGCGGATTTTCTGGATGATCGGGGTCGCGTCGGAGAGCGGCGGGGTAAAGGTCTCGTGGGCGACGAGCTTGATCCCCTCCTTGTCGAGGCCTCCCTCGACCATCGGCTTGACAAAGCTCATCGGGGCCGCGGTGTTGTCCTGGACGATCGCGACCGTTTTGGGTTTTTGCCCGGTCGCCTTGGTCGCCAGCGCGATCACCGACGGCAATGTCGCCTTGGCCTGCTGCTCGCCGGGGAGCGAGCTTTGAAAGACATAGTGAAAGCCGCGGTCGGTGATCTTGTCGGCGTAGGACAAGGTCAGCCACGGCAGGCGCGCGCGCTCGGTCACCTCGGTGACCGCCAAGGTGAAGGAGCTGAGCCAGGCCCCCGTGCCGGCGACCAGGTCGGGAGATTGCGAGACCAGGCGCTGGGCGGCGTTCTTGGCTTTTTCCGGGTTGTCGCCGGCGTCGGCGACGATCAGCTTCAATTTGGCGCCGCCGAGCGCCTTGACGCCGCCCGAGTTGTTGATGTCGTCGACCGCCATCTCGGCGCCGGCGCGCACCAGGAAGCCCTGCCGCGCCCAAGGGCCCGAAAGCGGCGCGATCAGCGCGATCTCGGCATCCTTGGCCTGCGCCCGAGCCGGCGTCGGCGACACAATCGGCAAGAGAGCGCCGGCGAGCAGCAAAAAGCCCCACACCGATCCCGACCGTCGCAACATTCTCCGATCCTCCGTAAGCCGCCCGTTCCGAACTTTCTCGCGACATCTTGCCGGACGCGAGGCGTCGTTGGAAGAGGGCGACAGGGGGTCGCGGCTCGGCGCCGCGGCCCACCCGCCGGCCGGCGACGCCTCCCGATTGGACACAGGCCGTCCGGCGGCCATATAAGCGGCGGCATGGACAAGGTCCGGTTCGTCAAGATGCACGGCCTCGGCAACGACTTCGTCGTGCTCGATCGCCGCCGCGACGCGATCGCGGTCGATGCGGCGGCGGCGCGGGCGCTCTCCGACCGTCGCACCGGGATCGGCTGCGATCAGGTGATCCTGCTGGAGCCGCCGCGGCATCCCGCGGCGCAGCTTTTGATGCGCATCCGCAACCCCGACGGCAGCGAGGCCGAGGCCTGCGGCAACGCTGCGCGCTGCGTCGCCGCGCTGCTGCATCGCGAGACCGGCGATCCGCGCGCGCGGATCGAGACCGTCGCCGGGCTGCTCGACGCCGAAATCATGCCCGATGGCCGGGTCACGGTCGACATGGGGCCGGCGCGCACCGGGTGGGACCAGATCCCGCTGGCGCGGCCGATGGACACCGACCGCGCCGAGGTGGCAGAGGGCCCGCTGTCGGCGCCGGCCTGCACCAATATCGGCAACCCGCATGCGACTTTTTTCGTCGAGGACGCCGAGGCGGTCGACCTCGCCGCGCTCGGACCGGCGCTCGAATATCACCCGGTCTTTCCGCAGCGCGCCAATATCGGCGTCGCGGCAATCCGCGGCCGCGCAGACATCCGGCTGCGCGTCTGGGAGCGCGGCGCCGGGATCACCCGCGCCTGCGGCAGCGGCGCCTGCGCCGCCCTGGTCGCGGCCTGTCGGCGCGGCCTGACCGACCGGCGCGCGGTCGTGGCGCTCGACGGCGGCAGCCTCGACATCGCCTGGCGCGAGGACGGGCGGGTGATCATGACCGGACCCGCGGCGCTGAGCTTCGAGGGCGCGTTCGACCCGGCCCTGCTCGCCGCGCGCTGAGCCGATGCCCGAAAACGAGGTGATCACCTTCGGCTGCCGGCTGAACGCCTACGAATCCGGGCTCATCGGTCAGGCTGCGGCGGCGGCCGGGGTCGAGGGCGCGGTGATCGTCAACACCTGCGCGGTCACCGCCGAGGCCGAGCGGCAGGCGCGCCAGGCGATCCGCCGCGCCCGCCGCCGCCATCCCGCGGCCGCCATCATCGTCACCGGCTGCGCCGCCACGCTCGACCCGGCGCGCTACCGCGCGATGCCCGAGGTCGACCGGGTTCTCGACAACCGCGCCAAGCTCAGCCCGCAGAGCTATGGCCCGGGGCCGGCGGCCGACGCCGCGGCGCGCCTGGTCGCCGGGGTCGAGGGCAGGAGCCGCGCCGTGCTGCAGGTGCAGCAGGGCTGCGACCACCGCTGCACCTTCTGCGTCATCCCCTATGCCCGCGGCCCGAGCCGCTCGGCCCCGATCGACGAGATCGCCGGCCGCGCCCGCCGGCTGGTCGCCGCCGGCTGCCGCGAGATCGTGCTGACCGGCGTCGACCTGACCGCCTACGGCGCCGACCTGCCCGGAACGCCCTCGCTCGGCCACATGGCGCGGCGGCTGCTCGCTGCGGTCCCCGAGCTTTCCCGGCTGCGGCTGTCCTCGCTCGACCCGGCCGAGATCGACGCCGATCTGTGGCGGCTGCTCGCCGAGGAGCGGCGGCTGATGCCGCATCTGCACCTGTCGCTGCAGGCCGGCGACGATCTGATCCTTAAGCGGATGAAGCGGCGGCATTCGCGGGAGGAGGCGATCGCCGTGGCCCGGCGCGCCCGCGCGCTGCGGCCGGAGGTGGCGCTGGGGGCCGATTTGATCGCCGGCTTTCCGACCGAGGACGAGGACATGTTCCGCCGCAGCCTCGACCTCGTCGCCGAGTGCGGCCTCGCCTTTGTCCATGTCTTTCCGTACAGCCCCCGGCCGCGGACCCCGGCCGCCCGCATGCCGCAGCTGCCGGACCCTGTCGTCAAGGAGCGCGCGGCGCGGCTGCGCGCGGCGGGGGAGGCGGCGCTCGCCGCCGAGCTGGCCGCACGCGTCGGCGGCGAGACCGATGTGCTGATCGAGCGCCCGGGCCTGGGCCGCGCCGCGTACTATGCGGCGGTGGGGTTCGCGGCGCCCGGCGCCGTCGGATCGGTGGCGCGGATGCGAATCACCGGCGCCAGCGGGCGCCAGCTCGTCGGGGAGCCGGTCGAATGAGGTTCTGGCGGCGCGGCGTCCCGGCCGAAGCCGCCGAAGACGCCGTCGCCGAGGCGCCGGCCGCCGATCCCCCGGCCGAAGCCGCGGAAGACGCCGTCGTCGATCCGCCAGCCGCCGATCCGCCGGCTGCCGATCCGCCAGCCGCCGATCCGCCAGCCGCCGATCCGCCGGCCGTGGCCGCGCAGCGCGGCGAAGGCGAGGAGCGGCGCGGCTGGCTCGGTCGCCTCAGGGCCGGGCTCGCGCGCAGCTCGGCGCGGCTGAACGAGGGCATCAACACCATCTTCAACCGTCGCCGGCTCGACGACGAGGCGCTCCTCGAGCTCGAGGAGCTGCTGATCGCCAGCGACATGGGGGTGGGCGTCGCCGCCGAGGTGGCCGAGGCGTTGCGCCGGACCCGCTTCAACCAGGAGGTCTCGCCCGACGAGGTCCGCGCCGCACTCGCCGAGGAGGTGGTCCGGCTGGTCGAGCCGGTGATGAAGCCGCTGCGCCTCGACCCGGCGAAGAGGCCCTTCGTCATCCTGGTCGTCGGCGTCAACGGCAGCGGCAAGACGACGACGATCGCCAAGCTCGCCAGGCAGTACCGCGACGAGGGCCTGCAAGTGACGCTCGCCGCCGGCGACACCTTCCGCGCCGCCGCGGTCGAGCAATTGCGGATCTGGGGCGAGCGCACCGGCTGCCCGGTGGTGACCCGTCCCGACGGCGCCGACGCGGCGGGCCTCGCCTTCGACGCGCTGACCCAGGCGCGCGCCGAGGGCGGCGACGTGCTCTTGATCGACACCGCCGGCCGGCTGCACAACAAGGCCGACCTGATGGCCGAATTGCAGAAGATGGTGCGGGTCTTAAAAAAGCTCGACCCGCTGGCGCCGCATTCGGTGCTGCTGGTGCTCGACGCGACGACCGGCCAGAACGCGCACGCGCAGGCCGAGATCTTTCGCGAGATGGTCGGCGTCACCGGCATCGTCATGACCAAGCTCGACGGCACCGCGCGCGGCGGCGTCCTGGTGTCGCTGGCCGAGAAATACGGCATCCCGATCCACGCGCTCGGGGTCGGCGAGAGCGCCGACGACCTGCGCCCGTTCGAGGCGCGCGCCTACGCCCGCAGCCTGGTCGGCCTCGACGCGTGAGCTTCGAGGCATGACACGCGGCCTGCCGAATGATAAGAGGGTGGCATGGCCGACGAAATTCCGAACTTGGTGCTCGAGCACCTGCGTGCAATTCGCAGCGACATCGCCGACATCAAGACAGACAGCGCGGAGGGCGGCTCGGTCTCATCGAGAACCAGATGGCCGGGCATTTTGCCCTCTACGCGACACTGTCGACGCGGCTCGACCGGATCGTCGACGACGTTCAGCTGATCAAGCGCCGGCTCGATCTCGTCGACGCGTGATCTTCGCGGTCAGGCGCCGGGCGGGTTGACGCGGGCGGTGAAGTCGCGCGTCGCGCGCGCCTCGCGGTCGTGCTGCAGCGCCCAGCGGATCGATGGGAAGGCAAGCTCGGCCCAGGGGATGTCGTCCCAGCCGAACAGCCCGACCTCGAGGCTTTCCGGGCCGGCGGCGATCGCTTCGTCGAGCAGCCGCGCGCGGTAGATGAGCTGCACCTGGCTGATCCGCGGAATGTCGTAGATCGCGAGCAGGCCCTCGATCTCGATCCGCGCCCGCGCCTCTTCCCAGGCCTCGCGCTCGGCCCCGGCGCCGGCCGACTCGTTCAATTCGAGATAGCCCGCCGGCAAGGTCCAGAAGCCGTAACGCGGCTCGATGGAGCGGCGGACCAGCAGGATGCGCTCACCCGAGCGGGCGACCGAGCCGACCACGATCTTCGGATTGTCGTAGAGGATATAGCCGCAGTCGGCGCAGATCATCCGCTCGCGGTTGTCGCCCTCGGGGATGCTGCGCACCGAGGGGCCGCGCGAGGCTGGGGCGTCGTCCGACATCGCCCGTCCGAGCGCGCTCAGCTCGCGACCTCGGGCCGGCGCCGCGCGGCCGTCGCACCCCAAAGATCACTCGCCGCCATCTCGGTCGATCGAATTGCCCGCTTCGCGCCGAGATCATAGGCGTGGGCCGGAGGGGCGGCAAGATCGTCGCTTGCAAAGCCCGTCCGGCGCGGTAAGCCTGCCCGCGCCGATGCCGTCCGCTCTCGACAAGCTCGTCTTCGACGCCGTTCAGGCGGCGCGGGTGTCGTGGTTTTTCGGGCAAAAGCTGCTGGCCGCGCGCTTCAGCCGCCCGCGGCCGGCGACGCCGCGCCGCCCGCCGCCGCCCGCCCCGATGCCGCCCGCCCCGATGCCGCCCGCCCCGATGCCGCCAACCTCGATGCCCGGGCGCCGGCGCATCCTCGCCGATTTGCGGGCGCTGCTCGAGCAGGACTGGCGCAATATCGAGGCCGGCTATTACGCGCCGCCGGCCGCCGCGCTCGGCAGCCCGCTCGCGGCGCTGCGCCAGGCGATCGATTTCTTCGCCGATCTTGCCGCGGTCGACGAAAGGCGGCACGGCGAGCCGAAGGACCGCCTGCTGGCCGCGCCGCCGGCCGGCCGTTACCCGCGCTACTACCTGCAGAAATTTCATTTTCAAACCGACGGCTATCTCGGCAGCGCCTCGGCCGAGCGCTACGACCACCAGGTCGAGGTCTTGTTCGGCGGCGGCGCGGCGGCGATGCGGCGCCAGGCGCTGGTCCCGCTCAAAGCCGCGCTCCAAGGCGGCCTCGCCGGGCGGCTCCTCGATGTCGGCTGCGGCACCGGAAGGTTTCTGCAAGAGGTCAAGGCCAACTATCCCCGCCTCCACGTCACCGGCCTCGACCTGTCGCCGTATTACCTCGACGTCGCCCGGCGCGGGCTCGCGCGGTGGTCGCGCGCGCGGCTGGTCGAGGGCGCGGCCGAAGCGATGCCCTTGCCCGACGCCGGGTTCGACGCCGCCACCTGCATCTATCTTTTTCACGAGCTGCCGCCGGCGGTGCGCCGCGCCGTCGCCGGCGAGCTCGCGCGGGTGCTGCGGCCGGGCGGGACCCTGATCCTGGTCGATTCGCTGCAAACCGGCGACGAGCCCGATTACGACGGCATGCTCGAGGCGTTTCCGCTGGCGTTTCACGAGCCCTATTACGCTAGCTATTTACGCGAAAATCTCGACCAGTTGTTGCACCCCGCCTTCACGTTAAACGGCTGTTTTCCGGCCTATTTTTCAAAAGTGCTGAGCTATCGGCGCGGTCCCTGAATTTGTTTAATCACCACTAATAGATAGCGCTTGGCATTCAGCACCAGGGGTGCTACCGTATTTTGTGGGGGTGGACCGGGGGGTCCACAGGATACGGGGGAAGCGATGCAAGCGACCTGGACGCCTGAGCGCGTCGAGCGGCTGACGCAGCTGTTCGACGAGGGATTGCCGACCGCCGAGATCGGCCGCCGCATGGGATTGACCAAAAACGCCGTGATCGGCCGGCTCCACCGCAACGCGATGACGCGGCGCGAGCCGGCGGCGCCTGTCGAGCCGCGGCGCAACGTCTTCGAGTTCACCGGACCCTGCTGCCTGTGGCCCTACGGCCATCCGAACGACCTGAATTTCCATTTCTGCGGCGCCCGCCCGTTGCCCGGCAAGCCCTATTGCGCCGAGCACGCCGCGGTCGCCTATGTCCGGCCGAAGGACCAGAAGTCGAACGCCGCCTAGACGCTCCGGGGAGCAGGCTGGGCGCCAGAGCGGATTTCGACCAGATTGACGCGGTGTCACTGCGAGGAGCGCGTCGCGCGACGAAGCAGTCCCGGCTGGAGGAGAGACAGTCGGCCTGAGATTGCTTCGTGGAGCCTGTCCGCGGGCGGGGTCTCTCGCCGACCCGTGGAGCTCGCAATGACAACCCGAGGATAGTGGGTCAGTCTGACCGGGCCGCTCGCTACCGGCGCAGCACGATCAGCTTTTTGATCTCGGCGATGGCCTTGCCCGGGTTGAGGTTTTTCGGGCAGGTGCGGGTGCAGTTCATGATCGTGTGGCAGCGGTAGAGCCGGAACGGGTCCTCGAGCGCGTCGAGCCGCTCGCCGGCCGCCTCGTCGCGGCTGTCGGCGAGCCAACGGTAGGCCTGCAGCAGCACCGCCGGGCCGAGATAGCGCTCGCCGCTCCACCACCAGCTCGGGCAGGCGGTGGTGCAGCAGAAGCACAAGATGCATTCCCACAAGCCGTCGAGCCGGTCGCGCTCCTCGACCGATTGCGGCCGCTCGCGGTCCGAGGGCGGCGGGCTGGCGGTCCGCAGCCACGGCTCGATCGAGCGGTATTGCGCGATCAGATGCGTCTGGTCGCCGACCAGATCCTTGACCACCGGCAGATGCGGCAGCGGGTAGACCCGCACCGCCCCCTTGATGTCGGCGATCGCCTTGATGCAGGCCAGCGTGTTGACGCCGTCGATGTTCATCGCGCAGGAGCCGCATACCCCCTCGCGGCAGGAGCGGCGAAAGGTCAGGGTCGTGTCGATCTCGTTCTTGATCTTGATCAGCGCGTCGAGGACCATCGGGCCGCAGCGGTCGAGGTCGATCGTGAAGCTGTCGAGGACCGGGTTCTTGCCGTCGTCCGGGTTCCAGCGATAGATCCGGAACTCGCGGGTCCGGGTCGCGCCCGCCGGCGCCGGCACGGTCTTTCCGGCGCCGACCCGCGAGTTCGGCGGCAGTCTGAATTCGGCCATCGATCGTCTCAGTATTCGAGCGGAAACGATATGCGCGGCAGCGAGGCGGTACCGTCGCCCGCTGCGCGCCGGGCAGGCTTTGATCTCGGATCGAACCATGCGAAAGTCGTCTTGGCCGGGCTTGGCCCGTGGGCTTTAAGCCCGCGGACTTGATCCGTGGGCATCCACGCCTTCCGGCGTCCGAAGGCAAGACGTGGATGCCCGGCACAAGGCCGGGCAAGACGACCCCAAATTGTTTTCGGCCGACACCCAACGCGCGTAGATCGCAGACCAATATTTCCCCGGACAGCCCTGCGCTTCCGCGGGAATGACGAGCTGCGCATCGCGTTGCCGAGCTTCATGTCCGGCTGCATCAATACACCCGCGCCTTGGGCGGAAAGGCCTGCACCTCGTTCGACAGAGTGTAAAGGTGCACCGGGCGATAGCCGAGCCTGACCCCGCCGTCGCCGTTCAGCCAGGCGACCGTGTGCTTCATCCAGTTGCGGTCGTCCCGCTCCGGGTAGTCCTCGCGGGCATGGGCGCCGCGGCTCTCGGTCCGGTTTTCCGCCGAATGCAGCGCCACCACCGCCTGCTCCAGCAGGTTTTCGAGCTCGAGCGCTTCGGCGAGGTCGCTGTTCCAGATCATCGAGCGGTCGGAGATGCCGAGCTCGCCAAAGCTGTCGGCCACCCGGTCGATCTTGTCGACCCCTTCCTTGAGCACCTCGGCGGTGCGGAAGACCGCGCAGTTGCTCTGCATCACGCGCTGCATGTCGAGCCGGATCTCGCCCGTCTTGCGCGGTCCCTTGGCATGGCGGACCGCGTCGAGCCGGTCGATCGCCTCCTCGCCGGCGGTCCGCGACAGCGGCTTGTGCGCGCTGTCCGGGCGCACCAGCTCGGCGGCGCGGCGCCCGGCCGAGCGGCCGAACACGACGATGTCGAGCAGCGAGTTGCACCCCAGCCGGTTGGCCCCGTGCACCGAGACGCAGGCCGCCTCGCCGATCGCCATCAACCCGGGCACGGTCGCGTCCGGGTCGCTCTCGGTCGGCCGCAGCACCTCGCCGTGATAATTGGTCGGGATGCCGCCCATGTTGTAATGCACGGTCGGCAGCACCGGGATCGGCTCGCGGGTCACCTCGACGCCGGAAAAGATCCTCGCCGTCTCCGAGATGCCGGGCAGGCGCTGGTGCAGCAGCTCCGGCGTCAAATGCTCGAGATGCAGCAGGATGTGGTCCTTGGCCGGCCCGCAGCCGCGGCCCTCGCGGATCTCGATCGTCATCGCCCGGCTGACCACGTCGCGCGAGGCCAGATCCTTGGCGTGCGGCGCATAGCGCTCCATGAAGCGCTCGCCCTCGGCGTTGGTCAGATAGCCGCCTTCGCCGCGCGCCCCCTCGGTGATCAGGCAGCCGGCGCCGTAGATCCCGGTCGGGTGGAACTGGATGAACTCCATGTCCTGCAGCGGCAGCCCGGCGCGCAGCACCATCGCGTTGCCGTCGCCGGTGCAGGTGTGGGCCGAGGTGCACGAGAAATAGCTGCGGCCGTAGCCGCCGGTGGCGAGGATCACGACATGCGCGCGAAAGCGGTGCAGCGAGCCGTCCTCGAGCGACCACGCCATGACGCCGCGGCAGGCGCCCTCGTCGTCGGTGATCAGGTCGAGCGCGAAATATTCGACAAAGAACTCGGCGTGGTGGCGCAGGCTCTGCTGGTAGAGCGTGTGGATGATCGCGTGGCCGGTGCGGTCGGCGGCGGCGCAGGCGCGCTTGGCCATGTCGCCATTGCCGTAATCCTGCATCTGGCCGCCGAACGGGCGCTGGTAGATGCGGCCGTCCTCGGTGCGCGAGAACGGCACCCCGAAATGCTCGAGCTCGATCACCGCCGGGATTGCGTCGCGGCACATGTATTCGATCGCGTCCTGGTCGCCGAGCCAATCGGAGCCCTTGACCGTGTCGTACATGTGCCAGCGCCAGTCGTCCGCGCTCATGTTGCCGAGCGCTGCGGCGATCCCGCCTTGCGCCGCCACGGTGTGGCTGCGGGTCGGAAACACCTTGCTGATGCAGGCGGTCTTGAGCCCCGCCATGGTTGTCCCGAGGGTCGCGCGCAGGCCCGCGCCGCCGGCCCCGACGACGATGACGTCATAGCTGTGGTCGATGATGGGGTAGGCAGGCGGCATGCGCGCGGCTCCCGATCAGCTCGCGCCGCCGAGCGCCATCGCGAGCACCGCGAAAATCCCGGCGACGGCGAGGGCGAAGCAGGCGAGGCGGACGACGATCACGAGGCCGAGCCTGGCCAGCTCGGCGTGGACATAATCCTCGATCACCACCTGCAGCCCGAGCCCGGCGTGCCAGAAGGCGGCGATCAGCAGCAGCACCAGCAGGATCGCCGGCAACGGCCGGCCGACCCAGTCCTGGAAGGTTTCGAGGTCGGCCCCGACGAGCCGGATCACGGCGATCACGAACCACAGGCTCAACGGCACAAGCGCCACGGCGGTGACGCGCTGCAGCCACCAATGCTCGACCCCTTCCTTCGCCGAGCCCAGGCCGATCGCGCGGCCGAGCGGCGAGCGCATCCGCGTTGCCGCCATGTCAATCAACCCAGTGGGAGATCCCGGCGATCCAGGCGACCAGGGTCAGCGCGGTGGTCGCCGCGACGACGGCCCAGCCGCCGATATAGGTGGTTCTGAGGTCGAAGCCGTGAACCGTGTCCCAGACCAGGTGCCGGATGCCGTTGCACAGATGGTAGAACAGCGCGGCGGTCCAGCCGAACAGCAGCAGCAGCCCGAGCCAGGAGCCGAGAAACCCTTGGACCTGCTCATAGGCGTCGGGCCCGGACGCGGCGGCGGCCAGCCACCACACCAGCAGGATCGCGCCGGCGCTGAGCGCCACGCCGGCGGCGCGGTGGAGGATCGAGAGCACCGAGGTGAGCTGCCAGCGGTAGATCTGAATGTGCGGCGAGAGCGGCCGATCGGCAGATCCCATCAGAACGGTCCCGGCATTGACATCCTCGGCGGGTGGATCGACCGCGGCGCGGCGCGTGTGACTTAGACCCCGGCGCCGGGAGGTGTCAACGGAGGCTCGCGCGATGCGATCCTCTCGATCGCCTCGGCGATCGCCACCAGCCGGCGGGCGTTCTCGGCGTGCAGCGCCTCGACCAGCCGGCCGTCGACCAAGGTCACGCCCTGGCCGGCGGCGGCCGCCGCCTGATGCGCGGCGATGATCCGGCGCGCGGCGGCGATCTCCTCCGGGCTCGGCGCGAAGGCGCTGTTGGCCGCCGCGATCTGCTTGGGGTGGATCAGGGTCTTGCCGTCGAAGCCGAGCTCGCGGCCCTGGCGGCACGCGGCGGCGAAGCCCGCGTCGTCGGCGAGGTCGAGATGGACGCCGTCGAGGATCGCCAGCCCGTGCGCGCGGGCGGCCAAGAGGGCGAGGCCGAACGCGGTGGCGAGCGGCCGGCGGTCGCGCGTGTGCAACGCGTGCAGCTCGTTCGTCAGGTCGGCGGTCGCCGAGGACGAGCGCGGCGAGAAGCGGGCTCGCGCCGGCGATCGGGCGCGCGTCGAGGATGCCGAGCGGTGTCTCCAGCATCGCCCACAGCGCCAGCCGCGGCGCGCCCGCGGCGGCGAGCAGCGAGGCCGCCAGCCGCACCTGGTCGGGGCGCTCGACCTTGGGCAGCAGCACCGCGTCGAGCGGCATCGCCGCCGCCGCGGCGAGGTCGGCCCGGCCCCAGGGCGCGTCGAGGGCGTTGACGCGCAACACCAGCTCGCGCCCGCTATAGCCGCCCTCGGCGAGCGCCGCGGCGACCTTCGCGCGCGCCTCCTCCTTGGCCGCCGGCGCCACCGCGTCCTCGAGATCGAAGATCAGCCCGTCGGCCGGCAGGCTGCGCGCCTTGGCCAGCGCGCGCGGGTTCGAGCCGGGCATGAACAGAAGGCTGCGGCGGGGGCGAATCATGGCGGGCCTCGGGGTGTCTTCGACTATATCAGAGGTGGAGACGGCGCCGACGGCAAGCCGCGGCGCCACGGCTGGAGGTGATGGCATGGACGAGACCGGCCCGACATCCGGGGAGACCGCGCGCGGCTTCTGGTCGTGGCTCGGCTTCTGGGTGCAGTTCGCGATCCTCGGGCTGCTCGTGGCGGTCGGGGCCTTCTTCGCCAGCGAGGGCGCCGCGGCCGGCGATTACGCCTGCGGCATGCTGCTGATCCTCGGCGCGGTGGCGCTGGCCTTTCTGCGGCTGAAGCATACCCTCGACGGCGGCGGCGCGGGATGGGGCGAGTTCCTGCTGGTCGGCGACATGAAGAACCTCACCCTGGCGATCCCGCTGTTCGTGGTCATCGGGCTGGCCGGCCTGTTCCTCGCCCATGCCTGGGAGCGCGGCAGCATGCACACCGCCGGGCTGGGGCTGTTCGTCGTCAGCGGGGTCCTCGTCTTTCTCGACATCAAGCACGTCTTCGACCGCATCGGCGCGCATCCCGGCTGACATGCCCACAGTGCTCTCGGTTCAATCCTGGGTCGCCTGCGGCAATGTCGGCAACAGCGCGGCGCTGTTTGCGCTGCAGCGGCTCGGCTGCGAGACCTGGTCGCTCAACACCGTCGCCTTCTCGAACCATACCGGCTACGGCAAATGGCGCGGCGGCGCGGTGCCGGCGGCCGAGATCGCGGCGTTGTTCGAGGGGATCGCCGAACTGGGCCTGCTGCCGCGCTGCGATGCGGTGCTGTCGGGCTATCTCGGCGGCCCCGAGACCGGGCCGGTATTGCTCGACATCGTGGCCAGGGTCAAGCAGGCGAACCCGCGCGCCATGTTCGCCTGCGACCCGGTGATGGGGGATTTCGGCGCCGGCTGGTATGTCGAGCCCGGGGTGCCGGAATTCTACCGCGACCGCGCATTGGCGCTGGCCGACATCGCGACCCCGAACCGTTTCGAATTGGAATGGCTGACCGGCTGCCCGGCGGCGTCCCTCGCCGAGGCGGCGACGGCGGCCGAAGCCTTGCGCCGGCGCGGCCCGAGCGTCGTCCTCGCCACCAGCCTCGAGCCCGCCGCCGACAGGATCGCGGCCGTCGCCGTCTCGCCCGAGGGCGCGTGGGCGGTCGAGACGCCGCGCCTGCCGATCGAGGCCACCGGCTGCGGCGACGCGGTCGCCGCCCTGTTCCTCGCCTCACGGCTCAAGGGCAAGCCCGTGCCCGAGGCGCTGGCGCTGGCGATCGGCGCGGTCTACGGCGTCGTCGAGGCGACTTTGCGCTCGGGCGGCGGCGAGCTGGCGCTGATCGCCGCCCAGGACGAGCTGGTCTCGCCGAGCCGCCGGCTCACGCCGCAACGCTTGCAACGCTTATAGAGAATTAGACGCGGCCCCATGTTGTCATTGCGAGCCCACGGGTCGGCGCGCTGCGCCGCCCGAGGACAGGCTCCGCGAAGCAATCTCGGGCCGACATCGCTCGTGCCGTCGAGATTGCTTCGTCGCGGCGCTCCTAACAAGAAACCTGACGGAAGGTGCGGTGCGATTGGGTGGAGCGGGGCATCAGGCGGCATGGGCGAGCGGCTGGAGTTTGACCTCGAAGCCGAGCCTGGCGATCTGGGCGACCAGACGTTTGGCCTTGGCTTCCGGGGTGCGGCGGTCGAAGTAGTCGGCGCCGAGGTCGCGATGCGGCGCACCAGATTTGAGCATGTGGTGGATGGCGGTGAGCAGCGATGCGGCGACGGCGCAGATTGCCTTCTGTGGTCCGCGCCGGCTACGCAGCCGATGAAACTGTGCGCTGTAGTAGCTGTTCTTCGCGCGTTTGGCGGCCCAGGCGCATTGCACGAGCATCGTCTTCAGCCAGGGAGCGCCGCGGCGCAGGCGCGAAGATTTTCGCTTGCCGGCACTCTCGTTCTGGCCCGGGCACAGCCCGGCCCAGGCGATCAGGCGCCCGGCCGTGGCGAAGCGGCTCATGTCACGGCCGATTTCGGCAAGGATCGTAGTCGCCGACAGGGAGCTGACGCCTGGGATCGCACAAAGGTGGAGGATCAGCTCGCGAAAGGGCGGCTGCCGGTCGGTCGCCGCCCCATCCATGCGTTCGATCTGCTCGGCGACCCGCTGATCGATCTGGCGAATTGCCGCATCGATCGCATCCCATTGTTGGAGATGCAGGTTGAGCAGAAAACGATGCTGCTCGCGCAGCCGGCCATGCAGGGCATCGTAGAGCGCTTTCGGCGAGGCCTTGATGGTGCGGTTGGCCAAGGCGGCCAGCCGATGCGGGTTGCGCTCGCCGTGGGCCTTCAGCCCACGGGCTTGACCCGTGGGGATCATCGCTTCGATCATCCGCCGACCGCTCACCCCCATCAGGTCCCCCGGATTAAATCCGGGGTTGATGTTGGCCTCTTCGAGCGTCTTTTCGAGGCGCTGAACATGCCGCGTCTGCTCGCGCACCAGCTGCTTGCGCGTACGCATCAGCGAGCGCAGCTCCTGGATGTCTTCCTCCGGAACAAAGCTCGCCCTGATCAGCCCGCAAGCCAGCAGATCGGCGATCCACATCGCATCGTTGATGTCCGTCTTGCGGCCAGGCACCTGCTTGATGTGCGCCGCGTTGGCCACGATCAGAGTGAAATTGCCTTCGCTCAGGATCTTCCACACCGGCGTCCAGCACACCCCGGTCGCCTCCATCGCGACATGCGTGCACCGGCTCGCCGTCAGCCATGCCAGCAACGCCAACAGACCCTCGGTCGTCGTCGCAAAAGTCCGGCACTCCCGTGTCGGCTTGCGGCCGGCCATCAGCCGTACGCAGGCCACCGCCGTCTCCTTATGCACGTCCAATCCAGCCACCCGGGGATGCATCACTTCCATGCCGTCTCCTCCTCAGCCATGCCGCCGGGGTGGGGGCCTCCAACAAAACGAAATCTAACAAGCCTGCTCCGGGGCGCTGCCGCCCTCGGCGCCAGTGGGGGTCTTCGAGGCTCCGCGGGTCCAACTCGCAACCGGGCTCTCCAGCACCAGGGAGCGCCGACCTCGATCCGACGGCCGTACCAGCTTAGCCCATCCCGCGCCGCGCCCCGGTTTCATCCAGGGCGGGTCGGCCACAGGCCGGTGGGAAACTCGCAATGACATCCGTTCTTCTTACACGAACAGCAGAGCAGATCGCGCAATCCAATCGAAAACAGCTCTAGTGCTCAGACGCAGACATGAGATTCACTCAACCGTCATGGCCGGGCTTGTCCCACGGCTGTCCGGTTCGCCGAAATCGGTTGTGAAGCTGGGGTTCGATCACAACTCTAGATCGTCATGCCCGTGCTCGTCACGGGCATCCACGTCTTCCAAACGCCGGCGCGGGGCGCGTGGATGGCCGGGCTTGTGCCACGGCTGTCCGGCACATTTTGTGCTTTACGGGTGGCACGGCACTGTATGTATTCGTGTTTGGACGTTGGCGACGTTCCAGGACACGAAAGGGGACAATGCCGTGCGACACCATAATACCGTGTTTCACACTGTGCTGAAGCATCTTCCTTGGGGCGAATTTGAGCGGCTGGTCGAGGTCCACGGAGCCGACCAGCGCCAGCGCGGGTTCACCGCCAAGACACAGCTGGTGGCGATGATCTATGCCCAGCTTTCCGGCGCGGTCAGCCTGCGCGAGATCGCGATCGGGCTGAGCAGCCATCAAACCCGGCTCTATCATTTGGGGATCGGCGTGGTTCGCCGGTCGAGCCTCGCCGATGCCAATGCCCATCGGTCGAGCGCGTTGTTCGCCGATTTGCTCGCGGTTGTGGTCAAGCGGGCGCATCGGGGGCTGCGCCGCAAGCTGGAGGGCACGACTTATCTGATCGATGCGACCTCGCTGGCGCTGAGCGGACGCAGCGCGCGGTGGGCGCGCTTCTCCGCCGGGGTCTGCGGCGCCTCCGAGAACGCGGTTCGAATTCAAGTGGCGGTCGCTCTGATCAGCTTCCTGTTGCTGCGCCTGGCCCAGGCGAGCCAAACGGCCGTGACCAGCCCCCTTGCCTTTGCCCGCCTGATCCGCGCCAATTTGATGCACAAACGCGATCTGCGTGCGCTGCTTGAGCCGGATCAGCCTGTCCCGATCAACCCCAATCAGCTCGCTCTCCTTTGAGCAAAAACCATGCCGGACAGCCGTGGGACAAGGCCGGGCATGACGAGGGCGGCGAGACGGCATCATCTGAATGCGCCTGAGCACTAGGTTCACCGGCGCCTGCTGGTATTTCGCCCGACGACGCGTCTGTATAGAACAGTGCGCGCCGGCGATTAGAGCAGGAGCGGAGCAGTTCCGATGGCTGATGAGCCCGACCACCTTGTCCTTGTGTATCTCCGCCGCATCGACGAGAAGGTCGACCGCCTGCTGGGGATATGCAGGACCTTAAGCGCGTCGACATGGCGGCAATGTCGGCCCGCATGGACCGTATCGACGGGCGTCTCGATCGGATCGAGCGCCGGTTGGAGCTCGTATCTGCGCCACCTGACGGTTGCGGCAGTCTAACCGTCGAGCGGCGGGTGCTGGTCGACCCAGCCGGTGGCGTTTTCGTAAACCTGGGCGATGCGGTAGACCATGGCCTCCTCGAACGGGTGGCCGACGATCTGCAGCGACAGCGGCAGGCGCGGCTGGCGGGTGAAGCCGGCCGGGATTACCAGCGCCGGATAGCCGGTCAGGTTGAACGGCATGCGCGCCTGGCGCTCGTAGGTGCGGGCGAGCCCGGCGTCGTCGTCGAGCCGCGCCGCCGGGTCGCAGCTCGACACCGTGACCAGCGCGTCGAGCCCGTGCATCGCGTCGGCCAAGCACACGGGTGAGGCGGCTGCGCTCCCGTTGCGCCTGGATGTAGTCGGCGGCGCGCAGCAGAGCGCCTTGCAGCAGGCGCTCGCGCCCGCGGGCGCCGTAATCGCCCGGCCGCTCGCGCAGCCAGCGCTCGTGCACGGCGAAGGCCTCGGCGGCGATGATCACCCGGGTCGGCGCATTCCATGCCTGCAGCGGCGGCAGCCGGACATCCTCGATCGCCGCGCCGGCGTCGCGCCAGACCCTGAGCGAGGCTTCGATCGCCGCCGCCTGCTCGGGATGCGCCGCGCAATCCTCGCTGTAGAAATGCCGCACGACCCCGATCCGCAGCCCGCGCGCCCCGGCGTCGAGGGCTGCAAGATAATCGTCGACCGGCTCGTCGGCGCTGCCCGGATCGAGCGGGTCGCGCCCGGCGATGACCTGCAGCAGCATGGCGTTGTCGCGCACGGTTCGGGTCATCGGCCCGATGTGGTCGAGCGATTGCGCGAGCGGCGTGACGCCGCGCCGGCTGACCCGGCCATAGGTCGGCTTCATCCCGGCGATGCCGCACATCGAGGCCGGGTTGCGCACCGAGCCGCCGGTGTCGGTGCCGAGCGCTGCCGGAAAAAAGCCGGCGGCGAGCCCGGCCCCGGCGCCGCTCGACGAGCCGCCGGGAAAATGCTCGCGGCTCCACGGGTTGCGCGCCGGCGGCCAGGGCAGGTCGAAGCTCGGGCCGCCGATGGCGAATTCATGGGTCGACAATTTGCCGAGATGCACCCCGCCCGCCGCCCGCAGCCGGGCGGCGACAAAGGCGTCCTGCGTCGCGAAATTGTCGATCAGGATCTTGGAATGCGCGGTCGTCGGCAGCCCGGCATAGTCGATGATGTCCTTGAGCGCGTAGGGGACGCCGTGCATCGGGCCGCGCCGGCGGCCGGCGGCGATTTCGGCTTCGGCCGTCTTCGCGTCGGCGAGCGCCGCCTCGGGGGTGAGCCGCAGGAAGGCGTTGATCGCCGGATCGAGCCGTTCGATGCGATCGATCAGCGCGCGGGTCAGCTCGACCGGCGACAGCGCGCCGCGGCGGATCAGCTCCGCCGCCCGGGCGAGCCCCAGATAGGCGAGGTCGGCGCTCATCGCGGCGCCCTGCGCCGCAGCCGCAGGGTCAGCGCCGGCTCCTCGGCGAGCGGCGGGTCGTGCGGAACCAGATCGGCGAGGCGCCGCGCGAGCGCCGTCGCCCGGCCGAATTGCGCCAGCTGCTCCGGCGTCAGGTCGAGCCCAATCCCGGCGGCTGCCCGGCGCAGATCCTCCTCGCCCATCCCACGCTCCTCGATGATGTCGGAGCACGATTAGAGCAGATTTCGATCGGGTTGGCGCGATGCCCCGCGCGCTGGCGCGGAAACCGCGCCTCGGCGCCGCCCGCAGCGGCCTGAATGTCGCCCACGTCCTGGTTCGAAGCGCGGCGCGCGGCGTGGCGATCTCCGCCTCGCGGCAGGGCCCGGCGGGCTCATCCCCCGGCGGGGGTGGCGACATGCTCCGGGCGAACGCCCATGCCGACAAGCCGCGCCGGCAGCCGCCGCAGATAGGGGCAGCGGTCGAGCAGCCGCACCGCCAGCGGCGCGCGCAGCGGCCCGGTCTTTTTCAGGACGCGGCCGATCACCCGGTTCTGGATGAACACCTGCGCCTGCTGGGTGGCGCGGGTCGGGAACTCCCGCCGCCGCTGGACGGCGCGCAAATCGTCGTCGGAAGCAGCGCCCTGCTTGAGCCGCGGCCCCAGGATGTTGGCCGCGGCCACCGCGTCCTGGACGGCGAGGTTGATCCCGATCCCGCCGATCGGCGACATCGCGTGCGCGGCGTCGCCGATGCACAAGAGGCCGGGGCGGTGCCAGACCGGCATGCGGTCGACGGCGACGGTCAGGAGCTTCACGTCGGACCAGTCGGCGATCTCCGCCGCACGGTCGCGCAGCCACGGCGCGAGCCTGCCGATTTCGTCCCGGAAGGCGTCGAGCCCGCGCCGGCGGACATCGTCGAACCCGCCTTTCGGGATGACGAAGGCGCATTGCCAATAGCTCTCGCGGTTGAGCATCACAAACACCCGGCCGGCATCCATGCGGCCCATGATCTGGGCGGGGTCGTCGGCATGGCGCGACAGCCGCAGCCACAGCACGTCCATCGGCGCGCCGATGTCGATGATCTCGAGGCCGGCCATTTCCCGCACCGTCGAATGGCGGCCGTCGGCGGCGACGACGAGGTCGGCATGGACCGCGAGCTCGCCGTCCGGGGTCTTCGCCCGAACCCCGACGACGCGCCCCCCGTCCTCGATCAGCGCGACGGCTTCCGCCGCCATGCGCAGCCGAAAATTCGGGTGGCGGCGCGCCTCCCCGGCCAGGAAGTCGAGGAAATCCCATTGCGGCATCAGGGCGATGAACCCGCAGCGCGTCGGCAGATGGGAAAAATCGGCGACCTGGAGCAGGTCATCGCCGATCTGGGCGGCCAGCGTGCTCACCCGCTGGTGCGGGCGACGCAGGAAGTCCTCGAGCAAGCCCAGCTCGGCGATGACCTCGAGGGTCGAGGGGTGGACCGTGTCGCCGCGAAAATCCCGCAGGAAATCGCCGTGCTTTTCGAGCACGACGACATCGACGCCGGCGCGGGCGAGCAGCAGCGCCAGCATCATCCCGGCGGGGCCGCCGCCGACGACGCAGCACCGCGCCGAAATTTCGCCAGCCTCGATCGGCGCATCCACCGCGGCCTCCTCGATCGTCCGCCCCGACACCGACTTTGCCCTACGGCGTCGGCGCTGGCCACGGCCATTGGCGCACGACCGGCTGCAAGGCTTTCAGCCTTTCCCGGCGGGCGGCTTCCTTGGCCGCGACATAGTCGCGGTAGGCGGCGCGGTCGGCCTCGGCGACGCTCGCGCGGGTCGGGACGACGCATACCGTCGGGCAACGGGTGACGGAGCTCTTGCGCAGGAACGCGGCCAGGGCGGCGGCATATTCGGCGGCGGCATATTCGGAGGGGGACATGACCGGTTCTCCGTCCGGTTGGGGGGCGAGACCCGTCTTAGCGCCAAACAGTTAACGAAAGGTTTAGGAGAAAATCCCGAAAATGTTTGCGAGCCGGCCCGGGAACCGGCCGGCGACATATAGCTTTTCTTGCGAATTTCGACGATAATCGGGCGCGGGGGATGAAGAGGACGAGGACCGGCCTTGGTCCATCGCGACTGCACGGTGCGGTTTTGGGGCGTGCGCGGCAGCATCGCCTGCCCGGGCCCGGACACCGTGCGCTATGGCGGCAACACATCGTGCGTCGAAGTCCAGTGCGGCGATCGCCGCATGATCTTCGACGGCGGCACCGGGCTTCGCCTGCTCGGCAACGAGCTGGTGCGCGCCGGCCAGCCGGCCGATCTCGACCTGTTCTACAGCCATACTCATTTCGACCACATCTGCGGCCTGCCGTTCTTTGCGCCGTGCTACGACGCGCGCAGCCGGATCCGCATTTGGGCGGGGCATCTGAACGGCATGGGCATCGAGGCGGTGCTCAACAGCATGATGATCGCGCCGCTGTTCCCGATCCCGATGGGGATCTTCACGGCCAAGATCAGCTTTGTCGATTTCGCCGCCGGGGAATCGCTCGCCCCGCACCCCGGGATCCGCCTGGGCACCGCGCCGCTCAACCACCCCAACGGGGCCACCGGCTACCGGATCGAATACGGCGGCAAGGTCGTCGCCTACATCACCGACACCGAGCACCGGCCCGAAGAGCGCGACGCCAACGTGCTGGGCCTGATCGACCGCGCCGACGTGATGATCTACGACGCCACCTACACCGACGCCGAGTTCCCGGCCCACAAGGATTGGGGGCATTCGACCTGGGAAGAGGGCGTGCGCCTGGCCAATGCGGCGGGGGTCCGCACCCTGGTCGTCTTCCACCACGACCCCGGCCATGACGACGCTTTCATGGACCGGGTCGCCGCCGACGCCGACGCCGCCCGCCCCGGCACCATCGTCGCCCAGGAGGGGCTGGTGCTGCGGCCGTGACCGCCGCTCCGGCGCCGGCCCGCGCCCCGCAACGAGGGGCGCCGAGGCTCCCTCACAAGACCCGGGGAGCGCCTGAAGGCCGGGTCTCCAGGCGCGCGCGGCGGCCTATTTCGTTCGCCCAGCGCGAGCGAATTTCGCAAAGCCGATCGGGCAGCCGCGCCAGCAGCGACCGCGCGGCGCGGCGCACCGTGTCCTTGTCGCTGTCCTCGGTCAGATATTCGACCGGGGATTTGCCGTCGACCCGCGCCAGCAGCAGCCCCGGCAGCAGGTTGGCGGCCCGCCGCTCGAGCGCCTCGGCCGGCTCCCAATCGACGAGCGCAAGATAGGCCCGCGCCAGCGCATCGAACGAAACCAGCAGGCGCTGCGCCGCCTGCCGCGCCCACAGGCATTTGAGCAGCAGGTGGTTGAGGCAGAAGGCGAGGTCGAAGGCAGGGTCGCCGAACCAGGCGCATTCGGCGTCGATAAAGACCGGCCCGTCCGGCCCGACCAGGATGTTTTTCGGGCTCACGTCGCCATGCGCCACGCTGAGCCGGGTGCGCGCCGTCGTCTCGGCGAGGCGGCGCAGGACGTCGCCGCGATCGGGATGCGCGCGCGCCGTCGCCAGCAGATAGGGCTCGAGGCGAATGGCCTCGAAGGTCGCGTCGGTCGCGAACTCGGCGGCCGCCCAGGGCGCGCGCGCCAAATGGCTGTGGATGCGCCCCAGGCGCCGGCCGACCGCCTCGGCCGTGGCCGCCGCCGCCGCGCCGCGCCGCAGCTGCTCCTTCCAGCCGGGGTAGGCCTCGGGCGGCAGGTACCCCATCGCGAACATCCCGGCGGCGGGATCCTCGGCCAGGAGCGGCGGGACGGCCTGCGGCATGAAGGCGGCGACGGCCTTGATCCAGGCCGCCTCCTTGGCGTTCCGCTCGATCGGCGCCCGCCAGTCCGCGGCCACCCGCAGCCGCGGCAGCGCGCGCTTGACGCAAAACCGCGCATCCCCGGCGCGAACCAGCCAGATGTCCGAGGAGACGCCGCCGGGCAACCGCTCGAAGCGCGGCTCGGGGCCGCCCTGCGCCGCCAGGCCGCAGCGCGCGACAAAGGCGACGACCGCCGGGTCCGGGGTCTCCGGCAGCAAATCCGGCAACGGACGATCGATCGCAGAGCCCATCTTACTAAGTCCATTCAAGGGCGGGCGGCCGGCGAGGCTGGGGTTGCCGCCGGCCGTGGCGCGGCCGCGCCGTCATCCTCGCCGAGCGCGCCGATCCGCCAACCGATTTACAGGCATGCGCCGGGCGTGGCAATTTCCCGGCGTCGGGCAGGATGAAGGCGGGCGGCGATGGCGGGACGGCTCGCAGGCAAGCGCGCATTGGTGACGGCGGCGGCCCAGGGCATCGGTCGGGCGACGGCGCTGGCCTTCGCCGCCGAGGGCGCGAGCGTGCTGGCGACCGACATCGCCGAGGACAGGCTGGCGCCGCTCGCCGACGCGCTGATCGCGACCCGGCGGCTCGATGTGACCGAGGATGACGCGATCGCGGCGCTTGCCGCCGAGCTGGGGCCGCTCGACGTGCTCTTCAACTGCGCCGGCTTTGTCCATCACGGCACCATCCTCGACGCGGCGCCGATCGACTGGGACGCGTCCTTCGCCATCAACGTGCGCTCGATGTACCTGATGATCCGCGCGTTTCTGCCCAAGATGCTGGAGCGCGGCGGGGCCTCGATCATCAACATGGCCTCGACCGTCTCCTCGGTCAAAGGCGCGCCCGACCGCTGCGTCTACGGCGCGACCAAGGCTGCGGTGATCGGGTTGACCAAATCGGTGGCGGCCGATTTCATCGCCGCCGGCATCCGCTGCAACGCGATCTGCCCGGGCACGATCGAGACCCCGTCGCTCGAAGACCGCATCGCCGCGCAGGGCGCGCGCGTCGTCGGCGGGGCCGAGGCCGCCCGCCGCGGCTTTGTCGACCGCCAGCCGCTGGGCCGGCTCGGCACGGCCGAGGAGGTGGCGGCGCTCGCCGTCTACCTCGCCTCCGACGAATCCTCGTTCACCACCGGCGCGATCCATGTGATCGACGGCGGTTTCACGCTTTGACATCCGACAGGAGGCGCCAGATGAAGCTGCTTCGCTACGGACCGCCGGGCCAGGAAAAGCCGGGCCTGCTCGATCGCGACGGCGCGATCCGCGACCTTTCCGGCAATGTCCGCGACCTCGACGGCGCGGCCCTTGACCCCGGCCTCGCTCGACCGGCTGCGGCGCCTCGACCCCGCGAGCCTGCCGGCGGTCGCCGGCGCGCCGCGGCTCGGCCCCTGCGTCGGCTCGGTGTCCAAGATCGTCGCCATCGGGCTCAACTACCGTCTGCACGCGCAGGAGGCGGGTGCTGCGATCCCCTCCGAGCCGATCTTCTTTCTGAAGGCGATATCCTCGATCTGCGGCCCGAACGACGACGTCACGATCCCGAAGGGCTCGCGCAAGACCGACTACGAGGTCGAGCTCGGCATCGTCATCGGCAGCCTCGCCCGCCATGTCTCGCAAGCCGACGCGCGCCGCTGCGTCGCCGGCTATTGCGTCGTCAACGACGTGTCCGAGCGCGAGTTTCAGATCGAGCGCGGCGGGCAGTGGACCAAGGGCAAGAGCGCCGACACCTTCTGCCCGATGGGCCCGTGGCTGGTCACCGCCGACGAGGTTCCCGATCCGGGCAGGCTGGCGCTGTGGACCGAGGTCAACGGCGAGCGGCGTCAGAACAGCAACACCGCCGACCTGATCTTCGGCGTCGACGAAATCGTCAGCTATGTCAGCCAGTTCATGACCCTGCTGCCGGGCGACGTGATCCCGACCGGGACGCCCTCGGGGGTCGGCATGGGCTTCAAGCCGCCGAAATTCCTGAAGCCCGGCGATCGGGTGCGGCTTTCGGTCGAGGGCCTCGGCGAGCAGAACCAGCGGCTGGTCGCCTACGCCGGATAGGGCGGGCGGCGGCGGCCGGCGAGAGGGGGAAGGGCGGGCGCCGCCGGCATGATGTCTGGGCTGGCGCGGTGCGACAATTTTACGCTATGATTCGACGTTCCATGCGCTCGCCGCATTCAATCTCACGGTTAGAGGACCCATGTACGACCGCCGCCCCGGCTTCTTCCGCGAAGACATGCCCCCTGGTCAGCGCGTCGAAGCCAAAGTCAAGTGGTTCAACGCCAGCAAGGGGTTCGGGTTCGTCACCCCGACCGACGGCTCGCAGGACGCGTTTCTGCCGATGGCGATCCTGCGCCGCGCCGGCTACGAGGACGTCCGCGAAGGCGCCTCGATCGTCTGCGAGGTCAGCGCCGGCGCGAAAGGGCCGCTGGTGACCAGCGTCTTGAACGTCGACAACAGCACCGCCGGAGCGCCGCAAGGCGGGGCCGGCGGGTTCGAGCGCCGCGGGCCGCGGGCCGCCACGACGATGGAGGGCGCGGTCAAATGGTTCGAGCCCGACAAGGGCTACGGGTTCGTTTCCCCGGACGGCGGCGGCAAGGATGTGTTCGTCCACATCACCGCGCTGCGCCGCAGCGGCCTCGAAGCGCTCGATCCGGGCCAGCGGGTCCGGGTCGATGTCGTCGAGGGCAAGAAGGGCCTTGAAGCCGACCGAATCACCCTGATCTGAAAACCTCGGCGGCGGACGGGTCGGCAACGGGGCCGGCGGCCGGCCCCGCGGCGGAGCGCGTTGCGCGGCAAGGTCCTATCGCCGGCCTATCGCCGCGCGCGAGGAGAGCGTAGCGTGCGCGACCTTCCGGGGGTAGATTAGTTAACGCACTTGCCGGCGCGCCTGCCGCGCCGGTCCCAACGGCAATGACGAAAGCGACCTGATGGACTTGCAGGACACGATCCGCACCTATCGCCTGTTCTCAGGCTCCTACGATATCGTCTTCGGCCCGGTGTTCCACCCCGGGCGCAAGGCGGCCGTGCGCATCGCCAACGATCGGCCGGGGCAGCGGATCCTCGAGGTCGGCGTCGGCACCGGCCTGTCGCTGCCGCATTTCCGCGCCGATTCGCGGGTGAGCGGCATCGACGTGTCGGCCGAGATGCTGGAGAAGGCAAAGCGCCGGACGGCGCGCCTCGGCCTGTCGCATGTCGAGGGCCTGCACGTCATGGATGCCGAGGAGCTGAGCTTCCCGGACAATTCCTTCGATGCGGTGCTGGCGCTCTACGTCGCCTCGGTGGTGCCGAGCCCGGCGCGGTTCGCGGCGGAAATGCGCCGGGTGTGCATCCCCGGCGGCACGATCGTCGTGGTCAACCACTTCACCAGCGAGAATTTCCTGCTGCGGCTGATGGAAAAGCGGCTGGAGCATCTCGCCCGCCACATCGGCTTCGACGCCGATTTCCCGTTCGAGGCGTTCCGGCGGGAGAGCCGGCTGTCGATCCGCGAGGTGCGGCCGAGCAACCTGTTCGGCTATTGGAAGCTGTTGCGCTGCGTCAACGAAAAGCCGGCCTCGAACCCCGGCTGACCCCCGCCGCGCGGCCCAATCGACGCTTCCTGTGTCGGGCTATGTCGCGGCGTCGTGGCCCCGCCACATCGGGATCTCGCGCAGCAGCGCCTCGACCGCGCCGCAGGCGAAGCCGAGCGAGGCCTCGTCGATAAGCCGGCCCTCGCTGATCTTGTCGGCGGTGGCGGTGATGATCACCTCGCGCGCCAGGGCGACGCGCGACATCATCGAATCGAGCGCGATACGCAGATGCTCGAGGCAGCGGGCGCCGCCGAGCGGGCCGCGCGAGGTCGCCATGATCGCCACCGGCTTGTACGCCATGACCGAGGCGAAAGCCGGCCGCGAGGCCCAGTCGAGCGCGTTTTTGAGGACGCCCGGAATGCTGTGGTTGAACTCGGGCGCGCACAGCACGACGCCGTCGCTGTCGGCGATCGCCGCCAAGAGCGCCTTGACCGGCGCCGGCCGCTTTTCGCCCTCGAAATCCTGGTCATAGAGCGGGATCGGCCGCAGATCCCAGATCGCGATGTCGGCGCGTGCGGCGAACCTGTCGCGCAGGGTCTCCAGCACCGCGTTCGAATAGGAGCCGCTGCGCAGGCTGCCGGACATCGCGATCAGCCGGGCCGGCGTCGTGTCGGGCATCGTGTCGGGCTCCTGTCGGCGGGCTAAGGGCCGCCCCTCATAGCGAAAGCCGCTCGCCGATGGCAACCGTCTCGCGCAGAATGCGGGCGCATCGGCAGGGGAGGGTGAGATGCTCGAATTGAGGCCGGGCTGCGAATGCTGTGATCGCGATCTGCCTGCGGACTCGCACGAAGCCCGCATCTGCTCCTACGAATGCACCTTCTGCCGCGATTGCGCCGAGGACGTGCTCGGCGGCCGCTGCCCCAATTGCGGCGGCGAGCTCGTGCGTCGGCCGATCCGGCCGCCGGACCGGCTGCTGCGCGACCCCGCTTCCTCGCGGCGGGTGGTGAAGCCCGGGGGGTGCGCGCCGCGTGAGCCGCGGCCGACCCCGCGCGCGTGATCCATCTCGAAGTCGGGAACCTCGAAGTCGGCCGGGTCGTACCGCGACTGGGTCGTCGGGGCTTGCGGGAGGGCCGGACGCGCCGGCCCTCCCGTTCGGCTGGCTTACGAATGCTGCCGGCGGCGGCGCAGGAAGGCGAGGCCGAAGAGCCCGCCGCCGAGGAGCAGCAGCGATCCCGGCTCGGGCGTCGCAACCGGGGTCTGCAGGGTAAAGTGCAAGCCGAAGTGGAAGTCGTTCGCCGTGCTCGGGTCGATGCCGCCGGCTGAAACAAAGTTGTAGGGATTGACGAAGATCTGCTGCCAGCCGGTCTGCACCCCGGCCGCAAGCGGCCCGCTGAAGCCGCTGGCGAAATAGGCTTCCCCCGAAACCGGGCTCGGGTTTGAGGGCAACGCGCAGCAGATGCCGCCGAAATTGGAGAGCGGGCTGACCGGGGTTCCGTTGACCGTCCATTGATCGACAACGGCGTCGAAGATCACCGGCTGGCTGAGCAAATAGTCCATGCGAAGGTTCCAGCCGGCGTTGATGTCGCCGGCCAGGGGGCCGCCGTTGGTGGTCGACAGGTTCCACACGTCCCATTCGCCGTTCGGCCCCGTCGCCACCTGCTGTGTCGACAGGGTCAGCGCCCCGCCATCGATCAGCACCGGCGTCGAGCCGAAGGTCACAGCGTCAGAGCAGGTGGTGTCCGTGCAGGCGCCGGGCAGGTTTGTGCCGCCGAAATTCAGGGCTGAACCGATCGGGATGATGCTGGCCTCGGCGCCGGTCGCAATGGCGAACAGCGCAGAGGCAGCGATCAGCAACTTGCTTTTTGACAACATTCAGTCCGGCTCCCATTACAATAACCTTACAACTGCTCTCAGATGGCTGCGCAGTCGCCAAAATTCTATGCAAGGCCAATGCCGAAATAAAAACTCATTCAGAATCATGAATATGGCGGTGGGTTTTGGGCGGCAGCGTAAAGAATTCCGACACTGCCGGCTCCGGTGATTTCTCTAGCTGGCTGATTCAGCCGCGTTTATCGAACATCGGCCGGATGTCAAGAATTCCGACGCCGCCGCGATCTGCGCTTGTCGATGCGCCGGCCCTCGCGGCGGCAGTCGCTTCAGACCACGGCGGATTGATCCGACAGCGGCGTCGCGCGCGCGCCGCGCAGCGCCAGCAATGCCGTCGCCACCGCGGCCACCAGCGCGAAAAAGCAGGCGCTCAAGAAAATCTGCTTCGGCGGCAGCCCGCGCGCCAACAGAAAGCCGCCGAGCGGGGCGGCGGCAATGCCGCCGAGGCGGCCGATGCCGAGCGCCCAGCCGATGCCGCTGGTGCGCATGCGCGCCGGGTAGAGCGCGCCGCACGCCGCGTTCGCCCCGGTCTGGCTGCCGATGATCGTCATGCCGGCGAGGAACAGCACCGCCAGCAGCATCGGATAGGACAGGGCGGCGAGCGCGATCACGGCGACGAACACAGCACTCGCGGCGTAATGCAGGGCCAAGGCCCGCTCGGGGCCGAAACGATCGATCAGCAGGCCGAGATAGAGCACTGCGAAAATCGCGCCCAACGGGATCAGGGTCGAGGCGAAGACCGCCTGCGGCGGCGTCATGCCGGTCAGGTGCAACACCTCGGGCAGCCAAAAGACAAACAGGAACAGGTTCAGCAGGCTGCAGAAGAAGATGATCCACAACAGCACGGTCTGCAGCGCAAAGCCGCGGCCGAACAGCATCTTGACCGGGTTTTCGCGGGCGATGTCGACGGGATGCCCGGCCCGCCCCGGGGCAACGCCGAGGCGCCGGAGCAGCGCCGCCTGACGCGGCGACAAATTCGCCTTGCGGGCGAGAAAACGCGGCGATTCCGGCAGCCATACCGCGGTGATCAACAGCAGCGCCAGCGGGAACAGCCCGCCCAGCACAAAGATCACCGGCCAGGCGTAATGCCGCAGCAGCGCGGCGACGATCAGACCGCCGACAAAGCCGCCGAGCGGCGCTCCGGTGAAGGTCGCCATGATCATCGTCGCGCGCAGGCGCTGCGGCGTGTAGTCGCCGGTCAGCGCCGTCGTCCCGGAGAACGCGCCGGCGATCCCGACCCCGGTGAAAAAGCGCAGCGCGCTCAGCATGCCGAGCGAGCCGGCAAACGCGCTTGCGAGCGAAGCCAACCCGAAAATCGCGACGCTGGCCAGCAGCAGCGGCTTGCGCCCGAGGCGGTCGCCGATCGGCCCCGAGGCCAGCGCCCCCGCCATGACCCCGACGTTCGACCACAGGAACGCCACGGCGAACGCCGACGGCGGCAGGCTCCAGGCGTGGGTCAGCGACGGCACCGCCCAGCCGATCGAGCCCACATCGTAGCCGTCGCACATCTGGATCAGCGCGCAAAGCGCCGCCACCCGGATTTGCAGGCCGCCGAGCGGCTGGTTTTCGAGCGCCGATTCGGTGGCCGACAGAGCCGCCTCCGCCATCCCCGCCTCCCTCGTTTTTTTATCCCTCCCAGCCGTGTTGCATTTTCGCCGCCGCTGCGCAAGCCTCCAATCGGGCTGGCTTTCGCGGGATCGCGGCAAATGAGAACGGGGGCGGAGTACCGCGAGGCGCTGCGCGACGGGCGCCGGGTCTGGGTCATGGGCGAGGGCCGGGTCGAGGACGTGACGACGCACTGGGCGACCCGTGCGATGGTCGAGGAATACGCGCTCTGGTACGACCGCCACCGCGATCCGGCCTGGCGGGAGACCCTGCTGTCGCCCTACGAGGCCGCCGGCGAGCGTGTGCCGTGGGGCTGTGTCGCGCCGAAAAGCGCCGAGGATCTGGTCGGCATGGGCCGATCCTTCGCCAAGACCACGTTCCTCAGCGCCGGCAACATCACCCACACCCCGGCCTACGGCAATCTGATCGCGCTCGGCGTGCTGACCGCGGCCCAGGCCCTCGACGCCGCGCCCGCGCACAGCGCCGAGGCGCTCGCCTATCGCGACCTGATCGCCCGCACCGGGCGGTTCCTGACCTATTGCGGCGGCGCGCCGATCATCGGCCAGCGGCTGCGTCCGGACCCCGCCGAGCGCGTCGCCCTGAAGCTGGTGCGCGAGACCGGTTCCGGGGTGGTCCTGTCGGGCCGGCTCGGCATGCATACGAGCCCGGCCTTTGCCGAGGACATCTATGTCGGTGCGCTCTCAGGGGTCGACATCGGCGGGCGCCGCGCGAGCTTTATCGTGGCGGCCAATGCGCCCGGGGTCACGATTCTGTGCCGCAAGCCCGCGGCGCGCGAGAGCAACCCCTTCATGGCGCCGCTCTCCAGCCGGTTCGACGAGCTCGACGGCCAGATGTGGCTCGACCAGACGCCGGTGGCGTGGGAGCGCGTCTTTTTTGTCGACCCGTCGCCCGAGGCGATCCCGCGCTGGCTCAGATGGCATCACCTCTACGGCTGGCTCGCCAAGGCCGAGTTCACCCTCGGCCTCGCGCTGGCGCTGACCGACGCCATGGGGCTGCGGGAAAACCCGCCGACGATCGAATACCTGATCGACCTGATGGCCGCGGCGCAGACCGTGCGCAGCTGCCTGACGGCGGCCGAGCGCGACCCCGACTTCACCGCTTCGGGATATGCTTTCCCCGACCACGCGCATCTGGCGGCCGGCGGCATCGCGCTGTTCAAGGCCCGCCCGCGCCTCTCCGAAATCCTGCGGATCGTGCCGGGCTCCTCGCTCGTCGTGGCGCCGTCCGATCGCGACCTCGCCGCGCCCGAGCTCAAATCGGGGCTCGAAGACGCGTTCGGCGGCGGCGGCTACACCGCCTTGCAACGCGCGGCCCTGTTGCAGCTGGCCTGGGACCACGTCTCCTCGGCGCTCGACGGCCGCGAATCGGCGTTCGAGCTGCACGCCAGCGGCGGCCTGCAGAACTGGCGGCAGTGGCTGCGCCGCAGCTTCCGCGACTGCAACGAGCTCGCCAATTCGGTGCTGAGCGCCCTCGACCAGCCGATGCCGGAAATCGACCTTTCGGCGCTCCGCGCCGCGCCGATCGCCCCCCGCCGCACCACCGCCCCGCCGCCGGGCGGCGCCAAGCCTCAGCGCTCGCCATGACCCCCTTTAGGGCATCGTCCGATCGAGATTGCTTCGTCGCGGATACTCCTAACAAGAAACAGAGATGCTTTCGGCGGTGGGCAGCCCCCCTCACCCAGCTCCGGGTAAGGCTCGGGTTCGCCTCGCCAACCCTGCTCAACCCTCTCCCCCGATCGGGGGGAGAGGGAAGGGTGAGGGGGGCCGCTCCGGGCGCCGCCTCGGTTTCATCCCGGGCGGGTCGGCCACAGGCCGGTGGGAAACTCGCAATGACGCGGGCAACTTCTGTCATTGCGAGCCCACGGGTCGGCGCGCTGCGCCGCCCGAGGACAGGCTCCGCGAAGCAATCTCGTCATTGGCTCAATCACGGCTTCGATCAAACAGACGCGCCGCCAGTCTCAGAGCGCTTTCATTCACCTCAGAGGGTGACGGAAGGCTCATTGGCGCGCCACTCGCCATTTCGGACCGCTGACTCCCGCAGCCACTGCTTTCAGACCGGGATATCCCAGATGTCGCGGGCGTAGCCGGCGATCGTGCGGTCGGAGGAGAACCAGCCCATCCCGGCGATGTTCAGGATGACGGCCCGCGACCAGCCGGCGGGCGCGCGCCACAATTCGTCGACCCGCTGCTGCGCGTCGCGGTAGGCGGCGAAATCGGCCGCGACCATGTAGCGGTCGCCATGCCGCAGCCGGTCGACGAGCGTCTCGTAGCGGCCCCGGTCGTCGGGCGAAAACAACCCGCTCTGGATAGCCGCGCAGATTTCGGCGAGGTCCCTCGATGCGGCGATCGCGGCGTCGCCGTCGAGCCCGTCGCGGATCCGTGCGGCGACCTCCTCGGCGCGCAGGCCGAAGATGAAGATGTTGTCCTCGCCGACCCGCTCGCGGATTTCGATGTTGGCGCCGTCGAGGGTGCCGACGGTCAGGGCGCCGTTCAGCGCCAGCTTCATGTTGCCGGTGCCCGAGGCCTCGGTCCCGGCGGTCGAGATCTGCTCCGACAGATCGGCCGCCGGGATCACGATTTCCGCGAGGCTGACATTGTAGTTCGGCAAAAACACAATTTTGAGCCGGTCGCCGACCGCGGGGTCGCCGTTGACCATCGCGGCCACGTCGTTGGCGAGCTTGATGATCAATTTCGCCTGCGCGTAGCTCGGCGCCGCCTTGCCGGCGAAGATCTTGACGCGCGGCGCCCAGTCCCGCTCCGGCTCGGCCCGGATCGCCCGCCAGCGGGCGATCGTCTCCAAGAGGTTGAGGAGCTGGCGCTTGTATTCGTGGATGCGCTTGACCTGCACGTCGAACAGGGCGCCGGGGTCGATGCGCAGCCCCAGCCGCTCGCGGACAATTCGGGCGAGCGCCGATTTGTTGGCCCGCTTTACGGCGGCCAGCCGCTCCCGCAACGACGCGTCGTCCGCCTGCTCGACGAGGCGGCGCAGCGCCATCGGGTCGTCCAGCACCTCGACGCCGCAGGCCGCGCACAGCAGCTCGGTCAGGCGCGGGTTCGCCTGGTGCAGCCAGCGCCGAAACGCGATCCCGTTGGTCTTGTCGATGATGCGGTCGGGATAGAGGTGGTGAAATTGGCTGAACACCGTCCGGCGCATCAGCTCGGTATGCAGCACCGACACCCCGTTGACGCGATGCGAGCCGAGAAAGGCCAGGTTTCCCATCCGCACCCGCCCGCCATCCGCGGGGTCGATCAGCGCGACCGCGGCGAGGAAATCGGCGTCGACCTCGCCCCGCGTCCTGACCGCGGTCAGGTGGTCCTCGTCGATCGCGCGGATGATCTCGAGATGCCGCGGCAGCAGGCGCTCGAGCAGCGCCACGGGCCAGCTTTCCAGCGCCTCGGGCAACAGCGAGTGGTTGGTGTAGGAGAACACGGCCTGGGCGATCCGCCACGCCGGTTCCCAGCGGACATGGCGCAGGTCGACCAGGATGCGCATCAGCTCGGCGACGGCGATCGCCGGATGCGTGTCGTTGAGCTGGATCGCAGCCTGCTGCGGCAGCGCGTAGATGCTGCTGTAGGCGCCGATGTGCCGCCGCACCAAATCCTGCATCGAGGCGGAGACGAAGAAATATTCCTGCCGCAGCCGCAGCTCGCGTCCGGACGGCGCCTCGTCGCTCGGGTAGAGGATTTTCGAGATCGCCTCGGCCCGCACCTGCTCGGCCAGCGCCCCGGCATGGTCGCCGCTGTTGAACATGTCGAGCCGCAGCGGGTCGGCGGCGCGCGCCGACCACAGCCGCAGCGCGTTGACGCGCCGCCCGCGCCAGCCGACGATCGGCGTGTCGAAGGCGACCGCCCGGATCGTCTCGTCCGGCCGCCAGGCCGAGCGCGACCTCGCGTCGGACGAGCCCGGCCGGTCGACCCGGCCGCCGTATCCGACATCGTAGACCGCCTCCGGCCGCTCGAATTCCCACGGGTTGCCGAACGACAGCCACTGCTCCGGGCGCTCCTGCTGCCAGCCGTCGGTGATGACCTGGCGGAACAGCCCGTGGTCATAGCGGATGCCGTAGCCGCAGGCCGGGATGCCGAGCGCCGCCATGCTGTCCATGAAGCAGGCCGCGAGCCGGCCGAGGCCGCCATTGCCGAGGGCGGCGTCGGGCTCGGCGGCGCGGATGCGGTCGACATCGACGCCGAGGTCGCCGAGCGCGGTGCGGACCACCTCGCTGAGCCGCAGGTTGTCGGCGACATCGTTGAGCAGCCGCCCGATCAGGAACTCGAGCGAGAGGTAGTAGACCTGCTTTCGTCCCTGCGCCCGGCTCGCCCGCTCGTCGGCGAGCCAGCGGTGGACGACCCGGTCGCGCAAGGCGAGCGCGGTCGCCACGAACCAGTCCCGCTCGGTCGCCGCCGCCGCATCCTTGCCGACCGCTGCGGTCAGCTTGGCGAGCAGGGCCGCCCGGAAGTCCCCGACCTCCTCGGCGCTCGCCGGCGCGTCGGCGATCAGCGGCGGCGCGCCGGTTTCGACAAAATTCGGTTCCCCGCGGCGTGTGGTCATCGCGGCATGTCGTTACGGCAAGGGTGTTACAGCGGATTTCTATCGGGCTGGATCGTCCGATCGAGATGGCTTCGTCGCCAAGCTCCGCGCAATGCGCAGGGAACGCCTCGGTCATTGCGAGCCAAGCGAAGCAATCTCGGCATCGTGGGGGCCTCCTCGATCGAAACTTGTTCTTAACCACGTTACGATCACCAGCGTGAGAAACGGCCGTGCCGAGCGCCTGCCGTCCGGCTCAATTCGGCCGGGGCGCGCAACGCAGCCCTCGCGCTCGCGGCCGATCTGCGCTGCGCCTGATCCCGCGCGCATGGCCATTTGGCGGCGTCGGCGGCTAGGATCGCCGGGCGCGTCGCCGATGACGCCGGTGCGGAGAAGACACTATGCAGTATAACAGAATCTCTGCCGATTGCCACCTCGACCTGCCGTGGCTGCCGCCGGAATTGTTCGTTGCCGAGGCGAAGCGCGAATTGAAGGAGCGCATGCCCTTTGTCGAGGACGGCCCGGACGGCCCGCATTGGCTGACCAGGGCCGGGGTCGATATGGGGCTCGTGGGCGGCGTCGGCTCGGTCGGCGGCAAGTTCGTCCCGGGCGCGAACTACCGCGTCGACAAGATGGCCGAGACCGGGCTCTACGAGGACGGCAGGAAAGGCGTGCGCCGCCCCGGCGACCCCGACCGGCGGATCGAGGACATGGACCGCGACGGGGTCGACGCCGAAATCATCTTCGGCATCCTCGGCGTCGCCTCGCGGGTGCGCGACCACGAGGCGGCCAACGAGATGCTGCGCATCTACAACGACTGGCTGCGCGATTTCTGCCGTCATCATCCCGAGCGCCAGATCGGGCTCGCCTGCCTGCCCTATGGCGACATCGAGGCCGCGGCGAGGGAGGTCCACCGCGTCGCCAGGCTGGGCCTCAAGGGGCTCGAGCTGTCGTGCTCATGGGACATGGAGCCGATGTGGCACCCGGTCTGGGAGCCCTTATGGAAGGCCGTCAACGACGTTCAATTGCCGCTCCATTTCCACACCTTCCCGGCAACGCCGGCGAGCCGGCGCGCGCAATTGACCGGGCAGCTGCGCCGCGCCGCGCAGTTCACCAGCGTCGCCGGCTTCCAGATGAACCTGATAAACATCGTCGCCGCGATCATCGGGGCCGGCGTCCTGGAGCGTTATCCGAACCTGCGGGTCGGGTTCGGCGAGAGCGGCATCGGCTGGCTGCCCTACGCGCTCGACCGCATGGATTTCGAGTTCGAGGACCGCTTTCGCGACCTGATGAAATTGAAGCCGAGCGAATACTGGCGGCGTCAGTGCCGCGCCACCTTCCAATACGACCGGATCGGCGCCCGGCTGGTCGAGGACATCGGGGTCGAGACCCTGATGTGGGGCTCGGACTATCCGCACCCGGACGGGGTGTGGCCCGAATCCGCGAAATACATCGAGGAGCAGTTCGCCGGCCTGGCGCCCGAAATCGTGCGCAAGATCACCTGCGAGAACGCCGGCAAGTTCTACGGGCTGATCAACTAGTGCTCTGGCCCATTCAGATGATTCATCACCGCTCTTCAACCGTCATGCCCGGACTTGATCCGGGCATCCACGGAAACCGGCGCGGCCATGCCGCTGAGCGGGGATGGCCGGGTCAAGCCCGGCCATGACGACCAAGTGAATCCTGTGTCTGAGTCTGATCAACTAGGAGCTTCGTACGCCGGTGCTGTGTTCCCTCCCCCGCAGGCGGGGGGAACTTCTGACCTCAGTCCGGCATTCCCTCTTCGGCTTGCAGGGGAGGGAACGCAACCTCGCGGCGGAGAAGGCGCGGGGTGTAAGGAGCCGACGCATGCCGTTTGACGAGACGATCGCCGAGTTGGAGCGCCGGCGGCAAAAGGCGCTCGGCATGGGCGGGCCGGAGAGGGTCGAGCGCCGCCGCGCCGAGGGGAATCTCAACGCCCGCGAGCGGCTCGACCTGCTGCTCGACCCCGGCAGCTTCACCGAATCCGGGCTGTTCGCGGCGTCGATCCGGCCGGAGATGCGCGAACGCACGCCGGCCGACGGCAAGATCGCCGGCTTCGGCCGCATCGCCGGGCGCACGGTCGCGGTGGTGTCGAACGATTTCACCGTGCTCGGCGCCTCGTCGAGCGTGATCAACATGAAGAAGATCCGCCACGTCAAGGAGGTGGCGAACACGCGCGGCCTGCCCTTCGTCTTTCTCGGCGAGTCGAGCGGGGCGCGGATGCCCGACCGCATGGGCGCGGCCGGGCCGCGCGATGCTGGGCCAGGACCCGGCCGAATATCAGCGGTTTCGGCAGACGCCCTGGGCCTCGGCGCTGCTCGGCCGCTGCTACGGCTCGTCGACCTGGTACGCCTGCATGTCCGATTTCGTCGTCATGCGCAAAGGGGCGACGATGGCGGTCGCGAGCCCACGGGTCACCGAGCTGGCGATCAACCAGCCGGTCGACGAGGAGGAGCTCGGCGGCTGGAAATTGCACGCCGAGACGACCGGCCTCGTCGACCTCGCGGTCGACACCGACGCGCAGGCGCTCGACGCGGTGCAGCGCTTTCTGTCCTACCTGCCGAGCCATCAGAACGAGCCGCCGCCCGCCGCGCCGGTGCCGCCGGGCTCCAACGAGGCCTCTGCGCGGATCCTCGACCTGGTGCCGGAAGCGCGCAGCCGGGTCTACGACATGCGCAAGGTCGCCGCGGCGATCGTCGACCAGGGCAGCCTCTTCGAGCTGAAGGGACGCTTCGGCCGCTCGGCGGTGACGGCGCTCGCCCGGCTCGACGGCCGGAGCATCGGCATCGTCGCCAACAACCCGCTCTACAAGGGCGGCGCGATCGATGTCGACGCCTGCCGCAAGATTACGAGCTTTCTGGTGCTGTGCGACGCGTTCAACCTGCCGGTCGTGATCCTGGTCGACCAGCCGGGCTTTCTGATCGGGCTCGAAGGCGAGAAGCGCGGCGCGCCCGGCCGGATCATCAACTGGATGAACGCGCTGTCCCTGGTCACGATGCCCAAGGTCTCGGTCATCCTGCGCAAGAGCTACGGGCAGGCCTATCTGAACATGGGCGGCGGCCGCAACTCGGACGAGGTCGCCTGCTGGCCCTCGGCCGATCTCGGCTTCATGGACCCGGCCGTCGGGGTCAACGTCCTCTACGGCGTGCGCGAGGAGGACGACCCCGAGCGCTACCGCGAGCTCCTGGCCGAGCTGACCCGCGACACCTCGGCCTGGGCCTTGGCCGAGCTCTACGAGGCGCAGGCGGTGATCGACCCGCGCGACACCCGCGCCTGGCTCGCCGCCGCGCTCGAAATCCACCGCTCGCGCCTGTCGGGCGGCATCGGCCGCCATCTCTTAAGCAACTGGCCGACCAGCTATTGACGCTGGCGCCGTCCCATAGCCTTTTTCGTCGTCCCCGCGTGAGAGCCAATGCGATCGTCATGGCCGGACGTGATCCGGCCATCCACGGAGGCAGGCGCGGCGGAGGCAGGACGTCGTTTCCCGGAGCGCCCTGCGCAAAGCGGGGACCCAGAGCCTCATGCGCTGCGGCTCGTCGCCCTGGTTGCCCGCTTCCGCGGGCATGACGGTGAGATGGGCAGGCGCCAAACGTCGGGAGCCTGCCGTTATGGATGCGGCCCCCACGGCGCGGCGTGGAGCAGCTTCACCTCCTGGGTCATCAGCAACGGGCGGAACTTCGCGGCGAAGCCCTCGACAAAATCCTTGTTCGCGAAGACCGCCGCCCAATGCGCCCGCCGGTCGGCGTCGTCGTCGAACTTCCACAGATGCACGAGCTGATTGATCGTGCCGGTGTCGCTTTGGAAATAGCCGACGAGCTTCTTGTCCTGGCCGCCCCGCTGGAGCGCCGGAAATCCCAGCTCCTGGTAGAGCTTCACAGCCTCGGCCATCGCGCCGACGCGGAGCGTGTAGGTGCGCATTTCGTAGAGAGCCATCAGAGTCGACCTCTTCATCGGAAAACGGACGATCTTATATTCTGCGTCCGACGCCGGCTGGTGCGGTCTCGAAGAAGGTGTCGGGCCGCGGCCGCCGGCGCGGCGGGGCAAAACGGGATATTCGACCTGTTGGATAGATTCCGCTGCCGATTCGCTGCAGAAGCGGCGCTGCGCGGCGGGTCATCAACTCACGGGCGCGCATCCGAAAATCCTCGGCGGGATGACGAAGGGAAGAGCATGGCGGAAATACGGGTGCGCAGCGAGATTGCCGGGTCGGTCTGGAAGATCGAGGTCAAGATCGGCGACCGGGTGGCCGAGGACGAGCCGCTGCTGATCCTCGAATCGATGAAGATGGAGATCCCGCTGCTGGCGCCCGGCGACGGCGTGGTCGTGCAGATCCTGGTCGCCGAGGGCGAGCCGATCGCCGAGGGCGATGTCGCCGTGATCCTCGGGTGATCCCGGCAGATCCGGGCGGCGCGTGAAGCCGGACGGACGGCGCTCGACGAGCCTGCCGCCAAGCGGTGCTGGCGCAATGGGGCATCGCCGCGCCGCGCTCGGCGCGGATCGGCCTGCGGGAGCCGGTCGGCCCCGCCATCGCCGGGTTGTCACCGCCCTTCGCGTTAAAGCTGATCGCCCCCGGCATCCTGCACAAGAGCGATGTCGGCGGCGTTGCGCTCCGGCTCGCCGATGCTGGCGCCGTCGAATCCGCTCGCTCGGCGATGCTGGGATCGCCGGCGCTCGCCGGCCGGGCGGTCGACGGCTTTCTGGTCGAGGAGATGGCCCCGCCGGGCCACGAGCTGGTTCTCGGCGGCGTCTGCGACCCGCGCTTCGGGCCGGTGGTCATGCTCGGGCTCGGCGGCGTCTTTGTCGAGATCCTCGGCGACACCGTCTTCCGCATCTGCCCGCTGCGGCCGGGCGACGCCCGCGCGATGATCGGCGAGCTGCGCGGCGGCGCGGTCCTGCGCGGCGCCCGCGGCGGGATCGCCGCCGACGAGGATGCGATCGTCGACGCGCTGATGCGCCTCGGCGGCCCGGACGGGCTGCTCCCGGCGCTCGCCGACGAGATCGCCGAGATCGACATCAACCCGCTGATCGTGTCTGCCGCCGGCGCGGTTGCTGCCGACGCCCGCATCGTGCTGCGGGCGACGCCCCCACCCCGGCCCTCCCCCGCGAGCGGGGGAGGGAGGGACCCGCGTCAGCCGGACGGTGGGGGCGTGCTTGACCGCTTCGCGCCGTTGTTCGCGCCGCGCAGCATCGCGGTGCTGGGCGCCTCGACCGGCGGCGGCGCGCCGGCGAACAACTTCATCCGGCATATTCGCGAATACGGGTTCGAGGGCAAGATTTACCCGGTCCACCCGAGCGCCGATATCGTCGACGGCCTGCCGGCCTGCCGTTCGCTGGCGGCGCTGCCCGAGCCGGTCGATTACGCCTTTGTCGCGATCGCCGCCGCCCAAGTACCGGCGGCGCTGCGCGAGGCGGCGGGCCGCGTGCGCATCGCGCAGGTGATGTCGAGCGGCTTTGCCGAGGCCGAAGGCGGCGGCGCGCTCGAAGCGGCGCTGGCCGCGGCGGCCCGCGACGGCGGCATGCGGCTTCTCGGACCCAACTGCCTCGGCGACCCACTCGCCGCGCGGCCGGCTGACCTTTATCGGCGGCATGCCGGCAGCGCTCGGCCCGGTCGGGGTGGCATCGCAGAGCGGCGGGCTGGCGATGGACGCGATGCGCCGCGGAAGGCGCCGCGGGCTCGGCTTCAGCGGCGTGGTGACGGTCGGCAACTGCGCCGATCTCGGCGCCGCGGACCTCCTCGAATTCTTTCTCGCCGACCCGCAGACGCGGGTGGTCGGGCTCTATCTCGAGGATGCCAAGGACGGCCGCCGCCTGTTCGAGCTGATGGCGGGCGCGGCAAAGCCGATCGTGCTCTTAAAGGGCGGCCGTTCGCGGCAGGGCCGGCGCGCCGCGCTGTCGCATACCGGGGCCCTGGCCAGCGACGATCGGATCTGGGCGGCGCTCGCCCGCCAGACCGGCGCCGCGCTCGTCGACACGCTCGACGCCTTTGTCGACGCGCTCCTCGCCTTTCAGACCCTGACGCCGCGGCCGCAGCGCCCGACCCGGCGCGTGGCGCTCTTCGGCAATGGCGGCGGCGCCAGCGTGCTCGCGGCCGATTATTTCGCCCGCTGCGGGCTCGACGTGGCGGGCTTCGGCGCGGCGACCGCGGCGGCCCTGCGTCGGCTGGCGTTGCCGGCCGGGTCCAGCGTCGCCAACCCGATCGATGTTCCGGCCAACATCCTGCGCCGCAACAACGCCGAGGCGGCGGGACACATCCTCGAGGCGGTCCTCGCCAACGGCGAGGCCGACGCCGTCGTCATGCACATCAACATGCCGGTCGTGCTCGACTACCCGCAGACCGACATGCTCGGCAATCTGATCGAGGCGGCATTGCAGGCCGCCCGCCGCCATCCGGGGCAGGCGCACCTGGTCCTGGTGCTGCGCTCCGACGGCGAGCCCGAAATCGAGGAGAAGAAAGCAGGCCTACCGCATCCGTGCGCTGGCGGCCGGCATCCCGGTCTACGACGAATTGCCCGCCGCCGCGGCGGCGCTGGCCGCGCTGGCCGGCTTCGAGCGCGGCCGGCCCGGAGATCAGGCTTAAACGATCTGGTCCTGCCGCAGCGCCGCGATTTCGTCCGGGCCATAGCCGGCCTCGGCCAGGATCTGGTCGGTATGCTCGCCGAGCGTCGGCGGGGGGCGGTCGATGCCGCCATTGCCGTGGGCAAGGCGAAATCCCGACCCGGCGAGCCGCAGCGCGCCATGAGCGCTGTCCACCTCCTGCACCAACCCGCGATGGGCGATCTGCGGGTGGCGCACGATCTCGCCGATCGACCAGATGCCGGCGCACGGCACGTCGGCCGCGGTCAGCCGCGCTTCCCAGGTCTTGGCGTCGGCCCCGGCCAGCGCCCCTTCGATGATCTCGCGCAGCGCCGCGGCATGCTCGCCGCGACCGGGCCAGTCCGCAAACCGCGGGTCGGCGAGCGCATCCGGCCGGCCGAGCGCGTTCATCAAATTCCCGAACTGCCGGTCGGTCATGACCGCCAGCATCAGATCGCCGTCGCCGGTGGCAAAGCGGTTGCCGGTCGGCTTGCGGGTCGTCGAGAGGTTGCCGAAGAGCCCGTGCCGATGTCCGGTCACGGTGTGCTCGGCGATTTGGGGCCCGAGAAAGGCCAGCGCCGCATCGAGCATCGCCACATCGACGAGCTGGCCCTCGCCGGTCTGGGCGCGCTGAAAGAGGGCGCTGGCGACGGCGAAGGCCCCGGTCATGCCGCCGATCGTGTCGCACAGCGCAAAGCCGGCGCGGGTCGGGCCCCGTCTCCTCGTGGCCGGTGATCGACATGATCCCGGACATCGCCTGGATCTTGCCGTCGAAGGCGGCGGTGCGCCGCTCCGGCCCGGTCTGCCCAAAGCCCGAGACCGCGCAATAGATGAGCCGCGGGTTGACCTGCCGCAGCGCCTCCCAGCCGAGCCCGAACCGGTCCATGACGCCGGGCCGGAAATTCTCCCAGACGACATCGGCCCCTTCGGCCAGCCGCTTGACGATCTCGACCCCCTTGGGCTGCGTGAGGTCGAGGGCGAGGCTGCGCTTGTTGGCGTTGAGCGCCATAAAGGCGGGCGCCATGCCGCGCTCGGACCACTCGCGGCTCAATTGCGTGCGGCGCATCTCGTCGCCGCTGCGCGGCTCGATCTTGACCACATCGGCGCCGAGCAGCGCCAGCTGGAGGCTGCCGAACGGCCCCGCCAGATAGCGGGTGAAGTCGAGGATGCGCACACCGTCGAACGGCTTTCTTTGGGTGGGCTCGCTCATCGGCTCCTCGCACGATGTGTTGGAGCCGGCAGAGGCCGGATACGCGCCGTGCGTCCCCCGCTTCCGCCGGGGGCAGGCTCTTCGAGACAGCCGCTTCGCGGCTTCCTCAGGATGAGGAGATTTATCAATGCCATTAGCAGCTTACCTCATGCTGAGGAGCGCCCGCCGGGCGCGTCTCGAAGCACGCACAGCGACATTGCAGCCACGGTCTGGCCACCGCGCCGAAGCGCTCACATGTTCTCACTTCGCCGCCGCCGGGGTGTCGCGCACGGTTTTGGCGATTTCCTTCTGCCGGTCGAACTCGCGCCGGCGGCGCTCGATCTCTGCCGGCGAGAGCCGCGCGATGTTGGAATAGTCGAGCTTCCACGACGCGTCCTCGCGCCAGCGCAGCGGCGACTGCACCGTGGTGCGCGGGGCCGGCGCCGTTTCGAGGACGCGCAATGCGAGCTCCAGGGTGAAGGCCTGCGATTGCGGGTCGTCCGGCCGCCCCGCCGCGTTGCCCAGCGGGAAATCGCTGAACAAAAAGCGCGGGACGCCGCAATATTCGACGATGTCCTTGGCGCAGCCCATGACCACCGTCGGGACGCCGTTCTCTTCCAAATGCCGTGCGGCCAGGCTCACGGTCTGGTGGCACACCGGTCAATTGGCGACGAGAACGGCGGCGTCGATCCGGTCTTCGCGGCAGCGCGCCAGCAGCTCCGGGCAATCCCGGTCCAGGGTGATCCGGTGGCTCCTGTTGGTCGGCATGCCGTGGAAGCGCGGCGCTGCCTCGCCGATCCGCCCGGCGGCGGCGCAGCGCCGCAGCTCGGGCAGCGGGAACCAGGTGTTCTGGTCCTCCGCGGTGGTGTGCGCCCGGTCGATGCCGATGTGCGAAATCCGCAGGTCGTGGTCGAGCGCGGCGTCGCCGGAATAGACCCGATAGAACTTGGCCGCGGCGTTGTAGGGCGCGCCCGGGCCCTGGTCGCCCTTGCCCGGCTGGTAGGGGGCGGCGGTGGTGACGAGCCCGACCCGGCACTGCGCGAGCGGCTTGGTCAGCGGCTGGAACGGGACCTCGGCGTAATGCGCCCAGCGATAGGGCGCGCCGTAGCCCAGCGCCTGATAATAGTCGCCGATCCGCTGCATGTAGGGGATCGGCGCGTCCTCCGGGGGAGCGAGCCCCGGATCGTCCTTTTGATCGCTCATCGCTTCTCCTTCAGTGGTCGAAGCCGAACAATTTCTGCGCGTTGTGGTGCAGGATCTGGTCGGTGACCGCGGTCGGCAGGCCGAGCCGCCCGATATAGCCGAAAGTCTCGGCGTAGGCCTCGTAATCCTGCAGGACCGGATAGTCGCTGCCGGTCACCAGATGATCGGGCCCAAAGGCTTCGAGCGCGCAGACGAAGGCCGCCTTCGAGCCGTAGCACACGGTGTCGTAATAGAATTTTTTGGCGGTGACGGAAGGCGCCTCGGCGAGGTTCGGGTGCCCGCTCTGGCTCTGGCCCTGCTGGTCGAGCCGGTTGAGCAGCATCGGGACCGGCCCGCCCAGATGCGGCACGATGAATTTGATGTTCGGGTAGCGGTGCGGGATCTGCCTGGCGATCATGTGCAGGACAAAGGTCGCGTCCTCGAGCGAGGTGCCGACCGCGGCGCGAAAGCCGTATTCGGTGATGAAGGGCGAGCAGATGCCGGTCCCGGCCGGGTGGACGAAGAGGACCGCGCCGCGCCGGTTCATCTCGGCGTAGATCGGCTCGAACTCGGTCTCGGCGACCGAACGGTTGAGGCAGCTGATGTTCATGTTGACGCCGACGCAGCCGAGCTGGTCGAAGCCGCGCTCCATCTCCTTCAATGCGGCGTCGATGTGCGGCAATGGCAGCATGACATAGGAGGCGATGCGTTTGGGATAGCGGTGCGCGAGGTCGGCATAGCCGTCGTTCAGCATCTGCACCGCCTTGACGCACTCGGCCTCGTCCGGCAGGTAGGGCGGGTGGTTCGGCGACAGCACCTGCTTTTCGACGCCGGCTGCATCCATCAGCTCGAAGCGTCCCTGGATGTCCTCCGGCAAATCCGAGAACGGGTGGCGCGCCATTCCGCGCTTGACCGGCAGATGAACCGGAGATGCAAACCGATCCCCCATGAGCTCGCTGAAATTCCTCGGCGTATAATGCGCGTGGACATCGCAGATCATCGCATCGCCCCATCTGTCGCAGCGGTCGCAATCGCAACGGAGCGTAAGCCGCGGCGCGTGGGCGAGCAAGGATCGCAACCGCGCCCGGAGCCGAGCTCGTTGACAGAGCGCCCGCGGCGCCCCAACCCTGATTGCGGCTCGGATATCGGCAGGCAGGAGCGAAGGATGCGCCTTATCGACGCTTTGTCCTCATCGTCGCGGATCGGACCGTTGGCCGCGACGGCGGCCGGGCATCCTCGTTGCCGGGCAGCTGGCGGCGAGGCCGGCTCTGGCGAGCACAATCGTCTGGGCAAACGACGCGGCCGGCGGCGGTTCGACGATCCGGGCCTTCGACGCGGCCACCGGGGCGCTCATGGATTCGTTTCCGGCGCCGAATCCGGCGGCGCAAGGCCATATCGGCCGCGGCATCGCCGTCATCGGCTCCAGCATCTTCTACAGCGTCGACGATTCGGGCGTGGTGTTCCGGACCAATGCGGGCGGCGCCGATCTCGGCGCCGCGTTCGCCACCAGGCTGACCGGCATCGGGTCGATCGCCACCGACGGCGGCTTTCTCTATTTGACCGCCACCGGCGACACGGCGACCAGCGAGAACGTGTACAAATACACGTTGGGCGGCGCCCTGGTGGATTCCGTCACCCTGGTCCCCACCGCGCCTGGAGCGCCGTTTGCGCTCGGCCGCACCGGCCTCGAAACCGTCGGCGGCGATTTTGTCGCCAATCAGGGCAACAACGAGGGCCCGTACAACCGGTTCGACGCGGCGGGGAACCTGATCCCCCCGACCGTCTTCTTGCAGAACACCGACGATTTCGGCTTCAGCGGCGTCGCCTTTGACGGAACGTCTTATTACGTCGCCGATGTGGAGGACGACCCGTCGACGTTGCGCGTCTACGACGCCGCCGGAAATCTGCTGCGCGCCGTCACCCTGACCGGCTGCCCCGGACCGAACGACCGCTGCGATCTGCAGGATCTGTCGGCGACGGTCGTGCCCGAGCCGACAAGCCTCGGCTTGCTCGGGGCCGCCCTCATTGGGCTGCGCGCCCTGCGCCGCCGCTCCCCGGCGCTTACGAGATCTTCCAGGTTCCGTCGGGCTGCAGGCAGCTGTTGAAGGTGTAATGCTCGGCAGAAACCGTCCGCGCCGTCGTCGTCAGCGTGTATTGGACCGTCTCGCACTGCCGATCTTTCGACCGGTATTTTTTCAACAGCCTGATGGTCCCGGCGTTGCCGGTGCCGGGGTTGCTCCAGGACGCGGTCGCGCCGACGGCCTTGCCGTGGATCTGCTGGTCGACGGTGCGGTGGATCATGTCGATGTCGTCCTGCTTCAGCGAGATGTTCGATTCCCAGCGCGGGCCGAGGAGCTGCGCCTGCGCCGAGGCGGCGGCGAGGCCGGCGAGGATCAGGACGACCGGCGTGGTCGGCAGGGACATGGCGCGTTCTCCAGGGCGACGGACCGACGGGGCGGCGGGGGTGCGATCGTTCCGGCAAAGCTGACGCGGCGCGTCTGCCCCGGTCAACCGGAATCCCCCAATCCGCCGCCTTGACTGCGAGGTCCGGGCGGCGGTCAATCGCATCGCGCCGCAGGATTTTGGGGTTGCCGCCGATGGTGATGCTTCTGGGCGAGGACGAGATCCGCCGGCTGCTGCGCTGGGATCCGTTGATCGCGGCGATGGAGGAGGCGTTGGCGGCCTTCTCGCGCGGCGAGGTGCTCCAGCCGGTGCGCAACATGCTGACGATCGAGGAGGGCAGGCGCTATCTCGGCGTCATGCCGGCGGTCGCCGCCGACGCGATGGGCGCAAAGCTCGTCAGCTTTTATCCGGGGAACGCCGAGGCCGGCCTGCCGACCCATCTGGCGCTGATCGTGCTGTTCCGGCCCGACACCGGCGAGCCGCTGGCGGTCATGGACGGAAGGCTGATCACCGAAATGCGCACCGCCGCGGTCTCGGCCGCCGCGACCAAACGGCTTTCCGCCGCCGACAGCCGGGTTCTGGCGCTGCTCGGGAGCGGCGTGCAGGCGCAGGCGCATCTGGAGGCGCTGTCGCGGATCCGCAAATTCGACGAAATCCGCGTGTGGAGCCGCACCGCCGCGCATGCCGAGCGCTTTGCCGCGCGGCACGGCGTCAAGGCGATGCCGGCCGAGGCCGCGGTCCGCGGCGCCGATGTGGTCGTCACCGCCACCGCCGCGCGCGAGCCGATCCTCAAAGGCGCGTGGCTGAAAGCGGGCGCCCTTGTCGTCGCGGTCGGCGCGCCGCGGCCCGATTGGCGCGAGCTCGACGACCCGGCGATGGCGAATGTGCTCGTCGTCAACTCGCGCGCGGCGGTGCTCAAGGAATCGGGCGACGTGATCCTGTCGCGGCGCCGCGATCCAGGCCGAGATCGGCGAGATCTTCGCCGGCGCGAGGCCCGCGCCGACCGGAGTGACGACGGTGTTCAAATCGGTCGGGCTCGCGGTCGAGGACATCGCCGCGGCAAAGCTCGTCTACGACCTCGCCGGCGCTCATTCCCCGAGATCGTTCAACGCCCAGTCGTAGCGGTCGTCGGAAATATGGTCGATCCCGGCGAGCGCCGCGGCCAGCGCCGGGCGGGCGTAGCGCCGCAGATGCTCGATGACGCCGCGCTCGCCGCCGCCGAAATCGGCCTGGTACCAGACATAGATCGACGACACGGTGAGCCGGCCGCCGGCGACCGCGGCGCCGCGCGGATTATTGACGTAGTCGCGCGCCGCCTGGTCGAGGAGGGCCGCGGTGTTGGCCGCGGTGAACGCCTGCCGCTTGCAGGTTCGGGCAGCCGAGGGCGGCGCAATTGACCGCGTAGTGGATGCGCGGGTCGCGCCAGATCGGCCGCAGGATGCGGTGCTCGATGTCGTCGAGGCTCAGCCCCTCGCCCTCGATCGTGATCAGCTTCCGGCCCCACGGCCCCGACGCGAAGAGACCGGGCGAGATCGCGATGTCCCTGATGCTCCTGACCGGGTAATGGTCGAGAACGACCTTGACCGTCAGCTCGTTGTAGAGATCGACCCAGAACGCGAACTGCTCGGCGCGGCTGTAGGCGCTGATCGGGGTCGCCGCGAGGCGCGAGAGGTCGCGGCCCAATGCCTCACGGTCGGCGGCGGCGACGCGGCCGTAGGGGATGCGCGCAATGCCGTCCGCGCCGAGGCGGACATAGGTGCGCAGAAAGCGGTCCCAGGCGCTGTGGTCGATGCGCGCCGTCGATGCGTCGTCATGCGCCTGCCAGCGCGGCCACAGCTCCGCGCTCGGCGCCGCCATCCCCGCCAGCGGCCAAGCCGACACCAGCGCCAGCACCATCGTCCGCAGAAGAGTCACCTGTCGCGACCTGGCGAGAAGCGCCCGATGCCGCAGAGAATGTTCGGCCCGGATCGCAGGGCCGTCATACCGGCGCAGGCCGGTATCCACAACCGAAATGGTTCCAGGCATCCGCCGGGAAGACGAGAGCGGAGCCAAATGTCCGGCGGCTGCTGATAGTGCTCACGACGCAGACATAAGATTCACTCAACCGTCATGGCCGGGCTTGTCCCGTGGGCCTTCAGCCCACGGACCTGATCCGTGGGCATCCACGATTCGCGGCACAAGCCTTGCCGGTTTCCGTGGATGCCCGGCACAAGGCCACGGCTGTCCGGTTCAGCTTCGTAGAGTGGAAAATACGGTGGGGATGCATCGCTGCCACAACCAAAGATCGTCATGGCCGGACTTGTTCCGGCGCATCCGACAAGACCCAGCCCCGGTCGTCGGCAAGACGTGGATACCCGTGACAAGCACGGGCATGACGAGTGCGGCGAGACTGCATCATCTGAGCACTAGCGCCCCGCCGCGGCGCGCTCGCGGTTGAGGTCCAGCAGCCGCGCCAGCGCGTCCTCCTCGCTGATATCGGCGGGCCAGCCATAGGCGGCGGCGACCGCCGCGTCGAGCGCGCGATGCGCGTTGTCGAGCCAGGCCGGGCGCTCGTTGTAGAGATTGGTCAGGGTGCGTTTCTTCAGGATCAGGGCGGCCTTCGGGCTCGCCGGCACGATGCGGTCGGGAAACCCCGGCACGACCTCCGGCACCCGTTCGACCAGATCGGCCGGGTTCAGCCACGCCTCGCGCAATTCATCGAGCCGCCTCGCCGCCGCGGCGATCGCAACGGCGCGCGGGTCGCCGGCATAGTCGGCTGCCGGGATGTTCGGCGTCAGCCCCTCGGGGAAGGGGAAGGTTTCGAAGGTCGTTCCGATGTGTATAGCGCGGATCATTTCCGACGCCGTGCCAGGAGCAAGCGCAGTGACCAACTCTCGTGAAATCGACTGTAGAGAATACCGAAAGATGAAATCGTCGTCTCGGCGCAATAACGATACAGTTTGTGATCGGGGACGATCGGCGTGTCGAGCCAGCGAACAGCCGATGCTTGGCAACTCGCGGGGTTGCGATAAATCGTTGAAGATCTTCGAGCGCCCGCCACATTCCCGGCCGCGGCTCGACATGGCGCCACCAATGAGCTTCGATACGCCTCTCGCGGAGCTGCTGGCGCGACGCGGCGGACGTGCTCCACGGCATATAAGCGAAAGGCGCCTCGTACAGCGCCGCTTCCTGCTCGCTCATCTCCCAGCCGAAATCGATGATCCATCGTCCGGATGGCTGGCGGGTGAGGTCCATGCCGTTCATCCACGGGCCGCAATACATCGGAGTTAGGCCGGCCGTTCGGGTTCAGCGGCAGCTCCAGCCATCGGCGCGCCAAATCGCCGGGAATGTCGAAGGCCCCGCCTTTGGTGTCGCCCATGAAGGCGATGCCGCGATTCTCTGCTAGCCGTCGCGCCCGGTGAGATCAAGCGCCTCGCGGTCAAGTCGGCGTTGATGCGCTGCGACCGTTCGCCCGTCGAGGTGAACCTCCGCGGCGCATCGTTTCGCTGCGCGAAACAAACAGCGAGACCGCGGACGGCGGCGCCCTTCGACGACCCACGGCTCGTCGTCCCAGGCGTCGAAGATCACGCCGTTGCTCGGCGATCGCGTCCAGCACCCGGCGGTTGGCGCCGCCGCGCATCGAATTGGTTGCGACCAGACCCGGCGCGCTTCAGCCGCCCCTCGCTGCATCCGCTCCCAGGCTTTTGCGAACCAGTAGACACGAGATCGGCTTCCGCCGGGACCCGTCCGGCGAAGGCTGCGAACAGGCGGTCCACATAGGCGTCGCCGAGCGAGCTGCGCATCAGCTTGCCGCCGAGAAACGGCGGGTTGCCGATCACCACGTCGGCCTCCGGCCACTCGGCTGTCGGTGCCGTCTGGCGTATCAGGATCGCGTCGCGGCATTCGATCGTGTCGAGCGGCTTCAGGATCGGGTTGCGGCCGACGTCGAAGCCGTTGCGGCGCATCCATTGGATTTCGCCGATCCACACCGTCACCCGCGCCAATTCGGCGGCGTAGGGGTTGATCTCGATGCCCTTGACCGCTTCGGGGCCGATGCGCGGGAACTCGCGCGCCAGTCCCAAGGTCTCGGCCTCGATCGCGACGCGGTGCTCGATATCCTTCAACGCCAACAGCGCCAGATAGAGGAAATTGCCCGAGCCGCAGGCCGGGTCGAGCACGCGAAAGCGGCGAGGCGCGCCCGGAAATCGCCGTAGAGGCCGCGCGCCTCGTTCAGGAGCCGGGTGCTTCTCGGCCGGCGTGCGCGCCCGCGCAGCGCTTTTCGTCGGCCTGCCTGATTTCCGCCTTGACCCGCTCCCATTCCCGGCGCAGCGGCGCGATCACGACCGGCTCGATGATCATCATGATCGTCGCGGTCGGTGTAGTGGATGCCGACGCCCCGGTCTGCGGCCGGGTTCTTGAACAGCATCGCCTGATTGCCGCCGTCGGCTCCGGCGCGTCCAACTGGCTCCACTGGCGCTTCCCGGGGTCGAGCCCGCGCTCGAACAGGGTGCCGAAAATGCTGGGGTCGATCGCGGCCCAGTCGAGCGCGCCGCCGCCATCGCGCACCGCACGCGATGCCGTCAGCGGCAAAACGGCGTCGTCGTCGAACAGGCCGCCGTTGAACCAGTGGACCCGCTCGAACCCGAACCGGCCGTCCGGCGCCATCGCCGCGAACAGGGACGGGCCATCACGCCTCGAAATCGTCCGGCGACGCTTAGCGCCATCGAGCATGCGGCCGAACATCTTGCCGGGCAGAAGGTCGACATCCTCGGCGAACATGCAGAAGACGAGCCGGTTGATGAAATGCGCGACCGGCGCTCGAGAGATGCCGCGGCGCCAGCCGCTGGGCGAGCCGGGCGAACCCGGCCGCCGCCTCCTCGGTCAAGGTCTGCCGGGTCAGCCCCGGCTTCAGCTGCTCCGGGTCGTCGAAGACCCATTTGCGCAGCAATTTGCGCGGGTCGACGGAGCGTCAGCTCGGCGAGCGCGATCTCGTGGTATGGCTGACCGTGTTGGTCCAGTTGGTGTGGATCTCGAACCGGCAGGTCGCACACGACCAGCAAGGGCGGGTTTTCGAGCGCCGGCGATAGCGCTGCAGCTGCGCATAGGCGGCGCGCAAATTCCTGCGCTGGCTCTTGTACTCCCAGCCGAAGCGGCCGCGCTTCCACACATCGGCCCAGCCGTCGCCGCCGGTCGTCTTGGTCGCGCCCTTTTCGAAGGCGTACCATTCGCCCTTCGGGTCGGCGTCGGTCGGCGCCTCCTCGCCGAGCAGGTCGCACAGATCGCGAAAATGCGACTGCGCCGCGGCGCGCTCGGTCAGATCGACGGCACGCCATTTTTCGATGAAGTCGCGGGCGGACATGGCCGCCGTCATATCACAGACCGGCCTTGTTTATCAACCCTGAGACGATTAACGTTTCCGCAGCTCATGATCTCAGCCCCTGGCCTTGCGGCTTTTCCGAGGCCCGTTCCAGCGAAGGCGCGCTTCCGCCGGAAAGACGGAATAACCTGCCGTCGGACCGGGTCAACCCCGAGCCGGACATTCCGACTGCAAGACCAACGCGGGAGCCAAGAGATGCCCAACGATTTTTCCGGAAAAGTGGCGCTCGTCACCGGCGGCGGCAACGGGATCGGCGCCGCGGCGTGCCGTGCGCTGGCGCGCGCGGGCGCGCATGTCGCAGTGATCGACCGCGACCCGGCGGCGGCCGCGGCGGTGGCCGCCGAAATCGCCGCAGACGGCGGGAAGGCCGCCGCGCATGCGCTCGACGTGGTCGACGCCGCCGCCTTCGCCCGGCTGGCGGCGGCGATCGCCGAGCCGGAGGGCGGCATCGATGTGCTCGTCAACTGCGCCGGGACGATCACCCGGCACACCATCGCGCGGATGCCGGCCGAGGCTTGGGAGCGGGTGCTGGCGGTCAATCTGCGCGGCCCGTTCAACGGCGTTCAGGCGGTCTTGCCGCATATGCGGGCGCGCGGCGGCGGCACGATCGTCAACATCGCCTCGGTCGCCGGCCGGCGGATCTCGTTTGGCGGCGGCGCCCATTACAGCGCCTCCAAGGCCGGGCTCCTCGGCTTTACCCGGCATGCCGCCTACGAGCTGGCGCCCGACCATATCCGGGTCAACGCGGTCTGCCCCGGCTCGACCGCGACCGCCTTCAGCGGCCAGATGCCGTCGGCCGAAGCCCGCGCGGCGCGAGCGAGGAAGATCCCGCTCGGCCGCATGGTCGAGCCCGAGGACATCGCCGACGCGGTCATGTTCCTGGCCGGCGACGCCTCGCGGATGTGCACCGGCATCGCCCTCGACGTCGATGGCGGCGCGCTGATCAGCAACGACATTCCGTACGAGGAATATTTCGCCCGGATGACGTAGCGGCGCCATCGCACCCAAGGCCCCTCACCCCGACCCTCTCCCCGCGAGCGGGGAGAGGGAGACGATCAGACGCTACTGGCGCGCCTTGCCGTAGGGATAGATCAGCTCGCCGGTCTTGTACTTTTCCGGCAGCAGGATCGCGACCGTCGAGGGCTTCTTGAACTGCTCGATGTCGTTGCCCTTGATGTCGTGATACTGCACCCAGATCGGGCGCGCCTCGGTCCATTCGCCGTTCTTGCCGAAGGCGATGTCGCCGACGATCGTCGTGAAAGTGTGGGCATGCATGTATTGGGCGAGCTTGTCGTCGTCGAGGCTCTTGGTCGCCTCGACCGCGTCGCCCAGGATCTGCAGCTCGGCGTAGGCGAAGGGCGGCAGGAAATAGCCCAGCGGATCGACCCCCGCGGCCGGCGCCTTGGCTTGGTATTTCTTCAGGAAATCCATGATCCCGGGAAACTCCATGGTCGGCACCGGCTCCCACAGCTCGACATTGACGAGGCCGTTCATCTGCGCCCCGAGCTGGGTCTTGAGCGCGGCCGTCGGCAGCCCGACAAAGGCCCCGCCGAGCATGTTGGTCTTGAGCCCGATCTCGCTGACCGAATGGATGATGCCGACCGTGTCGGGCGGGTAGGAGGCGACATAGACGAAATCGGGGCTGGTCGCCTGCACGGCGCGCACGATCGGCGTGTAGTCGACCGTGGTCGGCGGGTAGGTCCGGTCGTAGACGATCTGGAACCCGGCGGCCTTGGCGTTGTCGCGCGCCCCGTCGGAGGCCTTGTTGGCGAACTCGGCGTCGGCGGCGACGATCGCCACGGTCTTCGGCTTGGGCGTTTGCGCCGCCGCCAGATCGAAATAGCCTTTGGAGAAGGTCTTCAGCGGCTCCGGCCCGAAAGTCAGCATCGAGAAATATTTCGGGTAGTGGAACTCGCCGTTGGCGTCGAGCGCGAACAACCCGAAAAAGAGCTTGTTGTGCTGGATCATCACCGGCAATGCCGGGACCACCTGGTTGGTGGCGTAGCCCGACGATCGCGAGGTCGACCTTGTCGACATCGAGAAGCTTTGTGTAGATCCCGGGCACCAGCGCGGGGTTGCTCTGGTCGTCGTAATGGATGAGCCTGACCGGCCGGCCGAGGAGGCCGCCCTTGGCGTTGATGTCGTCGACCCAAATCTGCATCGCCAGCAGCCCCGACTTGCCGACGACCGCGAGGCCGCCGGTCAGCGCCATGCCGAGACCGATCGTGATCGGCTCCGCCGCCCGCGCCGGGCGCGCCGCCAGCGCCAGCAAGGCCGCGGCAAGGCACAGGAAAAACCAGCTTCGTCCTACCAGCACGCGTTCCTCCCTTCGGATCGTCGTCGCCACTTTGCCGTCCCGCGACAACCGCCACAATCGGCTTCGCTGCCGGCAAAAAAGATTCTCCTGGTGTGAACTGGCTCACACTTCCCTGCCAGGCGTCAGCTTATGGTAAGGATACTGATGTCGAACAGGGAGCACCGAGGGATGGTAGACGACGCGAAATTGCATCAATTTGTCGGGCAGATGCTGTCCGATCTCGGCGGCGCGGCGAGTGTGGCGCTGGTCCGGATCGGCGACGCGCTGGGGCTCTACAAGAAGATGCACGAGCGAGGCCCGATGACGGTCGCCGAGCTCGCCGCCGCGGCCGGCGTCAACGAGCGCTACCTGCGCGAGTGGCTGTCGCATCAGGCGGCCTCGAACTACGTCGCCTACGACCCGGCGACGCAGAAATTCACCCTGCCGCCGGAGCAGGCGATGGTGTTCGCGATCGAAGACAGCCCGGTCTACATGCAAGGGCGCGTTCGACCTGATGGCCTGCGATGACTCGACAAGCAAGGACCAAGGTCGAGGCGGTGTTCAAGACCGGCGGCGGCGTCGCCTGGGGCGACCAGACGAGCTGCTTCTTCTGCGCCGTCGCGCGGTTCTTCCGCCCCGGCTACCACAACAATCTCGTCGCAACTGGCTGCCGGCGCTCGACGGCGTCGTCGACAAGCTGCGAGCGCGGCGCCAAGGTCGCCGATGTCGGCTGCGGCCACGGCTGGTCGACCGTGATGATGGCCAAGGCTTTTCCGAACTCGCAGTTCATCGGCTACGACTTCCACCCGAGCTCGATCGAGCACGCGCAGGCGCATGCCCGCGAGCATGGCGTCACCGCCAACACCCGGTTCGAGATCGCGACGGCCAAGGACTATCCGGAAAAGGACTTCGATCTCGTCGCGTTCTTCGATTGCCTGCACGACATGGGCGATCCGGCGGGCGCGCGGCCCATGTTCGGCAATCCCTGAAGCCCGACGGCGCGTGGATGATGGTCGAGCCGATCGCCGGCGACCGGCTGGAAGACAATCTGAACCCGGTCGGCCGCATCTACTACGCCGGCTCGACGATGGTGTGCGTGCCGACCTCGCTGGCGCAGGAGGTCGGCGCGGCGCTGGGCGCGCAGGCCGGCGAGGCCAGATTGCGGGAGGTCATCACCGCCGGCGGCTTCCGCCATGTCCGGCGCGCCGCCGAGACGCCGTTCAACATGATCCTCGAAGCGCGCCGCGTAGCGCCGCGCGGCCGGTCGGTCGGCTATCGTCGCCCCCGCGCGATCCCCTCCGCAGCCTGCTCGGCGCCTTCTTCGGCCTGCTCCAGCTTTCCCTCGCCCGTGCCGCCGCGGTCGGCGACCCGGGCAAACGCCCGTTTCATTTGCTCGAGCTCGTCCTCGGTCAGATCCTCAAGCGTCAGGAGCCTGTTGCGGGCGGCTTCGCTGACCCGGATCAATTCATCGAGCTTGAGCTGAACGGCGGCGGCGTCGCGGTTCTGGGTGTTCTGGATCAGGAAGACCATCAGGAAGGTGATGATGGTCGTGCCGGTATTGATCACCAGCTGCCAGGTGTCGGAATAATGAAACACCGGCCCGCTGATCGCCCAAACCACGACAATCGCGAACGCGATGCCGAACGTCAGCGGCCGGCCGCATTGCCGTGATGTAGATTGGGCCGCCCACGAAAAGAATTTCGAAGCTGACATGATGATCTCCGGTCGCCAGGGCGGCCGCTGTTCTTGCGAGCTTTGCACGCCTGGCGAGCGATTTTTCGCGTGTTGACTTTAGCATCGCCCACTTGGCGGCGGCAACGTATCCTCTCCCGGATGTCGCTTTTACATGCAGATTTGCCTGGGCTGACGCGACCCGCCGGTTCCCGGACGATCCCGCGGCTGCCGGCCGCCCTTGCATGCTGTCTCGTCCCGGCCCTGGCGCTCGCGGCGGAGAGCGCGTCGCGGGCCCCCTCCACCGTCATCTTCCTCTGTCAAATCATCGTTCTGCTGGTATGCGGCCGGCTCTTGGGCGAGCTGATGCAGCGGATCGGCCACCCCGCCGTGATGGGCCAGCTGATCGCCGGCGTGCTGCTCGGCCCATCGATCCTGGGCGCTCTCTGGCCCGGGCTTCAGCATGCGCTCTTTCCCGCCGATCCGGGTCAAAAGGCGATGATCGACGCCGTCGCCCAGCTCGGGATCCTGATGCTGCTGCTGCTGACCGGGATGGAGACCGACCTTGCGGTGTTCCGCCGCTCGCGCCGGGCGGCGTTCTGCGTATCGCTCGCCGGGATCGCGCTGCCTTTCCTGTGCGGCGTCGCCGTGGGCTCGCTGCTGCCCGAGACGGTGCTGCCCGATCCCGGCAAGCGGCTGATCACGACCCTGTTCCTGGGGACCGCCCTGTCGATCTCCTCGGTCAAGATCGTCGCGATGGTGGTGCGCGATGTCGGCTTTCTGCGGCGCAATGTCGGCCAGGTCATCATGGCGGCCGCGGTGATCGACGACACCATCGGCTGGATCATCGTCTCGGTCATCTTCGGGCTCGCGGTGCGGGGCGGGGTGGACCTCGCCGCGCTGGCCAAGACCCTGCTCGGCGCGGCGGTCTTTCTCGGGCTCAGCTTTACGGTCGGCCGCCGTCTGGTGTTCCAGGTGATCCGGTGGGCCAACGACCGCTTCGTCAGCGAGCTGCCGGTGATCACGGCGATCCTGGTGGTGGCCGGGATCATGGCGCTGATCACCGACGCGATCGGGGTGCATACCGTGCTCGGCGCCTTTGTCGCGGGGATCCTGGTCGGCCAGTCGCCGATCCTGACGCGCCACATCGACGAGCAGCTTCGCGGCCTGATCGTCGCGCTGTTCATGCCGGTGTTCTTCGGTCTGGCCGGGTTGACCACCGACCTCTCGGTCCTCGCCCAGCGCGATCTGCTGATCCTGACGCTCGGCCTGATCGCGATCGCCAGCCTCGGCAAGTTCGGCGGCGCCTTTCTGGGAGGCCGGCTCGGCGGCATGACCTGGCCGGAATCGCTGGCGCTGGGCTGCGGCATGAATGCGCGCGGGTCGACCGAGGTCATCGTCGCGTCGATCGGGCTTTCGATGGGGGTGCTCAACCAGAGCCTCTTCACCGCGATCGTCGCGATGGCCGTCGCGACGACGATGTCGATGCCGCCCCTGCTGCGCTGGGCGCTGGCGCGGGTGCCGATCGGCCCCGAGGAGGCGGCGCGGCTCGAGCGCGAGGAGATCGAGGCCAAAGGCTTCGTCGCCAATATCGAGCGGCTGCTCGTCGCGGTCGATGCGAGCCCGAGCGGGCGGCTCGGCTCGCGGCTGGTCGGGCTGCTGGCCGGCGCAAGGCGCATCGCGACCACGGTCATTCATTTCGACTATGAGGCGGACGGTCCGGCCGGCGCCGGGGCCAGCCAGGCCGAGCGCACCGAAGCCGTCGTCCGGCAGAGCGCTCGGGCGGCCGGCGAGGAGGCCGGCTCCGGGGGCTCGGCGGGCGGGTCCGCCGAGATCGCCACCCGCGTCGAGAAGCCCGGCGAAGAGGTCATCGCCGCCGAGGCGGGGAAGGGCTACGGGCTCTTGTTGATCGGCCGTGAGCCGGCCTCCGAGGGCGACGCCTTCCATGAGCAGGTCGCGCGCAGCGCGGCCGGGTTCGCGGGCCCGTTCGCGATCGCCATCGCCCGCGGCGACGATCGGCGGCCGGCGGCCGGAGCGCGGCTCAACATTCTCGCGCCGGTCACCGGGACGCCGGTGTCGCGGCGCGGAGCCGAGCTGGCGATCGCGCTGGCGCAGGCCTCGCGCGGGTCGCTGACCGCGCTCCACGTCGCCGGCGAGGAGAGGCGGCGGCGTTCCTGGCGGCGCAATTTCGGCGCGGCGATCGCGCCGGTCAGCAGCGCCGAGGCGATCGTCCGCGAGATCGTCCGGCTGGGCGATCCTTATGGGATCGAGATAAAAGGCGCGGTGCGCCGCGGCGGCGCCCGGCGGCGGCGATCCTGCGCCAGCTCAAGCTCGGCGGCCATAATCTGTTGGTGATGGGCGTCAGCCCGCGGCCCGGCGAGCAGCTTTTCTTCGGCCCGGTCCCGGCGGAGCTGCTCGAACGGGCGGAATGCTCGGTGCTCTTCGTCGCGAGCGAGCCGTCCAGCCCCTCGCCCGCCGCCGCGGCGGCGGCTTAGCGGGAGGGCTGCGATGCGCCTACCCCCTTTGCGAAATCGGGGCGAGCTGGTAGGAGGCGGGCGCGGCGGAAGAGCGCGCGATCCTGGCGCCCTGCGCCGCCGGCGCGGCGGGAGCTCCGAATGATCCTCTGGCGATGCGGCTCGAAGAACGCGACATGCCCGGCGTCAGCCGGCGGGCGGATCGGCGGCGGGCGGATCGGCGGCGGGCTGCGCGCCGCCTTCGGGCTGGCGCTGGCCTTGCTGCTGACGGTTTGCGCCGATCCCGCGCCGCCGACGAAATGGGTCAAGGCCGGGGTCGACGACCGGACGATCGAGCGCGAGCTCGAAGACTGCGTGTCGCAGGCGAGCATCGCCCGCGCCCGCGAGGAAGGGATCAACCAGGACATCAGCGCCACCCTCGGCCGCAACTGGCAGATGGGCCAGACGACCGCGATCGTCGATCAATCGATGCGCCGTCAGGCCAGCGGCCTCGCCGACAGTGTGCTCAATGCCTGCATGCGCTCAAAGGGCTTCAGCAGGGAAGGCTGACCCCCCCTTGTCACGGCGTCAGGGCCAGCCCCACGGGCCCCCATCCCAGGCCTCCTGGCTCATGACCGCGGTCATCTGGTTCTCGTCGGCGATCTGCTTGGCGAATACTTCCTGGCGATAGGCCGCCCAATTCTGCTGATTGCCGATATAGAGGCAGCTGCAGACCAGCGGATCGGCGTAGAGGTAGACGGGGTTGCCGTTGACGGTCTTGGTGACGAAGCGGTTCGGCGGCAGCCGGCGCATCGCCGCCACCCGGTGCGGCGAATCGGCCGGCCGCACCTGAAACCCGGCGGCGGCGAGCAGGTTGTCCTTCTGCCCGACCTGCGCCTGCTCGCTGACGCAGCCGGCGACGGCCAGCATCGTGCCGAGAACAATCAGCCGTTTCACGCGATCCCCCCTCGAAAATCCGCCCGACGCTAGCCGATCCGCCGGGCTCAGCGCAACAGCGCCAGCAGGATGAGCGCGAGGCCGCCGACCACGATCCGATACCAGGCGAAGACGCCGAAGCCGTGCCGGCTGACAAAGCCGACCAGGGTGCGCACGACGAGCAGCGCCGCCAGAAACGCCACGACAAAGCCGATCGCGATGATCGTCAGGTTGTCGGGCGACAGGATCGCGCGGTTCTTGTAGAGGTCCCAGACCGTGGCGCCGAGCATCGTCGGCACCGCCAGGAAGAACGAGAACTGGGTCGCCGCCGCGCGGTCGACGCCGAGCATCATCGCCCCCATGATCGTGGCCCCGGCGCGCGACACGCCGGGGATCATCGCCAGGATCTGGCAGCAGCCGATGCCGAAGGCGCGCCGCAGCCGGATGTCGTCGACGGTTTCGACGCGCGGCGGCGGGCGCACCCGCTCGATCCACAGGATCAGAAAGCCGCCGACCACCAGGCTCACCGCGACCACCCAGGGCGAGAACAGCACCTCCTTGATGATGCGGTAAAAAAAGACGCCGGCCACCGCGGCCGGCAGAAACGCAATGAGGATGTTGGCGACGAAGCGCTGCGCCGTCGCATCCGAGAAGAGCCCGGCCGCCGCGCCGACAAAGCGCTCGCGGTAGACCCAGCACACCGCGAGGATGGCGCCCAACTGGATCACGATGTCGAACAATTTGCTCGCCGGCCCCTCGATCCCGAGCAATGCGTCGGCGAGGATCAGGTGCCCGGTCGAGGACACCGGCAGAAACTCGGTCAGCCCCTCGACGAGGCCCAGGAGGCCGGCGGTCAGATAATCGGCGGACGGCATCGCCGCTCACTGCCGGAGCCGGCGCGGCGTGTCAAGTCGTCCACCGCCGGGGACGGAGGGGGCGACCGCCGAGGATCGCGATTTCCGATTTGCAAGCACTCGAATCGAGACTATACTATAATACAATGTTAACAAAAATTAATTACACGTAACTTAAATTCGGCATCGGGCGAGGCTGCGGCGCCGAGGGAGGTCGCAATGGCCGGAACGATCTTGAGCGGCACCTACACCACAGGTATCGTTCTCGACAACCCGGCAACCCAGCGCCCGGTCACTATAACCGGCAAGGTCACCAATACGAACGCCGCCGCGGTCTACGGCCAGCCGCTTTTTGCCTGGACGGTCAACAACTCGGGCACGATCCAGAATACCGGGACCGCCGGCTACGGCATCCATCTGGCGGCGGGCGGCGCCGTCAACAACGCCGCCGCGCGGCTGATCGCCGGGTACGGCGGTATCCTGATCCGGGGCGCGGCCGGCGTCGTCGGCAATCTCGGCACGATCCAAGCAACCGGCGCCAACAGCAGGGGCGTCAACATGACCGCGGGCGGGCGCGTCACCAACGGCTCCGCCGCTTTGACCGCTTCTCTGATTGCGGGCAGCGAGAATGCGGTCTTCGTCGACGGCGGCGCCGGGACGGTGACCAACTTCGGCAGAATGACGAACACCGAAAATAACCATAGCGCCGTCGGGTTGTTCGCCGGCGGCAGCGTCACCAACGGCAGCAGCGCCTCGACTGCCGCATCGATTGCCGGTGCGGGCGGCGGTGTCTACGGCCGCGGCGGTCTCACTACGGTGACGAATTTCGGCAGCATCTCCGGCGTCGATGGGGTCTTCTTCGACGATGGCGGTCGCGTCACCAACGGCCAGAGCGGAGCAACGGCGGGCCGCATAGTCGGCACGGCGTTCGAGGCTGTTAGGATCGCAGGGGCCGCCGGCACGGTGGCGAATTTCGGCACCGTCCAGGAGTCGGGCATCCTTGGCAGTGTTTTCGCCGTCGCCCTGGACGCCGGCGGCACGGTCACCAACGGCGCCAGCGGCGCGAAGACCGCATTGATCACCGGCGCCAACGGGATTTATGCTGCCAACTCTGCCGCCACCGTGACCAATTTCGGCTTTATCGAAGCCACCTCGGCAAACTCGGGCACCGGCGTCGCGCTGCACGCAGGAGGGTCGGTCGCGAATTTCGGAACGATCGAAGACACCAGCGCCAACGCCGCCGTCTATTTGGGAGCGGCCGGCACTGTCACCAATGGTTCCAGCATAGTGACGACCGCTCTGATCGACGGCGCCGCGGGGCATGGCGTCTTATTTAACAGGGCGGCCGGTTCGGTTACGAATTTCGGCACGATCACCTCCGGGTTTGCCATCGCGCTGAATGCAGGCGGCAGCGTCGTCAACGGCCGGAGCGGCTCGACCGCCGGGCTGATCGACGGCGTGTCTGTAGGCGTCCAGCTCAATAATTTGGGCTCTGTGGCCAATTTCGGCACAATCGAAGGCACTGGCACATTCGGTAATGGGGTCAGCTTGAACGGAGGCGGCAGCGTCACCAACGGGCAGAGCGGCTCGACGGCCGGGTTGATCCAGGGCGCCAACTTGGGCATCTTCGTCGACACAGGGTCGGTGACCAATTTCGGGACGATTTCGGGGGCAACCGGCTTCTTCGAGTTTGGTACGGGCAACAACACGCTGGCCAATTTCGGCACCGTGGCCAGCACCGCCGGGACCGCTGGGGTTGCTGTCGAAATGAGCAACAGCCTCGGCAAGGACTTGGTGATCGTCGAGAAGGGGGCGGTTTTTACCGGTCTCGTCGAAGGTGGCGGCAGAAGCGAGATCGAGTTCGCCGCCGCCGGCGCCGCAGCCATGCCCGCGAAGATTTCCGGCTTTCAGACCGTGATGCTGGCGAACGGGGTCGGCCACAGCCTGACCCTGACGGACCCGAACTTTGTCGGGGTGACGGGGAACCGGATCACGGTGATCGGCGGCAATGCCGGCAACACGGTCAGCGCCGCGACGGTGGCCGGCAGCGCAGTAACCATGGACGGCGGCGCCGGCAAGGATTTGTTCACCGGCGGCAGCGGCAACGATTTCTTCCGGTTCACCGCGGCGACGCTCGGCGCCGGCGATGTCGTCAAGGGCGGCGGCGGGTTCGACGACCGGCTGGTGCTGACGAGCGCGGGGACGGTCGCGGCCGGCGGGGTCAGCGCGGTCGAGATCTACCAGCTCGCCGGTGGCGGTGCGAACAAGCTGACCCTGACCAACGGCAACTTCACCAATGTGCTCGGCGGCCATATCAGCGTCTATGGCGGCAGCGGCGGCAACACGATCGACGGCTCCGGGCTGACCGCCGCGGCCGACAACCTGATCATTTACGGCGGCGGCGGGGCGGATGTGCTGAAGGGCGGCGCGGGCAACGACATTTTCGTCTTTACCGCGGCGGCGTTGACCGCGACGGACATCGTCAATGGCGGCAAGGGCAATGACGAGCTGCTTGCTGACGACCGCCGGGACAATTGCATGCCGCCAAGGTGACAGGGGTCGAGAGCTATGTGCTGGCCGACGGCGGCGCCAACACGCTGAGCCTGGGGAGCGGCAATTTCTCCGGCCTCGCCGGGACCGTGATCACGGTCTCCGACGGCGACGGCGGGACCACGCTGTCGGCGGCGGCCGAGCCGGCGGCGGACCATGTCGTTGTCTACGCCGGAGCCGGGGTCGACAAGCTGACCGGCGGCGCCGGGGCCGATGTGTTCGTCGCCGGCGGCAAGACGGCGATGACCGGCGGGGCCGGCGCGAACCAATTCGATTTCAGCGCCCCCGGCGGCAACACGATCGCCGGCTTCACCGCCTCGGCGAGCAACCGGATCGTGCTCAGCAATGCCGGGTTCAATCTCGGGCTGACCAGCGCCCAGGCGCTGCCGGCGGCCCTTTTCACGCAAAACTCCCTCGGCCATTTCACCAACGCCGGCCAGCGCTTCGCCTACGACACAGCCGACGGCCGGCTGTTCTATTCCGCGTCCGGCAGCACCGCCACCGAGCATCTCGTCGTCACCGTGGCCGGCGAGCCCGGCCTGATCGGCCATCTGTTCGTCGACGGCTCGCTCGGCGGCGGCGGCTGAGCCCGGATAGACGCCTTCTGAACCAGGAAGCCGGGCCTCCTGCGTTCATGCTGATGATGTCCGGCTCGCGTTGCGGGAGACCGACATGCCCACTTTTGTCCTGACCCACAATCCGACGACGATCACGACCCCCGTGACGGTTGCCGGGACCGCGGTCTACGGCGGGCCCGCTCAGGCCTGGGATGTGACCAATCGCAGCACGATCTCCGGAACCAGCGCCGGCGCGCGCCTCGGCTTCGGCATTCTTCTGAAGCATGGCGGACGCGTCACCAACGGCGCCGCAACCGCAACCGGCGCATCGATCTCGGGTGACGAAAACGGCGTCAGGATCGACGGCGCGCCCGGCGCGGTCGTGAATTTCGGCGCCATCGCCGGCGGGTACGGCGTCTTTCTGAATGCCGGCGGGACGGTCGTCAACGGCGCCGCCAACGATACGAAGGCGTCGATCGTCGGCAGGGGAACCGGCGCCTACGACGTGGGCCAAGGCGTTCGCATCGGCAACGGGGCCGGCGCGGTGACGAATTTCGGCACGATCTCGAGCTCCGCCAACGCCGGTGAAAGCGGCGTCAGTCTGGACGGCGGCGGCACTGTCGCCAACCACGCGGGCGCGCTGATCTCGGGAGGTGAGGCCGGGCTTGGGGTTCTTATGCTCTACACCTCGGGCACGGTGACGAATTACGGCACGATCACCAGCAAATACGCAGGCAACCTGCTCGGCGCGCCTGATCCGGCGGCGGTCATACCCTTCATATCCGCCAGATACGGCGGCGGCGTGCGCCTCGGCGGCGGCACGATCATCAACGGCGCGAAGGGCGCGCCGAACGCGTTGATCGCCGGCGGCCAGTACGGCATCTATATGCCGACAGGCACGGTCACCAATTTCGGCACCATCGTCGGCGGATCCGACGGGATCCTTATCGCACGGGACCGTGACGAACGGCGGCACGATCATCGGCGTGGACTCGAACGCCATTCAGCTTCGGCAATGGCAACGATCGGCTGATCGTCGAGCCGGGTGCGGTGTTCCGCGGCGCCGTCGACGGCGGGGGCGGGGCGGACACTGTCGATTTCGCGCATTTCGGCGCCGACAAGATAAGCAATTTCATTGGGTTCGGGACGATCGTGCTGGCCGATGGCGGCCCCAACACGCTGACCCTGAACGACGCGAGCTTCGCCGGGGTGGACGGCGGGTCGATCACGGTCGTCGGCGGCAATGCCGGCAACACGATCGACGCCTCCGCCCTGACCGGGTCGAACCGGGTGGTCTTGTTCGGCGGCGCCGGCAACGACGTGTTCAAATTCTCCGCCGCCTCGCTGCTGGCGACCGATCTGGTGACGGGCGGCAGCGGCGCGGACACGCTGGCGATGACCACCGCCGGCGCGGTCCGGGCCGGCGGGGTCAGTGGGGTCGAGACCTTTGCCTTGGCGAGCGGCGGCGCCAACAGCCTGACCCTGGCGAACGCCAACTTCATCATCAGCGACCCAGGGGCCTCGATCACGGTTTACGGCGGCGCCAAGGGCAACACGATCAACGCCTCGGGGCTGACCGGAACGCACCGGGTGGTCGCGGTCGGCGGCGCCGGAAGGGACGTCTTCACCGGCGGGGCCGGGAACGACATCTTCAAGTTCTCGGCTGCATCGCTCGCCGCGACCGATATGGTCAAGGGCGGGCTCGGCAGCGACGAGCTGGTGATGACCACAGCCGGCGCGGTCGCTGCGGCCGGGGTCGGCGGGGTCGAGGCCTATGTTCTGGCCGGCGGCGCGGCCGATATCCTGACCCTGACGAGCGCCAACTTCACCGGGGTGACCGGGGCCTCGATCACAGTCGATGGCGGCAATGCCGGCAACACCGTCGACGCCACGGCCGAGACCGCCGCGACGGCCCCGGCGAACCGGGTGGTCGCGGTCGGCGGCGCCGGCAAGGATGTCTTCACCGGCGGCGCCGGCAACGACATCTTCAAGTTCGCCGCCGCCGCGCTCGGGGCGGCCGATACGGTCGTCGGCGGGAGCGGCAGCGACGAGCTCTTGCTGACCACCGCCGGCACGATCGCCACGGCCGGGGTCCGCGGGGTCGAGAGCTGTGTGCTCGCCGGCGGCGCCGCCAATACCCTGACCTTGAAGGCCGGCAACTTCACCGGCGTCACCGGCGGCGCGATCACGATCGTTGACGGCGGCGGCGGCACAACTGTGAACGCCTCGGCCGAGCCCACGGCGGATCATGTCGTGGTTCATGCCGGCAGCGGCGTCGACAAGCTGACCGGCGGCGCCGGCGGCGATGTGTTCTTTGCCGGCGGCAAGACGGTGATGACCGGCAAGACGGGCCGGAACCAGTTCGTCTTCAGCGCCCCCGGCGGCAACACGATCGCCGATTTCGCCGTTTCGTCGACGAACGAGATCGCGTTCGGCAATGCCGGCTTCAAGCTCCACCTGAGCGGCGCCGCGGCGAGCCCGAAGCCGCTGCCGGCGAGCCTCTTCACCGAGAACAGCACCGGCGCCTTCACCAAGACCACACAGCGCTTCGCCTACGACACCACGAACGGCAAGCTGTTCTTTTCCGCGTCCGGCACGACCGCGACCGAGCACCTCGTGGTCACCCTGGCCGGCGACCCGACGCTCACCGCATCTCATTTGTTCTTCGTGACGTAGAGAAAATTTAGTTCAAATCGAAGCGCGTCGCGTGATTGTCATTGCGAGCCCACGGGTCGGCGCGCTGCGCCGCCCGAGGACAGGCTCCGCGAAGCAATCTCGGGCCGACATCGCTCGTCCGGTCGAGATTGCTTCGTCGCGCGATGCGCTCCTCGCAATGACAATCATCTCAAAGTAGGGTCAACTCGATCGGAAGCTGCTCCAGCGCACGATCCGATCAGATCGTGCGGTCTTCTGGAGAGGCTCTGTCAATGCCTCTTTCCGCTGTCCCGGCGAACGCTTGGCTTTCGCCGGGACAGCGGGAGCCATGCGGCTCAGCCTCATGGGATCACGGTCCAGCGGGTGGTGAGCCTCGCACGGGCGGCCAATCGACGCGACGCTTCGATGTGGCGTTATTTTTCAGCAAGCGCCGCGCCGATCGCGGCCACGACCGGTTCCCAGCTTCGGTCGGGCGATTGCCGGAAGAGGCGCGCGCTCGGGTACCAGGGGCTGTCGGCCCGGTCGAGGAGCCAGCGCCAGTCCGGCGCGTAGGGCAACATGATCCAGACCGGCTTCCCCATCGCGCCGGCGAGGTGGGCGACCGAGGTGTCGACGGTGACGACCGCCTCCAGGCACTCGATGATCGCCATCGTGTCGCCGAAATCGCCGATCTCGGGGCCGAGGTTGAGGAGCGGCGCGCGCCCCCACCAGCGGCCGATCTCGGCCTGCGCCGGGCCCTTTTGCAACGATGCCAGCGCCACCCCCGGGATTTCCGCGAGCGGCGCCAATGTCGCCAGCCGCATCGATCGCCTCGCGTCGTTGCGGTGGGTCGGGCGCCCGGCCCAGGCGATCCCGATGCGGCGGTAGCCGCGCGGCGACAGCGCCCACAGCCGCTCGGCCCAGGCGGCGACGCGGCCCTCCTCGGCGCGCAGGTAGGGGGTCGCGGCGGGGATCGTCGCCAGTGTCGTGCCGGCGAGAAGCGGCAGCCCCGAGAGCGCGCACCAGGCGGCGAATTCGGGCGCGCGCTCCCAATGGTCGAAGAGCATGGCGCCGCCGGCGAGCTGGGCCACGACCGGGTGCAATTCGCGGCTGCAGGCGATGGCGAGGTCGGGGCAGCGCGCCGCCGCCCACGGGAGGTAGCGGGCGAACTGGATCACGTCGCCATAGCCCTGGTCGGCGACCAGCAGCAGGGTCTCGCCGCGGGGCAGCGGCCGGCCGTCCCATTGCGGCCGGTCGCCGGGCGGCATCAGCGGCGCCACCCCGGCCAGGCGAAACCGCCATTCGTACTCCTCCCAGCCGCGGGCGAAATCGCCGCGCAGCAAGGACGCCTCGGCAATGCCGAAATGTGCGCCGGGCAGCTCTGGGTCGAGCGCCAGGGCCTGCCCGGCCGCGGCGACCGCATCGTCGAGCTCGAGGCGGTCGTAATGGAGGACGCCGAGATTGTGATGGCAGTGCGGGTCGGCCGGATCGAGCGCGACCGCGCGGCGGCCGACGGCGAGCGCCTCGTCGAAGCGGCCGAGCGCGCGGTAGACCTCGCAGAGGTTGCGGTGGAAGAGGGCCGAGCCCGGCGCGAGCGCGATCGAGCGCTCCATCAGCTCGGCCGCCTCGGCCGCGCGAGCCCGGCGGAAGGCGAGGATGCCCTTCTGATGCACCGCATCGGGCTCGTCCGGCGCCTGCGCCAGGATGCCGTCGAGCACCGCCTCGGCCTCGTCGAGCCGGCCCTCCTGCTCATGCCGGTTGGCGAGCGCCACGAGCGCGGCGATGCGCTCGGCCGGGGTCGGGGGCGGGGCGGTGGGCTTGGGCGGCGGGTCAGTCGACTGCATAGCCCAGGCGTTCGATGATCGGCGCCAGCATCTCCGTCGCCGGGGCCAATTGCTCGCGGTAGCGCCGCCACCGATAGCGCGAGGCGTCGTAGAGCGGCTCGGTTACCTGGGCGTAGCTGGCGGTCCGGGCATAGCGGCGGTTCTCGTGGAAATGGAGGCAGCGCTGGTCGAACGGCTCGCCGATGAAGTCGAGCATGCGCCGCACGCTCGCCTCCTGGTCGTCGACGATGTCCTCGTAGCGGACCGGCAGATAGCGCAACGTCATCTCGGCGCGGTAGTGCTCGACCAGCTCCATCGTCAGCCGGTAATGCTCGGCGGCGCTCTCCAGGGCATAGGCGCAATAAAAGCCGTGCGTCAAATTATTGGCGAAGACCGACCAGACGACATCGAGCGGGTGGCGCAGCACATGGATCAACGGCGCAAGCGGGAAGATCAGCGCGATCAGCCCGAGATGGGTCTCGTTGAGCGGCATCTTGTCGGTGAACCATGCCGCCCCCGGCACGGCGACGCCGAGCCGGCGCGCCCCCGAGAGGTATTGGTCGCGCAGCTCGTCGAGCCCCTGGCGGCGGTCGCCCATCCACAATTCGCAGAGCGCCTCGGGATAGGCGAGCGGGCTGTTCAAGGTGCGCTGCATCGTCTGGGTGATCTCGTTGACAAGGGGCAATTCGTCGCCGGCCGCGATCCGGGGGTGCGCCGACAGGGTCTGCTCGACCAGGGTCGTCCCCGATCGCGGGAAGCCGAGGATGAAGATCGGCTGCGCCGTGTCGTCGCGGATTGCGGCGCGCGGCAGGATGCGCATCCGGGTCTCGGTGAAGAAGCCTTTGAGCCGTTCGGCCAATTGCCGGGCGGCGTCGGCCTGATAGACGAGGCCGCCCCCTTCGCGGCACTGTCGCTTGCCCTCGGCGAAGGCGGCAAAGGCCTCGTCGCTGCGGCCGAGCCGGTCGAGGAGGCGCCCCTTCTCCAACAGCTCGTTGGGTCCGAGCCCGGCGCCGCCGCCGGGGGCCGCGCGGTCGAGGACGGCGAGCGCCCGCGCGTAGTCGTTGGCGCGGCCGTGCAGCACGGCGCGGGCCAGCAGGATGCTCGGGTCGTCGGGGGCCAGCCGCTCGGCGCGGGCCAATATCTCGCCGGCGCGCGCGAAATTGCGGTCGGCCTCCTCCATGCGCGCCCAGCCGAGCAAGGTCGGCGCGACATCCGGGGCCGCTTGCGCGGACTCTTCGTAAAGCCGGCGCGATTCGGCCATCTTGCCCTGGTTCTTCAAATTCCAGGCGAGGTTGGCCAAGAGGATCGGGTCGCGCCGGCCGGAGAGCTCGATGACCCGGCGGTAATGGTATTCGCCGGTCTGCGGCCGGTTGGCCTCCGTCATCACCATGCCCAGGAGGTTGTGCGACTGCGGGTTTTCGGGCGCGATGCGGACCGCGTTGCGGGCATGGATTTCGGCCTCGGCCACCGCCCCCCGGCCGAGCAGCGCCAAGGCCAGGTCGTGGGTCGCCCAAAAGGTGTTGGGGTGCAATTGCGCGATGCGGCGCAACAGCGCGTCGGCCGCCGCGGCGCGCCCGGCCGCCAGGCAGAGGCGGTAGAGGATCGCCAGCGCCTCCGGCTGCCCCGGCGCCAGCTCCAGCACCTCGCGGCACAGCCGCTCGGCCTCGGCGGCCGCACCCTGCCGCTCCAGCTCGCCCGCCCGCTCGACCAGCGGCAGCAGCGGCGCGCCGGCGCCGGCCGGCGGCAACGCCGCCGGGTCGAGGCCGCAGCAGCGTGCGCGCCGCAACCCGCTGCCGCAAGGGCACAGGGATTGGTCGGAGAGCATGCCGGCTACACCGGGCGTCACCACTTTCGAGCGCCGGCGGGCGCGCGGCTGACGGCCTTCGCGCCGCCCCGTCGCAGACCAGGCGGCGGTTCTCCCGAGATTGGCCGCGGCGAGCATTGTCGATCGGAAGAAACGCAAAAAATTAACCGAACAGGGGAACCTGCCATGATCTCTTGCGTATAGTTATTGGCGTATGGAGGAGACGATGCAGACCGCAGAAATATACCTCCACGATAAGGATTTTGCCAACCAATTGAAGGAAATGAGGATCTGGCTCGACGGTCGCCGCTATCACCCGTCTTCGTTCGCGTATCGCCAGCTCGACGCCGGCGCGGCGATACGCGTCGCATTCGAGGACGGGACCGAAGCCCGCGAATTCGCGACCCGGTTCAGCGCGACGCTGCTTCCCGGCGGCCCGGCGGCGATATCGGCAGACGCCCCGCGCGACAATCGCGACGACAGACCCCGATCCGCCCGTGAATCTTCCCAGTGGCCCGAATCTTCTCAATCGCCCCGGGCGTCGGGCTAATCTGCGAACCCTGATGCAGCCGAGCGGGGAGGCGCGGACATGCCGACGGTCGAGGGTCAACGCGTCGTCGCCGATCTGAAACGGCTCGCCGAGTTCGGGCGGTACAAGACCGGGGTCCACCGCCCGACCTATTCCCCGGTCGATATCGAATCGCGGCTTTGGCTGGCGCAGCAGCTGCGCGAGGCGGGCCTCGACACCGCGATCGACGGGATCGGCAATGTCATCGGCCGCAATCCCGACGCCAGGCGGCGCCTGCTGGTCGGCTCGCACAGCGAAACCCAGCCCTATGGCGGCTGGCTCGACGGCGCCTTGGGGGTGATCTACGGGCTCGAGCTCGCCCGCGCCTTCGCCGCCGACCCCGGATGCGCCGGTCTCGGCGTCGAGGTCGCCGCCTGGGCCGACGAGGAGGGCCATTACGGCAATTATCTCGGCAGCCGCTCGTTCATCGGCGATCTCGCCGAGGAGGAGATCGACCGCATCAGGGGCCGCGACGAGGGGACGCCGCTGCGCGACGCGCTGCAACGGGCAGGGCTCGCCGGCCGCCCGCGCGAAGGGTTCGAGCCGGGCCGCCATGTCGGCTATCTCGAAGCGCATATCGAGCAGGGCGACACGCTCGACACGGCGGGATTGCGCATCGGCGTCGTCGAGACGATCGTCGGCATCTGGAACTACCGCGTCGTGCTGATCGGCGAGCAGAACCATGCCGGGACGACGCGGATGGCGCGGCGCAAGGACGCCGGCGCGGCGATGGTGCGGTTGGCCGGGCGCATCCACGACCGTTTCCCCGAGATCGCGGGGCCGCGCACGGTGTGGACAATCGGCCGGATGGCGCTGGAGCCGAACGCGCCCTCGGTCGTCCCCGGCCGCGCCGAGATGCAGGTCCAGTTCCGCGACGCCGACCCCGCAAGGCTCGCCTCGTTCGAGGCGGCGTTGCACGCGCTGGTCGCCGAGGCCGACCGGGCCGGACCCTGCCGGGTCGAGATCGAGACCATCGTGAAGACCGTGCCGCGGCCGATGGATCCAGGCTTTCAGGCGCTGATCGAAGCGGCGGCCGAGCGGCGCGCGCCGCGGGCGCATCTGCGGATGCCGAGCGCGGCCGGCCACGACGCGGCGGTCCTGTCCGAGCGGATGCCGGCTGGAATGATGTTCATCCCGAGCCTCCGCGGCGTCAGCCACCACTGGTCCGAGGACACCAGGGAGGAAGACATCGCGCTCGGCGCCCAGATCTTCGCCGACGCGGCCGAGCAAATCCTGCGCCGCGCCGGGTGAGCCCGGGCGCTCACACGGAGTAGTACATCTGGAACTCGATCGGGTGGGGGGTGTGCTCGAAATTGTACACCTCCTCCCATTTCAGCTCCATGTAGGCCTCGAGCTGGTCGCGGTTGAAGACGTCGCCCTTCAACAGGAACGCGTGGTCGGCGCGCAATTCGCCCAACGCCTCGCGCAGCGAGCCGCACACCACCGGCACGTCCTTCAATTCCTCGGGCGGCAGGTCGTAGAGGTTCTTGTCGATCGGGTCGCCGGGGTGGATCTTGTTCTGGACGCCGTCCAAGCCGGCCATCAGCATCGCGGCGAAGGCGAGGTAGGGGTTGGCGGCGGGGTCGGGGTAGCGCACCTCGACGCGTTTTCCTTTGGGGCTCGAAACATAGGGGATGCGGCAGGAGGCCGAGCGGTTGCGCGAGGAATAGGCCAGCAAGACCGGCGCCTCGAACCCCGGAATGAGCCGCTTGTAGCTGTTCGTCGTCGGGTTGGTGAAGGCGTTGATCGCCTTGGCGTGCCGGATGATGCCGCCGATGTAGTAGAGCGCGGTCTCCGACAAATCGGCGTAGAGGTTGCCGGCGAAGACCGTGTTTTCGCCCTTCCACAACGACTGGTGGGTGTGCATCCCCGAGCCGTTGTCGCCCATGATCGGCTTGGGCATGAAGGTGGCGGTCTTGCCGTATTGCTGGGCCACACTCTGGGCCACGTATTTGTAGATCTGCAGATTGTCGGCGGTGCGCACCAGGGTCGAGAACTGAAACCCCAATTCGGCCTGGGAGGGGGCGACCTCGTGGTGGTGCTTTTCGACCTCGAGCCCCATCTCGGCCATCACCGAGAGCATCTCGGCGCGGATGTCCGATTGCGCGTCGACCGGCGGCACCGGGAAATAGCCGCCCTTGACGGGCGGCCGGTGGCCGGGGTTGCCGTCGGCCAGCTTCTTGCCCGACACCCACGGCCCCTCCTCGCTGTCGATCGCGTACATCGCCCCGTTCATACCCGTGGCGTAGCGCACCTGGTCGAAGATGAAGAACTCCGCCTCCGGCCCGAAATAGGCCCGGTCGCCGATCCCGGTCGAGACGAGGTGGCGCTCGGCCTTCTTCGCCGTCGAGCGCGGGTCGCGGCCGTAGGGCTGCCCGGTCAGCGGCTCGTGCACGTCGCAGAAGATGATCAGCGAGGGCTGGGCGGCAAACGGGTCCAGGACCGCCGTCGCGCAGTCCGGCACGAGCATCATGTCGGAATCGTTGATCGCCTTCCAGCCGGCGATCGACGAGCCGTCGAACATCACCCCCTCGGCCAGAAAATCCTCGCTGATCGTGCGCACGTGATGCGCCAGATGCTGCCACTTGCCGCGCGGGTCGGTGAAGCGGAAGTCGACATACTTGACCTCGTGCTCCGCGATCAGCGCCATCACCTTCTCGCTCTCGGACATCGCCCACTCCCTCGCGTGAACCGCCCGGATCAGACGGCGTCGGGCCCCTGCTCGCCGGTGCGGATGCGAACCGCCTGCTCGACCGGCACGACAAAGATCTTGCCGTCGCCGATCTTGTCGGTGCGCGCGCTGTCCTGGATCGCCTGCACCGCGCGCTCGACGAGGCCGTCGTCGAGCACCACCTCGATCTTGATCTTGGGCAGAAAGTCGATCACGTACTCGGCCCCGCGATAGACCTCGGTGTGCCCCTTCTGCCGGCCAAAGCCCTTGACCTCGGTCACGGTCATGCCGGTGACCCCGACCTCGTGCAGCGCGTTCTTCACCTCGTCGAGCTTGAACGGCTTGATGATCGCTTCGATCTTCTTCATGGCTCACCTTCCTGATCGTGCATCAGATATGGCACGCGGGGCGGCGACAGTCACTGCACCACCTCGCCGTGGATCGCCAGGTCGAGCCCCTCGCGCTCGACATCGGTATCGACCCGCAGGCCGATCGTGAAATCGACCAGCTTCAACAGGATCAGCGTCGCGATCGCGTCGTAGACGATCGTGCAGGCGACGCCATAGAGCTGCACCAGCACCTGATGCGGGTTGCCGTCGATCAGGCCGCTCTTGCCGTCGCCGCCGACCCAGGCGACCGCAAAGACGCCGGTCAGCAGCGCGCCGACCGTGCCGCCGATCCCATGCACGCCAAAGGCGTCGAGGCTGTCGTCATAGCCCATCGCGTGCTTGAGGCCGGTCGTCGCCCAGTAGCAGACGATTCCGGCGGCGAGGCCGATGATCAAGGCGCCGCGCGGGTCGACAAAGCCCGAGGCCGGGGTGATCGCGACCAGGCCCGCGACCGCGCCGGAAATGATCCCCAGGACGCTGGGCTTCTTCTTGACCGCCCACTCGGCGAACATCCAGGCCAGCGCCGCGGTCGCGGTCGCGATCTGGGTCACCGCCATGGCCATGCCGGCATTGCCGTTGGCGGCGACCGCCGAGCCGGCGTTGAAGCCGAACCAGCCGACCCATAAGAGCGAGGCGCCGATCACGCTCAGCACCAGATTGTGCGGCGCCATCGGCTCCGTGCCGTAGCCGCGGCGCTTGCCCAGGACCAGGGCCGCCACCAGCCCGGCGACGCCGGAATTGATGTGCACGACGGTGCCGCCGGCAAAGTCGAGCACGCCGGCGCCGTTGAGAAAGCCGTCCGATCCCCACACCCAATGCGCGATCGGCGCGTAGACGCACACGCTCCACAGGCCGATGAACCATAAGAGCGCCGAGAATTTCATGCGGTCGGCGAAGGCGCCGCAGATCAGCGCCGGGGTGATGATCGCAAAGGTCATCTGAAAGCACATGTAGACCGATTCGGGGATCGTCGGGGCCAGCCCGTTGACCGAATTGAGGGTCATCCCCAGCAGCAGAAAGCGGCCGGCGCCGCCCAGAAACGCTGATCCTTCGGTGAAGGCGAAGCTGTAGCCGATGACCATCCACAGCACCGTCACGAGGCAGGTGACGGCGAAGCTCTGCATCACCGTCGCCAGCACGTTCATCTTGCGCACCATGCCGCCGTAGAACAGCGCGAGGCCGGGGATGGTCATCATCAGCACCAGCGCGGTCGAGGTCAGCATCCACGCGGTGTCGCCGGTGTTGAGCGCCGGGGCCGCGGCCGGAGCGGCGGCGGGGGCCGCGGCGCCCGCCGCCTGCTGGGCGAGCGCCGCCGCGCTCGACAACAGCATGACGGGCGCGGCGCCCAGGGTCCGCTGCAAGAGCACGCACATCGATCTCATCATCCGACCTCCAGGAAGACCAGCCGACCGCCGGGCGCAGGCATTGCTTTTCAGGCGCCGGCCGGCCCAAATCTCGGGTGACCGCGAACCAAGAATCGTGCCAACCGCGCGAATTCGGCCACACCCTCGCGATGATTGCATTGGATCGACGAGATTGCCTAATCTTTGAGCAATTGCATGCGCCCTCGCCCAATTGCGTCGCAGGCCAGAGAAGGGAAGGACTTGCACCGCCCGATCTCCGCCCCGGCCGCAGGCCGGCGCGCAGGCCGCCGATCCCGCCGCCGGTCCTGCTGTCGGGCCGCCGCGGCTTCGCGGGCGCCGGCAAGGCGGGAGCGCCGCAGGTGACGCGCGGCCGCGGCGGCGGCGTCTTTCGCGCCGGGGCCTTGCTCTTCGGCTTCGCCTTCCTCTACGCGCCGATCGCGCTGCTCGTCCTCTATTCTTTCAACGCCTCGCGTCTGGTCACGGTGTGGGCCGGGTTCTCGACCCGCTGGTATGGCGAGCTCGCCCGCAACGACGGGTTCCGCCAAGCCGCGGCGACGAGCCTCGAGGTGGCGGCGATGGCGGCGAGCCTGGCGCTCGTCCTCGGCACGATGGCCGGGCTCGCCATGGCGCGGTTCTCGCGTTTTCCGGGGCGCGCGCTCTTCGGCTTTGCGCTGCTGGCGCCGCTGGTCGTGCCGGAGGTGATCCTCGGGCTGTCGCTGCTGCTGCTCTTTGTCGCCTGCGAGAGCTGGCTCGGCTGGCCGGGCCGCGGCGTTCTGACGATCACCATCGCGCACGCGACCTTCGCCGCCTGCTTTGTCTCGGTGCTGGTGCGCGCCCAGCTCGCGGGCTTCGACCGCACCCTCGAGGAGGCGGCCTGCGACCTCGGGGCCCGCGCCTGGACGGTGCTGGCGCGGATCACCCTGCCCGGCATCGCGCCGGCGCTGATCTCGGGCTGGCTGCTGGCCTTTACCCTGTCGCTCGACGATCTCGTCGTCGCCAGCTTTGTCACCGGCCCGTCGGCGACGACCCTGCCGATGGCGGTGTTTTCGAGCGTGCGGCTCGGCGTGAGCCCGCAGGTCAACGCGCTCGCGACCCTGTTTCTGGGCGTCGTCTTCGTGCTGGTGGCGCTCGCCTTTTGGCTGATGGCGCGGGCGCAGCGGGTCCGCGCCGGCGGGCGCAAAGGCGCTGCTTGACGGCGCCGGGCAACCCTGTTGCAACGCGTGATCCGAGGAGGGCCGCACCGATCGACACGGCAGATACCGATACCCTCGCCGTCCGGGCGTTGCTGCTCGGCGAGCGGCTGGAGACGCGGGGCCTGGAGCGCGACGATACGATCGCCATCAACCCGCTGACCCTGCGGGTCGGGCGCCGCGGCACGGCGTTCCTGTTCCGCTATGGGGTGGCGGTCTTCGCCGGGCTGTCGGCGATCGAGGAGGACGAGGTGCTGCGCTCGTTGCGGGCGCGGGTTCATGATCCGCTGGATCGCCCGGAAACCGATCAGATCGAGGTGCGGCTCAATCCCGCCGGCGAGGATCAGATCGACCCTTCGGGCGCGGTCTCGCTGGCGCAGGCCTCTCCCGAGCGGCTGCAGATCATCGCCAGCGCGCTGTCGAAGAGCCTCGTCCTGGCGCATTACGAGGCGCGCATCGCCGGCGTCTTCGACCGCATCGAGCCGCTCGCGGCGGGTCTGCAGCGCAAGGGCCGCGCCGGCGCCCAAGCGAGGGATCTGCTCCGTCAGATCGGCGATGTGCTGCTGACGCAGCATCGCATGGTCGGCCGCGTCGAGGTCGAGGAAAAGCCCGATGTGCTGTGGGACCACCCCGAGCTCGGGCGGCTTTACGCCCGGCTGGAGGACGAGTACGAGCTGGCCGAGCGCAGCCGCGCGATGGAGCGCAAGCTCGCGCTGATCGGCGAGACCGCCGGCACCTTGGTCGATCTGGTGCAAAATCGGCGCAGCCTGCGCCTCGAATGGTACATCATCGTCCTGATCGCCCTGGAGCTGCTCCTCGCCCTCTACGGCCTCGCGACCGGCGGCTCCCGGTAGCGGCCGGGGCCGGGCATTGATATCCCGGCCGGCGTGTCCACCTTTGAGCTTTCCCGGCGACAGGCGGCATGGAGCACCCGGTACCGCGCCATATCAGGCTCACCTCCCATCCGGGCGGCGTCGGCGAGGGCGCCGTCCCGCTGCGCTGGGGTGCGGCCGACCCGGCCGCGCGCGGCCCGGTGGTCGCGAGCCCGGCCGAGCCGCGGCACCGCAATGCGATCGGCTCCTATTCCGGCGCCTACGCGGTCTATCGCGCGCTCGCGGTCGCGACCCATGCGCTCGCGCGCGATCATCGTCCCGACCTGACCGGCACCTCCCCGGCAGCGCTGATCGCGCCGCGCCCGCAATGGGCCGATCCCGCGAAGATCGTCTCGCTCGATCCCTGGGGCCACCTCGTCGGCGAGGTCTTCGCCGACCATATTCGGGCCGGCGTCGACGCGCGCCCGACGATTGCGGTCACGACCGCGCGGATCGCCATGCCCGAATTGGCGCCGCTGATGGCGGCCGGCGGGGTGCGGCCCGACGGTCGGGTGCTGCTCGACAACGGCGAGATCCGCGTGACCAAGGCGGCGATCGACCCGGTCTGGCACCTGCCCGGGCTCGCCGCCCGGTTCGGGGTGGCCGAGGCCGATCTGCGCCGCACCTTGTTCGAGGAGACGGGCGGGATGTTCCCCGAGCTCGTCACCCGGCCCGACCTCGAAGTCCTGCTGCCGCCGATCGGCGGCGACAACCCTCTATTTCTTCGGGCCCGTCGAGCGCATCGCCGACCCCGGCACGGTGATCGCCTGCCGGGTCCACGACGAATGCAACGGCTCGGACGTGTTCGGCTCGGACATCTGCACCTGCCGGCCCTACCTCGTGCACGGGGTCGAGGTCTGCGTCGAGACCGCGCAGCAGGGCGGGGTCGGGGTCATCGTCTACAACCGCAAGGAAGGCAGGGCGCTCGGCGAGGTCACCAAGTTCCTGGTCTACAACGCACGCAAGCGGCAGGAGGGCGGCGACCGCGCCGACACCTATTTCCGCCGCACCGAATGCGTCGCCGGCGTCCAGGACCTGCGCTTTCAGGAGCTGATGCCGGATGTGTTCCACTGGCTCGGCATCCGCCGCATCGACCGCTGGGTGTCGATGTCGAACATGAAAAAGGCGGCGCTCGAGGAGCAGGGGATCGAGGTGGTCGAGCAGGTCGCGATCCCCGAGGGGCTGGTGCCGCTCGACGCCACGGTCGAGATCGAGGCCAAGAAGGCCGCCGGCTATTACGCGCCGGGGGGCGTCCCCGGCCCGCGCGAGCTGCACACCGCCAAGGGCCGTGCGCTCGGCGAATGAGGCGGCGGCGCTCTTGAGCGCCGCGGCGGTGCGCGAACGCTGCGCCATCGTGACCGAGGCCGCCGAGCGCGACGAGACGCGCCATTTCCGGCTGGTCTCCGACCGTCTCGACGAGGCCGTCCGCCGGGTTGTCGAGATTACCCGGCGGCGGTTCCCGGATCTCGAGGTTCCCTATCACAGCCGCTGGCGGCACTTCTCGGCCGGGGGCGTCGACCGCGCCGGCCTGGTGGCGCCCGGCGCTGATCCGGGCCGAAACCGCGCGGGCGCGGATCGATCTCGCCATCGTCTCGGTCCTGCTCGACGCCGGCGCCGGCGCGCATTGGCGCTACCGCGAGACCGAGACCGGCCTCGTCCTGTCGCGCTCCGAAGGCTTGGCGATCGCGAGCCTGCGGGCGATGCAGAAGGGGCTCTTCTCCGCCGATCCCGACGACCCGTGGCGCGCCGACGCCGCGGCCTTGGCGCGGATCACCCCGGAACGGCTCGGCGCCGCTTTCCAGCACGGCCCCGGCAACCCGCTTGCCGGCCTCGAAGGCCGCGCGCTGCTGCTGCGGCGGGCGGGAGAGGTCGGGGCCGGCGCGCAAGGCCGCCTCGGCGACCTCTACGACCGCTGGTCCGCGCGGCGCGACCCGCTTCCCGCCGACGAAATCCTGCGCACCCTGCTTGTCGTCTTCGGCCCGATCTGGCCCGGCAGGATCAGCCTCGGCGGCGTCCCGCTCGGCGATTGCGGCCGGCATTCGGCAATCCCCGGCGACGGGCTCGCGCCGTTTCACAAGCTCAGCCAATGGCTCGCCTATTCGCTGATCGAGCCGCTGGAGGCCGCCGGCGTGCGGGTCGTCGGGCTCGACCGGCTGACCGGCCTCGCCGAATACAGGAACGGCGGCCTGTTTCTCGATTGCGGCGTCATCGAGCCGCGCGACCCCGGCCTCCTGCACCGGCCGCTCGACGCCTGGAGCGAGCCCGTCGTCGAATGGCGCGCCCTGACGGTGACCCTCCTCGACCGCCTCGCCGCGCGCGTGCGCGAGCGGCTCGGCAAGACCGCCGCCGATTTCCCGCTGGCGAAAGTCCTCGAAGGCGGCAGCTGGGCCGCCGGCCGCGAAATCGCCTTCGAGCGCCGCCCCGACGGCCGCGCGCCGATCACGGTCGTCAGCGACGGCACGTTGTTTTAGCGGAGGCCGGATTCGTCATTCCAGCGGAAGCGCAGGGCTGTCCGGGGAACTGTGTCTGCGATCTCTGCATGTTTGAGCTTCGCACGAAACAATTTAAGATCGTCTTGCGCGGACTTGATCCGCGCATCCACGTCTTTGCTTCGGCCGCCGGAAGCTTTGGATGCCCTCGAAACCAGTTCGTGGGCCGAAGGCCCACGAGGGAGGACTTGCCGGCTCACGCCAACTGATCGAGCAGCGCTTTTGCCTCTTTCAGGTCTTGTGTGTCGAAGCCTTCGGTGAACCAGCCGTAAACCGGCGCCAGCAGTTCGCGGGCCTCGGCGCGGCGGCCCTGGTCGCGGCGCAGCCGGGCGAGGCTCGCGGCGGCGCGCAATTCCCAGAGCTTGGCGTCCTGCTCCTGGGCGATGCTGAGGGCTTTGCGATACAGTTCCTCGGCGGCCTCGGTATGCCCTTGCCGCAGCAGCAACCGGCCTTTGTGCCGGTTCAGCTCTGCTGCGAACCAGCGCTCCCCTGTCCTTTCGACGATCTGCAAGGCATCGTCCAACAGGGTCACGGCCTCTTCAATTTGCCCTGCGATCTCACATGCCCTGGCCAGGAGGGCGATATGATGGGGCATCCACACCTCCGCCCCGGTGGCGCGGTAAGCGGTCGAACCGCTGCGCAGGAGCGATATCCCCTCCGCCACATCCCCATTCTTGACCTTGACCCAACCGCGAAGATGGTTCCCTGCGCGCGCCAGAAGGGGAAACCCTGCTCGGTCGCCACCGCAACCAGCTGGTCCGCCCGCTCATCCAAGGCTGCGTTGTCTCCGACGAGCGAAAGCAGCATGGCGCCGAGTGCCAAGCTCACAGCCAAAGACGGCGGATGAGCCAGCCTCCGGGCCTCAGCGATTGCTGCGCTGCTCCGTGCCAACGCCTGGTCGGGAAAGCCGAGACAGAAAAGCGACAATTCCCAAAAATCCCTGTGACTCCTACGCGAGGGTCGATCCCGGCCTGATGGACAAGCGAGCGGTGGGAGATCGGATCATAAAGCGCAAGCACCTCTTCCAGATGCGACCGAGATGAAGCAAACCTGCCGGCAAACATCAGGGTTCGACCGGAGGAGTAGTGACCCAGAACGAGCCCGGCGGAATCGTTGCGCTGATGGCTCAGACGCAGCAAATCCTCGTCCAGGTGCAGCGCCAAATCCAATTCGCCGCGGTACCACATGGTAGACATGACTGCCCATAGGGAATCTGAAGGAACTCCGAGGGCGAACCCAACTGCTCCCACAGTTCTCGTGCGCTGGCATAGGCATGTCCCGTTTCCGGCGCGGCGAAGCCTTTGACGGCGATCAAGACCGCGCCCAAGGCACTGCGAAATTCAAGCTCCTGTCGCTGTCGTTCGGGGGCGTCCGGCAGCAGCGCCAGCTGGTCCAGCCCCTTTTGCAATTGTGCGGCCGCTTCCGCCATCGCCGAGCGGGCGGCGGACCTATGACCGGCCTTGCCCCAGCAGGCGACGGATTTTTCAACCAGCCCGGCCTCGGCGTAATGCTGCGCGAAGAGCTCGGGCTGGATGTCCGTCAGCTCGGGAGAATGGGTTTCGAGCGCTTCGGCGATCTGTGCGTGCAATTGCTGCCGGGTGCTGCGCAGCAGGCTGCCGTGCGCTGCGTCCTGCACCAGCGCGTGCTTGAAGGTATAGACCGCATTGGGCGGCGTGCCGCGCTGGAACACCAGCTCGGAGGCGACGAGGCGCCCGAGGGCGGTTTGCAGCTCGTCTTCGGGAAGCTGGGATACCGCCCGCAGCAGCGCGTATGAGAAGTCGCGTCCGATCGCGGCACCAATCTGCGCCACCCGCCTGACCGACGCCAAGCGGTCGAGCCGCGCCATCAGCGAGTCATGCAGGGTGGTCGGGATCCCCGCCGGAGACACACCGCTCTCCAAGACGCTCTTGGTCAGCTCCTCGACAAACAGCGGCACGCCGTCGGTGCGCTCCGCGATCTGGGCGACGACCTCATCGGGCAACGCCTCGCCGCCGGCGATCTGCTCGACCAATTCGGTCCGGTCGCGGCGGTCAAGGCGATTGAGCGCCAGCATCGTGACCTGCGGCTGGCCGGTCCAGGGCGGCTGGAACTCGGGGCGGAACGTTATGATCAACAATACCGGCAGGCTGCGTACCCGCTCGACAGCGAGGTCGAGCAGCTCGCGCGAGGTCGGGTCGATCCAATGCGCGTCCTCGAAGACCATCACCACCGGCATCTGGCGCGCCAGACCCTCGAGCTGCCGGATCAGCGCCTCCAGTGTCCGCTCCTTCTTGCGCTGGGGGCTGAGGTTCGGCAGAGGGTGGCGCTCCGAAGCCGGCAATGACAGCAGATCGGCCAGGAAGCGCCGTATCCTCGTCCGGCGGGGCCGCCTGGGCGAGCAAGCCCTCGAGCTTCTCCAGCTTGGCCGCGGGCGGGTCGTCGCGGGCGAACCCCGATGCCCGGCCGAGCTGGTCGATGAACGGGATACAGCGCGCTGTCCTGGTGATAGGGCGAGCAGAAATAGCGCAGGCGGAGATGCGGCTCGGTGTGGAGGCGCTCCGCGAATGCCGCGGCGATGCGCGACTTGCCGATGCCGGGCTCGCCGGAGACCAGCACGATTTGGCCGTCCCCCGCCTTGGCGCGCGCCCAGCGGCGCAACAGCAGGTCGATTTCCTCGTCGCGGCCGATCAGCGGGGTCAGCGCCGAGCCGCGCAACGCCTCGAACCGGCTCGCGACGGCGCTCGGGCGCAGCACCTGCCAGGCCGGGACTGGTGCGGCAGGCCTTTTAGCGCGACGGCGCCGAGATCGCGGTGCTCGAAGAGATCGCCGACCAGCCGGCGGGTGCCGGCGGCGATGACGACCGCGTCCGGCTCGGCAGCGCTTGCAGCCGGGCGGCGAGGTTCGGCGTCTCGCCGACGACCGATTGCTCCTGCGCCGAGCCTTCGCCGATCAGATCGCCGACCACCACCAGCCCGGTGGCGACCCCGACGCGCGCTTGGAGCTTGACCGATGTGACATCGAGGCGACCGACAGCGTCGATCAAGCCCAGCCCGGCCCGGACCGCCCGCTCGGCATCGTCCTCATGCGCCCGCGGGTAGCCGAAATAGATCGAGCACGCCGTCGCCCATGTACTTGGCGACAAACCCGTCGAACCCGGCGACGACCTCGGCGACGGCGCGGTGATAGGCGGCGATGACCTCGCGCAGATCCTCGGGATCGAGGCGCGCGGCGAGCGCGGTCGAGCCGACCAGATCGCAGAACATCACCGTCAATTGCCGGCGCTCGGCGTCGGCTTGCGCCGGCGCGTCCGCGGCGGCGGTGGGCGCCTCAGCGCCGAGCGCGGGCGACGGCGTCGAGCAGCCGCCGGCGATGCCCGACCAAGCCGACGCCGAGATCCTTCAAATCCTCGGCCGTCAGGCTCGGCAACACCGTGCCGTCGATCGCATTTTCGCGGAAGGCCGGCTCGTATTGACCGAGCCCCAGACCCCGCAGCCACTCTGCGATATCCATCGGCTCCTCTTCCGTCCGGCCGATTATCGCCGGCAACCCGCGAGAGCGCACGCGCCGTGAGCAGGGATCGTGCACGCAAGGCATCCGGTGGTCCTTCCGACGTAAGCGGGTCTTGATAAAATGTCACTGTTGTGGTATATGCAATTCACGCTGAGAGATGCCGCCCGTATGCTGCGCCGGGCGGCTGAGGCCTGATCTCAGCCTGATAAAACTGGCGAAACAGGAGCGTGCGCTCCCCTTGGATGCGTCGCTCGAGGCGCGCTGCGGCGAAGGGACCGGCCGGTTTTGCGCGTGGCCGCCGCTTTGTTTGCGGTTACGGTGCAGTCGGGCCCCTCGGGGCCGGTCTATCGTAAGCCGGTGATTTCCGCTTTCGAGGTGACTTGATCATGCAACAGCAAAGGGGATGCTTGACGGTCGTCGACCATCCGCTGGTCCGGCACAAATTGTCGCTGATGCGCGACCGCGAGACCTCGACCGCCGAGTTCCGCCGGCTGATGCGCGAGGTCAGCCTGCTGCTGGCCTACGAGGCGACGCGCGAATTGCCGCTCGAAGACGCCGAGATCGACACGCCCCTCGAACGCGCCCGCTTCCCGCTGCTTGCCGGCAAGAAGCTCTGCCTCGTCTCGATCCTGCGCGCCGGCAACGGCATCCTCGACGGCATGCTCGATCTGTTGCCGTCGGCGCGGGTCGGGCATATCGGCATCTATCGCGAGCCGCGCACCTTGCAGGCGATCGAATACTACCTGAAATTGCCCGACGATCTGGCCGAGCGCGACGTGATCCTGGTCGACCCGATGCTCGCCACCGGCAATTCGGCGGTGGCCGCGATCTCGCGGCTGAAGGAGCTGCGGGCGCGCTCGATCAAGTTCGTCTGCCTGGTCGCCGCCCCGGAGGGCGTCGACAAGGTGCTCGGCGTCTTTCCCGAGGTGTCGATCGTCGCAGCGGCGCTCGACCGCTGCCTCGACTCTCACGGCTACATCCTGCCCGGCCTCGGCGACGCCGGCGACCGCCTGTTCGGGACGAAATAGCCGTGTCGAACCTTCGCCCCGGCTTCGCCGAAAGGAGATTTTGGTGCGATACTGCCGTCCCTCGGGAGAATGTCGCCCTACGGGATCGAGCTCGATGAAGCGGAAGAAGTCGGAACTGCGCGCGCGCGTCGCCTACCTCTGCCGCTTCACGCCCGAGCCCGAAGGCGGGTTCACCGTCACCTGTCCCAAGCTGCCGCCGGTCGTAAGCTACGGCGAGACTTTGGAAGAGGCGCAGGCGAACGCGCGCGAAGCGATCGAGCTTTGCCTGGAAGTGATGCGCGGGGATGGCTGGCCAATTCCACCCCCTGACCAGAAGTGCGTAGGATGGGTTGCGCGCAGCGAAACCCATCCTTTGCTCGCCGGGGTGACACGCACGCTTGTGGAGAAATCAAAGCGTCAAGGATGCTGCGATAGTTCGTTATCGGTCGATGCGGCCGGGATGCGATGAGTTTCGCTCCGAGGATGGGCAAGAAGTCTCGGATTGGCTGGATCGGCGCCGTGCGTCCCCCGCTTCCGCCGGGGGCAGGCTCTTCGAGACGGCCGCTTTCTCGGCCTCCTCAGGATGAGGTATTTCTTAATTCTATCAATGGCATATCCTTATCCTGAGGAGCGCCCGAAGGGCGCGTCTCGAAGGACGCAAGACCGGAATGCAGCCCTTCGTCTCAATTCTTGCCCAGCTTCGAGGCTCAATCCATCCTACCCCTACTGTCGTAGCCCCCGGCCCCGCGGCTACACCTTGACCCAGGCGGCAAAAGGACGATGTTGCGGCGCGACGGCATCGCGGAGCGACGGATGAGCGATCTGGATTATCACGAGCTGTTCCCGTTGGGCGCGGACGATGCGCCCTATCGCCGGCTCACCGCCGACCATGTCGCGCTCGGCGCGTTCGAGGGCAGGCGGATCGTCAAGGTCGGGCCCGAGGCGCTGACTCTGCTCGCGGCCCAAGGCTTTCGCCAATTCGGCGCATCTGCTGCGGCCCGGCCATCTGGCGCAGCTGCGCGCGATCCTCGACGACCCGGAGGCTTCGGAGAACGACCGGTTCGTCGCCTTCGACATGCTGAAGAACGCCAACATCGCCGCCGGCCGGGTATTGCCGATGTGCCAGGACACCGGCACCGCGATCGTCATGGCCAAGAAGGGTCAGCAGATCTGGACCGAGGGCGACGACGCCGCCGCGATCTCGGCCGGCATCCGCCGCACCTACACCGAGACCAATCTGCGCTACAGCCAGGTGGCGCCGTTGTCGATGTACGAGGAGGTCAACACCGGCGACAACCTGCCGGCGCAGATCGACCTCTATGCCGAGCCCGGCGAGGAATACAAGTTCCTGTTCATCGCCAAGGGCGGCGGCTCGGCCAACAAGAGCTTTCTGTTTCAGCAGTCGAAGGCGGTGCTGAACCCGAAATCGCTCTTGAAGTTCATCGACGAGAAGGTCCGCACCTTGGGCACCGCCGCCTGCCCGCCCTATCATCTCGCGATCGTGATCGGCGGCACCTCGGCCGAGATGAATTTGAAGACGGTCAAGCTCGCCAGCTGCCGCTATCTCGATGCGCTTCCGGCCGAGGGCAACAAATACGGCCAGGCCTATCGCGACCGCGGGCTCGAGGCCGAGGTGCTGGAGCTGACCCGCGGCCTCGGCATCGGCGCGCAATTCGGCGGCAAGTATTTCTGCCACGACGTGCGGGTGATCCGGCTGCCGCGGCACGGCGCCAGCCTGCCGATCGGGATCGGCGTCTCGTGCGCGGCCGACCGCCAGATCCTCGGCAAGATCACCGCCGAGGGCGTTTTCCTCGAGCAGCTCGAACAGAACCCGGCGCGGTTCCTGCCAGACATCGACGAAGCCTCGCTCGGCGGCGCCGTGGTGCCGGTCGACCTCGCCCGGCCGATGGCCGAGATCCGCCGCACGCTCTCGCAATACCCGATCAAGACCCGGCTCAGCCTGACCGGCCCCTTGATCGTCGCCCGCGACATCGCCCACGCCCGGCTCAAGGAGGGGCTCGACCGCGGCGACGGGCTGCCCGACACAATCAAGAACCACCCGATCTATTACGCCGGCCCGGCCAAGACCCCGGCCGGCTATGCCTCGGGCTCGTTCGGGCCGACCACGGCCGGGCGGATGGACAGCTATGTCGACGATTTCATGGCGGCCGGCGGCAGCTTTGTCACGCTCGCCAAAGGCAACCGCGGGGCCGAGGTGCGCGACGCCTGCCGCCGGCACGGCGGCTTCTACCTGGGCTCGATCGGCGGGCCGGCGGCGCGCCTCGCGCAGGACTGCATCAAGAAGGTCGAGCTCGTCGACTATCCCGAGCTCGGCATGGAGGCGATCTGGCGGATCGAGGTGGTCGATTTCCCGGCCTTCATCGTGATCGACGACAAGGGGAACGATTTTTTCGCCGCGCTCTCCTGACGCGCTCTGCTGAAAGGATCGAGGGATGCCATCCGTGGCCAGCGCCGGCCGCCGCCGCAGGGCGCGCTGATTGCCGGACGACGGCGTCGAGGCGCTGACCCGCGGCGAGCCCGGGGCGTGGGCGGTGTTCGTGCGGCGCTACGCCCGCCTCGTCGTTGCGGCGGTGCGGTCGATCGCGCGCGAGGCGGGCGATGTCGAGGATCTGGCCCAAGAGGTGTTTCTGCGGCTGTGCAAGGACGATTTCCGCCTGCTGCGCAGCTACGACCCGGCGCGGGCCGGGTTGTCGACCTGGATCACGATCGTCGCCCGAAGCACCGCCCGCGACGCGATGCGGCGGCGCCGGCCGGTCTCGGTGCCGATCGAGGCGGTCCCCGAAGCCCGCCTCGCGATCGACCCGGTCGAGCCGGCGGTGAAGCTCAAATTGCCCGAGGCGTTGCTGTCGCCGCGGCAGCGTGAAATCCTGTCGATGCTCTACGATCGCGACATGGAGGTCGCCGAGGTGGCGGCCGCGCTCGGCATCGACCGGCAAACGGTGCGCAGCGCGCATCACAAGGCGATGATCAAATTGCGCGCCCACTTCAAGGCCGAAGCGAAATGAACCAGCAAGTTGCGGGGATGCGCGCCGCCCCGCCCGCGTAGATTCCGGGGGAGAGTACGATGGCTCGAAGCGACGAGGACATGGAAGAACCCGGCGGGGCGGGCGTGGACCGGAGCCTGTGGCGGCGCTGCCGCGCGGCGGACGCCCCGGACGACGAGGGCGCGTGGCTGCTCGACCTCGCCGCCTTCGCCGATCGGCGCCTCGATCCGGACGAACGCGATCGGGTGGCGGCCCTTCTTGCCCGCGACGCGGCTTGTACCGCCGATGTCGCGGCGGCCCGCGCGATCGCCGGCGGCGTCGCCGAGCCGGCGGCGGACCTCGAGCGGGTCGTCGCCCGAGCCTCGGCGCTGGTTCCGCGGGCCGCGCCCGAGGGCGCGCGCATCGTCGGCGTCGTCGTCCCGATGCGGCGGCGCATGCTGCGCGGCGTCGCCCAATGGGGCAGCCTGGCGGCGGCGATCGCGATGACCAGCTGGCTCGGCTTCGCCATGGGCAGCGACGCCGGGCTCGCCTTCGCCCAGCCGGGGCCGCCGGCCGCCGAGGGCTTGCTCAACGAGCTGATCGACCCGGGGATCGGCATCGCGCGCGATCTCGGCGAGGGCGCGCAGACGTGACATCCGTCTCGACTGCGGCGCGCGGCGTGGCCCGAGGCAATCTCTTGTGGGTGCTGCTGACGCTGTCGGTGGTGCTGAACCTGTGCTTTGTCGGCGGTGCGCTGTGGACCTATGTTCATGCCGCGCCGCCGCCCAATCTCGAAGCGCGGTTGCGGCTGATGCCGGGCGAGCTCGCTCTCGACCCGCAGCAGAGGGAGGCCTTCGATCGGTATGCCGGGGTGATCCGAGCTCGGATCCGGCAGATGCACGAAACCGTCGAGCCGCTGCTCTCCGACGCCTGGTCCGAGATTGCCAGGCCTGATGCCGACGAGGCGAAGATCACGGCGCTGTTCGCCGCTGCGGGGGACAAGCGGCGCGGCTTTCAGCGCGAGCTGACGACGGAGACGTTGACGTTCATGGCGACATTGTCTCCCGAGCAGCGATTGAGGTTCGTCGAGATCGCGCGCCGACGACCGCATCATTGATGCATCGCGTTCGCCGGGCCGGACCCCTATCCTGAGCCGACCGGGGCGGTATTTCGGGGGCTCGGCTCGATGTCTCGCGCGAGATTGGCGGTGGCGGCGGCGTTCGCCTGTTTTCTATCGGCATGGGCCGCGCCGGCGGCGGACCTGCTGATGCTGTCGGACGTGCATTTCGACCCGATGGCCGATCCCCGGCTGGTCGATCGGCTGGCCGCGGCCGAGCCGCAGGAATGGCGGGCGATCTTCGAGCAATCGGGTGATGCGGGCCTCGGCCGCTACGGCAGGGACACGAATTGGCCGCTGCTGCGCGCGGCGTTGGCGCAGATGCGGGCGACGCTGCCGGACCCGGCCTTGGTGATCCTGCCCGGGGATTTTCTGGCGCATGGGTTCCGCGGCGCCTTCAACGCCGCGGCGAGCGATCATTCGGACGCCGCCTATCGCGTCTTCGTGCGCAAGACCATGGAGTTCGTCGCGCTCCAGCTCCGCCAAGCCTTCCCCGCCGCGCCGATCCTGCCGACGCTCGGCAACAACGACGACATCTGCGGCGACTATCGGCTGCAGCCGGACGGGCCGTTCCTGGCCGACACCCTGCCGATCCTGCGCGCGCTGGCGGGCGGCGCGGGCGAGCCGGGCTTCGACCGGGACTGGCCGAGCCACGGCAATTACCACGCGACGCTGCCCGGGCTCAGGGTGCTGTTCTTGAACACCGTGTTCTTTTCGCGGAATTACCAGAACGCATGCGGCGCGGCCGGCGACCCCGATCCCGGTGAGGCGACGCTCGCCTGGCTCGAAGGCGAGCTGGAGGCGGCGCGGCAGGCGCAGCAGCATGTCTGGCTCGTCTATCACATCCCGCCCGGCGTCGACGGCTTTGCAACCTTGCACAAGGGCTCATGCCCCGACGCGATCACGCCGATGTGGAAAGAGGCCTACGCCGAGCCTTTCGCCGGGCTGCTGCGGCGCTATGCCGATATCGTCGCCGCGAGCTTTGGCGGCCATACCCACATGGACGATTTCCGCCTGATCGGCGACCCCGGCGGGTACTACGCCTTTGCGTTGATCACGCCGGCGCTGAGCCCGATCTTCGGGCAAAACCCGGCCTTCCGCACGGTGAGCTGGGACGCCGACGGCGGCGTCCTCGACCAGACCACCTACGAGCTCGCCAATCTCTTCGAGACCGGCGCCGGCGTCCCGGCCCGATGGCGGGCGGAGTACACCTTTACCCGCGAATGGAGCCTGCCGCGGGTCGACCTGCCGAGCCTCGAGCGGCTCTATTCCGCGATCGGCGACACGCCGGAGCTGCGCGACCGCTGGCACGCGCTCTACCCGGTGTCGAGCCCGGTCTATCTGGGCGTTGAGCTCGGGCGGGCCGCAGGCGGTCCGCGCCTTCGACTGCGCCACCGGGCATGTCGGCGTCGCCGACTACAGCCGCTGCTACTGCGCCGGGTCGGCCGACTGAAACCCGCCGGCGGCGGGCGAGCTTCGCTGGTTGCAACCCGGCAGAAGCCCGCTCAAGCCTGGTGCGCAAGCAGGAATCGCGGGACCCGGGAACCGACGACGGCCCGGCATTGTTTGATGGGGCGTGCGTCTTCGCTGAAGGCGCGCGATATCCAGCACAAGGAGCATCGGTCTTGAACAACTTCCGGATCAGCGCTGCCGTGGCCGCCCTCTTGATGACCGCGGCGCCGCTCGCCTATGGGCAAACCCATACCGCGACGCCGCCCTCGGCGTCGGCGCCAAGCGTGCCGGCGACCACGATCCAGCCGGATCAAATCCGCGCCAGCAAGATGATCGGCAGCAGCGTCTATGACCTTCACAACCGCAACATCGGCAGCGTCAAGGACCTGATCCTCGACAAGGACGGCCGGGTCGCCACGGTGGTCGTCGATGTCGGCGCGTTTCTCGGGATGGGCGGCAAATCGGTGGCGATCCAATTGAGCGACATAAAGGCGGACAACAACCGTCTGACCTTGGACATGACAAAGGAGCAGCTCCAGCAGGCCAAGGCCTATCGGCTGGAGAACGAGGACACCGGGGCGGGCACGTCGACCTCGCCGGTCGGCGGCGGCCATCTCGGCGCCGGCGGCGATACCCCAACTCGCCGGTAAGGCTTCGGGCAGGCCGGGACGTCGCGCGCGCCCGGCCTGGCGGCGAAGGTCGGCCGGTTGCGTCCGAGCCGCCGCTTCAGCTATAACCGCCGCCGCTTTGGAGGACGGCTCGATGAAGGACGGCATCCACCCCGACTACCACGAGATCACGATCCTGATGACGGACGGCAGCTCGTACCAGACCCGCTCGACCTACGGCAAGGCGGGCGACACGCTGCGCCTCGAGATCGACCCGAAATCGCATCCGGCCTGGACCGGCGGGCAGCAGCGGCTGCTCGACACCGGCGGCCAGCTGGCGCGCTTCAACAAGCGCTTTCAGGGGTTCGGCATCAAGACCTGAGCCGCGGCGCGGCCCCGCTCCGGCCTTGATTTCCCAGCCTTGATTTCGCGGGGGGCGACACCACCTCGATACCCGTGCGGTTGCCGCTTCGGAGCCGCACGAAACGAAGCTGGCGCCCGGCCATGACGGCGGGCGCAGACCCATGTTGCTCAATGGAGGATATGGTTATGGACCGTTTCGATTTCTCTCCGCTGTTCCGTTCGACGATCGGCTTTGACCGGCTGACCCGTCTGGTCGACGCCGCCACCCGCGTCGACAGCGCCGCCCTCGCCTACCCGCCCTACAACATCGAAAAGACCGGCGAGGACGCCTATCGGCTGACGATGGCGGTGGCCGGGTTTTCGCCCGATGAGGTCGATGTCACTGTGCACGAAAGCACGCTGCTGGTGACCGGCAAGGCGAAAAAGGAGGAGGAGGATGGCCGCTATCTGCACCGCGGCATCGCCCGGCGCGCCTTCGAGCGGCGCTTCAGCCTGGCCGATTATCTGAAGGTCGTCGGCGCCAACCTCGACAACGGCATGCTCCATGTCGACCTCGTGCGCGAGGTGCCCGAGGCGGCCAAGCCGCGCAAGATTCAGATCGGCGGCGGCCAGCCTCACGTGATCGAGCAGAAGGCCGCCTGACCGGCCTTCCCGAGCTAAACCCGGCCTTGCCGAGCTGAAGAACGCCCCCGATTTTCGGGGGCGTTTTCGTTGGCGGGTCGGCCTTGCCGATGCCGTCGTCCCGAGGCGGGGCGCGAGGCTCCGGCGCAATGCGCCGGCTCTTCGGTTGCGGCGACAGGGGTCGGCGGGACATGATCGGCCGGAGCCCCTGGCGGACCGCCGATGCCGGGGAGAGAAAGGCCAACCGATGATCGACTATCGCAGCGACAACACCGGGCGCGCCGCGCCCGAGATCCTCGAAGCTCTGGTCAAGGCGAACCGGGACACCGCCTTGGGCTACGGGGCCGACGAATGGACGGCGCGGCTGCAAGAGCGCTTTTCCGAGTTGTTCGAGACCAGGGTGCGGGTCTTCCCGGTCGCCACCGGAACGGCGGCGAACGCCTTGGCGCTGGCCTCGCTCGGACCGTCATGGGGGCTCGTCTATTGCAGCGAGGCGGCGCACATCAACACCTCCGAGGCCAACGCGGCAGGCTTCTTCGGCGGCGGGCTCAAGCTCGTCCCGGTCGCCGGCGCGCACGGCAAGATCGACGCCGACCGCCTGGCCGAGGCTTTGGCCGCGATTTCGCCCGGCCAGCTACATCGCGGCCAGCCGAGCGCCGTCAGCCTGACCCAGGCGACCGATCTCGGCGCGGTCTACAGCGTCGACGAGATCCGGGCGATCGCCGGGGTGGCGAAAGCCCGCGGCCTGAGGCTGCATATGGACGGGGCGCGGTTCGCCAACGCGCTGGCGCGGCTCGGCTGCAGCCCGGCCGAGGCGACCTGGCGCTCGGGCGTCGACATCATGTCGTTCGGCGCCACCAAGAACGGCGGCGCCCTGTGCGACGCGATCGTCGTCTTTTCGCCCGAGCTCGCCGACGGGCTCGCGGTCCAGCTGCGCCGCGCCGGGCAGGTGTGGTCGAAGATGCGCTTCGCGTCGGCGCAATTGCTGGCCTATGTCGAGAACGGGCTGTGGCTCGACATGGCCCGCGCCTCGAACCGGATCGCCGCGCGCATCGCCGCCGGGCTCGCCGCCATCCCCGAAGCACGCCTGCTGGCCCCGGTCGAGGCCAACGAGCTGTTCCTCGAATTGCCGGTAGCCGCGATGGACGCGCTCGAAGCCGACGGCTTCCAGTTCTACCGCCGCAGCGCCCGCCTCGCCCGCTTCGTGTGCCGGTTCGATGCGACCGAGGCGGAGGCCGACGCGCTCGTCGCCGCCCTCCGCCGCCGCCTCGCCCGCGCAACGGCCCCCCGCGCGGCGGAATAGCGCCAACCTTGAACGACGCCCCGGTCGTCCCGTGCGGCCTCCCGGCGGAGACGAACGCCATCGTGCGGGCCGATCCGTTGCGCGAGCCGCCCGCGCAAACATAGAATGCGGTAATCGGCCCGCGGCGCGGGCCATGACCGGTGACAGGATGAGCCGATGCTGTCCAAACCCAATGCCGCGCTGTCGCAGCTCCACATGCAGATCATGTGGGCGCGGCTGATCGCGGTCGTCGAGGAGCAGGCGCAGACCCTGGTGCGCACCGCCTTCTCGACGACGGTGCGCGAGGCGGGCGATTTGTCGGCCGGGGTCTTCAACCGCGACGGCGACATGCTGGCCCAGGCGGTGACCGGCACCCCGGGCCACGTCAACTCGATGGCGGCGGCGGTCAGGCACTTCCTCGACGCCTTCCCGCTGAAGACGATGCGCCCCGGCGACCACTACATCACCAACGACCCGTGGCTGACCTGCGGCCACCTGCACGATTTGACCGTGGTCAGCCCGACCTTCCTTAACGGCTCGCCGGTCGGCCTGTTCGCCAGCACGGTCCATGTCGTCGACATCGGCGGCCTTGGCATGGGGCCGGACGGGCGCCAGGTGTTCGAGGAAGGGCTGTCGATCCCGTTGATGGCGCTGGCCCGCGAAGGCCATATGAACGAGGATTTGCTGCGGGTGATCCGCGCCAATGTGCGCGAGCCGCTGCAGGTCGAGGGCGATGTCTACGCGCTCGCCGCCTGCAACGACGAAGGCAGCCGGCGCCTCGTGGAGATGATGGAGGAGTTCGGCATCGCCAATCTCGACCGCCTCGGCGAGCACATCATCGAGACCTCGCGCGAGGCCACGGTCGAGGCGATCGGCAAATTGAAACCGGGCCGCTACAAGAACAGCCTGACGATGGACGGCTACGACCGGCCCTTGACCTTGGCGGCCGAGATGACGATTGGCGACCAGGGCGTCCATGTCGACTTTGCCGGGACCTCGCCGGCGAGCGCCTTCGGGATCAACGTCGTCATGAACTACACGCTCGCCTACACCGCCTTCGGGGTCAAATGCCTGGTGGCGCCGGAGGTCCCGAACAACGCGGGCTCCCTGGCCCCGATCACGGTCGGCGCGCCCGAGGGCTGCCTTCTGAACGCCAAGCGGCCGCGCGCGGTCGCCGCCCGGCACACCGTCGGCCACATGCTGCCCGATCTTGTCTTCGGCTGCCTGCACCAGGTGATCGAGGGCGGGGTTCCGGCCGAGGGCGCCTCGTCCTTGTGGATCCCGCAGATCTATGGGGGCGCCGACGTGCTCGACGAGCTGGGCGCGGAGGAGGGGAGGGCGCCGCCCGAAGTCAGGCCGTTCAGCACCGCGATCTTTCACTGCGGCGGTACGGGCGCACGGCCCGGCAAGGACGGGCTCGACGTGACCGCCTTCCCCTCGGGGGTGCGCACGATCCCGGTCGAGGCGACCGAAGCGGTGGCGCCGGTCGTCTTCCGCCGGCGCGAGTTCCGCGAGGGCTCGGGCGGGGCCGGGCATTTCCGCGGCGGGCTCGGCCAGATCATCGAATTGGGCGGGGCCGACGGCGCCCCGATCGCGATGCTGTGCAATTTCGAGCGGGTCGGCAACCCGGCCCGCGGCCGCGACGGCGGCGCGGCCGGCGCCCCCGGCCGGGTGAGCCTCGCCTCCGGCCGGCCGATCGGCCCCAAGGGCCGGCAGAGTGTCCCCGGCGGCGATTTCATCCGGCTCGAATTGCCGGGCGGCGGCGGCTTCGGCGACCCGGCCCTGCGCGACCCCGATCAGGTCGCCGTCGACGTCGCCGACGGCTTGATCTCACGCGAAACCGCCGCACGCGACTACCGCGTCGCGGTCGCCGCCGAAGGCGCCGTCGACCACATGGCGACAAAAAGGCTGCGGGACCCCTGATGATCAGCCGATTTCCATCGTCGATCTCATAAGCTCGATATACCAGCAGTTCGCTCGATCCACGGCCGCAGACGAAGCGGCTTCAAAGGGATTGGCCACGAGATTGTCAATGGCGGGGTCAAAACGTGCCGACCAGCGGCGGCGCCGGCATCGCGAGCCCAATAACCACGAAGGCGATCAAACCACGGCCGTGATCGGCAGCAATGTCGTGACCGGGCGTCCATAGTCGATCCCAGTCCGGCTGGGGCAGCCGGGTAGGCATTGGTTATAAAAGCCGCTGCGACAGGGCGCCTTGCGTCAGGTCCATTCGGAGAGGACAATGGCAGCGGAACGACAGAATTGCCGCGCTCCAGCGAGGGAGAGGATGCGATGGACCTCGGATTTCAGGACAAGCATGCGATTGTGACTGGCGGTAGTCGGGGCATCGGCAAAGCCATCGCGCGGGAATTGGCTCGCGAAGGGGCCGATGTGGCGATCGTGGCGCGGAACAAGGCGGATCTGGAGGCGACGGCGCGGGAGCTGGCTGCCGAGACGAACCGGCGCATCGTTCCTCTCGCGGCCGATGTCACCAGCAAGGAGCAGGTGGACCGCATGGTCGCCGAGGCGGCGCAGCAGCTGGGCGGCGTGCACATCCTGGTCAACAGCGGGTCCGCGCCGGGGGGCTCGGCCACCGCGACCGGCCCGATCGAAACGGTAATCGACGAGGATTTGCTGCAGGATTTCAACGTGAAGTATGTGGGAGCGCTGCGTTGCTCCCGCGCTGTCATTCCCTTCATGAAGGCGGCGGGCTGGGGCCGCATCATCAACATCAGCGGCGGCAACGCCCGCACCGCCGGCAATCTCAGCGGCGGCGCCCGTAATGCCGGCTTGGTGCACATGACAAAGACGCTGGCAGTCCAGCTTGGCCGTCACGGGATCACGGTCAATTGCATCCATCCGGGCACGACCCGCACCGAGCGCACGCCGAGCCTGCTCGCCGGCCGCGCCGCCCAGCTGGGCGTATCCCCGGAGGAGGCGGAGCGGCGGGACTTCGCTCCGGATTCGCCGCGGGGCAACGCCATCTGCCGCATGGTGGACGCTTCGGAGGTCGCGTTCGTTGCGGTCTTCCTGGCGTCGGAAAAGGCGTGGGCGGTCTCCGGCGAGCTGGTCGCGGCAGGCGGCGGGGCCGGGCGGTCGGTATATTACTGAGCAGAGAAAGGTCGGGTGTTGGTGCGACCTTGCCGTCCGGCCCGCGATCTGGCGCAAGACCCTCACAGCGCGAAAGGGGAAGTGGACGATGAAGGCTGGTGTCGTTTATCCGCAGACCGAGCTTGGCGGCGATACAGGGGCGGTCAAGGCGTTTGCCCAGGCGGCGGAAGACCTGGGTTACGACCATATTGTGATCTACGATCATGTCCTCGGCGCCGTTCATGCCGGCAGAGAACCGAAATTGACCGGCCCTTATAAAGAAAACGATCCGTTCCACGAGCCGTTGGTCACCTACGCCTACCTCGCCGGCGTCACCAAGAACCTCGGATTGGCGACAGGCGTGATCATCCTGCCGCAGCGACAGACTGCTCTGTTCGCCAAACAGGCCGCGGATGTCGACCTGTTCTCGGACGGCCGGCTTCGCCTGGGGGTCGGGGTCGGCTGGAACTGGGTGGAATACGACGGTCTCGAAATGTCCGGACATTTTCGCCGCCGCGGAAAGCGGCAGGAGCAGCAGATTGCCTTGATCCGCAAGCTGTGGGAGCAGCCTGTGGTCGACCATGAGGACTCCGACCACCGGATCGACAGAGCCGGGATATTGCCGCGCCCGAAACGGAAGATCCCGATCTGGCTGGGAGGTTTCAGCGAGGCCGCGTTCGGCCGGGCGGCCAGGATCGGGGACGGATTCCTTTTTTCGGGCCGGACTCAAGCCGAGGCGATCCAAATCAAGGCGAGGATCTCGGCCAAGCTGCTCGAGCTCGGAAGGGATGCCGACGCATTCGGCTTCGAGTCCATCCAGCAATACAGTCGCGGGGACAACCAATGGCCTGGCGATATTGCGGCGTGGCGCAAAGCTGGGGGGAGCCATATATCTGTCGTGACGATGGGCGCGCACCTCAACACGGTGGACGGCCACATCGAAGCCATCAAGCGTTGGCGTGACGTATACAACTCGGTCCGTTAGAGTTCTGCAGCGGTCGGATGGGGTAAGTCCACGAGGATAGGAGGCCTGATGCGCCCGAGGGACGCCGGTGGTGGCCGGCGTCCACCAGAGCGGCAGAAGAACCTTCCCGAAAAGGACGGCTCCGCCTCAGCTTGGCTTTGCGATAAAGTCAGGCAGCTTACCGGGCAACCCCGACGAGCTTGTGGCCATCGGGGTCACGAAGATAAGCGAGATAAGCGCCGTTTGCGCGCACGCCGGGCGGATCCTCGATTGACGTTCCGCCATTCGCAACGCCCGCTTTGTGCCACCCCTCCGCCTGCTTGGCGTCGCTCATCAAAAAGCCGATTGTGCCGCCGTTAAGGGTCGTTGCCGGCTTGCCATCGATGGGTTTGGAGACCATGAAACGGCCTCCATTGTGCGAGTAAGCCAGGCGGCCTCTGGCGTCCTCGACGGCAGGTTGAGCGCCCATTGCGGCAAAGAGGGCATCGTAGAATTTCTTTGACCGGGCAATATCGTTGCTCCCGATCATGATGTGGCTGAACATTTTCATTTTCTCCTCTGTGAGCATTACGCGCAACCGCGCCTGCGCCCGCGAGCGGAAAGCGGCCTGCGGGCCGGACAGTATGACGGGCCGACGATCGGCGTAAGAGCAAAATTTCTCCCGCTCCATCGCCGAGTGTGGTCGCCAAAGGCGGGGAGCGGCGCTTTGGACCGAACACGGGCATTCGGCGGTCTCGATGACATTTTCCAGTTGGAAAGAGCGCGGCGTTTGCACGGCGGGCGCAGCGCACGTCCGTATGACCGGAAAATCATGGTCTGGAAAACGCAGGCTCCATGCGACCGCAGGCGTTCGCGATGTGCCCGAACCTTGACGCGGGCCGGCTTGGGCTTCGATGTCGGGGCCATGGCGACACTCCAGACCAGTTACATGTAACCTATCATCGATACTGGGTCTTGACCAGCCGCGTCGCATCGAGGCTTTCGGCCTAAGCGATCGACCGGAATGAGTCGGACCTGGGCAGCAAAGAAAGGCCGAGTGAAGGTTGGAGGAAATAGCGCGGCCGGTCATTCGTTAGAGATCGGCGCGCAGGCGGATAGGCGAACGGCGCCGAGGACATGATCGTAGATCACAATATGGTCGTACCCCAGGTCTTCGGCCGCCTGGGCAAATGCCTTGACCGCCCCTGTATCGCCGCCAAGCTCGGTCTGCGGATAAACCACACCAGCTTTCATCACCCACTTCCCCTTTCCCGATGTGAGGTGTTGCGCCGGATACGGACCATTCGCGTCCGGTCCGGAAGCAGCAGCCCAAACACCGGCACATATTTGGCCGCGACATGGTCGCAGATTACGCGCCGCAATGATGATCGCGAACAGCAAACGGAGCAAACGATCGTCGGTCTGCGGCCTCGAAAGGTGCAGCCGCCTGTGTGGTGTGCTACGGCCGCGCTCTCCGTTTTCGGCGCGTCCCGGCAGCTGCCGGACCGCCTCGGCGAAGGTCTCTTGGACCGAGCCGACAGCCGACGCTCGGGCTTGTCGGTGGGAACTGGTCAAAATGCCCCATTCCCGTCATTGCCGAGCACAAATCCGATCGGCGCAGGAGGGTGGAAAGCCGACGTTCACCGGAGCCAAGGTGAGTGGCAAAGTCGCGCCGAAAGCGCCCCTGGGGCGCCTTGCAGCTTCCGAGGTGGGCCCCCCAAAGGGCCGAGGTCCCAGCGTCACCGCCGGGCTCAAGGGCTATCAGGCAGGCTTCACGGGGATCAATGAAGGTCCGACGCAATCCACCGGCAGTATCTCGAAAAGGACATGCACCATGGGAGCGTCAGTTTTATTGAAGACCGTGTGATTAATATCCCCAAACTCGAAGAAAAAATCGCCGGGGCCATAGACAACCGTCTTATCCGGCAGAACATAGGTCATTTGGCCCGATGTCACCTGACGGATTCCAGGGCCGAGATGGTTGTGTTCACCGACGTATCCGCCAGGATCTAGAGTCAATTCTGTGACTCGCAGTTTGTATTTTCCATTCAGGTCGGTGAGAAACCCCGCGAGCGGTGCTTCGAATTTGATTTTCGCGACGGGGCCCTTCGTATCGACCTTCACCGGGCTGTTCCCGATCTGAGCAGCGGCGCCCCCCACCTCCGCAAGGAGCGTGATAAACGGCACAGCCACAAGAGTCTGAAGAAGATCCCGTCTAACGAGATGCTCGTTTGCCATATCGGTCCCCAATCTTCCGCCAGCTATGCATGGTTGCAACTGGTGCCGGAAATGTGTGCCGATCTGAGTCGCGTCGACAATCCGTTTCGCGCCTCTGCTATCCACTTTGCGCCGAAATCGGATGGTAACTGCTCACCCCCTGCGGCAGAGTTTGGGACGGCGCGGCTCCGACGAGGAGAGCAGATTTTGTGGGGGTTGGGCGATTAGCGCATAGATTTAGGTTGACAAAGCGATATTCGCGTGATTCAACCTGAGGATGTATATAGGCGAGCCTGCCAAGCTATCCAAAGAAGAGCTGATCGCGCTGGTGCTGGCCCAGGCCGTCCGGATCGAGGAATTGACCCAGCGGATCGCCGAACTCGAAGCGAGGCTGGGCGGACCGCCCAAGACCCCGGACAACTCCTCGATGCCGCCCTCGCAGGGCCGTAAACCCAGCCGGGCCGAGCGCCGCGCGGCGAGTAAGCGAAAGGGCCGTCCTGGGGTGTTCCGGGCGCTTGCCACCAATCCGGACCGGATCATCGACAGCATGGCGGAATGCTGCCCGCACTGCGAGCACGCGCTGACCCCGGCAGATCAGTCTGGCTTTCACGCTTATGATCACATCGAGCTGCCGCCGGTTCGGCCGGTGATCACCCGCATTCACCGTCATCGCGGCGTGTGCCCGAGCTGCCGCCGCGGCTTCAGCGCGCCGCCGCCAGCAGGGATGCCGCCGGGCTCGCCTTTTGGCCCGGACTTGAGCGCACTGATCCTCCACCTGCACGTCACCCAGGCGATCGGCTTCGAACGGCTGGTGTGCCTGCTCGACGAAGTATTCGGTGTCCGCATCAGCGAGGGCGCGATTGCCAACCTGCTCGCTCGCACCGGGGCACCGCTGACGGCTGCCGCTGAGACCACCGCCGCAGAAGTTCGCAGCAGCAAGGTGGTGGCCTCGGATGAGACCTCGGCCCGGGTCGAGGGGAAAAACTGGTGGCAATGGGTGCTGCTCTCGTCCACCGCCGTCCACCATCTGATCGCCGACAGCCGCGGCGCGGCGGTGCTGGACGACTTTCTTGGCGACATCAGGCCCGAGGTCTGGGTAGCCGATCGCTATGCCGCACAGGCCGGGCGTGGAAACGAACGCCAGCTGTGCCTGGCCCATCTGCTGCGCGATGCCCAATACGCGATCGACACCGGCGACACCGGTTTCGCACCGGGCTTCCAAAAGCTCCTGCGGCGCGCCACCACCATCGGCCGGCGGCGCCCTGCGCTGAAGGACACCACCTTGGTCCAATACCGTGCCGACCTCGACCGCAGGCTCGACCGGCTGCTCGCCGCCAGCCCCACCACCGAGGCCGGCCAGCGGCTCGCCCGCGGCATCCGCAAATGCCGCGGCGACCTCTTCGTCTTCATCACCCGCCGCGATGTCCCTTCGACCAACAACGACTGCGAACGTGCCCTGCGGCCCAGCGTGATCTTCCGCAAAGTCACCGGCGGGTTCCGCTCCAAATGGGGCGCCCGGACCTATGCCGACGCTCTATCCGTCATCGCAACAGGGCGGCTACACCGACGTTCGGCTCTCCAGGCGCTCCGCGACGCCCTCGCCGGCCGTCCTATCCTCGTTCCACCGTGATCAGGGGTGAGTAGTTACATCGGATGTGCTATTGTTGTTCACGGGTCGGTTCGGGTGGCCTTATGTCGGTACAAATCTTGCCGCGTGACTTGAAAAGGGCGCTTGAGCTTATCAGGGCCGACCCAACTCGCGGTTGGACCATCGGCGAACTAGCTAAGTCATGCGGCATGACGCCCCGCACACTGCAGAAGCGCTTCCAGCGATTTGTCGGTCGTGGACCGCTCGGGTTCCTGCGTGACCTACGCCTTGACTTAGTGCGAAAGGAGCTGCTGGTTGCACCACGCAACGCAAGCGTCACCCAGATCGCAACGCGCTGCGGCTTCAACCATCTTGGTCGTTTCGCCACCGAATATTCCAAGCGTTACGGCGAAACCCCATCGGCGACTTTGCGCCAATCGCAAAAAACTCTGAGAGATGTTCGGTTGCCGCCAGCCGCCCTGTCCGTGGCGATTACCCGGCCGACTTTAGCAGTACTTCCGTTTGAACTGATCGGCCCCGATGCCAAGCGCGGCGACGACATCGCAGACGAGATCGCGGCTGCGCTTCTTCGGCTTCGCTGCATCACCGTTGTAGCGCCCGGCCGTGCTCAATATCACCTGAGAGGTAAAATTCGGGGCGACGGTATGGGCTCTACGCGGATCACGGCATTGCTGCTCGATGTGGTTACGGGCCGTTATGTTTGGGCGGATCATTACGACGGCGACGACAGAGATCTTTCTTGGTGCCAGGATCGGGTGACCACGCGCATGGCCCGCGCGGTCGAACGATCGGTCCGCGCGGTCGAGATCGACCGCTGCTGCCTTAAGGATGCTTCGCAACTCAATGCCTGGGAGCTGACAATGCGGGCGCTGCCGCGCGCGCTCTCACTGGCGCCGGCAGCAGAGGGAATGGCGCTCGAGCTGCTCGAAGAGGCGATGGAACTGGCACCGGAGGACGCGCTGCCAGTAGCGCTCGCAGCCTGGTGCCACGGCCTGCGTGCCGGCCATCACTTCACCTCAAAGCCGGAAGCCGAGCGGAGGCTCGCGCGCACGCTTGTCACCCGTGCAGCGAAGCTCAGTCTTGGCGACCCGTTGGCAGAGACGTTCCTGGCTGCCGGGTACACCTTGGCGCACGACCTCGAGACAGCGGCGATTCATGTCGAGCGTGCGCTCATGCTCAATGGAGGCTCATCTTGGGCTTGGGGTCGGAGCGGCTGGATCGAGGCATATAGGGGGCAGGCGGGAAATGCGATCGAACGTTTTCAGATCGCGAGAACCCTCGATGTTGCCGACCCCCTGAACTTCCTTTCCGCGATCGGTATCGGCGCGGCCCATTTCGAGGCTGCCCGATATGATCAGGCGGTTTGTTGGTTCACGCGTGCCCTTTCGGAACATCCGACAGCGGTCTGGAATAATCGTTTTCTCGTGCCCTCCTATATCTTGGCCGGCCGCAGGGACGAAGCGAAGAAAAGCTTCGCCGCCTTTACCCGTGCCTTTCCAAATCTGACGATTGCGCAAGTCAGGGCGGGTCTGCCGTATAGCACCGGCTTTCTCGACCGCGTGGCCGAGGGGCTTGAGAGAATTGGGATCATTACCGCTGAGCGAAGACGGTCGCTCACGGGAAGCGCTCGCGACGATCGTGGCCAATCGATCGCGGGAGAATGAATGCCGACCCGAGCGAATGGCTGCTTTGGGTCGAACCTCGCCGTTCCGGGGTGAAGCCGGGAAGGTCCGAATCGGCGCATCTCGCCCGTTGCGGCGCATTCCGGTGATCGTCTCCTTTCTGAACCCACAGCCGGCGCTCAGCCTTGTCGGCGGCAACCGCTCTTCATGCCC
>CAVQSZ010000013.1:0-107419 GCA_963716115.1 uncultured Alphaproteobacteria bacterium
GCGGGCACGACCCGGCTCGCTCGGGACCACGGTGTTGGCGAGGACGTGCCAGGCCCAGCCGCGCTTGTAGCCTTTGGCTCGGCGCGCCAGCTCGACCCGCGCCGGGTCGCCGGCGGCCCACTCGAGGAGCGCGCGATACGGCATGCCATGCAGCCGTTCGAGGAGCTGCTGGCGCTCGAGCTGCCGGCGCTCGTCGACCCGCTCGAGCTCGCCCGCCGCGATCTCGGGCTCGGCCACGGGCTGCGGCCCGGCCGCGAAGACAAACCCGCACTCGGCGCACATGCCGGCCCGGATCGGGACCATCGCGCCGCACTCGGCGCAGCGCCGGACCAGCGCCTCGGCGGTCTTTTTTTGGCGGCCGGCGAGCGACCACGGCCGGTCGAAATCATAGAGGCCGTGCCGCAACGAGTTGCCGGCGTGGTCGAGGATCAGCGCCCGCCGCTTGCCCGGCGCCGGGCGCAGCGCCCGCCCAATCATCTGCAGGTAGAGGCCGAGCGATTGGGTTGGCCGCAGCAGCAGGACGATCCCCAGCGCCGGCACATCGACCCCCTCGCTGAACAACCCGCAATTGGTCAGCAGGTCGAGCCCGTCGCGGCCGCCGCGGCCGAGCCGGCGGATCGCGTCGCGGCGCTCGTCGGCCGGGGTCGTGCCGTCGACATGCAGCGCGGCGTAGCCGGCCGCGCAAAAGCGCTCGGCGACCGCCTGCGAGTGGGCGATCGAGCACGCAATAGACCAGCCCCGGCAGCTGCGGCTGCAGCCTGTCGTAATGCTCGACCGCATCGCCGGTCAGCCGGGCGGTCGACATCCGGGCGGCGAGCGCGCCGGCCTCGAAATCGCCGGCGACGGTGGCGATGCCGCGCAGATCGGGCGGCGCCGGCGGCGCGAAGGTTACCGCCGGCGACAGCCAGCCCTCCGCGACCAGCTCCTTGACCGCCGGCCCGAGGACAAGCTCGGCATAGATGTCGTCGAGCGGCCGGCCGTCGAGCCGCTCCGGCGTCGCCGTCACGCCGAGCACCAGAGCCGACGGGTAGGCGTCGAGGATCGCCCGCCAGCTCCCGGCGGCGCTGTGGTGGGCCTCGTCGACCACCAGCAGATCGAAGGCGCCGGCATAGCGGCCGAGCCGCCGCACCAGGGTCATGACGCTGGCGATCTGCACCGCCGCCTCGGCAGCGGGCCGGCCGGCGGCGATCATGCCGTGCGGCACGCCGAGGGCGGCGAGCGCATCGCCGATCTGGTCGACGATCTCCTGCCGGTGCGCGAGGATCAGGATGCGGCTGCCGTTGGCGGCGACCGTCGCCGCCAACCAGGCGAATATCACCGTCTTCCCGGAGGCGGTGGGCGAGGTCAGCAGCACCCGGCGGCTGCGGCGCAGCGCGTCGCGCACCGCGGCGATCGCCCGCTCCTGGTAGGGGCGCAGCGCGATCATCGCGGTCGGGCGACGCCCATCAGCCGCAACAGCACCTTGGCGGTGTCGGCGACCGGCAGCGGGTCGGCGCGCCTCGCCCTGGGACACCTCGCCATGGACCTGCGGTCGCGGCCGATCCTGTCGATCAGCTCGCGGATCACCGCCTCGGCGAGCTGCTGGGCCCGCACCGCGGGATCGACATCGATCTCGGTCGGCGGCGGGGTCATGACCTCGCCCCCTTGCGCGGCCGGCCGCGCCGCGGCGGCTCGGGCGCGCGGCAGCTCGCCGCGCAACGCCGCCATCCCGATCGCCGGGTCGATCCGCCGCGAGCGACCAATCTTTCAGAGAGGGGACCGTACGCGAGCAACGAGCTTCGCGATCGTTCGCGGGCTCAGGCGCGCGCCGCAGGGCGAAATCCGGGATGGTATCGGCTGCCGGCAGGGGGCATGCGGGGCGCTCGGGGAGTAATCAGATGCACGAGCCGAGCAGCGTGCGACCCCGCCGCGCAAGTGAGTCCCGAGTCCTAATCGAGTCCTGTTTGGCGGAGGACTGGCAGCCCAGGATCGGCGCGGCCGAGTCCGGGAGTCCTATTCGCGCTCTGTTTGCCGGCGCAGCGCCGCGCGCACCGCGCGTACGACATTGCGGGCGGTGCGGCTCTCCGCGTGAAAGCGTGCCCGCATTGCCTCCTCGCTCATCGCGAGGAAGTCCGCCCAAGAGATGCGACCTTCGGCGAGTGCCTTTTCGACCCGCGCCATCACCAAATCGAAGATCGGGCGACGGCGAGGATGATCCTGCTCTTCGAGCCGCACCCGCCAGCGCCGCCCGCCGAGGATCACCGCCGAGGCGGCGATGTCGAAGCTGTCGGGCGTCAGCTCCCCAAGCTGATCAGCTTGAAATGCAACGGCACGCCGCGCCGGATTGTCGGGCAGGCTGACCAACCGCCACCTGCCCCGCCGCACCCGGTCGAGCAGCGCCGCGCGCAGCCGCCGCAGGCGTTCGTCGATCGGCCGCAGGCGGTCGAAAGCCCACGACCAAAAGATGAGCGGATCATAGCCGCCGGCGACGAGGCGATCGAGATCGAGCTCGAGCTCGAAGGCGACGCGACACAGCTCGGGATCGGTTTCCAGCGCCAGCTGCGCCAGCGCCTGCCCGATCGTCCCCCGCCTCGGCGACACCCCGCCTACACGGCCGGCCGGGTGCGGTGGTGCAGCCGCAGTTTCGGTCGGCGCGCGCCGCCGCCGCCCGCTGTGGCGGTATCAGCTGTGGCGCTGTCCTTGCGCGGCCGGCCGCGCCGCACCGGCTCCGGCTCCGGCGGCGGCAGCTCGCCGCGGATATAGGCCATGCCAGCGGCCGGATCGATCCGCCTCAGCCGGCCAATCTTGATCACCGGCAGGCCCTGCTCGACGAGCCGGATCACGGTGCGTTTGGAGACGCCGAGACGCGCGCCGAACTGCTCGTAATCATCCAGCTCGGGCGCAGGCAGCGGAGACTTGGCGAAGCGGTTCTCGAACGGCGTCACGACAGCGCGCCCACCTTGGCGGCGATCCGCAGCGCGAGCCAAATCCCCGGAAGGCCAACGCCCGCGACCACCGCAAACAAGCCGCCGATCATCCATTTGACCACCGCCAGATCGGCCTCGATCTTGCCCAGCCGGGTCTCGAAGCTGGCGATCTCCTCGGCCGCGGCCTGCGCCTCGGCTTCCGAGACCCCGGCCGCTTTGAACGCGGCGTAGGTCCTGGCCAGCATCAGCGCCATGGCTCAAGCCCCCGGCCTGCCGGCCTTTGCCGGCAGCGGCACGACATCGCCCTGGTAGCCGGTCTTGGCCGCGTCGACGATGGCGCCGACCCGATCGGTGGCGGCGCGCAGCGGATCGAGCTGGAGGTGCGCATAGCGATTGGTCGTCCCCGGCTGCGAGTGGCCCAGGAGCCGGCCGATGATCGGCAGCGACAATCCGGCCGAGGCGAGAAACGTCGCGTAGGCGTGCCGCAGATCGTGCAGGTGCAGGTCGGTGATCCCAGCCGTCTCGCAGATCGCCGCCCAGGCATGCTTGACATCGGTCAGGGGACCGCCGCCGTAGCGCGCCGGGAACACCCAGGCCGACGCGCTACGGCGATGTTTTGCAGCTTTCTCCTCGGCGGCCTCTCTGATCTTGACCAGCACCTGGCGGGCCGGCGGCGACAACGGTATCCGATGCAGGCGCGCCTGCTTGGTGGCGCTCGCCGGCTTGCTCCAGATGCCATCGCCGAGGTCGAGCTGCTCCCACCGCATGCGCAGCACTTCCGAGCGCCGGGAGCCGGTCAGCAGCAGCAGCTCGACGACGTGCGCCGCCGGTCGGTTTGGGTGTGCGGCCACCGCGGCCAGCAGGCGGGCGAGCTTGTCGCCTTCGAGATAGCGGTGACGGGCGGTCTCGGGGTTGCGCTCGATCCCCTTGACCGGGTTGTCGGGCCGCATCTCCCAGACGACAGCGAGGCTGAACAGGCGCGACAGCAGGGCGAGCGCCCGGTTCGCCCGGATGCGCGCGCCGGCATCGCCGATCTTGCGGTGCAGCTTGTCGATATCGGCGCGCCGGACCTCGGCGACCTTGATGCGCCCGAGCGCCGGCAGGATGTGCCCCGCGAGCATACCCTCGTCGTCGACCACCGAGCGAGGCCGCTTCTTCGGGGCGGCCTCGGTGCGCCAGCGGTCGACAAGATCGGCGACGGTCGGGGCTTCGCGCAAATCGTGACGCTCGCCCATCGGGTCATGTCCGGTATCGACCTCGCGGCGCAGCCGCTTGGCCTCCTCGCGCGCCAGCTTCAACGGCCAGTCGGCGGCGTTTCCGATGGTGAGCCGGCGGCTGATGCCGCCACGCGTTCGATAGGAGAACGTCCAGGCTTTGGCGCCGGCTTTGGTGGTACGCAGGCCGAGGCCGATCGTCTCGCTGTCGGCGATCAGGTTGTAGGCCCTGCCGTCGGTCGGCCCTGTCGCCGCGGCGACCAGCGCCGGGGTGAGCTTTGTCGCCATCGTATTCGGTTCCCCGTGTCGCGTGTACGCCGTGTACGCAAACCGCACGGCATCGAGGTTCTTTTTCCCCGCCCGCTGACGACCAAACAGTGGGGTCCAAGGGCCTCGTGTGTCGTGGCGGTGTACGCAAAGCTGCGTCATCGAGGCGCAATTTAGCGCAGTTTCGCGCGTGCCGCAACCCCCGGCGCGGCCCCTTGGAAGGTCAGAAATGGCGGAATTGCTGGGGTTTTGGTGGTGAGCCCGTCGGGGTGAGCCCGTCGGGATTCGAACCCGAGACCTACTGATTAAAAGTCAGTTGCTCTACCGGCTGAGCTACAGGCTCTCCGCGACGGCGCCAACATACGCGGCGGCAGGCAGCCGGTCAATTGCGCGGCGCGGCGCCGCCGGCTTATCCGCGGTTGATTTACCGGCGCGCCCGGTTGGACGTAAACCCTTACACAAGTTCACAGCATTTTACCGGGGAGTTGTATTGGCAAATCCGGCCGCCGTATTCGCCGCCTACATAGCGCTCGTCGAGCGGTCTCGGGGAGCCCCGAGCCGAAACACCCGAAGGTGGGATCGATGAGTGAATTCGGACGGCTTCTCGAACGCGAAATCCCGCGGCTGCGGCGCTATGCCAGGGCGCTGACGCGCGAGGCGTCGCGGGCCGACGACCTGGTGCAAAGCTGTCTGGTGCGCGCCCTCGCCAAGCAGCATCTGTGGCAGCCGGGAACCGATCTGCGCGCCTGGCTCTTCACCATCCTGCACAACCAGCATATCAACGACGTGCGCCGCGCGGCGCGCGAGGGCGCGCTCGTGTCGGTCGAGGACGCGGCGCCCGTCCTGACCACGCCGCCAAGCGCCGGCGACGCGCTGCGGCTGCGCGACCTGGAGCGCGCGATCGCCGGCCTGCCCGACGAGCAGCGCCAGGCAGTCCTGCTGATCGGCCTCGAGGGCATGCGCTACGACGAGGCCGCCGCGATCCTCGGCGTCCCGGTCGGCACCATCCGCTCGCGCCTGTCGCGCGGGCGCGAGGCCTTGCGCGAGCGGCTGGAGGCCGACGGCGAGCCGCCCGCGACCCGGCCGCGGCCGGCTTCGGTCTGCCGTCAGGCGGCGTGACCGGCGAAGGCCGCCGTTCACCGCGGCAGATGCACGCGGGCGCGCAAGCCGCCCAGCGGCGAGGTTTCGAGCCTGACATCGCCGCCATGGCTGCGCGCCGCGTCGCGGGCGATCGTCATGCCGAGGCCGACGCCTCCGGTCGACGGGTTGCGCGAGGCGTCGAGGCGGACAAACGGGCGGAAAACCCGGTCGCGGTCCTCGGGCGCGATCCCCGGCCCGTCATCGTCGACCAGGATGTCGACCCCGTCCGCGCCGACGATCGCGCTCATTGAAACCCGGCTGCCGTGCCGGCAGGCGTTGCCGATCAGGTTGACCAGACAGCGCCGGAGCGCGTTCGGCCGCAGCTGCATCACGCATTCGGGCGGCGCCGCCAAGGTCAGCGGCGCGCCCTCGCGCCGCATCGCCGCGGCGATGTCGTCGAGGAGCATCGAGACATCGGTCTCGACCGGGGTCTCGGCCCCTTCGCCGCGGACGAAGTCGAGATAGCCGTTGACCATGTGCTCCATCTCGGCGACGTCCGATTTGAGCTCCTCGGCCGCCGGATCGTCGCCGAGCATCTCGAGCGCCAGCTTCATCCGCGTCAGCGGCGTGCGCAAATCGTGCGACACCCCGGCCAGCATTTGCGTGCGCTGCCGGATTTGGCGCTGAATGCGGTCGCGCATGGTCAGGAACGCGACCGCCGCCTGACGAATTTCGAGCGCGCCCTCGATCTTGAAGAACGGCACCGGGTGACCCCTGCCGAAGCTGTCGGCGGCCGCCGCCAAGCGGCGCAGCGACTTGACCTGGTTGCGCAGAAACACCGTCGCCACCGCCAGCAGCACCAGCGAGGAGCCGACCATCCACATCACGAAGATATAGGTCGTCGAGCTGAACAGCCGGTTGCGCGGGACCTCGGCGGTCAGCACCCCCTCCGGGAGCTGCACCTTGATCTGGACCGCGCCCGAATCGTCGAGCGCGGCGACCCGGTAGGGAAAGCCGACCCGCCCTTGCAGCGCCTGGGTCAGCTGCTCCTCGGCCAATGTCCAGCCGCCGGCGGGCGGCGGCGGCGGCAGGCGCGCGCCGGGGTCGAGGGCGAATTCAAGATCGGTCGCCCCCGCGCCGCGCCGCAGCAGCCGGTCCGCCGCCGCCTCCGAACCGGCCGATTTGATCGCCTCGATCATCAACGCCACGTCGCCCGCGACCCCGGACGAGAGCCGCCACGAAACCGCCGCCCAATGACGGTCGTAGAAGATCCAGGTCGCGATCGCCTGCAGCAGGATCAGGGGCACCACCACGATCAGCAGCGCGCGCCCGAACATCGTGCGCGGCAGCACCCGCTTGACCCAGCCGCGCGGTCGGGTGTCGCGCGCGCCGCGCGGCTCGCCCTCCGGCTCCTCGACGGGCGCGGCCGCGCCCGCCGCCGCCACGCCCCGCATCCGCGCCTCGTCAATCCGGCTTGAGGACATAGCCGACGCCGCGGACGGTCTGGAGATAGCGCGGAAAACGCGGGTCGCGCTCGATCTTGCGCCGCAGCCGCGTCATCTGCACGTCGACATTGCGCACATTGCCGCTGAACTGCGCCGACAGCGACAATTCCTCGCGCGAGACCGGCTGCCCCGCCTTTTGCGCCAGGCTGGCGAGGAGCGCCGCCTCGGCCGCCGTCAGATGGACCGCGTCGCCGCCGCGGAACAGCTCGCCGCGGGCGAGGTCGAAGCGGCAGCCGCCAAAGCGGATCTCGGGGCGCTGCTCGGCCGCCGGGAAACGCTGGACGATGTTGCGAATCCGCAGCACCAGCTCGCGCGGCTCGAACGGCTTGGACAGAAAGTCGTCGGCCCCGATCTCCAGCCCGTTGACGCGGTCCTCGGGGTCGGCGATCGCGGTCATCAGCAAGACCGGGGCCTGGCCGTCGCGCCGCAGCTCGCGGGTCAGCTCGAGCCCGCTCTCCCCCGGCAGCCACACGTCGAGCACGACGAGGTCGAAGGCGAAGCTCGCCAGCCTGGCGCGCGCCTCGCGGGCGTCGGCGGCGGTCGTCACCCGAAACCCGTTATCGGAGAGATAGCGCCGCAGCAGATCTCGCAGACGGGCGTCGTCGTCGACGACGAGGAGATGGGGCTCGAGCGCGCTCATGCCGCGGACATCATACCCCCTCAGAATGGTCAGCGCCGCATCGGCGGAGCGCGGCCGAAGCGGCGGCGGTCTTCCTCGCCGGCGATGACCCCCAGCAGCACCTTGCGGAAGCCCTCCACCGCCTGCGCCCCGCCGCGGCGATAGGCGTTGGCGATGCGGGCGCGCTGCGGCTCCGACAGCAGGCGCTCGAGCTCGCGGCCCTTTGGCGCGAGCTCGAGCAGCCGTTGCCGCCGGTCGTGCGGCCCCGGCCGCTGCACGATGAACCCTTGCCGCACCAGCTGCCCCAGAACCCGGCTCAGGCTCTGCTTGGTGATGCGCAGGATGCCGAGCAGCTCGCTGACCGTCATTTGCGGGTGGCGGCCGACAAAATGGATCACCCGGTGGTGGGCGCGCCCAAAGCCGTGCCGCGCCAGGATCGCGTCCGGCTCGGCGGTGAAGTCGCGGTAGGCGAAAAACAACAGCTCGATCCCCTGCCGCACCTCGTCCTCGCTCAGGAAGGGCGGGGTCGCAGCGAGTGGTTTTATGTCAGGCATGTTGACTTATCTCGCAACCTTCGATACCATCAAGCCGTTCCATGGATATAAAGTTCCATGGGCCGGCCATGCGGCTCCCGCCCGGGCCGACCAACAGACCGCTCCGATGCAAGGAGGAACCTCATGTCCGTGCTCCCGTTCGACGACCGTGACGGCTTCATCTGGTATGACGGCCGGCTGGTCCCCTGGCGCGAGGCGAAGCTGCACGTGCTGACCCATGGTCTGCATTATGCAAGTTGCGTCTTCGAAGGCGAGCGCGTCTACAACGGCACGGTATTCCGTTTGGAGGACCATAACGAGCGGCTGATCAATTCCGCGAAAATCATGGGCTTCGAAGTGCCGGCCAGCATGGACGATTTGGCCCGGGCGACCCGCGAGGTGCTGACCTCCAACAAGATCGTCGACGGCTACGTCCGCCCGATCGCGTGGCGGGGGGCCGAGCAGATGGGGGTCTCGGCCGAGGCGAGCCGGATCCACCTGGCGCTCGCCGCCTGGGACTGGCCGGCCTATTTCTCGCCCGAGGCGAGGGCCAAGGGAATTCGCATGAAATGGGCGCCCTGGGCGCGCCCGGCGCCGAACAGCGCGCCGACCCAGGCCAAGGCGTCGGGGCTTTACATGATCTGCACCCTCTCAAAGCACGACGCCGAGGCCGCCGGCTGCGACGACGCCCTGATGCTCGACTGGCGCGGCCGGCTCGCCGAGGGCACCGGGGCCAATCTGTTCCTGGTCATCGACGGCGAGCTGCATACCCCGACCCCGGACTGCTTCTTGAACGGGCTCACCCGGCAGACCGTGATCGCCCTGGCCCGCAAGCGCGGCGTCAAGGTGGTCGAGCGCGCGATCATGCCGGAAGAGCTCGCCCGGGCCGACGAGATGTTCCTGACCGGCTCGGCGGCCGAGGTGACGCCGGTCGGCGAGGTCATCGGCGAGCGCGGCCATTACCGCTTCACCCCCGGCGCGATCTGCCGGCTGATGTGGGAGGATTACGACCACGCCGTCGGCAAGAGGGTGGCGAGCGCCGCCTAGGCGCGTCGCGCCCTGGGCGGCGCGGCCTCGACCGGCGCGGGGCCGGCGTGTAGGCTCCACCGGCGCGCCAATCGGCGCCGATCGAAAGCGAGGCCGGCATGAGCGCAGAGACGGGCTTTGTCCACCCGGAATTTCTGATCGACACCGCGGCGCTGGAGCGCCGGCTCGGCGACCCTGCGCTGCGGGTGCTCGATTGCACGACCAACCTCATTCCCGATCCGAAGACGACTTACCAGGCGATCCCGGGCCGCGCCGATTTCGAGAAGGGCCATGTCCCGGGCGCGCAATTCATCGATTTGCAGGGCGATCTGTCGGACACCTCGCAGCGCCTGCGCTTCATGCTGCCCTCGGCCGAGGCGTTCGCGGCGGCGATGAGCCGGTTCGGCGTCGGCGAGGGGACGCGCGCCGTGCTCTACAGCACCGGCAGCCCGTGGTGGGCGACCCGGGTGTGGTGGATGCTGCGGGTCTTCGGCTTCGACGACGCGGCGGTGCTCGACGGCGGCTGGCAGAAATGGCGCCGCGAGGGCCGCCCGGTCGAGACCGGCGCAGGCAAGCCCCGCCCGCCGGCGCATTTCGTCGTGCGCGAGAAGCGCCCGCTGATGGTCGGCAAGGAGGAGGTGCTGCAGGCGATCGGCGATGGCGCTGTATGCACCCTGAACGCGCTCCTGCCCGAGCAGCACGCCGGCAGCGGCGGCAACGCCTACGGCCGGCCCGGGCGGATCAAAGGCAGCGTCAACCTGCCGGCGGCGCATTTGCTCGATCCGGCGACCAACGCCTTTCTGCCGGCGGACGAGCTGCGCCGACGCTTCGAGGCGGTCGGCGCTTTCGGCAAGGAGGTCATCACCTATTGCGGCGGCGGCATCGCCGCCAGCGCCGACGCCCTCGCGCTGGTCATGCTCGGCCACCCCGACGTCAAGCTCTACGACGCCTCGATGAGCGAATGGGCGACCGACCCCAGCCTGCCGATGGAAACCGGCGGCTAGAACCGCGGCCGCGATCTCGTGCGGCCGGTCGGCGCGAAACCGAGCCTTTGATAAAAGCGGCTGAGGCCATGCTTGGGAGCCGCATGGCTCGATGGCGGAGAGGCGACGTGGCGACAGCAGACGACAAGGCGACAACGGCGATCGATCCCGGCCGGTGCGAGCTGACGGTGACCGATACGCCGCCTGCCGGCGCCGAAGCGACGATCCGCGCCGGGCTCAGCGGCTACAATATCGAGAAGGCGGGCTACCGCGACCAGCGGCCGCTCGGCATCCTCGTCTCCGACCCGGAGAGCGGCGAGGTGGTCGGCGGGATCATCGGCCGGACCTCGATGGGCCTCCTCTTTATCGACCGGTTCTTTCTGCCCGAGCGGATGCGCAGGCAGGGGCTCGGCGCGCGGGTCATCAAGGCAGCCGAGGAAGAAGGCGCGCGGCGCGGCTGCAGCCGGGCGATCCTGTTCACCGCCCATTTCCAGGCGCCGGGCTTCTATCAGCGCCAGGGCTGGGAGGTGCTGGGCCGGATCGAGTGCGACCCGCCCGGCCACACCCGCTTCTGCATGACCAAACGCCTCGCGCCGTAGCCCCGCCGCGCTATTTCGCGACCGGATGGCCGGCGAGGTGCTCGAGCACGCGCACCAGCCCGGAATGGTCCCAGCCCTTGCCGCCGAGCGCCGCGGCGGCGTTGAACAATTCCTGGGTCGTCGCCGTGTTGGGCAGCGACAGGCTGAGCGCGCGCGCGCCGCTGAGGGCGAGGCTCAAATCCTTCTGGTGCAATTCGATGCGAAAGCCGGGGTCGAAGGTGCGCTTGATCATGCGCTCGCCATGGACCTCGAGGATGCGCGAGGAGGCAAAGCCGCCCATCAGCGCCTGCCGCACCTTCGCCGGGTCGGCGCCGGCGCGCGAGGCGAACAGCAGCGCCTCGCCGACCGCCTCGATCGTCAGCGCGACGATGATCTGGTTGGCGACCTTGGTCGTCTGCCCGTCGCCGTTGCCGCCGACGAGCGTGATGTTCTGGCCCAAGAGGTCGAAGACCGGCTTGATCCGGGCGAAGGCGCCCTCCGGCCCGCCGACCATGATCGTCAAGGACGCGGCCCTGGCGCCGACCTCGCCGCCCGACACCGGCGCGTCGAGGTAGTCGCAGCCCTTTTTGTTGACCGCGGCGGCGAAGAGCTTGGTCTCGATCGGCGAGATCGAGCTCATGTCGACCACCGTCTTGCCCGGCGCGAGCCCCTCGGCCACACCCTCGGGGTCGAACAGCACGCTCTTCACGTCGGGCGTGTCCGGCACCATCAGGATGATCGTCTCGGCGCGCTCGGCGATCGCCTTCAGGGTGTCGCAGACGGTGGCCCCGGCCTCGCGCACATCGGCCGGCAGCCGGCGCTTGCCGAACACGTAAAGCTCGTGCCCACCTTTGATCAGGTTCAAGGCCATCGGATGCCCCATGATCCCGAGCCCGATAAAACCGATCTTCATGACCCCTCCTTGCCCTGCTGAATGCGCCGCGATCCCCGCACATTGCTACAGATTCGGCCGGAGCCTCAACCCGCGTGGTGGTAATCTGGAGCGAGCGAGGAGGCCGCAAATGAGCGATCGATTGACCCTGACCCGCGCCTTCGAGGGCGCCGGCCTCAAAAGCGGCGACGCCGAGCGCATCGCTACGGAGATTTACGACGCGATCCACGACAACGTCGCAACCAAGATCGACCTCGATCAACTCGGCCGCGATCTTCGCAGCGAGCTGGCGATTTCGGTGCGCGATCTGAAAATCTGGGCCGGCTCGATTGCGGTCGTGGTCGCCGGCCTGTTGTTCACGGCGCTGCATTACTGGCCGCCGCACGGCTGATGCGATCCCGCCGTCTCATGGAGTGACCGATGCTGCGCGCGCTGCTGCTGCTTCTGGTTTTCGCCGCCGCGCCGGCCGCGGCGCAGGAATATCAGTCGAAGGAGCTGGCCGAGGCGGCCAAGGCCTGGCGGCAGGCGCTGATCGACGGCGTTCCGGCGGCAAGAAAGCAGCCCGGGCAGATCGCGGCGCTGCGGCGCACCGCCGAGGTCGAGTACCAGGCCAAGGATTACGCGGCGGCGATCGACAAATTGACGGGCGCCATCGGCAACGGCGCCGATGACGGGCTGACCTGGCTGCGCCTCGCGCAAAGCGAGCTCGCCGCAGGCGACGACCACGCGATGGCGAGCGCCTACAACGCCTATCTGAAATCCACGGACCCGGTCGAGCGGGGCGCGGCGCTGTTCGTGATCGGCCGCGACCTGGACCGCCACGACAAGCAGAAGGAGGCGCTCGCCGCCTTCGAGGCCGGGCTCGGCTTTACCCGGCTCGCGGCGATCGCCGAGCGCGCCGGGCAGCTGCGCCGGCTCGTCGTCTTTCGCGTCACCAAGATCGAGGTTCAGGCCGAGGCCAATGAGGCCCGCGCCTGCCTGCGCTTCAACGAGCCGGTCGGAACCAGGGGCGACATCGCCTACGGCGCCTTTGTGCGCAGCGAGCCGGCGCTCGACGGCATCGTCACCGCCCGCGGCGACACGATGTGCCTCGACGGGCTGAAGCACGGCGAGGTCTACAATGTCGAGATCCTGGCCGGGCTGCCTTCCGCGACCGGCGAAAAGATGCCGGCGACGTTCAAGACCCGGATCGTCGTCCCCGACCGCAAGAAGTCGGTCCGCTTCTCGGGCACGGGCTATGTGTTGCCGCGGCAGGGGAATGCCGGGCTGCCGCTGACCACCGTCAATGTCGACAAGGTCAAGCTGCGGCTCTTGAAGGTCAACGAGCGCAACCTCGTCCCCAGCATCGACGCCGAGCGGCTGACGATGAGCTTTTCGTCCTGGTCGGTCGACGAGATCATCAACCGCACCGGCAGCCTCGTCTGGGAAGGCGAGATGGCGATTGCCGGCGAGCGCAACCGTCCGGTGGCGACCGCGATCCCCTTGAAGGACATGCTGCGCGAGAAGGGGCCCGGCATCTACCTCGTCGTCGCCGAGCGCGCCGACCTCGGCCAGGACGAGTCGTCGACGCCGGCGACCAACTGGGTGCTGGTCTCCAATCTCGGGCTCGCCGCCTATAAGGGGGCGGACGGGCTTGCGGTCGATGTCCGCTCGCTGGCCGACGGCAAGCCGCATCTCCGGGGTCGCGGTCCAGCTCTACGCGCGCAACAACGGCGAGCTCGGGTCGGCGACGAGCGACGGCGGCGGCATCGCGCATATTCCGGGCGGCCTCCTGCGCGGCCGCGGCGGCGACGAGCCGTTCGTGGTGACCGCCCACGGCGCCGACGGCGACTTCAACTTTCTCGAAATCGGCCGCGCCGCCTTCGACTTGAGCGACCGCGGGGTCGGCGGCCGGCCGCCGCCGGGGCCGGTCGACGCTTTTCTCTACACCGACCGCGGCATCTACCGCCCCGGCGAGACGGTCGAATTGACGGCGCTGGTGCGCGACGACAAGGCCGACGCGGTGACCGGCCTGCCGGTCGGCTTGCGGCTCTTGCGGCCCGACGGGATCGAGGTCGAGAACCTCCGCCTGACTCCAGATTCCTTGGGCGACCAGCTCGGCGCCCACCACCAGAGCTTCGCCTTGCCGCGCGACGCCCGCATCGGCGCCTGGCGCGCCGAATTGCGGGTCGACCCGAAGGCGCCGCCGGTCGGCATCGCCGAATTTCAGGTCGAGGATTTCGTCCCGCCGCAGCTCGAGGTCAAGCTGGCCGCCGCCGACGCGCCGATCCGGCCGGCCGAGCCGTTCCCGGTCGATGTCGCGGCGCGCTATTACTACGGCGCCGCCGGGGCCGGGCTCGGGGTCGAGGCCGAGGCGCTGCTGGCGCTCGACGACAACCCGTTCCCGACCCATCCGGGCTTCCAGTTCGGTCTCGTCGAGGAGGAGTTCGCCGGCGACCGCCGCGATCTCGAGGCCCCTTCGACCGACGATTCCGGCAAGGCGAAATTGGCGGTCGTGCTGAGCGATCTGCCGGAGCTGACCCGGCCGCTGGCGGCGACGATCCGGGTCGGCGTCTTCGAGCCGAGCGGCCGCGCCGTGACCGAAACCCTGGCCCGGCCGATCCGGCAGCGCCCGCTGTGGATCGGGCTGCGCTCGCCCGACGGCGACGAGGCGGTCGCCGAAGGCAGCGAGGCGAAGGTCGAGATTATCGCCGTCGACCCGCAAGGGGATGCGATCGCCGCCCACGGGCTGCGCTTCGAATTGCTGCGCGAGAGCTGGGAATACCGCTGGTATTCGCTCGACGGCGTCTGGCGGCACAAAGTGCAAATCCGCGACCGGCCGATCGAAGCGGGCGCGCTCGATGTCGCCGCCGATGCGCCGGCGTCGCTGGCGCGGCAGCTGCCCGCCGGGCGCTATCGCTGGGAGGTTTCCGACCCCGCGACCGGGGCGCGGACGAGCCTGCGCTTCCATGTCGGCTGGTGGGTCGAGGCGGAATTGCCGAACGTGCCGGACAAGCTCGCGGCGACCCTCGACAAAGCGAGCTACCAGCCGGGCGAGACCGCGAGGCTCTTCGTCAAGGCGCCGTTCGCCGGCGAGGCCGAGCTGGCGATCGCCTCCGACCGGGTGCTGTCGCTGCGCGCGCTGACCCTGCCGGAAGCGGGCATGACGATCGAGATCCCGGTCGATGCGTCCTGGGGCGACGGCGTCTATGCGCTGGTCAGCGCCTACCGCCCGACCGACGAACCGGGGCCGCGGCAGCGCGGGCCGGGGCGGGCGGTCGGGGTCGCCTGGCTCGGGATCGACAGCGCGCCGCGCACCTTGACGCCTACGATCGCCGCCCCCGAAATCGTCCGCCCGCGCGGCCCGGCCGAAATCGTGGTCAGGGTGGCCGGGCTCGCCGCCGGCGAGGAGGCCTATGTCACATTGGCCGCGGTCGACGAGGCGGTGCTGAAATTGACCGAGTTCGACAGCCCGGCCCCGGAGAAATACTATTACGGCAAGCGCCGGCTGGGGGTCGAGCTGCGCGACCTCTACGGCCGGCTGATCGATACCAGCGCCAATGCGGTCGGCGTGCTGCGCAGCGGCGGCGACAGCTTCGCCAAGCGCTCGGTCGCCGGGCTCCCGGACAAGAGCAGCAAGGTCGTGGCGCTGTTCTCCGGCATCGTCCGGCTCGACGCCGACGGCGCCGCGAAGATCCGTTTCGACATCCCCGACTTCCAGGGCCGGCTGCGGCTGATGGCGGTCGCCTTCTCGGCGAAAAAGGTCGGGCTCGGCGACCGCGTCGATGACGGTGCGCGACCCGGTGGTGACGAGCGTGTCCCTGCCGCGCTTTCTCGCCCCCGGCGACAAGGCGCGCGTCGGGGTCGTGGTCCACAACCTCGAAGGCGAAGCGGGGGATTACCGGCTGAGGCTCTCCGCCAGCGGGGCCGGCGGCTTTGCCGCCCCGGTCGACCGCACATTGCATCTCGCCCCCGGCGAGAGCGTTGCCGACGGCTTTGCCCTGTCGGCGGCGACATTGGGCGATGTCGCGCTGAAGCTCGACCTCGCCGGCCCCGGCAACCTCAAAATCTCCCGCGACTTCACGGTCGGCGTGCGGCCGGCGCAGGCCTATCAGCTGCGCCGCTTTGTCGGCCGGCTGCAGCCCGGCGAGAGCGTCACCCTCGACGACGGCGCCGCCGACGAGTTCCTGCCGGGAACAGCGGAGGCGTTGCTGACGGTCAGCCCGCGCCCCGATTGGGATGTCCCCGGTCTGCTGCGGGCGCTCGACCGCTACGCCTATGGCTGCCTCGAGCAGACGACGAGCCGGGCCCTGCCGCTCCTCTATGTCGAGGAGGTCGCCCGGCTGTGGCACGCCGATCCGGGTGCGGCGACGGCGGAGACGCTCGACCGCGCGATCGGCCACATCGTCGAGTTGCAGCGCTCCGACGGCAGCTTCGGGGTGTGGAGCGACAGCGACGACACCGCGCCGTGGCTCGACGCCTACGCGACCGATTTTCTGATGCGCGCCAGGGAGCACGGACGGCGCGTCCCCGACATCGCGATCAAATCGGCGGTCGGCTGGCTCAGGGACTACGTCCGCCAGGAGCGCGACCAGCTCAAGGATCTCCCCGCGCTCGCCTACGCCCATTACGTGCTGGCGCGGGCCGGATCGGACGACCTCGACGCGCTGCGCTATTTCAACGACACCCAGATGGCGCGGCTGCCGACCCAGCTCGCCAAGGCGCAAATCGCCGCCGCGCTGGCGCAATACGGCGACGCGGCCCGCGCCGCCATCGCCTACAACGCAGCCTTCGCGCCGGCGCCGCCGCGCCCGCCCGGTCTGCGCTATGTCGACTACGGCAGCGAATTGCGCGACAGCGCCGCGGTGCTCGCCTTCGCCGCCGCCAATCCGGGCGTCCAGCCGCGGGTGACGGCGGCGATGGACCGCATCGCCGAGCTGTTCGGCCGCGCCCGCCGCACCAGCACCCAGGAGCAGGCCTGGCTGTTGATGGCGGCCGAGGCCGCGGCGAAAGCCGGCGGCGGCAAGATGGCCGTGGCGACGAACGGCGGCGCGCCCGAGACCCGCGCCGACCCCTTATACCTGCGCCGCCCGATCGGCGCCGGCGGGCCGCCGCTGACAATCGCCAACCGCGGCGACGCGCCGGCCTGGCGCACGGTGTCGATCACCGGCGTGCCGAAAGCCGACCTGCCGGCCGAGAGCCGGGGCTACACGGTCACCCGCAACGTTTACCGCCCGGACGGGACCGAGGCCGATTTGAGCAAGGTGCGGCAGACCGACCTCCTTGTCGTCGTCATCAACGGCAAGCGGGCCGACGCCGCGCAAGCGGTGCGGGCGCTGGTCGTGGACCTGTTGCCGGCCGGCTTCGAGATCGAGACCGGCGACGGTGTCGAAGGGCCGTTCCGCGACCGACTACTCGTGGCTGCCCGAGCTGACCGACCCGGCCTACACCGAGGAGCGCGACGACCGCTTTATCGCCGCCCTCGACCTCGGCGGCGGCAAGGGCGGGTTTACCCTCGCCTATGTCGTGCGCGCGGTGACCCCCGGCGCGTTCGCCTACCCCGCCGCCGTCGCCGAGGACATGTACGAGCCCGAAACCGAGGGCCGCACCGCGATCGGCAGGCTCGCCGTCGCCCCACGGTAAGCTCCCCGCCCTGGCCCGCGCGGCGCGTTCAGGCCGCGGCGATCGCCGAGAGCCCTTCCTGCTCCAGCGTGTTGGCGATATCGGACACGGTGGTGCGGTGCAAGACGCGACGCTGGGCCTCGTCGTAGGGGCGGCCGCGATGCATCGTGCAGCGATTGTCCCAGATGACGAGGTCGCCGACCGCCCAGCTGTGCCGGTAGACGAATTTCGGCTGAGTGGCGAAGGCGATCAGCTCCTCGATCAGCGCCCGCCCTTCCTCGACCGGGCGGCCGATGATGTGCGAGGCGTGCGAGGCGAGGTAGAGGCTGGTGCGGCCCGAAGCCGGATGATGGCGGACCAGCGCCTGCCGCGCCGGCGGCAATTGCTTGAAAATTTCGTCGTTGAAATCGGCAAAGCCGATCTGGCTGCGCGAGCGAAAGATGCTGTGCTCGACGACGAGCCCGTCGAGCCCTTGCTTGCGCGCATCGGGCAGCGCGTCCCAGGCCGCCCGCAGATCGGCGAACTCGGTCTCGCCGCCGCCGGTCGGGCCGGGGGCCGGCAGCTCGCGCGCCGACAAGAGTGAGCATTTCGCCGGGACCTGCTTGAACGAGCTGTCGGTGTGCCAGAGCTGGTTGCCGAGGTTGAACAAATTGCGCTTGTCGTCGCGCGCCAGCACCCGCCCGTCGGCGTCGAGGTTGGAGATGTCGGCGATGTCGGAGCGCAGCCGCATCCTGGCCCCGGCATAGTTCGGATTGACCTCGAGCCGGCCGAACAGCCGGCTGAAGCCGAGCTGCTGCTCGTCGGTCACCGGCTGGCCCGGAAAGACGAGGATGCCGTGGCGGTTGAAGGCCTGCTCGAGGTCGGCGAAAGCCTGGCGCGTCACCGGGCGGGTCAGGTCGACGCCCCGGATCTCGGCGCCGAGCCATGGATGAAGCGGAATGACCTCGATCGCCATGCGGCTCCCCGTTTTTGCGCGGCGCTCGTAATATGAAGGCCGGCGCCGCAACGATCAACTCGGTCACGATGCCCGCTTGCGACACCAGAGCGGTGGCCGACCGGCTCGTCGAGGCTCCGCCGCGGTGAGCCGGCCCGCCGCTTCCCAAAGGGTCATGCAGCTCCGGGCCCGGCGGCGGCCGTGTCGAGATCGGCGAGGGCGCCGACGGTGATCGGCTTGAACGGGGCGCGGGGGCGAAAGGTCCCGATCTCGGCGATCGGCTTCTTCAGCTCGTCGGCGATGACGGCCGCGGCTACCGGGCCGCAGATCCGACCCTGGCAAGGCCCCATGCCGCAGCGGGTGAAGGCCTTGAGCTGGTTCGGGCCCTGCGCGCCGAGCCGCGCGGCGCGGCGGATTTGGCCGACCGTCACCTCCTCGCAGCGGCAGGCCACGACCGCGTCGTCGGCCGGGACCAGCGCCGGCTGAGCCGGCCTGTAGAGGCGGTCGAGGAACGGACGCGCGGCGCGCTCGCGGTCGAGCGCCGCGCGGATCGGCTGGGCGCGGCGGTCGCGCTCGGCGGCGCCGATCCGGCCGAGCAGCATGCCGGCGTCGAGCGCGGCGAGGCGTCCCGCCAGCGCCGCCGCCTCGGCCCCGGCGACGCCGCCGCCATCGCCCGCGACGGCGACGCAAGGGAGGCTCGTCTGACCCCAGGCGTCGAGCGCGGGCCGCCAGCACAGCTGCGCCGCGTCCCATTCGTGCCGCAATTGCAGGGCGAGGGTCGCCTGCACGTTCGGGATCACGCCTTCATGCAGGAAGAGGTGGTCGGCCGCGGTCTCGCCCCCGTCCCAGGCCACTCGCGCCAGCTTCCCGTCGCCGATCGCCCGAAGCCCGCGCGCGCCGCGCCGGATCGGGACGCCGGCGCGCTTGACCGCCGCGATCAGCCCCAGCCCCTTGACCAAGGGCCGATGCCCGGGCCAGCGCGTCCGCAGGCGCCGCGCGGCCGCGCTGTAATTCTCCCACGGCGTCGTCTCGAGGATCGCGGCGGGCGGCGCGCCGGCGCGCGCGAGCTGGCCCGCGAGCAGATAGAGGAGCGGCCCCTGCCCGGCCAGCACGGCGCGGCCCTCGGGAACCAGGTCGGACGATTTGAGCAGGATCTGCGCCGCCCCGGCGGTCATCACGCCGGGCAAGGTCCACCCCGGGATCGGCGCCGGCCGCTCGATCGCCCCGGTCGCCAGCAGAACCCGGCGCGCGCTCACGCTTTGGCAGCGGCCGTCGGCGGCGAGATAGAGCGTGCCGTCGGGATCGAGGCCCCACAGGCTGGTGCTCGGCCGGTAATCGACCGGGCTCGCGCGCAGCGCGGCGGCGAGCGGCCGGCCGGCGAGGTAATCGGGGCCGCACGGCGTATCGGGCGCGGCGCGCTCGATCGCGCGATAGATTTGGCCGCCGGGGGAGGCCTGCTCGTCGATCAGCATGGTGTCGAGCCCGAGCTCGGCCGCGAGCACGGCGGCAGCCATGCCGGCCGGGCCGGCGCCGACGATGGCGAATTCGACCGCCCCCACCCTAACCCTCCCCTGCTCGCGGGGGAGGAAAAAGGAGAGGGCGATCGACCTGCCGCGCCCGCATCTGTCGCCGGATCGCCATCCCCTCGCGCGCTTCGACCATGCAGCTCTGCCGGTTCGGCGCCCCGTCGATCTCGGCCAGGCAGTCGAAGCATGCCCCCATCATGCAATAAGGCGCCCGCTCGACCCCGCCCGCCGGGGTCTCGCGGATGCTGCGGAGGCCGGCGGCCAGCACCGCCGCGGCGGCCGAGGCGCCGGCGGGAACCGCGACCGCGCGGCCCTCGACCACGACCGTGACGGTCGCCCGCGCGCCGTCAGGCCGCGGCCGGAACATCGAAACGTTTCGCCGACAGCAGATCGAGCGCCGGGTCGAGCGCGCCGGCCGCGACCATCGGCGCAAACAGATTGACGTGCGCGCCGGCGAGGGTGACGCCGCTGTGGCAATTGGCGGTGAAGGCGCCTGGGAAACGTTCCGACTGATCGTAGATCGGCAGCCCGTCGGGCGGCATCACCCGCAGCGCCGCCCAGGCGCGCACGATCTGCAGCTCGCGCAGCCACGGGAAGGCAAGCGCCGCGCGGTGGGCGATCGCCTGCATGACCGCCGGCTTCTGGCCGGTGTCGAAGCCGACATCCTCCTGGCTGTCGCCGAGCATGACGCCGCCCTCGATCGTTTGGCGGATGGTCGTGGTCGGCATCGGCAAGACCTGCCGCGCCCGCTCGGTCACCAGGATCTGGCCGCGCTGCGGCCGGACCGGGGCGTCGAGGCCGAAGAGCGGCGCCAGCGCGGCGTTGCCGAGCCCGGCGGCGAGCACGACCTTCGGGGCGGCGATTTCGCCGCCGGCGGTGCGCAGGCGGAAATCGCCGGGGGCCGCGGCGGCGGCGCCGACCGTGGTGTTCGGGATATAGCGCCCGCCGTGGTCGGCAAAGCCGCGATGCAGCGCATGCAGCAGGTTGAGCGGGTTGGCGTGCCCGTCATAGGGCGTCCACGACGCCCCGGCCACCGCCGGCCCGAGGCCGGGCAGCAGGTCGGCCGTCTCGCGATGGTCGAGCATGCGGTAGTCGAAGCCGAAATTGCCGGCCTCGACCCGCATCCGCTCCATCCGGGCGCGGCGCGCCTCGAGCTCGGCCTCGCCGAGGCAGAGATGCACGCCGCCCGGCCGCTGGTGGCCGACCGCGATCCCGGTGCGCTCGGCGAGCTCGGCGGCGAGCAAGGGCCACTCGTCGGCCGAGCGCCGGGTCCAGCGCTGGTAATGCGGCGCGCCCTCGCCTTTGCTCTGCACCCAGACGAGGCCGAAATTGCCGCGCGAGGCGCGGAATGCGACATCGCCCTCGTCGACGAGCGCCACCTGCAGCCCGCTGCGGACGAGCCCGTAGGCGATCGCCGAGCCGACCAGCCCGCCGCCGATCACGATCGCGTCGAACCCCCCCATGCCGCGCCGCGGTCCCGGCTTGCTCAGCTGCGCAGGACGGCGCCGGCGCGAAGCTCGTTGGCGCCGTGGGCGGCGCGCAATGGCTTCAGCACGGCCAGCGCCATGATCGCGGCGACCGCGTTCATCACGGCCGCAACGAGGAAGACCGTGTGCCAGCCGCCGGTGGCGTTGGTCAGCACATTGGCGAGCGGCACCAGAAGCGAGGCGGTTCCCTTCGCCGTATAGAGCAGCCCCGCATTGGTCGTGGCGTACTGGCTGCCGTAGACGTCGGTGCAGGTCGACGGGAACAGGCTGTAGATCTCGCCCCAGGCAAAGAACACGATGCCGCTCAGGATCACGAAATGAATGGGGTCGTGGCCAAAGGCGCCCAGCGCCCAAATCCCGACCGCCTCCAGGCCGAAGGCGATGAACATCGTGTTCTCGCGGCCGATATGGTCGGAAACCCAGCCGAAGAACGGCCGCGTCAGCCCGTTCAGCACGCGGTCGATGGTCAACGCGAAGGTCAGCGCCGGCAGGGTCAATCCGAGCAAGGTCACCGGCACCTTGGCGATCTGAAAGTCGTTGGCGATCGGCGCCAGCTGGGCGGTCGCCATCAGGCCGCCGGCCCCGACCAGGATGAACATCACATACATGACCCAGAAGATCGGCGAGGCCAGCATCTCGAAGGGCGTGTAGTTGCGGGCCGATTGGCGCACCCGCGTCGAGGCCGGCGCCTCGCCCGCCCGCGGCGCCCGCAGCAGCAGCGACAGCAGCACGACGACGATGCCCTGGCCGAGGCCGAACCACAAAAACGTCGCCTGGTAGCCGTGCGACTGGATCATGCCCTGGATCGGGATGATGGTCAGCGCCGATCCGGCGCCAAAGCCGGCCGCGGTCAGCCCGGCGGCGAGGCCGCGATGGTCGGGGAACCATTTGAGCGCGTTGCCGATGCAGGTGCCGTAGACGGCGCCCGCGCCGATGCCGCCGATCGCCGCCGCGACATAGAGCATCGTCAAGGTGTCGGCGACCGAGTTCAATGCCCAGGCGATGGCGACGAGAATGCCGCCGACCAGGACCACGATCATCGGCCCGAATCGGTCGACGAGCCACCCCTCGATCGGGACCAGCCAGGTTTCGGCCAGGACGAAGATGCTGAAGGCGACCTGGATCGACGGGCGGCCCCAATGAAACTTGTTGTCGATCGGCAGCACGAACAACGTCCAGCCGTATTGCAGGTTGGCGATCATCACCATGCAGATGATGCCCGCTATCAGCTGAGTCGCGCGGACGGACGGCGGCCGGGCGGCGGCCGAGGCTGAATTCGATGACATCTCCCACACCCTCCCCAGGGATGGTTTTGCGGTTTCGATCGGCTGATCGTAGCATAGTCGCAAAAGCTGCGGGAACCCATGGAACCTATCGCGCCATCGCACCGTTTGACCGGTTCGCGCGCTGACTTTCGGCCACGATGAGCTTTGTCGAACGCATCATCACCGGGGCCCGCGAGCTGCCCTTCGGCGGGCCGCTCGGCGCGCTGCTCGAGCGTGCGGCGCGCCAGATCGCGGGCTGGCACGCCTTTGGCGACGGCGCGGCCCGCGACGCCGACCCGCGCCGGCGCGTCGCCTTTACGATCGCGGTGATCGCGCTCGGGGCCAAGATGGCCAAGGCCGACGGCGCGGTGACCCGCGACGAGGTCGCCGCGTTCGGCGAGGTATTCCGCGTCCCGCCGGGCGAGGAGGAGCACGTACGGCTGGTCTTCGACCTGGCGCGCAAGAGCACCGCCGGGTTCGACAGCTATGCCCGCCAGGTCGGGCGCCTGTTCGCCGCCGACCTGGCGGTGTTGGAGGATCTGCTCGGCGGCCTCTTCCACATCGCGCTGGCCGATGGCGAGGTCTGCGCCGCGGAGGACGCGTATCTGCGCGAGGTCGCGCGGCATTTCGGCCTCGCGGACGCCGACTACCGCCGCATCCGCGCGCATCATGTCGGGGCCGAGGACGACGACGGCGGCGAGGACGCGCACGCGATCCTCGGCGTCGAGCCGGGGTCGCCGCCCGCCGCGATTCGCGAGGCCTACCACCGCCTCGTGCGCGAGACCCATCCCGACCTGGTCATCGCCCAGGGCCTGCCGCCCGAATGCATCGCGCTGGCGACCGCCCGGGTCGCCCGCATCAACGCCGCCTATGACCGGCTGGCGCGGGGCGGGGCGCGGCCGGGATGACCGCGCCGACGACCTCGGGGCCGGAGCGCGACCGGTCGTCGCCCAACCACGACAGCCGCGGCGCGCGGCCGCGCATCGACATGCTGGTGCTGCACTACACCGGCATGCAGAGCGCCGCGGCGGCGCTCGACCGGCTGTGCGACCCGGCGGCCAGGGTCAGCGCCCATTACGTGGTCGAGGAGGACGGCGCGATCTGGCGGCTCGTCGCCGAGACGCGGCGGGCGTTTCACGCCGGGCGGTCGTGCTGGGCGGGCGAGACCGACCTCAACTTCGTCTCGATCGGGATCGAGATCGTCAACCCCGGCCACGAATGGGGCTATCGGCTGTTTCCCGAGGCGCAGATGGCGGCGGTCGAAGAGCTGTGCCGCGGCATCGCCGCCCGCCATGCGATCCCGCCGCACCGCATCGTCGGCCATTCCGACGTCGCGCCCGACCGCAAGACCGACCCCGGCGAGCTGTTCGACTGGCCGCGTCTGGCCCGCGCCGGGATCGGCCTTTGGCCGGAGCCGTCGCCACGGCGGCCGGAGCCGCCGGTCGACCCGGCCCGCGCGCTCGCCGACCTCGGCGCCATCGGCTATTGCACGGCCCGCGAAACCGAGGCGGCGGCGATCGCCGCGTTCCAGCGCCGCTTCCGGCCCGGCCGCATCGACGGCGTCATCGACGGCGAAACCGCTTCGCGCCTCGCCGAGGTGAGCGCCGCCTTCGCCCGGTCGCGCCGCGGATCGGCGCAGCGCGGATCGGTTCAGCAGGGCGCGCCCAAGGCGGCCGGCAAGGCCTGAAGGTAGGCCGCGGCGTCCCAAACCTCCGATATGGCGAGGGCGGCGACGAGCAGGCTCGTCGCGATCAACGTCGCAGCCCACGCCTTGACCAGCGCCGAAAGAGCCGTATCGAACATGCGAGCCGCCTTGATCCCGAGGTTCGGGGCGCAGCCGGCGCCGCGCCCGCCCGGCATCATTCTCGCCACGCTCATTGCCGATCGGGTGTGAGCCGGCTCATACCGGCGCGAAATTTTTACCGACGGCGCCGGCCGGCCGCGGGAGACCGCGGAATAGTCTGCGGCCCGTCAGTCGAGGCGCTTGCCCTCGATATCCTTGGCCGCGCGCTCGCGCTCGCGCTTCTCCTGGTCGCGTTCCTCCTTGGTGCGGCCGTAGCGGACCCGGTTCTCCGCCGCCCGCCGTTCCGCCTCGGCGCGCTCGCGCCGCTTACGCTGCTGGTTCAGGTTGACGATCATCGAGCGGCTCCGCCTGCGGCTGCGCGGCGCAATCCTAGCTGAATCGGGCTGCGGAGGGCGGCGATCTTTGTCCGCGGCCAAGGCCGGCCGCATCCGCCAGCACGCGAGGGGATAGCGCGAACGCGGCTCGCGCGACCCCCGGTGGCGCGGGACGGCGGCCGAGCTTGCTCGTCAAGCCATTGATCGATAAGCCCGGACTGTGCCCGCCGAGCGGCTGCTTGCAAAGGTCCGCGCGATCCGCAAGGATCGCCGCCTCGCCGTGATGCGCTTGCATGGCGAGCTTCGTGTGATGAGCCGGGGGGCGATTTTGGTGGCCGCGCGAACCGATCCGCGGGGGGCTGGGATCACCGGCCGGCCCGCCCGATCGCCCGCAGCGTCAGGTTCGCAGTGACATGTTCGGAAGAATGCTGGGCCTGCTGTCCGCCGACATGGCGATCGATCTCGGGACGGCGAACACGCTCGTCTACGTCAAGGGGCGCGGCATCGTTCTGAACGAGCCGTCGGTCGTGGCGATCGCCAGCGTCAAGGGCAGGAAACAGGTCCTGGCGGTCGGCGAGGAAGCCAAGCTGATGCTCGGCCGCACCCCGGGCAACATCCAGGCGATCCGCCCATTGCGCGACGGGGTCATCGCCGATTTCGAGGTCACGGAGGAAATGATCAAGCATTTCATCCGTAAGGTGCACAACCGGCGCAGCTTTGCGACGCCGCAGGTCATCGTCTGCGTGCCGTCGGGCTCGACCGCGGTCGAGCGGCGGGCGATCCAGGAATCGGCGGAGAGCGCCGGCGCGCGGCGGGTGTTTCTGATCGAGGAGCCGATGGCGGCGGCGATCGGCGCCGGCCTGCCGGTGACCGAGCCGACCGGCTCGATGGTCGTCGATGTCGGCGGCGGCACGACCGAGGTCGCGGTGCTGTCGCTGGGCGGCATCGTCTATTGCCGATCGGTGCGGGTCGGCGGCGACAAGATGGACGAGGCGATCATCGCCTACATCCGGCGCAACCATAACCTGCTGGTCGGCGAAAGCAGCGCCGAGCGCATCAAGAAGGAGATCGGCTCGGCCTGCATGCCCGACGACGGCGAGGGCCGGATGATGGAGATCAAGGGGCGCGACCTGATGAACGGCGTGCCAAAGGAGATCGTGATCAGCGAGCGGCAGATTTCCGAAAGCCTCGCCGAGCCCGTCGGCTCGATCGTCGAGGCGGTCAAGGTGGCGCTCGAGCATACCGCGCCCGAGCTCGCCGCCGACATTGTCGACAAGGGCATCGTGCTGACCGGCGGCGGCGCGCTGCTCGGCAACCTCGACCTGGTGCTGCGCCACTCGACCGGGCTGCCGGTGTCGATCGCCGACGACCCGCTGAGCTGCGTGGCGCTCGGCACCGGTCGCGCGCTCGAGGAGATGAAGACGCTCAAGAATGTGTTGATCAATATGTGGTAGGCGGCATGTGGTAGGCGGCTCGGTCGGGGACCGGGGGGAGGCATCGGGGCCATGAACGTCAGCGCCGCGGCGCGGCCGCAGCAGGTTTTTGACGCCGGGAGCAGCCCTGCCCGGACGGCGGTGGCGCGGTGATCCGCCTGGCCCCGCGTCGCGCGACCCTCCAGCGGATCTCCTTTCCGATCCTGGTCCTGCTGTCGGTGGCGGCGATTATCCTCGGGAAGGCCGATCAGGCGGTGCTCGAGTCGATCCGGATGTCGGTGACCGACGCCGCCGCGCCGACGCTCGAGGCGCTGTCGCGGCCGCTGGCGGCGGCCGGGCATCTGCTCGACCGCGCCTGGGCGGTGGTCGCCGTCTATCAGGAGAACGCCCGGCTCGAGGAGGAGAACGGGCGCCTGCTGCGCTGGCAGCAGGCGGCGCTGACCCTCGCCTCGGAAAACGCCCGGCTGCGCGGCCTGCTCAAGCTCGCGCCCGACGCGGCGGCATCCTATGTGACGGCCAGGGTGATCGCCAATTCGGGCGGCGCCTATGTGCGCAGCCTGATGGTCAACGCCGGCAGCGGCAACGGCGTCGCGCGCGGTCAGGCGGCGATCACCGGCGACGGGCTCGTCGGCCGGGTTTCCGAGGTCGGCGACCGGGCGGCGCGCGTCCTCCTGGTCACCGACCTCAATTCCCGCATTCCGGTCATCGTCGAGGGCTCGCGCCAGCGGGCGGTCCTGGCCGGCGACAACTCCGAGCGTCCGCAGCTGCGCTATCTCGATCCGGCGACGCCGGTCAGGATCGGCGAGCGCGTGGTCACCTCCGGGCAGGGCGGGGTGTTTCCCGCCGGGCTGCCGGTCGGGACGGTCGCGACCGAGCAAGGCGGCGTGCCGCGGATCGAGCCTTTTGTCGAGCTGTCTCGGGTCGAGTATCTGCGGATCGTCGATTATGGGCTGGCCGAGGGGCTGCCCGCCCCGGCCGCGATCGCCGCGCGCGGCGGCCGCCACGCCCAGCTGCGGGCCGGCGACGCGCCGGCCGGGCGATGAGCGCGCGATGGCGTTGAAGGCGATCGCCACCCCGGCGCTGCAGCGCATCGACAATGCGGCGGCCCGCCTGCTGCCGCTGGCGACGACCGTGCTGGCGGCGCTGCTGTCGATCGAGCCGGTGCATATCCCGGGCTATGCGGCGCTGACCCCCGCCTTCATCCTGATGGCGGCCTATCATTGGACGATCTACCGGCCGGATTTGCTGCCGCCGCTGGCGCTGTTCCTGGTCGGGTGCGGCTATGATCTGCTGGCCGGGGGGCCGCCGGGGGTGACGGCGCTGCTGCTGCTGCTCGCCCGCGCGGCGGTGCTGAGCCGGCGGCGCTTTTTCGTCAATCAGCCATTCCCGTTCGTGTGGGCCGGCTTCACGCTGTTGACGGGAGGCGCGATGCTGTCGCTGTGGCTCCTGCAATCGCTGCTCGACGGGGCGCTGCTCGACCCGCGCGGCACGATCTTCCGCGCCGTGCTGACGATTTCGCTGTTCCCGGTCGCGAGCTTTCTGCTGGGCCGAACCCAGCGCGCGCTGATGGGCGCGGGCTGACGCGGCGGTCGGCGGCGCGCGGCGGCCGAGCCCCTTCATGCGGCGGGAAACGCAACGCCAAAAGCTGCTGACGCGGCGCGCGGCGATCCTCGGCGCCGGCCAGGCGGTGCTGGTCGCCGGGCTCGCCGGGCGGATGTATCAGCTCCAGGTGCTCGACGCCGACCGCTATCGGGTGCTGGCGGACGAAAACCGGATCAACCTGCGGCTCCTGGCCCCGCCGCGCGGGCGCATCCTCGACCGCTTCGGCGCGCCGCTCGCCGACAATCGCCAGAGCTACCATCTCGTCATCGTCGCCGAGCAGGCCGGCGACATCGAGGCCACGCTGGCCGCGCTCGCCACCCGGCTCGAGCTCAGCGAAGCGGACCGCCGCCGGGTCGTGCGCGAGATCCGGCGCCGGCATTCCTTCGTGCCGGTCGTGGTCCGCAGCAACCTCGACTGGGACGAGATGGCGCGCGTCGAGGTCGCGATCCCCGAGCTGCCCGGAATCTCCGTCGAGCAGGGCCTGACCCGGAACTATCCGTTCGGCGAGACCGCCTCGCATGTGCTGGGCTATGTCGCCGCCGTGTCGGAGCAGGACCTGACCGGCGACCCGCTCCTGGAGCTGCCCGATTTCCGCATCGGCAAGAGCGGCGTCGAGAAATCTCAGGATCTGAGGCTGCGGGGCGCCGCCGGGACCAGCCAGGTCGAGGTCAACGCGTTTGGCCGGGTGGTGCGCGAGCTGACCCGGGTCGAGGGCCGGCCCGGCCAGGATGTGGTGATCGGGCTTGACATCGCGATGCAGGAATTCGTCACCCGCCGCTGCGCCGACGAGGACAGCGTCTCGAGCGTTCTGCTGGACGCGGCGACCGGCGACGTGCTGGCGTTGGTGTCGAGCCCGAGCTACGACCCGATGGCGTTCTCGGCCGGGCTCACCCCGGCGATGTGGCGGCAGCTCTCGACCGATCCGCGCAACCCGCTGTCCGACAAGGTGATCGCCGGCGTTTATCCGCCGGGCTCGACATTCAAGCCGGTGGTCGCGGCGGGCGCCTTGGCGGCGGGCGTGCTGACGCCGGACACCGCGATCACCTGCCCCGGCTACATCGAGCTCGGCGACGCCAAGTTTCACTGCTGGCGCCATGGCGGGCACGGCACCTTGCGGCTGCGCGACGCGATCAAGAAATCCTGCGATGTCTTTTTCTACGAAACCTCGCGGCGGCTGGGCATCGATCGGCTCGCGGCGATGGCCCGGCGGTTCGGCTTTGGCGCCCCGGCCGGCATCGACATCCCGGGCGAGCGGGCGGGGCTGATCCCGAGCCGCGAGTGGAAGCTGGCGACGACCGGGACCGCCTGGCAGCAGGGCGAGACCTTGATCGCCGGCATCGGCCAGGGCTCGGTGCTGGCCACCCCGCTGCAGATCGCGGTCATGGCGGCGCGGCTCGTCACCGGCCGCGCCGTCGTGCCGCGGCTGGTGCGCGAGGCCGGGACGATGCCGCCGGGCGGCGACCCGACGACGCCCGATTTTTCCCCGCTCGGCGTCGATCCGCGGGCGCTGGCGTTGATCGTCGACGGCATGGATGCGGTGGTCAACGAGCAGGGCGGCACCGCCTATGCCGCGCGCATCGCCGATCCCGGCCTCGCCATGGGCGGCAAATCGGGCACCTCGCAGGTGCGGCGCATCACCGAGTACGAGCGCGAGCACGGGCTGCGCAAGGTCAGCGAAATCCCGTGGAAGCAGCGCGACCATGCGCTGTTCGTCGCCTTCGCGCCGGTCGGCGCGCCGCGCTATGTGTGCGCGACGGTGGTCGAGCACGGCGGCGCCAGCGGCGGCGGCGGCTCCGCCGTGGCGGCGCCGATCTGCCGCGACATCCTGCGCGAGGCGCAGCTGCGCGACCCGGCGCGCCGCGTCCCCGACAAGAGCACGGTGGCGCAGATCGTCCCCGTGGCAAGCCCGGCGGCTCGCCCGGGAGCGGCCGGCGGCTGAGCCGTGGCGGGCCTTTCTTCCGAAATCGGGCGGCGCGAGCCGACCTTCGCCGAGAAGGCGCTGAGCATCAGCTGGGGCCTGGTGCTGCTGATCGGCGTGGTTGCGTCGTTTGGCGTCGCGGTCCTGTACTCGGCGGCCGACGGCCATATGCAGCCCTGGGCCGCAAAGCAGTCGGTGCGGTTCGCGATCGCGCTGCTCCCGATGCTCGCCGCGGCGGTGATCGACATCCGCCGTTGGTTCCGGGCGGCCTATTGGCTGTACGCCGCGGCCTTCGTGCTGGTGGTCGCGGTCGACCTGCGCGGCTTCGTCGGCATGGGAGCGCAGCGCTGGATCGATCTCGGCGTCATCCAATTGCAGCCCTCCCAGCTGATGAACGTTGCGCTGGTCCTGGTTCTGGCGCGCTGGTTTCACCGCTTGTCCGCCGAGGATGTCGGCCGGCTGCGGCACCTGATCGCGCCGGCGTTGATGGTGCTGATCCCGGCCGCCCTGGTGTTGAAGCAGCCCGATCTCGGCACCGCGATCATGATGCTGCTGACCGGCGCTGCGCTGTTTTTTCTCGCCGGCGTGCGCCTGCGGACGTTTGCGCTGATGGCGGCGGCCGCCGCCGCCGCGGTCCCGCTCGCGTGGCGGTTCTTGCGCGAGTACCAGAAGAACCGGATCTACACGTTCCTCGACCCCGACAGCGATCCGCTGGGCGCCGGCTACCACATCCTGCAATCGAAGATCGCGCTCGGCTCGGGCGGCCTCTTCGGCAAGGGCTTCATGCAGGGGACGCAAAGCCATCTGAGCTTTCTGCCGGAAAAGCAGACCGATTTCATCTTCACCACGCTCGCCGAGGAGTTCGGCCTGATCGGCGGGCTGACCCTGCTCGCCTTGTACACCCTGATCATCGTCTACGGCTTCTCGATCGCCCTGCGCAGCCGCAACCAGTTCGGCCGCCTTCTCGGGCTCGGGATCGTCATCAACTTCTTCCTCTACGTGTTCATCAACACCGCGATGGTGATGGGCATGCTGCCGGTGGTCGGGGTCCCGCTGCCGCTGATTTCTTATGGCGGCACCGCCATGCTCGCGGTGATGTTCGGCTTTGGCCTGTTGATGAACGTCTATGTTCACCGCGATGTGCAGCTGAACTGGAACGGCGAGAGCGAGCCCGGCTAGAGCACGGCGCGGCGCTTGTTTTTCGTCGCGCCCCGGCCGGGCGCCGCCTAAGATCGGGTCGGCGGGGGACGGCGCCGGATGCGGAGGGAGATTGAATGGCGGAGAAGGATTCGGCGGAGAGCGGGCGCCGCCTGCACACGACGACGCTTCTCGTCGCCTCGCGCCGCGCGCTCGACAACGCGCTCGCCGAGCTCGGCTTCGCCGAAGACGACGACCGGGTGGTCGAGCACGACGGCCGCCTCGCCTTTCTGACCTGCTCGCATGAGGATGACAGCGACGATTTGTTCGCGCTGATCACCGAATTGTCGGCCCGCGGCGAAAGCTGGGAATTGCAGTCGCGCATCGACACCGAGCCGGGCCGCGCGATCTACCAGTCGCTGGCGCGCTATCGGCCGGTCGAGGCGGTCGACGCCGCGGTCGAGGAGGAGCCGGAGGCGGAGGCCTCGGAAACCCCGGTCCACGACGTCGAGACCGCCGATGGGCTCCAGGCCCTGAAGCGGATCTTGAAGCGCATCGAGCCGGCCGACGCCTTCGCCACGATCCGCCCCGGCCGCGACGGGCGCGCCACCGCGCGGGTCGTGCGCCGCGGCTCGCGCCGCCTGCTCGCCGCGGCCAGCGCCGGCGACGAGGCAACCTTGCGCGGCGTCATCCGCGAGATCCTGCCCAACGTCATGCTCGACGTGGCGATGAAGCCGCCGGGATAGCCCGCTGCCGCGCTCCCCCCTCCCGCCCGGATCGTCCCGCTGCCGACGCTGACCGAGCTGCTGCGCGACCGGCGGCTGCGGCTCGCGGTGACCGGGCTGAGCCAATCGGGCAAGACCGCGTTCATCACCAGCCTCCTCTGCAATCTCTTGAGCGCCGCCGGGCGGCCGGCCCGGCTGCCCTTCCTGCGGGCGGCCGCCGAGGGTCGCCTCGTCGCGGCGCGGCTGGACAGGCCCGAGGACGAGGCGGTCGCGCCCTTCCCGTTTGGCGAGACGCTCGCAGCACTGGCCGCCGAGCCGCCGCATTGGCCGCCGAGCACGACCGATTTGCGCCGGATCTCGGTGTCGCTGCGGTTTTCGCCGGCGGGCCTGCTGGGGCTCGGCAACCCGATCGGCCGCGCCGCCGGCGGCACCGCCGAGCTGCGGCTCGACATCCTGGACTATCCCGGCGAATGGCTGCTCGACCTGCCGCTGCTGCGCCAGAGCTACGCCGACTGGTCGCGCGCCGCCTTCGACCGGGCGCGGCGCGGAGCGCTTGTGCCGCTCGCCCGCGACTGGCTCGATTTTGTCGCGCGCCACCCGGCCGATGACAGGGCCGACGCCGAAACGGCGGGGCAGGCGCATCGGCTGTATCGCGATTTCCTCGCCGCGTGCAGGACGCAGGAGCAGCTGAGCCTGCTCCAGCCCGGCCGGTTCCTGAACCCGGGGAGCATATCCGAGCCCGGCCTGCTGTGGTTTTCACCGCTGCCGCTCGCGGTCGGCGCGCGCCCCCGCCCGGGCAGCCTCGCCGCGCTGATGGAGGCGCGGTTCGAGGCCTACCGGCGCGCCGTCATCGAGCCGTTCTTCGCGCAGCTCGCCCGCGGCGTCGACCGCCAGATCGTGCTCGTTGACGTGCTGCGCGCACTCAACGCCGGCGAGGAGGCGTTCGCCGATCAGCGCCTCGCGCTCGAAGCCGTCCTCGACGCCTTTCGCTTCGGCCGCCGCGGCCTGCTGGGGCGGCTGTTCGGCGCGCGCATCGACCGCGTGCTGTTCGCCGCGACCAAGGCCGACCACGTGCCGGCGGTGCAGCGCGACCATCTCGAAGCGCTGATGGCCAACATGGTCGCGGCGCCCACACTGCGCGCCGAGCAGGCGCATGCCAGCGTCGCCGCCGCGGCGCTCGCCTCGATCCGCTGCACCGAGGACGGCGTCGACGCGATCGACGGCCGCAAGATCGATGTCGTGGTCGGGCTGCCCGAGGGCGGCCGAACGGCGCATCCGGTTCTTTCCCGGGATCGTGCCGGTGACGCCGCCGCCCCCGGGCTTTTGGGGCGAGCGCTTCACGAAATTTCCGATCTTTCAGCCGCCGCGCATCGACGCTGCGGCGGGCGACGGCGTTCCCCACATCAATCTCGACAAAGCGCTCGATTTTCTGCTCGGGGACGCTCTGGCGTGACGACCGAAAGCGAGCCCGAAAGGCTGCCGCCGCCGCCATTTTGGCGCACGCGGTATTTCGCGTTCGACGTGCTTCCGCGGCGGCCGGAGCTCGACCCGGTTGAGATCAGGCGCGTCATGTCTCGGCCGGAGCGGCGGGTGGTCCAACGCGACGGCCGTATCCGGCTCTACGGATACGCCGCGAGCCTGGGATGTTACCTTCGCGTTGTGCTATTGTCGGATGGCGAGACGGTTCACAACGCCTTCCCGGATGAAGGCTTCGAGCCATGAAGACCAGCTACGACAAATCGACGGACAGCCTCTACGTCGAGGTGCGGCCATTGCCTTCCTGCCGCACCGTCGAGATCGAGGAAGACATCATGCTGGATATCGGCCGCGACGGGCTGCCGGTCGGGTACGATATCCAGCACGCCTCGACCAAGACCGATTTTATCGCGCGCTTGATCCTCGATCGGCTGCCGGCGGCGGCAGAGTAGGCCACTGGAGGGCGCCCCCACGTGACGACCGAAATCGAGCCGACGAAGGAGCGGCTGCGGCCTCGCATTCTCGAAACCTCGGAAACCGGCCGGCTCGATCTCGGCTTGCCGGCGCCGGAGGCGAGCCCGGCGCCCCCGCCGCGGCGCCGGCTCCTGTCGCCTTTCAAGATCGCGCTGACGGGTTTCGGCCTGCTGGCGCTCGGCGTCGCCGCGATCGACCTCGCGCAATTCGTCGACGGCGCCTACCGGCACGGCGCGGGCTTCGGGGTAGTGGCGGCGGTGGCGGTCGCGGCCGGGATCGGCGGCGGGCTTTATTGGCTGCTGGCGGAGCTGCGCGGGCTGTGGCGGCTGCGCTCCGTCGAGCGGCTGCGGGCGCTGATCCCGTCGGCGCAGGCCGGCGCGCTGAAGCGCGAGATCGACCTCGCGGCGGCGATCGTGGCGCGCGACCCGCTGCTCGCCGCGGCCGTCGCCCGCTACCGCGCCGCGATCGAGGCGCACCACACCGGCCGCGACGCGCTCGAATTGTTCGGGCGCTTGGTTCTCGTCCCGGCCGACCGGCTGGCGCAGGCGGCGATCCGGCGGGCCTCGGCCCAGGCTTTCGCGATCAACCTGATCAGCCCGACCGCGCTCCTCGACACCTTGCTGTTCGCGGCGCGGGCGACGCGGCTGCTGCGCGAGATCGCGCAGATCTACGGCCAGCGCCCCGGGCTCGCCGGCACCGTGCATCTGCTGCGGCGGCTGGCGAGCGGAGCGGGGCTCGTCGGCGCGGTCGATCTCGTCGGCGGCGTCATTGTGCAGCAGCTCGGCGGCGCCGTCCTCGAGCGGGTCAGCGCCAGCGCCGCCGAAAGCGCCTACGCGGCGCAGAAGATGGCCCGCCTCGGCCTCGTCGCGATGGCCTTGTGCCGCCCGATCGAGTTCCGCCCCGGCGAAGCTCCCTCGCTGCGCAAGCTCGCCTCGGGTCTCCTCAAACCCGCCGCCGACGGAGCGCCGGCGGTGTCGGAGGACAGGCGACAAAGCCCGCAAGGATCGCCGTAAAGTGATTGTCAAAGCCCGCCGCAAAGGCAGATACAACTGACGATAGGCGCAATCTCGAACCTGATGGGAGGGAGCGATGGCAGACTTGGATCGGAGAGCGGCGCTGGCATTGGGGCTCGCCGCCGCCTCGGCGGTCGCGCTCGCGGACCGTGGCGTCGCCGAGGCCGCGGTCGGCGACGAAACCGAATTGGCCAAGGGCGTCACCGTAAAGGTGCTGGGCGAGGGGCCGGCCATGATCCCCGGCTACAAGACGGTCCGGCTGCGGGATGTCACCTATGAGCCGGGCGCGTCCTCGCCCGTGAACACGATGAAAAATCCGATGGTGTGCCACGTCGCGCAAGGCGAGCTGCAGGTCACCCAGAACGGCAAGACGTTCGATGCGAAGAAGAATCATGTCTGGACGTGCAACACCGGCGCCACGGAAGGTGTGAAGAACAGCGGCAGCGCGGTCGGTGTGATGCGCATCACCGATTTGCTGGCCTGATTGAGCGGGACGAGGCCGCAGGAACGGGCGGGGATTGTTGACGAACGAGCGCCGATCCCCTCTGTTCGCGCAACACAAGCCGCATCCGAACCGGGAGGTGAAGCCATGCTGTCACGCCGTGCTCTGATCATCCAACTGTCGACGACGGCGCTGGTCGGCGCCCTGGCGGCGCGCGCCCGTTCGGCCGCCGCCGCCGACAAGACCGTCAAGATCGGCATCAACCTGCCCCTGACCGGGGCCGACGCGCACGACGCCGAGCTGATCAAGGACGGCGCCATGCTGGCGATCGACGAGGCCAACGCGCAGGGCGGGACCGCCGGCTACAAGATCGAGGTCCTGCTGCTCGACGACGGCACCGCCACCGCCGGCCAGTACGACCCGGCGCAGGCCGCGACCAACGCCCGCAAGATGGTCGCCGACAAGGAGGTGGTCGCCGCGATCGGCCCGCAGATGAGCGGCTCGGGCAAGGCGATGTCGCCGATCCTGAGCCAGGGCGGGCTCGCCACGGTCACGCCGAGCTCGACCAACCCCGACATCACCGACCCGAAATTCGCCGGCCAATACCGCCCGAAGGGGAAGGCGATCTATTTCCGCACGGTGACCACCGACGCCTTTCAGGGCCCGAACATGGCCAACTATTTCGCCGATACGCTCAAGGTCAAATCGGTCTACGTGCTCGACGACGGCGGCGCCTATGGGGTCGGGCTCGCCGATGCATTCCAGAAGCAGGCCGAGAAGCGCGGCATCAAGGTGCTCGGCCGCGACCAGCTCAACGCGAAGGAGGCCGACTACACGACCACCCTGACCAAGATAAAATCGCTCAACCCCGACGCGCTCTATTATGGCGGCGTGGCCCAGGCCGGGGTCAAGGTCGTCAAGCAGTCCTACGACATCATCCCCAACGTGATCAAAGGCGGCGGCGACGGCGTCTACGGCGCCGAGATCCTGAAGGGCGCCGGCTTTCCGTCGGCGCAGGGCTGGTACGCGACGATCGCCGCGCCGAACGTGCTGGAAAATCCCGAGGCGGCGCCGGTCATCGAGCGCTTCTTCAAGAAATACGGGCAGCAGCCGGACAACTATTCGATCACCGCCTACGACGCCGCCCTCGTTATCCTCGACGCGGTCAAGCGCGTCGCCGCCTCGGGCAAGGAGCCGACCCGCGAGGCGGTGCGCGACGCGATCCAGAGCGGCCACGTCAAGACCCTGCAGGGCGAGATCAGCTTCGACGACAACGGCGACATCGCCAACCGGATCGTCAGCGTCTTCCGCATCGACAAGAACGACAAGTACCCGCTCGACGATCCTCTGCATCAGTACAAGTATCTCGGTGTGGCGCCGCAGAGCAGCTGATCGCCCGGCTCGAAGAGATGAGCAAGATGCCGAAGCGTTAAAATTTGCCGGTGTCCAGACGTGCTCGATCTCGTGTCGGCCACTGCAAGTTCGTCTTGGCCGGGCTTGACCCACGGCTGTTCGGTTCGCGGAATTGGGTTGTGGGGCAGGGCTGCGAAACAACCCATGGTCCCCTCGGCCGGGCTCGACCCGTGGGCCTTCAGCCCACGGACTGATCCGTGGGCGTCCACGCCTTCCTTCGGCGCGGCCACCACGGTCGCAGGGGCGTGGATGCCCGGAACAAGTCCGGGCAAGGGGTGTCTGGGGTTGCATATGCTGATATCAGAAACACGCCCACATTGCGCGGATCAAGTCCGAGCAAGACGACTTCAGATCGTTTTGCGTGCGGCCCAAACATGGGTGGACTGCGACGCAGTCTTTCCGGACTGTTCTACGCGTTCGTGAGAGCGACGGAGGACCGATTGACCCTTCAAGATCCTTCTCTACCGGGTATTGAGCCACACGACTGTCATGTCCGTCTATGACGTGCTCCTCCAGCAGGTGGTCAACGGGCTCAGCCTGGGGGCGATGTACGCCTTGCTGGCGCTCGGCTTCACCCTCGTCTACGGCATCCTCGAGCTGATCAACTTCGCCCATTTCAACGTGTTCATGGTGAGCTCGTTTGTCGGCATGTGGGCGCTGGAGCTGCTCGGCGTCAGGGGCCAGTCCCACATCCTGACCGGGGCGGCGCTGGCCGGCGCGCTCGCGTTCGCCTTCACCGTCACGATGGTCGCCGCCGGGGTGCTCGGCGTCGCGATCGAGCGGCTGTCGCTGCGGCCGTTGCGCGGCGTCCCCGGCACCGCGGCGATGATCACCACGATCGGGGTCTCCTACATCCTGTTCAACGTCATCCTGCTGACCGTCGGCGCCGGATCGGAGAATTTTCCCAACCCGCTGCCGGTGGTGCGCTGGCAATTGGGCCAGGTCACCATCGAATTGAAGCAGCTGCTGATCTGGGGCATCGCGCTGGCGCTGATGCTGGCGCTGCATCTGTTCGTCAGCCGCACCCGGCTCGGCAAGGCGATGCGCGCGACCGCGCAGGACGCCGAGGCCGCCCGCATGATGGGGGTTGATGTCGACCGCGTCATCGCCACGGCGTTTTTTCTGGGCTCGGCGCTGGCCGGGGCGGCGGCCCTGATCTTCGGCCTCTACTACAACTATACGAGCTTCATCATCGGCTACACGGCCGGGTTGCGGGCCTTTACCGCCGCGGTGCTGGGCGGCATCGGCAGCATCCCGGGCGCGATGGTCGGCGGCATCCTGATCGGGCTGATCGAGACCCTGGGCGGCCAGCTGATCGCCGTGCGCTGGACCGACGTGATCATCTTTTCGATTTTGGTGCTGGTCCTCGTCTTCGCGCCGACGGGCCTGCTCGGCCGCGCCGGCCCGACCAAATCCTGAGAGCAGTTGGACAGGCCGCGAGCTCGCCCCCAGCCTCCCGCCGGCGCGGGCCCCTCCCTCCCCGGTCGCCATGGGGGAGGGTTGCGGCGGGGGCCGGCGCGGCGGCGTCGCATCCCGGCCTTTGGGGGCGGCTTCGCCCTCGCCTCTCCGCAAGCCCGCGCGCGGCTCGCCGTGGTTCTCGTCGCGGCGGCGGCGCTGCTGTTCCCGCTGCTGCACCGGAACGACGCCGACATCAATTCGGCGGCGAACGCGTTCGCCTTCGCGGCGCTGGCGCTCGGCCTGAATATCGTCGTCGGCTTCGCCGGGCTGCTGGACCTCGGCTATGCCGCGTTCTTCGCGATCGGCGCCTACGCCTACGGCGCGGCGAGCTCATGGCAAATGCAGCCGGAATGGAGCGGCTTCTGGGAGCCGTTCCAATGGCTTGACCTTGTCGCCCGATTTCACACCGCGGCCGGCGACGTTGTCCATTTCCAGGTGTCGTTCTGGCTGATGCTGCCGGTCTCGGCCGCGATCGCCGCCGGTTTCGGGATCCTGTTCGGGGCCCCGACCCTGCGGCTCAAGGGCGATTACCTGGCGATCGTGACCCTGGGCTTCGGCGAGATCGTGCCGATCGTCGCGCGCAACACGCCCTCCGTCACCAACGGCGCGATGGGCCTCAACGGCGTCGCGGCGCCGCAGCTCTTCGGCTACGATTTCGGGGTCGACGCCACACCCTATTACTACGTCGGCCTCGCCCTCGTCGCCTTGTTGATGCTGATCAGCACGCGGCTCAAGGAGTCGCGTATCGGCCGCGCCTGGATGGCGATCCGCGACGACGAGGTGGCGGCCGCGGCGATGGGCGTCAACCGGGTGCGCTTCAAGCTGCTCGCCTTCGCCATCGGGGCCGCCTTCGCCGGGGCCACCGGCGCCTTCTACGTCGCCAAGCTGCAGACCGCGACCCCGGAGATGTTCATGTTCCCGGTCTCGGTCATGGTTCTGGTTATGGTCGTCTTCGGCGGGATCGGCAGTGTGTGGGGGGTGGTGCTCGGCGCGCTCATCCTGCAGCTCCTGCAATCCTGGCTGCTCGAGGATCTGTCGCAGTGGCTGCACGCGCTCGGCCGCCTCGTCGACATCGCATGGCTGCAGCGGGTCGAGCTCGCCTCGTCGATCGAGCTGATCTTCGGCCTGATCCTGGTGCTGATGATGCTCTACCGCCGCCAGGGGCTGATCCCGGCGACGCGGCTGGTGCCGGCGCTGAGCCTCGAGGAGCAGGCCGCGCCGCCCGCGCGCGGCGGCGTCGGCGCTCTCCCCGGTCTTGCCGCGGAGCCGCCGTCGCCCGGGCCGCTGCTCGAAATCGCCGACCTGACCGTGCGCTTCGGCGGGCTCGTCGCCTTGGGCTCGGTCGAATTGAGCGTGCCGGCGCGCGCGGTCGTCGCCGTGATCGGCCCGAACGGCTCGGGCAAATCGACCTTGTTCAACGCCGTGACCGGGCTCGTCGCCGCCGACCGCGGCCTGATCCGCTTCGCCGGCGAGGAGATCGGCCGGCTGCCGCCGCACCGCGTGCTGGAGCGCGGCGTCGCCCGCACCTTTCAGAACATCCGCCTGTTCCCGAATTTGAGCGTCGTCGAGAACGTCATGATCGGCATGCACGCGCGGCTCGACACCGGCGCCGTGGGCGCGCTGCTGCGATTGCCGAAGAGCCGCCGCGAGGAGGCGGCGGCGCGGCAGCGGGCGATGGAGATCCTGTCGCTGTTCGGCAACCGGCTGTCGCCGCGCGCCGATCATCCGGCCGCCAGCCTCTCCTACGCCAACCGGCGGCGCACCGAGATCGCCCGCGCGCTCGCCTCGCGGCCGAGGCTTCTGCTGCTCGACGAGCCGACCGCGGGGATGAACCCGGCCGAGACCCTGGAGCTCGCCGACCAGATCAAGAGCCTCAACCGGCTCGGCCTGACGATCCTGCTGATCGAGCACAAGCTCGATGTCGTGGTCAGCCTCGCCGACCTCGTCGTCGTGCTCGACCACGGCGAGAAGATCGCCGCGGGCGCGCCCGAGGCGGTGCGCCGCGACGAAGCGGTGATTCGCGCCTATCTCGGCCGGAGCGCCGCGCCCGCAGCACCCGCGGAAGTCCGGGGAAAGCTATGATCTAATCTAAGGCGGTTATCCGTGGCTATAAATACAATCTATGGTCGTCATGGCCGGACTTTGATCCGGCCATCCACGGAACCAGCGCCAGGGTCGAAGGCGTGGATGCCCACGGATCAAGTCCGTGGGCTGAAGGCCCACGTGACGAGCACGGCCATGACGAGTCTTGGTTGGGTACTGCTGCCGGGTTCTCAACCGTCTTTGATTCCCCGAGCAGCCCTGTTTTTGCGCGGGAGTGACGAGTGAGACGCGGCAATGCTCGAGTTTAGATCGGTCGACACCTATTACGGCGACCTGCACGTGCTGAAATCGGTCGATTATCGGATCGCCCAGGGCGAGATCGTCTGCCTCCTGGGCGGCAACGCGTCGGGCAAATCGACGACGATGAAGGCGATCATGGGTGCCGTCGTGCCGACCCGCGGCGACATCCTGTTCGAGGGCCGCTCGCTCCGGGGTGTGGGCACCGCCGAGCGGGTGCGGCGCGGCATCGCGCCGGTGCTCGAGGCGCGCCGGCTGTTTCCGCGCATGACGGTTTACGAGAACCTCGAGATGGGGGCCTACACGCGGCGCAAGGGGATCGGGCTCGACGAGGACTTGGCGCGTGTCCTCGCCCTCTTTCCGCGCGTCGGGGAGCGGCTCTCGCAGCTCGCCGGCACGCTCTCGGGCGGCGAGCAGCAGATGGTGGCGATCGGCCGGGCGCTGATGGCGCGGCCGAGGCTGCTGTGCATGGACGAGCCGTCGATGGGCCTCTCGCCGGCCTATGTCGAGCAGGTCTTCGACATCATCCGGGAGATCAACCGGCAGGGGACGACGATCTTCATGGTCGAGCAGAACGCCAACATGGCGCTGCAGATCGCCGACCGCGCCTACGTCCTGCAAACGGGCCGGATCGTGCTCAGCGGCCCCGCCGCCGAATTGCGCGAGAACGAGCTGATCCGCCACGCCTATCTCGGCGAGCTCAAGGTGGCGTAGCGGCCCGGCCCGCCCGCACGGCCAAAAGGCGGACCGCGCCGTCGCCCTCGCTGAGCTCAATCTTAGCCCAACCTTAAGATGTTGGTCGCCCCGCCCCGCCTCCCCGGTTCACAAATACGAGTTGAACTCGCGCGCCGGTATCGATAATCAGGGGGCGATCTCCGCGATGCGCCTCCGTCGTGGCGCATGGCGGTCGACAATACGGCCGGGAGCCAGCCGGTGGGGGAGATCGTTGGAAGCGTGACGGCCGGCCGGCCCGGGCGGCGCATGGCGGCGCTCGTCATCGGCGCGCTCCTGGCGGCCGCGCCGACGATCGCGGCGCGTGGCCAGGCCCCGCCGCCGACGGCGCGCGACTTTGGCGGCGGCGCGCCGGCGATCGTGTCGCCGGTGCCGCGGATGACGCCGCCGCCGCAGCCCGAAATCGTCCCGCCGGCGGGGGCGCCGGCGCCGCCCGCCCCGGTGATCCCGGAAGGGCCGCCGGTGCGGATCGACGAGGTGCGGGTGGAAGGCGTCACGGTCTACGACCCGGCGACGCTCCAGCCGCTCTATGCCGGCCTCGTCGGCCCGGCCGTGCCGCGATCCCAGCTTGGCGAGGCGGTCGACGCGCTGCAAACCCGCTATCGCGCCGACGGCTACATCCTGTCGGTCGTGCACGGGGAGGTCGTCCGGCAGAACGGCCGCACGGTCTTTGTTCTGCGGGCGGTCGAGGGCTACATCGGCGAGGTCAAGCTCGACGGCGACATCGGGCCGGCCGGAACCCTGGCCTATGAGTTCCTCGAGCATCTGACCCGGATCCGGCCGGTCCGCAACGCCGATCTCGAACGCTATCTCCTGTTGGTCCAGGACATCCCCGGGGTCACCGTGCGCGCGATCCTGCGCCGCTCCAACGAGCCCGGCGCGGTCGAGATGGTGGCCCAGCTGGCGCGCAAGCCGGTCAGCGCGCTCTATCAATACGACAATCGCGGCTCGCCCGAGGTCGGGCCGAACGAAATGCTGGCGAGCGGCGCCACCAACGCCTTCACCCGCTTCGGCGAGCAGTTCCAGGCGATCTTCTACAACACTTTCAACCGCGAGCAGATTTACGGCCAGGTCAACGGCTCGGCCTTTCTCGGCAGCGAAGGGCTGCGCGTGACCGGCTATTTCGGCCGCGGCAACTCCCAGCCCGGCGGCGCCCTTACCGGGACCGGGTTCAACACCGACCTGACGGTCGGCGATATCGGGCTGACCTACCCGGTGATCCGTTCCCGCCGCCTCAACCTCGGCTTCTCCGCTCAGATCTACAGCTATGATTCGCCGATCGACGTGACCGGCCCCGGCGGCGCGCCGACCCTGGTCAGCGAGAGCCATCTGCGCATCCTGCGGGCCGGCGGCGCGCTCGACTTTCAGGACGCGAGGCTGTTCGACCTGCCGGCGGCGAACCTGGCCGTGCTGACGGTCAGCCAGGGGCTGCCGGGGCTCGGCGCCAGCAGCAACGACGCCTTTTTGGCGCCGCGACCGAACAACCGCGTCGACTTCACCAAGCTGACGGGCGAGCTTACCCGCGTGCAGAACCTGGCCAGCTTTGGCAATGTCGGAACCGCGCTGAAGCTGTCGATCGGCGGCCAATACACCGGCGATATCCTGCCGCCAAGCGAGAAATTCTACCTTGGCGGGAATCGTTTTGGGCGTGGCTTCTGGTACGGGCAGATCACCGGCGACCGGGCGATCGGCTCGACGGTGGAGCTGCAGATCAACGCCGGCTTCACCGACGTGCCGATCCTGGCCCCGGATCATCGGCTGGACGTTCAATTCTACGGCTTCTGGGATACCGGCTTCGGCTTCAACCTGGCGCCGGGCGACTTCAACCAAAACATCAAATCGATCGGCCTCGGCGCGCGCAGCGACCTGACCGACTGGCTGTTCCTCGAGCTCGAGGGCGTGCATCGGCTGGCGATTCAGCCAAACGGGGCGAACACCAACAGGCTTTCGGCCTATGCCGGATATGCGCGGGTGGTGGTGCGGTATTAAGCCCGGCCGCGGCAGGGGTAGGGAGAAGAGGATGACGACATCGAATCCCCGTCCCTCGCCGAGCCGCCTCGCGGCGCTGACCGCCGCTGCCCTGCTTGCCGCCGTCGCCGCCGCCAAGGCCAACCCGAAGGGCGGCCAGGTGGTCGCCGGATCGGCCACGATCGCCGCGCCCAGCGCCAATCGGCTCGACATCACGCAATCGACCGACCGGGCCGCGATCAACTGGATGAGCTTCAACATCGCGCCCAACGAACGGACCAATTTCCAGCAGCCCTCGGCGAGCTCGATGACCTTGAACCGGGTGCAGGCGGGCGACCCCTCGGTGATCGCCGGCAGCCTGACCGCGAACGGCCAGATCGTGCTGGTCAACCCGAGCGGCATCGTCTTCGCCAAGGGCTCGCAGGTCGATGTCAACAGCCTGATCGCGACGCCGACGGACATCAGCAACAAGAACTTCATGGCCGGCCGCATGAAGTTCGACATCCCGTCGCGCGACCCGCGCGCGACCGTCGTCAACCACGGCAGGATCACCGTGGCGCAGAAGGGCTTCGCCGCGCTGGTCGCGCCGGGGGTCGCCAATTCCGGGGTGATCCAGGCCAAGCTCGGCAAGGTGGTCCTGGCCGGGGCCGAGACCTACACGGTCGATTTCTACGGCGACGGGCTGATCAACTTCGATGTCGGCGCAAAGGTGGCGGCGGCGCCGCGCGGCCCCGACGGCAGGCCGATCAAGAGCCTTGTCTCGAACAGCGGCGAGATCAGCGCGAGCGGCGGAACCGTGCTGCTGACCGCCGACGCCGCGGCCGGCATCGTCGACAATGTCGTCGATGTCTCGGGCCGAATTACCGCCAACGCCAGCGGCAGGACGGAGGGCGCGGTGACGATCGACGCCGGCGCGGGCAACGCCGCCCGGCTTTCCGGCCGGATCGACGTGTCGGGACTGGGGGCGGGACAGGTCGGCGGCGCGGCGACGATCACCGGCGGGTCGGTCGCGCTCGCTGCGACCGCCCGGATCGACGCCCGCGGCGACGCCGGCGGCGGCAAGGTGCGGATCGGCGGCGGGCCGCACGGCAAGGACCCCCAGGTGCGCAACGCCCGCACCACGACGATCGCCGCCGGCGCCGTGGTCGACGCCAGCGCGACCCGAACCGGCAAGGGCGGCGAGGTCACCGAGTGGGCGGACGACACCGCCGTCTTCAACGGCTCGATCTTCGCGCGGGGCGGCCTCACCGGCGGCGACGGCGGCTGGATCGAGACCTCCGGCCGACATGTCCTGGCGGTCGGGCCATCAGCCGCGGCCAGCGCGGCGGCCCCGAAAGGACGGCCGGGGCGCTGGCTGCTCGACCCCGATTCCAACATCGACATCACCCTGGCGACGCTCAATGTCACCTGCACCGGCGCGCCGCTCGTCTGCAGTCCCGAGGCGGACAACTCGACGCTCAGCGCGACCACGATCGCCACCGCGCTCAACGGCGGCACCTCGGTCGACGTCACGACATCGCGGTCCGATGGGCTTCAACCGGGAAACATCACGGTCGACGCCGCGATCGCCTTGACCAATCCGCGGACCGTCGGGCTGACGCTCGAGGCGGGGGCCGGCGGCGGGACCGGCGGGATTGTCGTCAATCGGCCGATCACCGACGCCGCATCCGGCGGGGCGCTGTCGGTCACCCTGACGGCCGGCGGCGGCGTCGCGTTCAACAGCCCGCTGACCATCGCCGGCGGCCTGACGGTGACCGCGGGCAATGCCGCGCTCGGGCCGACGCCGTCGATATCGCAGACGGCGGCGGGGGCGCTGAAGGTCGGCGGCGCCGCGTCCTTCACCAATCTGAGGGCCGGCGGCGGGATCGCTTTGACCGCGACGACCAACTCGTTGGTCGGGCCCGTCGGGCTCAACACCACCGGCGCCGACGCCAATGCGAGCCTGACCAACAGCAACGCCGCCGGCACGATCCTGGCGGGAACCGCGGTCGGCGGTGCGCTGACTGTGACCTCGGCCGGGCCGATCACGCAGGCGGCGGCGACCAGCGTAACGACGGCCGGCGCAAATTTATTTGCGAGGGGTTTCGCGATCACCCTCACCAATGACGGCAACGATTTCGACACCGCTCTCGGGACCGCGCTGACGGCGACCGGGGCCGCGATCACGATCCACACGAACTCGATGCAGTTCGGCAATATACTGGCGACCGGGCCACTCTCGGTGACGGCATCGACCGGGCCGATCATTCAACTACTCGGAACCACCGTTACTGCGGCCGGGACGACATTGATCTCCGGGTCGGCGCCCGGTTTTGGGGACATCATCCTCGCCAACGCGGGTAACGACTTCAACACCGGCGGGACCTCGATGGCCGCGAGCGGTGCGGCGATCACGATCGCCGACGCGAACGCGTTGCGGCTCGGCAATGTGGCGGCGGCGGGACTGTTGTCGGTGACGGCCGGCGGCGCGATCACGCAGGCAGCCGCGACCAGCGTGACCGCGGCCGGGACGACATTGACGGCGATCGGCTCCCCGATCACGCTCGCCAACTCCGGCAACGACTTCGACATCGGCGGGACCTCGCTGGCCGCGAGCGGCGCGGCAATCACGATCGTCGACGCCAACGCGCTCCAGCTCGGCAATGTGACGGCGAGCGGGCCGCTGTCGGTGACGTCGTTGACCGGGCCGATCGCACAGGCCCGTGATACGAGGGTGATTGCAGCCGGAACGACATTGGTCTCGGGGGTGGCGCCGAATCCGCCCGCCAACATCACCCTGGACAGCCCGGATAACGATTTCGATACCGCCGCGGGGACCTCGCTGACGGCGAGCGGCGCGGCCATCTCGGTGGTCGACACCAACGCGCTGCGGCTCCGCGGCGTGACCGCCACCGGGGCGCTGTCGGTGGCGGCGGGCGGGGCGATCACCCAGGCGGACCCGATCATCGCCCCGAGCCTCGTGGCGCGCACGCTGAACGACGCCGGGGCGCCGATCATCCTGGACGACCTCGGCAACAGGATACCCGGCGACGTCACGCTGAGCGCGCTGAACCGCAGCGGCGCTGCGGCCGCGCCCGGAGCGATCACTTTCGTGGACAGCACCGGGTTTACCGTCGTCCCGGTCGGGAGCCCCTTTCCCGCCGTGGAGCTCGGCGTCGTCAACAGAGGCCAGCCGATCATCCTCGCCGCCACCTCAGCGGGCGCGCGCCTCACCAATGACGGGACGATCGACAGCACCGGCGGCGCGGCGGCGGGCGGCGGCGACATCGCCCTGTTGGCCGACGCGATGACCCTTGCGGGCGGGACGGTCAACGCCGGCGCCGCCCGCGTCGTGCTCGGCCCCTACAACCCGACGCGGACGATCAGGCTGGTCGGCCTCGGGGGCGACGCGGTCGCGACCTCGCTGAACCTGACCAACGCCGATCTCGCGACGGTCACGACCAGCCTGCTTCAGATCGGGGCGAACGGAACGGGCTATTCGAACGGCGCGATCACGGCCAGCGGGACGGTGGCCTCGCCGGTCGACACGCTGGTGCTGGTCTCGGCCGGCGATATTGCCGACGCGCCGCCCGACACCATCTCCGCGACCAATCTGGGGCTCTCCGCCGGCGGCAGCGTGCATTTGAAGGGACTGAACGCCGTCTCGACCCTCGCCGGCACGGCGGGCGCGGCTTTCGCCTTTGCCGACGACGTCGAAACCTTGACGGTCGGGGTCGTGCCGCCAGTAGTTCCGCCGGCCCTCCTCTCGGTCCGGCTCACCGCTGGCGTGCCGAGCGTGGCCGATGCCGCGCCGGACCGGTTCACCGGGATCACCGCGCAATCGGTCAGCCTGAGGAATACCGGCAGTGTGACGATCGCCGACCCGGTGACCGCCACCACGACCGTGGCGATCGCCGACGGCGGCGCGTTGACCATCAACGCCGCGGTCAGCGGCGGCGCCGGGAGCCCGGCGGGGCAATTCTACAGCGACACGATCGTGATCGCAGCGCCGGTGAGCTTTCCCGGCGGGCTGGTGCTGATCGCGCCGAACACGCCGACCCGGGGGATCGACCTCGCCGCCGCCGCGCCGCCGCCGGCGGTGCTCGAATTGTCCGACGCGGCGCTCGACCTGATCACCGCCCAAACGATCCAGCTGGGCTTTCTGACCGGGTTCAGCGGCCCGATCACAGTGAGCGGCGTGGTCGCCCCGGCGGCGACGCCCAATCTGGCGCTGGTGACGAGCGGCTCGATCACCGAAGGACCGCTGGGCGCGGTCGGCGCGACCAGGCTGGCGCTATGGGCCGGCGGATCGATTTCGTTCCCGGGCGCCAACACGGTTCAGTTCCTAGCAGGCCGAGCCGGCGCCACGGGCTCGGCGGCGAGCACGTTTCTGTTCCGCAACGTCGAGCCGCTGACAATCGGCGAAGTCGACGGCCTGGTGGCGGCCGGGGGGCCCGACGCGGTCGATCCCAGCATCCTCGGAGTGGCGACCAGCGGCGGCAATATCATCATCGAAACCACGGGGCTGGCCGCCAACCTAACACTTGCCGAGACCGTCAACGCCAATGGCTTCGACCTGACGAGCCTCGTGCCGACGACGGTGCTGGGGGCGGCGCCGGGGCTGATCGGGCTGTCCTCGGCGGGGACCATCACGCAGACCCCGGCGGGGCTGATCGTCGGGGCCGGGCTGGCCTTGTCGGCGGTCGGCGATGTCGGGCTCGGCGAGGCCAACCGGCTCGGAAGCAATGACGTGGCCGGGATCCCGACGGGCTCCGGGACATTGGCCGGCGATCTGCTGTCGAGCGTCCTGTTCCGCGCGGACCGGGCGGCGAGCGCGGCCGGCGCGGGGCTGGTAGTCGGCGCGGTCGACGTCACCGACAGCTTTGGCGCGCGGATGCTCGACCAGCGCACCGGGGCGCCGCTGACCGCGGCTCTGTCGGGCGTGACGACCCCGGGCGGCGCCGGCGCCAACATCATCATCGAGACGACGACGGCCGGGAACCTGGCGCTGAACGCGCCGGTCAACGCCAATGGCGGGACGACGGTGCTGGGGGTGGCGCCGGGGCTGATCGGGCTGTCCTCGGCGGGAACCATCACGCAGACCCCGGCGGGGCTGATCGTCGGGGCCGGGCTGGCCTTGTCGGCGGTCGGCGATGTCGGGCTCGGCGAGGCCAACCGGCTCGGAAGCAATGACGCAGCCGGGATCCCGACGGGCTCCGGGACATTGGCCGGCGATCTGCTGTCGAGCGTCCTGTTCCGCGCGGACCGGGCGGCGAGCGCGGCCGGCGCGGGGCTGACGGTCGGCGCGGTCGACGCCATCGACAGCTTTGGCGCGCGAATGTTCGACCAGCGCACCGGAGCGCCGCTGACCGCGGCGCTCTCGGGGGTGACGACCCCGGGCGGCGCCGGCGCCAACATCATCATCGAGACGACGGCGGCCGGGAACCTGGCGCTGAACGCGCCGGTCAACGCCAATGGCGGGACGACGGTGCTGGGGGCGGCGCCGGGGCTGATCGGGCTGTCCTCGGCGGGAACCATCACGCAGACCCCGGCGGGGCTGATCGTCGGGGCCGGGCTGGCCTTGTCGGCGGTCGGCGATGTCGGGCTCGGCGAGGCCAACCGGCTCGGGAGCCAATGACGCAGCCGGGATCCCGACGGGCTCGGGGACATTGGCCGGCGATCTGCTGTCGAGCGTCCTGTTCCGGGCGGACCGGGCGGCGAGCGCGGCCGGCGCGGGGCTGGTAGTCGGCGCGGTCGACGTCACCGACAGCTTTGGCGCGCGGATGCTCGACCAGCGCACCGGGGCGCCGCTGACCGCGGCTCTGTCGGGCGTGACGACCCCGGGCGGCGCCGGCGCCAACATCATCATCGAGACGACGACGGCCGGGAACCTGGCGCTGAACGCGCCGGTCAACGCCAATGGCGGGACGACGGTGCTGGGGGCGGCGCCGGGGCTGATCGGGCTGTCCTCGGCCGGAACCATCACGCAGGCCCCGGCGGGACTGATCGTCGGGGCCGGGCTCGCCTTGTCGGCGATCGGCGATGTTAGGCTCGGCGAAGCCAACCGGCTCGGGACCAATGACGTAGTCGGGATCCCGACGGGCTCGGGGACATTGGCCGGCGATGGGCTGTCGGGCATCCTGTTCCGGGCGGATCGGGCGGCGAGCGCGGCCGGCGCGGGGCTGGCGGTCGGCGCGGTCGATGTCACCGACAGCTTTGGCGCGCGCATGCTCGACCAGCGCACCGGGACGCCGCTGACCGCGGCCCTGTCGGGCATGACGACGGCCGGCGGCAATATCCTCGTCGAGACGACGACGGCGGGGAATTTGGCGCTGAACGCGCCGGTCAACGCCGGCGCCGGCTCGGTGGGGCTGGCCTCGGCGGGGACGGTGACGCAGGACCCGGCCCCGATCATCGCTGCGTCGCTGGCGATCCTGTCGGCGAACCGGGTGTCGCTCGGCGCCTTCGGCGGGCCGGCGGATCTGAACCAGGTCGGGACCTTGGCGGGCCAGGTGTTGAACCCCGGCGAGAGCTTTGTCTTTCGCAACGACGCGGCGACCCTGACGATCGGCGCGGTCGACGTCACCGACAGCCTTGGCGGACGGCTGCTGAACCCGGTGACCGCGGCCCCGCTGACCGGGCCGTTGTCCGGGGTGGTCACGAACAACGCCAATATCGGGCTGCGGGTGACCGCTTCGGGCGATTTGGTGCTGACGCAGACGGTCGCGGCCGGGACGGCGGGGATTGGGCTCGAATCGGCGGGGCAGATCCGGCAGACCGGCGGCACGGTGACCGGCAGCGCGCTTGAGGTGTCGGCGGCGGGGGCGGTGTCCCTGCCCGAGGGCAACGCGGTCTCGCTGCTGGCGGGGCAGGCGACCGGAGCCGGGAACAGCCTTCTCTACCGCAACGAGGAGGCGAATTTGACGGTCGGCGCGGTCGGCCCGCTGCTGGAGCAGGGCGCGAGCCCGCCGCCGGCCAGCCGGATGCTGAGCGTCGGCACGCTGTCGGGGGTGACGACGCTCAACGGCAACATCCTCGTCGAGACGACGACGGCGGGGAATCTGGCGCTGAACGCGCCGGTCAACGCCGGGGCCGGCTCGGTGGGGCTGGCCTCGGCGGGGACGCTGACGCAGGACCCGGCCCCGATCATCGCTGCGTCGCTGGCGATCCTGTCGGCGAACCGGGTGTCGCTCGGCGCTTTCGGCGGGCCCGCGGATCTGAACCAGGTCGGGACCTTGGCGGGCCAGGTGCTGAACCCCGGCGAGAGCTTTGTCTTTCGCAACGACGCGGCGACCCTGACGATCGGGTCAGTCGACGTCACCGACAGCCTTGGCGGGCGTCTGCTGAACCCGCTGACCGCGGTCCCGCTGACCGGGCCGTTGTCGGGGGTGGTCACGAACAACGCCAATATCGGGCTGCGGGTGACCACTTCCGGCGATTTGCTGCTGACCCAGAACGTGGCGGCCGGGACGGCCGGGATTGGCCTAGAATCGGCGGGGCAGATCCGGCAGACCGGCGGCGCGGTGACCGCGAGCGCGCTTGAGATGTCGGCGGCGGGGGCGGCATCGCTGCCGGACGCCAACGCGGTCCCGACGCTGGCGGCTCGGACCACGGCGGCCGGGAGCAACCTCTTGTTCCGGGACAATTCGACGACGCTGACGGTCGGCGCGGTCGGGCCGCTGCTGGAGCAGGGCGCGAGCGCGCCGCCGAGCAGCCGGATGCTGAGCGTCGGCGCGCTCTCCGGGGTGACGACGAGCAACGGCAACCTCACCCTGGAGACGACGACGGCGGGGGATCTCGATCCTCGTCCAAAACGTCGCCGCGGGGAGCGGCCTTGCCGCGCTGACCGCAGCGGGGAGCGCGACCGAGGCCGGCGGAAGCGTGACCGCGTCCAGCCTGACCGCGACCGCCGGCGCCGGCGTGACCTTCGACAATGCGGCCAATGCGGTCGGGACGGTGACCGGAGCCGCGGCGAACGGCGCCTTCGCCTTCACCAACGCCGGCGCTCTGACCGTCGGCCCGATCGCCGCCGCCGCGTCGACCGCCGGAGACGTGCTGATCCAGACCAACGCCGCCGGCGCGACCTTGACGCTCGCCGGCGACATCACCGCCGGCGGCCGCGCGATTTTCGCTGCCGCGGGCCCCTTTGCGCAACGCGGTACGGCAACGACCGATGCGCCGGTCTTTGTCGTCGACACGACCGGCGGCGGCATCGCGAGGCTGCTCACCTTCGTGTCCGCCACCGGCGCCAATGCCGACGCCGTGGCCAACCTTGGTCCGACCGGCGCCACCAGCAACCCGATGCAGTTCGACAATCTCGTCGCGCAGCGATCGGTTGCGCTGCTGTTCGCCGATGGCGGCGCGGTGAACGGGAACATGCAGGTCGCTCAGCTGGGCCTCTCCGGAACCGGGGCGAGCGCGACCTTGTTCGGCTCGATCAATGGCGACGCGACCGGCGCCGCGGCGGCTCTCGGCGTTCGCAACCCGGGGCCCGAGAGCGCCTATCTCTTCAACAACTGCGTCATCGCCGGCGTCAGCTGCGTCGCGCTGCCGGCGAACGCCCTGGTTCCTCCCCAGATCGTCCGCGACATCACGCTCACTCTGTTGCTGCCGTTCCAGCCGTTCAGCTCGATCGACTTTGCGACCTCCGACGCGCTGCGCCCGCGCCGGCAGGGCAGTCCCGACCTCCCGGTCATCAACATCTTCGACGAGGAACGCCTGTGCGGCGCGATGCCGGGGTCGGGCGAGGCGACAGGGGAGCCGTGCCGATGACGTTGAAGCAGGCTCTGCTGGCCGTCGCCGCGGCAATCGCCGTCGCGGGCTGCCAGCCGCCGCCGCCGGACGCTTACGTATCGGGCGCGCAGACCGAGCCGGCGGCCGAAGCGGTTCCGGTCGGGGCCAACCAGGTCGGCGAGGCCTGCCGCTATCAGCCGATCTCGACCGGCGACTTCCCGGTCGGCGCCAGCCGCGCCTTCGCCCTCTATTGCGGCGCGTGGTCCCAAGCGAGCGGGCGAATTTTCGAGCTCGGCGGCGGCGCCGACGCCTCACGGCTCAACGCGCTCGCCGCCGCCGGGCCGTGGCGCGGCTATATCAACGAGCGCTTTGCCTGCGGCGCGCCGACCGACACGCGGCTCGCGGGCGGCGCGCCGGCGGCGCTGATGCAGTGCAGCCGGCGCAACGGCGGCTGGCCGCATCTGGCGATGACCGCCGCGGTCGGCGGCCGGGTGTTCGGCGCCGATGCGATCCCCTCCGCCCTGCCCGTGCTCGAGGCGGCGCTCGGCTCGGTCAGCGGGGCCGGCGCGCCGACCGGCCGCCAGGCGCCCTCCGAAGCCGCCCGGCTGATCGCCAACCGGTCTGTCGGGCAGCCCTTCGGCAGCGGCGACCTCCAACGGTTCTACGACCTGACGAGCGCCGGCGACGCCTACAACAATGTCGACGACCCGGCCAACGCGGAGCGCGCCTTTCGCGAGGCGCTGGCGATACAGCAACGCATCCTGGGACGCGACAATCCCGGCCTCGCCGTCACCATGATGAAGCTCGCCGCGCAGATCGCCCATCAGCGCAACGCCCCCGAGGCCGATCGCCTGCTTGAAATCGCCGCCTCGCTGAGCGCGCGGTCGAAGGACCCTCTGGTGACGGCGCAGCTCGACTACTACCGCGCGGTGACCGCGGCCTACCAGCACAGGCCCGAAGAGGCTTTGCGCCGGGCGCGGACCGCCGAGACCGAATTCGCGCGGCTGCTGCCGCCTGGGACGACCGGCCGCGCCGGCCCCGATTTCACCGATCAGGCGCTGCGCGCTCGCGGCATCGACGTCCCGCTGCTGACCGCCGAGGCGCCCCTGGTCCCCGAGCAGGAGACGGCCGTCCTCGGGCTGGCGGAAACCTTGCGGCTCCAGGCGGCGCTGCGCGGCGATGCGGGCGAGCCGGAGCAATCGACGCAATTGGCGCTCAGGGCGCAGCGGCTGCTCGAAGCCAACGCCCTCGCAGTGACCAGCACCGGCGCGCGCTCGCTCCGCCTCGTCGCCGCCAACGAGGCCGGGGCCACCGATTTCCCGGCGGCCTCGGGGTACAGCTCGCAAGCCGGGCAGGTCTTTGCCCAGGTGGTCCCGGGCGAGCGGCCGGAAGCGCTCAATCTGCTGCGGCACGGCGAATATCGGCTGCGGCAAGGAGAGACCGGCCAGGCGCTGGCGCTGTTCCGCCGGGCCGGGCAAATCCTGCGCAAGCCCGGCGTCGTCGGGGTTCCGCCGGAAAACATCCTGCCGTGGCTCGACGCGCTGTGGATCGAGGTCGAGCGCAGCCCGGCGGACCGGGCGCAGCTCAACGCCGAGATGTTCGAGGCCGCGCAATTCGCCAAGGACAGCCTGACCGCCCAGGATATCGCGCAGACGGCGGCGCGGCTCGCCGCCAGCGATCCCAAGGTCGCGGCGGCGCTGCTGAGCCTGCAGCAGGGTCAGCGCCGGCTCGACGGCCTGGCCGCCGACCGCGACGCGCTCGTCGCCGAGGGCGACCGGCCGGGCGCCGCCGACCGCCTGGCCGCGCTCGACGCGCAGATCGGCAAGGCGCAGCAGCAGGTCGGCGAGGCCGATGCAGAGGTTCAAGTCGCCGCGCCGCGCTATCGCCGGATGCTCGAGGAGCCGGTGACCGAGCCGGAGACGCGCGCGCTGCTGCGGCCGGACGAGGCGCTGGTCTCGATCTTCACCGCGCCCGGCGGCAGCTATGGCTTTGCGCTCGAGCGGGAGGATGCGCAGGTTTACCAAATCCCCCTCAAGGGCGCCGAAATCGCCGCGCTGATCGGCCAGCTGCGCCAGAGCTCGCTGCCCAGGGCCGTCGCCGGCCAGGCGGTGCTGCCCAATTACGACACCGCTGCGGCCTATCGGCTCTACGCGGCGCTGATCGGGCCGGCGGCAAAGGCTTTGGACGGGAAATCCAGGGTCACGATCGCGGCCGGCGGCGCGCTCCTCAGCTTTCCGTTCGCCGCCCTGGTGACGGCGCCGGACGTCGGGGTGGCCAACGGCGACTACCGCCAAACGCCGTGGCTGCTGCGGCGCTTCGCGCTGAGCTACGTCCCGGCGCCGCGGACCTTTGTCGACCTGCGCCGGATCAAGTCCGGCTCGCCCGGCTCACGCCCGTTCATCGGCTTCGGCGATTTCCAGCCGGCGACGGACCGGCAGATCGCCGCCCTGTTTCCCGCCGGCCGCTGCGCCCAGGATAACCGCAACCTGCACCTGCTCGGCCCGCTGCCGGGGACGCGGACCGAGGTGACGACGCTCGGCCGCGAGCTCGGCGCGGCCCCGGGCGACATCGTCCTCGGGGCCGCCTTCACCAAGGCGCGGGTGACGGGCGCGGACCTCGGCCGCTACCGCATCGTCCATTTCGCGACCCATGCGCTGCTCCCGACCGAGCTTGGGCAATGCCAGACCGAGCCGGCGATCCTGACCTCGACGCCGCCCGGCGCGCCGAGCGCCGGGGCCGGGTTCCTCGGCGTCGGCGATATCGAGAACCTGAAGCTCGACGCCGATCTGGTCGTTCTCTCGGCCTGCGATACGGCAGGCCCGGGCAACGGCGCCGGCGAGAGCCTGTCCGGCCTGGCGCGGGCGTTCTTTCTCGCCGGGACCCGCGGCATGCTGGTGACGCACTGGGCCGCCGCCGACATCGCCGCGATGCGGCTGATGACCGGGGCCTTGGCGCCCGGCGCCGGCGGCGCGACCGAGGACACCGCGCAGGCCTTGCGCAGCGCCCAGCTGCGCATGATCGACACCGCCGGCGGCGGCGCCGACACGCCGATGCTGATGTCGGCCCCCTTTGCCTGGGCGCCGTTCGTGCTGATCGGCGACGGGGTGCGGGCGCGCGCGCCGGGGGCTTGAAGCTATCCGACCCAGCTGCGCAGCGGGCCGAAATCGCAGTGCACGAATTCGCGGCCCGGATACATGCCGACGCCGCCGTAGATGAATTTCTTGACGTCGTCGGCAACCGCGTCGTTGTCGACCTCGGGAATGTGGATATCGAGCGCCATTGCGCGCATGTGCTGCGAGTTCAGCGCCGCCCCTTCGAGCTGGCCGTTGGTCTGCGGCGTCCGATAGCCGCTCAGGATCCGGATCTCGTCCTTGTTGTATTTCCAGTGCAGGACAAAGACGAGGTCCATCAACCAGGGATGGATCCACTTCCACTCGTTGGCGCGGTAGTCGCGGCAGGTCCACGAGAACTGCTTGCAGGCCGACAGGATATAGGCGCCGTCGGCGAAATAGATCTGATTGAAACGCTCGCCGGTGGCGGCGAAGACGATCTTGACCCAGCGCCGCTGCGGAAACCCGGTGTCGCCCCAGGCGAGCGGCGCCCTGGTCGCCACCGCCGCGGCGGCGAGGCCGGAGAGCAGATTGCGGCGGTCGAGCATCCGAACGCTCCCTTCCTATCGATCGTCGATCGACGTCAGCGACATAATCACCGGATTTTCACGGCGCCAGATCGATGATTTGATGGGTTCCATGCTGCATGTTCCTGCGACGTTCCGGTAACCCGCGCGATCATCGCCCGCGCGTCCTGACCAGCAGCGTCGCCAGGCTGTTGGCGGCGCCGGGCGGCGCGGCGGCGCGCTGCAAGGCGCGCTCGACATCGCGCAGGTAGCCCGCCGCCGGCTCCACTTCCGGCCGCGGGCCGCCGAGATCGAGCGGCCGCGGCGTCGCGATGGCGGTGATCAGCTCGGTCCCGAACGGGGCCCCCCCGGCGTTCCAGGTCTTGCCGTTGGCGCCGTCGCCGAACACGCGGGTCTCCCTGGCGGCGAGCTCGACCCTGAGATCCCGGCTGTTCGGCCACAAATGCAGCACCTGGCCGTCGAGCGAGAAATAATCGATGCGGAGATTGACGGCGTAGCCGGGGGCGCGGATTTCGACCTTGATCGGGTCGCTTTCGCGCAGCTCCGCCTTGCCGCCGGCGAGACGCAGGCCGAGCCCGTCGCCGGGCGCGAGCCCGGCCAGGCGAATGGCGTTGAGCTCGGAAAGGGAGCGGCAGAGCGGCGGCGGCACCACGTCGACATTGACTTCCGCGCGGCTGTTCGGAAACAGGCGGGCGGCGGCCTGCACCACCTTCGCCCGCTGCTCGGCGTCGGGCACGGTGCCGGAAATCATCGGCGCCCCCTGCGGGGACGTGTGCGCCCGCAGCGCCGCGCAATCGATCTGTGTCAGCGCCGAGTTCGAGCTGCTCCAACGGGGCCTGCGGCGGGGCGGCCGGAGCTCGCAGCGGGGCGGCGGGGGCTCGCGGCGTCGCGCCGGCGGGCGGCGCTGCCGGCGCCGCCGTCGCCTCTCGCTTCTGGGCGAAGGACGGGGCCTGCTCGGTGCAGGGCAGCGTCGGAAAGGGCCAGCCGGGGCAGGCTGTCGTCACGGTCTTGGCGGACCCGGCAGGTAAGGGCGCCGCCGGCGCTTCCGGCGAGGCCGCGTCCGAGAGCGCGGCGAGCGTCTGCTTCCAGGCTTCGGCGCGTTTCCTGGCCTCCACCTTCTGGTCGAGCGGCAGCACCTGGTCGAGCTGCGTCTTCAGGTCGGCGGCGACGCTGCCCCACACACCCTTGTTCTCGGTGGCCAGCAGCACCCATTTGTAGGCTTCGACCAGATCCCGGCGCAAAGTCTCGGAGCCGGCCGCCCAAATCAGCGCGAGGCGATACTCGGCTTCGGTGCTGCCCTGCGCCGCCGCCTTTTGGTACCAGTAGCCGGCCTTTTTGTAGTCTTGCGGCAGCTCGCCGAGGCCGAACTCGTAGAGGCTGCCGATGCCGAGCTCGGCATCGGCGTCGTTGCGGTCCGCCGCCCTCTGCCATTCGGCCGCGGCGCGCGCATAATCGCCCTTTTCGTAGGCGGTGCGGCCGGCCGCGGCATCGGCCCACGCCGTCGGCGCCGAGCCGAGCAACCCGGCCAGGGCGACGACGGCGATTTGCGCGATGCGGGCCGCCGCCGTGCTTGGAGCCATGCGCCGAATTGACACTTTTCCGCCACCGAGCTAGGCTGTGACATTACCGGCGCAGGCGCGCGACGGCAACTTGAAGCGCCGCGCAACCCGAAGCGCCGCGTCCGGCGGCGGCGCGCGACGCCTCTCCTTCGAGAACGGCGGCGGCGACCGGACGCCGGCAGGTTTCGCCAGATGAGGGTTCGATGAATCTCGGGCGCAGGATGGTCTTCGGGGCGCTCGGCTCCCTGGCTGTCGGGCTATGCGTTTCCGCCGCGTCGGCGCAGCACGCGGCGCCCAGCCAAAGCGACATCGCGGGGCAGCTGCTGCCGCCCGCGCTGCGGACCACCCGCGGGCTGCCGACGCCGGGGGTGGCGCCGCTGCCGGCGGCCAACCCGGCGGTGAAACGCGCCTCGACGACGCCGTCCGCGCCGGCCGCCGCTTCGTCGCGGCGAGGGCAGCCCCACGCGGCCGGCGTCCAGCCGGGTCCCGCCGCGGCGGCGGAGCCGCCAAAGATCGGCCTCGACACGATCCAGTTTGCCTTCGACTCGGCCGAGCTGCTGCCGCAATCGATCGAGACGCTGAAAAACCTCGGAAACGCGCTCAATCAGGAGCTCAAGGACCAGAAGGCCTTTCTGATCGAGGGGCACACCGACGCCAAGGGCGGCCGCGACTACAATGACGAATTGTCGAAGCGCCGGGCCGAGACGGTCAAGGACTATCTGGTCAAGCAGATGGGGGTGGCGCCCGACCGGCTGCAGACCGTCGGCAAGGGCTCTTCCGACCCGGCCCTGCCGAAACGGCCCTACGCCGCGCAGAACCGCCGCGTGGTGATCGTCAACACCGGCGCATAGCGCCGGCCGCCGGCGCGTTGCCGGGCACGAGCGGCGCGAGCGCGATCGCGAGCCATAGCGGCTCCGCCGGCGGCGGCGGGCGTTTGAGCTCGGTAAAGCCGCAGGCGCGGTAGAACCGCACGGCGCGCCGGTTGGCGGTCCCGACCGCGAGGTGCGCGCCGGGCGCGCCGCCCTCGCCCGCCAGCCGCAGCCACCCTTCGATCAGCCTGCGGCCGACCCCGCGTCCCTGGAGCCGCGGCAGCAGGTTGATGTGGAGGTGCGCGGGATAGCGATCGACGATGTCGTCCGGCGCGCGGAACGGGTGGTGGATCAGCCGGCTGATCCGCTGGTCGCGGCTCCAGCCGGCGCGCGGCGCTCCGCCCGGGTCCGGGTGGATCGCCCTGAGGCGCGGCCACCATTCGGCTTCGAGAACCGCCTCGAGCCGGCGCGTGTCGAGCGCGCCGACGATATAGCCGCCGACACCCTCGCCATCCTCGGCGACCAGCGCGCTGCGCGGGCTGAACAGGGCGTAGGGCGCGGCAAAGACCTGCCCGACGAGCTTCGGGTCGCGGTAGAGGCCGGTCGCGTCCCCGCCGCCGGCCGCCGTCATCAGGCAGATCCGGTAGAGCTCGTCGAGGTCGGCAGGGCGATAGGCCCGGATCGCCGCCATCCGTCGCTCCCGCGTCGAACCATTGGGCAGAACCCAGGGCGTCATACTACACTCGGCGGTCAAATTCGGGGCGCGCCAGGGAGCGACAGGCATGCGGGCGGATTACGTGATCATCGGCGCCGGCTCGGCCGGCTGCGTGCTGGCCAACCGGCTGAGCGCCGACCCCTCGGCGCGGGTATTGCTGATCGAGGCCGGCGGGCGCGACTGGAACCCGCTCATCCACATCCCGGCCGGCTACATGAAGCTGATGGACCACCCGACCCTGACCTGGGGCTATTACGCCGAGCCCGACCCCGGCACCAACGGGCGCGCCATCCTCTACCCGCGCGGCCGGGTGCTGGGCGGCTCCAGCTCGATCAACGGGATGATCTATGTCCGCGGCCAGCCGGAGGATTTCGACCACTGGGGGCAGCTCGGCAATCGCGGCTGGTCGTGGGACGACGTGCTGCCCTACTTCAAGCAAGGCCGAGAGCTGGGAGGGCGACGGCGACGAGTATCACGGCGCGGGCGGGCCGCTCTTGACCTCGCGCACCGCCGACAAGCCCGAGCTGTGCCGGAAGATGATCGAGGCCGGCATTGAGATCGGGCTCGAATACCACGAGGACGTGAACCATCTGCCGCCCGGCGCCGGCGACAACATCGGCTGGGTGCAGCAGACCCGCCGCGGCCGCCGCCGGCAGAGCGCGGCGCGCACCTATCTGCGCCCGGCAAAGAAGCGGCCCAACCTGGAGATCGTCACCGGCGCGCTGGTCCGCCGCGTGTTGTTCGACGGCGCGCGCGCGGTCGGCGTCGAATTCTCGCGCGGCGACAGCATCGAGCGGGCCGACGCGGCGCGCGAGGTGATCCTGTCGGCGGGCGCCATCGGCTCGCCGCATGTGCTGCAATTGTCCGGCGTCGGCGACCCCGACCATCTCGGCCGCGTCGGCATCCCGGTCCATCACGCGCTGCCCGGCGTCGGCAGGAACCTGCAGGACCATTACATCGCCCGCGTCACCTGCGCCGTCACCGGCGTCAAGACCTTGAACGAGAAGTCGCGCGGCCTGCCCTTTGCCGGCGAGGTGCTGCGCTATCTGTTCGCCGGCACCGGCATGCTGACCTACGCCGCCTCGCTGGTCTGCGCCTCGATCAAGGTGCTGGAGGAATCGGCGACACCCGACGTGCAGTGCCTCTTGGCGTCCGGCAGCTTTGCGCCGGGGCCGGTGCGCCGGCTCGACGACACGCCCGGCATGACCGCCGGCATGTGGCAGATGCGGCCGCTGTCGCGCGGCTATGTCGAGGCGAAGTCTGCGACTCCCGGCGAGGCCCCGGCGATCAACCCGCGCTACTTATCCGAGGACACCGACCGCCGCGCCGCGATCGGCGGCTTGCGCGTGGTGCGGCGGCTGTTCGCCGCGCCGGCGCTCGCCCGCCACGTCGTCGCCGAGACCCTCCCCGGCAAGGATGTCCAAACCGACGATGAGCTTCTCGACTACGCGCGGCAATACGGCTCGACCGTCTTTCACGCGACCTGCACCTGCAAGATGGGTTCGGACGCAATGGCCGTGGTCGACGACCAGCTGCGGGTGCGCGGTCTCGACGGGCTGCGCGTGATCGACGCCTCGGCAATGCCGACCGTGACCTCGACCAACACCAACGCGCCGACCATCATGATCGCCGAGAAGGGCGCGGCGATGATCCTCGCCGACGCGCGGCGGCGGCTGGCGGCGTGACCCGCCCCGACCGCGCCGCGCGCTGATTTCCGACCATCGGGCAGCCGGTGATCGGTCTGGAACCAAAAATTCTGCAAAATCCGCGTGACGTCGGCGATTCCCCGATGACGGAAACCAACGGCGTCGTGCTGACGCGCGCTTCCAGCAGCGAAAGCTGATCGACATTCCCTTTGAGAGCGCGGGCCATTCTGGTTACCGGCATCGGGCTCCTCCCCCGCAGCGCGGGGGAAGTGGCGAGCGCCGCGAGCCGGAGGGGGCGCCGGCAACCGCCTGTTCTATAGCCGAGAGAACTCCTTCCAATCGCTCGTCGCGCAGCACATCGCCGGCGCGTATCCGCAACACCGTCACCCCTCGCTGCGCAAGCCACATCTGACGACGCGCATCATGGCGCGCCTGCGCGTCGGCATCGTGCGCCAGCCCATCCACCTCAACCGCCAAACGGGCAGAAGAACAATAGAAATCGAGAATGTAAGGCCCGATCGGGTGTTGACGGCGAAAGCGCAGGCCCGCGAGCCGCCCTTTACGCAGAGCCTGCCAAAGCACGACCTCCGGCAGGCTCAATCGGCGGCGCAGCTCGCGTGCGCGGCTGAAGGTTCGGTCCGGCGCCCGCATGCCCCAATGCCCCCTCCACCATGCTGCGCATGGTCCCCCTCCCCCGCTACGCGGAGGAGGAGCCCATCCTACCACGGCCCTGATCCTCCCCCGCGTGCGGGGGAGGTGGCGAGCAACGCGAGCCGGAGGGGGCGTGCCGCGATGCGCGCCCCTCGCCGGCTCCACCGGCGCCATCGCCGGGGTGACGCCGATTGCATTTTTGATCGCCCTGCTCGACCGCTCTCCTCGGATCGACGAGAGGCCGGTCCTCGGCGCTCCGGAGGTTGTGCAGCACACGACGCTGTTAGAATTGCCACATTCGTACGGCACTATAGTGCATCGTGTGAACGGCGACGGAGAGAGCCTTCACCTGATCTGCACCTGATAAAACAGGTGGGCAGGGAGGGCCATTGCAACACGATTGCGTGACGGACGGAGGCTGCCGTGTCCCGAGCGGCGGATCTCCGGGAAAAAGAGGAGGGGCGGATGCAGGCAGATTACGTCATCGTCGGCGCCGGGTCGGCCGGGTGCGTGCTGGCCAACCGGCTCAGCGAGGACCCGGGAACGCGGGTGGTGCTGATCGAGGCCGGCGGGCGCGACTGGAACCCGCTCATTCACATCCCGGCCGGGTTCATGAAATTGCTCGACCATCCGACCCTGACCTGGGGCTTCAAGGCCGAGGCCGACCCCGGCACCAACGGCCGCGCCATCCCCTACCCGCGCGGCCGGGTCTTGGGCGGCTCGTCGTCGATCAACGGGCTCATATACATCCGCGGCCAGCCCGAGGATTTCGACCATTGGGCGCAGCTCGGCAACCGCGGCTGGGGCTGGGACGACGTGCTGCCCTATTTCAAGCAGGCCGAAAACTGGCAGGGCGAGACGAGCGATCTGCACGGCACGGGCGGCCACCTGACCACCTCGCCGATGAGCGAGCAGCCGGCGGCGTGCCGGGCGATCATCGCGGCCGCCACCGAGCTTGGGCTCGAATACCGCCCCGACGTGAACAACCTGCCGCCGGGGGCCGGCGACAGCATCGGCTGGTGCCAGCAGACCCGCGGCGGCCGGCGCCGCGCCAGCGCCGCGCGCACCTATCTGCGGCCGGCCAGGAAGCGGCCCAATCTGCAGATCGTCACCGGGGCGCTGGCGCACCGGGTGCTGCTCGACGGCGCGCGCGCGACCGGCGTGGAATTTTCGCGCAATGGCGCCGTCGAGCGCGTCGACGCGGCGCGCGAGGTGATCCTCGCCGGGGGCGCGGTCGGCTCGCCGCATCTGCTGCAATTGTCGGGCGTCGGCGACCCGGAGGCGCTGGGCAAGGCCGGCATCCCGGTGCTTCACGCGCTCGCCGGGGTGGGCAAGAATTTCCAGGACCATTACATCGCCCGCATGTCGTGCGAGGTGCGCGGCGTCGAGACGTTGAACGAGCGCGGCCGCGGGCTTTCCTTCGCCAACGAGCTGTTGCGCTATGTCGCGACCGGCAAGGGCATGCTGACCTACAGCGCCTCCTTGTGCGCCGCCTCGGTCAAGGTGCTCGAGGAATCGGCGACCCCCGACGTGCAATGCGTCTTTGCGCCGGCGAGCTACAAGCCGGGCCTGATCCGCAGGCTCGACGACAAGCCCGGCATCACCGGCGGCCCGTGGCAGATGCGGCCGCAATCGCGCGGCTGGGTGCTGGTCCGCTCGCCCGACCCGCGCGAGCAGCCGGCGATCAACCCGCGCTATCTGGCCGAGGACACCGACCGCCGCGCCATGGTCGGCGGCCTCAAATTCCTGCGCCGCCTGTTCGCCGCGCCCTCATTGGCCAAGCACATCGTCGCCGAAACCATGCCGGGGCCTGGCGTCGAGACCGACGACGAGCTGCTGGACTACGCGCGGCAGAACGGCTCGACGGTCTATCACGCCAGCTGCAGCTGCATGATGGGCAATCACGCGATGAGCGTCGTCGACAGCGAGCTGCGCGTGCACGGGCTCGAGGCCTGCGCGTGATCGACGCCTCGGTCATGCCGGCGGTCAGCTCGACCAACACCAACGCGCCCGACGATCATGATCGCCGAAAAGGGTGCGGCGATGATCAAGGCCGACGCGCGGCGCAAGCTGGCCGCCTGAAATCCGGCGGCGCCAATGCGTTCCCAGCTCGATCGCGCCCTGAGCCGGGGGAGGAATGATCACACCGATGATCCCCCTCGCCCCGACCCTCTCCCCGCGTGCGGGGCGAGGGAGGCTCTACAATGTCCTCGTCGCGGCTTGTGTAAGCTCCATTATCCCACACCACGGCTACGATGCGCATATCGGTGTGAGAAGTCTGGGCTATTCCCTTCTGTCAGGTTCCGACCGCGAGCGGGCTCGTCAGCTTTTTCAGCGCGGCGACAACCGAGAGCGGGGTCAGCCGGCCGGTCTTCGGGTTCTCGGCCGAGGGCACGTTCTCGATCTGCAGCGAGAAGCGGGCGGACTCGGCCTCGACCTCGATCCGGTGCGTGTTGCGGGTGACGCCGGGGTCGGCCCAGATCTCGATCGTCGTGCGCAGGGGCCCGATGCCGGCGAGCGCCAGGGCCGCGGCGACATTGACATTGGCCGGAAAGCCGCGCGCGGCGTCGCGCGCGTTGCCGGCGAAGACGCGCCTGGGCTCGGTCAACCCGGCGATGTCGATGTGGTTCTCGACAAGGTAGGGCGCGCCGGCGAGGCCGGCCGGCGGCTTGCGGGTGACCATGTGCACCTTCGAGATTTCGCCTTGCGCGGCCGCCGCGACCGCGTCGAGGCCGAGGAGCGCGCCGGTCGGCACGAGGATGCGCCCGCCGTGGCGGCGCGCCAGGTCGACGAGGTCGAAATTGTCGAGGAGCGCGCCGCAGCTCAGCACCATAAGGATGCGGCCGCGCGCCAGCGCCGGCGCGGCGATTTCGCGCAAGAGCTCGGCCGGCGCGCATTCGACGACGATGTCGGCCGTCTCGCCGAGCCGCGCCAGCGGGACCACCGGCGCCGGCCGACCGAACCCCGCCATCGCCGCCTCGGCCCGCGCCTTGTCGCGCGCCGACACCGCCGCCAACGCCAGCCCCTCGATCCCCTCATCGAGCCGCCGGGCCACCACCCGCCCGATCGCGCCAAACCCGCCGACCGCCACCCGCAAGGTCATTTCGATCCCCGTTCAATAGGATTTCGGCAGCCCCAGCACCCGCTCGGCGATGTGCGACAGGATCAGCTGCGGGGTAACGGGCGCGATGCGGGCGATCAGGATTTCGCGGAAATAGCGCTCGACATGGTATTCGCGGGCGTAGCCCATGCCGCCATGGGTCATGACCGCGGTCTCGCAGGCGCGGAAGCCGGCCTCGGCGGCGCAGTATTTGGCGGCGTTGGCGAAGGCCCCGGCCTCCTCGCCGCGGTCGTAGGCGGCGGCGGCGCGCAACGTCATCAGCTCGGCCGCCTCGAGCTCGATCCAGCGTTCGGCGAGCGGGTGCTGAATCCCTTGGTTCTGCCCGATCGGGCGACCGAAGACGACCCGCTCGGCGGCATAGCGCGCCGCCCGCGCCAGGGCCGCGCGGCCGAGGCCGACCGCTTCGGCGGCGATCAGGATGCGCTCCGGGTTCATCCCGTGCAGAATGTAGTGAAAGCCCCTGCCCTCCTCGCCGATGCGGTCCTGCGCCGGCACTTCGAGCCCGTCGATGAAAAGGAGGTTCGAGTCGACCGCCTTGCGCCCCATCTTTGGGATCTCGCGCACCTCGACCCGGCTGCGGTCGAGGTCGGTGTAGAAGAGGGTCATCCCCAGGGACGGCCGCGCCGCCGCCTCGAAGGGCGTGGTGCGCGCCAGGATCAGCATCTTCTCGGCGACCTGCGCGGTCGAGGTCCAGATCTTGCGCCCGGTCAGCACGTAACGGTCGCCGTGGCGCTCGGCCCGCGTCGTGAGCCTCGTCGTGTCGAGGCCGGCGTCGGGCTCGGTCACGGCGAAGCAGGTCTTCTCCCTGCCGGCGATCAGCGGCGGCAGAAAGCGCCGCTTTTGCGCGTCGCTGCCGAACACGACGACCGGGTGCAGCCCGAAAATATTCATATGGATCGCCGAGGCGCCGCTGAACCCGGCCCCGGATTCGGCGACCGCCTGCATCAGCACCGCCGCCTCGGTGATGCCGAGGCCGCTGCCGCCATATTCCTCGGGCATCGCAATCCCGAGCCAGCCGGCCTCGGCCATCGCCCGGTGGAAGGCGTGCGGGAAGGCGCCCTCGTCGTCGGCCTTCAGCCAGTAATCGTCGCCGAAGCGCCGGCACAGCCGCGCCACCGCCTCGCGCAGCTCCAGCTGCTCGGCCGTCAGCGCAAAAGACATCGCATCCTCCCGCGGCGCAGCGCCCGGATTGCCACACGGCCTTCCGGCATGTATCAGAAATCGAGCTGCGACCGACAGCGAGAAAGACGATGGCAGTGACGATCCGCGAGGCGGTCGCGGCGGACGCCGCCGAATGCGGCCGCATCCTCTATGCGGGCTTCGCCGCGATCGCCGGGCAGCACAATTTCCCACCCGACTTCCCCTCGGTCGAGGTCGCGACAGAAGCAGCCTCGATGCTGATCGCGCATTCGGGCTGTCATGGGCTGGTGGCGGAGGAAGGCGGCCATATCGTCGGCAGCAATTTCATGGACCGGCGCTCGCCGATCGCCGCCATCGGGCCGATCACGGTCGACCCCGCAGCGCAAAACCGACGCGTCGGCCGCGCCCTGATGCAGGCGATGGTCGACGAAGCGACGGCGCGCGGCCATGCCGGCATCCGGCTGGTGCAGACCGCCTACCACAACCGCTCGCTCGCCCTCTACACGCAGCTGGGCTTTGCCGCGCGCGAGCCGCTCTCGGTGATCCAGGGCGCGCCGCTCGGCCTGCGCTTTGCCGGCTACGAGGTTCGTCCGGCGACGGCGGCGGATCTGCCCTGCGTGCAACGCGATCTGCCGGCATGTCCACGGCTTCGACCGCAGCGCCGAGCTCGCAGACGCGATCGGCGCGACCGAGGCTGTCGTCGTCGAGCATCTCGGGCGGATCACCGGCTACGCGACGGCGATCGGCTTCCTTGCCCATGCCGCGGCCGAGAGCAACCAGGATCTGAAGGCGCTGATCGCCGCCGCGCCCGCCTTCAGCGGTCCCGGCTTCCTGCTGCCGACGCGCAACCACGACCTCTTCAAATGGTGCCTCGACAGCGGGCTTCGGCTCGTCATGCAGATGACCCTGATGTCGATCGGCCTCTACAACGAGCCCGCCGGCCCCTACCTGCCCTCGATCCTGTACTGAGGCGGAGGGGCCGCGGCTTTCTCCCCTCGCCTCAGTCGAGCCCCGCCTGCTTCAAAGCGTTCTTGATCGCGCCGATGATCAGATCGGCGAGCTTGCGCTCGCCGAAATGAGCGAGCAGCCACAGCGCGGCGCTGGAGACGAGCCCGCCGCTGCCTTCGGCTTCGACGATCGCCTTGAACCGCCGCTCGATCGGGTCGCGGTAGATTTCCGGGTCGAGGACATGGCGCGGCCAGGGCTCGGTCATCTCCGGCACTGCGGCGTCGCCGATCAGCGGGACGATCGGCAGATAGCGCCCGCCGCCGCGCTCGACCCCCAGCGCCCGCTTCTGCGCCGCGGTCCACATTCCGGCGAACACCGGGTTGTCCTCGGCCAGCACCAGGCTCGAGCGCAGATACTCCTGGCAGTTGGCGCGGCCGAGCAGATAGTCGTGGCGCATGAAGGCGGGGCTGGCGAAGCCCAGGAACGCGCCGAGGCCGTCGCTGGCGAGCGCGCCGCCGCCGACCCGCCCGTCGCGCATCGGGGTGATCATGAAGCGGCTGAACACCTCGGGGTCGGCGGCGAGCAGCAGATCCTGCGAGTTGTAGCGCGTCTGCTGCATCAGGGTCGTCAGCAGCGCCGGCGCCGTCCTGGCGAGCGAGGCCGGGCCCTCCAGCCCGAGCCCGGCCGCGCCGGCGAACGGGTCGATCAGGATCACGGCGCGGTTCGCGGTCGCGGGGTCGCGCGGGTTGCGGCCGAGAACCCCGGCGAGGGCGGTGCGGGCGAGCTCGATCGGCTCGTTGTCGGTGGCCCCGCCGTCGACCGCGAGAAAATGATAATCCGACGGCGGCCCCTCCGCCCCGGCCGGGGTCAGCGCCGCCCAATCCGGCAGCCGCCCGATCGCCTGCGCCGGCCCGCCTGGCGCATCCCCCGGCAGCACCGCCACCCGATAGCGGTAGTCCAGCGTCGGCCGGACCAATGCCCGCGGCGGAAACCCGAGCGGAAAGGCGGCGGTCGCACGCGCGAAGAGGCCGAACGTCATCCAGTCGACGGCTTGCGGCAGCCGCCTCTCGTCAAAGCCGACGACCAGCTCGTCGGGGCGCGGATCGGCCAGCCCCCGCGGCGGGTAAACCACGGCGAAGCGGACGTAATCGGCATGATCGACATAGCTCTCGCCGAGCGCGCCGGGCCCGAACGGCGTCCGGTACGGCATGCCGCGCAGGTTGGTCAAGGTGAAGATCAGCCGCAGCGGGTCGCCGAGCCAGGACCGCGCCCGCGCCGGCCCCGGGGCGAAATCGGCGATCGCCGCCGCGCCGTCATCGATCGGCTTGGCGCAGAGCAGCGAGGCGACATGTCCCCGCGCGATGTCGCTGGTGCCGAGAAACCCGCTCAACGTCAGGCGGTTGACCCAGATGTCGTAGAACGGGTTGCCGGCGCCGAGCTCGGGGTGCGGGGTCGCCCGCACGACGTGCGGGTAGTCATAGGCGAGAGCGCGCGCGGCGATCGCCGCGGTGACCCCGCCGCCCGATGTGCCGGCCACAACCTTCAGCACGACCTTGTGCCTTGGCGCGGCGGCGCCGGCCGCGTCGCGCGCCGCAGTCCAGCAATCGAGCGCCTCGATCAGGAAATCGACCGCGCCCGCGGTGTAGGCCCCGGCCGAGCTGGTGCCGCCCAGCACCAGCGCCAGCTCGACGGTGTTGGCCGGCGGCGGGTCGCAGCGGATGAAGAGCGCCTCGATTTCCGCCGGCGACAACGGCGATTGGTCGAAGGGCGTCATTGCCGGCGGCGGACGGCCGGGGAAAATTCGCCGGGCGAGCCTCGCCAGGCGGCCCGCATTGCTCCGGCGCGCGGCGCCGCCGCGGATGGCGTCATGATCTCCCTCGCCAGGAGGTTTAGCCGAAAAATCAGCGCATGCGCCGCCATGCCCTGTCAAGCGTCGCCGCCAAGCGCGCCGGCGCCGCCTCGATGGGCGCTGTCCCGCCGCCCCGGCATGCTATTGTCCGCTGCCCGCCGGCGGCCGGCGGGGATCGTAAGCGCGGGGTCGGCGGGTGCGGGCTGCGGCCGGGGTTTATTGGGTGACGGTCGGGCTGGCGGCGGCCACGCTCATTCTGGTCGTCGCCTATCTGATCCTCGGGCAGGACAACCGCGCGGCGCAGGCGGAGGTCAACCGGCGCCAGCAGTTCATCAACCAGAGCATTCAGCTCGGCCGGGTCAACGAGGCGCTGGTCCGCGCGCTGGCGACCGCGGCGACCGAGGAGAAGGATGACAGGCTGCGCGATCTTTTGACCCAGAACGGGATCACCATCAACCCGGCGACGAACGCGCCCGCCGCGACGGCGCCGGAGAAATCGAAATGACGGCGCCGCCGCTCCCGGTCATCCTCGTCGTCCTGTCGTTGTTCGTGCTGATGGCGTTCGAGACCGGCCAGGCGGTCTCCGATCGCGGCGCGCTGGCGGAGCTCAGGCGCTCGCAGGAGCCGACTGTGCAGGAGGCGCTGAAGCTGCGCCGGCAGCTCGAGGCGCTGGCCGGCCAGACCGCCCGGCTCGCCGGCGACGGCGACGAAGGCGCCAAGAAGGTCGTCGAGCAGATGAAGCGGCAGGGGATCACGCTGTCGCCGCCCAAGAAGTAGCGGGGACGCGGCGGCCGAGCGCGGTCTTTATCGACCAGAACGACGTGCTCTACGTCGCCGATTCGCAAACCGAGGACAAGGAAGGCTGCACCCCTGACCCGGGCTGCCGCCGCGGCATCCGCATCGGGAGCGCCAAGGACGGGACGGTCAAGCACTACATCGCGCGCCCCAACCCGGCGACCGACAAATCGGGCGGCGAGGGGGTCGCGGCCGACGCCGCCGGCAACGTCTTCGGCGCCGAGAACGTCGGCAAGGGCTTGCGCAAATACGCCAGGCAGTAGCCTCGGCGGCGCTCAGGCCGCGGGCGCGATCGGCATGTTGTCGATCAGCCGGGTGCGGCCGAGACGGGCGGCGGCGAAGACGCGGGATGCGGCGGTGACCTCGGAGGTGACCGGAGCCAGCGTCTCGGCTTCGCGGATTTCGAGATATTCGACGGCGAGCCCCGCGCCTTCGAGCGCGCGCCGGCCGCGGGCGAGCTCCGCGGCGACCGCCGCCGGGTCGCGCGCCAGCGCGGCGGCGACCGCTCGCAGCACGCGAGCCAGGGCGGGCGCGGCGCGGCGCTCGTCGGGCGTCAGGTAGGCGTTGCGCGACGACAGCGCCAGGCCGTCGGGCTCGCGCCAGGTCGGCACCCCCTCGATATGCACCGGGATATCGAGGTCGCGGGCCAGCCGCCGCACCACCATCAGCTGCTGGTAATCCTTCTCGCCGAAATAGGCGGCGTCGGGCAGCGATTGCAGCAGCAGCTTCGCCACCACCGTCGCCACGCCGTCGAAATGGCCGGGGCGGCCCGCGCCGCACAGCCCCTCGGTCAAGCCGCTCACAGTCACCGTGGTCGAGAAGCCCGGCGGGTAGATCTCTTCGACGCCGGGAACAAAGGCGAGGTCGACCCCGGCCGCGCGCAGCAGGTCGAGATCGGCCGCCTCGCGCCGCGGGTAGGCGCCCAGATCCTCGCTCGGCGCGAATTGCCTGGGGTTGACGAAGATCGACACGACGACGCGGCCGCAGCCGGCCCGCGCGGCGCGCACCAGCGCCAGATGGCCTTGGTGCAGCGCGCCCATCGTCGGCGCGAGGCCGACGCGCTCGCCCGCCTTTCGCCAATCGGCGATGCGGCGTCTCAGATCGGCGATGGTCCGGGCGACCTGCAAGCGACAGCCTCCAGCGAACGCGCCGCGAAAATTAACAAAGGCCGAACGACATGTCTCGCCTCTGTCGGCTGGCTCCGCTGCCGCCATCCGGCTATTCTCGGCCGATCGAACCGCGGGGGGCGAGCACGATGGCGCAGGGGCGGCTGAAACATTTCGGCTGGGGCCGCGAGGGCGAGGGGCTGACGGCCGAAGAGGAAAGGGCCGCGCTCGACCGCTATCGCCGACTGTTCGCGGTCGAAGGGTTCGAGGCCAAGGCGCCGCCGCCGCTCGACGAGATCAGGCTGCGGCCGGCGCGCCTCGCCCCGCCCGCCGCGCTCGCGCCATGCTGCTCGAGCGCGGTCTACGATCGCGCCGCCCACGCCTACGGCAAATCCTATTGCGACTATGTGCAGGGCCTGCTCGGGAATTACGATGACGCGCCCGATGTCGTCGCCTACCCGCGCAACGAGACCGAGGTCGCCGCCGTCATCGACTGGGCTTGCGCCGCCGAGGCGGCGCTGATCCCGTTCGGCGGCGGCAGCAGCGTCGTCGGCGGGGTCGAGCCGCGAATCGACCGCGCCCGCTACAAAGGGGCGGTGACCCTGGACCTGCGGCGCCTCGACCGGGTGCTGGAGGTCGACCGCGCCTCGCGCGCCGCGCGCATCGAGGCCGGGGTCTTCGGCCCCGCGCTCGAAGCCCAGCTGAAGCCGCACGGGCTGAGCCTGCGGCATTTCCCGCAGAGCTTCGAGTATTCGACCCTGGGCGGCTGGATCGCGACCCGCTCGGGCGGCCATTTCGCCACCCTCTACACCCACATCGACGATTTCGTCGAAAGCCTGCGGGTGGCGACCCCGAGGGGCATGGTCGAAACCCGCCGGCTGCCCGGCTCCGGGGCCGGGCCGAGCCCCGATCGGCTGTTCATCGGCTCGGAAGGGATCCTGGGCGTCATCACCGAGGCGTGGATGCGCCTGCAGGACCGGCCGCGCCATCGCGCCGGCGGGGCGGTTCGCTTTCCCGATTTCTTCGCCGCCGCCCGCGCCGTTCGGGCTCTTTCCCAGGCCGGGCTCTACCCGGCGAACTGCCGCATCCTCGATCCGCAGGAGGCGCGCAACACCGGGGCCGGCGACGGCGGCGCGGCGATCATGGTGCTGGCGTTCGAATCGGCCGACCATCCGCTCGACGCCTGGATCGGCCGCGCGCTCGAATGCTGCGCCGACCACGGCGGCGCCCCCGAGCGGGCCGCCGGGGCCGACGCCCACCGCGAGGGGGCCGCCGGCCTGTGGCGCAACGCCTTCATCCGCATGCCCTACGCCCGCGAGCCGCTGGTCGGGCGGGCGATCATCGCCGACACCTTCGAGAGCGCGATCACCTGGGACCGGTTCGAGGCGTTTCACGACAACGTGAAGGCGGCGACCGAAGCGGCGATTCGCGACGCGACGGGGCGGCCGGGGCAGGTCACCTGCCGGTTCACCCACGCCTATCCCGATGGCCCGGCGCCCTATTTCAGCTTTCACGCGCTGGGCCGCCACGGCGCGCTGCCCGAGCAATGGGGGGCGATCAAGACCGCGGCCGGCGACGCCTTGATCGCCGCCGGCGGGACCATCACCCACCATCACGCGGTCGGCCGCGACCACCGGCCGTGGTACGACCGGCAGCGGCCGGACCTCTTCGCCGCCGCGCTCGGCGCGGCAAAGCGCGAGCTCGACCCGCAGGGCGTGCTCAATCCGGGCGTGCTGATCGATCCGGCGGCGCGGCCTTGCGTCACCTGACGTTGAATAGGACGAGGTCCGCGCCGATCGCCATCCGATCGCCGCGGATCGGGCGGTTTCCGGCCCGCTCAACCCCGAGGGGTTCCGCCGAATCTTGTCCAATAGCCAAGTGTTGCGAAAAAGACGCGGCATGACCCCAGTAATTCATTGGCTTGTTGGCCAAACTGTTGCAGGAATGTCGCGGCTCTCCCAGTTTTGCAAGGATTTCTCGGAGAGTGGCGCCGTTCAGATAAAAACCGGTTGCCATCGGGCGAGCAGACGTTGAATATCGGCCAACGGTGGCGGGACGACCATCGTCACACGCGTATTTGCGGCCGGAGGTAAGGGATGATAAATCGCTATCTGCTAGGCGCCGGCGTAGCGCTTGCCGTGGCGTTCGGTGGCGCCGAGGCGAATGCACAGATGTTCGGGCCATACCCGGGCGCCTTCTATCTGGGACCCGAAGGCGGGTGGACCCAGCTCACGGGCCAGAACGACAGCTTCAGGCTCAACGGCAGGCACTTTTCGCCGAACGTGAATTTCAACACCGGCTTCAATGTCGGCGTCCGCGGCGGCTATGAGTGGGGGCCGTGGCGGTTCGAAGAAGAGTACAGCTATCGCGACGGCAGCGTGTCGAGCTTCGCCGGCCGCGGCAACTCGGTGTTCAGCGGCAATCGCAACAGCAATTCGATCATGACCAACGTGATCTACGACTTCACGTTTGGCTGGCCGATCACGCCCCACATCGGCGCCGGCATCGGTGCGGTGAACATCAACGACGGCGTGTCGTTCCAAAAGCCCGGGTCGGCCCTCCCGGCTTCCGTGCCGGGCACGTTCGACAGCGTCCACGGCAACACTTGGACGTTCGGCTATCAGGGGATCGCCGGTCTGCGCTATAACATCAACCCGGCCCTCGCCTTCGACCTGGACTACCGCTACCTCGCGACGCCGGACTTCACGCTCCAGACCGGCAGAAAGCACGGGCTGATTTCCTACCAGACCGGCTACAGCACGCAGAACGTCGTCGCCAGCTTGACGATGAGGTTCGGCGCGCCGCCGGCAGCGCCGCCGCCGGCCCCGCCGGCCCCGCCGCCGCCGGCCGTCCATCAGGTCTATCTCGTCTTCTTCGACTGGGATAAGTACAACATCACCTCGGACGGCATGGCGATCCTGCAAAAGGCGGCGGCGCAGTACAAGGCGGGCGGCTCGGTGCAGCTCCAGGTCACCGGCTACACCGACCTCACCGGCTCGGCCGGCTACAACCAGCGGCTCTCCGAGCGGCGCGCCAACGCGGTGGCGAACGCTCTGGCCGGCATGGGCGTGGCCCGCAACGACATGGTGGTTACCGGCCGCGGCATGAACGACCCGCGCGTGCCCACGCCGCTCGGCGTCCGCGAGCCGCAAAACCGCCGCGTCGAGATCATGTTCCCGTAAAGACGCGTTCGAGACCTGCTTCCCCCGGGCGCTCGCGAGGCCCGGGGGAGACCCGCCGCGGGCAGCTCCCCGCGGCGGTTTTCTTTTGCCCGAAGCCCTCTGCCCCGGCTGCCGCGCCGCCCCGAAGACCCGCCCGCCATTGGGGCCGATTCGGCGATGCCCACCCCGCTGCGACCAAGGCTAACCGCCGCGATTCGCTCGCGCGCGACGCAGCCCTGCTGAACATGGACCTCGCAAGCCGGGCGCGACCGCCGTTCCCGGACGCCCCGCGCGAGCGTTTCCGCCATCGCCGGGGCTGCGCCAAGCCGTCGCACCCAATCGGCGCGCCGTCGCCGCCTGCGTCGCGCTTATCGTTATTGGGTTCACGCGGGGCGTGGTAGCATTCGGGCGTGGCTTTGCGCCGCAACGGATGCGACGCCAACGCCGTTGCGCACTCCCTGGGAGTGCGGGCAAACCGACCAACCGCTGTCTCGATCCAGGAGCCCCCTCATGAAGGCGCTTATCCCGGTGTTCGCCTTGGTTAGTTTTCTTGCCGCCAATATGATCCCGACCGCCGTCAGCGCCCAGGCTGCCGGGACTGCGCCGGCGGCGACGACGGAGGCCCCGGCTGTGGCTCCGTCGACGACCGCGACGCCGAAGAAATCCACCCACAAGTCGACCAAGCACTCCTCGAAAAAGAAGAGCACGAAGGCCACCAAGTCGTCTGCGGCCAAGAAGAAGACCGCAAAGCCGACCCAAAGCTCGTAGGTCGGGACGATCGGCGGGCGGCGCCGCGCCGCCCGCAGCGCCTCGCGGCTCGGGAGCGCAGGCGTCGGGAACGCCGAGGGGCCGGGCGGGCTAGGCTCGCGGCGAGAGCCCGGGGGCAAGGCGGCGCTGCACGGCGTCGCCCAGCAGGTTGCAGGAAATCACCGTCGCAAAGATCATCGCGCCCGGATAGACCGCGAGCATCGGGGCGGTTGCGAGCTCCTCCTGCGCGTTCGTCAGCATGCTGCCCCAGCTCGCCATCGGCGGCTGCACGCCGAGCCCGAGAAAGCTCAGCACCAATTCGAGCAGAATGACGTCGCCGACGCCGAGCGCCGTCGCCACGATCAACGGGCCCGATACGTTCGGCAGCACGTGCCGCAGCAGGATGTGCGGGGCGGAGGCGCCGAGGCTGCGGGCGGCGCGGACAAAATCCTGCCTCCGGGCCACGAGCGTCGCGCCGCGGACGAGGCGGGCGGCCGTGGTCCAGCCGACCAGCGACACCAGCGCCACGATGCGCAGCAGGCTGAGCTCGTCCGAGGCGAGCAGCCCGCGCGGCGCGCCGATCTTGCCCAGGTCGACGGCGGCCAGCACGATCAGCAGCGGCAACAGCGGCAGGCTGATCACCGCATCGGTCAGGCGCATCAGCGCGCGGTCGGCCCAGCCGCCGAGATAGCCGGCGACGAGCCCGATGACGGTCCCGAGCGCGGCGGCGGCGAGCGCGGCGGCAAGCCCGACCGCAAGCGACACGCGGCCCCCTTCGAGCAGGCGCAGCAGAATGTCGCGCCCGAGCTCGTCGGCGCCGAGCGGATGCGTCGGCGACGGCCCGGCCATGCGCGCGAAGAGGTCGACCGATTGGGGGTCGGTCCCGAGCAGCGCCCCGACCCACGGCCCGGCGGCGGAGGCCACAGCGATCGCGCCGAGCAGCAGGAGCGGCAGCCTCACCGGTAGGCGACCCGCGGGTCGAGCCAGGCATAGGCGAGGTCGGCGGCGAGGTTCGCCGCCATCGTCGTCGCGGCGGCGAACAGCAGCGCCGCCAGCGCCAGATTGTAGTCGCTCCCCATCACCGCGTCGAAGACGAGCTTTCCCATCCCGGGATAGGCGAACATGGTCTCGGTGACGAGCGCGCCCGAAACGAGGCTGCCGCACGACAGGGCGAGGATCGTGACCAGCGGGACGAGCGCCGTGGGCAGCGCGTGGCGACGGATGACGCGGGCCTCGCTCGCCCCCTTGGCGCGGGCGGTGCGGATGTGCGGCTGGGCCAAAGCCTCGCGCATCGCCGACGCGGACATAGCGCGTGTAGGAGCCGAGGCTGGCGAGCGTCAGGGTGGCGACCGGAAGGACGAGATGTCGGGCGCGGTCGCCGAGCCCGCCGTCGCCGACCGCCGCCACGCCGCTCGCCGGCAGCCAGCCCAACGTCACGGCGAAGACCAGGATCAGGATCAGCGCGAGCCAGAAGCTCGGTATCGAGATCCCGACGAAGGAAACCGCGTTGACGATCGCGTCGAGCGGCGCGCCCGGCCGGCGCGCCGCGGCGATCCCCAGCGCGAGGGCGAGCGCAAAAGCCAGCGCGAAGCTGATCCCCATCAGCAGCAGCGAGTTGGCCAGCCGCGGCAGGATCGTCGTCAGCACCGGCTGCGCAAACAGGCGCGAATAGCCGAGATCGCCGCCGAGCGCCGACCCGGCCCAGGCCAGGTACCGGGCCGAAAGCGGCTGGTCGAGGCCGTAGGCCGCCTTCAGCCGGGCGATGTCGGCGGCGGTTGCGCGCGGGTCCGCCGAGCGCAGCAGATCGATCGGATCCCCAGGCATCAGCCCGATCAGCGCGTAGATCGCGACCGACATCAGCGCCAGCATCGCGAGGATCTCGATCAGCCGCGTGCTTGCGTAGCGGATCACGGCGCGGCGCGGCGGGTCTGGCCGGTCGGTCATGGCGCCCGGGCCCAGTCCGTCACCCACAAGGTCGTCGGCGACAGGTTCCCCGTCGGGCGCACGCCGGTGAGCCATTTCGGCAGGATGAAGACGGACGAGCGGAAATAAAGCGGCAGCGACGGCAGCTCGGTCGCGTAAAGGCGCTGCGCCTCGGCCCACAGCGCGCGGCGCCTGCCGGGGTCGAGCTCGACCTCGAGCGCGTCGATGATCCGGTCCATCTCGGGGCTGTCGAAGCCGGTGAAGTTCTCGCCGGCAAAGCCGTTGGCGGCGCCCGGGATTTCGCTCGAATGGAGGATCGAGCGCGGCGCGTTCTCGGGGGCGCTGATCCAGGCGTACATCGCCAGCTGGAAGCGGCGATGGCGCAGCGTCTCGCCGAACAGCACCCGCGCCGGCTGGTTGCGGATATGGACATCGGCGCCGATGCGGCGCCACTGGCTCTGCAGCGCCTGCTCGACCAGCTCGCGCGAGCGGTTGCCGGCAGTCGTCGCCAGCTCCAACGAGAGCGCGTTCCCGGCGGCGTCGCCGCGCGCCCCGCCGGCGCCCGCCTTCCAGCCGGCGGCGTCGAGCAGCGTCGCCGCGCGCTCGGGATCGTAGGGGTAGCGCGGGATGTCGGCGGCGTAGCCGCGATCGAGCGGGCTGACAAAGCTGCCGGCGACCGGCTGGCGACCGCCGAAGAGCTCGCGGCTGATCGCGTCGCGGTCGAGGGCGAGCAGCAGCGCCTGGCGCACCCGGCGGTCGGCGAGCGCGGGAACCGCGAGGTTGGCGTCGACATGCTCGAAGACGAGGCCCGGCTTGTAGAAGATTTGGTAGGCGTCGGGATGGCGCTTTTCGAAGGCCAGCCCTTCCTCGAGCGACAGCCCCAATTCGCCGGCGATCATGTCGATCGAGCCCGACAGCAGATTGGCTTCAAGGGCGGCGGTGTTCTCGATCGCCCGCACCGTGATCCGGCGGAATTTCGGCTGCGGCCCGGCCCAATGCGGGTTCGGCTCGAGCACGATATGCGAGCCCGCGGAAACCTCGACGACCCGATAGGGCCCGTTCCAGAGGCCGGGGCTGGTCGGGTCGGCGTCATAGCGCGTGCGCACCCGGTACCGGGCGGGATCGCTGAACGCGCTCTTTTCGAGATGCGCCGGGAGCAGCACGAAATCGTCGATCGCCGCGTAGTCGAAGGTCAGCTTGTCGACGTGCAGGGTGAAGGTCCGGTCGTCCTTGACGGCGATGCCGGTGATGCGGCGGTAAAGCTCGCCGTCGCTGACCGCGCTCGCCGGATTGCGCCCGACCTCGTAGGTGAACAGCACGTCCGCCGTCGTCACCGGCGCGCCGTCGCCCCAGCTGGCGCCGGGCCGGATCGTGTAGGTGATGTCGATCCCCTTGCCGCCGCCCGGCAGATCGACCGGGACGGCGCCGCCGTTCTCGATCGACGGCAGGCGGACGCAGAGCAGGCAGACGAGGTTCCAGTCGGCGTCATAGGCCGTGAACGGGCGCAGCGCCAAGCCAAGCACGTAGCTCTTGGCCGCCATCGCGTCCATGTTCGGGTTCAGGGTTGACGGGAATTGGGTGATGCCGATCGTCAGCGCGTCATCGGGCGCGGCGCCGTCGCTCGGGCCCGCCGCGAGCGCGCACGCCGCTGTCAGCGCCAAGGCGGCGGCGAGCCGCCGCCGCTTTCGCCGGCCCCTGCCGTCACCTCCGGGACACTCGCTTTTGCCGTTATTCTTTTGCATATTGAGCTACCCAGGCGCTTGAATGCCGACGGCTTCGATCATATTATTCGTTTCTGGCCGGGGAAGGCGCACGACGCTGGAGTTGCGTGCTCGCGGGAACCGAATGGGGCGCCGGGGCGTTTCCAAGGCCGGCGAGGGTCTGGGTGGAATGGGGTTACGCATTCCATCCCGGCCGATCCGGAACTGCCACAGAGGACGATAGGCATGAAGCATCTCTTGAACGGCGTTGCGATCGCCGCCGCGCTCGCGGTCGCCGCGCCAGTCTGGGCGCAGCAGGGCGGAAACCCGATGGGCACGCCGGGGCCGAGCCCGGGCGGTCCCGGCCTGACACCCTACAGCACCGGCGCGGCGGCGCCCGCGGCGACCTCGGCGATGCCGCCGATGCACCGCTCGCATCGGCCCGCGCGCTCGGCGAAGAAGGTTCCGCCCGGCCCGGCGCTGACCGGAAATGTGGCCTCGCAATTGAACGCGCAGGAGCTGGCTCGGCTTCAGGCCGGGAATTTCAGCAACCCGGCGGCCCCGCCGCCACCACCCGGTGCAGGCGGGCAGGTTTATACGCCGACCGGCCGGTACGAAACCCCGTCCGGTCAGGTCGTCGGTCCGAAGGCGTCGGGCGGCAACTACGTTCCGCGCGCGACCGGGACGGGTCCCAGCGGGACGACCTCGGGATCGCGGTAATCGCGGACACGGCTTGCGGCCAAGGAGGACGCTGACGCCTTCGGGGTCGCAAAACGGCCGTTTTCCGGGTTACGTCCTGCAGGGGAGGCGGGTAGAGTTGCTCCGCGGTAGAACAAGATAGAGGATCACACGATGAACCGTCTCTTGAGCGGCGTGGCGGTCGCAGCCGTGCTCGCGATGGCTGCGCCCGGTTGGGCCCAGAGCAGCGGCGCCGCCGCGCCGGCGGCGGCGCCGCCGCCGCCATCATCCACGACCTCGGCGATGCCGCCGATGAAGCGTCCTGCCCGCCATCACGCCACGCACGCCGGGACGATGCATCACGGTCCGAGATCGGCCACGGACACGACGGCGCAGCTCAACCAAGCCGAGCTCGCCCGCTTGCAGGGCGGCGGCGCCCCGCCGGCGGCGATGCCGCCGCCAGGCCCGCCCCCCGCGCCGCCGATGCAGGGCGGCAACAGCATGGGGATGCCCGGACCGTCGACCGGCGGGCCGGGGTTGACGCCCTACAGCACCGGGACCCAGCCGCGCTGATCCTGCCTTGGGTTTGGCTTTGAGCGAGTAGAAAAGGGGGGCGCCAGCCCCCCTTGCCCATCCTGCGCCGTGGTCGGCTCCGCGCCGGGCGCGGCGCGCCGCCTAGGGCGACCGCACGAGCTGTCCGCGCGCCTCGCCGGCCTTGTTGGCCGCGGTGTGCAGGTTGACGTACCACTTCCCGGCTTCGAGATCGGCGATCTGCGGGTCCGTCAACGTCGCCGAGCCCTTGATCGGGCTGGCGAGGTCGCCCTTGAACGGGACGACGATCGGGGCATTGGCCCCTTGCGCCGCCGGCCCGTGGATATGGGCCGCCGTCACCGGGCCGCTGAGGCCCGAATAATCCACCTGCCAGGTCAGCGTCTTGGTCGCGGTGTCGAGCGTCGCGGCGGCGCTGCCCTTGCCGGCGCTGGCGATCCCCGGAGCGGCGGCGATATCGGCCTTGAAATGGATCGTGTCGGCCCGGGCGACCCCCCAGACCAGTACGGCGGCGAGGGCGCCGAGCGCCAGTGACCGCAATCGATGCATGACCTTCTCCCGTGTAGCGTGCCCCCGCGGGCGCAGCCTAGGCAGGCGCGGCGGCGGCGAGAAGCCGAAAAACGCCGGGGCGGCGCCGGCGGGCCGCAATCGCGGTTCACCTCTTCGTGATGACGGCCGCCCCGCCGTCGCGCCGGCATGGCAGGCCGCCGCGCAGCTCCCGGCTCTGGCTGTAGCGCAGCGACGTCTCGACCTCGCCGCCGCCCAAGACCTGCAGCCGGAAGCTGTGCGTCTTCTGCTCCGGACCGGCGAGGTGCATGATCCCGATCGCCTCGTGCGGCGCATAGGGCTCGACGAACAGGCCGCGACCGGGATCGAAGGCCGGCGCGGCGTCCCCCGGCATCCAGTTGCAATAAGCCGGCAGGAAATTGGCCGGCAGGCGCTCGGCGAAGACGGCGTAGTTGAGCGCGGTCTGCTCGACAAAGAAGAACCGGGTGCGGGACAGCGCCTGCGCCATGATCCGCGCCCAGGCGTCCCAATGCGGGGCGTCATGGTGCAGGGCGAAGACGCCGCAATTCAGCATCGGGTTGCGGCCGAGGCGATCGGCCACGCGCCAGCCGAAGGCTTCGCGGTAGTTCTTCCAGGCCAGGGTCCGGCCGAACAGCTTGGGCCGCTTGTAATGGCGCTTGTAGGCGCGGTCGATCTCCGGGGTGATCGCCAGCTTGTCGCGCCCGGCGGCGGCGACATAAAGCTCGATCGCCCGCCAGTCCTGGACCCAGGCGTCGGCGTCGATCCACAGATAGTGCTCGTAGCCTGGGAAATGGCGACGCAGAAACGGCCGCGCGACCTGCGCCTGGCGCGTCTGCGGGGTGCGCTCGCGCTCCGGGAAATCGAGGTCCCAGCCCGGCCGGGCCAGATGCCGGACGCGGCCCGACAGCCATTCCCGCTGATCGCCGTCGAGCCCGAAATCAAGGATGCCGATCGCCGCCTCGCGGCGCTGCGCCCGGACCGACAGGACGGTGTCGCGCAGCAGCGGAAAGTAGCCGCGGTCGGCGCCGCTGACGATCAACAGCGGGCCGCGCCCCATCGCTCAAGGCACGAGGCGATAGCCGCCGGGCTCGGTCACCAGGATCTCGGCCCGCGCCGGGTCGCGCTCGATCTTTTGCCGCAGCCGATAGACATGCGTCTCCAGGGTGTGGGTCGTCACCCCGGCGTTATATCCCCACACCTCGCCCAGGAGCGTGTCGCGCCCGATCACCCGCTCGCCGGCGCGGTAGAGGTATTTGAGGATCGCGGTCTCCTTCTCGGTCAGCCGAACCTTGGTGCGCCCGCTCGGGTCGGTCAGGAGCTTCGCGCTCGGGCGGAAGGTGTAGGGGCCGATCGTGAAGACGGCGTCGTCGCTGTGCTCGCTCTGCCGCAGATGCGCGCGCAGCCGCGCCAGCAGCACGCTCAGCCGAAACGGCTTGGCCACATAATCGTCGGCGCCCGAATCGAGGCCGAGGATGGTGTCGGCGTCGCTGTCCGCCCCGGTCAGCATCAGGATCGGGGCCTGCACGCCGGCGCGCCGCAACAGGCGGCACAGATCGCGCCCATCCATGTCGGGGAGGCCGACATCGAGCAGCACCGCGTCGAACCGGTCGCGGCCGACGACCTCGAGCGCCCCGGCCGCATTGCCGCAGTCGACGGCGACGAACTCGCCGTTGAGCTCAAGCTGCTCGGCGAGCGACTGGCGCAGCGCGCCGTCGTCGTCGACGATCAAAATTCTGCGGCTGGTTCTCATAATTCTCCCGATCGGGGCTGCCGCGGTCCTGATTATCCGCAGAACGCGGCCGGCGCATCCCTGAATGGCGACGCCTCGATCCTAAACCAACCGGCGGGGCGGTTCCAGCCGCGGCGCGGCCGGCGAAGGCGGGTCGAGCGCCGCCAGGCGGTCGCAGGCGCCCTCCCACTCCGCCGCCGCCTGCGGCCAATCCCGCAGCCGGGCGCCGGCCGCGCGCGACCCGGCGGCGAGCCGCGCCGCCAGCGCCGGCTCGGCGATCAGGCGCCGCAAGGCCCGCGCCAGCGCCGCCGGATCGCCGGGCCGGACCAGCAGCCCGGCGCCGCGCGGCACGGTCTCGGCGATCGCCCCGGCATCGGTCGCAATCAGCGGCAGGCCGTGCGCCATCGCCTCGGCGTAAGCCATGCCATAGCCCTCGTGAAAGGACGGCAGCACAAACCCGTCAGCCGACCGATAGGCCCGTGCGACGGATCGCGGCGGCTGCTCGCCGGTCAGGATCACGCGCCGCCCGAGGCCGGTCGCCCAAATCATCCGCCGCACCGCGCGCGCGGCACAAGGGTCGCGGCGCAGCGAGCCGATGCAGACGAGACGCCAGTCGAGATCGCGGATCCGCGCCAGCGCCGCGATCAGCGTCAGATGGCCTTTGCGCGGGACGAGGCTCGCGACGCACAGCAATCGGCGAACCGGGCCGCGCCGCCGCCGCGCGAGCGGCGGCTTATCGGTGCCCGGCGGGACGATGGCGATGCGGTCGGGCGCCACCCCGTAGCCTGCGACCGCCGCGGCCGTCGCCCGGCTCGGACAGAGGACGCCGCGGAACCGCGGCAGCAGCGCCGCCTCGATTTCGGCGGCCGCCCTCGCCGCCGCCGGGGACAGGCCGGTCTCCTCGGCCAGCGGATGGTGGACGAGCGCGACCAGCCGCAGCCGGCGCGCATGGCCGCTCACCGCGCCCTCGAAGCCGCCGAGGGCGAGGCCGTCGACCACCGCCACGGCGCCGTCGGCGAGGTTGTCGAGCGCAGCCCCGGCCCCCGAGCGCAGCGCCGCGAGCTCGATCACCCGCACCGCGCGGCCGCGGGCGCGCAGCCTGTCGACGATATGGCGGTCGTAGAGATAGCCGCCGGTGAGCTGATCGAGCCGGCCCGGCACGATCAGGGCCAGCTCCTTCATCCGAGCGGCGCGTCGTAGGCGGCCCATGCCGAGGGGCTCTCCCGCAGCGCCACCTTGAGGCTGCCGATGGCGGCGGCGGTCCCCGGCCCCAGCACTCCCTCGCCGATGCGCCGCGCCAGCCGGCGGTGAATTTCGCCGGCGAGGAACTCGGTTGTCGTGTTGCGGCCGCGGAACTCGGGCAGATCGTCGAGATTGCGGTAGTCGAGCTCGCCGAGGACGGCCTTCAGCGCGTCGAGGGCGCGGCCGATGTCGCAAACGACGCCGTCGGGGTCGAGCGCCTCGCGGCGCAGCTCGGCCTCGACCACGAAAGTTGCGCCGTGCAGCCGCTGCGCCGGCCCGAAGACGGCGCCGAGGAGGCTGTGCGCGACCATGAAATGATGGCTGACGGTGATGCTGTACATGGCGTCGCCTCCGCGGCCGGTGGTGCGTTCAGCCGTAGCGCAGGGTGTGGCAAAGCACGCCCGCCGGCGCCGCGGCAAGCCGCGGCATCAGCGCCGGCAGGTCGGCGAAATCGCTGTCGCCGGTCAGCAGCAGGTCGAACGCCGGGTCGCGCAGCAGCTCGAGCGCCAGCGCCAGCCGCCGGCGGTGCGACCAGCGCGGCCGGCGGCCCGGCGGCAGCGAGCCGACCTGCGACGAGCGCAAGGTCAGCCGCCGCGCGTGAAACGCCTCGCCCAGCGGCAGCGTCACGGTCTTGGTCCCGTACCAGCTCATCTCGACCACCGTCGCTTCGAAGCCGGCGAGGGCGAGCGCCGTCTTCAGCCCCTCGGGGTTCCCGCTCGCATGGACGACGAGGTCGGCCTCGCCGCTCGCGGCCTCGGGCGCGGCGAACCGGCAGCCCAACGCCGCCGCCAGCGCTTCCCGCCCGGGATCGATGTCGATCAGCTCGACCTCGGCGCCGGGAAGCCGCGCCGCCAGCGCCGCCGCCAAGGCGCCGACCACGCCCGCCCCGACCACCGCGATCCGGTCGCCCGGTCCGGCGGCGCCGTCCCACAGCCCGTTGACCGCCGTCTCCATGTTGGCGGCGAGCGCGGCGCGCCGGTCCGAGACATCGTTCGGGACGGCGACCACCGCATCGCGCGGCGCGATGAACCGATCCTGATGCGGATGCAGGCAGAAGACGCGGCGGCCGATCAGCTCGGCCGGCCCCGCCTCGACAACCCCGACCATCGAGTAGCCGTATTTGACCGGCCCCGGAAGCTCGCCCTCCTGGAACGGGCAGCGCATCCGCCGCCATTCGCTCTGCGGCACCTGGCCGCGGAAGACCAGGCTCTCGGTGCCCCTGCTGATGGCGCTGGCGAGCGCGCGGACCAGCACCTCGCCGCCCTGCAAGGCCCGCAGGGGCTGCGTTCTGATCTCGCCGCAACCGGGAGAGGCGACCCAGAACGCCCGCGCCTGGCCGAGCGGCTCGGGACTTCCTTTCGCGTTCGCAGGCATGGAATAACTCCGGCCCCGCAGCGGTCTCACCGGGGCTGCCTGCCGCTCGATCTCCGCGGCGGACCGCTCCGGCAGATACAGCAGAACCCCCCGCCATGTCGATCCCCGAGGCGTTGTCCCCATCGCCCACCCTCACGTTGCGACACGAGGCGCGCGCCGTGTTCGCCGGCGCCCTCGGGCTGGCGGCCGTCGCGGCGCCGCTCCTGGTGCTCGGCGGCGTTTTCGGGACCGCGCCGGCGGCCGCCGGGCTGATCGCGTTCGCCGGGCTGGTCGTCGCCCTGGAGCGCCGGCTCGCCGCCCATCACCCCTATCCCCGGCTCGGCCTGGCAAACCGGATCACGCTGGCCCGGCTGGGGGTCGCCCTCCTGATCGCCTGTCGCGCGCTCGATCCGGCGCCGCTCGGCGATGGCGAGCGGTGGGCGCTGGCCGCGCTCGCCGGCGGCGCCCTGCTGCTCGACGGCGCCGACGGATGGGCGGCGCGCCGCCAAGGCCTGGCGTCCGCGTTCGGCGCGCGCTTCGATTTGGAGGTCGACGCCTTCGCGATCCTCGCGCTCGCCGTCACGGCGGTGAAGGCCGACGCGGCGCCGGCCTGGGCGCTCGGCATCGGGGCGATGCGCTATCTCTACCTCGCGGCGGCGCAAATCCTGCCGCTGCTGCGCCGGCCGCCGCCCTCTTGCGGCGCCGCCGATCGCCGCCGCAAGACGATCGCCGTGATCCAAAGCCTGGCGCTGATCTTCGCCCTCGTCCCCGCAATCCCCCCGGTCTGGGGCGCCGCCGCCTGCGGCGCGGCGCTGGCGCTCCTCGCCTATTCATTTGCCGCCGACATTCTGATGCTGCTATCGATTGGCGGCCGGCCGGGCCGGGCTCGAATGAGCTGCCGGCGCGACGATCGGCCCCCCATATGAGGCGCGGCGGCAAGGAGAAGAAAGACGGTGCCCGAGCCTGGGACTGCGACGACGGCGGCGCGCGGCGCCGCCCAAGCCCTCGGCGAGGCGATCACGGCGTTGCGCCGGGGCGACCCGGTGCTGATCCGCGACGATCGGATCAACGTCCTGGCGGTCGCCGCCGAGCTGGTGACCGAGGACAATTTGCAGCGCCTGCGCGCGATCTCGCAGGGCTCGGCGCGCGTGGTGCTGACCCGTCGGCGCGCGGTGGCGCTCGGCCTCGCGCCCCGCACGGAATTGTCGGGAGCGATGACGATTTCGGTCTCGGCCGAATTGCCGGCGGCGGTGATCCGCAACCTGGCCGATCCCGGAGCATCGCTCGGGGCGGAGCCGCCCGGGTTCGGTCCGCAGCCGGTGGCGGCGCGCGGCGGCGCGCTCGCCGCGGTCGCCTTGGCCAAGCTCGCAGCGCTGCTGCCGGCCGCCCTGGTGCTGCGCCTCGGCGACGACGAAGCCGCGCTCTTCGCCCGCCGCGGCGACCTCGCGGTCGTCGACGCCGCGGCGGTGTTCAAGCGCGACGCTGCGACCGCCGGGCTCGAACGCGTCGCCGAGGCGCGGGTGCCGCTCGCCGACGCCGAGAATGCGCGGCTGATCGCGTTTCGCCCGCGCGACGGCGGCGGCGAGCATCTGGCGATCCTGATCGGCGCCCCCGACCCCGCCGCCCCGGTGCTGGTGCGGCTGCATTCGGAATGCTTTACCGGCGACCTGCTGGCGAGCCTGCGCTGCGATTGCGGCGACCAGCTGCGCGGCGCGATCGCGGCGATCGCGCAGGCGGGCGGCGGGGTGCTGCTCTATCTGGCGCAGGAGGGACGCGGCATCGGCCTGGTCAACAAGCTGCGCGCCTACCAGCTGCAGGACGCCGGCTTCGACACGCTCGACGCCAACGAGCAATTGGGCTTCGACGCCGACGAGCGGGTCTATCTGCCGGCCGCCGAGATGCTGCGCCAGCTCGGCTTCGGCGCAATTCGGTTGTTGACCAACAACCCCGACAAGATGGCGGCGCTCGAACGCTACGGCATCCGCGTCGCCGAGCGCGTGCCGCACGTCTTCCCCTCGAACGGCCACAACGAGCGCTACCTGCGCACCAAGGCCACCCGCAGCGGCCATTTTCTGTGAGCGGTGCGGACGTTCGAAGACGTGGATGACCGGGTCAAGCCCGGTCAAGACGAAAGTGTGCGTGGCGATCTACTTCTGACCGGATGGCGATGGAGCTGACGGTTCGCGCGAATGGCGAGGCCCGGTGGGCCGGGCGGCGGCTGCGCTGCGCCGTCGGCCGGGCCGGCGTCGTGCAGGACAAGCGCGAGGGCGACGGCGGCACGCCGGAGGGTCTGTGGCCGATGCGCGAGGCGCTGTTCCGCGGCGACCGCCTCGGCGAGATCGTGACGCCCCTGCCCTGCCGCGAGCTGGCACCCGAGGACGGCTGGTGCGACGAGCCCGCCGACCCGGCCTACAACCGCCTCGTGCGGCTGCCCTACCCGGCGCATTGCGAGCATCTGTGGCTCGACGAGCGGGTCTACGACATCGTCGTGCCGCTCGGCTGCAATGACGACCCGGTCATTCCCGGCCGCGGCAGCGCGATCTTCCTCCACGTCGCCCGGCCGGATTTCGCACCGACCGCCGGCTGCGTGGCGCTCGCGCTCGACGACCTCCTGGCGGTGCTGCGCGCCGCCCGGCCCGGCGCGCGGGTGCGCGTCGTCCGGCTTTAGGCCGCCGCGCCGCGCGCTCCGAAGATCGCCGTGCCGACCCGCACATGGGTCGCGCCAAAGCCGATCGCGGTCTCGAAATCGGCGCTCATCCCCATGCTGAGGATGTCGAGGCCGGTGCGCCGGGCGATCTCGCGCAGCAGCGCGAAATGCGGGGCCGGCGCCTCGTCCTGCGGCGGCACGCACATCAGCCCGGCGACGTTGAGGCCGAGCCGGTCGCGGCACTCGATGACAAAGGCGTCGGCCTCGGCCGGCGGGATCCCGGCCTTTTGCGGCTCCTCGCCGGTGTTGACCTCGATCAGGCACGGGAGGCGGCGGCCGCTGCGCTCCATCTCGCGGGCCAGCGCCTGGGCGAGCCGAGGCCGGTCGACGGTCTCGATCGCGTCGAAGAGGGCGACCGCATCCTTGACCTTGTTGGTCTGCAGCGGCCCGATCAGGTGGAGCGCGAGGTCGGGGAACGCCTCGCGCAACGCCGGGTATTTCGCCTCCGCCTCCTGCACCCGGTTCTCGCCAAAGACGCGATGGCCCGGCGAGCAGCGCCGCGCGCACGCTTTCGGCCGGGTGCGTCTTGCTGACGGCGACGAGCGCGACGCTTTGCGGCGCGCGTCCGGCGGCCCGCGCCGCCGCCTCGATCCGGCCCCGCACGGCGGCGAGGCCGGCCGCGATAACCCCTTCCATATCCCCTCCATTCCTGGCACAAGCTGTTCATTCTGGCTGCGGCCGAGCGCCGGCCGCCCCGCCGAGAACCGCTAGATGCCCGTTGCCCATTACCGCCTGCCCGCCGCCTTCGCCGCAAGCCTTTCGTTGATGCTCGCGGCCTGTGCTACGACGCCGCCGTGGGGCACCACGGCAACCCTGCCTGCCGCGGCGCCATCAGCGGCGAGCAACCCCGCCGCCGCGCCGGCCCCAGCCGCCGCCGGCCAGCCGCAGGCCGCGGCCGCCGCCGATGACGACGACATCGACACCGAGGCGACGATCTGGACGGTCCTCGGCCTCGCCAAGCGGCCGTCCTACCATCAGCCCGGCCCGCAGACCGGGAGCACGGTGAGCCCGATCTTGTGGCAGGCGGCCCTCGACACGCTGAGCTTTGTCAAGTTCGCCTCCGAGGACCCGCTCGGCGGCTCGCTCGTCACCGAATGGTACTCGCCGCCCGACAAGCCGAACGAGCGGCTGCGGATCAATGTCTTCGTCCTGGACCGGGCGCTGCGGTCCGATTCGATCGCGGTGACGGTCGACCGGCAGGAGCGCTCGGCGACCGGCCAATGGGCCGACACGACGATCGCCAGAAAGGTCGAGGAGGACCTCGAAACCACGATCCTGCATCGGGCGCGGCAATTGCGGCGCGCCTGGGCGCCGCCGAAAAGCTGAGCCGGATCGGCCGACGCCAGCCGGCATCGGCCGCTCGCGCCCGCGAACCCTGAAAAAGACCGAAGAAAAACATGTCGCGCTACAATTTCCGAGAAACCGAAGCGAAATGGCAGCGCCTGTGGCGCGACGAGCGGCTGTTCGAGGTTACGGCCGACCCCGCCCGGCCGAAATACTACGTCCTCGAAATGTTTCCCTACCCGTCGGGCAAGCTGCATGTCGGGCATGTGCGAAACTACACGATGGGCGATCTGGTCGCGCGCTACCGGCGCGCGCAGGGGTTCAACGTCCTGCACCCGATGGGGTGGGACGCGTTCGGGCTGCCGGCCGAGAACGCCGCGATCGCCGAGCATACCCATCCCGCGGTGTGGACCCACGAGAACATCGCGACCATGCGCGCCCAGCTCCAGCGCATGGGGTTCGCCTATGACTGGTCGCGCGAGATCGCCACCTGCCACCCGGAATACTACCGCCACGAGCAGAAGATGTTTCTCGACTTTCTGGCGCAGGACCTCGCCTACCGCAAGGAGTCCTGGGTCAACTGGGACCCGGTCGAGAACACCGTGCTGGCCAACGAGCAGGTGATCGACGGGCGCGGCTGGCGCTCGGGCGCGGTCGTCGAGAAGCGGCTGTTGTCGCAGTGGTTCTTGCGGATCACCGCCTTCACCGAGGAGCTGCTCGACGCGATCGGCGGGCTCGAGCGCTGGCCGGAGCGGGTGCGGCTGATGCAGGAGCGGTGGATCGGCCGCTCCGAGGGCGCGCGGGTCACCTTCGCCATCGCCGGGCGGGACGAGCGCATCGAGGTGTTTACGACGCGGCAGGACACCCTCTTCGGCGCCTCGTTTCTGGCGCTGTCGCCGAACCATCCGCTGGCCCAGCGGCTCGCCGAGGATGACCCCGGCCTTGCCGCCTTCATCGCCGAATGCAACCGCATGGGCACCAGCGAGGCGGCGATCGAGACCGCCGAGAAGCGCGGCCGCGCCACCGGCCTCGAAGCGGTGCACCCGTTCGACGACAGCCGGCGGATCCCGGTCTATGTCGCCAATTTCGTGCTGATGGAATACGGCACCGGCGCCATCTTCGGCTGCCCGGCGCACGACCAGCGCGACCTCGAATTCGCCCGCAAATACGGGCTGCCGGTGATCCCGGTGGTGTTGCCGCCGGGCGCCGACCCGGCGCGCTTCGCGATCGGCGAGGAGCCCTTTGTCGAGGACGGCACTCTGTTCAACTCCGACTTCCTCGACGGCCTGTCGGTGGCCGAGGCGAAACGGGCGGCCGGGGAGCGGCTGGAGGCGCTGGGCCGCGGCGAGCGCACCATCGCCTATCGCCTGCGCGACTGGGGGGTGTCGCGGCAGCGCTATTGGGGCTGCCCGATCCCGGTCATCCATTGCGCGGGCTGCGGCATCGTGCCGGTGCCGGAAAGCGACCTGCCGGTCAGGCTGCCCGAGGATGTCAGCTTCGACCGAGCCCGGCAACCCGCTCGACCATCACCCGACCTGGAAATATGTCGACTGCCCGCGCTGCGGCCGGCCGGCGCGGCGCGAGACCGACACCTTCGACACGTTCTTCGAATCGTCCTGGTATTTTCTGCGCTTCTGCTCGGCCCGCGCGCCCGACGCCTTCGCCCGCGAGGCGGTCGAGTACTGGATGCCGGTCGACCAGTACATCGGCGGCGTCGAGCACGCCGTGCTGCATCTGCTTTATTCCCGCTTCTTTACCCGGGCCTTGAAGCAGTGCGGCTATCTCGGCTTCGACGAGCCGTTCGCCGGGCTGTTCACCCAGGGCATGGTGTGCCACCAGACCTACCGCGGCGAAACCGGCGAATGGCTCTTCCCCGAGGAGGTCGAGACCGACGCCGAGGGCCGGCTCGCCGATTCCGCCGGCCGCCCGGTCAGCGTCGGGCGCAACGAAAAGATGTCGAAATCGAAAAAGAACGTCGTCGGCCTCGATGCGATCGTCGACACCTACGGCGCCGACACCGCCCGGCTCTACCTGCTGTCGGACAGCCCGCCCGAGCGCGACCTCGAATGGACCGAGACCGGCATCGAGGGCATCTGGCGCTATGTCAACCGGTTGTGGCGGATGGTGAGCGAGCCGCCGGCGCCGCTGCCGCCGCCGGGCGCCGCCGTCGCCGGCCGATCTGCCGCCGGCCGTGGCGGCGGTGCGCCGCGCGACGCACCAGCACGATCGCCGCCGTCACCGACGATCTCGACAAAGTTCCGCTTCAACCGCGCGGTCGCCCGCATTCGCGAGCTGACCAACGCGCTCGAGGAGCTGCCGGCCGCCGAGCCCGGCGGCCGCGCAGGTGCTGCGCGAGGGGCTCGAAGCCGTGGCGCGGCTTCTCGGCCCGATGATGCCGCACCTCGCCGAGGAGATGTGGCAGACGCTCGGCGGCGCCGGCTGGATCGCCAACCAGCCCTGGCCGCAGGCCGATCCCGACCTCGCGCGCGACGAGCAGGTGACGATCGCCGTCCAGATCAACGGCAAATTGCGCGCGACCCTCGACCTGCCGCGCGACGCCGCCAGCGACGCCGTCGAGAGCGCCGCCCTCGCCTCGCCGCAGATCATGCGCTGGCTCGACGGCCGCGCGCCGCGCAAGGTGATCGTCGTGCCGAACCGGATCGTCAGCATCCTGGCCTGACATGCCGCGAGGCCGGGCGCTGCTCGCAATCCTGTGCGCGGCGCTCGCGTCGCCGGGATTGTCCGGCTGCGGCTGGACGCCGCTTTACGCCGAGATCGATCGCGGGACGGCCGGCGCGGATCTGCGCGCGATCCATGTCGACCCGATCCTGGAGCGGATCGGTCAGCGGCTGGCGATGGCGCTGCGCAATTCGCTGAACCCGACCGGCGAGCCCGCCACCGAGCGCTACCGGCTGCGCACCTCGCTCAGCGTCGCGCTGTCGAGCCTGGGCATTCAGACCCAAGGCACCGCGACGCTCGGCCGGCTCGACGTCTATGCGACGATTTACCTGACCGATATCACCAGCGGCGCCATCCTCTTGGTCAACACGCTGCATGTGCAAAACTCGTTCGAGCTCAACCCGAACCAGTATTCGACCGTGGTCGGCGAAGACGACGCCGCGGTGCGCAGCGTCGCCGAGCTGAACCAGGAGATCGTGGCGCGGCTGTCGCTGTTCATGGAGCGCCGCGCCGCCGCGGCCCCAAAGACGGCGCAAAAATGAAGACACGCAAAAATGAAGACGGCCGCAAAAATGAAGACGGCGCCGGGATCGTGAGGCTCGCCCCGGCGCGGGTCGACGCATTTCTGCGGCGCCCCGATGCGGATTTGCGCGCGGCGTTGCTCTACGGGCCGGATGCGGGGCTGGTGCGCGAGCGCGCCGACCTGCTGGCCAAGGCGGTTTGCCCGGATTTGGCCGACCCGTTCCGCGTCGCCGACCTGAACGCCGCGGCGCTCGCCGCCGATCCGGCGCGCCTCGCCGACGAGGCGGCGCAGCTGAGCCTCACCGGCGGGCGCCGGGTGGTGCGGGTGCGCGGCGCCGGCGACGGCGCGGCGCGGCTCTTCGCCGGCTTTCTCGCCGACCCGCCGGGCGAGGCGCTGGTCGTCGTCGAGGCCGGCGAGCTGCCCGGCGGCTCGGCGCTGCGCCGGGCCTTCGACGCCTCGCCGCGCGCGGCCTCGATCGGCTGCTACCCCGACGCGCCGCGCGAGCGCGCCGCCGTGATCCGCGACGCGCTCGCGGCGCACCGGGTCACCGCCAGCCGCGACGCCGTCCAGCATCTGGTCGAGCATCTCGGCGGCGACCGGCTCTTGACCCGCTCGGAGCTCGAAAAGCTGGCGCTCTACGCCGGCGAGGGCGGCCGGGTCGATCTCGACGACGCGCGGCTTTCGATCGGCGACAGTGCGGCGCTCGAGCTCGACGACGCGGTGATGGCGGCGGCCGAGGGCGACGCGCCGCGGCTGGAGCGGGTCCTGGGCCGGGTGTTCCAGGAGGGCGAGCAGCCGGTCACGGTGGTGCGCGCCCTGCTGCGCCATTTGCACCGGCTGCACGCGATGGCGGCGCGGGTCGCCGCCGGGGCGAACGCCGCCGAGGTGCTGCGCTCGGCCCGCCCGCCGATTTTCTTCAAGCAGGAGGAGAGCTTCAAACGCCAGCTCTCGCTGTGGAGCGAAAGGCGGCTGCGCCCCGAGCTCGCCCGCCTCGCCGAGGCCGAAATCCGGATGAAGACGACCGGCCTCCCGGCCGAGACGATCTGCCGCGCCGCCCTCCTGGCGCTGGCGCAAGCCGCCACACGGCGCGACGCTCGCTGAGAACGCCGCCGCGCCAGGCCTGATCCTACTGTTCTGACGCAATTGTTCTGACGCAATCATCTGATTGAGCAGCAAGGAGCCGTTGGATGGGTTGAGCATCGCGAAACCCATCGCAACCGTGAGCCGCAGATGGGTTTCGCTGCGCTCAACCCATCCTACAGGGCTATGCTATGGGGGTTGAATCATCTGAATGCATCTAAGCGCTACCGCACCGGCGACAGACAGGGATGATAGGTTTGATTGTAAAGCTTATAGGTTCCGCAGAGGAAATTATTGTCTATATGCATGTCTTTGTATCTCGTGCAGTCAAAATAATAACCATCTGCTCCTACTGCGCAAGTTGTTGGCCGATCGTAAAAATAGGATTGATACCCTGATTTTTCCATTTCTTTTGGATAGGGCCTGATCATATTGCCGGAAATATGGATCGACACCTGACGTTGAGACACCCGATCGATGTGAAAATCGACCATCGTTTCGCCGACAGCACCTTGCCAATATCCCGGCCGCAACGGCTCCCTGATCCCAAGCGGCCCTGCGGGTTGTTGCTTTTCTTTCGGGGGCGGCGCGCAGGAAACGACCAGCAACGCCGCAGCCAAGAGAAGTTTTGTCGCCACGGGTCTGTCAGCCCGGCGGCGGCTCGACCAGGACGTTGATGGCGCGGGCGGCGGCGGCGATCTCGCGCCAGGTTTCGTCGTCGATCGGCACGCCCTCGGCGAGGCGGCGGGCGCGGCTGAGACGCTCGGGATCGCCGGGGATCAGCACCGGCTCGGCGGGGTTTCGCGGCGGCGAGGCGGTGATGTAGGCGGTCATCGCCGCGATCTCGTCGCGCAGCCAGGCCCGGTCGATCAGGCGGGACGGGTCGATCGCGATCGTCAGCATGCCGTTGGTCGCGGTGCCGGCGCCCTGCCGCTCGGGCCGCATCGTGCCGCCGCCGCACAGCGCACCCGCCAGCATCTCGCAGACAAAGGCCAGCGCATAGCCCTTGTGCTCGCCGAAGGTCAGCACCGCGCCCCGCGGCCGGCGGTACATGGCGCCGGGGTCGGTCGTCGGCTTGCCCTCGCCGTCGAGCAGGGTTCCGGGCTTCAGCTGCTCGCCCTTGTTGCGGGCGACCCGCACCTTGCCCATCGCGATGACGCTCGTCGCCATGTCGAGAATGATCGGCCGCTCGGGCTCGGGGCCCGGCAGCGCAATGCAAACCGGGTTGGTGCTGAAGCGCGCGTCGGCGCCGCGCCATGGCGCGACCGCCGGCAACGCGTCGGTGACGTTGACGAAATGGAACGAGACGAGGCCCGCCTCGGCGCACATCTCGCCATAGGTCCCGACCCGGCCGATATGGTGCGGATTGCGCAGCGCGACAACCGCGACGCCGGTCTCGCGCGCCTTGGCGATGCCGACCATGACCGCCTCGCGGGCGGCGACCTGCCCCCAGGCGCGCTCGCCGTCATAGACGATCAGCGAGCCGTCCGCGCTGACGACGCGACCCTTGCGGTTGGCGACGACGGTGCCGTTTTCGAGATGCTGCAGATAGTTCGGGATCAGGCCGACGCCGTGGCTGTCGTGGCCGCGCAGATTGGCCTCGACCAGATGGTCGGCGATGATCTGCGCCTCGTCCGGGCCGCTCCCGGCGGCCTCGAACACGCGCAGGGCGAGACGGCGCAGCTCGTCGCGGGCAATCGTCGGCATCGGCGTTCTCCGGACAGGTTGGTCGACGCCGATTTTGCCCCTGCCGGAGGCGAACGCCAGCCTTATTCGCGCGCCGAGGCCGGCCGCGACGGGTCGGCGATGGCTTCGGCCAAATCGGCATATTCCTCGCAGCCCGTGCCGCAGATCGTCTCGATCGCGGCGAGCTGCGCCTTGGCCAGCGGGATATCGCCCTTCTGGACATAGGCCTCGCCGAGATATTCGCGCACCTGGGCATAGCGCGGGTCGAGCGCCACCGATTTCAGGTAGTAGCCGATCCCCTCGTCGACCCGGCCGAGCTTGCGCGTCGCAAAGCCGCGGTAGTTGAGCGCCACCGCCGTGTTCGGGTCCTCGAGCAGGTCGAGGACCGCGAGCGCTTCCTCGTATCGCCCGGCCTTGGCCAGCACGATCGCGTTCTCGGCGAGCTCCTTGTCGGGGAGCACGCGGTTTTCGGCCTTGACGCAGCGCTGGCTGCGGCTGTCCCAGACCTCGCCCCGGCCGCAGGCCGGCGTGCTCGACCGGTCGTCGCTGCCGCCGCCGCCGCCATCTGCGAAGGCCGGCCCCGCCGCGGTCAGGCAAAGCCAGAATGTCGAGGCAAGGATCGTTGCAGCGGTTCGCATGATTTCCTCCCGGCTCGCCGCCGATGCGGCGTTGCATCAACGACCGCCGCGGGAAGCGCTTTATTCCGCCAGCGCCGAGGCGGCGATGCGCAGCTTGTGGGCCGGGTAGACGCCGAGGATCTTAACCTCGCGCGAGAAGAAGGCCAGCTCCTCGAGCGCCAGCGCCAGCGGGCGGTCGTCGGGATGGGCCTCGACATCGGCATAGAACCGGGTCGCCGAAAACGCCCCGCCCACCATGTAGCTTTCGAGCTTGGTCATGTTGACGCCGTTGGTGGCGAACCCGCCCATGGCCTTGTAGAGCGCCGCCGGCACGTTGCGCACGCGGAAGAGAAACGTCGTCACCGCCGGGACGCCGCGCGCCGGCCGCACGGGCTCGCGCGACATGATCAGAAACCGGGTCGTGTTGTGCTCGGCGTCCTCGATGTTCTCCTTGAGCGAGACGAGGCCGTAGATATGGCCGGCGAGCTCCGAGGCGATCGCCGCCACGCTCGGGTCGCGCCGGGCGGCGATCTCGGCCGCGGACCCGGCGGTGTCGGCCGCGACCACCGGCTCCAGCCCGAGCGCGCGCAGGGTGTTGCGGCATTGCGACAATGCCTGGACGTGGCTGCGCACGGTGCGGATGGTCTCGAGGCTGGCGCCGGGCGCGGCCAGCAGGTGGTGGTTCACCCGCTCAAAATGCTCGGCGATGATGTGGAGGCCCGAATCGGGCATCAGATGGTGGATGTCGGCGACGCGGCCGGCGACCGAGTTCTCGATCGGAAGCATCGCCAGCGCCGCCCGGCCCTCGCGCACCGCGGCGAAGGCGTCCTCGAATTGCGGGCAGGGCAAGGTCGCCATCGCAGGAAAGACCCGCCGGCAGGCAAGGTCCGAATAGGCCCCGGGCGAGCCCTGGAACGCGATCGTCGGCGCCGGGTCGGCGAGGCGGTTTTCCGAATCGGTCATGTTCGACTTGTCTGATGGGGGTTGCGGGCAGGACAGGCCATCCTATCCGAGCGGCGCCGGAACCGAACCCGTTTCCTGCCGCGGCCGACGCTGCGCCCGCACCCGCTGCGCGATCCCGCCGCGCGCGACGGCCGCCAGAACGGCAGGCAGCGCCCGCCGGCAATCCTCGGCGGCGCGCAACGACGCGAGATCGATCCCGAGACGCGCCGCCTGATCGATCGCAGCGAGCGGCGGCCTGGGGTTGCCGATGCCGCGCGGCCGGCCCTTCGGGTTGCCCGAGCTCCGGTGGCGAAGCGCCCCCGCGCATCGCGCGCGCAAAGCGACAAGCGATCAGGACCAAGCGATTGATTTTCCGCGATTCCGGATGTGGGGAACAGGAAACAACAGGGCGACGAGGGCGAATCGGCAATGTCGGCCCGAGATTGCTTCGCGGAGCCTGTCCTCGGGCGGCGCACGCGCCGACCCGTGGGCTCGCAATGACAATCACGTAACGCGCTTCGATTTGAACGAAATTTGCTCTGGAGCACGATCCGATCAGGTCGAGCGGCCGTTCTGGAGAGGCTCTGTCGATGCCTCTTTCCGCTGTCCCGGCGAACGCCGGGATCCACCTTTCCACCACTCGGCCGCTTGCTTGGGTTTACGGTGATCGGTCGACGAACGAACAGGATGAGTGCCCGTGCCTGCGGCCGGCGTGGGTCCCGGCTTTCCCCACGGATCAAGTCCGTGGGCTGAAGGCCCACGGGACAGCGGAAGCCTTGCGGTTCAGCCTCATTAGATAGCGTTCTACGCGGCGCCCTTGCGCTGCTCGGCCAGCGCCTGCTGCATCGCCGCCGGCCCGACCCGGTGGCAGAAATCGCCGAAGCCTTCGCCGGGGCCGCGGGCGGAGGCGAACAGCGCGAAAAGCGGGTCGAGCGTCGCGGCGATCTCGCCGAGGGCCACCTTGTCGGCGAGCGGCGCGTTGAGCCGCGTCCCCTCGAAATCGCCGCCGACAAACAGCGCATAGAAGCCAGGCATGCGGCCGACAATGCCGATATCGCCGGTGTAGGGTCGGGCGCAGCCGTTCGGGCAGCCGGTGATGCGGATCGAGAGCCGCTCGCGCTCGATCCCGTAACGACGCAGCGACGCCTCGATCGCGCCGACGATGTCCTCGCGCACCCGCTCGGCCTCGGTCAGCGCCAAGCCGCAGGTCGGCAGCGCCGGGCAGGCGAGCGCCCAGCGCTCGGCCGGCAGCATGTCCGGGCCGAGCCGCACATGATGGCGGCGCAAGGCGTCCTCGATCGCGTCCCGGTCCTCGGGGCGGATCTCGCTCAGGATGATGTCCTGGCCTGGCGTCAGGATCGGGTCGCAACCGAAACGGCCGACGATCTCGCGCAGCGCGGTGCGCAGCTGCGAGCCCTCGCCGTCGACGATCCGCCCGCTGGCGACCGGGATGCCGAGATAGAGCAAGCCGTCGCCCTGCTCGTGCCAGCCGAGATGGTCGGGGACCACAAAGCCCGGCATCGCGCGGCACGGGCCGAGCGCCTTGCCGAGATACTCCGACAGCCGCTCGCGCGCCCACTCCTCGCCGTTCTCGGCGACCACGTATTTGAGGCGGGCGTGGCGGCGGTTGCCGCGGTCGCCATGGTCGCGGTGCAGCTTGACGACGGCCGCCGCGGCGTCGAGCAGGTCGGCGGGCTCGACAAAGGCGACCGGGCTGGCGAGCCGCGGGTAGGTCTTTGGATTGTTGTGGGTCATGCCGTGGCCGCCGCCGAGCAGAAAATTGTAGCCGACGAGGCGCGAGCCCGCGAACAGCGCCACGATCGCGAGGTCGTTGGTCAACACATCGATCGTGTTGTCTTCCGGGATGGCGAGCCCGATCTTGAATTTCCGCGGCAGATAGCGCTCGCCGTAGAGCGGGTCCGGCGCATCGCCGGCCCCGGAATCGGCGCGCCACGGCTCGCCGTCGACCCAGATTTCATGATAGGCCTGGGTGCGCGGCAAGAGGTGCGTCGAGAGGCGCCGGGCGTCGGCTTCGAGACGGTCGTGCACCGGGTCGCGGATCGGGGCCGGCACGGTCGTCACCGTGCGCACGACATCGCCGCAGGCCGCGAGCGTGGTCAGCAGCGCGCCGTTGATCGCGGCGATCGTCGCCTTGAGCCCGGATTTGACGACGCCGTGGAACTGGATGCTCTGGCGCGTCGTCACCCGCAGCGACCCGTCGGCCCAGCGGTCGGCAAGCCCGTCGAGCGCGAGATACTGCTTGGCCGTGAGCCGGCCGCCGGGGATGCGCACCCGGACCATGAATTGCCACAGCTTGTCTTCGCCGCGCTGCTTGAGCGCGGTGGCGCTGTCGCGATCGTAGCCCTGATAGACCCCGTGGAATTTGAGCAGCCCGTAGCCCTCCTTGTCGAAGGGCGCCGAGATGTCCCCAAGGTCGCGGGCGAGATGGCCGCGCAGCTGGCGGCTCTGCTGCTTGACGGCCTCCGCCTTCGAAATCGTCTCGATCCGAGCCACATCGCCCTCCACCGGCGAGACGGCTCATCACCGTCTTCAGACGTGGTTCAGATCACATTAACATTCATATAGAGTCAATGCGCCATATAATACGGTTTAAAGTGGTTATACGCCTGCGAGCGCCCGGTCGATATCGGCCAGCAGGTCGGCTTCGCCTTCGAGCCCGGCGGACAGGCGGACCAGCTGGTCGCCGATCCCGAGCTCGGCCCGCGCCTCGGGCTTGAGGCGCGAATGCGTCGTCGTCGCCGGATGGGTGATGATGCTCTTCGAATCGCCGAGATTGTTCGAGATGTCGACGAGCCGCAGCGCATCGAGGAAACGAAAGCACGCCGCCTTGTCGCCGGCGATGTCGAAGCAGACGAGGCTGCCGCCCCTGCTCATCTGCCGGCGGGCGAGCTCGAATTGCGGGTGGCTCGGCAGCCCCGGATAGATCACCCGCGCGATCTTGGGATGGGTTTCGAGATGGCGGGCGATCGCCTCGGCGGTGCGGCATTGCCGCTCGACCCGCAATTCGAGCGTCTCCAACCCTTTCAGCAACAGCCAGGCGTTGAACGGGCTCAGCGACGGCCCGGTATGCCGGTAGAACAGGCCGAGATCCTCCTTGACGAATTTCTCCGAGGCGAGGATGGCGCCGCCGAGGGCGCGGCCCTGGCCGTCGATGTGCTTGGTCGCCGAATAGACGACGACATCGGCGCCGAGCGCCAACGGCTTTTGCAGCAGCGGCGTCGCAAACACATTGTCGACGACGAACACGCCGCCGGCGCGGTGGGTCAGGCGCGCCACCTCGGCGAGGTCGATGATGTCCATCGCCGGGTTCGACGGGCTCTCGCAAAAGGTGAGCGCAGCGCCGCCGGCGAGCGCCTCTTCCCACGCGCCGAGGTCGCGCCCGTCGACCAGCACGGTCTCGATGCCCCAGCGCGGCAGCAATTCGGCGAGGATGTATTGGCACGAGCCGAACAAGGCGCGGCTGGCGACGACCCGCTGGCCGGCGCGCAATTTGCACAAGAGCGCCGCGAACACCGCCGCCATCCCGCTCGCCGTGGCGCGGCAGGCCTCGGCGCCTTCGAGCAGCCGCAGCCGCTCCTCGAACATCGCCACGGTCGGGTTGCGGTAGCGCGAATAGACATAGCGCGAGCCCTCGTTGGCGAAGGCGTGCTCGGCCGCCGCGGCGTCCTCGTAGACAAAGCCGGAGGTCAGAAACAGCGCCTCGCAGGTCTCGTCGTGCGGGCTGCGGGTGGCCCCGCCGCGCACCAGCAGGGTCGCGGGCGAGACGGCGCCGACAAGGTCGGCGGGCAATACGGGCTTGATCATCGGCAAGCGCTCTCCTGGATCGAGGCCGCGCCGATCGGAGCAAAACAAAAACCCCGGTCCCGCGCGGGCCAGGGTTCTTCGGGAACTCCCGACCTTTTAGCGGATTTTTTTACGTGGTCCGCAAGCCGGCCGGCTCAAATCGCCACGGACGGGATTTCTAGCGCCTCGCCGCGCCGCCGGTCAAGCGGCCGGCACAGGCCGCGCCAATTTGCCGCCGGAGGGCGACCCGCGGCGGCCGAGGATGTTGGACGATGCCGGGCGATCAGCCGGCGATGGCCTCGGCGTGGCGGAGAAAACGCCGGTTCGGGGCGCTGCGCGGCCGGGTCCCCAGCCGCTGATGCGCCAGCGCCAGGGCGACATCGCGCTGACCGGCGCGCAGCGCCGCCTCGGTCAGGGTCCAGTCGACGACATCGCGCTGCGCGTGGCTGCCGCCGATCTGCCAGAGGTCGAAACGGGCCGGCAGCAGCTTTTCGACCGCCTCGGCGTAGGCCCCGCGATGAAAGGCCGCGAGCCCCTCGACCACCGGGATGCCGACGGCGCGGTAGAGGCCGGCCGCTTCGAGGCCGCCGCCGGCGGTCTCGCGCATCGCTTCGAGCCGCTGCTCGACCAGCGCCTCCCGCCCCGAGCGCAATTCTGCCATCGCGGCGTGGATGTCGCCAAAGACAAGGCATTTGCCGTCGGCGTGGTCCCGCCACAAATCCGCCAGCTCCGCCCAGCGGCCGTCGACCGCGCAGCCCAGCGTGTCGAGGCGCCACAACAGAGCAGAGGCGTTGGTCAGGCTCAGGCACAGCGGGCGTTGGGTCGCGCGGATCGGGCCGTCGTAGAGCGCCAGCGCCGCCTCGTATTGCCCGAGCTCGAGGTGGAACAACGCCTTGTGCCACCAGATATGCACCTGGTTCAGGTGGGCCGGGGTCGACCACAGCGCCTCGCGCGCCGCCATCCACCCGAGCCCATCCTCGGGACGCCCGGTCATCTCCATCACATGCGCGACCGTGTGGTGCGGCCAAAAGCTCAACGGCTCGAGCTCGGCGGCCTCGCGCGATTGATCCTCGGCGCGGGCGTAGTCGCCGGCTTCCTCGAGCCCGAAGCCGTGGAAGGCGAGCACGATGCCGTAGCCCGGCTGATCCTTCGACCACAGCGGCAGCGCCCGCGCCGACCGGTCGCGGACCCAATGAAAGCGTCCGAGAAACCCGTCGGTCAGCGCCGCCGCCTGATGCGCCACAAGATCGAACGGGTAGCTGCATCAGGTGGCGGTCCAGCACCGCGACGGCGGCGGCCCGCGGCGCCTTGCGATCAGCTCGGACAGGGCGGCGAGATGGGCCTGCTCGCGCTCGTTCATCGCCAGCGGCCGGGCGGTCTCGACCAGCGCCTTCGCCTTGACCAGCAGGAGGGGGTCGTTGGCCACCGCGAACACCCAGGCCTTCCCCAAATGCGCCATCGCGAAATCGGGCGCCGCCTCGCGCGCCGCATCGAACAGGCCGATCGCGTCGCCGTGCACCAGGTTGAACGCCCGCACCGCGCCGTCGTATGCGGCGACGGCCTCGGCGGTCGCGCCGGAGAGGCGGTGTCCCTGGGCGTCCTGGATCATCTGTGGCTCCATTGCGTTCACAACGCCGGGCCTGGCGGCCGCGGCGCGCCATTCTATGAGATTTCGCCGCAAATCGCGACCCGCGCGCTTCCGATCGGCGGCGGCGGCCGGCGCCGGGCGGGCTCGACCCTCGGCGCGCCGGCGGTGTAGCCTCGGCGCAGGCGGAGGGGGGCGGCATGCGCTTCGGCATCGGACAACCGGCTACACGCAAGGAGGACGCCCGGTTTCTGACCGGGCGCGGGCGCTATGTCGCGGACATCGACCTCGTCCGTCAGGCGCACGCCGTCTTTATCTTCTCGCCGCACGCCCATGCCCGGATTCGGGCGATCGACCGGACCGCCGCCGAGCAGGCCCCCGGCGTCTACGCGGTCTTGACCGGCGAGGATTGGGCGGCCGACGGCCTCGGCGCGCTCGAGCCCGAAATCATGGCCGAGGACATGGGCGGGCCCAAGGGCTACCGCAGCTCGCACCCGCCGCTGGCGCAAGGCCGGGTGCGCTATGTCGGCGAGCGCGTCGCCGTCGTGATCGCCGCGACCGAGGCGCAGGCGCGCGACGCCGCCGAGCTGGTCGCGATCGATTACGACATATTGCCGGCGGCGGCGAGCGTCGCCGACGCGCTGCGCCCCGAGGCGCCGCTGGTCCATCAGGGGGCCGGCGGCAACGCCTCGTTCACGATGCGCATGGGCAATCCCGAGGCGGTGGCGCCGGCCTTCGAGAGGGCGCGGCACGTCGCCAGGCTCGCGCTCTACAACAACCGCATCACCGCGGTCACGATGGAGCCGCGCGGCTGCGTCGCCGAGCACGACCGCGGAACCGGCCGCTGGACGCTCTACACCAGCACCCAGAACGTGCACGGGGTCCGCCAGACCCTGGCGCATCGGATCCTGCATGTCCCGGAAAGCCGGATCCGGGTCATCGCGCGCGATGTCGGCGGCGGGTTCGGCATGAAAGGCAATCTCTACCCCGAAGAGGCGGTCGTGGTGTGGGCGGCGCGCCGCATCGGCCGGCCGGTAAAATGGATCCCGTCGCGCTCCGAGGCGTTGCTCGGCGACGCCCAGGCCCGCGACCAGCGGGTCGAGGCCGAGCTGGCGCTCGACGCCGACGGCCGGTTTCTGGCCTTGCGCTGGACCGGCTCGCACAATGTCGGCGCCTATGTCGAGGGCGCCGGGGCAATCCCGATCCTGTTTTCGCTGAAGCTCGCCTCGACCGTCTACGACATCCCGGCGGTGGCGGTGACGAGCAGCCTCGTCTTCACCAACACCGCCCCGACCGCCCCCTATCGCGGGGCCGGCCGCCCCGAGGCGGTCTACATCATCGAGCGCCTCGTCGACCGCGCGGCGCGCGAGATGCGCCTCGATCCGGCCGAGCTGCGCCGCAAGAACCTGATCCGGCCCGACGCCTACCCGTACCAGACGCGCACCGGCTGGGTCTACGACACCGGCGACTACGCCGCGGCGCTGGCCAAGTGCCAGGCGCTGGCCGATTGGCGGGGCTACGCCGGGCGCCAGGCCCGAAGCAAGGCCGCCGGCAAGCTGCGCGGCCGCGCCCTCACCTATTATGTCGACAACACCGGCGTCTTCAACGAGCGCATGGAATTGCGCTTCGACCCGAGCGGCGAGGTGACGATCCTCGCCGGCACCTTGTCGCACGGGCAAGGGCACGAGACGAGCTACGCCCAGATGGTCGCCGACTGGCTCGGCGTGCCCAACGACCAAATTCATCTGGCCCAGGCCGACACCGACGAGGTCGCGATCGGCCGCGGCACCTACGCCTCGCGCAGCATGATGATCGGCGGCAGCGCCCTGCGCGCCGCCGCCGACGAGGTCATCGAGCGCGGCCGCCGCCTCGCCGCCCATTTCATGGAGGCCGACACCGCCGACATCGCCTTCGCCGACGGCGCGTTCACGATCGCCGGCACCGACCGGTCGATGCCGATCGGCCAGGTGGCGCAGATGTCGTTCATCCCGGTGGGCCTGCCGGCAGCGCTCGGCGTCGGGCTGCAGGGCGCGGGCGCCTTCTCCTCGGACACGCCGAGCTTTCCCAACGGCTGCCATATCTGCGAGGTCGAGGTCGACCCCGAGACCGGGGCCGCGGCGCTCGACCGCTACGCCGTCGTCGACGACATCGGCACGGTGATCAACCCGTTGCTGGCCAAGGGGCAGATCCAGGGCGGCGTCGCCCAGGGCGCGGGCCAGGCGCTCGTCGAGGACATCGTCTATGACCGCGACAGCGGCCAGCTGCTGACCGGCACGCTCATGGATTACGCCATTCCCCGCGCCGACCAGATGCCCGTGATCGCGATCGATTTCAGCCCGGTCCCGAGCACCACCAACCCGCTTGGCGCGAAGGGCGTCGGCGAGGGCGGGACCGTCGCCGCCACCCCCACCGTCATGAATGCGATCCTCGACGCCCTCGCCCCGCTCGGCGTCGCCGACCTGCCGATGCCCGCCACCCCCGAGCGCATCTGGCGGGCGCTGCGCGACGCCCGCGCCTGAGGGCCGGGGCGGGGCCGGGCGCACCCGCGCGCGGAGCGCCGCCGGCTCTACCGAGCCGACCGCCTCATGCCGCGCCGGCCGGCTCCCAGCCGATCGCGCGGCGCAGGAAATTGTAGCCGAGGGCGGTGAAGGAGGCGCGCTCGCGATTGTCCTTGCCGTAGCCGTGCCCGCCGGCCGCGGGCTCCCAGAAATGCGCCTCGTAGCCCAGCGTCTGCAATTTCGCCGCCATCTTGCGGGCATGGCCGGGGTGGACGCGATCGTCGCGCCGGCTCGTCGCGATCAGGATCGGCGGGTAGCGCCGGCCGGCGACCGCGGCGTGATAGGCGGAGATCTCCTTCAGAAACTTCCAGTCCTCGGGGTCGTCGGGGTCGCCGTATTCGGCGATCCAGCTGGCGCCGGCGTGCAGCTTTGCATAGCGGCGCATGTCGATCAGCGGGATCGTGCAGAACAGCGCGCCGAACCGTTCGGGGTAGCGGGTCAGCATGTTGGCGATCAGGATGCCGCCGTTCGAGCCGCCCTCGGCGGCGATGCGGCCGGGCCGCGTCACCCCGCGGCGCACCAGGTCGGCGGCGACCGCGGCGAAATCGTCATGCGACAGGCGCTTTCCTTCGCGACGCCCGGCCTCGTGCCACGGGGTCCCGAGCTCGCCGCCGCCGCGGATGTTGGCGACGACGCCGGCGCCGCCGCGCTCCAGCCAGAGCTTGCCGAGCGCGGGGTTGTAGTAAGGCAGTTGCGACACCCCGAACCCGCCATAGCCGGTCAGGTGCACCGGCGCATCGCCGGTCTCGCCCGGCGGCCCGACCTGCGTGTAGGGGATCGGCGTGCCGTCAGCGGAGATCGCCTCGTGGCGGGTGACGACGAGGCCGGCCGCGTCGAAGACCCGCGGGGCCTGCTTCAGGATCTGCGGCGCCGCCGAAGGGCGCACCAGCGAGAGCGAGGGCGGGGTCAGCGGGTCTTGCGCGCTGGCGAGGAGGTCGCCGTTCGACTCCTCCGCCCGAACGTCGAGCGGCCAGAGGCTGGCGACGCCAAGCTGCGGCAGCCCGGTGATCGCCTCGCGCGCCCAGCCGGCGGCGGACGGGGTAAACGCCGCGAACGCCGGCTTCATATCGTCGAGCGCCGACACCACGAGGCGTCCGCCGCACCAGAAGAAGCCTTGCAGCGCGCGCCGCCCGGCCGGCTCGAACAGCTTCTCGAAGCGGCGGTCTCCGGCGAGGAAGGCGGGGAGGGAAATGCCGAGGACGGTGTCGGGCGGATGGGTTTGCCCGTTTATCGTCCATGGGGATCGACGCCTGGCGGCGAGCCAGCCGCGGCTCCAGTCGACCGACGCATCGCTCGGAACGTCGATGCGGGCCCGCGGCCCGCCGCTGTCGCCGAGCCGGACGATCTCGTCGAAGAAGCCGAGGCGCTCGGAAAACCAGACGCGTTCACCTTCGGCCTCGCGGTCGACATCGGCCCAGACCGACATCCGGTCGGCGTCGGTCGCGAAAATCACCGGGGCCGCCAGCGGGTCGGTCCCGCGCCGCCACAGCCGCACCGTGCGGGCATAGCCCGAATGGGTCGCCATGCCGGGGCCGAAGGCCGAGGACAGCAGCAAGGCGTCGCGGTCGAGCCAGGCGGCTCCGCCCTTGGCCTCCGGCAGGGCAAAGCCGTCGGCGACGAAATCACGCGCATCGAGGTCGAATTCGCGCAGCGCCGCGGCGTCGGCCCCGCCGCGCGACAGCATCAGGATGGCGCGGTCGTGGCGGCCCGGGATCGTCGTCGCCCCGCCCCAGGTCCAGTCTTCGGCTTCGCGCGCCGCGAGCGCGTCGAGATCGAGCAGGATCTCCCATTGCGGCGTCTCGCTGCGAAAGCTGTCGAGCGAGGCCGCCCGCCACAGCCCGCGCGGGTGTGCAGCATCCTTCCAGAAGTTGAACACCCGCGGGCCGCGCCTGGCGACCAGGGGGATGTTGTCGGGCCGGTCGTAGATCGCCGCCAGGAGGTCGCGATCGGCGGCGAAGCTTGTGTCGCCGAACCGCGCCGCGGTTGCCGCGTTTTGCGCCTCGACCCAGGCGAGCGCCGGCTCGCCGTCGATCTCCTCAAGCCACAAATAGGGGTCGTCGTCGGGCGCGGCGAGGGTCGGGCGCGGATCGATCGTCATCATTTCCCCACTTGATCATGGGCTTCGGGCAGACGCCAGGGCAATGCTCGCGGCCGGCCGCGCCGATGGTTGAGCAAACCCTCCGGATCTGGGAGATTGCCCGGCGACAAGCCGCCGGGAAGCCGCAAGATCAAGGGAGGGCGAGAGATGCCGCACGCTCTGTATGTCTGCCTGCAGGACGAGGACCGGATCGCGGCCTTCGCCATCGACGCCGACAGCGGCCGGCTGACGCCGCAGGCCGCGACCCCGGCCGCAGGGGGGCCGTCGGTGCTGGCGATCAGCCCGGACCGCCGGACGCTCTACGTCGGGCATCGCGCCCGGCCGGCGATCTCGAGCTTTCGCATCGACCCCGACGGCGGCGGGCTCGCGCCGCTGGGGACGGTTTCCTCGGAGCACGCGCCGACCTTTCTCGCCCCCGACCGCACCGGCCGGTATCTGCTGTCGGCCTATTACCAGGGCGGCGGCGCCGCGGTGCATCCGCTCGGGGAGGACGGCGCGGCCTGCGCCCCGCCGGTCGAGTGGCTGGCGACGGCCGCCGGCGCCCACGCCATCCAGACCGACCCCTCCAACCGGTTCGCCTTTGTGCCGCACATCGCCCGGCTCAACGACAACGTCCTGGAGCCGCCGAAGGACAATCCCGGCCCCAATGCGATCATGCAGCTCAGGTTCGACGCGGGAACCGGCCGCCTGAGCGCCAACTCGCCGTTCCGGGTCGAGCCCGCCGAACGCGTCGGACCCCGCCACTACTGCTTTCATCCCACCCGGGATCTCGTCTACTTCTCCAACGAGCAGGGTTGCAGCGTGACCGCCTATCGTCTGGACCCGGCGACGGGCGCGCTCGAGGCGGCGCAGACGATCGCGACCCTGCCCCAGGGCTGCGCCATGCGGAACACCTGCTCGCAGATTCACCTGACGCCTTCGGGGCGGTTCCTCTATGTGGCCAACCGCGGCCACAACAGCATCGCCGGGTTCGCCGTCGACGCCGGTGCCGGGCGGCTGACGGCGATCGGGCATGCGCCGACCGAAGCGGTCCCGAGCGCCTTCGCCCTCGACCCGGGGGGCCGTTTCGTCTTCGCCGCGGGCACCGCGACCGGCCGCCTGGCCTCGTACCGGATCGACAGCGAGACCGGGGCGCTGACGCCGTTGGCGACCGACGCCGTCGGGCGGCGGCCGGCGGCGGTGCTGGCGGCGAGGCTCGGCCCCTAAATGCGCCGCGACGCTCCGATCGGGTCGCTCGCAGGCGTCCGCCGCAAGCTGCGGGCGATCGCCGCGGTCGCCGTGGACGACGGCGCCACCGAGCCGGAACGGGCGGCCGCGCAGACGCTCAGAGCGCGCCTGGAGCGGCGGCTCAGAGCGGCGGGGGCGCCCGCGGGGGACTGGACGGACACGGTCTTTCGGCTCGGCCGGCAGGCGAGAGACGTGCGCCGCTCGACCGCTCCGGCGTCGCCGAAAGGCGACTGGACGGACAACGCCCAGCGCCTCGGCAAGGCGCTGCGCCGAGGCTACAAGAAATGGCTGTCGCAGTGACCTGGCCCGGCGGCGGCGATCGCCCCCCGGCTATTGCTTTCGGGCCGGCTATTGCTTGTAGGACGGGTCGATCCGGTCAAGCCGGCGCAGCAGGGCCGGCCATTCGAGCCGGGCCGGATCGTTGCGGCCGCCCGCGGGACGAAGCCGGGCGTTGTCATAGGCGGCGCCGACGATCTGCGCGCCGAGCGGGTGGAGCGCCGCCCCCGATTGCTGGAAGGCGAGCTGCATCGCGCAGGCCCGCTCCATCCGATAGGTCGCGATAAAGGCCGCGGCGATGCTGGTCCCGACGACCAGCAGGCCGTGATTGCGCAGCACCATGATGTGGCGGTCGCCGAAATCGGCGAGAAAGCGGGCGCGCTCCTCGGGATGCCGCGCCGTGCCCTCGTAATCGTGATAGGCGACATCCGCGATCACCTGCAGCGCGTGCTGGTTGAGCGGCAGCAGACCCTCCTGCTGCATCGACACGGCGCAGCCGGCGATCGAGTGGGTGTGCAGCACGCACGCTGCCTCCGGGCGGGCCAGGTGCACCGCGCCGGGGATCGCGAACCCGCCGCTGTTGACCTCGGCGTCCGAAGGCTCGACCTTGGCGCCGTCGGCGTCGATCTTGACCAGCGACGAGGCGGTGACCTCGTCGAACAGCAAACCGTAAGGGTTGATCAGAAAATGGTCGCGCCGCCCCGGAACCCGCGCGGTGATGCGGGTGTTGATCAGGTCCGACCATCCGAACATCTCGACGAGGCGATAGCAGGCGGCGAGGTCGCACCGGGTCCGCCATTCCTCGGCGGACATCTGCGCCTGGATTGCCGTCGCCGTTGACGCCATGGCCATCTCCAATGCAGGCGGGCGATGTGGGAAGGGGGGGTTGGTTGCGGGGGCAGGATTTGAACCTGCGACCTTCAGGTTATGAGCCTGACGAGCTACCGGGCTGCTCCACCCCGCGGGGGGCTGGTGGGGTTTGGGTTGGGTTGGGTGAGGGGTTGTTTGCGGGGGCCGGGCGGGCCTGGCGGCGACCTACTCTTCCGCCGCTTGAGCGGCAGTACCATCGGCGCTGAGGGTTTTCACGGCCGAGTTCGGGATGGGATCGGGTGCTTGGCCCCTCGCCATGGCCACCAGGCCGGCGCGGCCTCCGCGGGGTTGTGTGTGAGCGGGGGGGAAGGGTCTTGGGCGCAAGGCCCTTTGGGCGCGAGGCCCTGGAATGCGAGGCCCTGGAAGGCGAGGCGCGCGGCGGGGCTTTGCCGCTGCGCGCGGCGGTTTTCCTGGGGGGCGTCAAGCGCGTTCGAGCGATTAGTACCGGTCAGCTGCGCGGGTTGCCCCGCTTCCACCTCCGGCCTATCGACGTGGTGGTCTTCCACGGCTCTCGACGAGA
>CAVQSZ010000014.1:0-252547 GCA_963716115.1 uncultured Alphaproteobacteria bacterium
GTGCTGTTCGGCTCGCGGGCCCGCGGCGATGCGCATCGCCATTTCGGATTACGACCTCGCGGTCTTTCTCTACGATTTGACCGACCGGTTTGCCGAAATGGACCGGTTGGCCGATCTCGGCACCGGCATCCTCAAGGAAACCGGCGAACTCGTCCACGCCATGCCGTACCGCGCCGGCTCCTATGACGCGCGCACTCCGTTGATGCTGGCGCTGCGCTCGGAGGGCGTTGTTTTGTGACCCCGGAAGCCTCCGCCTTCCTCGACAAGGCCCGCGAGTTTCTGTTGAAGGCAGAGGACATGCTGGACGACGACTGGTCCGACGAGGCCGGCCGCGCGGCCTATCTCGCCGGGCTGCACGCGGCCCACGCGGTGATCGTCGAACGCACCGGTCGGATCATCAAGCGGCATCGCGGGGTGCGCAACGAGTCGCGGCGCCTGGTGAAGGACGAGCCGCGCTTCGATCCGGAGCTGCAAGCCTTCCTCGGCCGCGCCTATAATCTGAAAGCCATTGCCGATTACGAGACCGGCGCCGACTCCCATGTTCCGTCCGAGCTTGCCCGCGCCAGCATCGATACGGCGCGCCGGTTTGTCGAAGCCGTCGCGGCGATGCTGGATAAATGACGGTGGGCGGCAACTTTGCGTTCCCCGAAAGCGCCCCGCGCTATTCCGGCTTTTCCGAGGATGCGGCGGTCGAAGGGCCGGCCGTCGAATTGTTCCGGGCGCTGGGTTGGGGCCACGCCAATCTTCAGGGGGAGACATTCGGCGCCGGCGGCAGCGAAGGCCGCGCCAGCATGCGCGAGCCGGTATTGCCGAACCGGCTGTGGGCGGCGCTGCGGAAACTCAACCCGGATTTGTCGCCCGACGCGTTGCACGACGCCGCCGCCGAGATCGCGCGGGATCGCTCGGCGATGCTCCCGACCGACGCCAATCCGAAATCCACCGGCTGCTGAAGGACGGCGTGCCGGTCCAGCTGCGCGGCGAAGACGGCGAGCGGAAGACCGAGATCGCCCGCATCATCGACTGGCGCGATCCGCGCGCCAACGATTTCCTGCTCGCGCACAGGTCTGGTTCCAGGGCGAGCTGTACAAGCGCCGCGCCGACCTGGTCGGCTTCGTCAACGGCATCCCGCTGCTGCTGATCGAGCTGAAGGGCCGGGCGAGAACGTCAGGGACGCCTACGACGACAACATCCGCGACTACCGCGACGACATCCCGCAGCTCTTCGCTACAACGCGCGCTGTCATCGTCTCGAACGGCATCGAGACCAAGGTCGGCGCGACGCACGCGCCCTACGAGCACTTCATCGAGTGGAAGAAGGCCGAGAGCGAGGACGAGGCCGGCCGTCGGGCTGGAAACGGCGATCCGCGGCATCGGCCACGCCGGAGCGGCTGCTCGACCTCGTCGAGAACTTCGTCGCTCTTCGAGGAGGGCCAGGGCGGGCTCGACAAGAAGCTCGCGCAAGAACCACCAATTCCTCGGCGTCAACCGCGCCGTCGCGGCAGTCGACCAGATCGCCGAGAACGCGCGGCAGGCTCGGCGTCTTCTGGCACACCCAGGGCTCCGGCAAGAGCCTGTCGATGCTGCTTCTTCGCGCAGAAGGTGCTGCGCACGCAAGCCCGGCAACTGGACCTTCGTGATCGTCACCGACCGGACGAACTGGACGACCAGATCGCCGGGACCTTCGCCGCCTGCGGCGCGCTGACCAAGGAGCGCGAGGAGGTGCAGGCGCAGACCCGCGAGCATCTGAAGCGCTGCTCGCAGGGCAACGAGCGCTACGTCTTCACGCTGATCCAGAAGTTCGGCACCGCGCAGGGCGAGGCCTATCCGGTGCTCTCCGACCGCCGCGACATCATCGTCATCACCGACGAGGCGCACCGCATCGCAGTACGACATGCTCGCCGCGAACATGCGCCGCGCGCTGCCGAACGCCGCCTTCATCGGCTTCACCGGCACGCCGTTGATCGCCGGCGAGGAGAAGACGCAAGGAGGTGTTCGGCGACTACGTCTCGATCTACAACTTCGCGCAGTCGATCGAGGACGGCGCGACGGTCCCGCTCTACTACGAGAACCGCATTCCCGAGCTTCAGCTCGCCAACGAGGATTTGAACGACGACCTCGACCGGCTGATCGAGGACGGCCGAACTCGACGAGGAGCAGGAAGCGCGAGCTCGCGCAAGCGCTTCTGCGCGCCAATACCAGCTGATCACCCGCGAGGACCGGCTCGACAAGATCGCCGAGGATCTCGTGCGCCATTTCGTCGGGCGCGGCTATCGCGGCAAGGCGATGTTCATCGCGATCGACAAGGCGACGGCATTGCGCATGCACGAAAAGGTCCGCGCCGCGCTGGAACGCCGAGATCGCGCGGCTCGAAGCGGCGCTGGCCGGACTCTCCGACGACGAACGCGACCGCGCAGGAAGCCGAAGATCGCCTGGATGAAGGCGACCGACATGGCGGTGGTCGTCAGCGCCGGCCAGAACGAGCAGGCCGACATGGCGGCAAGGGGCCTCGACATCGCGCCGCACCGCCGGCGGATGAACGACGAGAAGATGGACGAGAAGTTCAAGGACCCGGACGATCCGTTCCGGCTCGTGTTCGTCTGCGCGATGTGGATGACCGGCTTCGACGTGCCGTCGTGCTCCACGATCTATCTCGACAAGCCGATGAAGAACCACACGCTGATGCAGACGATCGCGCGCGCGAACCGGGTCTGCGGCGACAAGAAAGCCGGGCTGATCGTCGATTACGTCGGCGTGTTCCGGAACCTGCAGCGGGCGCTCGCGATCTATGCGCGCGGCACCGGCTCCGGCGAAATGCCGATCAAGGACAAGGCGGCACTCATCGCCGAGTTGCAGAAGGCGCTCGATGCGGTTCTTGCGTTTGCGGAGGCGCGCGGCGTAAAGCCCGCCGCAATTTTCAAGACGACCGGAATGGCGCGGCTGCAAGGGCTCGCGGACGCGACCGACGCGCTCGCGGGCACCGATGCGCAGAAACAGGCTTACCTACGGCTCGAGGCCCAGGCGTGGAAGCTCTACAAGGCGGCCCTGCCGGACCCGCGCGTCGCTCCGTTCACCGCCGACATCGCCGTGCTGCACGTGGTTGCCGAGCGGCTTCGCTCATTGACGAAGCGGGCGGACGTGTCCGGCGTGCTCGACGACATCGAGACCCTGCTCGACGAGTCGATCATCGGGCATGCGATCCGCGCCCCGATCACGGATGATTTCTCCGGCCTGTTCGACCTGCGCGCGATTGATTTCGAGAAATTGTCGGCCGCGTTCCGCAAGGGGCAGAAACGGACGAAGGTGCAGCTCCTCCGGGCGCAGGTGGAGCAGCGCCTCGGCGACATGATCCGGCGCAACCCGACCCGCGCCGACCTGCTCGACCGCTTCCAAGCAATGATCGCCGAATACAATGCCGGCAGCGCCAGCGTCGAGCAGCTCTTCGAGCAGCTCCTCGACTTCATCCGCCGCATGTCCCATGAGGAGCAGCGGGCCGCGCGCGAGGGGCTCGACGAGGAGGAGCTGGCGATCTTCGATCTGTTGACCAAACCCGAGCCCAAATTAACCAAGGCGCAGGAGGTCGAGGTCAAAGCGATCGCGCGGAAGCTGCTGGCTAAGCTCAAGCGCGAGAAGCTGGTCCTCGACTGGCGGCTCAAGGAGAGCGCCAAGGCCGATGTGCGGCAGACCATCCGCGAGGAATACGACGGGCTGCCCGAGGTTTACGACCGCCGGATCTGGGAGGACAAGGTCGAGCGGACCTTCCAGTTCATGTTCGAGCGATACGCCGGCGAGGCTTCCTCGCCACCAGCCTGATCACGACAACGACAAAATTGCCGCAATCGCATGCCATCCTCGCCCGAGCCGGCGCCGCGGCGCGGGCGGCGAAGTCCGGGAGGGAGGATGCGGTTCGCTGTCAGATTCCCTACAAATAACAGCGAGAACAGCGGCGGCGGGCCGGGGCGCGGCGCTCGGGTCAGACCGGGGCGTCGTCGGAGGACGGCTTGAGGAATTTGTAGACGGCGGAGAAATCCTCGCGGCCGAGGCGGTGCGCGGAGGCCATGCGGTAGAGCTGCTGGGCGGCCGGGGCGACCGCGACACAACATCTGCTTTGACCGCCTCAGCCGACGGCACGTGTCGGCGCGCGGTAGTGGGGCTCCGGGATCGGCAGGGCGTCCTCGCGCGCCGCCGCGAGCCACGCTTCGATCGCCTGCTCGACCTCGCTCAACGCCGCCGCCGGCGCGTTGCCGAAGGCCGCGCCGCAATGATGCGACAGCGCCCGCCTCGAACCGCGCAAGCAGCCCCTGATGAACCGGTGCTCGACTTGCCCGGTCGCGACGATCCGCTCTTCGCCCCACGGCGGCGGGGGGAACCGGCGGACCGGGCCATTGAAGAACGGCGTCGACTCCGAGTGGCTCGTCTCCATATCTTACGATCTGCTGATCGATGGGATTACCGTAATGCGCGCAGGCGATACGGCCAGGCTCTCGGCCAAGTTCCAGATTTCCATCCCGAAGGCCGTGCGGACCGCGCGGCGATGGCAGGCCGGACAGGAGCTCGCTTTTATTCCTAAAGGCGAGGGCGTGCTGCTCGTGCCGGTTCCGAAGCCCGAGGACCTCGCCGGTCTGGCGCGCGGCGCGAACCGGGAGGGCTTTCGCGACCGGGACGACCGGGTCTGATGCGGCTCGTCGATACCTCGGCCTGGATCGAATGGCTGATCGGCTCTCCGATCGGGATGGCGCTGGCAGCCGAGCCTCCCGGGCGCGCCGAATGGCTTGTGCCGACGATCGTGCAGCTCGAATTGGCGTGTCGCCGAAGGCCGCGCCGGATTTGAGGTCGGGCATCGGCAATCCAGGCGCCGTCGGTTCGGACCTGCAGCTCGCCAGCTCGGTTGCCACGGCGAATAGCGCAGGGCGACGGCAATATTGCCGTAATAGCATGCCATTCTCGCCCCGAGACGGCGCTGTGGCGCGGGCAGCCGGGCGGGCCGGAGAGCGGCAAGTGGGCTCGACCGGATTGCCTGAGGCCGGCCCGCAATGCAACGCCGGGATACGCTTGCGTTGGCGAAGCCCGTTGGCGCAAACATCGGCGGCGGCCGCTGCGCGACGCTGCGGCTTGCCGCCCGCGCGCGGGATCGGAAAGGGTAGAGCGGAATGCGGAAATGGCTGGGGCTGGGCGTGCTGCTCGCGGCCGGGCTCGGGGGCGCCGCCTGGGCGCAGGGCCCGGCCGGGTTCGACGGCCAGTACATGGGGGAGCTTGCCCTGACGAAGATCATCAAGGGGGACTGCGCCACGCCGCCGCCGGGGGCGCTTTACCCGTTGACGGTATCCAGGGGCGAGGTCCGGTTCGCCTATGTCCCGCGCTTCGACACCGCCTTGCGCGGCAGGGTCGGCGAAAACGGGGTCTTCAAGGCCTCCGCCCGCGCCCGCAAGGGGTTTGTCCGGATGACCGGGCGCATCCAGGGAAGCGATGTCGCCGCGCATATCGTATCGCCAAGCTGCAATTACACATTTCGGACAAGAAACTAGCGGCGGAGCTGCGAGGGGCGGGGCCCGCGCAGAGGCTGGGCAAGTATCCAGGTCGAGATGAAAAATTGGCGACTTTTGCTCCCGCTGTCCCGGCGAAAGCCGGGACCCATGGCTCGGCTGCCGCGAGCTTCTCATGCGATTTGCAGTGTCTCGCCAACGATCACAAGCTCGTGCGGCGGAACCATGGACCCCGGCTTTTCGCCGGGGAAGACGAGTGGACCGGCTGCCGAAGGATTCTTGCCCAGCCGCGTAGATCGTCACGCCGGCGAAGGCCGGGATGACGCGAACGAGAAGGCCGCGACCGCCTGTAGATTCCCTGAAAAAACAGGAAGGCCAGGGCGCGTCGGCGGCGAGCGGCTGTCCGCCTCGCCCTCGGCGGGCTAAGCTGCCGCGGCGATTGCGCGGCGTTTTCGGGAGGGAAGCGAGATGGCGGAGAAGATTCGGCTGGGCCTGATCGGGGCCAGCGTCAGCGGGACCTGGTCGGCCCGTTCCCACCTGCCGGCGCTGCGCGCGGGCGCGGATGTCGAGCTTGCGGCGGTCTGCACCACCAGGGCCGACAGCGCCGAGGCGGCGCGCCGCGCCTGGGGCGCCCGGCTGGCCTTCGACGATTGGCGCCGGATGGTCGCCTCGCCGCAGATCGACGCGGTCGCCGTCGTGGTGCGCGTGCCCTCGCACCACGCGCCGACCCGGGCGGCGCTGGAGGCGGGCAAGCACGTCTATTGCGAATGGCCGCTCGGGCGCACCACGGCCGAGGCGGTGGAGCTGGCCGCGCTCGCCGAGGCGAACGGGCTCGTCACCGCGGTCGGCCTGCAGGCCCGGGTCAATCCCGCGGTGACCCGCATGAAGGAGCTGGTCGCGGCCGGCTTTGTCGGCGAGGTGATGGCGGTCCATGTCAGCCTGATGCGCGAGGGCGTGTTGTCGCGGCCCTCGCACCGCACCTGGCAGCGCGACGCCGAGCTCGGGGCCAACACCCTGACCATCGCCAACGGCCACACGGTCGACGCGATGCGCTTTGTCGCCGGCGACTTCGCCCGCCTCAGCGCGGTGGTGGCGACCCAGGCGAGGCAGTGGCTCGACACCGGGACCCAGACGCTGTTGGACGTCACCTCCCCCGACAATGTGCTGATCAGCGGCCGGCTGGCCAACGGGGCCGTCGCGTCGGTCCATATCGGCGCGATCCCGTTCGCCGGCAGCGGCTATCGCATGGAAATCTACGGCCGCGACGGGACCCTGGCCGCCACGGGCGAAGATTCGCCGCAGCTGAGCGAGGTCACCCTCTATGGCGCGAAAGGCGGCGACGCGCTGGCGCCGATCGCCGCGCCGGAGCGCCCGGCGGTCGCCGCGCCCGGCGCGCCCTCGGGCGAGGCCGCCAATGTCGGCCGCATGTACGCGCAATTCGCGCAGGCGATCCGGGATCGGGCGACCGGCGGCGGCGAGGGCGGCCCGCCGGATTTCGCGACCGCGGTCGAGCTGCACCGCCTGGTCGACGCGATCCGGCAGGCCTCCGACAGCGGCCGCGAGGCGAGTGCTCGGGTAGCGGCCAGGGCCGCCGGGGCGACCCTGCGTCGATGGCCCGCCTTCCTACCGCGCCGTCCAGGCGGCGGCGATGGCCCGCACCAGCGGCTTCAGATGGAAGCTGCCCGGCGGGCGCACGATGTCGGCGACGCCGTGGCGGCGCAGCGTCTCCTCCACCACCGGGCCGACCGCGGCGATGCGGATGCGCGCGAAGGCCGCGCTGAGCGCCGCCTCGAGCCTGGCCTCCCGCGCGACCGCCACCAGCCGGTCGACCTGCGCCGAGCTCGTAAACGCGACCATGTCGATGCCGCCGGCGGCGAGCCGCCCGATCGCCTCGACCACCCGTCCGGTCTCGGTCTGCGAAGCGTAGCGATAGGGGGTCACCGGAAACGCGGCCGCCCCCCGCGCCCGCAGGCCCGCCAGCAACGCCGCCGCGCCGCCGCCCGGGTAGAGCTGCACGCCGATGGCGCGGCCGCCGATGTCTTCGCCGGCGAGCGCGTCGAGCACGCCCTGGGAGGTCGGCGTGGTCGCCGCCAGGCCGGGGGCGAGGCCCAGCTCGCGCAGGGCGCGCACGGGCTTCGGGCCGCGCGCGATGGCGCGGACCCGGGCCAGCGCGGCGACCAGGGCCGCGCGCCGCCCGCCGCGCTCGGCGATCGCGATAAGCCGGCGCAGGCCCTCGCCGGTCAACCAGACGACATCCTGGAAGGCGCCGGCGATCAGCCGCTCGATCCAGGCCTCGGCCTGCGTCGTGTCCTCGAGGTCGAGGATCTGCACCAGCGGGCAGCGCACCGCGACGGCGCCCTGCGCCTCCAGCATGGCGGCGAAGAGGTCCAGCTCCCGGCTTTCCGGGACCAGTATCGTCAGCCCGGCGAGCGCGCCCGTCAGGCTCCCGGCGCGGGTCACATCGCCGATTGCAGCCGCCCTCCCGAAAAGCCGGCGCCGACGAGCCATGCGCTGCGGCCCCGCCGCGGCTTCCAGCCCGGCCAGCAGCGCCAGCCGCACCCGCGGCTCGAGCCGCCGGCCGAGCAGGCCTCGCGCCCGGTCGGCCTCGGGGATGGCGGCGCCCGGCGACGCAAAAAACACGCAAGCCTCCAGCCTGCCGTCGACCACCCCAGCATAGCGGAAAACCGACTTTTTCGGGTCGCAATACGAGAGGAGCTCGGCCCCGGCCGGGGCCTCGAGCAGCCGGCGCAAATCCTGCTCCGAGCCGATTTGCGCCGCCAGCGGGGCCCAGCCCGAGAGCGCGAAGGCAAAGCCCGCGGCGATCGGCGCCTTCGACCAGCAGGCGCCGCCGCGCAGCGCGGGCGCGCCGTCGCGGCGCCGCAGCAGGACGCCGCGCCAGGTTTCGGCGACGGCCGCGACCTGCACCTTGGTGCCCTTGAGGTCCGGCTGTCCCGAGAGGGGATCGACCAATGCATGGACGAGCCGGCCGACCGGCCCCGAGGAGGCGAACTGGTCGGTCCAATGCATCGGCGCGAACGCGTCTGCGGGCCGCATCGCCGGATCGAGCGCGACCCGCAGCACGGCCTCGCCATGCGCGCTTTCGACCCGCGCGAGGCCGCCGTCGGCGATGCCGCGCCGGGCCGCGTCGCGCGGATGCAGCGCCAGCCGCGGCTCGGCGACATGGGTCATCAGCTGCGGGACGCGCCCGGTGCGGGTCATGGTGTGCCACTGGTCGCGCACCCGGCCGGTGTTGAGCGTCAGCGGATAGTCGGCGCGCCGGTCGTCGGCGCGAGGCGTGAGCGGCAGCATATGGGCGCGGCGATCGGCGGTCGGAAAGCCGCCGCGCGCGAACAGCCGCGGCCCGTCGCAGCCCCGGCCCGGCTTCGGGCAGGGCCACTGCAAGGGCGCCAGCGCGTCGTAGGCCGCGTCGTCGAGATCGGCCAATGCGCCGAGATCGAGCATGCGCCGGCCGTCATTCTCGAACGCCGTCAGCGCCGCGTGCTCGCGGAAAATCTCGGCCGGGCGAGCGTAGGGGAACGCCTTGCCCCAGCCCATGCGGCGCGCCACCTGGGCAAACATCCACCAGTCGGGCCTCGCCGCCCCGGGGCTGGCGCGAAAGGCGCGCTGGCGCGAAATGCGCCGCTCGGAATTGGTGACGGTCCCGTCCTTCTCGGCCCAGCTCGCGGCCGGCAGCACGATATCGGCGAGCGCGGTGGTGTCGGTCGGCCAGGCGTCGGAGACGATGACCAGGGGGCATTTGGCCAGCGCCTCGCGCACCCGCCCGGCGCGCGGCATGCTGTCGGCCGGGTTGGTCGCGGCGATCCACACCGCCTTGACCCGGCCGTCGGCGACCGCGTCGAACAGATCGACCGCCTTGCAGCCGGGTCGGGCGGCGATCCGCGGCGCATCCCAGAACCGGCGCACGCGGTCGATATCCTCGGGCGTGAACCCCATATGGGCGGCAAGCTGGTTGGCGAGGCCGCCGACCTCGCGCCCGCCCATCGCGTTGGGCTGCCCGGTAAGCGAGAACGGCCCCATGCCGGCGCGCCCGATCCGCCCCGTCGCGAGATGGCAGTTGAGGATGGCGTTGACCTTGTCGGTCCCGCTCGCCGACTGGTTGACGCCCTGCGAATAGAGCGTGACCACGCGCTCGGTGCGGCCGAAGAGATCGTAGAAACGGCGCAGGGCGTCGGGGTCGAGGTCGGCCTTCGCCGCGACCAGCTCCACCGTCGGCGCCGATCGGCGCGCCGCCGCCAGCGCCTCCTCGAAGCCCGCGACATGGCGTCTCGATCCAGCCGCGATCGAGCGCGCCGGTCCCGGCCAGGTGCGCCAGCAGGCCGTTGAACAGCAGCACGTCCGCGCCCGGCGCGAGCGGCAGATGCAGATCGGCGGCCTCGGCGGTGGCGGTGCGGCGCGGATCGATGGCGACGATCCTGCCGCCGCGCCGCTCGCGCGCCGCCAGCAGGCGCTGATACAGCACCGGATGGCACCACGCCATGTTGCTGCCGACCTGGACGACGAGGTCGGCTTCCTCCAGATCCTCGTAGCAGCCCGGCACCACATCCTCGCCAAAGGCGCGGATGTGGCCGGCCACGGCCGACGCCATGCACAGCCGCGAGTTGGTGTCGATGTTGCCCGAGCCGATGAAGCCCTTCATCAGCTTGTTGGCGACGTAGTAATCCTCGGTGAGGAATTGGCCGGAGACGTAGAACGCGATCGCGTCGGGTCCGTCGGCCTCGCCGATGCGCGCGAATTCGGCGGCGATATGATCGAGCGCCTCGTCCCAGCTCGCGCGCCGGCCGCGCAGCAGCGGCGCGGTCAGGCGATCGGGCAGCGCCAGCGCATCGTTCAGCGCCGCGCCCTTCGAGCACAGCCGCCCGAAATTCGCCGGATGATCGCGGTCGCCGCGCGGCGCGCCGTCGACGATTGCGACGCCGCAGCCGACCCCGCAATAGGGGCAGGTCGTGCGGATGGTCACGCGGCGCGCTCCGGCCCGCGCGGCAGGCCGACATGCACCTCGCCCGCCAGGATGCGCACCGGCAGCGGGACGGCGCCGCCCTCGTCGGGCGCAAGCGCCGCGCCGTCCCTGAGGCCGATCACCCAGTTGTGCAGCGGACAGGTCACGGTCTCGCCGGCGACGATGCCTTCCGACAGCGGCCCCCGCTGATGCGGACACTCGTCGATCAGCGCGAACACCGCGTCGGCGGCGGTGCGGAAGACGGCGATCGGACGCATCTGATGCCCGAAGCACAACCGCCGCGCGCCCTGGGCCGGGATGTTGGCGAGGGGGCCGATGTTGGTCCACGCGATATCCATGGTCAGGCCCGCGCCAGCGCCGGAAGGCGGGCGAATTCATGGGCGTCCTCGCCTTTGGCGCGCCTCGCCCAGGGATCGTCCTGCACGAAGCTCTGGGCGTAGAGGAAGCGCGCGTGGAGGGCGCGGCGGCCTTCGGCGTCCTCCACCAGGCGCTGCTTGACGATAGTCGACGCCGACGCGCGCGACCCAGGGCGCGGTGCGCTCGAGGTAATGCGCCTCCTCGCGATAGAGCTGGATGAAGGCGCCGGCATATTCGAGGACCTCCTGCTCGCGTCGCCACCCGCGCCAGCAGGATCGGTGACGCGCACCTCGACGCCGCCATTGCCGCCGACCATGATGTCGTAGCCGGCCTCGACGCAGACCACGCCGAGATCCTTGATCGTCGCTTCGGCGCAGTTGCGCGGGCAGCCCGAGACGGCGAGCTTGACCTTGTGCGGCGTCCACGAGCCCCAGCACATTTTTTCCAGCTTGACGCCGAGGCCGGTCGAATCCTGGGTGCCGAAGCGGCACCATTCCGACTGCCGACGCAGGTCTTCACGGTGCGCAGCGCCTTGCCGTAGGCGTGGCCGGAGACCAGGCCGGCCTTGCCGAGATCGTCCCACACCGCCGGCAGGTCTTCCTTCTTGACGCCCAGCAGATCGATGCGCTGGCCGCCGGTGACCTTGACGGTCGGGATGGCGAACTTCTCGGCGACCGACGGCGATGGCGTGCAGTTCGCCCGGCGTCGTCAGCCCGCCCCACATGCGCGGCACCACCGAATAGGTGCCGTCCTTCTGGATGTTGGCGTGGACGCGCTCGTTGACAAAGCGCGAGCGCTGATCGTCGCGATAGTCGCCGGGCCACGCGCAGAGCAGATAATAATTCAGCGCCGGCCGGCATTTGTGGCAGCCCTCGGGCTGTCTTCCAGCCGAAGGCGGCGCGCACGGCGTCCATGGTCTTGAGCTGTTGCGCGATGATGCCGCGGCGAATTTCGTCGTGGCCGGCATCGGTGCATTCGCACAGCGTCTTCTCGGTCGGCCCTGGCGTCGGCGCCGGCGGCGAAGCGCGAGCAGCCCCTCGACCTGCGCGGTGCATTGGCCGCAGGACGCCGACGCCTTGGTGTGGGCGCGGACCTCGGCCAGCGAGGTGAGCTTCTTGTCGCAGATCGCGCGCGACGATCGTCGCCCTTGCGAGACGCCGTTGCAGCCGCAGATCTGCGCGTCGTCCGGCATGGCCGCACAGTCGGCCGCCGCCGTCTTGCCGGGGCCGGCATCGGCGAAGGCGCGGCCGAACACCAGCCGCTCGCGCAGCGCGCTGACGTCCTCGCTTGTCGCGCATCAACTGCAGATACCACGGCCCGTCGGCGACATCGCCGTAGAGCACCGCGCCGACCAGCCGGCCGTCGCGCAGCACGATCTTCTTGTAGAGCCCGCAGCCGTCGTCGCGCAGCGTGATCTCGTCGTCGTTCTGGTCCTCCGCCATCAGCGCGCCGGCCGAGAACACGTCGATGCCGGTGATCTTGAGGCTGGTGGCGAGGGCCTGGCTGGCGAACGCCGCGGTCTCGTCGCCGGCGAGCTGCGCCGCGCACACCTTGGCCTGATCCCAGATCGGGGCGACCAGGCCGAACACCTGGCCGCGATGCTCGACGCATTCGCCGACGGCGAAGATATCCGGATCGCTGGTGCGCATGTCGTCGATGACCACGATGCCGCGGTTGACTTCCAGCCCGGCCGCCTTGGCCAGCTCGATGTTGGGCCGGATGCCGATGGCCAGCACCACCAGATCGGCCGGGATCGAAGCGGCCATCGGCGAGCTGCACGCCTTCGGCGCGCTCGGTGCCGAGGATTTCCTCGGTCTGGCCGTTGGTGAAAAACGCGATGCCGCGCCGGTCGAGGTCGCGCTGGAGAAGCTGGCCGGCCGCCGCGTCGAGCTGGCGCTCCATCAGGGTCGGCATCAGATGGACGAGCGCCACCGACATGCCGCGCTGCTTCAGGCCCCAGGCGGCTTCGAGCCCAGCAGGCCGCCGCCGATCACCACGGCGCGCGTGTGCCGTGCGCGCGGCCGCCAGCATCTTGTCGACATCGGCGATGTCGCGGAAGGCGCAGACGCCGGGCAGCCCGAGGCCGGGAATCGGCGGCGCCAGCGGCTTCGAGCCGGTGGCGATCAGCAGGCGGTCATACGAAACCGTCGAGCCCGCTGGCGGCCGTCACCGTCCTCGCGTCGCGGTCGATGCCGACGACCGCATCGCCGGTGACGAGGCGGATGCCGTTTTCGGCGTACCATTCGCGCGAGTTGATGACGATCTCGTCGAGGCTCTTGTCGCCGGCCAGCACGCTGGACAGCATGATGCGGTTGTAGTTGACCTGCGGCTCGGCCCCGAACACGGTGATGCGGTAATCGCCGGCGGCGCGCTTGAGCAGTTCCTCGACCGTGCGCATGCCGGCCATGCCGTTGCCGACGACGACGAGACGCCGGCGCGGGTCCGATCCATGTTCATCGAGCGCTCCCTCAGACGCGCGCGCCGGCGAGCCGGGCGGCGTCCTGCCGCCAGCGCGGGCGCACCGCCGCGATCCCGCCCCAGGCGGCGAGCGCCAGCAGCGAGAAGATGACAAAGCCGAAGGCGTAGCTGCCGGTGAACTGCTTGGCGTAGCCGAGGCTGGCGGCGAGAGTAGAAGCCGCCGACGCCGCCGGTCATCCCGACCAGCCCGGTCATCAGCTCGACATCGCGGCCGAAGCGCTGCGGCACGAGCTGGAACACCGCGCCGTTGCCCATGCCGAGCGCGGTCATGCCGACGAGCAGAACGGCGAGCGCGCCTCCTGCCGGCAGCAGGCTGCGGGCGACCGTCAGCAGGACGGCCGCGACCACGGCGTAGATCACCGAAAGCGCGCGCGTGCCGCCGAGGCGATCGGCGAGCGCGCCGCCGAACGGACGCGCGAAAGAGCCGGCGAACACGCAGGCCGCCGTGAAGTACCCGGCTGCGACCGGGCGTCAGCGCGTATTGATCGTGGAAATAGATCGGCAGGAACGAGGCAAGCCCGACAAACCCGCCGAAGGTGACGCTGTAGAAGAACATCAGCCACCACGCGTCGCCATCCCGCAGCAGGCGGCGGTAGTCGGTGACGGTCTTGCGCGGCGGTGAGCGCGGACTGTCCTTGGCGGCGATCAGGAAAAACAGGAAGGCTGCGATCAGCGGCAGGGCGGCGAGGCCGAGCACATTGCGCCAGCCGAACGCCACGGCCAGCGCGGGCGCGAGCAGCGACGCCAGCACCGTCCCGGAATTGCCCGCGCCGGCGAGGCCAAGCGCCACGCCCTGATGCTCCGGCGGGTACCAGTAGGACACCATCGGCAGTGCGATGGCGAACGACGCGCCGGCGACGCCGAGCAGAACCCCGAGCGCCAGCGTCTGGGCAAACGAGTGGACGCCCAGCATCCAGGCCGCGAGCAGCCCGAGGATGACGACGAGCTGCATGGCGATCGCCGTGCGCCGCGCCTTCCACTGGCCGACGAGCACGCCGTTGGCGACGCGCAGGACCGCGCCTGCAAGCACCGGCGCTGCGACCATCAATCCCTTCTGGCCGGCGTCGAGATCGAGATCGCGGGCGATCAGGACGGCGAGCGGCCCGAGCAGCACCCACGCCGCAAAGCTCACGTCGAAATAGAGAAAGCAGGCGACCAGGGTCGGCAGATGGCCCGCCTTGAGGAAAGCGCGTTTCATAATGCAGCTCGCAAGCTCAGCGCCGAAACGCTGCCGGACCCGATCCGGAGGCGAGCCGCCATCAGCTCGCGGGATGCCGATCTTCGCCGGACGCCGCCCGCCCTTAGGCCGCGTTCGGCCGGTCGGGCGCGCCCGCCCGGCGCGGCTGTCCACGCAAGCGCCGTGCCAGCCCGCCGCGTTGCGGCAGGCGTGAAAACGCTGGATTTTCTAGATCTTCCCGGCGAAAGCCGCCGCAGCCTTGCCTAAACGCAAGGCGGCCCGGCGTCAAATCTTGTGCAGCGCACTCGGATCGGGCTCGCCGGCCGCCCGCGAGGCGGCGCCGCTCACCACCGTTTCGCCGCCGTCGCGACCTCGGCCTCGTGCTCCTCCAGGAATGTCGCCGCGACCTCGGCAAGCTTCCGGTTCTGGTCCATCGCCTTCTTCTGAAGCCAGCGATAGGCCTCGGGCTCGGTCATCCTGCGGCCCTTGATCAGGATCGCCTTGGCGCGCTCGATCAGCCTGCGCTCGTCGATGAGCGCGTTGGCCGCCGCGAGCTCGATCTCGACGCGGCGGCGCCGCCGGAAGAGCGCGATCGCCGCAGCCGCGATCGGCTTCATGCCCTCCAGCGCCGCGCCGGAGGGATGGTAGGAGCAGACGCCCGCCGCGATCGCCGCCTCGGCGAACGCCGCGTCGCCGCCGCCCGCGAGCATGACGACAGGGTGCGCCGCCGCAACCGCGCGGATGTCTTCCAGGGCGCCGCGGTCGGGCGCCGGCAGGTCGAAGACGATCAGGTCGGGGGCCGCGCGCTCGACGATCGCGGTCAGGCCGGCGCCGCCCGGCCGCCGCAGGATTTCCGCAAAGCCGGCCTCGCAAAGCTGCTCCTCGAGCGCCTGCGCGCGCCCGGCCCCGGCGTCGATCAGCAGGATTTTCAGCGCCACCGGCTTGCCCGCAGCTAGCGATCGTCCGAGTGAAGAGACACCGATCATGTCAGCCCTTGTCGTACTCGTCGTGACGACGCCACCAGGGGCCCGCCTCGTTGCGCCCCTTGGGGGCGCGGTCGAGCCACTGGTACATGCCCCACAGCCCGTCCAGTCCGCGCGCATAGGCGGAATAGGCATGGTGGACGACGCCGTCCTCGAGCGCGAACGCGCTGATCCCGGCCTGTCGCGCGAGAAGGTGGGCGCATCGGTTCCGCAGCTGGCCGCGAACCTTGTGACCGGCTCCGGGACCGGCGCCGCGCTCGACGCGCCCCGCTGCGCCGGTAGTTGTATTCGATGGCGCCCTCGCGCTGCTGCTCCTCGGTGACCGAGACGTTGAAGTCGAAATTGAAGTCGCCGCCGAACGAGGACGCCCAGGGAAACGTCCACCCCATCCGCCGCTTGCACGCCTGGAGCTTCGCGAGCGGCGCCCGCGACACCGCCCAAAGCGCGACGTCGTGGTTCGCCAGGTGGACGACGAAGCCGTCGAACCCGTCCGCGATCGCCGAGCAGGACGGACACCCCGCCGTGTAGTCGGGCCCGAACATGAAATGGTAGACGAGAAGCTGCGAGCGTCCTCCGAAGAGGTCCGCCAGAGAGGCGCTCCCCGTCGGTCTCGAACATACTGCTTGTCGATGCGCACTCCCGACGTCGCCGCGCCAGCTCGTCGCCGCGCCGTGTGTGCTCCTTCTCCGCCTCGAGCAGATCGAGCCGCGCCGCCAGCCACTCTTCACGTGTCCCGGTCATGTGTCTTGCCATCGTTCTCTCTCCCTTGGGTGCTCGGTGGTCGTGAGACAGATAAGGACCGGGCATCGCACGGCAGGAGTGACAAGTGTGGCGGGATTGCGACGCGATCCCGACCTGCGAGGTCCTGTCGGCGACGAGCCGCTCACGCATCCGGCAGGGTGAAGACGGCGCAGGGCGCCGCGATGCCGCGCAGCATGTGCTCGCCCAGCGGCAGCAGCGGCGTGGCGGTCTCCGCGGCGATTGCGCCCGAGATCAGCACCGGACGGCCGAGCGGCCGGCACAGCCCCTCCAACCGGCTGACCAGGTTGACCGCGGGGCCGATGGCGGTGAAATCCAGCCGGTCGGCCGAGCCGATATTGCCCCACAATATATCGCCCAGATGCAGCGCCGCGCCGAAGGGCAGCGGCGGCAGCCCTTGCGCCTGTCGCGCCAGATCGAGATGGGCCATGCCGGCGCGGGCGGCGGCGACCGCGCGCAGCGCCGCCTCGCAGGCCTCGGCCGAGCGCGCCGGTGACCGGGAAGATCGCCAGCATGCCGTCGCCGATGAACTTCAGCACCTCGCCCCCGAAGGCGTGCACCGCCCCGGCGATGCGGTCGAACCAGGCATCGAGGGCGGCGATCACCACTGCCGGCTCGGTCGCCTCGGAGAGCGCCGTAAAGTCGCGCAGATCGGCGCAGAGCAGCGCGGCGCGGATCATTTCCCCGGCGCCGCGGCGCAGCGCGCCGGCCTGCACCCGGGCGGCGCTGCGCCGGCCGAGATAGGCCTCGAGCAGCGCTGCCAGCGCCGCCCGCGCGGTGAGCGCGGCCAACGGCGCCACGGCGAAGCGCCCGGCCTGGCGCAGCCGGCCGGCCTCGGCGGGGCCAAACCGCCGGGTCCCGGCCCAGCCCAGCAGCGGAGCATCCGGTCCTGGACCCGCCAGCCCCGGGCCGACCGTGTCCTCCTGCACCGGGCCAAGCCCGGCCAGCCAGTCGCGCCCCGCCCGGCTGAGCGGATCGCCGGCGAATCCCAGCGCCTCGATCACCGCCCCGGTCTCGGCCCGCCACAGCCAGGTGCGGCGGGCGATGATCGGATGCGGCGGCGCCAAGGTCAGGGCGCCGCCGGCCAGCGGCAGGCCGTCGGCCAAGAGCCGGCCGCCGAGCTCGGCCAGGAACCGGTCAGGTCCGGGCGAGGCGCCGGCCTCGTCCACCAGCCAGGCGAGGGGCCCAGGCAGATCTTTATCGTCGGTCAAAGTGAGGCATGACTTCCGAGGCGAAGAGCCATTGCCTTCACCGCCTCAAACGCCGCGGCCGGATCGGGCGTCGAGCCGGGACGAGTTGTGAATGCCGAGCTTCACGGCTAATTGTCTCCTTCTTTTGTCGTCTCGGCGCACGCTGCAAGCATCTGGATCACCGCCATGCCGATCGCTCGCCTCGCCCGTCTTCCGGATCTATCATCTCTGCTCGCACTTTTCGAGGTGTCGGAGGTCAGTGCGGTCGCGCAGCCGCAAGATCGCGCCGAGCGCATCTGGCGGGAAACTCTGGCGCACCCGGGCGTCCGCGTATTTGTTTCCGAAGATCGCGATCGGATCGGTGCAACCTGCATGCTCGTCATTGCCCCCAACCTGCTTCGCAGCGGGAGACGCCACGGGTTCTTGGAGAACGTGGTCACTCACCCTGAGTCGCGCGGCCGAGGTCACGGCAAGGCCGTGGTGCTGGCTGCGCTGGAACATGCATGGGCGGCTGACTGCCACCACGTGCTGATGCAGAGCGGTCGAGCGGATCCCCGCGTCCACACCTTCTACGAAGGGCTGGGTTTCAGGCCCGGGCTTCGCGTCGCATACGTCGCAATGCGGCAGGCGCCGCCCGGCGAATGATCACTTCCGCACCGTGCCGACTTGCCCATCGAAGACATCGTGCCTGACGGCGACGCACCCGAATCGCCGTCGCGTTGCCAACCGGCCAAATGGCGGCGACAATCGCCGCCGCTGCCGTCGCAACCCTGGGGGAGACCGATGCAAGAGGCCCTCGTCGTCCGCCGCGAGCAGCACGTCCCCGCGCCTCCCGCCGCGGTGTTCGCCCTCCTGACCGATCCGGAGAAGATCCTGCGCTGGATGGGGACGGAGGCGCAGGTCGAGCCGCAGCCCGGCGGGCTCTATCTGGTCAATGTCACCGGCGCCCGCTGCGCCCGCGGCGCCTTTCGCGAGGTGGTGCCGGTGCACCGGCTCGCCTACAGCTTTGGCTGGGACGGCAGCGAGGCGGTGCCGCCGGGGTCGAGCCTCGTTGAGATCGACCTGATCGAAGAGCCGCCGGACGGAACCCTGCTGCGCCTGACCCATACCGGCCTGCCCACTGCCGAGCAATGCGCCGGCCATGCCGAAGGCTGGGCCCATTACCTCGGGCGGCTCGCCGAATTTGCCGCCGGCCGCGACCCGGGCCCCGACCCCTTCCACGGCCGCACCGGCAGGGAGTGACTGCTTTCCTCGGCCGAGATCGGCGCACTCGAGACCACGTCATGGCTGGTGGTCGCGACATAGATCGGCGCCGGGCAGCGAGCGGGGAGTGACAAATGTGGCGCAATTGTCGATGGACCCGCTGATCGCGGCCGCGGCGCGGGCGCTCGCCGCGGGCGATCCGCTTGGCGCGCTGAACCGGGTCGCGTTGCGCGACGACGCCTCTGCGCCGGCGCTTCGCGGCATCGCGATGGCGCAGCTCGGCGATCTCGTTCGCGCGAGGGCTCTGGTGCGAAGCGCCGCGCGCGCCTTTGGTCCGAAGGAGGCCGTGGCCCGCGCCCGGTGCGTGTTTTCCGACTATCGCGTTCCGGCGCCGTGGCAGCTCAGTCCTCGGGCAAATCCTGCGCGGCGAGGCGGCGCAGCGCCGCGGCGTCGGCGCCGTAGCGCAGCCATTCGCCGAGATGGGACATGCCGAGCCGGTGGTAGAAATCGCGGGCCGGGTTCCAATCGAGCACCTGAAAATCGAGCCGTCCCCAGCCGCGCTCGAGCGCGACCGCGGCGAGCCGCGCCATCAGCCGGCGGCCGACGCCGCGCCCGCGCGCGGCTTCGGTCACGTAGAGGTCTTCGAGATACATCCCCGGCCGCCCGAGCCAGGTCGAGAACCGGGGATGAAACAGCGCCAGGCCCGCCGGCTCGCCGTCGAGAAAGGCGATGAGCGCCTCGAAATGCCGCTCCGGACCAAAGCCCCAGCGGCGCAGATCGTCCTCGGTCGCGACCACCGCGTCGGGCGCCCGCTCATAAAGGGCGAGCCCGCGGATCAGCCGCAGCAGCAGCGCAGCATCCTCGGCGGTCGCGAAACGGATCGAGATGGCGCTCATCGCCCGCGCCGGCGATAGGCCGCGGCCATGCGGGCCGCGCCGCGAGGAGGGAGCGGCTGTCGCAATCCGACGGGCGGCCTCAGCCCGGCGCGGCGTGGCGGATGTTGGCGCTCTGCTCGGGGATTCCGGTTTCTTCGTAGCAGACCCGCGCCAAGGTCGCGACGCCGGCGCGGATGTCGTCCTTCGACGGCAGCGCGAAGCAGAGGCGCAGGTGCGATTTGCTCTCGGCCGGATTGCACGACCATTCGGGGCCGGGGTTGAAGACGAGCCCTTCCCTGGCGGCCGGGCCGACAAGCTTTGTCACATCGATCCGGTCGGGGAGCTTGAGCCACAGGAAGATGCCGCCCTTGGGCTTCCACATGCGCTCGACCGTTGTGCCGAGCTCGCGCTCGACGGCCTCGACCATCGTGTCGAGCTTGTCGTGCAGGACCTGGGTCAGCCCGTCGACATGAGGGTCGAAGCTCTTCGCGAAATATTCGGCGACCACCATCTGGTCGAGCGCGCCGGTGCCGCTGTCGGTCTCGCGCTTGCAGGCGACGAGCCGGCTCATCACGTCCCAGCCGGCGACGACGTAGCCGAGCCGCAGCGACGGGGCCAGGGTCTTCGAGAACGAGCCGATATGGATGACCTGCGCCGGGTCGAGGGCGAAGAGCGAAGGCGGGCCGGCGCCGTCCCAGGTCAGATCGGCGTAGCACTCGTCCTCGAAGATCGGGACGCCGTGCTTTTTGGCGAGGCCGAGGAGCGCGTTGCGGCGCTCGCGCGGCAGGATCGAGCCGGTCGGGTTCTGCACCGTCGGGATCGTGTAGATGTATTTGGGCGCGACGCCGCGGCGGCCGAGATCCTCGAGCAGCTGCGCCAGCGCGTCGATGCGGATGCCGTCATCGTCCAGGGGCGCGCCGAGGACGTTGACGCCGAGCCGCTTCAATTTGGTCAGCGCACCGCCATAGGTGAACTCTTCGAGGATGACGGTGTCGCCCTTCTCCAGCAGCAGCTGGTTGACCAGATCGATGGCCTGGCCCGAGCCCGAGGTGATCAGCACCTCGTCGGTCGAGCATTTGATCGCCGGCCGCTGCGCCACCTTGTCGACGACAAACCGCCGCAGCCCGAGATAGCCCTGAGGGCCGTCGAAATTGTAGAGCGCGAGGTTGGCGCCGTCGCGCCGCAGCACGCTGTCGGCGGCCTCGGCCAACGCCGCCGCCGGGATCTGCAACGGGTCGTTGTGGCCGCCGATGAAATTGTATTTCGGGAACCCGGCCCAGCGCGGCGCCGCCGCCGGCAGCGACGAGCAAAACAGATGGCTGTAGGCGAAACCGGCGTCGGTCATGATCGTTCGTCCTGAGGCAATGATCCCTCTGTCCGCGGCCCCCACCCTGACCCTCCCCCGCCCGCGGGGGAGGGAGGGATGTCCCCCTCCCCCGTTCTACGGGGGAGGGGCGGGGTGGGGGCGACGAGGAGAAGGGCGGAGGATAACGGAATCAGCTCGCCTTGGCGTATTTGCCGCTCTGCTGCGGGGTAATGTCGGGATAGGCGCCGGCCGTCTTCTGCGCCGCCGCTTCATGCATCTGCAGCCGGGTGCGCCGTTCCCATTTGCGCTTCAGCTCGTCCTTGACGTTGAAGGCGAGCTTGCCGACGCCTTCGATCTCGAGCTCGATCTTGTCGCCGTCCATAAACGGGTTGAGCCCGCGGTGATTGGTGCCGGTGGCGACGATGTCGCCCGGCTCGAGCGCGTGGACCGAGCTCAGCCACTCGATGCAGCGCGGGATCTTGTGCCCCATGTCGCTGGTGTTGAAGTTCTGCATCAGGACGCCGTTGTTGGAGAGCCGGATCTGCAATTTCTGCGGGTCCGCGATCTCGTCCTTGGTCACGATGCAGGGCCCGATCGGGGCAAAGGTGTCGCGCGACTTCATCGCGAAAGAAGCCGGGGGCCGGCAGGCCGCGCGCCGATCCGTCGATGAAGCAGGTATAGCCGAAGACGTAGTCCATCGCGTCGGCGGCCTTGACGTTGCTCGCCCTCTTGCCGATCACCAGCGCCAATTCGGCCTCGCCCTCGAAGATCGTCCCCGGCGCATCGGGCAACACCATCGTGTCGCCCGGTCCGCAGATGGCGTTCGCGGTCTTTTGGAAGGCGTTGATCGGCGCCGGCGCGCTGCGCGTGCCGTCCTCCATGTAGTTGACCGCCATGCAGTCGATATTGTCCGGCTTCGGCAGCGGCGGGCGGATCCTGACCGAGGAGACCGGCACGCCCTGACCGCTCGCCGCCGCGTTCGCGAGCCGGCCCTTGTACTGGTCGAAACGGGCGATCAGCCCGCTCATCAAATCGCCCGGCCCGGTATGCGGGATGTCCTTCACCACCGACGACACGTCGACGACGGCGTCGCCCTTCAGCACGCCGAGCTTCCAATCGTCGAAATACAACAGTCTCATGGGTCAGCCTCCCTCTATTCGACAGGAACAAAGATGCAGTTGCGGATCTTGCTGTCGACCGCTTTCGACAGATGGCCTTTGCCGGTGGTGTCCTCGACCAGGATCACCTCGCCGGCGCCGATCACGCGGGCCTCGCCGTCGCCGGCGGTGATCTGCACGCCGGCGTCGAGGTTGATGATGTATTGCCGCCGGGGGGCCGGATGCCAGTCGAGGTCGTAGGTCGGCGGCACCTCGCGGAAGATGATGCCGTTCGCCGGCAGGCGCCTGGACAATTTGCCGCTGCGCGACTCCTCGACCCACTCGACCTCGATGTCGCGGAAATGCGACTGGCCGGCGGCGTCGGTGTAGAGGTTGTGTATCCGCATCGCTCCCCTCGCCCGGAAATCCTCGATCCAGCGCCATACTAGCGGCGGAGCCGATCCCCGCGCCAGCCCTTGCGCGGCGGCCGCCGCCGGCCGCCGGCGTCTTTTCACTTGACTTATGGGAACAAATCGTGTACTAATGGGTCCTTTCATGACTGGGTGTCCACGGCGATGATCTGGCGCCTGAGCGAGCGTCACGAAGGCTCGCTCGGTCTTTCCTGCACGGCGGACGGCTTGTTTCTCGGCCGCACCCCGTTGCTGCGTCGCGGCGGAAATTGCTTTGCAGTGCGCGACGGCAGCGAACTCGACCGGCTGTTTGCAACCGCCGATGGCGGTCATGTCCGGATCGCAGACCGGCTCGGCGGTTTGCGATCGGTCGCCGCGGCGCTGAACGGCGGCGAGCCGGCATTGGCGGCGATCGCGGCCCTGCACCTTCGGATCCCCGACCTTTCCGATTATGCGTCGCGGGCGGCCCTGGAAGCCGAGGACCGGCGTATCGGCTCGGAGAAAGCAAGCGGTCGCCCAGCTACTGATCTGCGACGCGTCCTGTCATTCCGGGACTTCGATCCGGCCAAGCACCCGCGCTGGCCGGCCGGGCGCTCGGACGGCGGCGAGTTCCGCCCGGCCGGCGGGTCCGACGGCAGCGGGAGCCTCTCCCCGCTGCCGATCGCCGCCATCGGCCCCGGCTCCGGCCCGCCATTGGAGGAGCCGCCGGAAATTCCGCCGACCGAGCCGGCCACCGCCCGGGAGCGCAACACGGTGCTGCGAGCGGCCGCCCAATGGCTGGCGCGGGCCGCCGCGACTGCCGCCTCGGACATGGCTGCGCGCGTCCAGGATTTCTTGCAGGTGCTGGAGGCCCCCGGATGGGTCGTGCAGAACCTGCCGTTCATCCTCTCTTATCTCGACTCGCCGAAGACGCTCGACGAGCTCCAGGACGCGGTTGACGAGCCGCGTCGCGGCTACGAGATACACCATATCGTCGAGGAGCAGGCGACTTCGCGCAACGCGCAGGGCAACTCGCGCGTGTTCACGCAGGAACAGCTTCAGAGCCGAGAAAACCTGGTGCGCGTGCCCTATTGGAAGCACGTCGAAATCAGCTCATGGTACTCGCGGCCCAACGTTCAGTACGGGGGTCGAAGCCCGAGGGAGTATCTGCGCGGAACGAATTGGAAAGATCAATATAAGTTTGGCTTGGATGCTCTGCGAGGTTTTGGAGTGTTGAAATGAAAAAGGGCAAGCTGGATAAGTTGACCGACCCTGAGTTGGTTGCGGAATTTACCACAGCAGCAGAAAGTCTAGGGCAGGCCATCAAGGAGTTTGATCCTGGTATTTCCGAGGCGGGGAGATTGGTGGCGATTGATGCTGAGTTGCGCACGCGCGGCACGGCTGCTCGCCTGAGCCTGTTGCCGCTCCTTGATGAGAAGGACCGGGTTGTGCGCTATTACGCGGCGCAGCACCTGCTGGGCATCGTCCCTGAACGTGCGCGCGAAGTGATCGAGGACACTGCCAATTGCTGGTTCGATTCGATTGCCGCGGACGCCCGCATTACGCTATGCCGGCTGGCCTCAGGCGAATACAAACCCGATTGACACCAGGTAGTGCTCTGGCCCATCATTCAGATGATTCATCACCGCTCTTCAACCGTCATGCCCGGACTTGATCCGGGCATCCACGGAAACCGGCGCGGCCATGCCGCTGAGCGGGGATGGCCGGGTCAAGCCCGGCCATGACGACCAGGTGAATCTGGTGTCTGAGTCTGAGCACTAGCTCACGACCATGACAGAAGCGGAGCGGCTTCAGCAATTTATCGCTCTGGGGAAGCGGTCAGGGACAGCGATAATCGACGGCGATTGGTCGTGCGAACCGGTCGCTGGTCCGACCGTGGGCAATCGAGGATTTGCTGCGCACGGGGTCGGCAAGCCAGGCTCAAACTCGGGGGCGAAGCCGCGCCGGATGTTCATCGCAGCGCCGGCCGTCGCCGTTCACCAGCGCATCAGCCGGGCGACGCGCTCGCGGTGCCAGGAGGCGTCGCCGAAGGCGACCTCGGAGGCCTTGGCGCGCTTGAAATAAAGCTGCAGGTCGTGCTCCCAGGTCATGCCGATGCCGCCGTGCAGCTGGATGCCCGCGCCGGCGATCCGGCGCGCCATGTCGGAGGCGGCGGCCTTGGCCATCGCCACCGCGAGCGGCGCCTCGTCCTGGTCCTGGTCGAGCGCCCAGGCGGCGTAATAGGTCAGCGACCTGGCGTTCTCGATCGCCACCAGCATGTCGGCCGCCTGGTGCTTGACCCCCTGATAGCTGCCGATCGGCTTGCCGAAAGCGACGCGCAACTTGGCGTAGTCGACGGTCATATCGAGGACCTGCTGCGCTGAGCCGCACATCTCGGCGCAGAGCGCCACCGTCGCCCGCGACAACACCCGCGACAGCGGGGCCCAGCCTTCGTGCTTCTCGCCGAGCAGGGCCGAGGCCGGCAGCGCCACATTGTCGAATTTGACCTCGCACAGCTTGCGGGTCTCGTCGATCGTCGGCAGCATCCTCACGGCAAGGCCGGGCATGTCTCTCGGCGCGAGAAAGAGGCTGACCCCGTCCTCCATCGTGCTGCCGTCGCGGGTGCGCGCGGCGACGACCAGGATGTCGGCCAGATGCGCGTCGCCGACGAAGATCTTGCTGCCCGAGAGGGTAAAGCCGCCGCCGGTCTCGCGCGCCGCAAGCGTGACCCCGGCCGCGTCCCAGCGCAGATCGGGCTCGGTCCAGGCGAGCGCGGCCTTCGCCTCGCCGGCGGCGATCCGCGGCAGCCATTGCCGGCGCTGGGCCGGCGAGCCGGCCTCGGCGATCGCGGCGCCGCCGAGCAGCACCGTCGACAGGAACGGCCCCGGCATGACCCGGCGCCCCATCTCCTCCATCAGCACGACGAGATCGACGAGCCCGAGCCCGCTGCCGCCCATCTCTTCGGGATAGACGATGCCGAGCCAGCCCTGCCCGGCGAGCTTTTGCCAGAATTCGCCGGTGACCGCCTCCGCCGTCGCCATGCGCGCGCGCACGAACCGGGTGTCGCACTCGGCGTCGAGGAATTTGCGCGCCGTCTCGCGCAGCAATTCCTGCTCTTCGGTAAAGCCGATGTCCATCAGTCACTCCAGATCTGCGGCGTCCGTAGGAGCCAACCTAACGCGGAGGCTTTCGGAAATTGTCTCAAAGCCATCGTCTCTCATCCCAAACCGAGATCGCTGTCCCTGATGTTTTCAGGATGAAAGTCCGCTAAGGCGGACGACAGATCGGTTTGGGGTCCCCATACCTTGCGCCGATGATCTAATGGGAGCTTCCAGAAGCGCTCAAGTGCGTCGGGACTTGAAAAGTGTGGCCATAGGGACTTCGACGCCAAGATATGGTGGATGCAATGCCGCGAGAGATGTTCCATCAGTGCAGCCTTACGAAGGATCGCTACACGGGTAGTTCGGGCCGGCGGCTCTAAAATTTCGTATTCTCGTAGGTGTTCCACCTTGCTGCGTATGTCGTAGATTTCGCCCATTTCGACGTGCTCGCGAGGGCCGATGAAAACCTCGGTTCGGCTGATGAACTGTCGGCGCGTCTTTCCCACGTCCGGCAAGATCAACCCATCAATGCATCTCGAAAACTGGTGAATGCGCTCCAGTGGATCTGGCGTCGCTCGCGCAGCAGCGTAAATCTGGAGGACACGGTTGAACCGCCAGGACCCACCTGAAGCGCCCCATTCACGGAATGCCGCAGCGATCGTCGACGCCCGCCTCAAACGATCTGGTGTCGCCGGTTCGGCAGAGAGCCCGAGAACGGGCGCCGCCCTGCTCGGATTGCTAACTCTCCGCACCTCTGCGCGCCCGTCACGGATCGCTCCAGTCAGCATTAGCGGTTCGTCAAACGTCGTCAGACGACACGACAGCAGCAGTCCCATATGGAACCAATAAACCGACCTTTCCAGTTCGGCATTTTCATCGTCAAGGATCGCTAAGGCCGTTGAAGGGGCCTTTGCGATCAGAAGAAGGTTTGCATCAGCAAGATTTCTTGCCCTAATCGAACCCAGCCATCGCACCCAATGATCGTCGAGTTGAAGTGGCGAGGCCGAGGATGCCCACAACGCCGGCGGGCCATCAAAATGCAACAGCGATGGAACCTCGACGGAGGCACGTAATGCCACAAGAGCGTATTTTTCAGAGTTTTTCAGCAGGGTGACCATATTACCCATAGCCGCCCGCTACGCCGCGTGTCGTGCCCAAATCTCGGCCACTTCCGGAGGATCACGCGAAAGATCGAAGGGCACATTTTTCCGAGATTGCTCTACACCGCTTTGAGCCGCATCAAGAATCACCCACACCTCTAGAGGTTCCTTGGGCCAGCGAACATCACCGTAGGTGTAACCTTCGAGGAAGCTCAGGCAGCCCTCCCGAATGAATAGGGTGAAGCCGACAACATCGCAGGGCGCGGGTAAGCGCGTTCGATAACCCTCTGAAACTTCTGAATTCATATCATCAACGTGATCGACGTTTTTGGCGACGAGCAAGTTCACAAAAATTCCCACTCCGGTCATCCGCCGATTTTCTACACTGGCAAGCGCGAGCTGATCAAGAAACGGAGAGCGAGATCCGTATCCTTTCACAATCATGGATCGAATTATGTCCAATTCAACAGGGGATAGTGCTTCCATCTTGAGGCACCCTCTTCAGGCAGAGATCCATGCTGTGCTGACGTGCACCGTGCCGCCGATGACGCGTCCGCTGACCGTAACCGAATTGCCGCCGATATCGAACACCTGCTGATACACCCCTCTCCCATCGAGAATCAGGTCACCATCTTTGAATGCCGCGTTGACCACATTTTCGATCGCCTGCCCGGCCGCCTCCTCATCGCCGCACCATCGAACAAGGGGCCCGAGATTATGCCTCGGCTCATCAAAAATGTGGTGGCGCCGGTTCGGATCATCCATGCTTCCCAAAGGGCGGTCACCCCTTCGGCAGCCCCAGCACGCGCTCGCCGATGATGTTGCGCTGGATCTCGCTGGTGCCGCCGGCGATCGTGTATTGGCGCGCGCCCAAAACGCGGTGATGCCAGCGCGCCGCGTCGGGCACCGCCTCGGTCGGCGCGTCGACGGTGGCGTAGGGGCCGAGCAGGGCCGAGGAAAAATCGGCGATCCGCAATGCCAGCTCCGAGCCGAACAATTTGAGGATCGAGCCCTCGGGGCCCGGCGGCTCGCCGCGCAGCCGGCGGGTCAGGCCCCGCAGCCGCGTCACCTGCAGCGCCTTCACATCGATCGCGAGCTGGGCCAATTGCTGGCGGATGTGGCTCTCGTTCCAGGCCGGCTCCTGGCGGCTCGGGAACTGCTTCGCCAATTCGGCGAGGCGGGCGATCTGCGCGGCATGGTCGCGTCCGCCGGCGCCGCTGCGCTCGAACATCAGGGTGGTGATCGCGACCTTCCAGCCCTGGTTCAGCGGCCCGACCAGATTCTCCTTCGGGACCGCGACATCCTCGAAGAAGACCTCGTTGAAATGCCGGTGGCCGTTCAGCAGCACCAGCGGGCGCACCGTGATGCCCGGCGTCTTCATGTCGACCAGCAGATAGCTGATGCCGTGGTGCTTGGGGGCCTCGGGGTCGGTGCGCACCAGGAGAAAGCACCAATCGGCGAAATGCGCGCCCGAGGTCCACACCTTCTGGCCGTTGACGAGGAAATGGTCGCCGTGGTCGACCGCGCGGGTCCGCAGGCTGGCGAGGTCGCCGCCGGCGCCGGGCTCGGAATAGCCCTGGCACCACAATTCGTCGGCGTTGAGGATGCGCGGCAAGTGACGCTGCTTCTGCGCCTCGGTCCCCCAGTGAATGAGGGTCGGACCCAGAAGGTTGAGCGCGTTCGCCGTCGGCAGCACCGGGGCGCGGGCGCGGAAATACTCCTCGTCGAAGATGACCTGCTGCATGAAGTCCGGCGCCGCGCCCGCCATATTCCTTGGACCAGGAGATCCCGACCCAGCCGGCGGCGTTCATCTTCTTCTGCCAGGCGACGCGTTTTTCGAGGGTCTCGCGGTCCGGCGCGACGCGCTGGTCGGCGGCGTCGTCGACGCAGATCTCCGGCGGCAGGTTGGCGTCGAGCCAACGGCGAAACTCGGCGCGGAACGCCGCATGCTCCGGGCTGTCGGCGAAGTCCATCGTGCTGTCTCCAGCCTTCTGTCATTCCCGCGAAAGCGGGAATCCAGAGGCCCCGGGGTTGGAACGGCCGCCCTGGACCCCCGCTTTCGCGGGGGCGACGGTGAGATTTCTGCCGGCCGACGTCACCCGCGCCGTCATTTCCCGAAGATGTCGAGCGGCAGGAAGGCGCTGACCACCATGTTGGGCACGTCGACCAGCTCGCTCAATTTCAAATCGACGGCGACCGAGCAGATCGCGTAGGCCTGGGGCCGGCTCCAGCCGCGCTCGACCAGGAGATCGATCATCGACAACAGCGCGTTCCTGGCGCTCAACGTCACATTCTCGCTTTCGTTCGAGCCGTCGGCGTGGATCGACATGCCGGTCGTCGCCAGAAACCGCCGCGGCGCGGCGAGCTCGGGCGGAAAATAGTAGTCGTCGCGGGCGAAGCGCGGGAACCGGACGCCGCGGCGCTCGGCCTCGCCTTTCAGCAGCGAAAAGCGCACCAGGATCGAGCCCGCCATCTCGATCGCGGTGCCGCAGGCCTCGCCGTCGCCCTGCGCGAAATGCGCGTCGCCGACCGAAAAGAGGGCGCCGTCGACAAAGACCGGCAGCTGCAGGCGGGCGCCCTTGCTTAATTGCTTGATGTCGAGGTTGCCGCCGTTTTCGCGCGGCGGGATCGTGCGCAACGCCTCGGACGCGATCGGCTCGGCGCCGGGGACAGCGCCGATGGGCTCGGGCGGCAGCGCGATGCCGCCGCGCGCCGCGAGATCGGCCTCGCGGCGCCGGACCCGCTCGCGCAGCTCCCGGGAGGGTGCGACGCCGATGACCCCGGCAAACGAGCCGTCCGGGATCCGCACCCCCGGCAGGTCGGCCGATTGGGCCCAGCCGTCCTTGATCGACCATTTGGCGATATAGGGGTCGGGGAAGGCGTCGCGCAAAAAGCCGAATCCCGGCACCTGCACGGTGTAGGCGAAGGCCGCCGGCTTCATGTCGCGGATCTCGACCTCGAGCAGATCGCCGGGTACGGCCCCTGTGACAAAAATCGGGCCGGTCAGCGGGTGCACGAGGTTCAAGTCGCAGCGCCGCAGGTCCTCGGCCGTGGTCTGCGGCCCGATCTGGCCGTCGAACGCGTCGCGCGTCTCGATCTCGACCTCTTCGCCGGGTACGGCCTCGATCACCGGGGCGATCGCCTCGTGCCAGCGGTTGTGGCCCTTTTCCGGCTGATCGGCGAGCCGTTTCCCATAATCGACTGTAACGCTCTTCATGCCGCCCTCCCGCGCCGCCGGCCGAGGCTATGCAGATGCCGTCGCCATGGCAAGCACACCCTCGGCACAGGATGCGGCGCCGAAGCCCCCGGCTCCCCAATCGCCCGAGCGTGATCTTTTCGGTTGCCATCCGTAATAAATTAACTTACGTTTCTCTGACGACACCCCTTGTTAATGGTTTATAGGGCCTGTCGTTACGTTAACAAAGATTAACGAACTCTTGGGAGAAAGCGATGAAAACGTCGATAACCGCCATCCTCGTGGCCGCTCTCACCACCGGAGCGGCGCTCGCTCCGAAACCGGCCCACGCTATCTGCAGCCAGATCATTTACGCCGAACGAGCATTTTCCACGGGCGCCGGCGCGACGCTCTACGGACGAACCACGTCAACCACCAGCGTCATCTGGCTGGGCTCGACGGCCAACCCCACCCTGGCAAGCCTGATCTTCTCTGCCGTGGCGCAGCGCAACCGCGTCCAAGTGACGGGGAATGCGGCTGTTTGTCCGGCTGCGACCCCTGGACTCCACTCCGTGGGAACGATCACATCCTTGGTTCTCTCGCCCTGACGGCGCTTGCCGCTTAGAATCGGGCGGTCGCCTCTGGGGTCTTGCTCGCAAGCAGCCTCCAGAGGCGGCCCTCTCCGCGGAGCAGCGATCCATTGAACCAGAGGAGTGCATGCAATGAAAACGCTGATGGCCGGCGCCCTCGCGGCCACGTTGGTCGCCGGATTGGGTATCCTGCCGATGTCTGTGAAAGCCGGGCCGCCAATCGAGATGCCCGGAGGGGATGCGTTTGAAACGAAGTTGAGCCAGCAGCTCGAAGACGCGAACGCGGAGGTCCAAAGCCAGCTGCTGAGCGACCCGACACTGGCGGGCCTGGACAATGCCGCGACGGACGCCGCGGCGCCGGAGCCTGCTCCGCGCGAAACCGTAACGATCGACAAGAAGCTCGCAGGCGTCCCCGGCGACGAGAAGTTCGAAGCAGCGTACGCCGCATGGCTCGAGCAACGCAACGAGGAGCTGAAGGACGAGCTCTCGCGGGACCAGACCGGACCGGGAAAGCTGCGCTGACCGTCCCGAGGCGACCGACGCTCGGCAACGTCGCGACGGCGGCTCATCCGCAGGGGTGCTTGGGCCGCCGCTCGCCGGCGCCGCGTCGCCGTCCCTTGTGTCGCCGTCCCTTCTATTGCCGTCCCTTCTATTGCTCCGTCCGATCCTGCAACGGCTCGGTCGCGGCCAAGACCGCCGCCAGCATGTCGAGCTGCACCCGCCCATACGCGGCGTAGCGGCTGACCCAAGCGGCGGCCCGCGACAAGGCAGCATCGGCTGATGCGGTCGGTGCGCCTCGCCGGTCCGGCCCGCACCGCCCGGCAGAATGGCTGCACCCGTCATAAAATTTGTGCCAGACTTCCCGAGCGCCGTGCGCCGCGCCGCGCGGGCAATGCCGGAGACGGAGAAACTCATGCAATTGATGTACTTCACCGAGCAGCCGATGTCGGCCTATCCGGCCCAGGAAGGCCTGGATTTCGGGGCGACGGCGCTGATGTTCTCCAACAAGCATTTCGACCCGGCAGCCGGCAGCCGGCTCTACAACGAATATCTCGAGCATTACATCTACGCCGAGGAGATGGGCATCGAAGGCTTCATGCTGAACGAGCATCACAACGCGCCGTTCTGCATGCAGGCCAAGTGCAACATCTTCGCCGCGATCCTCGCCGCGGTGACCAAGCAGGCGAAGATCGTGCTGCTCGGCAACCCGCTGCCGTTGGCCGAGAACCCGGTGCGGCTCGCCGAAGAATTGGCGATGATCGACATGATCTCGAAGGGGCGCCTGGTCTCGGGCTTTGTCCGCGGCGGCGGGCAGGAGCAATTGGCCGCCGGCGTCAGCCCGGCCTACAACCGCGAGCGCTTCCAGGAGGCGCACGACCTCGTCGTCGCCGCGTGGACGCGCGAAGGCCCGTTCCGCTGGGAGGGCGCGCACTACCAGCACCGGGTCGTCAACCCGTGGGCGGTGCCGCTGCAGAAGCCGCACCCGCGCGTCTGGATCCCCGGCGTCATCAGCATGGAGACGATCCTGTGGGCGGCGCAGCGCGGCTATCCCTATATCGCGCTCAACACGCCGATCGAGCGGACCAGGCACATCTGGCAGATCTACGACAACGCCGCGATCGAGGCGGGCTATACGCCCGGCCCCGACTATCACGGGCTCTTAAAGCAGATCCACGTCGCCGAGACCGAGGAAAAGGCGATCCAAAACGCCCGCCAGTTCATGTGGATGCAGGGCGAGTTCACCGGCCTCGCCCACCCGGTGTGGAGCACGCCCTCGGGCTATTCGAGCCCGGACAACCGCCGCGCCTTTGTCGAGTTCGCCACCGGGCGCTCGAAAAACCCGCGCTATCGCCCGGCCTTGGAAAAGCAGCTCGAGGAATTGATGATCATCGCCGGCACGCCGAAGCAGGTGATCGCCAAATTGCGCATCCTGCTGGAAGAGACGCGGCCCGGCATCCTCGCCTTCTGGGGCAATGACGGCACGGTGACGCACCAGGACGCCAAGACCTGCATCCGCCTCCTGGGGCAGGAGGTGTTCCCGGCGGTGCGCGAGATGGCCAAGGAATTCGATCTGAAGAGCCCGTTCGAGACCAACCAGCCGGTCAGCGTCGACTACATGGACGGCCTGCGGCAGCCGGTGCGGGCCGCGGCGGAATAGCGGACCCGGCGCCCGCCCGCGGCTGCTTGTTCAAGCCTCTACCGCCTTCTGCTTCTCTTATGGAGACATTCGCATGGCCTCGATCGTCGGCACTTGGAAGCTGGCTCGGGCGACGGCCCGGAACGCGGCCGGCGCAGCGCTGCCGTCGCCCTACGGGCCCAACGCGATGGGCCGGGTGACGTTCACCGCGGACGGGCGCATGATGTCGGTCGTCTGCGACGGCCGGCCGGAGCTGCCGGCAGGCGCCGCCCGCGACTACAGCTCGTATTGCGGCAGCTACACCTTCGACGGCTCGCGCCTCGTCACCAGGGTCGACGCCGCCTCCGACCCGAGCCGGATCGGCAGCGACCAGGCGCGCGGGGTGCGCTTCGAGGGCGAGCGCATGATCCTCTCGCCGCCGCCGCGCCGGACCGACGGCGGCGAGGAGCACCGCGAGATCTATTGGGAGCGCCTGGCCGCGGAATAGCTACAGCAGATCGCGCGCCCGCTCGATGTCCTCGAGGACGCCGGCAGGCGAGACCAGAAGGATCTCGTCGAAGCCCATCTCTTCGATCCGCTTCAGCCGCCGGCGCGCTTCCTCCGGGCGGGCAGATCAGCGAGACATGGGCGACCTGCGCCAGGCTCGCCGATTCGGGCCGCTCGGCGAGGTCGATGGCGACGTTGGCGAGGACGGCGTTGTCGCCGCCGGCGTCACGATAGAGGCGCATGCCCGCTTCGAGGTCGTCCCAGCTGCTGTAGCGGCCGGAGGGGGTCCAGCCTTGGCATTCCTTCGCCGCATACCCGATCCAGCGCGGGCTGCGCCAGGCCCCGACATAGATCGGCGGGCCGCCGTCGCATCCGGGCCAGGTCGACAGCGCTCCGCCGTTGACCGGCTCGCCGCGCCACGCCCGCCGCATGATCTCGAGCGAATTCCGCAAGGTGCGGAAGCGGTGGTCGTAATCGGCGCCCAGCAGCTCGAAATCCGCCCGCGTCGAGCCGCTGCCGACGCCGAGGCGCAGGCGGTTGCCCGACAGCGCCTGAACCGACTGCACGCGATGGGCGAGCTCGATCGGGTGGCGCAACGAGACCTGCAGCACCGCGATCCCGAGCTCGACCCGCTCGGTCGCCGTGGCGAGCGCGGCCAGCGCCGTCAGCGGATCGAGCGTCGGCCTGCCCCGGCCGAGCGAATCCCCGACCCAGAGCCCGGGGAACCCCAGGGCCTCGCTGCGGCGGGCGTAATCCGCCATCCCGCTCAGCAATCTGCCGCCGGGCTCCACGTCGGGGTTCGGACGTATCTGAACGCTCACTCTCATCAAAACCTGCCGATTGAAAATCTCACCGCAGATTCATCCTATCCGTGATGGCGGCGCGCTGGGAAGGGCGGCCGGATGGTCGGGCGCCGCGCGCGGGCGCAGACGGAAGAGCGGCGGGTGGTCGGGCTGGGTGGTGACGATCGCGAGCGGCGCGACCGGCTCGGCCGAGGCGCGCTCGATGTGGAAGGCCTGGATCAGCGCGGCGAGGACCAGGGTGGCCTCGGTCAGGGCGAATTGGGCGCCGATGCAGATGCGCGGCCCGATGCCGAACGGCAGATAGGCAAAGCGGCCTTGTGCCGGGGCGCCGGGCAGAAAGCGGGTCGGGTCGAAGACTTCCGGCTGCGGCCACAGCTTGCGGTGGCGATGCAATACCCAGGGGGCGATCAGCACCACCGCGCCGGCGGGGATCGGGACGCCGCCCGCGACATCGGCGGCGCACGCCTGGCGGGCGAGGGTGAAGGCCGGCGGATAAAGCCGCAACGCCTCGTGCACGACGGCGCGGGCGTAGACGAGCCGCGGCAGAGCGTCGGCGGCGCCGTCCGGGCCGAGATCGAGCGGCGCCGCTTCGGCGGCGAGCCGCTCCTGCGCGCCGGGCGTGGTCGCGACCAGAAAGAGCGACCAGAACAGGGCGACCGCCGTCGTCGCGTGGCCGGCGAGGAGGAATGTCGCGACCTGGTCGGCCAGCCGATCGGGAGCGGGGTCGGCGGCCGACAGCAGGTCGAGCAGGTCGGGCGACGCCGACCCTGAGCCGTGCTCCAGCCGCTCGGCGACGAGCCGGCGGATCACCACCAGCCAGCGGCGGCGAAAGCGGCGGCGGGCGAGATCGCGCGGGCTCGGGATCGCCGCCGGCAGCAGAAAATCGAGCACGGTCGGCCGGCCGAGCCGCTCGGCATAGCGGACGATCAGCGCGCGCAGCTCCGGCCCGCGCCGCTCCATGTCCAGGGAAAACATCGCGGCGCCGGCGATCTCCAGGGCGAGCGACTGCATCGTCGCGAGCAGGTCGACCTCCCTCGTGTCCGCCGCGGCAAGCCGCGCCACGGTCGCCGCGGCGGCATGGGCGACGCGGCGCGCCAGCAGCGGGATGGTGCGCGGGGCGAAGGCCGGGGCGGCGGCGCGCCGCTGACCTTGCCAGTCCTCGCCCCGGCTCAGGAGCAGGCCGTCGCCGAGCAGGGGGCGCAGCATCCGCACCGTCGCGGCGGTTCGGCGATAGTTCTGCTGGTTGTCGATCAGGATGCGCTGGATCGCCTCGGGGCGGCTCAGGATGATCTGGTCGCGGCCCAGAAAGCGGCGATGGACGACCTCCTCCTCGAAGGCTTCCGGCGGAAAGACGCCAAGCGCATTGTGCCGCAGCGACCGCGCGATCGCGCGCGACGACGGCGCCGCGGCGGTCGGCGCCGGAGGGGGAAAGAGCCGCGCTTCGGCCATCTGGCGTCCCTGCTGCCTGCCGTGCTCGCCACCATCAAGTTGGGATCGGCCACAGCGGCGCCAAGCTCGCCGCCGCGTCCCCTCCCGCTCGACAGGGCGCCGCGAGGGTCTATAAGACCGCGATGCGGCGTCTCCTCCTGCTGCTCATCCTTCTGCTGCCGCCGGCCGCGGCCGCGGCCCAACCCGCGCCCGGAGCGCCGCCGGCGGTCGGCGTCGTGCGCGCCGAGCGCCAGCGGATCACCCAGACCGACGAGTTCATCGGCCGCATTCAGGCGGTGAACCGGGTGGCGCTCGTCGCCCGGGTCACGGCGTTTCTCGACAAGCGGTTGTTTGTCGAGGGCGCCGAGGTAAAGCAGGACGACCTGCTGTACCGTCTGGAGCAGCCGCCGTTCCAGGCGCAGGTCGACGCCGACAAGGCGACCGTCGACCAGCTCACCGCACAGCACCGCAATGCTCAGATCACCCTCGAACGGGCGCAGTATCTTCTGAAAACCCCTGCCGGGCAGCAGGCCAACGTCGACAAGGCTCTGGCCGACGAACGCGCGCTCGCGGCGCAGATCGCCGGCGCCCAGGCGCAGCTGCGCCAGGCCGAGATCAATCTCGGGTACACCGAGATCCGCGCCCCGATCGACGGCAGGATCAGCAGCACCGCGGTTACCGAAGGAAACGTCGTGTCGCCGACCACCGGCACCCTGGCGACGATCGTCAGCCAGGACCCGATGTATGTGATCTTTCCGGTGTCGCTGCGCGCCGCCCTCGATTTGCGCAACCGGTACGAGCCGAAGGGCGGCTTCAAGGCGGTCGTGATCAAGCTGCGTCTGCCGAACGGGCGGCTCTACGGGCAGGACGGCCATCTGAACTACGTGTCGCCGACGGTCTCCGCCGACACCGACACCTTGAGCGTGCGCGGCGCGATCCCCAACCCGCTGATCCCGGGCTTGCCGGCGGGCAGCCCGGCGCCACGCGAGCTGTTCGACGGCGAGTTCGTCAACGTGCTGCTCGAAGGCGTGCAGCCGATCACCGTCCTTGCCATCCCGCGCGCCGCGGTGCTGTCCGACCAGCAAGGCGATTACGTCTATGTCGTCGATGCCCAGAGCAAGGCCGAGCAGCGGCGCATCCAGCTTGGCCAATCGACGCCATCGATCGCGGTGGTGAGCAGCGGGCTCAAAGAAGGCGAGCTGGTGATATCCGAAGGCTTGCAGCGGGTCCGCCCGGGCGAGCCGGTGTCGCCCGGCCCGGCGACACCGCCGCCGGCGGTGGCGCCGCGCGGCGCCATGGCCGCGCCCGCGCCGAGCGAGCCGAAGGCAAAGCAATGATCTCGGCGGTCTTTGTCGATCGGCCGCGGCTGGCGATCGTCATCGCGATCGTGATCATGATTGCCGGCGGGCTGGCGCTGCTGCGCATCCCGGTCGCGCAGTTTCCGGAGATTGTGCCGCCGCAGGTGCAGGTCACCGCGACCTATCCCGGCGCGTCCGCAGCCGTCGTCGAGGCGGCCGTCGCCCAGCCGATCGAGGCGCAGGTCGTCGGCGTCGACAAGATGATCTACATGAGATCGACGAGCGGCAACGACGGCAGCTACAATCTGACCGTCAGCTTCGTCCTTGGCAGCGACCCCGACATCAACACCGTCAACGTCAACAACCGGGTGCAGACCGCGCTCTCGAAGCTGCCGCCCGAAGTCCAGCTGCAAGGGCTGACGGTCCAAAAGAGATCGTCGGCGGTGCTCCAATTCATCTCGCTCTACAGCGAGGACGGCAGCCAGGACCCGCTCTTCATCACCAACTATGCGATCATCAATGTAATGGACGTGCTGTCCCGCACCCCTGGCGTCGGGCAGGCCTTTTTGTTCGGGGCGCTCAACTATTCGATGCGGATCTGGTTCGACACCCAGCGGCTCGACAACCTCAAGCTGACCGCGGCCGATGTGATCGCGGCGGTCCAGGCGCAGAACGTGCAGGCGCCGGTCGGCCGGATCGGCGCCCGCCCGATCGCCAATGACCAGCAGTTCCAGATCAACTTGCAGACCCAAGGGCGGCTGACCACCGCGGCCGAGTTCGGCGACATCGTGCTGCGCGCCAACCCTGACGGCTCGCTGGTGCGGGTGCGCGACGTGGCGCGGGTCGAGCTCGGCGCGCAGAACCTCGACACCGAGAGCCGCCTCAACGGCCGGCCGGCGGTGGCGATCGGCGTCTATCTCTCTCCCGGCGCCAACGCACTGCAGACCGCCGCCCTCGTCAAGGCCAATTTGGACCGGCTCAGCGAACGCTTTCCCAAGGGCCTCAAATACCAGGTCAACTACGACACGACGATCTTCGTCACCGACACGATGCACGACGTGATGCTGACGCTCGCCGAGGCTTTCGTGCTGGTCGTGATCGTGGTCTACGTCTTCCTCGGCAGCCTGCGCGCGACCCTGATCCCGGCGGTCGCGGTGCCGGTCAGCGTCATCGGCACCTTCGCGGTGCTGCTGGCCATGGGCTATTCGGCCAACACGGTCTCGCTGCTGGCGATGGTGCTGGCGATCGGCATCCTGGTCGACGACGCGATCGTCGTCGTCGAAAATGTCGAGCGCGTCATCGAGGAAGAGCCGGATCTGTCGCCGGCCGATGCAACCAAGAAGGCGATGGCCGAGATCACCGCGCCGATCGTCGCGATCACCTTGGTCCTCTTGTCGGTGTTTGTGCCGATCGCCTTCATCCCCGGCATCTCGGGCGAGCTGTTCCGCCAGTTCGCGGTGACGATCAGCGCCGCGATGCTGATCTCGGCGGTGAACGCGCTGACCCTGTCGCCGGCGCTCTGCGCCGTGCTGCTGCGCCCGACCGGCCCCCGACGCGGCCCGATCGGCTGGGTGCTGCGGCGGATCGACAATGTCCGCGACGGCTATGCCGCAATCGTGCGCCGGTTGGTGCGGGTAGCCGGACTGGGCGTCGTCGCGATATTGGTCAGCGCCGGCGGGATCTATCTATTGTCGCTGCGCACGCCCACCGGGTTTCTGCCCGAGGAGGACCAGGGCGCCTTCTTCGTCTCGGTGCAATTGCCGGACGGCGCCTCGGTCGCCCGCACCGGCGAGACGGTCCGCCAAATCGAGGCGCTGCTGGCGCAAATGCCGCAGGTCCAGAATCGGTTCTCGATCATCGGCCGCTCGATCCTCGACAACGCCAACGAGCCCAACGCCGCCTTTATGGTCGCCACCTTGAAGCCGTTCGCCGACCGCGCTGCGGCGGCGGACTCGGCACGAGCCCTGATCGCCAGGATGTTCGCCGAGGGGCGGCAAATCCGCACCGCGACGGTCATTCCGTTCAACCTGCCGCCGATCATCGGCCTTTCCACCACCGGCGGGTTCGAATACGTGCTTGAAGGGCTCGAAGGGCAGACGCCGGAGGCGATGAACAGCGTCATGCAGGGCCTCCTCGCCGCCGCCAACCGCGACCCGCGGCTCGCCCGGGTCTTCTCCACCTTCACCGCGAGCAACCCGTCGATCTATCTCGACATCGACCGCGAGAAGGCGCAGGCGCTGGGCCTCGACATGAACCAGGTGTTCGGCGCGCTGCAGGCCACCTTGGGCGGCATCTTCATCAACAACTTCAATCTCTTCGGGCGGGTCTGGCAGGTCAATATCCAGGGCGAGGCCGAGGATCGCCGGGACGTCTCCGACCTCTGGCAAATCCACATCCGCAACAAATTCGGGCAGAACGTGCCGCTGCGCTCGATCGCCGAGGCCCGCATCGTCGTCGGCCCGCAGGTCGTCACCCGCTACAACAACTACCGCGCGATCCCGATCCAGGGCTCGCCGGCACAAGGCGTCTCGTCCGGCTCGGCGCTGGCGGCGATGGCCGAGGTCTCGGCAAAGACCTTGCCGGCGGGCTACGGCTTCGAGTGGACCGGCACCGCCTATCAGGAGCAAGCGGCTTCGGGCCAGACCGGCGCGATCCTCGGCCTCGCCGTGCTGTTCGCGTTCCTGTTTCTGGTCGGCCTCTACGAAAGCTGGATGATCCCGGTCCCGGTGCTGCTGTCGGTCCCGGTGGGCGTGCTGGGAGCGTTCGTCGGCATCCTGATCGCCCACCTCTCGCTCGACCTCTACGCCCAGATCGGCCTCGTCGTGCTGATCGCAATGGCGGCCAAGAACGGCATCCTGATCGTCGAGTTCGCCAAGGACCAGCGCGAGCTGGGGAAGGATATCCGGGAGGCCGCGGCGCTCGGCGCGCAGATGCGTTTCCGCGCCGTGATGATGACCTCATTCGCGTTCATCCTCGGCGTCTACCCGCTGGTCACGGCGCAGGGCGCGGCCGAGATCAGCCGCCACGGCGTCGGCACCCCGGTCTTCGCCGGGATGATCGCCGCCAGCGGCATCGGCCTTTTTGTGATCCCGATGCTCTACGTCACCTTCCAGAGCCTGCGCGAGCGCGCCGGCTCGCGGTCGCGCCGCGCCAGGGCGCGACAGGGGGCAACGGATTAGACATGGGCTGCCGGCCGGCGGGTGCGTCCTTGCTTCCTCATGATGCGGCAGTCAGGATGCGGCCAGCCCACATGCGGTCGGAGAAATGCCGATGAACGGCGCGGAGAGCCTGGTGCGCACCTTGGTCGGGGGCGGGGTCGACGTGTGCTTCGCCAATCCCGGCACCTCGGAGATGCATTTCGTCGCGGCGCTCGACCGGGTCGAGGGGATGCGCTGCGTGCTGGGCCTGTTCGAGGGCGTCGTCACCGGCGCCGCCGACGGCTACGCGCGGATGAGCGAGCAGCCGGCGGCGACCCTGCTGCATCTGGGGCCCGGCCTCGCCAACGGCCTGGCCAACATCCACAACGCCAACAAGGCGTCGAGCCCGATGGTCAACATCGTCGGCGACCACGCCACCTATCACCGCAAATACGATGCGCCGCTGACCTCCGACATCGAGGGGCTGGCGCGGCCGTCCTCGCATTGGGTCAAGACCTCGCCCGACGCCAAATCGATCGCCGCCGACGGGGCCGCGGCGATCGCCGCGGCGCGCAGACTGCCGGGCCAGATCGCGACCCTGATCCTGCCGGCCGACACCGCCTGGAACGAGGGCTCGGGCCCGGCGCCGGTCGCCCCGGCCGAGCCGCCGCAGCCGGTCTCGGCCGACGCGGTCGCCGAGGCGGCGCGGGCGCTGCGCTCGGGCGAGCCGTGCCTGATCCTCCTCACCGGCCGGGCGCTGCGCCAGGAAGGGCTCGACCTCGCCGGCCGCATCGCCGCCAAGACCGGGGCGCGGCTGATCGCGCAAGGCTCGAACGCGCGCACCCAACGCGGCCGCGGCCGGGTCTTCCTCGAGCGGGTGCCCTATGTCGTCGACCAGGCGGTCAAGGTATTGGCCGGGCTCAAGCACATCATCCTGGTCGGCGCGAAGATGCCGGTCGCGTTCTTCGCCTATCCCGACAAGCCGAGCCTCCTGGCGCCGCCCGACGCGCAAGGCCATGTGCTGGCCCGGCTCGACCAGGATCTGCTGGGCGCGCTCGAAGCCTTGGCCGATGAGCTCGGCGCGCGCTCGACCCCGGCCCCGGTCGGCAACGAGCCGCCGCCCGCCCCGGGGCAGGGCAAGATCACCTCGGAAGCGCTCGGCGCCTCGCTCGGCGCGCTGATCCCGGAGAATGCGATCGTCGTCGACGAGGCGGTGACGACCGGACGCGGCTTTTTTGCCCCGACCCGCGCCGCGGCGCCCCATGATTGGCTCTCGAACATGGGCGGCTCGATCGGGCTCGGCATGCCGGTCGCAACGGGCGCCGCGGTCGCCTGCCCGGACCGCAAGATCATCTGCCTCGAAGGCGACGGCAGCGGCATGTACACCTTGCAGGCGCTGTGGACGCAGGCGCGCGAGGGGCTCGACGTGACGACCCTGCTGTTCTCGAACCGCAGCTACCAGATCCTGAAGGGCGAGCTCGCCAATGTCGGCGCCGGCAACCCCGGCAGGAAGGCGCTCGACATGCTCGATATCGGACAGCCCGACCTCGACTGGGTGACGATGGCCAAGGGCATGGGCGTCCCCGGCGCGCGGGCGGCGACGATGGAAGAGTTCAACCGCCGCTTCGCCGAGGGGCTCGCCGCGCCCGGCCCGTTTCTGGTCGAGGTCGCGCTCTGAGTAGACCGGCTGAGCGCAGCGCTCCGGGCGGCGCGACGGCCGACCCGGAGGTCGCGGCGATCGTCGCGGCGCGGCATGGCGATCCGTTCGCGTTTCTGGGCATGCATCGCGCCGGGTCCGCGGTGTGCGTCCGGGCGATGCTGCCGGCGGCGGAAGAGATGGCGGTGGTCGACGCCGCTACCGGCGCGGTGGCGGCGACAGCCAGGCGCGCGCACGACGACGGCTTCTTCGTCGCCGCCGCCGATCGGCGGGAGCCGTTCCGCTATCGGCTGCGCGTGCGCAGCGGCGGGGTCGAGCGCGAATTCGACGATATCTACCGCTTTTCCCCGGTGCTGGGCGAGCTCGATCTCCACCTCCTCGGCGAGGGCAATCATCTGGCGAGCTGGCGCAAGCTCGGCGCGCATCCGCTCGTCCATGAAGGCGTCGAGGGGGTGGCGTTCGCGGTCTGGGCGCCCAACGCCCGACGCGTCAGCGTGGTCGGCGATTTCAACGCCTGGGACGGCAGGCGCATGCCGATGCGCCGCCGCGAGGGGATCGGCTGCTGGGAGCTTTTTGTCCCCGGGCTGCGGCCGGGCCATCTCTACAAATACGAAATTCTCGGCGCGGACGGGACGATCCTGCCGTTGAAGGCCGATCCCTATGCGCAGCAGACCGAAAAGCCGCCGGGCGCCGCCTCGATCGTGGCGCATCCGCCGCGCCATGTCTGGCAGGACGGGGCCTGGCTCGCCGGGCGCGGGCGCCGCCACGACCGCGAGGCCCCGATCGCGGTCTACGAGGTCCATCTCGGCTCGTGGCGGCGCAATCTCGGCGAAGGCGGGCGCTACCTGACCTATCGCGAGCTGGCCGCCGAGCTGGTTCCCTATGTCGCCGATATGGGCTTCACCCATATCGAGATCCTGCCGATCATGGAGTATCCGTTCGACGGGTCGTGGGGCTATCAGCCGGTCTCGCTGTTCGCGCCGACCGCGCGCTTCGGCGCGCCCGACGATTTGCGCGCCTTTGTCGAGGCCTGCCACGCCGCCGGGCTCGGGCTGTGGCTCGACTGGGTGCCGGGCCATTTCCCGAATGACCCGCACGGGCTTGGACGTTTCGACGGGACCGCGCTCTACGAGCACGCCGACCCGCGCCAGGGCGTCCACCGCGACTGGAACACGCTCATTTACAATTTCGGCCGGCGCGAGGTGGCGAATTTCCTGCTGTCGAGCGCGTTATACTGGCTGCGCGAGTTCCATATCGACGGCATCCGGGTCGACGCCGTGGCCTCGATGCTCTACCTCGATTACAGCCGACGCGACGGCGACTGGATTCCCAATGCGTTCGGCGGGCGCGAGAACCTCGAGGCGATCGCCTTCCTGCGGCGCCTGAACGAGCTGGTGTTCGGCGAAGCCAGCGGCGCCACCTCGGTCGCCGAGGAATCGACGGCCTGGCCGATGGTGTCGCGCCCGACCTATGTCGGCGGGCTCGGCTTCGGCTTCAAATGGAACATGGGGTGGATGCACGACACGCTCCACTACATGTCGCTCGACCCGATCCACCGCAAATATCATCACAACGACCTGACCTTCGGGCTGCTCTATGCGTACCACGAGAATTTCGTCCTGCCGCTGAGCCACGACGAGGTCGTGCACGGCAAGGGCTCGCTGATCGCCAAGATGTCCGGCGACCGCTGGCGGCGCTTCGCCAATTTGCGCGCCTATTACGCCTTCATGTGGACGCAGCCCGGCAAGAAGCTGTTGTTCATGGGCGGCGAATTCGCTCAGGAACGCGAGTGGAACCACGATGTCGGGCTCGACTGGCAGCTGCTGGCCGACCCGTTCCATGCCGGGGTGCGCCTGCTGGTGCGCGATCTCAACCGGCTCTACCGCACGACCCCGGCATTGCACCGGCTCGACTGCGATCCCGACGGCTTTGTGTGGATCGACGTGGCCAATGCGGCCGAGAGCGTGGTGTCGTATCAGCGCCGCGGGCGGGAGCCGGGCGAGCTCGCGGTGGTCGCCTGCAACTTTACCCCGGTCGTGCGCGAGGACTACCGGATCGGCGTCCCCCGCCCCGGCCGGTATCGCGAGCGGATCAACACCGATGCGCGGGAGTATGGCGGCAGCGGGGTCGGCAATGCCGGGGAAGTCCAGGCCGAGCCTCACCCGATCCACGGGTGCGACTATTCGATCCCGTTGCGGCTGCCGCCCCTCGGGGTGCTGATCTTCACATCGGATTGACGGAGCGGGCGACGGCCTCGCCGGTCAAAGTGTGGCCCGGCCGCCCCTATCCGCTGGGCGCGACATGGGACGGCGAAGGGGTCAACTTCGCGATCTTTTCGGCGCATGCCGAAAAGGTCGAGCTGTGCCTCTTCGACCGCTCGGGGGCGAGGGAAGAGGCGCGGATCGTGCTGCCGGAATACACCGACGAGGTCTGGCACGCCTATCTCCCCGACGCCCGGCCGAACCTGCTCTACGGCTACCGCGTATACGGGCCGTTCGATCCGGCGAACGGGCATCGCTTCAATCCGAACAAGCTGTTGATCGACCCCTACGCAAAGTCGTTGAGCGGCAGGGTGCGCTGGTCCGACGCGCTGTTCGGCTATCGCATCGGCAGCCCGCGCGAGGATTTGTCGCTCGACCGGCGCGACAACGCGCGCCAGATGCCGAAATGCCGGGTCGTCGAAAGCGCCTTCACCTGGGGCGAGGACCGCCGCCCGCAAACCCCTTGGGAAGAGTCGATCATTCTCGAGCTCAATGTCCGCGGCGCGACGATGCGGCATCCCGAGGTCGATCCGGCCTACCGCGGCGCCTTCACCGGCCTCGCCTCGCCGGCGATGATCGACTATCTGGTCGAGCTCGGGGTCACCGCGGTCGAGCTGCTGCCGGTGCACGCGGCCGTCGACGACCGCCATCTGGTCGAGCGCGGGCTTTCCAACTATTGGGGCTACAACACGATCGCCTTTTTCGCGCCCGACCCGCGGCTCTTGGCGACCAGCTCGATCGCCAGCTTCAAGACCCTGGTCAAGCGGCTGCACGATGTCGGGATCGAGGTGATTTTGGATGTCGTCTACAACCACAGCGGCGAAGGCAGCCACCTCGGCCCGACCTTGTCGCTGCGCGGCATCGACAACGCCTCGTATTATCGGCTCGATGCCGATCGGCGCTATTACCGCGATGTCACCGGCACCGGCAACACGCTGAACCTCGAGCACCCGCGGGTGCTGCAGCTGGTCATGGATTCGCTGCGATACTGGGCGTTGGAGATGCATGTCGACGGGTTCCGCTTCGACCTCTGCGCCGCTCTGGGCCGCGAGAACGGCGACTATTCGCAGAGCAGCGCGTTTTTCGACGCGATCCGCCAGGATCCGGCGATGGCCGGGCTGAAGCTGATCGCCGAGCCCTGGGATCTCGGCCCCTACGGTTATCAGCTCGGCAATTTCCCCCCCGGCTGGGCCGAGTGGAACGCGAAGTATCGCGACAGCGTCAGGCGTTTTTGGCGCGGCGATCAGGGGTTTGTCGACGATCTGGCCTCGCGCATGGCGGGTTCGTCCGACATCTTCGGCTACCGCGGCCGGCGGCCGTGGGCCAGCATCAACTTCATCACCGCCCATGACGGGTTCACCTTGCAGGATCTGGTCAGCTACGAGAGCAAGCGCAACGAAGCCAACGGCGAGGACAATCGCGACGGCGCCGACGACAATTTCAGCGCCAATTACGGGGTCGAGGGGCCGTCCGACGATCCCGCGATCAAAGGATTGCGCGACCGCCAGAAGCGCAACCTGCTGGCGACCTTGCTGTTGTCGCTGGGCGTGCCGATGCTGCTGGCCGGCGACGAGATCGGGCGCAGCCAGCGCGGCAACAACAACGCCTACAGCCAGGACAACGAGGTTTCCTGGACCGATTGGGAAAACATCAGGCCGGCCGACCGCGATCTGCGCCGCTTCGTTCGCTATCTGATCCAGCTGCGCCGCCGCCACCGCGTGTTCTCCCGTCCGCGCTTTCTGCGCGGCGAGATGCTTTCCGAGGCCGGCGTCAAGGACATCACCTGGGTGACGCCGTCCGGCAAGGAGGCCACCGACGAGGATTGGGGCAATGCCTTCGCCTTGTCGCTCGGCTATGTGCTGAGCGGCGCGGCCGGCGAATTCTACACGCCGGGCGGGCAGCGCGACATCGACGAAAGCTTTCTCGTAATGGCGAGCGCCTACCATGAAGACCTCGATTTTCATGTTCCCGTGCTCGCCGCGGCGATGTCGTGGCAGCCGCTGGTCGACACCGCGGAGCCGACCGGGCTCGTCGCCGACGGCAGGCTGTACGCGCCCGGCGAGGTTTATCGTTTGCGCGGGCGTTCCTTCGCGCTGCTGATCAACCGCGCGCGGCGGCCCGAATCGCGGACCGACGGCGAACCGGCGGAAGACGGCCCGACGCCGGCGTGAGCCGCCCGTCGCGGCCGCGCTCGGCAGCGTGCTGCCGGTCGGCGGATTATGGTTTAGGATGGGGCGGAAGCCCGCGCCGCCCAGGACAGGAGAAAACCCGATGCTCGACCTCTATTTTTGGCCCACCGGAAACGGCAAGAAGATCGTCATCCTGCTCGAGGAATTGGGGCTCCCCTACACGATCAAGCCGATCAACATCGGCCGCGGCGACCAGCTCACTCCCGAATTTCTGAAGATTTCTCCCAATGGCCGGATGCCGGCAATCGTCGACCACGAGCCGATGGGGGGCGGCGACCCGCTGTCGATCTTCGAGTCCGGGGCGATCATGACCTACCTGGCCGAGAAGACCGGGCGGTTCTGCCCGTCCGAGCCGCGCGGAAGATACGACGTCGCCCAGTGGGTCAGCTGGCAGCTGGCCAATCAGGGCCCCAAGCTGGGCGAGCAAGGCCATTTCCGCCGTGCGCTCGACGGCGGCGCCAACAGCGACCTGTCCTACGCCATTCGCCGCTTCGACAACGAGGCGCATCGAATCTACGGCGTGATGAACCTCGGCTTGTTCAACAAGCGTTATCTCGCGGCCGGCGAATACACGATCGCCGACATGATCTGCTACCCCTGGGCCTCGAGCTGGGCGACCCGGAAGATCGCGATCGACGAATTTCCGAACGTAAAGCGCTGGCTGGAAGAAATCGGCGAGCGGCCGGCCGTAAAAAAGGCGATGGCGATGGGGCCGGAGTTCCGCGAGGATCCGGCGTCGATCAGCGCCGAGGAGCAGGCGCGCCGCAGAAAGCTGGTGGCGGACCAGCGGGCGCAGCCGGTCCCCGCCGAATGGCTTCAGGTCGCCTAGGCCGGCGCTGATGCCCGCGCCATACCAAGCGCACCGCGCGCAGCTCAAGGCCATCCTGTCGGCCTGGGGCATGCCGGAAGAGAACGCCGAGGCGACGGCCGAGATCCTGTCCTGGGCGGATTTGCACGGCGTCGACAGCCACGGGATATCGATGCTGCCGGGCTACGACCGGCTGCGCCGCGCCGGCCGCGCCAACATGGCGGCGCGGCCGCGCATCGTCCGCGAGACGCCGGTTTCGGCGCTCATTGACGGCGACGGCGGGCTCGGGCACGCGCCGGCGCGGTTCGCGATGCAGGCGGCGATCGACAAGGCCAGGCAATCGGGCATGGCGATCGCGGCGGTGCGCAACTCGGCCCATTTCGGCGCCACCGGCTACTACACCTTGATGGCGGCGACGGAGGGGCTGATCGGCATGGCGTGCACCAGCGCGTCGAGCATCCAGGTGGCGCCGACCTTCGGCAAGGAGGCGAAGCTCGGCACCGACCCCTGGTCCTTCGCCGCGCCCGGCGCGGACGGGCGGCCGTTCCTGCTCGACATGGCGACGACGACGGTGGCCGCCGGGCGGATCCGCAACAAGGCGAACGAGGGGCTGCCCTGCCCGCCCGGCTGGGTGCTCGACAAGGACGGGCAGCCCAGCACCGACCCGATGGCGGCGCGCGAGAAAGGCGGCTTCCTGACCTCGCTCGGCGGCTCGCCCGACAATTCCAGCTACAAGGGCTACGGGCTCGCCGTCATGGTGAACATCCTCGGCTCGTGCCTGTCGGGCGCGACCCTGATCACCGACCCGATGCACACGAAAAAGCCGCAGGGCAACGACATCGGCCATTGCTTCATCGCGATCGACCCGGGCCTGTTCCGCGAGCCCGGCGAATTCGCCGCCGACGTGACGCGGCTGTGCGACGATCTGCGGGCGACAACGCCGGTCGATCAGGCCCGGCCGGTCATGGTGGCCGGCGACCCGCAATGGCGCTACGCGGCCGAGCGGATGCGCGACGGGATCCCGGTCGGCGCGGGCCTGCTGGGCCAGGTGCGCCAGATCGCGCAGGCTTGCGCTGCCCCCTGGCTCTTGGACTGAGCGCCGTCAGGCTTGTGCCGTCAGCCGGTACACCCGCGCCGCGGTCCCGCTGTAGAGCGCTTTCTTTTCGCCGGCCGACGCGCCGGCGGTAATGCGCTTGAAGGCGTTCCACAGCTCGGTGTAGCCGCCTGACTGCTTATCCGGCGGGAAGTTGCTCTCGAACATAGAGCGCTCGGGGCCGAAGGCCTCGATGCACGGCTCGATATACATGCGCCAGGCGGCGGCCAGCTCCTCCGAGGACGGCGGCAGGTCGCGCTCGTGAAAGTCGAAGCCGAACGAGGTCATGCCGACGCCGCCCAATTTGACGTTGACGTTCGGGCATTTGGCGAGCTCGGCGATGTCCTTCTTCCAGCCGGCGAGGATTTCCTGCCGGCGGCCCGAATAGGGGCCGACGCCGAGCACGCCGCCGACATGGTTGAGGATGATCGTGGTGTCCGGGAAGGCGCGGGCGAGGTCGATCGCGTCCGGCAATTGCGGATGATACTGCCAGGATTCAAAGCTGAGGCCCAAGGGCGCGAGCTGGGCGAAGCCCTCGCGGAACTTGGAGTCGCGCACCAGATGCGGCGGCACGGTTCGGGTGGCGAATTTCTGCACCGCCTCGTGCTCGTCCCACGAGACGCCGTGGCGGATGCCGCGGAACCGCCCGCCGGAGACCGCAATCTCCGCCTCCAGCACCTCGCGCACCCGCGCGCCGAGGGTCAGATCGGCGTGGCCGACGATCGCCTCGGCGACACGGCACGGGCCGTAGCCGCCGGACGCGCTCATCGCCGAAATGCCGTTGACGAACTCGACCTCGCCCACCGGCGCCGTCTCGACCGGGCCATCCTTGCGGTACATCGAGCGGCATTCGAGAAAGACGGTGGCGACGATGTTGTGGCCTTTAGCCGAAGAGCTTGTGCCGATGTCCTCCAGCAGCTCGGGCAGCAGGTAACGGCCGCGCTGCGGCGTGTCCCAGAAATGATGGTGCGGATCGATGATCGGCAGCTCCGGCTCGAGCGCCGCCTCGGGCGGCCGCTTCGCCAGCCATGCGCTCAGCGCGGCGTCGTCGCGCCAGGCGAGACCGCGGTATTCGCCCTTCGCATCCCCGGTCATGTCGTCCTCCGAGCCCCGGTTGCAGACCCCGTGCAGCGCCGCACGGGCTCGCTCAGCGTGATCGTGTTGCCCCGGCTTGGTCAAGGCGTCTGCCGCGCGCCGGCCTCGCTGCCTCAACGCGACAGGAACGAGCGCGGGCGGCCGACCAGCGGCAACAGCATCAGGCCGAAGACAAACAGGCAGCCGATCAGCAGCAACAGGTCGTTATAGGTCAGCACCAGCGCCTCGCGCTGCACCACCTTGGCGAGCGTCTTGATGGCGGCGTGGCCCGGATCGCCGGGAATCAGCGATTCGAGACGGCCGACCTGCAAATCGAGGTAGTGTTGCACCGCAGCGCGGGCCGGATTGATGTCCTCGATCAGCCGGTTCCAGTGAAAGTGCAGCCGCGCGTTCATCACCGTCACGATCGTGGCGAGGCCGATCGCGCCGCCGAGATCGCGGGTCAGGTTGTAGAGGCCGGCGGCGTTCGTCATTCTGTCCTGCGGCAAGGCGCCGAGCGCGATCATGTTGGCCGGGAGATAGCAGCAAATGAGCCCCAGGCCGCGGACCAGCTGCGGGAGGAACAGCTCCCAAAAGCCCGTCTGATTGGTCAAGGTCGCGGTCAGATACATCGACAAGGCAAACAGGACAAAGCCGATCGCCAGCATCACGCGCAGATCGAGCCAGCGGGCGATGTAAGTGCTGAGCGGCGACATCGCCATCGTGACCAGACCGGTCACGATGACCGTCAAGCCGATCTGAAATGCGTTGTAGCCGCGCACCTGAGCCAAAAACAGCGGCACCAGATAGGTCGTGCCGTACATGCCGACGCCGACCACGAAGGTGAAAAACGAGCCGAACGCGAAATTGCGATAGCGGTAGGTGCGAAGATCGACGATCGGCTGGCGGTAGGTCAGCACCCGCCAGAAAAACAAGCCCCCACCGACCGTCGAGACAACCACCGCCGCGCGGATCGTGTGGTCGTCGAGCCAATCCAGGCGGGGGCCTTCCTGGAGCGCATATTGCAGGCAGCCGAGAAAGGTCGCCATCAGCAGCATGCCTGTGATGTCGAAATCGCGCAGGAGGGAAAAATCGGGCTTGTTGATGTCGATGGTCAGCCACACCACGGTGGCGACCAGAAGGCCGGGCACGATGTTGACCAGAAACAGCCAATGCCAGGAAAACGTGTCGGTCAGAAATCCGCCGAGGGTCGGGCCCAAGGTCGACGACAGGCTCAGAATGACCGAGATGATCGCGATCAGGCTCGCCAGCTGCTGGCCGCGGAACTTGGCGTAGATGACCGGCCACACGGTCGGCGTCATGGCGCCGCCGCAAAACCCCTGCATCGCCCGATAGGCGATCATCTGGCCGAGGCTGGTGGCGGTGGCGCACAGCACGCTGGTGGCGGTGAAGCCGAGCGTCGCGCCGACAAACAGCACGCGTGTGGACAACAGCCGGGACATGGTCCCGGACATCGGCACCATGACCACGTCGGCGATCAGATACGCGGTCTGCACCCAGGCGATCTCGTCGGCGCTGGCGGAGAGACCGCCCTGGATCTGGGTCAGCGAGCTGGTGACGATCTGCACGTCCATGATCGCCATGAACAGGCCGATGCCCATCGCCAGGACGCCGAGCCAGTCGCGCAGGCCGGGCTCCGCTCCTGCCGCGCGTGCCGGCGGTCGGGCGCCTGCGGCCGGCTCGCGGGCCGCCACCCGCGGCCGGACGAGCGGGCCGCGCCGGAGCTTTTCGGCGAGCGTCATGCCTTGGCCCTAGCGGCAGGTCAGGCCCGCGGCTTGCGTTCGGCGATCCAGGATTTCACCTGGTCGTAGTAGTTGGCGAGATAGTACTCGGCGATGTCGTCGGCGGTGGTGGCCCACACACCCTCATGTCCGAGGATGTAGCGCGAGCGCCTCGTCGAGATGCTTGGCCGCGTTCGGCCGGCCGATATTGTGCGGGTGCAGCGACAGGCACATCACGCGCCCGTTCTCGGCGCCCTCGCGGTAGAGCGTGTCGAACTGATCCTTGATCATCTGCTGGAAATGATCCGCCTCGCGGTTCCAGGCGAGCATGCCGGCGTCGTTGGTCTGGCCGGTATAGGGGACGAAGATGAATTTCTGGCCGCCGCGGACATTGATCGGCCAGGGCTGGTCGTCGATGATCCAGGAGGTGTGGTAGAGGCAGCCGGCCTCGGCCATCAGATCATCGGTGCGCACCGTGTACCCCGCGCCGCCGCCGAGCCGGCCTTTCAGGCGCTTGCCGGTCATCTCCTGCAAATGGTCGATGAAGTCCCGCCAATAGGCGCGCTCCTCTTCCTCGGAGAGGTCGTAGATCGGCCGGCTGTTGTAGAGGCCATGCGCCATGTAGTCCCAATCGGCGGCGATCATGGCGTCCTTGATCTCGGGGAAATGGTCGAGAAGCTCGAGGTTCAGGCAGCAGCAGGCGCGCAGCTTGTGCCTGTTGAGCACATCGAGCATGCGCCAGAAGCCGACCCGGTTGCCGTAATCCATGCGCGAATAGTGCGGGATGTCGGGCTGGGTCGGCCGGTTCTCCGGCAGGTACTCGAAGAACTCCATGTTCGGCGCGACCCAGAACGCGACCCGCGCATCGTTGGGCCATTTGATGATCGGGCGGTCGTTGATCGGAGCGTAGTCGAAGCGACCGGGCGGGAGGGTCATCGTGCAGTCTCCTTCTAACGTCCGATACGGCGGCACCCCCACCCTAACCCTCCCCCGCCTGCGGGGGAGGGGACAACGCGGCGGTGTTCTCCCTCCCCCGCAGGCGGGGGAGGGTCGGGGTGGGGGCTGCCTGCCCCGAGTGACGGGCGCGCGAGCATCAGCCCGTTTGCGCCTTGAACCAGTCGATGATCTCGCGGCCGGTGGCTTTCCAGACACCCTGGCGGGCGCAGATGTGGCCCAGCACCTCGTCGAGATGCCGGATGCGCCAGGGCTGGCCGATGATCCACGGGTGCAGGTGCAAGACCATCAGCCGCCCGGTCGTCGCGCCGTCGGCATAGAGCCCGTCGAACCATTCGCGCCACAACAGGTTGACCTCGTTGATCGTGCGCCTTCCGTGCAGGTGGATGTAGTTGTCGTCGAGATAGGCGTTGACGCCGAGCGAGTAGAGCTCGCCCGCCTTCGGCGTCATCCGGTAGGGCTGCTCGTCATTGCCCCAGTCGCAGACATAGCGGATGCCCTCGGCGGCGAGCAGGTTCGGGGTGTTCGGCGTCTCCTGGAAATCGGGGCCGGACCAGCCGACCGGGCGCACGCCGGTCGCCCGCTCGACCGCCGCGATCGAGGCGCGGATATAGTCGCGCTCCTCCGCCTCGGACATGCCGATATGGATGATCTGCCGGCGCGAGAGGCCGTGCGCGATGAACTCGGCGCCGCGTCTTCCTGCCCTCCTCGACGAGTGTGGGATAATGGTCGGCGACCGCCTTGTCGAGCGCCAGGGTCGGGGTGACGCCGTATTTGTCGAGCACATCGAGAACGCGGAATATCCCGACCCGGTTGCCGTATTCGTGGTTGCCCCAGCCGCCGATATCGGGGAATTGCGGCTGGTTCCCGCTCCACAGCCCTTCGGGGCCGCCCATCGGGCTCACCGCCACCGGCGTCCCGTCCGGCGCCTGCCAATCCCAATGCTCGAGGTTGACGATGACCGCGAGCGCCACCCGCGCATTGTCCGGCCAGCGCAGAACCGGGCGGGCGACGATCGGCGACCAGGGATAGAAGTCCTGGTCCATGCCGTAGGCGCGCTTTGCGGGCATCTCTCGCTCCGGCTCAGCCGAGATCGCCGATCGCGCAGTCGAGCGAGGGTTGGCGGAAGCCGGTCACGATCCAGCCGTTGCGCTGCGGGTCCCAGGCCGAGATGAAGGTGTAGAGACAGTCGGTCACAGTCTGGTCGCCGCCGACAAACTGGGTCTGCTCGACCCGACGCCCCTTCTTGTCCTTCGTCGTCGTCGTCACGGCCGAGGCCGGGGTCGTGTCGACGGAGATCTTGCGCCACTGGAACGCCCGCGTCCCGCCGCCCAGATCGACCTCGTTCGCCGCGGGACCATAGGCCAGCACCACGGCGCGGATATCCTGGCCGACATAGCCCCGCATCGTATCGGCCGCGCACCCGGCAAGCAGAGCCGCGACGGCGCAGACCACGAGAACGACCTTCATCCTGCCACCTCCGGGCTCTTCATGCTGCCGGCCCCTACTGCGCCGCGGCGGCGGTCCTGGTGTCGCGGAAGGCCGGGATCACCTCCTTGGCGAACCGGTCGAGGTCTTCGAGCTGGATGTCGAGCGGGGTGCCGAGCGGGGTGGCGCAAATGACCCGGTCGATGCCGGGGTAGCGCTTCTCGACCGCCTTCAGCTGCGCGACGATGTCCTCCGGCCGGCCGGCGAGAAAGCCGCCGGCCTTCACCGCGTCCTCGATCGTCGGCAATTTGACCGTGGCGGCGAGCTTCGGGTCGCGCATCGCCGCGATCTGCTCGTCGGTGAGCGCCCGCACCAGGCGCAATTCGCCGAACATCTTCATGTTCTCTTCGTAGTGCGGGGCGGCCTCGCGGATCGCCTGCTCGCGGGAGGGCGCGATGTGGAACTGGTAGCCGAGCGCCAGCCGCTCGCCCAGTTCGAGCTTGACGCCGCGCCGGGCATAGGCCGCCTGGAAGCCGAGCATGTGCCGCTCGACCGCACCCCCTTCGGCCGAGCCGCCGCCGATCACGCCGCAAATGCCGTGCTTGGCCATGAAATCGAAGGCGCGCTCGGAGCCCGATCTGGATCGGCTGCCAGCATTCGACCGGCAGCCGCTCCGGCGCCGGCACCAGGGTGATCTCCTTCAAGTCATAGCCGCGATACGGCACCTCCGGCGGGATCGTGTAGTACTTGCCCTGGTGCGAGAACGGCTTGCCCTCGAACGCCTTGAACAGGATGTCGACGCCTTCCTCGAAGATCTCGCGGTTGGCGTTCTGGTCGATCAGCGGCGCGCCGAAGCTCTCGACCTCGCGGGTGTGGTAGCCGCGCGCGACGCCGAAGATCACCCGCCCGCCGGTCAGGATGTCGGCCATCGCATAGTCTTCGGCCAGCCGCAGCGGATGCCACATCGGCACGACGTTGAAGCCGCAGCCGATCTTGATGTTCTGGGTCACGCCGCACAGATGCATCGCCATCATCAACAGGTTCGGGATCAATTCCGTGCCTTCGGGCTGGAAATGATGCTCGGCCATCCAGAAGGTGTCGAAGCCGCGCTCGTCCATGCATTTGGCGTAGGCCACGACCTTGTGCATCGCCTTGGCCAGCTCCTCTTTCGAATAGCAGCGCTCGTTGATCGGCGTGCCGGCGTAGCCGAGGCTCTCCATGTCGGCGGTGCCGTAATAGGAGCTGTCGAATTTGGTGATCATTTTGTCCTCACTCTGCTGCGCGGGCGGTGTCTTCGATCCTGCCAGCTCTTCAAAACCGGCAGAACTTCCTTGGCGAACAATTTCAGGCCGCGCTCGGCATCGAGCACGATGACCGCGCTGTCGACCGCGGTCAGGGTGCGGTAGGTGTCCTCGCTGAAATCCTGGTGGCCGGCATGTCGAGCGAGCCCCCGTGCTCAAGCTCATCACCGCCGAGCCGACCGAGATGCGGCACTCGCGCTCGACCGCCATCCAGTCACCGCGCGCCCGCCGCCGGTCGCCCCTTCCGATCAGGAAGCCGGCGTGCATTTGGGCAATGCCTCCATCACCGTGTTGATGCGCTGGGTCATTGCATCGGCCATTGCCGAATTATTCTGGAGCCGAAGCGTAAGCGTGGCCACGTCGGGGGCACGGGCCGGCGCCGGCGCCGAGGCAAATGCCCGGGCCGGCTTTGCGGCGGCAGCAACCGGTGCCGTCGCGGCTGAGACATTCTGAACGTTTGCGAGGACTCTGTTGGTCGCTGTACTGATTACCGTCAAGCCGTACTTCTCCAACTGGCTGCTGGCGGTATTCAGGGTGGCGAGCGCGGTCTGCAAGGCGGCGAGAGACTTTTGCGCTTGATTGTATGCCGCCAGCAGCACGGCGTTGCCCGAGAGGCTTCGCTCGGCGTCGGTGATGTTGGTGGCCAAAGCGGTCGCCAACTCCGGCCCCGTCGCGCCATCCCCCATCTTTTCGGTTGCGATGCTGTCGGCAACCAGGGAAGCGCAGGTGAGGGAGAGCCATGCGGCATTATAGGCAGTCACCTTGGCCTGCGGTCCGAAATAGATGCGTGCGCCCGCGGCCCCGGCTGCACCGAGGCTGAGGCCGAGGGTCACGTTTTTGGCACCGTCGAACAGGGGATTGACGATCGCGGCAACGCCGAGGCCGAGCATCGGCACATCGAACAGCAATTGCTGGCGCATCAGGTCGTCACGCTGGTTGGCATAGCCGTTGCCGAGCGCTTGCAGCTTGGGCTTGGCATCGGTCGCCTGGTTGTCAAAGCTCAAAATCGTAAGAGCGGTGGCGGGCGGGCTGACACTCGCCAACACTCCCGCATCGTTCAGCGGGTTATACGGGGCAGGATCAAAGATGGTGCCGCACCCGGTAAAAAAAACGGCAAGGCTTGCCGGCAGGATTCGGTTCATATCCTCCCCGCTTGATTCAATCGGCCTGACCAGAGCTGCTGCCTCGGCCCCTCGGTCTCATCCTGACGATGCGGCACGTAAATGCGGTTTTGGCAAATCTCTCCCCCCTTTTTCAAGTCGACCTCCCACCGCGTCGGTAGAATACGTATTGCGGAGTTGTCGTGCAAGGCAGAAGCAACAGGCGTTGGCTGCCTTGGTGTCTGGCTCGAAATGTCGCCGTGCGTATCAACAAGCGGTTCGTCGCCCCGCCAAAGCGGGGCTGGTGAAGTCCGCTACCTCCCGCGCAGCGCCCTGCTCGAGGTCGCGCAAACGGTCGAACGCCTTGCAACCAGCGCGCCCCTTCTGCTACCGTCTCCGGGAGGGTCGCACTTTCGAAGGATATCCCTATCTGAGCAGGAGGACGACCGGGGTTTAGCTGGCCCCGGCGGCTTTGAGGCCACGATCGGCCGGTATAGAATTCGGATTTCGGCTGGCGGCACGGGCGCGTAGTTTTGATCATTCCCCCAAGAAGGCAGCCTCGAAAGGGCATTCCCAAAGCCGGTGGATGACACTTGGTACAAACGGAGTCGAGCGTCTGGCTCGTGCCGCCGGCACAGCAGACGGTGATTGGGAGGCACGAATGCAGAGCAATATTCCGCCGCAGCTGGCGGCGATGCAGGCCATCACGGGGACGAGCTGGGCCCCGGGAGACGGTGCGAGCCCGGATATTGCGGCGTGGCTGACATTCATCGCCACGAGCTATCCGGCCACCTCCGGCTATTGCAGGTCCGTCATTCACGAAGATTATTTCGAATGGTGCGGCCTGGCGGTCGGCTATTGTATTGCGAAGTCTGGGATACAGCCCGTCTTCGGTGCCACGGACACCGATCGCTTCCTTTGGGCGCTGGCTTGGGAAGAATGGGGCGACATGGTTCAAACGCCGTCCCCGGGCGATGTCGTGGTCTTCGATTTTGGCGGCGGCCATCATCACGTGACCTTGTTCGAAAGCGATAATGGGAACGGCTATTGGACGTGCAGAGGCGGAAATCAGTCCAACCAGGTCAAGACCTCCAATTTTCCGAAGAGCCGCGTCCACTCCATCCAAAGACCCGGCGCCGGCGTTCGTCGAACGGGTCCGGCACCTGCGCCATCCGTCTCCGTCTTCCAGGGCGGGGGCTCCCCGTTGACCCAGGACATGTTGTCGACGGTGGCGGAAAAGCTCGGCTGCGGCGTCGCTGAGATTTGGGCGATCGCGTTCACCGAAACCGATCCGCCGTATGGCGGATGCAATGCCGACAAGAGGCCGCAAATTTTGTTTGAAAGGCATGTCTTTCACAGACTGACGGGCGGTCGATTTGACTCCCTCAATTCGAACATCAGCAATCCGACGCCAGGCGGCTACGGAGCCGGGGGCGCGCATCAGTACGATCGCCTGAGCCTGGCCATGAGCCTGGATGAAAGCGCCGCGCTGCAGAGCGCATCCTGGGGCATCGGCCAGGTTCTTGGCCAGAATTACCGGGAGGCCGGATGCGCGTCCCCGCAGGATTTGGTGCGGAAGGCATTCACCTCGGAAGATCAGCAGCTGCTGGCGGTGGCCAACGAGATCATCGCCGACGGCGCGGCTGGTGCATTGGCCACCCACGACTGGAGAACATTTGCTCGAATTTACAATGGTCCAAACTACGCGCAAAACAACTATGACGGCACGATCAGGACATGGTACGAGAAATTCAACAGCGGCGCTTCGCCGGATCTGCGGGTACGGTCCGCCCAAGTCTATCTGATGTATCTCGGATTCGAACCGTCTGATATTGACGGCACGTTTGGCAAGCGCACCCGATCCGCGATGAACGAGTATCAATCGCGCAACCAGCTTCCCATTACGCACGACCTCGACGACCCGACGTTTGCGTCGATCGAGGCTGACGGGAAGGCCGTTCAGGGGCGTCAGCTGGCGGCGAGCGGGCCATAGGTCAACAGGCTGATCGTCATTGCCTTTTTGCCGACGTTGCAGGATATATTCCGGGTTGGGGTTCACCCCGCCGCGAGGGCGCCGTTTTCCGCCTGCCAGGTCTTCAGCACCGGCAGCACTTCCTTGGCGAACAATTTCAGCCCGCGCTCGGCGATGTCATAGGGCACGCCGCCGAAGCGGAAGGCGGTGTTGAGCTCGAACTCGCCGAGCACCGCGCGCCGCGCTTCGAGCTCGCGCAGGATGCGGTCGGGCGTGCCCCAGATCGCCGCCTGCATGAAGCCGTTAACCGCGCCTTCGAGCCCGCCCTGGCGCGCGATCGCCGCCTTCTGCACGTAGGCGTCGTAGCCTTTGACGGTGGCGAAATGCTCGCCGAGGAATTCGTAGTGGTGAAAGTTGCTCTCGACGAACTTGCCCATGTATCGGCGCGCGTGCTCCTCGCTCTCCGCCGAGGCTCGGGCCGCAGATGCAGAAGTCGGTGATCATCATCGACGGCGCGGCGCGGCCGTGGAATTTCCGGTGCAGCTCGCGGTTGCGCTCGACCGCCGGCAGCCGCATGTGCCAGGGCCGGTCGGAAAACATCACCATATGGGCGCCCAGCCGGGCCGCCGCCTCGACCGAATCCTCGCTCGACGCCACCGCGTAAATGCGGCCGGCGAAATCGTATTTCGGCCGCGGCCGCAGCTCGATCCGCGGCTGCTTGTAGTGCTTGCCGTCGCCTTCGATAAAGCCGGTGCGCAACGCCTCGACGATCATCGGGGCAGCTTCGTCGAAGCGCTCGCGGCTTTCGTCCATGGTGCCGCGGAAGGCCGCGAACTCGCGCCGCGCCAGCCCGCGCCCCAACCCCAGCCGCAGCCGCCCCTTGCACAACAGATCGAGCACCGCCGCCTGCTCGGCGACCCGCAGCGGGTCGTGCCACGGCACGATCACCGCCGCGGTGCCGAGGCTCGACATTCGGGCACAGCGCCGCGAGCCAGGTCATCAGCTGCAGATTGTCGGGGCAGAACGAATAATCGAAGAAATGGTGCTCGGCCGACCACAGCGCGTCGAAGCCGGAATCCGCGGCCAGCCGCGCCAGCCGGATCTCCTCGTCCCAGACCCGGTCGTCGCCGATGTTCTCCCAGCCATAGCTGGCGAACACCATCATCATGCCGACATCCATGGCCTTCCTCCGGAACCTCGTCTGGCCGGGAGTGTTCCACGCGCCCTCGGGAATGACAAGTTCGGGCCGACGGCGCCCCGGTTTGCGGTAGGCGAAAGCCGGGAGAAGGTGAGACACTGGCGGCAAGGCTTTTGCAGCCGCCGAACCGCGAGCGAGGTGATCCGATGACTGAGACAAAGCCCGGCCGCGCGCATCTGATCGCCGGCGGTTTTCCGCCCGGCTCGATGGGCGGACACGACCACGACTATGCCCGCCTGCGGCTCTTGGGGCTGCTCGCCGAGCGGGACATCCCGGCTTCGGTCGCCAACGATTTCGCCGACGTCGAGAAGTGGCTGCCCGCGAGCCGGCTGCTGATCACCTACGTCGCCGGCCCCTACCCCGACGCCGCGCAATGCCGCGCCATCCGGTCCTGGCTGGAGGCCGGCGGGCATTGGCTCGGCCTGCATGGGACGAGCGGCGGCCGCGCTGAGCGGGTGGAAGGCATGCGCCAGCGCCGCACCGTCAAGACCGAGCACCACGCCCTCCTCGGGAGCTGTTTTTTGACCCATCCGCCGATCCGCGAGATCCGCGTCGAGGTCAGCGACCGGGGCTCGCCCCTGACCCGAGGGCTCGGCGCGTCCTTCGTCGTCACGGACGAGCCCTACTTCATCGAGCTGCAAGATCCGGGCTCGACGCACATCCTGCTGACCGCGGATTACGGCCCCGCCGCCCAGTCGCCCGCGATCGGCAGCCTCTACGCCTCGGACACCTCGCTGCAGCCCGACGGCAGAACCCGCGTCCTCGGCTATACTCGTGAGGTCGGCGACGGCGGTGTGACCTACTTTGCGCTCGGCCATTGCCACAACCCCGCCATCCGTGCGGCCCGGCCCGCCGACCCCGCGGACACGACGCCCGCCACGTTTCGCGGCCCGTGGGAAACCGACGCATTCATGACGCTGCTGCGCAACGCCATCGCCTGGGGCATGGCCGCCTGATCGGGCCGGACATCTCCCGCCGAGGCTATCGGCCGCCGACAGTCGCCATCTCGGAGCAGGTGTCGGGACCCTGTCCGGACGGCGGGCCGTGACGCCCCAGCCTTTCCCCAACCCCGGCTGCAGCCGCCGCTTGCGCAACAGGTCAAGCGCCGCCTGGCCTCGACGCAGCCTGGCTGTTCGAACGCCGCCATGTGGCTGGCGCCGCGCCGAACGCATTCTTGAACGCGCGGGAGAATGCGGCCTCGGAGTTGTAGCCGACCATCTCGGCTATCTGTGCGAGGGACGCGCTGGTGTTGCGGAGCTTCTGAGTTGCCACCTGCATGCGCCAATTGGCGAGGTAGTGCATCGGCGGCACGCCGATCAGGCGAATGAAGCGGTCGGCCAACGCCGAACGCGATAGGCCGACCTCGCGGCCGAGATCATCGACGGTCCAACGCCGGGCGATGTCGCGGTGGAGCAGCGCCAGCGCCCGCGCCACGTGAGGCTCGCGCAATCCGGCGAGCCATCCGGTCTGGCCGTCCGGCAGGGCCTCCGCGTAACGCCGCACCGCCTCCACGAACAACAGCTCCGAAAGCTTGGCCAGCACGGTCTCCGATCCCGGACGGCCGGCAGAGACCTCCTCCGCGGCGTATTGGAATGTCGAGCGGATCCATTCCGCGGCGCCGCCCTGCTCGACGTTGAGCTTGAGCAGGGACGGCAGGGTCGAGATCACCGGATTGCCCTCGGCGCCGGCGCAACCGAGGAACCCGCAGATCATCCGCGTGCGTCCACCGGCGCCGCCATGGTGGATGGAGAACAGCCCGCCGTCCTTCGGCGGCTGGATAATGTCGCTGCCCGCCACCGGCGGCAGGCTCAGGTCGCTGCCCATCAGATGCAGGTCGTTGCGCGGCAGCAGGACGACCTCGCCGGCCCCAATCGTGACGCCCGCCCCGTCCTCTCCATCGACCCGGATGTGAAACTCGCCGTCGACGACGTAGTGATAAACAATCAGGTGCGACGCCGGCCCGAGAGCCGGTGAACAATGCTCGGGCCCGACCCGCGCCGCGATGCACCATGGAGCGAAGAAATCGGCGTGCAGGAACACGCCGCCGGTCAAATGCGCCACCCGCAGGACGTCGGATAAAGCGTCCATACCTGCTGTCTTACCAGGATCCGGTGTTTTGGTCATGTCTCCCGGTGGGCCGGTCATAGACCCTCGACCGGCCGCGGACTTACAGATGGCCGCATCAGCCGACCCGGTTCGTCCAGAACTGGCGGCACACCACTCCCCGGGAAAGGAGACGGAAAATGAATGCGATCGCCAAAATTCCCGACAGCGAACGGTATGCGCGCTGCATTCAGACATCGAAGCGGGTGCGCTGGGACATCGACGAGGACGTCGTCCGCGGGCGCCGCTTCGACGCCGCCCACAAATTCCTTCCGGACGGGCTTTCCCTGGCCGATGCGTTCACCACCCTGTCGGCCGATGAAAAACGGTTCGTGAGCCGGATCCAGGGCCGCACCTACGCCAATGTCTTTGGGCTGGTCGAGCGCTTCATCAATGCCAAAATCCTCGAGTTGACCCACGATCACTGGTTCGGCGACCAGGTTGCGCTCGAGGCGCTGGTTCGGTTCAGCGACGAGGAGCTGAAGCACCAGGCGCTGTTCCGCCGCATCGAGACGATGGTCGGCGACGTCCTGCCCGACGGCTATCGCTTCGATGTCGACCCCGACGCCGTCGCCCACGCGGTGCTCGGCAAGAGCACATGGGCGGTGCTGGCGTTGACCTTGGATATCGAGCTGTTCACCCAGCTCCACTATCGCCGGAGCATTGATCCCGACGCCGAGCTCTCCGAGCTGTTCAAGGACGTGTTCCTCTATCACTGGAAGGAGGAAATGCAGCATGCGATCCTCGACGAAATCGAGTGGGTGCGCCACGACGCCGGGCTGACGGCGGAGAGCCGCGATCGGGCGGTCGACGAATTCATCGAATTGGTCGCCGCGGTGGACGGCATTCTGCAAGCCCAGGCCAAAGCCGACGGCGGTTACTTCGCGGCGAAGTGCGGCCGCGCGGTCGACGCGGCCGAGGCGCCGGCGATCGAGGCCGCATTCCTCAAGGCCTACCGCTGGCAGTACATCCATTCGGGGGCCCGGCACCCGCATTTCGGCAGGGTGCTCTCCAGCCTGATCACCGAAAACCAGGGCCGGCGCATCCAGGCGGCGCTCGCCACGCTCCAATAATCCAGCCTGAGCTCTTGCCGACACCCAAGCAAAGGAAGCCCGTCATGGTAGCCCAACCGAAGACCGCAGAACCCACCATCGTCAACGGCATCAATATCGACGACCTGTTCACCCTGATCGAAGGGGTCAGGCGGGACGCCGCAAAAAGCAAGACCAGCTGGCGGGTCACCACGACCTGGCAAGGCCAAACCCGCAGCCGGGCGCAAGTCGAGGGCTTCGCCATCGGCGGCGAACAGGTGCCGCGCCGGTTCTCGATCGACATCGACGAGCCCAGCGAATTGGGCGGGACGAACCGGTTCGCCAATCCGCAGGAGCACCTGCTGGCGGCGCTCAACGCCTGCATGATTGTGGGATACGCAGCGCAGTGCGCGGTGCGCGGGATCACCCTCGAAAGCCTGGCGATCGAGACCGACGGCGAGATCGATCTGCGCGGCTTTCTCGGGATCGATCCCACCGTGGCGCCGGGATACGAGAAGCTGAGCTACACCGTGCGCATCAAGGGCAGCGGGACCAAGGAGGAGTTCGCCGCGATCCACGAGGCGGTGATGGCGACCTCGCCCAACTTCTACAATGTGTCCCGGCCCGTGGCCCTCAAGCCGACCCTCGTCGTCGAGTGATCGCGGTCGAGCGGCGCGGCGGCCGCAGGCTGGCGGCTGCCTCGCCCCTTGCGTCCGCGGCGGCCACAGACGAGTGGCCGCCTCGCCGCTTGCGTCGCCGCGACACACTGAACTCGACGGGCGCGGGCCGGCGAGCCGCCGGGTCGCGGTCGACGCCGAGGGCGCGATGCTGGGGCCGGATTGCATTGGCGTTGCCCAAATCGTTCAAAGGCGCGATCCTTGCTCTAAACTCGCCGGGATCTGGCGAATGTCGGTTTAGTGTCCGACCCGAAATGAAGCCTCTTATGTCAGTGAGTTATCGTCGCCCCCGCGAAAGCGGGGGTCCAGGGGGAACAGTTCGAGCCCTTGGATCACTGGGTTCCCGCTTTCGCGGGAACGACGAACCTATTGACATATAAAGACTCATTTCAAGTCGTACTCTTGGATTAGAGGGGCTCGCTCATGCCGGTATCCGCAGAACAACGGCAGGCAATTCGGTCGCTCTTGGCTGACGGCTTAGACAATCAGGAGATCGCTGCGCAGATCGGCGTCTCGCCCGGCACCGTCGCTGCGGTCAAGGCGCATATGACGATGGGAACCTATGGCGGCGAGGCCGTGCCAGATGCCGAGGCCGAGGTCGCCAGCGCAGTCGATACCGCCTTCGGCTTGGAGCGCGATCTGCAACTCGCCCTTCGCCGCAGCATCGAGCAGCTTAAGTCGGGGCTAACGATCATCGACGGGGACCGCGAGCAAACTGTTCCATCCGGGCGAATCGACATAACGGCCCGCGACGAACGCGGCACAACCGTTGTGATCGAATTGAAGGCGGGCGCGGCGGATCGGGACGCGATCGGTCAAATTCTGTCCTACATCGGCGATCTGACGGATCGCACGACACAGGTGCGCGGGATATTGGTTGCCCGTGAGTTCTCGGCGCGGGCAGTCGCCGCCGCAAGGGCCACGCCAAATATCCGGCTGGTTCAGTATGGCTTCCGTTTTACCTTTGAGACGGTGGCGACGACGCCGAGTTAAACGATTGAGCAGTGATACCCAACCATCGTTTATTTGCTGGGCGCCCGCCGCTTTGCAGCGGCACGGGCTGCCGCCCGTCGGGCAGGGCTGGGCGCATGCCTACTCCCACGGCGCCTCGGCCGCGGCGTTCCGCCCGGAAACGCGGCCGAAGGCGAGGCATTCGCCGATGTTGCCGGTGCCCTGGTAGAGATAGCTGTAGATCGAGCCGAGTTCGCCGGCGCTGTAGAGGCGGGGGATCGGCGCGCCGTCGGGGCGCACGATCCGGCCATGCTCGTTGCGGCGCGGGCCGCCCTGGGTGTTGAGCATCGAGGGCGACAGCTCGACCGCGTAGAACGGCGGCTCGGCGATCGGCGCCAGCATCAGGGTGCGGCCGAAATCGGGGTCGCGTCCGGCGTCGCAGCAGCGGTTCCAGCGGCGGACGGTGTCTGCCAGCGCGGCGGGGTCGAGGCCCAGGAGCGAAGCGAGCGCCGGGAGGCTGTCGGCGGTCTTGATCCAGCCCTTGGCCAGCTCGGCGCGGTTGTCCCCGCTCCACTCGTAGCGCTCGACGATCTGGGTCCAGCCGTGGCTCGGGTGCTTGTCGTAGAGCGGGCCCGCGGCAAAGAGCGTGTGGTCGAAGATCATGAACATCGGGCATGGGGTCGAGAGCGGCAGCCAGCGCCCGTTGACCGGGATCTTGCCGTGCCGGGTCTTGAATTTCTCGTCGGTGAAGCGGCGGCCGTCGGGGCCGACCACGATCATGCCACCCGGCATTGTCTTGCTGTAATGCAAGGCCTGCATCGAGAAGCTGGTGCGCACCTCCGGGACCTTGAGCGCCATCGACGGGCCGGCGTAGTTGTTCATGTGCCAGAGGTCGGCGCCGACCGACAGCGCCATCCGGATGCCGTCGCCTTCGTTGTAGGGCGAGCCCGAGGTGTAGCAGTAGGGCACACCCGGCAGGTAGTCGCGGATCATCTGCTGGTTGTTCTCGAAGCCGCCGCAGGTCAGCACCACCGCCCGGCGCGCCTTGACGCAGATCCTCTCGTCGCGCCGTTGCGCCCGCACCCCGATGATTTCCCTGGCGGCGGCGTCCTGGATCAGCTCCATCCCCGGCGTTTCATAGAGGATCGGGATCGGGCGCTCCTTGACCAGCCGCTCGAACAATTTCCAGGTATAGGAATAGCCGTAGGTCGGGCCGTCGTGGAACTTGTGCACGCAATCGGCGCCGGGCAGGTCCGGAAATTCGATCCCGACCGGCGGATGCTGGTGCTCCTGCGGATCGCCGCCGAGGCTTTCGAGCCAGGCGTTGTTGCGGCACATCTCCTGCGCCCACACCCGCACCATCGGCTCCGGCACGGTGTAGGGGCCGCACAGCGCCCGCAGATAGGCGGCGGCGTCCTCGGGCGACGAGGTGTTCAGATAGCCTTGCCCCGCGACCCGGGTGTTGCCGCCCTCCTGGCCCTCGGGCGCCTTTTCCAGGACCACCACCTCGGCCCCGAGATCGTGGGCGGTGACCGCGGCGGCCACACCCGCCGCGCCGAGCCCGACGACCACGACATCGGCTTCCTTGTCCCATTGATGCGGCGTCGACGATGGGTGCTCCATGTTCTGCTCCTGCTGGAGGGGGTGTGGCGTCGCCGCGCGCCGCGGCGCAGGGCAGTGGCGGGCTTCGCTTTGCTCGGGCGCAGGGCGGTTTGACTCGTTCGCGGGCAAAGCGCCAGATGCTTTTGCGAATTTCAGGAGGGCGCAAGCCATGCCGATTTTGGATGCCCAGGTTCACGCCTATGAACGCAACCACCCGGGCCGGCCCTGGGTCGGCACCTTGCACGGGCCGGCGGAGGTCACGGGCGACCAGATGGCGGCGGCGATGGACGCGGTCGGGGTCGACGGCGCGGTCCTGGTTTCGCCGTTCAGCATGTACCGCTACGACGCGAGCTACGCCCTCGAGGTTTACGCCGCGCACCCGAGCCGGTTCCGGCTGGTCAAGCCGGTCGACCCGACCGATCCCGCGGTGGCCGACACGATCGCCGAATGGGCCGCGGCCAAGGGCGCGGTCGGCATCCGGATCATGCTGCGCGACGAGGTGTCGCCCGACCCCGCCGACCCCGGCCTCAACCGGGTGCTGGCCGCCGCGGCGCGGCATTCGCTGCCGGTCAATCTCCTGTGCTGGGGGCGGCTGGAGCAGGCCGGGGGGCTCGCCGCGCGCAACCCGAAGACGCAGCTGGTGATCGACCATCTCGGGCTGCAGCAGCCGTTCGAGCCGCCGCCGCCGGCGCAGCCCTGGGCCGAATTGCCGCGCGTGCTGGCGCTCGCCGCCCACCCCAACATCGCGATCAAGATCAGCGGCGCCGGCACCCTGGCGCACGAGCCCTTCCCCTACCGGGACATCTGGGACCCGCTCGGCCGCATCTTCGACGCTTTCGGCTTCGACCGCTGCCTGTGGGGCACCGACTGGACGCGCGCGGTCGGATTGCTGACCTACAAGCAAGGGGTCGAGGCGTTTCGCGTCACCGACCGTCTGTCGGACAGCGACCGCGCCGCGCTGATGGGCGGGACCCTGGCGCGCGTCTACGGCTGGTCGGCAGCGGCCTGAGCCGCCGTCTTCCGGGCAGCGAGGCGCTCTCGTCGCGCCGGACGCGTCGGCGACGGCGGCAGCCGGCCCGGCGCCGGAATACAAGTGCGGCAGGGCGCGTGCCTCCCGGCGGGCCGGTCGTGTAGGATGATCCGATCGCGCGCTGCGTCGGCGCGCGCCCGCAATGCCCGGAGGTTCAGGAATGACCGACACGCCCGAATACACGCCCGCCAAGGTCTGGGTTTGGAGCAAGCCGAACGGCGGCAGGTTCGCGAACATCAACCGCCCGACCGCGGGCGCCGCAGCACGACAAGGAACTGCCGGTCGGCAGCCACCCCTGCAGCTCTACTCGTTGGGCACGCCGAACGGCGTCAAGGTCACGATCATGCTCGAAGAGCTGCTGGCGCTGCGGCCATAAGGGCGCCGAATACGACGCCTGGCTGATCAAGATCGGCGACGGCGACCAGTTCGGCAGCGGCTTTGTCGCGGCCAACCCGAACTCCAAGATCCCGGCGCTGGTCGACCGCAGCGGCCCCAAGCCGATCCGGGTCTTCGAGACCGGCGCGATCCTGATGCACCTCGCCGAGAAGTTCGGCGAGTTCCTGCCGACCGAGCCCGCCGCGCGCGCCGAATGCCTGTCCTGGCTGTTCTGGCAGATGGGCAGCACGCCCTATATCGGCGGCGGCTTTGGCCACTTCTACGCCTACGCGCCGGTCAAGATCGAATATGCGATCGACCGGTTTGCGATGGAGGCGAAGCGCCTGCTCGATGTGCTCGACCGACGTTTGGCCGAGAGCAGATATGTGGCCGGCGACGCCTATACGATCGCCGACATCGCGATCTTCCCGTGGTATGGCGGGCTGGCCAGGTTCGGGCAATACGGCGCGGCCGAGTTCCTGGCGGTGCACGAATACAAGAACCTCCAGCGCTGGACCGACATGCTCCTGGAACGGCCGGCGGTAAGGCGCGGGCGCATGGTCAACCGCCTCTCCGGCGAGCCCTCGGGCCAGCTCCACGAGCGCCACGACGCCGGCGATTTCGACACGAAGACGGCGGACAAGCTGGCTGCCGCGAATTGAGAGAGGTCCCCTCCCCCCAAGCGGCAAGGCTGTCCGGTTGAGTTGTCGAGACAATGTGGACGTGTCGCGGATATCGCCTTACGCAACCCCAGACACCCCTTGCCCGGACGTGATCCGGGCATCCACGTCCTTGCTTCGATCAGGTCCGTGGGCTGAAGGCCCACGGGCCAAGCCCACGGCTGTATCGCCAATACAACCGGATGTCGTCATGGCCGGGCTTGTCCCGGCCATCCACGCGCCCCGCGCCGGCGTTTGGAAGACGTGGATGCCCGTATCGAGCACGGGCATGACGGGTTTGGGTTGAGGTCGAACACCGGTTTCACAACCGGTTTCGACGAACCGGAAAGCTGTGGGCCGAGCTCGGCCAAGAAAAAAATTGGCGCCCTGATTGCCGGCGCGGGAGGGGGCGCGCGGCTATGGTCCGGCCGCCAGGATCGCCTGCGCGGTTTCCAGCCCGCTGGCCAGCGCCGCCTCGACCGTGCCCATGTCCGGGCCGGCATAGAGCGCCTCGCCGGCAAAGAATACCGGCCCGCCATCCGGCTCCTTCAGGGCCGACTGCGCCGCCCGCGTTTGGGGCGTGGCATAGGAATAGGCGCCGCGCGCGAACGGGTCGTTGCCCCAGTCGATCGCCCGCGACGCGGCCAGACCCCGCCTGATCCGGTCCGGCGGCAGGTCGAAAATCCCGGCGAGCGAGACGATCCCCAGCTCGACAAGCTCGCTCGCGGCGAGTGGCGACACCCGGTCGGCCTTGGGTCCCGCGAGCCAGCCCGTCAGCACCGGATGGTCGGCCGGATATTGCGTCCACCAGGTCGGGACGGCCGCGTCGGAAACCAGGAACGACAGATCGGCCAGATCCGATCCGCGATGATCGGCCCACCATTTCGCCTCGAAGCGCAGCAAGATTTTGACGACATTGCCGAACCCGATATCGGCAGCGGCTGCCGCGCGTCCGCGCGCCGCCGCCGGAAGCGCGATGTCGCGCAGCAGCGGCAGCGGCACGGCAAGGATCGCGGCGCCGGCCTCGACCATCGTACCGTCGCGACAGCGCGCGGCAATCCCTGCGCGCGCCTCGTCGATGGCGGTTACGCAAGCGCCGAGGCGGATCGCGGCGCCATGCCGGCGGCATTCGGTTTCGAGATGCCCGATGAGCCCGCCATAGCCGCCTTCGATACGCCCGTGCGCACCCTCGTCGCGGGCCATCCATTCCTCGCGCAGCGCCAGCGTGCTGGCGCGGCGCGGATCGGCCGCGTCGTAGCCTTCGACCGTCCGCGTGATCGAGCGCCGCAACCGCTCGTATCGCGGCTCGGCAAAATGCGTCTCCAGGAATTCGGCGATCGGCAGATCGGCTTTCACCGCCGTCAAGGCCTGGTAGAACCGGCCGGCATCCGGAAGCGAATTATCGTCACGCGACAGCGCACCGGTGCGGGTGCTCCATCGCGCGCCGCCGCGCGGCTGCAGCGTCAGTCCGGCGTCGCGCATCAGGCGGCGCGTTACCGGTGCGGCGCCGTGCACGAACTCGGCCCCGCCCTCCGCCGGATAGCCGAATTCCCGGACGGGCAGCGGCCAGATGCGGCCGCCGCAGCGGTCGCGCGCTTCGACGACCGTCACGCTCCTGCCGGCGCGCGCCAGCTCGCGGGCCGTCATCAGGCCCGCAGCGCCGGCGCCGACGATCAGAAAATCTGTGGAATGCAGCGGCGGCATCTCGTCTGGGCGCGGCGGACCCCGCGCCGCCCTCCGCCTCGCCCCGAATGCCCGGGGCGAGGCGGACCTGTCGAGAGAACGGGCTCAGGCAGCCGGCGGGAAGAACACCAGGGTGCGCACCTCGATGCTTTCGCGCGGCGGGGCGCCGGGGGTCAGCGGGTTCTCGAAGGAGGTGTGGAACGACAACCGGGCACGGCCGTCATTGGCGCTGTCGTGCACGCGGATGAACAGTACCTCGTCGGTCTGCTGCTCCGAGAAATAATACCAGCGGTGCCTGGGGTTGTAGGCGACCCGCGAGGTCTCGCCGCGGACATGGGAGTAGACGAGGTCGCTGGCGATCAGATCGTTGTCGGTGAAGCTGCGCGCATCGCACAGCGCCAGCGGCGAATCCTGCACCGGCCCGCGGATCGGGCGCCATACGTTGACGATGCCGAAGCGGTGCTTCAGCAATTCCTCGGCGTCGGCGCCGAGATGGTCGCGCACCCGGCGGGGGGCCGAGTTGACGGTGTGGTCGTTGTGCACCTGGCGCGACGGCTGGGCCATCCCGGGCCGGGTCGCGTTGCGCACGTTGTGGTCGAAGACATGGACGCGGCTGGCGCCCAGTTTCTCGCGCAGCAGGCGCTCGACCTCCGGGTAGTAGACGCGCTTGATCTCGTCGGGCGAATAGAAGTCGGCGACCGCGGTCGGCGCCTTGACCAGGGCGAAGCCGTTGCGGTCGAGCGTGAACTCGCTTTCGCGGCCGCGGGCGTCCTCGATCGTGACCTCGCGCGGGTCGTCGACGCCGTTCCAGCGCGGCACGCCGGGCGGCGGCTCGATGCGGTACGAGGCCGGCTTTTCGCCGCCGCGTTCCAGGTAATGGAGGGTCGAGGCGAGGGTTTTCGGGGCTATGGCGGCATCGAGCGGCATTGGTTGGGCTCCTGCGATGTTGGGCTTGCGTGTCAGCGGCGCTCGGCCTCGTCGCGCCGCGAGCCGGACCCAGCGAGGCCCCGCGAGGCCCAACTACTCCACGACACAGGGACGGTGTCAATCGCGACGACAGGACCGATCGGTGGAGGAAACCGCTTGAACAGAGACGCCATGGTGTTCCCGGCCGCGCCGAACGGCAGCGCGCGCTTCACGCCGCGCCGGCCGCCGGTTCCGGCATTCCCGCGGGCCATCGGCCGGCCTCGCGCTCGGGGCGGATCAGCGCCATCCCAATCAGGCCGCCGACCAGCATGACGATGCCGCAAATCATAAACCCGGTGTTGAACCCGGCGAGCGGCGTCGGGGCCCTTTCGACGAGGCTGCCCATCACATAGGGCGCCAGCAGCCCGGCCGAGGTGCTGACGGCAGTGCCGATCGCGAGCAATGCGCCGCGCTGCGCCACCGGCGCAATCTCGCCGACGACGGTCTGGCCGATCACGTAAATCGCCGAAGGCAGAGCCACGCCGATCGTCGTCAGGACGATCTTTGCGGCGTTCCCCGGGGCAAACGGCATGACGGCCATCGCCACGCCGCCGAGCGCGACGCACGCGCCGCCGAGAATGCCGCGCGCCACCCGGCTCGATACGCCGCGAACCAGGAGCCGCTGCGAGCCCCAGCCCGCGCCGATTACCAGGATCACGCTGAGACCCGCCGGCAGCGCGCCCAAAAGGCCGATGGAGCCCTGCGACAGGCCGAGCCCTTTGATCAGGAAGGCGCCCAGCCAGGACAGCGCCAGCGACAATCCCCATTGCGCGCCGAAGCTGGCGCACCAGCACGCGATGATGGTCGGGCTGAGCAGCAGCCGCCGGTAGGGAACCCTCCGCCGCGCCGCCGCCGCCTCCCTCGCGCCGCCGGCGGTGAGCGGTCCCTCGCGGCCGAACGCCAGCCACGCCGCGCTCCAGGCGAGCCCGACAACGCCCAGCGCGCCGAACGCCCAGTGCCAGGAATAGCGCACGATGACCCAGTTGAGCGCCGGCAGCGCGACCATGATGCCGACGCCGGCGCCTTGCGCGACGATCGCGGTCGGCAGGGCGCGCAGCGCGTTCGGGAACCATTTGTAGGTCGAATGCAGCGCCACCGGGTAGGCCGGCCCCTCGGCGGCGCCGAGTGCTATCCGCGAGGCCATGACCGTGGCGAGCCCGGCGCTCCCGATCATCGGGAACTGCGTCAACGCCCAGATCAGGCCCATGACCAGCAAGGCCCAGCGCGTCGGCACGCGATTGACGACAAAGCCGGTGATGACCGCGGACAGCGAAAACAACAGGAAAAAGCTCGAGGCGAGCAGGCCGAACTGGCGCGGGCTCAGCCGCAGCTCGGTCATCAGCGGAACCGCGGCGATGCCGATCACCGCCTTGTCGGCGAAGTTGATCAGCATGAAAAGAAATAGCAGGCCGACCATCAGCCAGGCGGTTCGCGGTGCTCGGAAGCGATCGGCCGTGTCGGCGCGGCCTCGCCGGCTTCGCGCGTCGGGGGAGCGAGGGGGCTGGACACTCATGGGCAGCTCGGCGCAAGGTTGTTTGGTACCGTCAAGTACCCCATATGGTACGAATGGGTACCAACACAAGGGGGCATCGTTGGCGAGCATGAAGAAATCCGGCCGCTCCGCGCCTCGCGCCGCCGCAACGCACGACCGCATCCTCGGCGCCGCCTTCGAGGCGTTCACGGGCGAGGGCTACGCCGCAACCAGCACGCTCGACATCGCCAGGCGCGCCAAGGTTTCCAAACGCGATCTCTATGCGAATTTCGGCAGCAAGCATGCGGTCCTTGCCGCCTGCATCAGGAGCCGCGCCGAGCGGATGCAGGCGCTGCCCGACCTGCCGGCGCCGCGCGACCGGCAGATGCTGGCCGCCACCCTCAGCGCATTTGCGGCCAACCTCGTGCGCGAGGTCTCCGAGGCGCCCGTGATTGCGACGTTCCGCCTGGCGATCGCCGAGGCGTCGCGGTCGCCCGAGATTGCCCAAACGCTCGATGCGGCCGGCCGCCGCGGTTCCCGCCATGCGCTCGCCGGGCTGTTGGCGAGCGCCCAGTCGAGCGCGCTGCTGGGCCCGGGAGACGCGACGGAGATGGCGGCGCAGTATTTCGGGCTTCTTTGGGAGGGGCTGCTGGTCGGCCTGCTGCTGGGGGTAGACCAGGCCCCCGGACCGGCCGACGCCGAGCTGCGCGCCGGCAAGGCGACGACAGCTTTCATGCAGCTGCACCCCGCTCCCGCCGCGAGCGATCAGGAGCAGGCTTAGTCTCAGGCGGCGGAAGGCCGGGCGGCGGCGCCTGCGGGCGACCGCCGGGGCCGCGTCAGGCTTGCCGGCCGGGCGGCGGCTCCTTCATCGCGCCGTGCAGCGCGGCGACGATCTCGAACGAGCGCTTGCGCTTCTCGTGGTCGAAGATGTTGGCGGTCACCATCAGCTCGTCGGCGCCGGTGCGGCGGATGAGGTCTTCGAGGCCGCGGCGCACGGTTTCGGGTCCGCCGACGATGGCGGCGGATTGCGAGTCGGCCAGGACGGCGCGCGCGTAGGGATCGAGCCGGGCCTCGAAATCGGCGACCGGCGGCGGCACCCGGCCGGGATGCCCGATCCGGTTGTTCAAGGTCGATTGCTGCAATGACGAAAAGAGGAAGCGCGCCTCATCGTCGCGTTCCGCGGCGACGACGACGGCCCCGAGCATCACGTGCGGCAGGGCGAGCTGCGCCGACGGGCGGAAGCGCTCGCGGTAGATCCCGATCGCCTGCATCAACATCCCCGGCGCGAAATGCGAGGCGAAGGCGAAGGGCAGGCCCAGATACGCCGCGAGCTGCGCCCCATAGGTGCTCGAGCCCAGGATCCAGATCGGCACCTCGAGCCCGGCGCCCGGGACCGCCTGCACCGCCTGCCCAGGCTCGACCGGCGCGAAATAATGCATCAGCTCGACGACATCCTGCGGAAACTGGTCGACATCGCCGAGCAAGGCGCGGCGCACCGCGCGGGCGGTGACCTGGTCCGAGCCCGGCGCGCGGCCGAGGCCGAGCTCGACCCGCCCGGGATGCAGCGCCGCCAACGTGCCGAACTGCTCGGCGATCAACAAGGGCGCATGGTTCGGCAGCATGATGCCGCCGGCGCCGATCTTGATCGTGCTGGTGCCGGCCGCGACATGGGCGAGCGCCACCGCGGTCGCAGCGCTGGCGATGCCCGGCAAATTGTGATGCTCGGCCATCCAGTAGCGCCGGTAGCCGAGCGCCTCGACATGCCGCGCCAGATCGAGCGAGTTGCGCAGCGCCTGGCCGGCGTCGCCGCCTTCGGTGATCGGGGAAAGGTCGAGAACGGAGAGCGGAACCATCGCACGACCATCGCACCGGACGCCGCCTGAGGGAAGCCGCGCGCCGGCCGAATTGGGCTCGGCAGCCGAAATTTGATGGCCGCGCCCTGCCGGACGATTCGGATTCCTTCCGGACGGCGCGGCTTGCGAAATGGCGATCGCGCGCGATCGTCAAGGCAGGCCCTCGCCTGCCCGGGCCTGGGACCGACGCCCTCGCTGGACGATCCGCGTCTGCTCGCGCACAGTGCCGATGCGCGCAGTCTCTCCGCTCGGGAGAAAACCGATGCCGATCTTCTATGAGTTCTTCGCCGGCGGCGGCATGGCGCGCGCCGGTCTGGGCGAGGGCTGGCGCTGCGCGTTCGCCAATGATTTCGATCAAATGAAGGCCGCCGCGTACCGGGAGAACTGGGGCGGGGATCACCTTGTCTGCGGCGATGTGGCAGGCGTCAAAGCCTCCGATCTGCCGGAAACCGCCGACCTCTCATGGGCGTCGTTTCCCGTGCCAGGACCTTTCGCTTGCCGGCGACTATCGCGGCCTCGGCCGCGCCGATTGCGCCGCGATGACGCGATCGGGCGCGTTCTGGCCGTTCTGGAAGCTCATGCGGGAGCTGGCTCGGGAGGGCCGCGCGCCGCGCCTGATCGTTCTCGAAAACGTTTACGGGACCCTGACCTCGCACGCAGGCAAGGACTTCGCCGCGATATCCACGGCGTTGTCGGGCTCGGCGTACCGTTTCGGGGCGGTCGTCATCAATGCCCGTCTGTTCGTGCCGCAATCGCGGCCCCGGGTGTTCTTTCTCGCGGTGCGCCACGGTGAACGTATCCCCGCGGCGCTGGTCGGCCGCGGGCCGCAACTGCCGTGGCATCCAGCGGCGCTGGTAAAGGCTTACGAGGGTCTGGGCGCAACGGGCCCGCAAGCCAATGGGTGTGGTGGAGCATCGAGCCGCCGCTTGCGCGAAACACCGTCTTCGCCGATCTGATCGAAGAAGCTCCGACCGGGGTGGATTGGCATGCCCCGACGCAGACAAGGCATATCCTCGATATGATGTCGCCGGTGAACGCGGCAAAGGTCGCGGCGGCGGCGAAGCTCGGGCGGAAGGTCGTCGGCGGCGTCTACCGGCGCACCAGGCCGGACGAAAAAGGCGCGAAGCCGCCAGCGCGCCGAGGTGCGGTTCGACGACATCGCCGGATGCCTCAGAACGCCGGTCGGCGGATCGAGCCGCCAGACCATCCTTGTCATAGAGGGCGAGAGCATCCGGTCGCGGCTTCTGTCGCCCCGCGAGGCGGCCCGGCTGATGGGGCTCGACGATAGCTACAAGCTGCCGGCGCGGTACAACGACGCCTATCATGTGGCGGGAGACGGGGTATGCGTGCCGGTCGTTCGGCACCTCGCGCACAATCTCATCGAGCCGGTAGTCCGAGCGACCACGACGCTCGGGGTCACCCCGTAGGGGTGGCAACACGATTCCCTGGGCGATTGCCCGGGCCTTTCCTCGGCGGGCTACTGCAGTGGCGAAGAAAGCACAAATCCCTACCAAACTAAAAGGCTGCTTCGTCCGAGACGGACGACCTAGAAAGAGCTTGGCGGCATTTCTTGACAGACCTTATCCATGCCCTGCCGGGCGCACCGGAAGATCGGCAACTTCCGCTCGGGGCGTTTCGCGATCTTCGAATCGACGAAGAGCCAATTTATGTTGGGCAGACAAACGAAAGGGTACGAACGCGCATCGGCCGGCACTTAACCAACCAGCGAACCGATGCAGTCGCAATGTCTGTTCTCGATCCTTTTGAGGTATTCGTCATTAGGGTTTGGCCTCTTATAGAGTATCAGGAGGTAACGAAGGACAGCCCTAAGGAAGAATTCAAGAGCGCCAAAGCCCGTCTCAACGCGCTGGAACGAACGGTTTATGACAAAGTGATTCAGGAGAGCGCTTTTGGTGCGGTCCTTAATGAGAAAAACCCACCGGTTACACAAATTCAAATTCAGGTCCCGCGAGTGTGCGAGGGTCAAATCGTATCGGAAGAAGTGCGTAAAATCCGATCGCATCCGGATGTCCGGATTTCTCGACGATCTCTGATCATTGCACGACTGGCGCAGGTTATTTCGGAACGCCAGGTCCAGCCTGGACTTCGGCGGGTAATGTTGATTCAAGCGAAGCGCATAGAGTGGCTGGCACGGCACCGCTATGAGGCCCTTGGTGGAGCGTCTATCGTGCCGTCCAGAGCGGCGGACGACGAAGAAGCTGACGGCAGTGATGACACAAACGAGCCCTGATCGCTCGCGCGTCATGCGGGCGGTCAAGTCGAGAGACACCAAGCCCGAATTGGTTGTCCGCCGGCTGGCGCACGGCCTCGGATACCGTTATCGGCTGCATCGGGCGGATCTGCCCGGCAAGCCCGATTTGACGTTCCCCGGCCGGCGCAAGGTCGTGCTGGTCCACGGGTGCTTCTGGCACGGCCACGATTGCGCGCGCGGCGCTCGGGTCCCAAAGAACAACCGGGATTATTGGACAGCCAAAATCGCCCGCAATCAGGCGCGCGACGCCAAGGATCGCAGCCGGCTCGGCGAGATGGGGTGGTCGGTCCTCACGGTTTGGGAATGCGAGACCAAAGATCCGGGGCTTGAGACGCGTCTTCGCGCGTTTTTAGAGATGAAACCGACCACCGGTGGGCCGAAAGCCTGATCGGCTCACTGCGGGTCGGGCCAGCGCGCGTCGCGGGCAAGGTAGTCGGCGGAGCGCAGCGCCGTCGCCAGCTCCGCCGGGCTCGCCATCGGCGGCTTCGCGCCGCCCTTCAGCCCGGCGAGGGCGGCGCGCACCGCGTGCACGCTCGCGGCCAGGATTTCCTGCGGATAGACGACGATCTTGACGCCGAGCCGTTCGAGCTCGGCGTCGCCGGGCATGAAATGCCGGCCGGCGGGCGAGGTCACGGCGAGCGCGGGCTTGCCGTTGCAGGCTGCGACCGCTTCCCTCATCTCGGCCTCCGACTGCGGCGAGTCGAGAAACAGGATGTCGGCGCCCTCGGCGACAAAGGCCTGCAGCCGCGCCAGCGCCTCCTCGAACCCGCGCGAGGTGCGGGCGTCGGTGCGGGCCAGCAGCAGGATGCCCTCCTCGCGGCAGGCCGCGACGGCGGCGCGGCAGCGCAGGACCGCGGCGTCGCGCTCCACTACGAGCTTCGCGCCCTGACGCCCGAGCGGGCGCGGCCAGGCCTTGTCCTCGATCAGCACCGCGGCCGCGCCGCGGCGGGCGTAGGCGCGGATCGTCTTTTGCACGGCAAGCGCGTTGCCGTAGCCGGTGTCGCCGTCCGCCAGCCACAGGACGTCGGGTGCTGCGGCGATGCACGGCCTCGACCGCGTCGGCCATTTCGGCAAGGGTCAAGAGGTCCATGTCGGGCATCGCCAGCCGCATCGCCGAAATGCTGGAGCCCGAGACGAAGCCGGCGCGAAAGCCGGCCTCTTCGATCAGCCGGGCGCCCATGCCGTCGCCGCAGCCGGGCATAACCTGAAGTCCGGGCTGGTCGAGCAGCGCCTTCATCGCGCTGGCCTGCGCACGCATGTCGTTTTCCTTTCCGGTTGTGGGCTCGCTCAGCACTGCATCAGCTCGATGCTGACGCCGTCGGGGGCGGCGATGTAGCACAACAGGCTGCCGTTGACGCCGCGCTTCAGCTCGACCGGGAAGCTTGCTCCCTTGGCGCGCAGCTCGTTGCAGAACGCTTCGAGATCGCCGCGGTAGAGAAAGCCGAAATGGTCGGTTCCCCAGGAATCATGGCTGGAGAAGTCGGCATATTGCCGGATCGGCCGGGCCGCAACCGGGGCCTCGCCAGGCCGCCGGCCGCGGATCAGGATCGTCATGCCGCCCAGATCGACAAAGATCTGCGGGGCGCCGCGCGCCGTCGTGCTGTTGGCGATCGTCGCGCCGAGCATCTCGACATACCAGCCGGCCGAGGCTTCCGGATCCCTGCTGATGATGTGGACGTGATCGAATTTGAACGCGGGATTGCTCATCGCCTGCCCTCCGTCGCGACACCTGCCGCCGGTTTGCGGGATAATACGGCACGACATCGAACGGAGCGCGCCCCATGCTTCCCCCCAGCGACCAGCTTTCGATCTGCTTCGCCCACGTCGCCTATCGCCTGCACGAGCGGTTTTCGGCCCTCGGCGCCGGCATCGCCAGCTTTGCGGTCCGCGATCCCGAGACCTTGCACAAGCGCGTGGGCGACGCCGACGTGCTGGTGGTCTCGGGGCTGTGGCAGGACAGCCTTCTCGACCGCGCGATGCGGCTGCGCTTCATCCAATCGATCGGCGCCGGCACCGACCAGTTCCCGAAGGACGCGCTGATGCGGCGCGGCATCCGCCTTGCCAGCGCCCGCGGCGTCAACGCGCAGGCGGTGGCCGAGCACGCCATCGCGCTGATGCTGGCGCTGAGCCGCCGGCTTCCCGAGGCGCGCGACAACCAGGCAAGGCGGGTTTGGCGCGGCATGATCGGCGATCTTGCCGAGCGCGAGGACGAGCTCGGCGGCAAGACCCTGCTCGTCGTCGGCCTGGGCGATATCGGCGGCCGCCTCGCCCGGCTCGCCAAAGCCTTCGACATGCGCGTCGTCGGGCTGCGGCGCAACCCGGCGGCGGGCCATGGCGCGGCGGATGCGGCGCACCCGATGGATCAGCTCGCAGCGCTGTTGCCCGAGGCCGATTTCGTCGCGCTCACCTGTCCGCTCACCGAGGAGACCGAAAACCTGATCGACGCCGCGGCCTTCGGGCGGATGAAGCGCTCCGCCTACCTCGTCAACGTCGCGCGCGGGCGGGTGGTCGACGAGGCGGCGCTGGTCGAGGCGCTCGCCGCGCACGGCATCGCCGGCGCCGGGATCGATGTGACCGCGGAAGAGCCGCTCTCGCCGGATTCGCCGCTCTGGGGCATGCCGCAGGCGCTGATCACGCCGCATACCGCCGGCGAGACCCGCCGTTACGAGGACAACGTGATCGAGATCCTGCGCGACAATCTGGGGCGCTTGTGGCGCGGCGAACGGCAATTGCGCAACGAGGTGGTCTGACCCCGGCGGGTCGGCGGCGATGCGAAACGGCGGCGGCTCAGGCGGCAAACGCGAAGCTGCTGCCGGTGCCGCACAGCACCAGCTTCTCCGGCATCTCCTCTGGCGGCGAGATCGATCGAAGTTCTGCCCGCTGCAATGCATCGGCATCACGTGCTCGGGGTCGAGCTTCTTCAGCTCGGCCATGACCTGGCGCAGATAGTCGTCAGGCGCCGGCGCCAGGTGAAAGCCGCCGACCAGCGCGTAAATCTTCTCGACGCCGCTGACCTCCTGGGCGCGCTTCAGGGTGTTGACGATGCCGGCATGCCCGCACGAGCTGATCACTACGAGCCCGCGGCCGCCGAGCCGGAAGCAGGTCGCGTGCTCGTGCCAATGCTGGTCCGGCTGCGGCTTGCCGGCCAGCTCGTCTGCGGTGAAGTGGTGGTTCATGTAGGCATGCGCGTCGCAGCCGAGCCCGTCCTGGATCCCGACCTCGACCCAGGTGTTGGGCAGCACATGCTCGATGCCGGCGCGCGGGATCGCGCCGGTCGTGAAGGCGTGGCCCTCGATGACGATCGGATCCTCGGACAGCACCGGCTCGACGTTGAGCGCCTTCAGCTTGCGGCGGTCGAGCGCACCGAAATCGGCGAAGCCGCCGTCGGGCTGGCGCAGGAAGCGGTGGCAGAAATCGTCCTCGCCGCCGGTATAGAGGCGCAAATCCTTGCGCATCTGCGCCCGCCGCGCTTCGAGAAACCCGATCAGCCCGCCGTAATGGTCGAAATGCCCGTGGCTGAGGATCAGCGCGTCCACCTGGGCCGGGTCGATTTTCAACAGCTCGAGATTGTTGGCGTAAACATCGGAGGTGAAGCCGAAATCCAGCAGATACCGCCGCTGCTCGCTGCCTCGCGTCGATTCGATGTGCAGCGCCAAGCCCCATTCGCTTTCGAGCGTCTTTCCCTGCGCCGGGCCGCCGGGGTTGGGGCGCAGCACGGCGAGGCCGGGACGTTCGAGAGGCTTCAGGAAGATGTCGTGCTGGTTGTCGGTGATCTCTCGCACGACGACGCGGTCGACGACCGGCGCCTCGATGCGTGCGGGCGCCGCCGCGCCGGCCGGCCGACGCCGGACACCAGGGCGCTGCCCAGCGCCGCTGAGGTTTGCAAGGAAACGTCTGCGGCTCAACGACGACATGTTCCCCTCCGTCAAATTGTTGTTGCAGCAATCGTTCTGGTGTCCGGCGGACCGCAATAGGTGTGGTATCCGGCAATCAGCTGCGGCTGCCCTGGCACCGGATTATTTGCGGCGTGCGCCAGCGGGTCCTTGGGCGCAAAGGTCAACCATTGGCTCAAATTCGATGCCCAGGTCAGGCCCCCCAGCATGATCGGCTGCGTCGCCCCGGCGCGCCGCACGGCCGCCACGAGCGCGGTCATGCCCGCGGTCTTCCAACTCCCGTCGCCGGTCGTCACCGTGCAGCCGTCGCGCCAGCAAGTCCAGCTGCCGACATAGGGCTCGTTGTAAAGATCGAAGATGACGGCGGGGTTCTGCTTGAAGGCGGCGGCAACCGATCCCCAAAACGCCGGACCATGATCGAGGTCGGCCATCGGCTGCTGCTGGTCTGCAATGTGCCACCTCGGGGCATTCCAATGCAGGTCGAGGATAGCGTAGAGGCCGGCCTGGTTCAGTCGCAGAACGAAATCAGCAACGGCCTTGCGGTAGGCCGGCAGTGGGATCACGCCAGCCGGCGTCAAATGATCTTTCGCTCCCGAAAATCGCCGATCTGCGCCGCGGTGTAGCCGAGATCGGCGAGGACCTCGTCGTTGTCGGCGCCGAGCTTGGGGGCGACGCCGATCCGCGCCGGCGTTTCCGAGAAACGCCACGGCGTGCCGTGCACCTTGAGCCGCTTGCCGTGCTCCGGATAATCGATTTCGGTGACATAGCCGTTGGCCAGCACGTCGGGGTCGTTCGCGGCTTCGAGCAAGGTGTTGATCGGCGCCGCGACGATGTCGGCGGCGCGCAGCCGCTCGACCCAGTCGTCGCGCTGCCCGGTCGCGAATAATTCGTCCAAGAGCCGCAGCAGCGCGGCGCGCTTCTCGTCCGAGGACACGATGACGCCGAGGTCGCCGAATCCGGCCTCTTCGAGCCTTTCGTGGAAGCCCAGCGCGGTCATCGCGTCGCGCCATTTGCGGCCGCCGTTCAGCTGGAGCACCAGGGGCTTGCCGTCGCGGTCGTTGAAGCTGGCGCTGAGGCCGGGGCGCTGCGGCGTGCCGGTGATTCGGGCCTGGCCGGTGACCGGGTCGCGGTTGCGCCACATCGCCGTCGTCAGGGTCCAGCCCATCAGCCGGATCTGGCCGCCGAGCAGCGAGCAGTCGACCTTCTGGCCCACACCGGTGGCGCGGGCATGGGTCAGCGCGGCGAGCGCGCCGCCAAAGGCGAGGATCGCGCAGGTCTCGTCGGCGACCGAGACGATGCCGGTCTTCAGCGGCATTCCCGGCGTCGAATAGGCTTGCGTGACGCCGCCCAGCGCCTGGGCCATCGAATCGGTCCCCGGCAGAAGGGCATGCGGCCCCGCCGGCCCGTAGCCCGAGACCGAGACGTAGACGAGCCTCGGGTTCGCCTGCCGCAGGTCTTCATAGCCAAAGCCGTTCTTCTCGGCGGCGCCGGGGCGGAAGTTCTGCCCGAAGATGTCGGCCTTGGCGACCAGCCGGCGCAGAATGTCGCGGCCTTCCGCGGTCTTCAGGTTCAACGTGACGCTTTTGACGCCGCGGTTGTTGGTCTCGAAATAGGTGCTCGGGAAACCCGGCATGACCGTCGAGCCGCGCGAATTGTCGCCGATTTCCGGCGCCTCGATCTTGATCACCTCGGCCCCGAGGTCGGCCATCAGCATGTAGGGCACCGTGCCGGCCTGCGCGGTGGAGCAGGCGACGACCTTGACCCCCTGGAGCGGCCCATGCGGCTCAGCCATGGCGAACGACCCTCTGCTATGTCCCGCGGTCAAGTTGACAACATAGACGCGTCGATCACAATCGGCCTGACGCTGACAAGGGAGAAGCGCCGTGTCTGATTTGGGCGCGGTCGGGCGCGGGCCCGGCGAGATGATGGGCGATGCCGGTCCGGGCATGCTCGCCGGCCTGCGGGTGATCGAGGTGGCCGACGAGCGCGCCGAGTATGTCGGGCTGCTGCTCGCCGGGCTCGGCGCGGAGGTCATCAAGATCGAGCCGCCGGAAGGCAATGCGACGCGGCGGATCGGACCCTTTCTGGAGGACCGGCCCGGCCCGGAGCGCTCGCTCTTCTTCTGGAATTACAACCGCAACAAGAAATCGGTCGTGCTCGACCTGCGGGAGGCGCCGGCGCGCGAGCATCTGCTGCGCCTGATCGCGGGCGCCGACGTGCTGCTCGACGCCAGCTGCGGCGCGCTCAACGCGGCGCTGGACCTCGACCGCGCGGCGCTCGGCGCACGCTTTCCGGCGCTGGTGACGGCGCGGATGACCCCGTTCGGCGACGACGGGCCGTGGGCGGAGTTCAAGGGCTCGGACCTCGTTCACCTGGCGCTCGGCGGCGTCATGATGAATTGCGGCTACGACCCCGACCCCGGCTTCGAATACGACACGCCGCCGATCGCGCCGCAAATCTGGCACGCCTACCACATCGCCGGCGAGCAGCTGGCGACCGGCGTCGTCGCCGCGCTGATCCACCGCCATCGCAACGGCCGCGGCCAGGATGTGTCGGTCGCGATCCACGAGGCGGTGTCGAAGAACCCCGAGCAGGACATCATGTATTGGGTCATGCGGCGGGCGCCGTTGTGGCGGCTGACCAACCGCCACGCCGCCGAGACCCCGAACCATTCGCCCGGCATCTGCCACACCAAGGACGGGCGCTGGTTCATCACCCACGGCATGGGCGCGCGCGACCTGAAAAACCTGGTCCCGCTGCTGTCCAAATACGGCGCGCAGGCCGATCTGCAGCCGCCGCCGCCGGACGCCGATCTGAAGGCGCGCCAGGTGCCCGGCACCGCCGCCAGCGACGCGGCGCGCTCGCACATGCTCGATGTCGTGCAGCGCTTCGTGCGCGCCTGGACCTATGCCGACATGCCGTGGCGCGAGGCGCAGGATGCCGGCCTCTTATGGGCGCCGCTGCGCAAGCCGCACGAGAACGCGCTCGACGAGCATTGGCTCCAGCGCAAGACCTTCGCCGATGTCGAGCACCCCGAGCACGGCCGCAGCTTCCGCTACCCGACCAGCAAATGGCTCAGCAGCAAGACCAGCTGGCAGGTCGGCCGCCGCGCGCCGCTGCTCGGCGAGGACACCGCGGCGGTGCTGGGCGAAGCCGCGCCGGCGCCCGAGCGTGCCCGCCGACGCCGCGCGGCGACGCCAACCCGCGGCTCTCGGCATTGCACAACAAGCCGTTCCCGCTGCAAGGGGTGAAGATCCTCGATTTCGCCTGGTTTCTCGCCTCGGCCGGCGGCACCCGGTTTCTCGCCGCGATGGGCGCCGAAAGCTTCAAGGTCGAATGGAAGGACAATCCCGACACCCGCCTCGCGGCGATGGCCCCGGTCGGCGGCCGGGCGGCGCGCGATGCCGCGACGGGCCCGCTCCCCGGCGTGCGCGACCCGGACATGGGCGGCCAGTTCAACAACAAGAACGCCGGCAAGCGCGGCATCTCCTTAAACATCCGCCACCCGAAGGGGTTGCAGATCGCCAAGGATCTGGTGCGGGTCTGCGACGTCGTCGCCGAGGGGTTCTCGCCGGGCGTCCTGCAGCGGCTCGGGCTCGGCTGGGATGTGCTGAAGTCGATCCGGCCCGACATCATCTACATCCAGCAATCGGGCATGGGCGCGCACGGCGCCTATGGCCGCATGCGCACGGTCGGCCCGGTCGCCGCCGCGTTCGGCGGCCAGGGCGACATGTCGGGGCTGCCCGAGCCGGCGATGCCGGTCGGCTGGGGCTATTCCTATCTCGACTGGATGGGGGCCTACGGCTATGCGCTGGCGCTGCTCGGCGCGCTCTATCACCGCGAGCGCACCGGCGAGGGCCAATGGATCGACGCCTCGCAATGCGAGTCGGGCATCTTTCTGACCGGCGCGACGATCCTCGACTGGTCGGCCAACGGACGCGAATGGCGGCGCTACGGCAACCGCTCGCCCTATAAGCCGGCGGCCCCGCACGGCGCCTATCGCTGCGCCGGCAAGGATTGCTGGATCGCCATCGCCTGCTTCACCGACGCCGAATGGCGCGCCCTGGCGCAGGCAGCGGAGCGCGGCGATTGGCTCGACGACCGCCGCTTCGACAGCCTGGAGCATCGGCTGCTGCACCAGGATGCGCTCGATGCGGCGGTCGAAGCCTGGACCCGCACGCAAGACCGCTTCGACTGCATGACCAGATTGCAGCGCGCCGGGGTGCCGGCCGGCGTGTGCCAGAACGCCGAGGACCGGGTCGACGCCGATCCGCAGCTCAAGCACCTCAAATGGCTGACCGAGGTCACCGGCACCAAGATCGGCGCCTGGCCGATCTATGAATTGCCGATGAAGCTCAGCGCGACGCCGGCCTATATCGGCGGCCCGACCAACCGCGGCGCGCCGTGCTACGGCGAGGACAATATGTGGGTGCTGACCGAGCTGCTCGGCCGCTCGCCGGCCGAGGTCGAGCGGCTCGCCGAAGAAGGCGTGATCTGATCCGCGACCCCGACGCGGCGCCCAACCCTCCCCCGCGGCGCAGGGGAGGGTGGGCCGCGAGCGGGGTCAGCCGAAGCGGGAGACGTCGACCGCCTTCTCGGTGATGAACTCGAGCAGCGCCGGCGTGCCTTCGCGGGTCTTCTGGATGCCGCGGCGGATCGCCGGCACGATGTCCTCGGGCTCGGTCACCCGCTCGCCATAGCCGCCCAGCGCCTGGGCGAAGTTGGCGTAATGGCCGCTGATGTCGGTCGAGCGGTATTTCTCGGTCGAGACCGGCATCACCTTCAGCTCGATCGCCATCGAGAAATTGTTCATCAGGATCGACAGGATCGGGATGCGCTCGCGCACCGCGGTCTCGAAATCCATGCCGGTGAAGCCGATCGCGGCGTCGCCCCAGACATTGATGCAGAGCTTGTCGGGGGCCGCCAGTTTCGCCCCCATCGCCAGCCCGAGCCCGTAGCCGAGCTGGGTCGTCTTGCCCCAGCCGAGATAGCCGAGCGGGGTCTGGCTGACCCAGAACGGCGACAGCTGGTCGCGCGGGCTGCCGGCGTCATGGGTGATGATCGTGTCGGCGACATCGACCGTGTGCAGCAATTCCCAGATCACCCGGTAGGGCGACAAGCGGCTTCGTGTTCTGGGTCAGCCGCGGCATCCACTGCTCCATCCACTCGGCCTTCTGCGCGGCGATGTCGCGCGCCACCGCCGCCGCCCGCCCGCGGGCCTTGCCGTGGAGGCGGTCCTTCACCTCTTCGAGGAGCGCGTCGAGGGTGAGCCCGGCGTCGCCGACCGCGGCCAATTCGGCCGGCACGTCCTTGTTGATGTCGGTCGGGTCGAGGGTCGCGTGGGCGATCCGCTTGCCCTTGGGCATCGCCGTGGCAAAGCTCGACCGGGTAAAGCTGCAGCCGATGCCGAAGACCAGGTCGGAATTCTGCAGGAAGGTGTGAAGCTGCTTCGAGATGCCGATCCCGCCCGAGCCGAGCGCCAGCGGGTGCGCCTCCGGGAAGGCGCTCTTGCCCGGCAAGGTCGTCATGACCGGCGCTTCCAGCAGCTCGGCCAATTCCTTCAGCTGGCTCCACGCCTTGGCGTAATGGACGCCCTGCCCGGCGCAGATCACCGGCCGCTCGGCCGCGACCAACGCCGCGGCGATCTCGGAGACCGAGCGCGGGTCGGGGCCGCTCTTCAGCCGCGGCGTCTTCTGATAGTCGATCGGGCCGCTCAGCTCCTCGCGCAACAGGTCCGACGGGAACTCGATCAGCACCGGGCCGGGGCGGCCGTTCTTGACCTGGGTGAAGGCGCGGCGCAACGCCTCGACGGTGGCGTCGGCCACCGTCACCTGCTCGATCCATTTGGTGACGTGGCGGAAGTTGAGCGCGGCGTTGAAGTTGGGCGTCACCTGGTTGATGTTGCGCGCGTAGCCGGCCGGCAGCACCACGACCGGACACGAGTCGCCAAAGGATTGGGCGACGCCGCCAAAGGCGTTCTCGGTGCCGGGGCCGTGCTGCATCGCAAAGACGCCGATGCGCTCGCCCGAGGTGACCTTGGCGATCGCGTCGCACATGTGCAGCCCGATCCGCTCCTGGCGCACCATGATGGTGCGGATGTCGGCCTCGGCCGCGGCCTCGATGATCGGGTTGACCGGGTAGCCGATCAGAAATTCGATGCCCTCGCGCTTCAGGATTTCGGCGACGGCGTTGGCGACCTTCATGGGGTTCCTCCTCGGTCAACGGCAGTGGTCGCGGCGATTTTGGCACATGCGACGCGTGTGGCGCGACGACGAAGTATTCTGGTAGAACGAAGGCATTCAAGGGTAGAAAGGTCTTCGACGATGGGCCTGAACATCAAGAACGAGGATACGCATCGGCTCGTCAGAGAGCTGGCGGCGCTCACCGGAGAAAGCATGACGATGGCGGTCGCGGAGGCTGTCCGCGAGCGTCTCGACCGCTTGCGCCGTGAACGGGGCAAGGGTCTCGCCGACCGATTGCTGGCGATCGGCAAGGAGTGCGCGGCGCATCTCAAGGAGCCGTACCGATCCGCCGATCACGGCGATCTGCTTTACGACGAGCGCGGATTGCCGCGATGATCATCGACGCCTCGGCGCTGATCGCGATCCTTCGCGACGAGCCCGAAGCGGCGGCCTGCGCCCGCGCCATCGAAGCCGCCGCGCATCGTCGAATTTCGGCCGCCAATTTTGTCGAGGCGGCGATCGTCATCGACGGCAGCCGCGATCCTGTCGCCAGCCGGCGCTTCGACGATCTCGTGAAAGAAGCGCGGCTCGTTATCGAGCCGGTCACCGAAGCGCAGGCGAGGATCGCCCGCGACGCCTATCGCGATTTTGGCCGCGGCAGCGGCCATCCCGCGCGGCTGAACTTCGGCGATTGCTTTGCCTACGCGCTGGCGCGCGACACCGGCGAACCGCTGCTGTTCAAGGGCGACGACTTTTCTCGCACCGACATTATGGCCGAGCTCGATTGAGGATTCGAGCGGACCGCCGCCGTAGTGCAGTCCTATCGCTCTGGTCATGCCCGGCCCACGGGTCCGCGCCTCGCGCGGCCCGAGGACAAGCCTTGTGCCACGGCGCAAGCGGCGGGTCGGGTGCGAACACTGTCTCGGGCTTTGGATCGATATCAGCGCGACTATCGAAAACGAGGGAGCCGGCCGGCTGGTTCGGGAGCCGGCGCAACAGCAGCCGCGATCCTGTCGCAAGTCCCGGTGGGAAACCTGACGCAGTCCGAAAAAAGATTGAGGAAGTGTGAACCACCGCACACCCTACCCGGCGGTCTGGAGCCAGATTCGGGACGGCGCCCGCAACCGATCCGCAATGATGCTCCAAACCCGCGGGCGACCGGAGGCAAAGATGAGCGAGGGGAAAGAGATCGACATTCGCGCCGTTCCGGGCGTTCGGGTATTCGTCGCCCGCGAGGAGGCGCTGATCGCCCTGAACCCGGCATCGGCCGATGTTCGGGTTGAAACAAGCCAGCGTCTCGGCATTCTGTTGCCCCCGGTCGTGACCCAAAGCTGCGAGCGGGCGAAAACCTGGACGATTTCGGGCAGCCACAAGACCGCCTCGAACGGCAAGGCGGCTGTTCGCCTCGACAGGTTTTTGGCTTGCGCGCCTTCGGCGATCGACGGCAGCAGCGGCCGCAATTATCTCGGCAGCCGGCCGAGCTTCACCGCGACGCCGGAAGCGGCGGAGCCGGTCTTTTTGACCTGCACGATCGACGCAACCCCGAGCCCGCAGGGCTTCTTCCCGCCGCAGCTGGCGGTCACGGTCACGGTCATGAGCTGGCGCCACGACGGCACAGCGGCGCCCGACACCGCTTTCAGCTGGATCGCGATCGCCCGCGAGGCAAACGAGATCGGCGGATAGCGCGCGGCCGGCGGTCCTTGCCTGAGATCGCGCGTGGAGGGTGTCGTGAATGCAAGCTCGGCCATCCTGACTTATGCGGCCTGTGGGTTGCTGATTGCGGTCTATGCGGCGGGACGGTTCGATACGCCCTCCAGCAACCGATCCTCGACGCGCCGCACACTCTATCGGTGGGCGCGAGCGGGCTATGTGCTCAGCGCGGCCGCGCTGTTCGCCGTGCTTTCGGTCCTGCTGCAGGCCGCCGCGTGGCGCACCGCGCTGCTCGGGCCGGCCGACGCGCCGTCGCTGCCCCCGCCACTGATCGCCGCCCTGGCGATGACCACGCTGCTCCCCTCGATCCCGGTGCTGAAGCGGCTGGACGCCTCACTCCTCGCCGTTTTCCTCGACTGGGCCGAGATCCCGGCCGAGGTCAAGCGCCGCGCCGCGGCGATGACGCCCGAAAGCTTTTCCGTGAGCGCCGAGGATGTCACGGCCTTGCGCGCGGCCTATGGCGAGGACAGCTGGGGTGGTGATCTGGGGCAGCGCCTGCGAAAGCGCGGCAGCGACGGGCTGGCGCTGTCGGAATTTCGCCTGACGCGGGCGGTCAAGCTCCACGACCGCATCCACAGGCTCGCCGGCGAGCCCGGCTACGGCCGCTTTTTCGCCGAAGCCGAAACCGAGCTTTCCGAAATCGACCGCCGCATGGCCGAATTCCTCCGCCACGCCACAGAGTGGCTCGCCCTGGCCGAAAGGCTGCGGGAGGTCGGGAATGAAACGGCGTTCAGCGAGCTGGTGCGGGAGCGCCACGAAGCCTTTGCGCGCAGCTGCCGCGACATCTTCCAGGCCCTGACCTTGCTCCTCGCCCGCGCCGTGCTGCGTTCTGAGGCGAGCGAGGCGGCGATCGTCCGCCGGCTGCGCGAGGCGGGCTTTGCCGCCGCCGGGCCGATGAGCCTGCCGCGCTTCCCGATCGACAGCCTGACCCTGCTGATGGCGGGCATGTTCCTCTATCTGGGAGTGCTGATCCTGCTGCTCGGCGGTCTGGTCGGCATGCCGCGGCACGGCGAGGCGAGCGGGCTGGCGGTGGCGGCCAAGGCGGCGCTGGTGCGGCCGGCGACGATCGGAGTGACGCTGCTGCTGATGCAGCGCCATTCCTTCTTTCGGCGGGGGCCGGGAGAGCCGTTGCGCCTCTTCGCCTATGCCGTCAACGGCGCCGCGGCGACGGCAGCGGCCGCCGCCCTTTGCCTCCTGCTCCATCTGGCCGATCTCGACCCGCTGGCCGGCGTCGGCGCCGACCTGCCGATGATCCTGTTGACCTTCCCGCTGTGCACGGCGGTGGCGCTCTGCTGCGACGATTGGGTTGGCGAGCAGCCGCCACCCCGCTGGCTGCGCCCGGTCGAGGCGGCGGGCTGCGCCGCCGTGATGGCGGCCGGCATGGCCATGGTTCTGATTTATCTCCCCGACCGGCTGCCGTTTCCGGCCGCCGGGCTCTCCGGCCGGACGATCGCCATGGCGGTTCTGTTTCCGGCCTCGATCGCTCTGGCGATCGGCGGCTTTGTGCCGCACATCTACCGCGCCGCGCGCCGCGCCGCGGCGGCGCGGCGCGAGGAGGCGGGCGGGCCGCCGGCGCCGGCCGCCGGCCAAACGCACGATAATGCGAGACACGCCTCCGGGGCGGGCCGCCGGTCGCCGCGCGAAGGCCCGACACAAACAGCCCGCGAGGCACCGGGCCGCGCCAACGGGTCGCGCCTGGAATGAGCTCGACGTGATGCCTTGGAGCCGCTCTATCACCTCGAACGCCGTGTCGGCGCGGCCTTAAGGAGCGTCTTGACGGGTCGTCCGAGAATGACAGCCGAGCTTCGGGCGCCCGTTAATCGGCGCCTATTCGAAGCCGTCTTCATCCGGCGGCGCGAAGAAGCTCGCGGTCCGCGCCTCGGTCGGCACAAGCACATAGGGGTCGCCGAGGCCGAGGGTCAGCACATCGCCGAGCGGCCCGACCGCGCGTTCGGCAGCCGCCGCCGCCGCTTCGCGCTGCGCCTCGCGCTGCACGACCAGACACGTCTTCATGCGGGTGAGGCTGCCAAGATCGGCCCCGGTGTGCGGCGGTGGTCGCGGCGATTATGACACAAAGAACAGGTCCGTCGCGACGGCGAAGCATCACGGCGGAACCACGACGATGCAACCCGCTGGTGGATAAGCACTAACAGATCGTACCCACTCGTGAACCACACCGGCCCACGGGTCCGCGCTCGTGCGCGGCCCGAGGACAGGCTCCGGCCGGCGCCCATCGCAGCAATGGGTCCCGGCCTTCCCCACGGAACTAAGTCCGTGGGCTGACGGCCCACGGGAAAGCAATCACGGACTCTAATGTTTGGGTCGTACCACTAGAAATCCACCGGCCGTGGCTAATCGGCGCCTGTGGCCGGCTGGCTTTGCAGGATCAGGCGGACGAGCTCGGCCTGGCGCCGCGTGCCGGTCTTGTCGAAGACATGGGCAAGGTGGGTGCGCACCGTGGTCAGCGAGACGCCGAGGCGGACGGCGGCGGCGTGCAGCCCGTCGCCCTTTGCGATCTCGACCGCGAAACCGGCTTCTGCCGGCGTCAGCCCGTAATCCTGGCGGAGCCATTCGCCGCGGATGTCGGCAGCCTGCTCCGGGTCGGTGATCAAAAGGATCGTTGTCGGCCGCAGGATATGGGTCCAGCCGAACCGGGAGCGGTGCGGCGCTGCCAGCACGGTCAATGGCGCCCGGTCCTCGCGGGTGAGCCGAATGCGGCCGCCCGCACCGCCAGGCTCGTCCCGCGGCTCGGCGCTGTCTGCGATCATTTGGCGTAGACGCCGGGTTTCGAGGGGAGTTTCGGCGTGGAGGCCATCGCGCCCCAGAGACAGACCGCCGCGCGATGCGAGCAGCGCTTCGGCGGCCCGGTTGGCGAAGACCACCCGCGCCTGCGCGTCGATCAGCAGCACGCCCTGGGGCAGCCGGTTCAAGATGTCGGCCGAACCTGTCGGCGGTGCGTCCAGACCCGCCAGACGCACCTGCAGCTGCACCGCTCTCTGCAAATGGGGCACCAAGGCGGCGAACAGCCTGACCTCGGTGTCGTCGAAATCCCCGCGCGAATAGGGGCGCACGACTCCCAAGAACGTGGAAACAGGGCCTTCTATGAGAAGCTTCGCCCCGATCATCGCCTCTGCCCGCTGCGGCTTGAACCATTCGTTGAAAATCTCGGTGCTGCAATACTCTTCGCGCGAAACGAACATTTCGGGCTTCATCACCGCACCGACCGGGTGATTTCCGCCATAATGCAAAATGAGGCAGCGATGACCCCAATGTTCCAAAAAGCTGTTTACGTATTCGGGGGTTCCCCGTGGATAAACGATCGTGGGTGAACGGGTCGACGAATTGTAGCTGACCATTGCAGCGCCGCTTGTAGCCGCGAGCAGATCGGCGATGCGGTTCAGCAGCATCGGCCAGGTGTTTGGATCAAATACCGTGTCGTAGATTAGTGCGACGAATTCCGAGAGTTCTTGAAGGTCCATCGCCGCCCCCTGCAGGCCGGAATGCACAGGCACGGAAAGTGTGCGCGAGCCCGGCTCGCCGGCAGCCATAGGAGGTCGCGCGCCGACCGCGTGTGAGCCGCTTCACAATTCCGCGAAAAAATTTCTCCACAAAAAAGCTGTTGTCATCCGAACGGATGACGACCCGGCTTTGCGGTCGGGCTTTGATGCGGCTCGGGCGCCGGAGAGCCGCCGATGCGAGCGCAGCAATGGGAACGAAAGCGCCGGTATGCCGCCCCCGGCATCCTTGATTTGGGAGCGTAGGCCATGAAGAAGTCGAGCCTTTGCCTCCGAGTGTTGTCAGGCGGTCTGATGGCCGCGTCCCTGATGCTGGCGGCGGGCGGAGCCGCCGCGGGCGAGGACGGCGAGGCGCCGCCCGGAGGCGCGTTCACCTGCGACTTTGGGCTTTCGTCCGATCCGTCTCTTTTGCCGCAAGACAAGATCGCGCCGTCGATCGAGCGCGACCGGATGTATATGGCCGCCCGTCCGGGCCTGCTCCACAAGCATATCCCGATCAGCTTCGACGCCACGGGCAATGTATTTTCCGGCGGACGGTACCTGTTCGATACCGCCGCGCACGCCCGGGAGTATCGCGATTGGGTCTTTAACGCCTACGTGCTCGACGGCGTCCATTTTCTCAAGCGGTCCTACTTTCTCAGCCCCGACTGCCATGCCTGGACCGTGATCGGGGCGCATGACTTCGCCGACATCCACAGCTCGCAGATCGTGCTGCGGACCGAACGCTGGTCGGTGCGCAACGCCCGCCAGCCGGTTTGGACGTTGAGGCGGAAATTCGACGCCATCCTGGCCGAGGCGCAGGTGCGCGGCCTGACCAGCGTGTGGCTGCTTTACGACGAGGAGGAGGCGCTCGCTTCGCTGGTCTATTTCGGCGGCAGGGTCGGCCCGAGCGACCCCCGCGCGCCGGACATGGCCAGCCTCGGCGCCCTCGCCGACGCGCCGCGGCTCGGCGCGATCTTCGACGACCAGGGCTGGAAGCGAACCTTCGACCGCACCCAATGGGCGCTGACCATCTGGTTCCCCTTCGCCCTGGGCGATCGCGGCGAGCCCTCCTTATGGCCGAACACGCCGCCATTCTTTCTGCCTTCCGAAGGCGACGGGGTGTGCGAGGTCAGCCGCGGCGAAAGCGCCGTCAACGCCCCGCTGGAATGTCCGCCCCAATGCGGCGACGGCGTCGCCCAGACCGGCGAAACCTCGATGAACTGCCCGGGCGACGTGCGCCTGTTTCAGTGAGGAAGGGAAGCCTTCGGCTTTGCTGGCGGTTCAAAATGGAAGGAATGGGTCATGAAAGATGCAACGAAACATCGACAAAATATTATAACAGCAATCAGCGTCGTTCTACCGAGAAATCAGGAGAATTCTGAGAAGCTCCACATGCTTATACGATCGTTTCTGATTGCTGCGGGCTTTCTGACGTTATCCACCACGGGCGAGGCCGCCGATCAAATCGGCTATTCCTCCAGCGCGCGAGGCGCCCTCTTTACCGTAGACCTCACGAAAGGGAGTTTTATCGATTCGATTGGCGACCCGGGCATCGATTTATTGGAAGGTCTCGCCTTCTCCCCCGGCGGCACCCTGTTCGGGACCGATGATCGAGGAAATCTCTATTCCATCAACAAAACTACCGCGGCAACATCGCTAATCGGAAACACTGGGTTGGGCGATATAGAAGGCCTAGACTTCAACGGATCGACGTTATTGGGAACCAATTTCGGCAATTCACCGACGACGGTGTATTCGATCAATACAACCACCGCGGCAGCCACGCCCATTACCAGCTTTGCGGGAAGAGCAGTCAGTGCAATGGCAGCGCAGGACGCCAGCACGATCTTGGTTGCCAGTGAGCCAACATCTTCAGGGCCCCAATTCCTGGTGTCGGTCGATCTGTTAACCGGCGCCGACACGGTGCTTGGCCGGCTATCTTCTACTGATATTGCGACAGGGTTCGATTTTGGAACGGACGGGAATCTTTATGAAATTGATTTGAGTGGAAACATTTACATTGTTGACCCGTCGAATGCGTCGAGCATTTTTGTCGGTTCTACTGGCGCAGACGACGTGCTTGATTTGGCCATCGCCACTGCGGTGCCCGAGCCTAGCAGCGTGGCATTGCTGCTCGTTGCCGGGGGGATAGGGCTCATGTGCATTCGTGCGGGGCGCAGCGTCCCTTACAGCCAGCCCAAGTGACGGCAGCTTCGTCAATCACTGGAGTGCGGCTTTCGCGACGTCATAGTTCAGACCGGCGAGACCTCGATGAGATGCCCCGGCGACATGCGCCTGTTCCAATAAGAGCGGGACGCCGGCGCGCAATGCACAACATTTTTGATAAGGGAGAGCACGCGATGAATAAGCCAAGCCTTTGCCTCCGACTATTGTCAGGTGGCCTGATGGTTGCAGCCATCCTGTTCCCTGTTTTGTCGGCCAGAGCAGACGATGAGAAAGCCGTCGTGGCTCCGATCAATTCGGTGCCGGAAGGGCAGACTTACGGCCGCTGGGCCGCCCAATGGCAGGAATGGGCGGTCGGGGTTCCTGCGGCCGAGAACCCGGTGTTGGACACCACGGGGCAGTATTGCGGACAACGGCAGGTGGACAGGGTCTGGTTTCTGGCCGGCACGTTCGGGTCCGATCCGATTGTCCGCGCGTGCGATATTCCCGCCCGTAAGGCTTTGTTCTTTCCGCTCATCGACAACGCATATTTCGCGTTCTTGAGTGATCCGCCTGACCAGAGGACAGAAGAATTCGTCCGAAGCCAGGCCGAATGCACCCAGCCGGCTCAGATTTCGGCATCGATCGACGGCCGAAAAGTTGCAAATCCGCAGCGTTTCTTTACCGGCCCGTCGGGCAGCCAGTCGCCGATCTTCAATGTGCAGCTGCCTCCCGGAAACATCTTCGGAGCCGACGAGGCCGCGATCCCGGAGCTGCTGCTGAGCCCGAGCGCCGAGCAGGGCTATTATCTGTTCCTGTACCCGCTGTCCCCCGGCAAGCACACGATCCGGTGGGTCGCCTCGGGCTGCGTCACGGGCCTGTCTCAGGACATCACCTACAATCTGAGTGTCGCCAAGTAACGGCCACATGCACCGCCTATGGAGCTTGCCGGATGCGCTTGCCTGCGGTGTATCGCCATAACCCTGGAGGAAACGAGCCATGACAGACCGAAAGACGCATAAAGACAGTCACGGCAGTTTGCGCCGTTGCTGATGGCGGCCGGGCTGGCGGGAGCCGCCCCCGGCGCAGCGCTGGCCGATGGATCAGGATATACCTTCAAGACAGCTGGCCACTATTCCCGGAGCCGGCGCCGGGGGCGGCGGCTTCACCTTCGATTTCGAGCCCTACGCGATCAACGCCGGCGGCAACGTCGCGTTTGTTGCGGATTTGGACGATGCCGGCGGCAACCTTCATCGGTGAAGGCGTCTTCGTCAGCCGCCGGGGCCATTTGTCGGCGATTGCGCTGCCCGGGCAAGCCGCTCCCGGCGGCGGGACGTTTGACGGTAGCGCGCTCGGCCACACCCCGCTCAACAACGCCGGGCGACGGGGCTTTTGTCTATATCTTGGACCCGATTCACTGCACCCATTCGGGCTGAATGCCGGCCTTTACCGCTTTTCGCTGCTCAACCCGGCGCCGACCGCGGTGGTGATGCCCGGCGTCGACCCCGGCGCCGATGCCGGCCGGCGCAAAGTTCGCCGGCGTCTACTTCAACAGCAGCCTCAACAATCGCGGCGATCTCGTGTTCAACGGGGTCGTGCCGGGGCTGCCGGGGCCGCCCAAGTCCGGCGGCTTTGGCGTCGGCGTCTTCAAGGCCGACCGCTGGAACCACATCGCCAGCGTCGTCGTGCCCGGGCGACAAGGCGCCGGGCGGCGGCGTGTTCGACGATGCGATCGAAGGTTGGATCAACGATCCCGGCGATATCGCCTTCGACGCCCATGTGAAGGGCGAGGAATGCATCGATCTCGGCGGCGGCTTCGAGCTGGTTTGCGGGTCGAGCGTCTACAAGATGCCGAAGAACGGCAAGATCCAGTCGATCGCCCACCAAGGCGATCCGGCGCCGGGCGGCGGCACCTACCGCCAGGCCTTTGGCCCGGTGATGAACGACGCCGGCGATCTGGTCTTTGTCGGCGACCTGACCCCGCCGCCCGACCACTCGCTGAGCCCTCGGGGTGTTCCGGCACTCGAAGGGAATCACGACCCCGGTCGTGCTCCCCGGCGATCCCTTGCCGGGCGGCGGTAATTTCGCGACCACGGCCTCGATACCCTATCAATATTACTTGAACAACGCCGGGGACATCACCTTCGTCGCCGCGCTCGACACCGTCGATGCAAATGGGGTGGCGGATACCGGGCTGTATCTGGTCTCGCACGGCAAGACGCGGGTGGTGGCCCGCAGCGGCAGCACCTCATTCCCGGCGTCGGCACGGTCGCCGACGTCAATTCGCCGAGCTTTGGTACGGGTCCGGTCTTCAGGCCGGCGGGATCATCAACGATCGCGGCCAGATATTTTTCGAAGTCGTGCTGACGGACGGCACCGGCGTTCTGCTCGTCGCGACGCCGCGCGGCGGCGAATGAGAGCGGCATCGGACGACGCAACCGCGCAAATCGCAGGGAGAAGGACATGAACAGCATCCGTTTTGCGATCGTGGGAGCCGCCATGGCGCTCGTCATGCCGCTGCACACGGCGTCCGCCGCCGCTCCCACGCCGGAGACCTTGCCGATGCTGACCGCCGAGTGGTGGCAGTGGGCGCTGTCGATACCGACCGATCAGAACCCCGAGCTCGACCCGACCGGCAAGAACTGCATGATCGGCCAACGAGGCCCGGATTGGTTTCTGGCCGGCGTCTTTGGGGGTGGAACGGCGAAACGCGCCTGCTCCATCCCCGAGGATAAGGCAATTTTCTTCCAGGTCGTAAACCAGATCAACTTCAACACCCCAAACGTCTGCGGCCAGGACGCGGGCGAGCTGACGGTCAAGGTTTTGCGGGCGGCGAGCAAGGAATTCATCGACGGCATTACCGGCATAAAGGTTCAGGTCGACGGGAAAGACTTCCGCAATCTGGTGCGGCGGGTTCAATCACAGGTTTTCGAGGTCGCATTGCCCGAACGCAACGTGTTCGACAAGCCGTGCGCCGATGCGAAATTGGGCAACGTCCCGGCGGGGATATACTCGCCGGCGGTGGACGACGGCTACTACGTGACGATCCCGCCGCTCAAGCGCGGGCGCCATACCGTTCACTTCCATGCAGAACGGGGCAAGTCCATCGAAGACGTCACCTATAATCTGACGGTCGAGCCGGTGCTGACCAAATGACGGCCCGCCGGCTGCCCTCACGCGGCGGCAATCGGCCATAGCGCCGGTCGCCGCCGCCGGACCAGCAGCAGCGCCAGAAGGGCCGAAGCGTCGAGAACGGCCGAAATCATCCGCGCTCGGCGTCCCGCCGCCGTTCGGCGAGAAAGGCGTCGACCGAGGCCTCGGGCTTGTTGCCGAGCAGCCGGCGGGTCAGCGCCTGCGCGCGGTCGACGACCTCATCGACGGTCCGGATGCGGATCTCGCGGCCGTCGAGCTCGACCATGACCCCGCCGCCGCGTCCGAGGCCCAGAGCCTTGCGAAACTCCGCCGGGATGCTCAGCCGTCCCGATTCCGAAACCCGGACAAATACCGCTGGCATGGCGTAACCCTCGAAATTGCCATGGCCGGCAATATGGACATTCGATTTAAGCTGGGTCAAGTCTTCCGGACGCCGCAGGGCCGTCCGGGGAAATTTGAAGCGCAACCAGTGATGGCCTTTCCGATGGACACCACAAACGGAGATCGTCATGGCCGGGCCTGACCCGGCCATCTCAAGGCCGGCAGAAATCTGTCCGGTCGCCGTGGATGCCCGGATCAAGTCCGGGCATGACGATGCTGGATTGCACGACACGTCAGGAAAACATGCTGTGCTTGAATGAGTAATTTCCCCGGACAGCCTCGCCGGACGCCGGGAAGCGAGAAGCCGCATGGCGCTCGCCGGCCGCCTTGCCCGGTCCCGGAAATCGCGCTAAGACGCGCGCCGTTCGGCGCCCGGCGCGGCGCTGCTGACGAGGGGCATCCTGATGGCACGCAACAAGATCGCGCTGGTCGGCGCCGGGCAGGTCGGCGGCACCATCGCGCTCCTCGCCGGGCTCAAGGAATTGGGCGACATCCTGGTTTTCGACGTGGTCGAGGGGATGCCGCAGGGGAAGGCGCTCGACATCGTCCAGGGCTCGACGATCGAGGGCTACGACGCCTTCGTCAAAGGCTCCAACGACTACGCCGACCTCAAGGGCGCCGACATCGTCATCGTCACCGCCGGCATCGCGCGGCGGCCCGGCATGAGCCGCGACGACCTGATCGGCACCAACGCCAGGATCGTCGCCACCGTCGGCGCCGCGATCAAAACCCACTGCCCGCAAGCCTTCGTCATCACCATCACCAACCCGCTCGACGTCATGGTCTGGGTCATGCGCGAGGCCTGCGGCCTGCCGGCCGAGCGCGTCGTCGGCATGGCGGGCGTGCTCGACAGCGCCCGCTTCCGCTGGTTCCTGGCCGAGGAATTGGGCGTCTCGGTCGAGGACGTCAGCGCCTTTGTGCTCGGCGGCCACGGCGACACGATGGTGCCCGCTGGTGCGCTATTCGACGGTCGCCGGGATCCCGCTGCCGGACCTGGTCAAGATGGGGTGGACGACGCAGGCGCGGCTCGACGCAATCGTCCAGCGCACCCGCGACGGCGGGGCCGAGATCGTCGGCCTCCTGAAGACCGGCTCGGCCTTCTACGCCCCGGCCAGCTCGGCGATCGCGATGGCGGAATCCTTTTTGCGCGACAAGAAGCGGGTGCTGCCCTGCGCCGCGCTGCTCAAGGGCCAATACGGCGTCGACGGCCTCTATGTCGGCGTGCCCGTCGTGATCGGCGCCGGCGGCGTCGAGCGCATCGTCGAGATCGCGCTCGACCGCGACGAGCAGGCCGCGTTCGACAAATCGGCCGCCGCGGTCCGCGAGCTGATCGGGGTCGTCAAGGGCATGAACATCCTGGGCTGAACCGCAATGGGCGCAGCGCTTTACATCGAGGATCCGGTCTTGCCGGCAAATTTGCCCCCAATGACCCATTCTTTCCTCCTCTCCCCCCGCCGGCCGGGGGGAGAGGGCAGGGTGAGGGGGGCCGACAAAGCAGTTTGCGGCGCCGCCCACCTCACCCTCCCCGCCGCTATTGCGCCGGGGCCCCTCCCTCTCCCCCCTGAAGCGCGGAGAGGGGCCCTTTTTCGGAGGCAAGCCGAGTGACGTCGACACCTCCGACTGAGCGAAGCAGTAGTCGTTGCATCGACTTCGTTTCCCGGACAGCCCTGCGCTTTTGCGGGAATGACGACTGTTGTGCTTCGGCCCAGAGCCCTATCAGTCGAGTTCGAGCCTGCCTTTAGAGCGAAGTAGCGATGAACATCCACGAATATCAGGCAAAAGAGCTGCTGGCGAAATTCGGCGTCGCCGTGCCGCGCGGCGGGGTCGCCTACACGCCGGCCGAGGCGGTCGCCGCGGCGCGCCGGCTGGGCGGCCCGGTCTGGGTCGTCAAGGCGCAGATCCACGCCGGCGGGCGCGGCAAGGCGGGCGGCGTCAGGCTCGTGCGCTCCGAGGAGGAGGTTGCCGCCGCCGCGCGCGAATTGCTCGGCAAGAACCTCGTCACCCACCAGACCGGCCCCGCCGGCCGCGAGGTCAAGCGGGTCTATGTCGAGGAAGGCTGCGACATCGCCCGCGAGCTGTATCTGGGCGTGCTGATCGACCGCGAGACCGGGCGGGTGACCCTGATCGCCTCGACCGAGGGCGGGGTCGAGATCGAGGAGGTGGCCGAGCGTTCGCCGGACAAGATCCTGCGCGTCGCGATCGACCCGGCGACCGGGATCGAGCCGTTCCACGCCCGCGACATCGCCTTCGGGCTCGGCCTCGAAGGGGCGCAGATCGGCACGGCCGTCAAGTTCGTGACCGCCCTCTACCGCGCCTTCACCGAGCTCGACGCCTCGGTCGTCGAGATCAACCCGCTGGTCGTGACCGGGGCCGGCGAGCTGCGTGGCGCTCGACGCCAAGATGAAGTTCGACGACAACGCCCTCTTCCGCCACCCGGAGATCGCGGCGTTGCGCGACGAGGACGAGGAGGACCCGACCGAGGTCGAGGCCGGCCAAGCACGCGCTCAACTACATCAAGCTCGACGGCAATATCGGCTGCATGGTCAACGGCGCCGGCCTCGCGATGGCGACGATGGACATCATCAAGCTGCACGGCGGCAGCCCGGCGAATTTCCTCGATGTCGGCGGCGGGGCGACGCAGCGAGCGGGTCACCGACCGCGTTCAAGCTCATCCTCTCGCGACCCCAACGTCGAGGGCATCCTGGTCAACATCTTCGGCGGCATCATGCGCTGCGACGTGATCGCCGAGGGCATCGTCGCCGCGGCGCGCGAGGTCAACCTGCACGTGCCGCTGGTGGTGCGGCTCGAAGGCACCAATGTCGAGCTCGGCAAGAAGATCCTGGCGCAATCGGGCCTGCCGATCCTCGCCGCCGAAAATCTCGCCGACGCCGCGCAGAAGATCGTGACCGCGGTCAAGGAGGCCGGCTGATGTCGATCCTCGTCGACGCCTCGACCAAGGTCATGTGCCAGGGCTTCACCGGCGCGCAGGGCACCTTCCATTCCGAGCAGGCGATCGCCTACGGCACCAAGATGGTCGGCGGCGTGACGCCGGGCAAAGGCGGCACCCGCCATCTCGACCTGCCGGTGTTCGACACGGTGCCCGAGGCGCGCGCCGCAGACCGGCGCCAACGCCAGCGTCATCTACGTGCCGCCGCCCTTTGCCGCCGACGCGATCCTCGAGGCGGTCGACGCCGAGCATCCCGCTCGTCGTCTGCATCACCGAGGGCATCCCGGTCGCTCGACATGGTGCGGGTCAAGCGCGCCTCGCCGGCGCGAAGCTCGCGCCTGATCGGCCCGAACTGCCCGGGCGTCATCACGCCCGAGCGAGTGCAAGATCGGCATCATGCCGGGCCACATCCACAAGCCGCGGCAAGGTCGGCATCGTCTCGCGCTCGCGGCACGCTGACCTACGAGGCGGTGGCGCAGACTCACCGCGCGTCGGGCTCGGCCAGTCGACCTGCATCGGCATCGGCGGCGACCCGGTCAACGGCACGAATTTCATCGACGTGCCTGGAGATGTTCCTCGCCGACCCCGAGACCGAAGGCGATCGTCATGATCGGCGAGATCGGCGGCACGGCCGAGGAAGATGCCGCGGCGTTCATCAAATCCGACCGGCGCAAGAAGCCGGTGGTCGGCTTCATCGCCGGCGCGACCGCGCCGCCGGGCCGGCGCATGGGCCATGCCGGCGCGATCATCGCGGGCGGCAAGGGCGGCGCCGAGGACAAGATGGAGGCGCTGCGGAGCGCCGGCATCACGGTCGCCGAATCGCCGGCGGCGCTCGGCACGACGATGCGCGACGTGCTGAAGGGTTGACTAGAAAGAAAAGAAAAAAGAGCGATGAACATCCACGAATATCAGGCAAAAGAGCTGCTGGCGAAGTTCGGCGTCGCCGTGCCGCGCGGCGGGGTCGCCTACACGCCGGCCGAGGCGGTCGCGGCGGCGCGCCGGCTGGGCGGCCCGGTCTGGGTCGTCAAGGCGCAGATCCACGCCGGCGGGCGCGGCAAGGCGGGCGGCGTCAAGCTCGTGCGCTCCGAGGAGGAGGTCGCCGCCGCCGCGCGCGAATTGCTCGGCAAGAACCTCGTCACCCACCAGACCGGCCCCGCCGGCCGCGAGGTCAAGCGGGTCTATGTCGAGGAAGGCTGCGACATCGCCCGCGAGCTTTATCTGGGCGTGCTGATCGACCGCGAGACCGGGCGGGTCACCCTGATCGCCTCGACCGAGGGCGGGGTCGAGATCGAGGAGGTGGCCGAGCGTTCGCCGGACAAGATCCTGCGCGTCGCGATCGACCCGGCGACCGGGATCGAGCCGTTCCACGCCCGCGACATCGCCTTTGGGCTCGGCCTCGAAGGGGCGCAGATCGGCACGGCCGTCAAGTTCGTGACCGCGCTCTACCGCGCCTTTACCGAGCTCGACGCGTCGGTCGTCGAGATCAACCCGCTGGTCGTGACCGGGGCCGGCGATCTCGTGGCGCTCGACGCCAAGATGGGGTTCGACGACAACGCCCTCTTCCGCCACCCCGAGATCGCGGCGTTGCGCGACGAGGACGAGGAGGACCCGACCGAGGTCGAGGCCGGCAGGCACGCGCTCAACTACATCAAGCTCGACGGCAATATCGGCTGCATGGTCAACGGCGCCGGCCTCGCGATGGCGACGATGGACATCATCAAATTGCACGGCGGCAGCCCGGCGAACTTTCTCGATGTCGGCGGCGGGGCGACGCGCGAGCGGGTGGCGACCGCATTCAAGCTGATCCTCTCCGACCCCAACGTCGAGGGCATCCTGGTCAACATCTTCGGCGGGATCATGCGCTGCGACGTGATCGCCGAGGGTGTCGTGGGTGCGGCGCGCGAGGTCAATCTGCACGTGCCGCTGGTGGTCCGCCTCGAAGGCACCAATGTCGAGCTCGGCAAGAAGATCATGGCGCAATCGGGGCTGCCGATCCTGGCCGCGGAAAACCTCGCCGACGCCGCGCAAAAGATCGTGACCGCGGTCAAGGAGGCCGGCTGATGTCGATCCTCGTCGACGCCTCGACCAAGGTCTTGTGCCAGGGCTTCACCGGCGCGCAGGGCACCTTTCATTCCGAGCAGGCGATCGCCTACGGCACCAGGATGGTCGGCGGCGTCACGCCGGGGAAGGGTGGCACCCGCCATCTCGACCTGCCGGTGTTCAACACGGTCCTCGAGGCGCGCGCCGCGACCCAATGCGACGCCAGCGTCATCTATGTGCCGCCGCCCTTTGCCGCCGACGCGATCCTCGAAGCCGCCGACGCCGGGATCCCGCTCGTCATCTGCATCACCGAGGGCATCCCGGTCCTCGACATGGTGCGGGTCAAGCGCAGCCTCGTCGGGCGGGCGCTCGCGCCTCATCGGGCCGAACTGCCCGGGTGTCATCACCCCCGACGAGTGCAAGATCGGCATCATGCCGGGGCACATCCACCGCCGCGGCAGGGTCGGCATCGTCTCGCGCTCGGGCACCTTGACCTACGAGGCGGTGGCGCAGACGACGGCGGTCGGGCTCGGCCAATCGACCTGTGTGGGGATCGGCGGCGACCCGGTCAACGGCACCAATTTCGTCGAAATCCTGGAGATGTTCCTCGCCGACGACGAAACCCAGGCGATCGTCATGATCGGCGAGATCGGCGGCACCGCCGAGGAGGATGGCGCGGCGTTCCTCAAATCCGACCGGCGCAAGAAGCCGGTCGTCGGCTTCATCGCCGGCGCGACCGCCCCGCCCGGCCGGCGGATGGGCCATGCCGGCGCGATCATCGCCGGCGGCAAGGGCGGCGCCGAGGAGAAGAAGGAGGCGCTGCGGAGCGCCGGCATCACCGTCGCCGAGTCGCCGGCAGCGCTCGGCACCACGATGCGCGACGTGCTGCGGGGGTGACTGGCCGGCACAGTGAACATCCACGAATACCAGGCGAAGGAGCTGCTGGCGAAATTCGGCGTCGCCGGTGCCGCGCGGCGGGGTCGCCTACACGCGCGGCCGAGGCGGTCGCGGCGGCGCGCCGGCTCGGCGGCCCGGTCTGGGTCGTGAAGGCGCAGATCCATGCCGGCGGGCGCGGCAAGGCGGGCGGCGTCAAGCTCGTGCGCTCCGAGGAGGAGGTCGCCGCCGCCGCGCGCGAAATGCTCGGCAAGAAGCTGGTCACCCACCAGACCGGCCCCGAGGGCCGCGAGGTCAAGCGCGTCTATGTCGAGGAAGGCTGCGACATCGCGCGCGAGCTCTATCTCGGCGTGCTGATCGACCGCGACGACCGGGCGCGTCACCGTGATGGCCTCGACCGAGGGCGGCATGGAGATCGAGGAAGTCGCGGCGAGCGCTCGCCGGAGAAGATCCTGCGCGTCGCGATCGACCCGGCGACCGGGCATCGAGCCGTTCCACGCCCGCGAGCATCGCCTTCGGGCTCGGCCTCGAAGGGGCGCAGATCGGCACGGCCGTCAAGTTCATCGACCGCGCTCTACCGCGCCTTCACCGAGCTCGACGCCTCGCTCGTCGAGATCAACCCGCTGGTGGTGACCGGCGCCGGCGAGCTCATCGCGCTCGACGCCAAGATGAGCTTCGACGACAACGCGCTCTTCCGCCACCCCGAGATCGAGGCGCTGCGCGACGAGGACGAGGAGGACCCGATCGAGCTCGAGGCCGGCAAGCACGCGCTCAACTACGTCAAGCTCGACGGCAATATCGGCTGCATGGTCAACGGCGCCGGCCTCGCGATGGCGACGATGGACATCATCAAGCTCTATGGCGGCAGCCCGGCCAATTTCCTCGATGTCGGCGGCGGCGCGACGCGGGAGCGGGTCACCGATCGCGTTCAAGCTGATCCTCTCCGACCCCAACGTCGAGGCGATCCTCGTCAACATCTTCGGCGGCATCATGCGCTGCGACGTGATCGCCGAAGGCATCGTCGCGGCGGCGCGCGAGGTCAACCTGCACGTGCCGCTGGTGGTGCGGCTCGAAGGCACCAATGTCGAGCTCGGCAAGAAGATCCTGGCGCAATCGGGCCTGCCGATCCTCGCCGCCGACAATCTCGCCGACGCCGCGCAGAAGGTCGTCGACCGCGGTGAAGGAGGCCGGCTGATGTCGATCCTCGTCAACGCCGCGACCACGGTCATCTGCCAGGGCTTCACCGGCGCGCAGGGCACCTTCCATTCCGAGCAGGCGATCGCCTACGGCACCAAGATGGTCGGCGGCGTCACGCCCGGCAAAGGCGGCACCCGCCATCTCGACCTGCCGGTGTTCGACACCGTGCACGAGGCGCGCGCCGCGACCGGCTGCCACCGCCAGCGTCATCTACGTGCCGCCGCCCTTCGCCGCCGACGCGATCCTCGAGGCGGTCGACGCCGGGATCCCGCTGGTCATCTGCATCACCGAGGGCATCCCGGTCCTCGACATGGTGCGGGTCAAGCGCAGCCTCGTCGGGCGGCCGACTCGCGCCTGATCGGGCCGAACTGCCCCGGCGTCATCACCCCCGACGAATGCAAGATCGGCATCATGCCGGGCCACATCCACCGCCGCGGCCGGGTCGGCATCGTCTCGCGCTCCGGCACCCTGACCTACGAGGCGGTGGCGCAGACGACCGCGGTCGGGCTCGGCCAGTCGACCTGCGTCGGGATCGGCGGCGACCCGGTCAACGGCATCGATTTCATCGACGTCCTCGAGATGTTCCTCGCCGACGACGAGACCGAGGCGATCGTCATGATCGGCGAGATCGGCGGCGCCGCCGAGGAAGAGCCGCGGCGTTCCTCAAATCCGACCGGCGCAAAAAGCCGGTCGTCGGCTTCATCGCCGGCGCGACCGCGCCGCCCGGCCGGCGCATGGGCCATGCCGGCGCGATCATCGCCGGCGGCAAGGGCGGCGCCGAGGACAAGATGGAGGCGCTGCGGAGCGCCGGCATCACCGTCGCCGAGTCGCCGGCAGCGCTCGGCACGACGATGCGCGACGTGCTGCGGGGGCTGACTTGTCAGCCGAGCACGTCTTGCCTCTTGCAGCACGACTTCAATAGGTTGACCCCGACTCTCTTCAACATGCGCTCACCAGCTGCGCCGCGAGGTGGCTCTCAATGAAGGGCTTCAAGCGACAGTCAGCTTCGAGGTACCCCGCGAGCCCAACGCTGCAGCCATCGCTGCCTGCTAGCGCTTGGGAGCAAGAGGGCTGTTCTCTGCGACAGGTCTGGGATTTGGGCTCCCGGAAGTCGCGTTGCGCAATTCGCAGCCAGGTCAGATACATGCCGACTGGGCAGTGCAGTCTCGATTGCCGTCGTCGAACGGAGTACCGCAGGTTGATCGACGACCACTGAGTGGGCAGCGAGTTGCGTGCCGAGCTGGCGTCAGAATTCGCGGCTCTTCGTATCCGCAACGATCGTCGATCAACTGTCGATACTGATTAACAGCCGGCGGTTTGTGCTGCGCCGGGATAAACATATTCGCAGGGCGATAATGGCCTGCCAAGAATCGAGGCGTCAACGCATGCGTGGGTCGTTGCCGCCGAGGGTCGCGACTCGACCGCTGATCGATCATCGACCGACTGACTCGAAGCAGGCATCAGACGTCGAGCGTCGCAGCCTCACTGCCTCGCAATTCGAGGCGATCGTTGAGGGCGCTCGGGGATACCTCAATGATCCTCGCCCTCGCGCGTCGCGCTCAAGCAGACATTCGCCGCCGAGCGACAGCGGTCCGTGCTCGCGACCGAGCGCGGCCTGCTGCTCAAATCCAGCGCCACCGAACAGGAGCTGTTCGATCACCTTGGCACGACCGCGGCTTCGCGCCGCTGATCCGGCCGCGACTTTCTGACTTGGTTGGCAAGTGTGCTGGCGGCGGCCGAGCTGGTCGCGATCACCGAGCGGATCGCCGCTTGCCGCGATCCCACGGACGACAAGTTTCTGGAGCTGGCCGTCAACGGTGGCGCCGATGTTCATCGTCAGCGGCGACGCCGACTGCTCGCCCTCAACCTGTTTCGGGGCATCGCCATCATCGCTCCAGCCGTCTTTGTGCAGGGCGCAAAGCAGTAATGCGCCGAGGGATTTCCGTGGCGGCTCCCTATATTCTGATCCGGCGAGAGCGCATCGGGCAGGGTCCGGCCTCCGCCGCACGGCATAATCCAGGGAAAGCATCACGGGTCGCTGATGGCTGATCTCGACGCCGCGACGTTTCTCTCCGGCGCCAATGCCGAGTTCATCGGCGAGCTCTACGCGCGCTTTCTCGACGACCCGAATCGGTCGACGCGAGCTGGCGGCGGTTCTTCGCGGAGCTGAAGGACGACGCAAGCGGCGGTCGTGGCCGAGCTGCGGGGGCCGTCCTGGGGCCGGCCTGTGCCGTTCGTCGGCGGGACGGCGCTGCAGTACCGGCGGCGCTCGATGGCGAGGCGTTGCGCCGCGCCGCCGACCGATTCGATCCGCGCCTTGCAGCTGATCCGCGCCTATCGCGTGCGCGGGCATCTCGAAGCCGATCTCGATCCCTTGGGCCTCGACAAGCGCGCCGCTCAGCCCGAGCTCGACTACCGCACCTACGGCTTTGTCGAAGCGGACCTCGACCGCGAAGTCTTCATCAACAATCTCGGCCGCGAGCGCGCCGGCCTGCGCGAGATCGTGGCGCATGCTGCGCGCGATCTATTGCGGCCGGATCGGCGTCGAGTACATGCACATCCAGGTACTGGCCGAGCGCGCCTGGATCCAGGAGAAGTTCGAGAAGCGGCAGAGCCCTCCGACCGCTGTCGCCGTCCGACAGGAAGGAAATCCTGCGCACCTTGACCGCGGCCGAGGCGTTCGAGCGGTTTCTCGACCGCCGCTACACCGGCACCAAGCGCTTCGGCATCGAGGGGGCGGAATCGCTTGATGCCTTTGCTGGAGACGGTGCTCGCGCACGGCAGCGCGCTCGGCGTGCGCGAGTTCGTGATCGGCATGCCGCATCGCGGCCGGCTCAACGTGCTCGCCAATTTCGTCGGCAAGCCCTTTGCTGCGATCTTCTCCGAGTTTCAGGGCAATTCGACCAACCCCGAGCATGTCCACGGCTCGGGCGACGTCAAATACCATCTCGGCACCTCGACCGACCGCGAAATCGGCGGCCAGACCGTCCACCTGTCGCTCGCCGCCAACCCCTCGCATCTGGAGGCGGTCAACCCGGTCGTGCTCGGCAAGGTGCGGGCCAAGCAGCAGCAGCGCGGCGACGGCGCGCGCCGCCGGGTCGCCGGCATCCTGATGCACGGCGACGCCGCCTTCGCCGGCCAGGGGCTCGTCGCCGAGTCGCTGGAATTGTCGGAGCTGACCGGCTTCTGCACCGGCGGCGCGATCCACATCATCGTCAACAACCAGATCGGCTTTACCACAGCCCCCGCGGCCGCCCGGTCGAGCCCCTACCCTTCCGATGTGGCGAAGGGCGTCCAGGCGCCGATCTTCCATGTCAACGGCGACGACCCCGAGGCCGTCGTGGCGGTCGCCCGGATCGCCGCCGAATACCGCCGCGAGTTCGGCAAGGACGTGGTGGTCGATTTGTTCTGCTACCGCCGGCACGGGCACAACGAGGGCGACGAGCCGGCCTTCACCCAGCCGCTGATGTATAGGACGATCGCCGGCCATCCGACGACGCGGCAGCTCTACGCCCGGCGCCTGATCGAGGAAGGGGTGGTCGGCGAGGCCGAAATCGAGGCGATCGCGGCCCGTTACATCGCCGAGCTCGAAGCCCAGTTCGCGGCGGCCAAGGGCTATCGCCCGAACAAGGCCGATTGGCTCGAAGGCGCCTGGGCCGGGCTCGAAACGGCGCCCGACGACGACCGCCGCGGCGAGACCGGTGTTGCGGCCGAGGTGCTGCGCGAGCTCGGCCGGGGGCTCGTCACCGTGCCGGAAGGGTTCCGCCTCAACCCGAAGATCGTCCGCCAGCTCGATGCCAAGCGCGCCGCGATCGAGGCCGGCGAGGGCATCGACTGGGCCACCGCCGAGGCGCTGGCGATCGGGTCGCTGTGCGCCGAGGGAACCCATGTCCGCATGTCGGGCCAGGACAGCGGGCGCGGCACCTTCTCGCACCGCCACGCGATCCTGATCGACCAGGAGACCGAGGCGCGCTGGGTCCCGATCAACCATGTCCGTGACGGCCAGGCGCCGTTCGAGATCATCGACAGCCCGCTCTCGGAAGCGGCGGTGGTCGGCTTCGAATACGGCTACAGCCTCGCCGACCCGTCGACCCTGGTGCTGTGGGAGGCGCAGTTCGGCGATTTCGCCAACGGCGCGCAGGTCATCATCGACCAGTTCCTGGCCGCCGGCGAGGCGAAGTGGCTGCGCATGAGCGGGCTCGTGCTGCTGCTGCCGCACGGCTATGAGGGGCAGGGGCCGGAGCATTCCTCGGCCCGGATCGAGCGCTTTTTGCAGCTCTGCGCCGAGGACAACATCCAGGTCTGCAACCTGACCAGTGCGGCGAACTATTTTCACGCGCTGCGCCGCCAGATCCGGCGCAACTTCAGAAAGCCGCTGATCGTCTTCACCCCGAAATCGCTGCTGCGCGCCAGGGAGGTGGCCTCGCGGCTCGACGAGATGGGGCCGGCGAGCTCGTTCCACCGCCTCGTCGCCGAGGCCGGGCCGGTGGCGGCCGACGAGAAGGTGCGCCGCGTCGTGCTGTGCAGCGGCAAAGTCTATTTCGACCTCGTAAAGGCGCGCGCCGAGAGCGGCGACGACCGCGTCGCCTTGGTCCGGGTCGAGCAGCTCTACCCGTTCCCGGCGAGATCGCTCGCCCGGGTCTTGCAGCGCTGGCGCCACGCCGAGATCGTCTGGTGCCAGGAGGAGCCGCGCAACATGGGCGCCTGGAATTTTGTCGACCGACGCATCGAGGAGGTGCTGGGCGGGCTCGACCTCGCCGCGAAGCGGCCGCGCTTTGCCGGCCGCGCCGATGCGGCCTCCACCGCCACCGGCCTCCACAAGCGCCATGTCGAGGAGCAGGCCCGGCTCGTCGCCGACGCGCTCGCCGCCTGACGCCGATGCCGACCCTGATCAAAGTCCCGAGCCTCGGCGAGTCGGTGGCCGAGGCGACCGTCGCCAAATGGCTGAAGCGCGCCGGCGAGCCGGTCGCGCTCGACGAGCCCTTGGTCGAGCTCGAAACCGACAAGGTGACGCTCGAGGTGCCGGCGCCGGCCGCCGGGACATTGGCCGAGATTCTGGCCGACGAGGGCGCCAATGTGCCGGTCGGCGCGGTGCTCGGCCGGATTACGGAGGGTGCGACGGGCGCCCTCATCCATCCCAGCCCCCACCCTAACCCTCCCCCGCAAGCGGGGGAGGGAATGGGAGGGGGCCCTTTCACCCTCCCCCGCAATGCGGGAGAGGGCGCCGAGCGAAGCAAGGCGGGTGAGGGCCGCACCGCCCCGGATCTCGAGCGCGCCGGCCCGGCCGTGCGCAAGCTGATCGAGGAGAGCGGGCTCGACACCGCGGCGATCGTGCCGACCGGCCCCGGCGATCGAATCACCAAGGCCGATGTAATTACCGCGCTGGCGCGTCCGGCACCCGTGCAGCCGCCGGCGCCCGCAATGGGCGAGCGCGAGGTGCGGGTGCGCATGACGCGGCTGCGGCGGCGGATCGCCGAGCGGCTGAAGGCGGCGCAGAACACCGCCGCGATGCTGACCACCTTCAACGAGATCGACATGAGCCAGGCGATCGCCTTGCGCGAGCGCTGGCGCGAGGCCTTCGAGAAGAGGCACGGGGTGCGCCTCGGCTTCATGTCGTTTTTCGTCAAGGCCGCGATCGTCGCGCTGAAGGAAATCCCCGGGGTCAACGCCGAGATCGACGGCGACGACATCCTCTACAAGAACCACTACGACATCGGCGTCGCGGTCGGCGCCGAGCACGGGCTCGTCGTGCCCGTGGTGCGCGACGCCGACCATATGAGCTTTGCCGAGATCGAGAAGGCGATCGCCGCCCTCGGGCAAAAGGCGCGCGACGGAAAGCTGTCGATCGAGGATCTTTCCGGCGGCACCTTTACGATCTCGAACGGCGGCGTCTACGGCTCGCTCTTGTCGACGCCGATCCTGAACCCGCCGCAATCGGGCATCCTCGGCATGCACAAGATCGAGCGCCGGCCGGTCGCGGTCGGCGACAAAATCGAAATCCGGCCGATGATGTATGTGGCGCTCTCCTACGACCACCGCATCGTCGACGGCCGCGAGGCGGTCGGCTTTCTGGTTCGGATCAAGGAGTGCGTCGAAGACCCGTCGCGCCTGCTGTTCGATATGTGACCCGGCGCCGGTACGGGTCCGACGAGATTGCTTCGTCGCCTGCCGGCTCCTCGCAATGACGACGCTGCATTGTCATTGCGAGCGAAGCGAAGCAATCTCGGCGTCGGCTTGGACACATCGGTCGAGAGCATGCGATGCCCGAACGCTACGACGTCGTGATCATCGGGGCCGGGCCCGGCGGGTATGTCGCGGCGATCCGGGCGGCGCAATTGGGCTTGAAGGCGGCCTGCGTCGAGAGCCGTTCGAGCCTCGGCGGGACCTGCCTCAACATCGGCTGCATCCCGTCGAAGGCGCTGCTGCAATCCTCGGAAAAATTCGCCGAGGCCAAGGGCGCGCTCGCCGAGCACGGGGTCCGGGTCGGCGAGGTCGGGCTCGATCTCGCCGCGATGATGGCGCGCAAGGACAAGGTCGTGACGACCCTGACCCGCGGCGTCGAGTTTCTGTTCCGCAAGAACAAAATCGAGTGGCTGAAGGGGAGAGGCCGGATCACTGCGCCGGGACGCGTTGCCGTCGCCGCCGCGGACGGCGCCGTGCAGGAGGTCGAGGCGGGCGCGATCGTCGTCGCCACCGGCTCGGAAAGCACGCCGCTGCCGGGCATCGAAATCGACGAGACGCGCATCCTGTCCTCGACCGGCGCCTTGTCGCTCGACCATGTGCCGCAGCGGCTGGTGGTGATCGGCGGCGGCTATATCGGCCTCGAGCTGGGCTCGGTGTGGCGGCGGCTCGGGGCCGAGGTGACCGTGGTCGAGCTCCTCGACCATATCGTGCCGAACATGGACCGCGAGCTCGGCACGGCGCTGCAGCGGGTGCTGACGCGCTCGGGGATCGAGTTCAGGCTCGGCGCCCGGGTGGGCGGGATCGGCGCGGCGGAAGGACGGCTGGCGGTCGAGATCGAGGGCGGCCGGATCGCCGCCGACGCGGTGCTGGTGGCGGTCGGGCGGCGGCCCTTCGTCGAGGGGTTGGGGTTGGACGAGATCGGCGTCGCCCGTGACGCGCAGGGCCGCATCGCCGTCGACAACGGCTTTGCCACGAACGTCGCCGGCATCTACGCGATCGGCGACGCGATCCGCGGGCCGATGCTGGCGCACAAGGCGATGGACGAGGGTTCAGCACTCGCCGAGCGCCTCGCCGGGCAGCAGCCGCGGATCGACTACGACGCGATCCCGGCGGTCGTCTACACTTGGCCCGAAGCAGCCTCGGTCGGCAAGACCGAGGAGGAGCTGACGGCGGCCGGGACGGCCTACCGCGCCGGCAGGTTCCCGTTCACCGCCACCCCCCGCGCCCGCACCAACGGCTATGCCGAGGGCTTTGTCAAAATCCTCGCCGACAGCGCGACCGACCGGGTGCTGGGCGTGCACATTATCGGCCCCGACGCCGGGACGATGATCGCCGAGGCCACGCTGGCCATCGAGTTCGGGGCCTCGGCCGAGGACATCGCCCGCACCTGCCACGCCCACCCGACCTTGAGCGAAGCGATGAAGGAAGCCGCGCTCGCCGTCGATGGCAGGGCGATCCACATCTGAAGTGGGGATTGTTGATTTATAGGGAGCTTACCCCATCTTATCAAAAATCGATAAGCTCGATAAGGTCCGCATAATTGGATCCCCGTCTAAACCCGTACGCGCCGGGGGCCGGCACCCCGCCGCCGGAGCTGGCCGGCCGTGACGACCTGATCGAGCGCAGCGCCATAGCGCTTGATCGCATCCGCGCGGGCCGGGCTGCGCGCAGCTTCATTCTGTATGGATTGCGCGGCGTCGGAAAGACCGTGCTGCTGAACCGGGTCGAGCAAGCTGCTCGTGCTCGAGGATTTGCCACGGCCAAGATGGAGGTGCCGGAAGACAGGTCTTTGCCGGCCTTGCTGGTGCCGAACCTTCGTGTCCTGCTTCTACAGCTGAGCCGCGGTGAGATGGTCAAGGCCGGGGTTCGGCGAGCGCTCAGGGCGCTGGCCGGATTTGCCAAAGGCCTAAGGTTCAAATATCAGGATCTGGAAGTCGGCTTGGAATACGAGCCCGAGGCCGGCTTGGCTGATAGTGGAGATCTCGAAACCGATTTGGCGGCGTTGTTGATCGCGGTGGGAAGTGCTGCTGCGGAGCGTGGCACCGCGGCTGCCTTGTTCGTCGACGAGCTGCAATACGTCGCCGAGGAGCAGCTGGCGGCCCTGATCAGCGGTTTTCACCACGCGGCTCAAGCTCAGGTGCCAATCACCATGGTGGCTGCTGGGCTGCCGCAGATCGTAGGGCAATCCGGCCGCGCGAAATCCTACGCCGAACGCCTGTTCGAGTTTGCCTCGGTCGATCGTCTCGACCCCGAGGCCGCTCGTGCCGCCCTCTGTGTGCCCGCCGAGAAAGAAAACATCAGGTTCGACGAGCAGGCGATCGCGGAAATACTTCGGCAAACGCTGGGCTACCCCTATTTCCTTCAGGAGTGGGGCAAGCACAGCTGGAATGTCGCCGACCGATCCCCAATAGAGCCTGATGACGCCGAGCGCGCCACCGTTCAGGCGCTGGCGGAGCTCGACGCGAGCTTCTTCCGTGTCCGTTTCGACCGGCTGACGCCGAGCGAAAAGCGCTATCTGCGCGCGATGGCAGACCTCGGTGCCGGGCCGCATCGGTCTGGCGACATTGCCGACCGTCTGAAGCGGAAGGTCACCACCGTGGCGCCCGTGCGCAATGGGCTGATCGTGAAGGGGATGATCTACAGCCCGGCACATGGCGACACTGCCTTTACGGTGCCCCTGTTCGAGGGCTTCATGAAACGCACGATGCCCGCGCCTTGAGACGGGCCATCGATACCTGAACGTGATCGAGGGGTTTGCGATGACGATCGAGCGGCACAAGGTCGGGGCGCGGATGAGCCAGGCGGTGGCCCACGGGCAGACCGTCTATCTGGCGGGGCAGGTGGCCGACACCCCCGGCGCGGATATCGGCCAGCAGACCCGGGAGGTATTGCGCAAGATCGACGAGCTGCTCGCCGCCGCCGGGACCGACAACTCGAAGCTGCTGTCGGCAACGATCTGGCTCGCCGACATGGGCCATTTCGCCGAGATGAACGCGGTCTGGGACGCCTGGGTTTCGCCTGGCGACACCCCCGGCCGCGCCTGCGTCGAGGCGCGGCTCGCGGCGCCGCACTGGAAGGTCGAGATCGCCGTGATCGCCGCCCGCTGAGCGGCGACGGCGCTCGCCGACCGCGGCCCCGCTTCGGGAAATTACGCCGGACGCTGCCGCGACGGCTGCGCCGGCGCCGCCGCCATCGCCGCCTGGATCTGGTCGGGGCGGGTGAAGGCGAGATATTCGCGCGCGAACTCGGGCGGCAGGATCTCGACCATCAATTCGTTCTCGACCCACACCTCGATCACGTGGAAGGGGCCGCGGCTGCAGCGGTGGCATTGCCAGCCTTCGCGGCGCGCAATCGCCTCGACGGCGTCCGCCTGCGTGGCGACGCTGAGCGCGAAATGGGTCGGGCCGAAGCCGCGCCCCTGCGGTTGCCTGACAAAGCCGCCGCCCTCGGCCCCGCCCGGATGCAGCTCGGTCCCGGCCGGATAGACCTCGACCCCCGACCCGTGCTCGTCGAGCTGGAGCGCGAAAAAGCTCCCCGGATTGGGCGGAAACGGCACCGCGGCGCCGCCCATCAGCTCGGCCAGCACCCCGGCGACGCGTTTGGGGTCATGCGCGGCGATCGACAGATGATGGATCATGGTTTCCTCATGAGGTTCCCTGGCGACAGATAGCACGGCGCTGCCGCCGGCGCGACCCCGACCCGGCCGACCGGCGCGACCCCGACCCGGCCGACCCGGCGCGACAGCGGCGCCGCCGGGCGGTATGGTGCGCGGGTGCGGCCATTCAGCGGGAGACGAAGCGTGCCGGGTGTGCTCGACGGTATTCGCGTCCTCGATTTCGGGCGCTACATCGCGGGGCCGTTCTGCGCGGCGCTGCTGGGCGATTTCGGCGCCGAGGTGATCCGCATCGAGCGGCTCGGCGGCGGCGAGGACCGCTTCTTCATCCCGGTCGGGGCCGGGCCGGCCGACGGTCGAGAGGGTGCGGGCGGCGGCGCCATGTTCCTGGCGATGAACCGCAACAAGCTCGGGATGACGTTGGACCCGGCCGCGCCCCAAGGCCGCGAGATCGTCCGCCGGCTGGTGGCGACCGCCGATGTCGTCGTCGCCAACCTGCCGCCGCAGGTGCTGCGCGGGCTCTCGCTCGACCTCGACAGCCTGCGCCGGGTCAAGCCCGACATCATCCTGACCACGGTCACCGGCTTTGGCGCCGGCGGGCCGTTGAGCCACAAGCACGGGTTCGACGGCATCGGCCAGGCGATGAGCGGGGCCGCCTATCTCTCCGGCGCGCCCGAGCAGCCGATCGCGATCAAGCTGCCCTGGGTCGATTTCGGCACCGCCTGCCTGTCGGCCTTCGGCACGCTCGCCGCGCTCCTCGAACGCGGCAAGTCGGGACGCGGGCAAAAGGTCGAGGGCGCCCTGCTGCGGACCGCGATCGCCTTCGCCAACGCCACCCTGATCGAGCAGGCGCTGACCGGGGCGAACCGGGTGGCGACCCTCAATCGAGGCTTCAACTCGGCGCCGGCGGACATCTACCGCACGCGCGACGGCTGGATCGTCGCCACCGTCATCGGCCCGGCCATGTTCCGCCGCTGGGCGAGGATGATCGGCGAGGAGCGCTGGCTCGACGACCCGCGCTTTTCCGACGACCAGTCGCGCGCCGACAATGGCGAGGCGATCTCGGCCCGGATGGGCGAATGGTGCGCCGCACGGAGCTGCGCCGAGGCGCTGGCCGCGCTGGAGGCGGCGAGCATCGTCGCCGGAGAGGTCCATTCGCCGCAGCAGGCGCTCGACGACCCGCACATCCGCGCCGCCGGCTTGTTGCAGGATGTTTCGCACCCGACCCTAGCCGGCGCCCTGCCGCTCGCCCCGACGCCGATCGAGCTCTCCGAAACCCCCGGCGCCTACCGCCGTCCCGCCCCGCTGCTCGGCGAGCATACCGACGAGATCCTGAAGAGCCTCGGCTATGACGACGGCCAAATCGCCGCGCTGCGGGCGGCGCGGGTGGTCTGAGAGCCGGGGCCCGGTGACGATAAGGAGAAGCCGATGATCGAGGACACCTTGGACATCGCCACCAGGGACGGCGCGATGGAGACCTTTATCTGCCGGCCCGAGCGCGGCGGGCCGTTTGCGCCGGCGCTGCTGCTGATGGACGCGCCCGGCATCCGCGAGGAGCTGCGCGACATGGCGCGCCGGCTGGCGACGGTCGGCTATTTTGTGCTGCTGCCCAACCTCTACTACCGCGCCGGCCGCGACACGATCTTCGGGGCCGACGTGCTCGAGCCGGGGAGCGCCGAGCGCGAGCGGATGCGGGCGGTGCGCACCAGGATGACGATCCCGCCGGTGATGGACGACATCGCCGCGATGCTCGACTTCGCCGACCGCCACAGCGAGGCGAAGCCCGGCCCTGTCGGGGCCCACGGCTATTGCATGAGCGGACCCTATGCGCTCGCCGCGGCGGCGCGCTTTCCCGACCGGATCGCCGCAGCGGCGTCCTTTTACGGCACCTGGCTCGTCAGCGACGCCGAGGAGAGCCCGCATCTGTCGCTGGCCAAGGTCAGGGGCGAGCTCTACATCTCGTGCGCCGAGCACGACGAGTTGGCGCCGCTGCCGATGGTCGAGGAGTTGCGCGGCCTCTTCCGCCGCGCCGGGACCGCGCGGCGAGATCGAGCTCCAGCCCGGCGTCCATCACGGCTTCGCGTTTCCGCAGCGCTGGTGCTACGACAAGCCCGCCGCCGAGCGCCACTGGGAGCGGCTGATCGCGCTCTACCGCCGCCGCCTGGGGTAGGCGCGCCGCGGCTTCAAACGCCGCTGCGCACCGCTTCGGCGACGACCTCGCGCGCCACCTGGCGGAGCAGCCGGCGGTCGTCCTCGGGGGTCGGGGCGGGCGGGATGCCGGGCACCACGCGGTCGTGGCCGAAGGTGGCGATCGCCTTGCCGTTGCGCGCCCCTTCGGGTCGCGGGTCGCCGCCGTCGCGCACGGTGCGGATGCCCTCGCGGATCATGTTGCGCATCATGATGACGCCGCGGTCGGTGGCGGCGAGATGCTCGAGGCCGTGCCGCGCCGTGCCGCCGTGAATGCTGACCTGCGCGTCGTAGTCGCCGGGGATACGCTGGCGCTCTTCGTAGGGCCGGCTGGAATCCTGGCCGAAGCCGGCCCCGCGACGGAACACCTTGCCCTCGGGCGCGCGGTAATAGCCGATCTGCATCGTGTGGTTGTCGTCGAGCGGCACCGCCCAGGTCGTCGCCGCCGCCCGGTTGACCGCGTTGCGCAAGGACATCGGGTCGGCGTTGGGCGGGAACTGGTGGATGTTCGGCAGAATGAAATCGGCGACGCGGACCCAGACCCGGTCGTCCTGCCGGCGCGTGTCGATGTAGACCATGCCGACCGGGGTCTCCATCCAGTCCCACTCGCCGAGCGCCTGGAGGTCATTGGTGAACCCCTCGCTGCCGGGCAGGGTGTGGAGGAAGGCGAGGTGCGCGGGGTCCATGCTGTTTTCCTTGACCTGCAGCCAGTTGCACTCCCAGACCGTGGGCGGGCGGGCGACGAGGTCATACCCGGGCAGCTCGAAGGTGTCGAAGATCGGGAAATCCGGCTGCTTGCCGGGCGGCCCCATATAGGCGAAGACCAGCCCCTGGTGCTCGCGCACCGGGTAGGCGCCGTGAAACAGCCGGTCCTTCAAGCTGCTGTCGGCGGGCTCGCCCGGCGTCTCCAGGATCGCGCCGTCGACGTTGAAGAGCCAGCCGTGGTAGCAGCAGCGGATGCCCTGGTCGGCGATCAGGCCGAACTCGAGCGACGTGCCGCGATGCGGGCAGTGCAATTCGAGCAGGCCGACCGCGCCGCCGCGGTCGCGGAACGCCACCAGATCCTCGCCCATGATGCGCACCCGCCGCGGCAGGTCGCCGAGCTCTTGCGAGCGGATGACCGGCTGCCAGAACCGCCGCAGATACTCGCCGCAAGGCGTGCCCGGGCCGACCCGGGTCAGCTCCTCGTCCTCGGCCGGGCGCTCGCGATGGTGGTAGGCGCTGTAGGCGCCGGTCAGAAAGGGGGCTCTCTCGGCCATCTGGTCTTTTCCTCGACTGAACTCGGCGCCGTGCGTTCTTCGAGACAGCCGCTGCGCGGCTTCCTACACGGATGAAGAAGCTTTCTCAATGCCATCAAAGGCATTCCTCATGCTTAGGAACGCCTATCGGGGCGCGTCTCGAAGCACGCACGGCGGAACTGCCGATGAAATCAGGTCACGCGCTCGTAGGGGAAACGCTGGACCTTCTCCATGTTCCTGCCTTCGATGCGAATGAGCTTGGTCGTGCCCTCGCGCCGCGGCGAGTGCAAATCACCTTCATTGTAGAGATAGGCGGCCCCGGGGGTCAGCGTGTAATCCCGGACCGGCCGTGCTTTGCCGGGCTTTCCTTCGCCCGGCCGCGCCACCGGCTCGTAATCGGTCATGATCGTCTCGCCGGCCGCCTGGCCGTAAATCGCCCAATAAGGACCGTGATCGTGCGGCTGGCTGTTCTTGGCGCCGCGATAGACGTGGCCGAGGATGCAGAAGCCGAGCTCCGGATCCTCGTAGAGCACCTTGCGCTCCGGCACGTCGTCGGCGAGGTTCGCCTTGACGAACCCGCTGTCCTCAAGCTGCTGCTTGACCAGCTCGCACACCTTTTCACGCCCGGCGACGCCGGGGTCCGCCTTGAGGATGCGATGGCATTCGGCCGAGAACTGCTGAAGATCCATTATCTCGAACTCCCTCGGGTGTGCCGCCCCGGCCGAACGCGCCCGGCCGGGCGATGACCGGAACAGGTTACCCCGAATCCGCGCCTCAAGTTAAGAGCGGGAAATAAAGAAGCCGCCGATTGTCCGGCAGCCTTTCACAGTAGATTTTGTTTGAATTTTAAATACTCCATGCGCGAGCCGTAATGGGGTGGCGCGGCTATTCGGCGGCGGGGGCCGCCAGAACCGGCGGATTGCCGCGCGCCAGCACGGCTTCGAGGGTGGCGCGGATCTCGGCGAGCTTGGCCGGATGGTCGACCTTATGCCCGAACAGGTTCTTGACGTAGAACACGTCGACCACCTTTTCGCCGTAGGTCGAGATCTTGGCGCTCGACACCTGCAGGCTCAGCCGCGTCAGCTCGCGGGTGACCTCGAACAGGAGCCCCGGCCGGTCGCGGCCGTTGACCTCGATCACGGTGTGCGAGGCGCTCGCCTTGTTGTCGATCAAGACGCGCGGCGCCACCGTGAACGCCCGGGTGCGGCTCGGATAGGCCGGCGGGCGGGCGAGCTCGCGGTGCGGCTTCAAATCCCCGGTCAGGACATTCTCGAAGACGACGGCGAGCCGGCCGAGCTTGTCCCGCCGGTCGAACGGCCCGCCCGCGAGATCCTGGACCCAGAAGGTGTCGAGCGCCATGCCGTTCGACATCGTCATGATCTTGGCGTCGACGATGTTGGCGCCGCTGACCGCGAGCGCCCCGGCGATGCGCGAAAAGAGCCCGGCGTGGTCGGCGGTGTAGAGCGTGATCTCGGTCACCGCCCGCTGCGCATCGACCCGCTGCCTGACGGTCAAGGGCGCGCCGCTCGCCTCCGCCTCGCGCATCAGCCGGGCGTGCCGGGCATGGGTCTCGGCGTCGAAGGAGAGCCAGTAAAGCGGGTAGCCGCTCTTGGCGAAGGCGGCGAGCTCGGCCTCGCTGAAATCGGGCAGCAGCGGCCGCGCCGCGGCGAGCGCGGCGGCGACCCGCGCATCGCGCCGCTCGACCGGCAGCCCGCCCGCCATCACGTCGATCGCCTGGTTGTAGAGCTCGCTCAGGAGCGCCGACTTCCAGCCGTTCCAAACCTGCGGCCCGACCGCGCGGATGTCGGCGATGGTCAGCAGAAAGAGCAGCCGCAGCCGTTCCGGCGACTGCACGCGCTCGACAAAATCGGCGATCGTCTTGGGGTCGCCGATATCGCGCTTGAACGCGGTGCCGCTCATCAACAGGTGCCAGCGGACCAGCCACGCGACGGTCTCGGTCTCCTCGGCGGTGAGCCCGAGCCGCGGCCCGAGCTTCAGGGCGACGCGCTCGCCGAGGACGGAATGGTCGCCGCCGCGCCCCTTGGCGATGTCGTGCAGCATGACCGCGACGTAGAGCGCGCGGCGCGAGCCGATCTCGGCCGCGAGCTCGGCCGCCAGCGGCAGCTCGTCCTTCAGCAGGCCGCTCTCGATCTTGTGCAGGATGCCGATCGCGAACAGCGTGTGCTCGTCGACCGTGTAGACATGGTACATGTCGTACTGCATCTGCGCCACGACGCGGCCGAAATCGGGGATGAAGCGGCCGAACACCCCGGCCTCGTTCATCCGCCGCAGCGCCGTCTCCGGGTCCTTGCGCGAGGTCAGGATATCGAGGAAGAGCCGGTTGGCCTCGGGGTCGGCGCGCAGCTGGCGGCCGATCAGCCGCAGCGACTGGCTCGCCGCGAGCAGCGCGCGGGGATGGATGTCGAGCCCGTTCTCCTGCGCTGCATGAAACAGCCGCAGCAGCGCCGGGGGATCGTTCTTGAAGAAATCCTCGGCCGGGACCGTCAGCCGCTCGCCGTCGAGGACAAAGCCGCCGAGCGCGCGCTTGCCGGCGCCCCAGCGCGCCCAGCCGAACCGGCGCTTGCGCTGCTGATCGGCCTCGAGGATGGCGCAGAAGATCCGGGTCAGGTCGCCGACATCCTTGGCGACCAGAAAATAGTGCTTCATGAAGCGCTCGACGCCGCGGCTGCCGGCATGGTCGGTGTAGCCCATGCGCCGCCCGATCTCGGTCTGCATGTCGAAGGTCAGCCGCTCCTCGGCGCGGCCGGCGAGGTAGTGCAGGTGGCAGCGCACGGTCCACAGAAAATTCTGCGCGCGGGCGAAGCGGCGCGATTCCTCGGCCGACAGCACGCCCAGATCGACGAGCCTGCCGACATCGTCGATGCGGTAGATGAACTTCGCGATCCAGAACAGCGTGTGCAGGTCCCTGAGGCCGCCCTTGCCTTCCTTGACGTTCGGCTCGAGCTGATAGCGGCTGTCGCCGACGCGGCGGTGCCGCTCGTCGCGCTCGGCGAGCTTCTGCTCGACGAACTGCGCCGCGCCGCCGCGCACGATGTCGGCGTCGAAGCGCCGCTTCAGCTCGTCGAAGAGCGCCTGCTCGCCCCACAGATAGCGCGCCTCGAGGAGCCCGGTGCGGATCGTCAGGTCCGATTTGGCGTGGCGCAGGCAGTCGTCGACCGAGCGCGTCGCCTGCCCGATCTTGAGCCCGAGGTCCCACAGCGCGTAGAGCAGATACTCGACCACCTGCTCGGTATAGGGGGTCGGCTTGTAGGGCAGCAGAAACAGCAGGTCGAGGTCGGAATGGGGGGCCAGCTCGCCGCGCCCATAGCCGCCGACCGCGACCAGGGCCAGGCGCTCGCCGGAGGTCGGGTTGGCGACCGGATAGATTTCGCCGGTGACGAGGTCGTAGAGCGCGCGGATCAGCTGATCCATCAGAAAGCACTGCTCGCGCACCGCCGCGGCGCCCTCTCCGCCGGCCTCGAAGCGGCGGCGGATCTCGGCGCGGCCGGCGGCGAGCGCCGTCTTTAAGGGCGCGACGAACGCGGCCCGCTCCAGCACCGGCGCCCGGACCGAGCGCGCCGCCGCCGCCAGCTCTTCGGTCAGCGCCCGCCGGTCGATGATGTCGCGCTGCCGCGCCACGCCGCCTCTGCGGGGCTCGCGGCGCGGCTCCGCCTCAGCCGCGGCGGCGCGCCGCCGGCGGGGGGCGAGATAGGTTATTCCGGGCAGCACGGCGTCAGCATCCCTGCAGCAGCTTTTAACGCGCGGCGGCATGTTGTCATTGCGAGCAAAGCGAAGCAATCTCGTCGCGATCGGCGCCCGGACCTGTCGAGATTGCCGCGTCGGCCTATCGGCCTCCTCGCAATGACCACCGCCGTCAGAGGTGGCGGCCGGCGTCGACGGTGACGATCGACCCGGTCGTATGCGTCAAATGGGTGATCGAGGCGATCACCGCCAGCGCCACGTCGTGCGCCTCGATCGCCCGTTTGAGCGGCGTCGCGGCGGCCGCCCTGGCCATCATCTCCTCGCTGCGGCCGGGGACAAAGCCGGTATGGACCATCCCCGGCGACACGATCACGACACGGATCTCGGGGCCGAGGACGCGCGCCAAGGCCATGCTCATCGTGTTGAGCGCGGCCTTCGACGCGCCGTAGATGATCGAGCTGCCGGTGCCGTGCTGCGCCGCCCCCGACGAGATGTTGACGATGACCCCGTCGCCCGATTCCCGCAGCAGCGGGACAAAGGCGCGGATCGTCGCGAACGGCCCGCGCACATTGGCGGTCAGCACCGCGTCGATCAGCTCGTCGTCGAGCGCTTCGAGGTCGTGATGCGCCACCATGCGGGTAAAGCCGGCGGAGTTGACGAGGATGTCCGCCCGCCCGAATTCGTCGCGCACCGCCGCGGCCACCTTGCGGATCTGGGCGCTGTCCTCGAGCGGCAGGCGCATCGCCTGGTGGCCGCTTCCGGGCAATTCGGCGATCAGCGCCGCGGCGCGGTCGGCCCCCTTGTTGTATCCGACGACGACCTTTGCGCCGGCGGCGGCGAGCAGGCGCACGCTGGCCGCGCCGATGCCGCTGCTGCCGCCGGTGACCACGGCGACCTTGCCGGCGAGCGAGGTGGTGCTGTCGATCGTCATGGCGATCCACTCCGGCGTTGCGTGACGATTTCCGCAAGCAGCGGGTTGAAATGATCGGCGGCCTCGTATTGCGCCCAGTGGCCGGCGCCGGGGACGATCTCGAAGCGGGCGCCGGGCTGAACCTCGCGCAGCACGCGGGCGCGCTCGTCGAGGTAGGGGTAGGCGGTGGCGTCGCGCCCGCCCCAGATGCCGTCGAGCCGCGCCTTGACGAGCGGCAAGGCGCGGGCGAGCGTGTCGGCGCGCGAGAAGCGGCGGCTCTTGACCCGGCCGCGCGGCGCGTTCTGCGCCTGGATATAGACCGCGAGCTCGTCGATCCTGGCCGGGTCGGCGATCATCAGCGCGCCGACATTGTGGCGGGCGACCGCCAGGGTCTCGGCCTCCGAGGCGTCCGGCGGCACGCGTTTCAGCTCGGTCGGCTGGCGCACCAGGCCGAGCCCGTTCGAGCCGACGATGGTCAGCGCCCGCAGCCGGTCGCCGAGCAGCGCCGCGACATGGCCGCCGAGCACCCCGCCGAACGAAAATCCGGCGATGTGCAGATCGCTCTGCCGCGGCAGCGCGATGTCGAGCCCGTCGACCAGGATCCGGGCCAGGCTTTCGGCCGAGTGCGGCTCGGGCGGGGTCGCCGACTCGCCGAGCCCCGGCAGGTCGGGCGCCGCCACGGTGAATTGCCGCGCCAGGACCAGGACGTTGCGGATCCAGTGCGTCCACGAGCCGTAGCCGCCGTGGAACAATACCAACGGCGGCCCCGCGCCCCAGATCCGCCAGACCATATGGCCGTCGCCGCACGGCGTCTCGATCCGCTCCGCCTCGGCCGCCACCCCTTCGACCAAGGCCACGGTTTTTTCGCTGATCAACGCCACCGGCCGCTCCCGCTGCTCTTTCTCGACGAGCCCGTCACAAACGGGCATAATCTCAGTAGCTTATTCGTCATTCCCGCGAAAGCGGGAATCCAGCGCCGCAAGCTGTTCCGGACCCCCGCTTTCCCTACGGGACAAGCCCGTGGGCTGAAGGCGCACGGGGGCGACGGTATCCTGCTGATAGCCGGTTTCGCGCCGAAGGGCCAGCGCGCCGCTCGATCCGCGCCATCGCCACTCCTTCTCGGCGCTCGCGTTCCTATATCAGCGGGAGCGGCCATCTCCGGGCGAATGCCGGGCGCGGCCACCCTGCTCGGAGCCGATCATGCCGATACGACAGCTCGAGGCGCTGATGTGGGCGCAGGCCTGCGAAAAGATGGAGCGTGCGCAACGGCTGCACCGGCAGTTTTTTCACCGCAGCCATGCCACACCCTGCTGGGAGGCGCCGTGCGACATCTTCGAGACCGAGGACGCGCTGACCATCCTGATCGCGCTGCCCGGGGTCGAGCTCGACCGGGTCGAGGTCACCCTCGACGCCGGCGTGCTGATCGTCAGCGGCGAGCGCCCGCTGCCGCCCGAGCTGGCCAACGCCCGGATTCACCGCCTGGAGATCCCGAACGGGCATTTCGAGCGGCGGATCGAGCTGCCGCCGGCGCGTTTCCAGATTTCCGGTCGGCATCTCGCCAATGGCTGCCTGATGCTGCAATTGCACAAAATGCGGTGAGCGGGCGTCTCCTGCCCACCTGCTGATCCGAGGACCTTCCCAATGCCCGTGGAAGACCGCGACCTGCGCAGCGCCGAAAGCGCCGCGCCACCGCCCACCGGCGCCGGCGAGACGGCGCTCGCCGGCATGCCGGCGCTGCCCGAGGATGCGCTGATCCTGATCCCGACGCGCAACCTGGTGCTGTTCCCCGGCACGGTGCTGCCGCTGAGCTTCGGCCGCCAGCGCTCGATCGCGGCGGCGCAGGCGGCGATGCGGCTGAGCCGCCCGCTGGGCCTCGTGCTGCAGCGCGATCCCGGCACCGACGACCCGATCCCGGTCGACCTCCACCGCATGGGCACCGAGGCGAGCCTGCTGCGCTACGTCACCAGCCCCGACGGCCAGCACCATTTGATCTGCCAGGGCGAGCGACGCTTTCGCATCCGCGATTTTCTCGACGGCTACCCGTTCATGGTGGCGCGCATCGAGCGCGTGACCGAGCCCGAGGCGACGACCAAGGACGTGGCCGCCCGGCTGCTCAACCTGCGCAACCAGGCGATCGAGGTTCTGCAGCTGTTGCCGCAGACCCCGCCCGAGCTGGTCAACGCGGTGCAGTCGGTGACCTCGGCCTCGCAGCTCGCCGACCTGATCGCGAGCTTTATGGACATCACCCCCGCCGAGAAGCAGGAAATCCTCGAGACCGTCGACCTCGAGCATCGGCTCGACCGGGTGTCGGCGATGCTGGTCTACCGCATCGAGGTGCTGCGGCTGTCGCGCCAGATCAGCGAGCAGACCAAGGAGAAGATCGACGACCGCCAGCGCGAGTTTCTGCTGCGCGAGCAATTGAAGACGATCCAGAAGGAGCTCGGCGAGGGCGACGACGCCAAGGGCCAGGACATCGTCGAGCTCGGCCGCAAGATCGCGGCGGCAAAGATGCCGCCCGAGGTCGAGGCGCACGCCAAGCGCGAGCTTGCCCGGCTCGAGCGCATGCCGGAGGCGGCCGGCGAGTATTCGATGGCGCGCACCTATCTGGAATGGCTGGCCGAATTGCCGTGGTCGGTCGAACCCGGGGCTCCGATCGACATCGCCGAGGCGCGGCGCACTCTCGACGCCGACCATTATGGGCTCGCCAAGGTCAAGCGGCGCATCCTCGAATATCTGGCGATCCAGCAGCTGAACCCCGGCGGGCGCAGCCCGATCCTGTGCTTTGTCGGGCCCCCCGGCGTCGGCAAGACCTCGCTCGGCCAGTCGATCGCCCGCGCGACGGGCCGCAAGTTCGTCCGCGTCAGCCTCGGCGGCGTGCACGATGAAGCGGAGATCCGCGGCCACCGGCGCACCTATATCGGCGCGTTGCCGGGGAACATCATCCAGGGCATCCGCCGCGCCGGCAGCCGCGACTGCGTGATGATGCTCGACGAGGTCGACAAGCTCGGCCGCGGCATCCAGGGCGACCCCGCCTCGGCGCTCCTGGAGGTGCTCGACCCGGAGCAGAACTCGACCTTCCGCGACAATTACCTGGCGGTGCCGTTCGACCTCTCGCGGGTCATGTTCATCACCACCGCAAACATGCTCGACACGGTTCCGGGGCCGCTGCGCGACCGCATGGAGGTGATCGACCTGCCGGGCTATGTCGAGGACGAGAAGCTCGAGATCGCCCGGCGCTATCTCGTCGCGCGCCAGCTCGCGGCCAACGGGCTGAAGCCGGACCAGGCCGAGATCAGCGAGGCCGGGCTGCGTGCGGTGATCGGCGACTACACGCGCGAAGCCGGCGTCCGCCAGCTCGAGCGCGAGATCGGCGCGGTGCTGCGCAATGTCGCGATGCGCGTCGCCGAAGGAACGGCGGAGCGGGTGCGGATCGAGCCCGCCGATCTGCCGGAGGTGCTGGGGGCGCCGCGTTTCGAGAACGAGACGGCGATGCGCACCAGCGTCCCCGGCGTCGCCACCGGGCTTGCCTGGACCCCGGTCGGCGGCGACATCCTGTTCATCGAGGCGACCCGGCTGCCGGGCGGCAACCGGCTGATCCTGACCGGGCAATTGGGCGAGGTCATGCGCGAGAGCGCGCAGGCGGCGCTGAGCCTGGTCAAGGGCAAGGCGGCGGGGCTCGGGCTCGACCCGGCGATGTTCGAGAAGAGCGACATCCACATCCACGTGCCGGCGGGCGCGATCCCGAAGGACGGCCCCAGCGCCGGGGTGGCGATGTACACCGCCCTCGTCTCGCTGTTGACCGAGCGCACGGTCAGGAGCGACACCGCGATGACCGGCGAGATCAGCCTGCGCGGCCTCGTGCTGCCGGTCGGCGGGATCAAGGAAAAGGTCGTCGCCGCCGCCCGCGCCGGGCTTTCGACCGTGATCCTGCCGGCCCGCAACCGCCGCGACTACGACGAAATCCCGGAAAGCGCCCGCAACGCCCTGCGCTTCATCTGGGCCGAGCGGGTCGAGGACGTGACCGGCGCGGCGCTGGAGCCCGCCGCCGCGCCGGCGAGGGCGGCCGAGTAGCCGAAGCTCGGGTCGCCGCGTCCCACGCTCCGGCCGGCGCGCCGCGAAGCCTATCGCCGGATCGACGCCGTGCGGGCGCTAGGGTTTGGCCGCCGGCTTGGCGCTCGGCCGCTTGTCGGTCTTTTTCTTCTGCTTGGGCTTCTTGGCTTCCCGGCTGGTCCGCTTCTGCTCCTTGTTGGCCACGACATCCTCCATTCGCGCTGCGCTGAGGCGAATATGCGGCGAATGCCCGCCGATGCAACCGTCTAGTGCGGGATCGGCTTCGTCCATCGCTTGGCCTCGACATCGGGGCCGGCGGCGGAGGCGGCCTTGGCGAGGGCGGCTTCGAGGGCCGGGCTCGGCCAGGCGGGGCCCGCGGCCTCTTCATAGGCGCGGCAGGCCTGCAGCACGCCCAGATCGTCGTAGAGCGGCCCCGTCACCATCAGGCCGATCGGCAATCCGCCGGCAAAGCCGCAGGGGATCGAGCAGGACGGGTTCTTGGTCAGGTTGAAGACGTAGGTGTAGGTCACCCAGCTCCAGGCGTTGCTCGGGCTCGGCTGGTCGTCGGCGCGCGGGTCGGCGTAGGCCGCCGGGATCGGCATGGTCGGCGACAGCAGCAGGTCGAACCGGTCGAAGAACCGGCGCAGCCTCTGGCCGAGTGCCGCGCGCTGGCCGATCGCCTCGACATACCGCTCCTGCGTCACCGCCTCGCCGCGGCGGCACATCGCAACGAGGCCAGGGTCCATGACCGCCACCGCCGCCGGCGTCTGCGCCCGCAGCAACGCCCAGAACCCGCCCAGCGCGAGGGTCTCGAAGATCGGCATCGGCGATTGCGCAAACGGGTCGGCCGCTTCGACAACGGCGCCCAGCTCGGCGAAGATGCGGGCCGCGCGCTCGACCGCTTCGCGCACCGGCGCCGCCGGCTCGGCGAAGCCGAGGGTCGGCGACAGCGCGACGCGCTTGCCCCCGAGGGGCTTGGCCGGAGAACCCTCGCGCACCCGCTCGCGATAGGCGATCCCGTCATCCGGCAGGCTGTGCCAGTCGCGCGAATCGGGACCCTTGATCGCATCGAGCATCAGCGCTGCGTCGTCGACCGTGCGCGCCATCGGCCCGACATGGGCGACATCGCCAAAGGCCGATGGCGGGTAGGCCGCGACCCGGCCGAAGGTCGGCTTGTGGCCGACGATGCCGCAGAACGAGGCCGGGATGCGGATCGAGCCGCCGGCGTCGGTGCCGACCGCCAGCGGGCAAACGCCGGCCAGCACCGCCGCGGCGCTGCCGCCGCTCGACCCGCCGGGGGTGCGCTCGAGGTCCCACGGGTTGCGGGTGACGCCGGTCAAGGGCGAGTCGGTGACCCCCTTCCAGCCGAACTCGGGCGTCGTCGTCTTGCCGAACAGCACCGCGCCCGCTTCGCGCAGCCGGGCCGGGACCGGCGCGTCCTCGTCCCAGGCCTGGTTGGGGTCGATCGTGCGCGAGCCCAGGCGGCGCGGCCAGCCGCGGGTCAGGAGCGTGTCCTTGACCGCGACCGGCACGCCGTCGAGCAGGCCCTGCGGCTCGCCCTTGCGCCATCGCGCCTCGGAGGCGCGCGCCATCGCCATCGCCGTCTGCGGGTCGTAGAGGACGAAGGCGTTGACCGCGCCCTCATAGGCTTCGAGCCGGCGCATCGTCGCGGCCGCGGCCTCGACCGGCGAGGCCTCCCTGGCGCGATAGAGCTCGATCAGCCGACCCGCCGACAGAAACGCGAAATCCTCGGCCATGCCGCCTCCTCAGAGGATGTGAAAGAATCCAGGTCGAGATCGAAGTTGACAAATTTCCTCGCTCGCTGTCCCGGCGAAAGCCGGGACCCATCCCTCCGCCATTCGGAATTTTATCACGATTACAATACGTCACCATTTTCCCACGGCCCGTGCCGCGGAACGATGGACCCCGGCTTTCGCCGGGGAAGCGAGTGAAGGGGTGCCGACAGGATAAATTCAAGCTCTCAGGTGGTCGCGACCACATTCGCCAACGGCTCGCCGCGGACGAAACGGTCGAGATTGCCGGCGACGCCGCCGAGGCGGCGATCGCGCGCGCCATCGGTCGCGCTCGAAGAGTGCGGCGTCATGATCACGTTCGGCAATTCGTGGAACGGGAAACGCGAGGGCCGCGCGTTCGGCTCGGCCGCGGTCGGGTAGCGCCACCACACGTCGATCGCGGCGCCGCCGATCCGGTGGTCCCGGAGCGCGTTGTAGAGCGCCTCTTCGTCGAGGATCAGCGCGCGGCCGATATTGATCAGCAGCGCGGTGGATTTCATCAGCGACAAGCGGCGGGCGTCGATCAGCCCGCGCGTCTGCGGCCCCAGCCCGGCGGCGATGACGACCGCGTCGCATTGCGGCAGCATCCGGTCGAGCTCGGCGAGCGGGTAGATCTCCGCGGCGTCGCCCTGGTCGGCGATCGGGCTGCGATTGGCGGCGATGACCCGGCAATTGAACGCCGCGGCGCGCCTGGCGACCTCGCGGCCGATGCGGCCGTAGCCGACGATGCCGACCGTCTTGCCGAAGATCTCGCCATGCGGCGGCCCGCCGCCGGCGCCGCCGCCCGCGCTCCACGGCCCGGCCCGGAAATTCGTCACGATGTCGAAGAGCCGATGCGACAGCGCCAGCATCGTCATCAGCACATATTCGGCGATCGCCTGCTCGTGCCCGTCGACATTGCACACCGTGACGCCGCGCGGCAACGACGGCACGTCGATCAGGTCGAGGCCGGCGGCGACCGATTGCAGCAGCCGCAGGCGCGGCGGCTCGGGAAAATCCTGCTTCCAGATATGGCCGACGACGATCTCGGCCTCGGCGAGCGCCGGGATCAGGCGCTGCATGTCGCCGAGATCGGCGAGCACCGTCGCATCGAGCCCGGCGGTCGTCCTGGCGAGGATCTGCGGCGCCACGCGCGCGCCGAAATCGCCGAGAAACAGGGTCTTCATCCGCGATGCCTCAAGTTTTGACGACGACATTGATCAGGGGCTCGCCGCGGACGAAGCGGCCGAGGTTCTCCGCCACCTCGTCCCAGCGCCGCCGGACCATGCCGGCGGTCCAGCCCGAATTGTGCGGCGTCACGATCACATTCGGCAATTCGTGAAACGGATGACGCGAGCCGCGCCGCTGCGGCTCGGCCGGCGGTCGGATATTGCCACCACACGTCGAGCGCCGCGCCGCCGATCCTGCGGTCGCGCAACGCCGCGTAGATCGCGTCCTCATCGACCACCGGGCCGCGCGCGATGTTGATCAGGAACGCAGTCGGCTTCATCAGCGCGAGGCGGCGCGCGTCGATCAGCCCGGTGGTCTCGGGCCCGAGCGCTGTGCACAGCGCAAGGGTGTCGCATAGGGGCAGCATCCGGTCGAGCTCGGCGAGCGGGAAGACCCGCTCGACCCCGGCCTCGGGCTCGCGCGGCGTGCGGTTGGCGGCGAGGATATGGCAGCCGAACGGGGCCGCGCGGCGCGCCACCTCGCGCCCGACCCGGCCGTAGCCGACGATGCCCAAGGTCGAGCCGCGCACCTCGCCGTGCGGCGCCCCGCTCTCGACCCAGCTCGTGCGCCAGGAGCCGCGCTCGCGGAACTCGCCGCGAAATCTCGAAGAACCGGTGGTGCAGCGCCAGCATCGCCATCAGGATGTATTCGGCGATCGCGGTCTGGTGGCCGAAGGCGTTGCAGATCTCGACGCCGGCGGGCAACGCCGCGAGGTCGATCAGATCGACCCCGGTCGCGACCGACTGCACCAGCCGCGCCTTGGGCGCCGGCGGATAGTCGGCGCGCCAGTGGTTGCTGACGATGATGTCGGCCTCGGCGGCGGCCTGCGGCAGGCGCGCGCGGTCGATCGGGTCGCCGATGACCTCGATGTCGAGACCGGGCGGCAGCCGGTCGCTGATGCCGGCCGCGGTGTCGGCCGCGACCCCGCCGAGAAACAGCGCCTTCACGAAAACGCCCTAGCGCTCGGACGCAGACAAAAGATTCACTCGACCGTTTCCGGCACAAGGCCGGGCATGACGAGTGCGGCGAGACTGCATCATCCCAATGCGCCTGAGCACTAGAACCCGAAGGAGTGCTGAGCCGGCGGCGAGGCTCGAGATGAACGCCCTCCAGCTCGAGCATGCGGATCTTGGCCGCCGCGCCGCCCGGCGCGGAAAAGCCGCCAACCTTGCCGCCCGCGGCCAAGACCCGGTGGCAGGGGATGATCAACGCCACCGGGTTCCTGGCCATGGCTTGACCGACATCGCGGGCGGCTTCCGGCCCGGCGCCGAGCTCCTTCGCCAAGGTCCCATAGGTCGTGGTGCGGCCCCACCCGACCCGCCGCGCCGCAGCATAGATTTGCTTGCAGAACATGTCCTGATCGCCGAGGTCGAGGCTGAAGCCCGAAAAATCCGTCTCCACGCCCTCGAAATAACGCTTCGCGGCGGCGATCGCCTCGGCGACCTCCGGCGTGGGCGGGCCGGGCTCGACGCCGGGGGCGCGGCGTCGCAGCAGCCGTTCGGTCGCTTCGGCGCTTCGCGTCGGCAGCTGGAAGCGGGTGATGCCGCGGTCGTTCCAGGCGACGCCGCAGAAGCCGCTCGCGGTTTCGAAGACGTGATGATGCTGCGCCGTCCGGCCCATCGCATGGCCCTCGTCATTTCGATCCGTCATGGAAATCGGCAGGCCCTGGCGGGAGCTCAACCCGGTCCCTGCGTCGCCTCGCTCCACGCTTGTCCGCTCCGGACCATCCTGTCGAATGGGGACGCGCGATCCGCTCCCGCGCCGCGCCGCTCTCAGGCTACGACTTACGCGGCGAGATGTCAGTGTAATATTGCGGCGCTTCGCGCCGCTCGAGCATGCCGTGGTCGCGCACGATACGGATGCGGCGGCGCCGCGCGCCATCAGGCGGGCGCATCAATGACCCTCCTCCAATCGCCTGACTTGATCGTCGATCGCCGAGAGCGGCCGCGCCACGCTTTCCAGCGGCTGCCGCTCGGCCTTGACGCCGATCGCCGCTTCGACGAGTGCCGCGCCGACCATCAGCGACGCGCCGAGGAGATAGCCCGAAAAGACCGCGCCGCGCTCGCCCGAGCCGACCAGCACGCCGAAGAGCCACGGCGAGACGACCCCGCCGAGCCCGGTGCCGATCGCATAGAAGAGCGCGATCGCGAGCGCCCTGGCTTCGAGCGGGAAGCTCTCGCTGACCGTCAGATAGGCCGCGCTCGCCGCCGCCGAGGCGAAAAAGAAGATCCCGGTCCAGCACGCGGTCAGCTGGGCCGCGTCGAGCAGCTCTTCGCGAAAGAGCCAGCCGACCACGGCGAGCAGCACGCCCGAGAGCGCATAGGTCGCGGCGATCATCGGCTTGCGCCCAAGCGTGTCGAACAGCGGCCCGAGCAGCAGAGGGCCGAGAAAGTTGCCGATCGCGAAGGGCAGGATGTACCAGCCGATCGCCTCGGACGGGATCGCGTAGAAGCGGGTCAGGACCAGCGCGTAGGAAAAGAAGATCGCGTTGTAGAAAAAAGCCTGGGCGGTCATCAGCGCGAGGCCGAGCACGGCGCGCTGCGGGTAGTCGCGCACGATCGCCAGCACCATGCGATAGATCGGCGTGCGCCGCGACGCGACGAGCCGGATCCGCGGCGCCGGGCGCGGCGGCGGACCGGCGGCGCAACCCGCGCGACGCTCGATTGCGGCGAGCGTCGCCTCGGCCTCGCCGAGCCGGGCATGCAGCATCAGCCAGCGCGGGCTTTCCGGAATGAAGCGGCGCAGCAGCAGGATGCCGAGCCCGAGCACGGCGCCGATCGCGAAGCCGGCGCGCCAGCCCCAATCCGCCGGCAGCGCGCCCGGCTGCAGAAACACGATCGCGCCGCCGGCCCCCAACGCCGCGCCGATCCAAAAGCTGCCGTTGATCGCAAGGTCGGTGCGGCCGCGAAAGCGCGCCGGGGTGAATTCCTGGATCGCCGAGTTGATCGCCGTGTATTCGCCGCCGATCCCGGCGCCGGTGAGAAAGCGGAACAGCGCGAAGCTCGCGAAATCCCAGGAGCAGGCGGTCGCCGCGGTGGCGACGAGATAGAGGCCGAGCGTGACCATGAACAGCCGGCGCCGGCCGAACCGGTCGGTCAGGTAGCCGAACAGCAGCGCCCCCAGCACCGCGCCGGCGAGATAGGCGCTGCCGACCAGCCCGACCTCGACCTCGTCGAAACGCAGGACCGGGCTTTCCTGGAGCGCGCCGGCGATCGAGCCGGCCAAGGTCACCTCGAGCCCGTCGAGGATCCAGGTGATGCCGAGCGCGACGACGACGAGGGTATGAAACCGCGTCCACGGCAGCCGGTCGAGCCGCGCCGGGATGTCGGTTTCGATGACGACGGCGGTGTCAGGCATGCTATCGGAGCGCCGGATCGAGGTCTTTGCATAACATCGGGCGGATGATGATGTCGCATTTGCGCAAGATCTTCCTGATCGTCGCGTCGTGCCTTCCTCTCCTTTGCGGGCCGCTGCGGGCGGAGGAGGTCGGCCGCTTCAGCAACGATTGGACCGGCAACGGCATGGTCGTCGAGGCGCTGGCCGACCCCAAGGTGCAGGGCGTCACCTGCCACCTCGTCCATTTCGACCGCAGCGTGCTCGATCGGCTGACCAAGGGGAACTGGTTCGAGAACCCGTCGAACAGCGCCATCGCCTGCCAGCAAACGGGGCCGATCGTGATCGGCAAGATCGCCGTCGGGCTCAAGGGCGAGGAGGTCTTCTCGCAGCGCATGAGCCTGTTCTTCAAGTCGATCGCGGTGCGCCGGATCTACGACAAGACGACCGACACGCTCGTCTATGTCGCCTACAGCCGGCAGATCAAGGACGCCAGCGCCAAGATGGCCCTGTCCACGGTGGCGCTGTTCAACGCCAGCCCGACCTGGACCGCCGGCAAGCCGTAGGGCCTCGCGGCGACGCCGCCGCTGTGGCAGAAACGATCTTGCGCGACGATATCCGAGGTCGGAGGTGATCGCCCATGGCACAATTCGGCATCGGCCAGCCGGTGCGCCGCGTCGAGGACCGGCGGTTTTTGACCGGAAGCGGCAATTACGTCGACGACCTGACCCGCCCGCGCCAAGCCTATGCCTACATGCTGCGCTCGCCGCACGCGCATGCGGCGATCCAGGCGCTCGACGTGGGCGCCGCCGTCGCGGCCCCGGGGGTGCTCGCCGTCTACGCCGGAGCCGACCTCGCGGCCGACGGGCTCGGCGCGATCCCGTGCCTCAGCATCCCGGCCGGCCGCGACGGGAGGCCGGCGGCGACGCCGCCGCGCCCGGCGATGGCGACAGGCCGGGTGCGGCATGTCGGCGACACGGTGGCGATGGTGGTGGCGGAAAGCCTCGCCGCGGCGCGCGACGCGGCCGAGCTGATCGCGGTCGACTACGAGCCGCTGCCGGCTGTCGTCGACACCGCCCGCGCCCTCGATCCAGGCCAGCCGCTGGTCTGGGAGGAGGCGCCGGGCAACCTCTGCTTCGACTGGGAATTGGGCGACCGCGGCGGCGTCGAGCGGGCGATGGCGGGGGCGCGCCACCGGATCGGCCTCGGGCTCGTCAACAACCGCATCGTCGTCAACTCGATGGAGCCGCGCGGCGCGATCGGCCAATACGATGCGGGCGAGGGCTCCTATACGCTGTGGAGCTCGACCCAGGGCTCGCACTTTCTGCGCAGCCTGCTCGCCGAGAGCGTCTTCCATGTCCCGGAGAACCGCATCCGCGTCGTCACCCGCGACGTCGGCGGCGGGTTCGGCATGAAGCTCTTTCTCTATCCGGAGCACGTCCTCGTGCTGTGGGCGGCAAGGAGGCTCGGCCGCCCGGTCAAATGGACCCCCGAGCGCTCGGACGCCTTCATGACCGATACTCACGGCCGCGACAATGTGACAAGGCTCGAGCTCGGGCTCGACGAGGATTTGCGTTTTCTGGCGCTGTCGGTCGAGAACCTCGCCAACATGGGCGCCTACCTGTCGAATTTCGCGCCGGAAATCCCGACCGCCTCGGGGGCGGTCATGTTCAGCGGCGTCTATCGGATCCCGGCGATCTGCGTCGGGGTCAAGGGTGTGTTCACCCATACCGTCCCGGTCGACGCCTATCGCGGCGCCGGGCGGCCGGAGGCGGCCTACGCGCTCGAGCGCCTGATCGATGTCGCCGCCCGCCGGCTGGGCGTGGCCCCGGCCGAGCTGCGCCGGCGCAACTTCATCGCGCCCGAGGCGATGCCCTATGCGACGCCGCTCGGCCTGACCTACGACAGCGGCGAATTCGGCCGCAACATGGAGGATGCGCTCCTCGCCGGCGACGCCGCGGGGTTTGCCGCCCGGCGCGAGGCGGCGCGGCGGCGCGGCCGGCTGCGCGGGCTCGGCCACGCCGTCTATATCGAGCAGAGCGGCGGCGGGCCCGACGAGTTCGCCGAGCTGCGCTTCGACCCGGGCGGCGCGCTGACCATGCTGATGGGGACGCAATCCTCCGGCCAGGGGCACCAGACCGCCTACGCCCAGCTCGCCGCCGAGCGGCTGGGGCTCGATCTCGACAAGATCCGCGTCGTGCAAGGCGACACCGATGCGGTCGGCTTTGGCCGCGGCACCGGCGGCTCGCGCTCATTGCCGGTCGGCGGCGCGGCGCTCGATCACGCCGCCGCCAAGCTGATCGCCAAGGGCCGCCGCATCGCCGCCCATCTGCTGGAGGCGGCCGAAGCCGACATCGCCTTCGCCGACGGCGCCTTTCGGATCGCCGGCACCGACCGGGAGGTGCGGATCGAGGCCGTCGCGCGGGCCGCCTTCGACCCGGCCCGGCTGCCCGCCGATGTCGAGCCCGGCTTTGCCGAAAGCGGCCATTTTACGCCGCCGGCCTCGACCTTTCCCAATGGCTGCCATCTCTGCGAGGTCGAGATCGACCCGCAAACCGGCCACATCGAGATTGCGCGCTATCTGGCGGTCGACGATTTCGGCGTCGTGGTCAATCCGCTGCTGCTGCGCGGGCAGGTGCAGGGCGGCGTCGCCCAGGGGGTGGGCCAGGCCATGCTCGAGCATTGCGTGTTCGACCCCGAGACCGGCCAGCTGCTGACCGGCTCGCTGACCGATTATTGCCTGCCGCGCGCCGACGATTTGCCGCCGATCGGGTTTTCCTGGAATGTCGTGCCGTGCCGCACCAACCCGCTCGGCCTCAAGGGGGCGGGCGAGGCCGGCGCGATCGGCGCCCCGCCGGCGCTGGTCAACGCGGTCTGCGATGCGCTCGCCCCGCTCGGGATCGAGCATCTCGACATGCCGCTCGTCCCGGAGCGCGTGTGGCGGGCGATCCGCGCCGCCGAACCGCGGGAGGCGGCATGACCGCGACGCCCCAGGAGCTGCTGGAAACCGCGCGGCGGGCGGCGATCGCCGCCGGCGAGGCGATCATGCGGGTCTACGCTGCGCCGTTCGACGTCCGGCAGAAGGACGACAAGACGCCGGTGACCGACGCCGACCTCGCCGCCGAGCGGGTCATCCTGGCGATGCTGCGCGAGGCCTGCCCCGACATCCCGATCGTCTCCGAGGAGCGGGTCGACGCCGAGGGCCTGCCGCCCGCGGCCTCTCGCTTCTGGGTGGTCGACCCGCTCGACGGGACCCGCGAGTTCATCGCCAGGAACGGCGAGTTCGCGGTGCTGATCGGTCTGGTCGAGGAAGGCCGCCCGGTGCTCGGCGTGATCCACGGGCCGGCGCTCGGCGTCACCTACGCGGCCTGCGGGCCGGGCACCGCGACCCGCCGGCGCGGCGGCGGCCCGGCCGAGCCGATCCGGGCGCGCGCCGCGCCGCCGGACGGGCTCGTCGTCGTTCACAGCCGCTCGCACGAGAACAGCCGCCGGCTCGCCGAATTTCTCGAAGCCTATCCGGCGCGCGAGCGGATGAAATGCGGCAGCGCCCTCAAATTCGGCGTCATCGCCGAGGGCCTGGCCGACCTCTACCCGCGCTTCGGCACGACCATGGAATGGGACACCGCGGCCGGCCAGGCGGTGCTCGAAGCCGCCGGCGGCCGGGTCGAAACCTTTGCCGGCGCACCCCTCGCCTACGGCAAGCCCGGCCTCAGGAACGACGGCTTCATCGCCTGGGGCCGCCGCGCCTGAGAACAGGGCGGGTGTGTACATCCGGCCGGCTTGGTGGCAATCTAATGCGGCCAATCATCGCAAGGGGGCGACCATGAGCGAGCGAGCCGCACGACCGATCGGTATCCGCAAGCCGGGCTGGGTCGACGAGTTCCGCGCCTTCATCATGCGCGGCAACGTCGTCGACCTCGCCGTCGGCATCATCATCGGCGTCGCCTTCACCGGGGTCGTCAACAGCCTGGTCAAGGACATCTTTACGCCGATCATCGGCCTGCTGGTCGGCGGCATCGACTTCACCAACATCTTCGTCACCTTGAAGGGACAGTCCGCCGCCACCCTCGCCGACGCGCAGAAGGCGGGGGCCGTGACCCTGAACATCGGCATCTTCATCAACGCGGTCATTCAGTTCATCATCGTCAGCTTCGCGATCTTCTGGCTGATCAAGGCGCTGACGCGGCTGCATGTGCGCGAGGAGGCGGCGCCGGCGCCGCCGCCCCCGCCGCCGCGCAGCGAGACGCTGCTCGAGGAGATCCGCGACCTCCTGGCGCAGCGCCGGGCGTAGCGCGCGTGCGCTAGCCTTTCAGGCGCTTGTTGCACTCGCTGTAATAGCCGCCGCCTTTTTGAATCCAGTGGAGGCCGCCATTGGCGTTGGCGGTTTTGTTGGCGTTGTACTGGTCGAGACAGGTGTGCAGGCGCGCCTTGCCGGTGGACTCGCTGGAATATTTCGGCGAGACGGCGGGCGGGAACACGGCGTTGCCGGTGGGCGGCGGGGCTTCCTTCGCGGCGGCCGCCGGGCTCGCCGGCTTCGCGCCCGAGGTGGCCGAGGCGGCCGTCGGGGTCGGGGCCGCCGCCGCCGTCGCGGCGCATTGCGTCTTGCGGAAATCGGTCCATTTCTCGCCGTTGAGCGTGCCGGCCTGTTGCGCGGCCTGATATTTGGCGCTGCACTCCTTCATCGTCAGCGCCTGCGCCGGCGGCAGGCCGGCGAATGCGGCGGCGCCGGCCGCAACCGCGGCGCCGAATAAAGCCGAGCGGATCGTCATGAACAGCTCCTCTTTCGGGCGAACACGCATCAGATGGGTGCGCCGCGGCGGCGGTTGAAGAACCGCCGGTTCTTTAACCATAACTCGCCGGCGACTACCGCCGCGCGATCTGAATTGGACCCGCGCACCGGAAGCACTCGACAAAGCGGCGCCGGACGGGGCCGTCCGCGTCGCCGCAAGCCGAGCCCGTCGGCCTCGGCATTACCCGGCCCGGCGCCTGAAGCGGGAGCCGAGCACGGTCAGCGAAAAGATCTCGAACAGCATTTGCGCCCCGACCATCGCGGTGTTGCCGGTGGGGTCGTATTGCGGCGCGACCTCGACCACGTCGCCGCCGACGATGTCGATCCCGGCGAGGCCGCGCAGGATCGCCTGCGCCTCGCGCGGGGTCAGGCCGCCCGCTTCGGGGGTGCCGGTGCCGGGGGCGTAGGCCGGGTCGAGCCCGTCGACATCGAACGAGATGTAGGTCGGGCCGTCGCCGACCACCGCGCGCGCCTTTTCGACGACGCCGGCGATGCCGAGCCGGTCGACATCCTCGATGTGCAATACGGTCATCCCGGATTCGTACGAGAAGCCCCAGAACAATTCGGCCGGCCCGCGGATGCCGATCTGAACCGTCCGCTCCGGGTCGAGGGCGCCGGCCAGCACCGCCTGGCGGAACGGGCCGCCATGGTGGAATTTCGAGCCGTCGATCTCGCCCATCGTGTCGCAATGGGCGTCGATATGGACAAGCCCGACCGGCCGCTCGGCGCCGAGCGCCTTCAGGATCGGGTAGGTCACCGAATGGTCGCCGCCGACCGAGAGCGGCCGCACCCCGGCCGTCCGGATGCGCTCGTAGAACGACGCGATGTCCTCGATCGACTGATCGAGGCTGTAGCGCGAGCGCATCGGCGCGTCGCCGATGTCGGCGGCACTGCATTCGCCCTGCGGCGCAACCTGGAGCGCGTGGTTGTAGGGGCCGATGCGTTCTACGTCGCGCACCGCCCGCGGCCCGAAGCGCGCGCCGGCGCGGTTGGTGACGCCCAAATCCATCGGCACGCCGACGAGCGCCACGTCGAGCCCGCCGAAATCGGAGAGGTCTTGCGCATCCGGGCGATAGGGCTGGTCGAGCAGGGTCGACACCCCGGCATAGGGCATCGCCCGCCGGTAGCGCCGGTCGAAGACCAGTGACAAGGGCTTGCGGAACGCCTCAGGCGCGACCTCGGTTTCCCGCTTCCCCTCGTATTTGGCGCGCAGCGCGTCGAGCTTCGCCTTGTCGAACATCGGGTTGCTACCGCAGGCCGCGGATGCGCGGCGGGACCAGGATCTTCCAGGGGTCGGGCATCTCGCCGACCGCGACCTCGATCAGGGTCGCGCCGCGCCGCTTCAAGCCCGCGGCGAGCTCGCGGCGCAAGCCGTCGGGGGTGGTGGTGCGCACCCCGGCGACGCCGAAGCTTTCGGCCAGCTTCGGGAATTGCGGGTTGAGGAGATCGACCCCGATCAGCCGGTTGCCGTACTCCTCCTTCTGGATGCGCCGGACATTGCCAAAGGCGCCGTCGGCGAAGACGATCGCGACGACATCGATGCCGTGCCGGGCGGCGGTCGACAATTCCTGCACGTTGTACATAAAGCCGCCATCGCCCGAGACCGACACCACCGGCAGATCGGGCCGCCCGACCTTGGCGCCGAGCGCGGTGGCAAAGCCAGAGCCCAGGGTCCCCTGATAGCCGCTGTGGATGTAGGTGCGCGGATGGTAGACCGGGAACGCCATCCGCCCGACATAGCCGACCTGCGTCAGATCCTCGACATAGATGCCCTCGTCGGGCAATTCGGCGCGGATCGCGCGCAGGTATCCGCATTGCGGGCCGAGCCGCTCGTCGAGCCCGGCCAGGGTGCGGGATTTGAGCGCCTCCAGCTCGTCCTTGCGCGAGGCGGGCTTTGGCGCGATCCGGTCGAGCGCGTGGTGGAGGGCGGCGAGCGCCGGCTTGGCGTCGGCGACGATGCCGAGCGCCGGCCGGAAGAACCGGGTGATCTCGGCGGGATCGATGTCGATGCGAATGAGCTTAAGGTCGCGGTCCGTCCCCCAGCGCAATTGCGGCTGGTGCAGGCGGGTCCCGACCGCGAGCACGACATCGGTCTCGCGCCACAGCTCGTGGCCGGCGAGCCCCGATTGCGCCAGGTAATGCCGGTCGCTGACGATGCCCTTGCCGCCGGTGAAGCTGACGACCGGGGCCTGCAGCAGCTCGGCCAGCGCCAGCGCCTCGGCCCCGGCCTCGACCGCGCCGCCGCCGACAAAGATCAGCGGCTTCCTGGCCGCGGCGAGGAGGGCTGCCGCCTTGTCGATCAGCTCCGGGTCGGGCTGCGGCCGGAGGCGGCGGCGGCTCGGCCGCCGGCAGCGCGACCTCGGTTTCGAGCGCCAGCACATCGGGCGGGATTTCGAGGCCGACCGGGCGCGGGCGGCCGTCGCGCAATTGCCGGAACGCCTCGTTGACGAGCGCGCCCGCCTGGGTCGGGTGCTCGATCCGGCCGGCCCATTTGGTCAGGGTGCGCAGGATGCCGAGCTGGTCCGGGATCTCGTGCAGGAGGCCAAAGCCGCGGCCGATCATGTCGGAGGGGATCTGGCCGCTGATGCACAGGACCGGCGCGTTCGTCGCATAGGCGGTGGCGAGCGCCGCGGTGGTGTTGAGGAGCCCCGGACCCGGCACCACGGCAAAAGCGCCGACCTTGCCGGTGGCGCGGGCATAGCCCAAGGCCATGTAGGCCGCGCCCTGCTCGTGCCTTGTGTGGATGACCCGCAGCGCCTCGCCGGCGTCGTAGAAGGCGGCGAACAGCGCGTCGTTCTGCACCCCCGGCAGGGCGAAGACGGTGTCCACACCGTGTCGGCGCAGCATCTCGACCAGCGCCCCGCCGCCCGTCATCCTGGTCATCGTCTCGCTCCTCGGATTTCCGCCGCTCCCTACCCTCACCCTCCCGCTGACGCGGGTCCCTCCCTCTCCCGCAGTGCGGGAGAGGGCGGGGTGAGGGCATCATCGGCCCTCGTCGAACTGGTAGCGGTAGGCGCTGCCGTGGCGGCGGATGCGGCCGACCGTGGGCGCCGGGAAATGCGCCGGCAGCAGGCGGGCGCCGCTTTCGGCGTGCTCCTCGATGAGCCGCATGCGGGTCGTGCGCGACAGCTCGCGGTCGGTGCAGGCGAGCGTCGACCATTCCGGCTTCGCCAATTGCAGCTGGTGGTGGATCACATCGCCCAGGAAGACGGCGCGATCGTCGCCCGAGCGGGCGTGGATCACGACATTGCCCGGCGTGTGGCCGGGCGCGGCCTCGAACCACAGCCCGTCCTCCATCGCGTAATCGTCGTCGACCAGCACCGACTGCCCGCTCGCCACGACCGGCAGCACGCTGTCCTCGAAGGCGAGGCGGTGCGGCGAATCCTCGCCGCGCCGCTGGAACGCCTGCCAATGGTCGAACTCGCGCCGGGCCATGACGTAGCGCGCATTGGGGAAGGTCGGGACCCAGCGGCCGTTGTCGAGCCTGGTGTTCCAGCCGACATGGTCCCAGTGCAGATGCGTGCACATGACGTAGTCGACCTGCTTCGGGCTTGACCCCGGCTTGCGCGAGGTCGGCGAGGAAGGGGCTGCGCATGCGGTGGAACTGCGGCCGCGAGGGGCGCTCCTTGTCGTTGCCGAGGCAGGAATCGATCAGGATCGTGTGATGCCCGGTCTTGACGACAAAGCTGTGAAAGCTGAAGACCAGCTTGCCGCTTTCGGGGTCGATCAGCCGCGGCGCCGTTCAGCTCGGGATTGGCCCGCAGCACCTCGGGATCGAAATCGGGAAAGAAATCCTGGGGCGCGAAGAACGGCCCCTCGAACTCGGTGATCTGATGCACCTCGAAATCGCCGATCCGCGTCGCCTGCATCTTCCCCTCCGCGCTGCGAAGATATTCCGCCGCGGAGCCTACCCCGGCGCGGCGCCGAGGTCGATAGGTCAAGCCTGAGGCGGTGGCGGTGGAAGGCGCGAAAGGGAAACGAACCAAGCTCGCGCTGTGCTGCGCGCCAACGCGCTGATATGGGTTGACCGAACGATCCTTGCGAAAGAAGTTCAAACCGCCCATGCTGTCGCGGCTTGGTTCGGCATTCGAAAGATGTCTTGGGTCGAAGAGTAATTGTGCGCCACGCAAACCTTCTGTGTCTGTGCTCTACATTATGGAGGTAATCTAATGGCCATCAGCCTGCTGCCGCTGTTGTCTCCCGGCCAAGCACCTTGGCAGCTTCCGATATCCGCCGATCTTTCCTCACTCAGCTCGTACGGGGTGAGGAACCCGACGACGCTCGCCTTCCCTCCGGCATCGGGCGGTAATTATCCTAGTCAGCAAATCAAAGTTTATAGTCTGAATGCGTCCCTGGCGGCGAGCATGGGCTACTCGACCTACTTTCAGTCGAAGGCCTCGGTTTCGTTCCAATATTTTCTTTACGAAAATATCTACTACAGCAATCTGTCAATCGTCAACCAGTCTCAGTTCGACCCGAATGGGATCCTGGTGAATCTCTACGCCGGCTACGGGTTTCGTATCGTATTGGCCTTCGCTTCCGCCAGCCTCAGCGCGAGCTCCAGCATCTCGCAGTTCGCAGCCGAGGTCCAAGTGAACGGCGCGGGCCTATACGCCAGCATGTCCTCTCTCGGCTTCAACGCGGGCTCGGCTCTCTCCGATGACGTCGCCGCTATCGGCGACATCTTCACGGCGGGGTCGCAGTTCAATGTCGAGGACTATGCCAGCTACAAGCTGGCGCTGCAGAAGTTCAATGACGATATCGCCAGCTCGGGCAACGCAACCGCTATATCTCCCGTCCTGATCGGCGCGGACGTCAACCAGACTGCGATCGAAAGCATGTGCGGCTTCGATTATCCGGCGTCTGTCGCGTACGCGCTTTGGAGCATCGACCACGGCCATACCGCCGAGGCGGCAGTGCAGGCCATGTCCAAACAGGAGCCGCCGTCCGCCACCCCGTCGATCACCCTTGATGCTTCCGTCGTCTACGGGGTCTACGCCCAAATCCTCGCGTCCAGCGATACGAGCCTGGCGCCGACCTCGGAGCAGAAGTCCTTCGCGCATAAGCTGGCGACCTTCGGCTCATGACGTTTTCGGCGGACCTTGTCGGGTTCGAGCTCAACCGGCCCGAGAGACGGCAAGATGGTAGGCGCGAAAGGGAATCGAACCCCTGACCTCTCCCATGTGGTAGGAGCGCTCTGCCACTGAGCTACGCGCCTGCCGGCGCCCGGGGGGTATGGTGGGCGCGACAGGGATTGAACCTGTGACCCCACCCGTGTGAAGGGTGTGCTCTCCCGCTGAGCTACGCGCCCCGGCCGGCGGCATTTAGGCGGCGGCCCCGTGGGCTGTCAAGAATCACGCCGGACAGCGTCTCGACCGCGCCGGCGTCGAAATCGTAAAGCCAGCGCAGCGCGTCCGGGGAGCGGTCGGCGGCGGCCGCCCAGGCGGCGTCGCGCGCCTGCTGCGCCGGCCCGTCGCGCAGGTGGAAGCGGGCCTTGTTGGCGCGCGACATCTCCTGCAGGCGGGTGACCCGCGGCAGGCGCAGCCGCTCGTAGCGGCGCAGCGCCGCGGCCGGGTCGGCGCCGGGGGCGGCGAGGCAGGCGGCGAGCGTCGCGCCGTCCTCGATCGCCTGGGCGGCGCCCTGGCCCATGAACGGGTACATCGGGTGGCAGGCGTCGCCGAGCAGGGTCGTGCGCCCGACCGACCAGCGCGGCAACGGATCGCGGTCGAAGAGCGCCCAGATGAAGCAGGTCTCGGCCGCAGCGATGATCCGGCGGATTTGGCCGTGCCAGCCCGCGAAGGCGGCGAGCGCGCGGGCGACCGTGGCGCGGTCGGTCCAATCCTCGCGGCTCCATTCGTCGTGCTCGGTCCAGCCGACAAAGTTCAGCAGCCGCCCGCGCGAGACGAAGTAGTGCACCAGATGCGCGCCGGGACCGACCCAGGATTGCGAGCCGAGCTCGAGACCCAGGTCGGCGATGCGCTCGACCGGGACGAGGCCGCGATAGGCGACGCAGCCGGCAAAGCGCGGCGCCTCCTCGCCAAACAGCGCCGCCCGCACCGCCGAATGGATGCCGTCGGCGCCGACCAGCACATCGGCCCGGATCCGCGCGCCGTTCTCGAACCACGCCTCGGCGCTGTCGCCCTTGTCGGCGAGGCCCGCGAGGCGATGCCCGAGGTGGATCCGCTCGGACGGGAAGCCCGCGGCGATGATTTTGAGCAGGTCGGCGCGGTGGATCGTCATGTGCGGCGCGCCGTAGAGCGCCTCGCAGAGCGGGTTGAGCGGCGCGCGCTGCAAGGTGCGGCCGTCCTGCCAGCGCCGCTGGTGGGTCCCGATCGGGCGCACCCCCTCGCGGTCGAGCCCTTCGGCGAGGCCGAGCCGGCGCAGGATGCGGATCGCGTTCGGCCCCATGTTGATGCCGCCGCCGATTTCGGTGAGCTCCGGGGCCTGCTCGTAGACATCGACCGCTATGCCCGCCCGGCGCAGCGACAAGGCGGCGCTGAGGCCGCCGATGCCGGCCCCGATCACGGCTACAGCAAGGGCTTTGTCGGTCATTCGTCACCCGATCCGGGGCAGCTGCGCCGGCCATGGTAGCGCCCGACGCCGGCGGCGCGCCAATGCAATGCGCGCCGATGGTGAGCCGGCGCCTTGGAATTCGCTGGCGTGTCAGCTATGCTTAAGCCCTTGCGGCCGGGGCGACGCGCCGGAAACGACGGGGGGAAGCATGACCAGATGGCTTGCCGCGGCGTCTCGCCTGCTCCTGACGATCTGCGGGATCCTCGTCGTTGCGTCGCCGGCGCGCGCGCAGGTGGTGGACGAGGCGCGACAGGCGGGCCGCGCCGCGCAGAGCTTTCCGGCGGCCGACGAGGACTACTTCCGCGCGATGGACGGCGGCGTCGCCCTGACCCCGGACGAGGTCAAGGGCCGCAACATGTGGATCGTGTGGACCGGCGGCAACGACCGGCTGTGGGACAAGCTGACCAACCTGACCTACGGCGCCTTCGATCTCCTCAAGATCCTGTCCTCGTCGCCGGGGCTCAAATACAGCCGCGACAACCGCTGGGATTATCTGGGCCTCGTCAACGAGCCGTGCTTTACGAAGGCGACCGGCCCGAACCCCGATCGCTACGGGCTCTGGCTCGACACGCGCAGCGCCGATTGCCCGCCCGACCCGTTCGAGAACGCGCAGAAATATCCGGGGGTGGCGGTCGGCGCCCGCGGCAAGAATATCCCCGCCGGCTCGTATTACGGCTACCCGAGCGGGATCGTCGGGCTGCGGCTCTTCCCGAACCCCGCTTTCGACGAGGCCGCGGCAAAGCGCTGGGACCCGGACAAATTCTACAACGATCCGAGCTATTACCTGTCGAAGGATCTGGTCCGGCCCTACCGGGTCGGCATGTCCTGCGGCTTTTGCCATATCGGGCCGAACCCGGAAAAGCCGCCGGCGAACGCCGAGGCGCCGCAATGGGAGAATCTGAGCGCGACGGTCGGCGCCCAGTATTTCTGGGTCGACCGGATCCTGGCCTGGAACGCCGACCAGTCGAGCTTTCTGTTCCAGCAGCTCCATACCGCGCGCCCGGGCTCGCTCGACACCTCGCTCGTCTCCAGCGACAACATCAACAACCCGCGCACGATGAACGCGGTCTACGACCTCTGGCCGCGCCTTGAGACGGCCAGGCGCTGGGGCCGCGAGACCTTGGGCGCCGACAATCTGGCGAACAAGCAGTTCAACGACTTCGTTTCGTCAGGGCCGCTGACCCAGTTCTTCCAGCCGCCAAAGACGGTGTGGACCCCGCACGTCCTCAAGGACGGGTCGGATTCGGTCGGCGCGCTCGGCGCGCTGAACCGGGTCTATGTCAATATCGGGCTCTTCAGCGAGGAATGGCTCAAGCATTTCAACCCGGTGCTGGGCGGCAAGCCGATCACCCCGTTCGCGATCACGACCGCGCGCAAGAACTCGTCCTATTGGCAGGCGACCGAGCTGCAGACGCCCGATATGGCGCTGTTCCTGGTCAAGGCCTCCTACCCGCACAAGCTCAAGAACGCGCCGGGCGGCGCGGCCTTTCTCAACGACCCGCCGGCGAGCGTGCAGCAGGGCAAGCTGATCTTCGCCGACAATTGCGCCGCCTGCCATTCGAGCAAGGCGCCGCCGCGCCCGGCCGGCGCCGACCCGTCCGCCTGCATCGGCCCCAATTATCTCGTCTGCTTCAACAAATACTGGACGTGGACGCAGACCGACGGGTACCGGCGGCAGATGCGCGCAATCGTCGCCGCCGACGATTTCCTCGACGGCAACTTCCTGTCGAACGACGGCCGCGTCCCGGTGACCCTGCTGCAGACGAATGCCTGCAGCCCGTTGGCGACCAACGCCATCCGCAACAACATCTGGGATAATTTCTCCTCGGAATCCTACAAGGAGCTGCCGCCGGTCGGCCCGATCACCGTCTACGACCCGTTCACCGGCAAGCCGCAGCAATTTCAGATGCCGGGCGGCGGGCTCGGCTATACGCGGGTGCCGTCGCTGATCAGCCTGTGGTCGACCGCACCCTATCTGCTGAACAACAGCGTCGGCCATTTCAACCCGAGCCCCTCGGTCGAGGCGCGCATGGCCTCGTTCGAGGAGTCGATCGCCGAGATGCTGTGGCCCGAGAAGCGCGAGAAGGACAAGCTGCTCGGCGACAAGATCCCCGGCAAGATCGATCGCACGACGCAGACGAGCTGGCTGCGCGTCCCGGTCGGCTACCTGCCCGATGCGGTCAGAAAGGCGAGCGGGCTGCTCGACCTGCTGGTCCCGGTGTTCGATCAGGTGGGGATCGAGATCGGGCCGATCCCGGCGGACACCCCGGTCGACCTCCTGTCGAATTTCCAGCCGCTGGCGGAGCAGCCCAAGCTCGTCGACCGGCTGAAGCACGACAAGGCGGTGGTCAAGGTGGCGCTGCAGCTGCTCCACGATCTGAAGGCGCTGCCGCATGGCGCCAGCGACGACGACGCGCGGCGGGTGTTCGCCAATGTCGGCGAAGAGCTCTTCGCGCTCAGCAAATGCCCGGATTACATCGTCAACCGCGGCCACTATTTCGGGAGCAGGCTCAGCGACGCCGACAAGCAGGCGCTGATCGCGTTTCTGAAGACGTTTTAGCATTCCGCTTGAAATGAGGAGCACGAAATCGACGGGTTCCCGGCATGACCTCGGTACTAATTAATATCGTCTTGCCCGGCCCACGGGTCCGCGCTTCGCGCGGCCCGAGGACAAGCCTTGTGCCGGGCATCCACGCCTTCCTTCGCGGCGTCAAAAGACGTGGATGCCCACGGATCAAGTCCGTGGGCTGGAGGCCCACGGGACAAGCCCGGCCAAGACGAACAGATCTCTGTGCCGCTTCCGAGTTGTAGGCATCGCATGAACGACCGGGGGAATTTCGACTATATCGTCGTCGGCTCCGGCGCCGGCGGCGGGACCTTGGCGGCGCGGCTCGCCGAGGCCGGGCGCCGCGTGCTGCTGCTGGAAGCCGGCGGCGACCCGCGCCTGTTGTCGGGGACCAACGACGACGAGCCCGGCGTCAACCGCCTCCCCGACGATTACGACGTGCCGTCGTTTCACGGCTTCGCATCCGAGAACGACGCGCTGCGCTGGGACTTCTTCGTGCGCCACTACGCCGACGAGGCGATGCAGGCGCGGGACCCGAAATACGTCCGCGACTACCGCGGCGCGCCGGTGAACGGCGTGCTCTACCCGCGGGCCGGCACCTTGGGCGGCTGCACCGCGCACAATGCGATGATCCTCGTCTACCCGCACAATGCCGACTGGGACGGGATCGCCCGGCTGACCGGCGATCCGTCGTGGAACGCCGAGGCGATGCGCGGCTATTTCGAACGGCTCGAGGATTGTCGCCACCGGCCGTGGGAGCGCCTCTTATCCCATGTCGGCCGGAACCCTTCGCGCCACGGCTGGGACGGCTGGCTGCGGGTGGAGAAGGCGGTCCCGGCGGCGGCGGTCGGCGATTTCGGGCTGGTGCAGACCCTGCTCCATTCGGCCGGCGAGGCGTTTGCGGAGGTCGGGCAGCCGATCGAGCGGCTGCTTGACCTCGTCGAATCCAAGGCCGACCCCAACGACTGGCGGCTGGTGGCCGACAACAGCGTCGGCGTGCGCTACACCCCGCTGACGACGCGGGGTCACCGCCGCGCGGCCGCGCGCGAGCGGGTGCTGGAGACCGCGGCAAAATACCCGGACCGGCTGACCGTCGAGCTCGACGCGCTCGTCACCCGCGTCGTGCTGGACGACGCGAGCCGCGCCACCGGCGTCGAGTATTTGAAGGGCGAGCGGCTCTACCGCGCGCACGGCCAGCCGGGCGCCGCCGAGGGCGCGCCGTGGCGGGCGCAGGCGGCGCGCGAGGTGATCCTTGCGGGCGGCGCCTTCAACACGCCGCAGCTCTTGATGCTGTCGGGGATCGGGCCGCGCGCGGTGCTGGAGCCGCTGGGCATCCCCGTCAGGATCGATCTCGCCGGGGTCGGCAGGAATTTGCAGGACCGCTACGAGATCGGCGTCGTCAACCGCATGGCTTTCGACCGCTGGGAAATCCTCGAAGGCGCGACCTTCTCCCGCGGCGACCGGCAATACCGGGATTGGGCGAAGGGCGAGGACGGCGTCTACGCCAGCAACGGCGCGGTGCTGGCGGCGATCTTGAAGTCGAGGCCCGAGCGGCCGCTGCCCGATCTGTTCTGCTTTGCCCTCCTCGGCCTCTTCGGCGGCTATTTCCCGGGCTATTCCGCGCTCGAGACGACCAAGCCCAATTATCTGACCTGGGCGATCCTGAAGGCGCACACGCAGAACCGCGCCGGCGAGGTCACGTTGCGCTCGGCCGATCCGCGCGACACGCCGCTGATCAACTTTCGGTACTTCCAGGAGGGCAGCGACACGGCCGACGAAGATCTCGACTCGGTCGTGGCCGGCATCCGCTTTGTCCGCTCGCTGACCAAGGAGCTGAAGGAGCGCGGCCTGATCGCCGCCGAGGAGCAGCCGGGCGAGGCGTTGCAGAGCGACGACGAGCTGAGGGAGTTCGTGCGCACGCGGGCCTGGGGCCACCACGCGTCCTGCACCTGCGCGATCGGCCCGCGCGAGGAAGGCGGCGTCATCGACGGCGATTTCCGCGTGCACGGCGCCCACGGGCTGCGGGTTGTCGACGCCTCGGTCTTCCCGCGCATCCCCGGCTTCTTCATCGTCAGCGCCGTCTACATGATCGCCGAAAAAGCCGCCGACGCGATCCTCGCCTCAAGCTGACCGCGGGTGGTAGGCTCTCGGCTGCGAGCACCGGGAGGATAGGCCATGGGCTGGCTCGACGGTCAGGCAGCGCTGGTGACGGGCGGCGGCTCGGGGATCGGCCGGGCGATCGTCGAGCGCTATGTCGAGGAAGGGGCGCGGGTCGCGGTCATGGACCGCGTCGCCGGCCGCGGCGAGGAATTGCGGGCGAAGCTCGGCGACAGGATCGCCGCCGTCGCCGGCGATGTGGCCCGGCTCGACGACAACCAGCGCGCGGTCGCGGCGACCGTCGCCGCGTTCGGCCGGCTCGACATCTTTGTCGGCAACGCCGGGGTGCTCGACGGCTTCGTCCCGCTCGCCGACATGCCGGAAGAAAAGCTGGCGCAGGCCTGCGACGAATTGCTCGCGGTCAACGTCAAGGGCTGCATCCTCGGCGCCCGCGCGGCGCTGCCGGAGCTGACCAAGACCGGCGGCTGCATGATCTTCACCGCCTCGGGGGCTGGGTTCACCTCGGCCGGCGGCGGTGTGATCTACACCGCGTCAAAGCACGCGGTGGTCGGGATCATCCGCCAATTGGCGGTCGAGCTCGGGCCCCGAATCCGGGTCAATGGTGTGGCCCCCGGCGGCACGATGACCGATCTGCGCAGCGTGGCGGCATTTTCGCTGGAGGGCAGCTCGCATTTTGCCGCCCCCGGCGCGGCCGAGCGAATCGCCGCCGGCAACCCATTGCAACTGACGATGGAGCCCGCCGACCTCGCCGGCGCCTATGTGTTCCTGGCCTCACGCGCCAACGCCCGCGGCATCACCGGGTCGGTCGTCTCGGTCGACGCCGGGTCGACCTTGCGCATGCCGCGGCGGGGGTGAGAGGCGTCTTTTTAATCGTCTTCCCGGCGCAGGCCGGGATCCATTTATGCGCCATATCGAACGCTTCTGGGATGGGGCGGGACCGACAAAGGCCGGCGCCGCGGCGACATGGACCCCGGCCTTCGCCGGGGTGACGAGAAAAACGGCGAAGAGGGGCAGCGGATGACCCAGGGAATCAGTGGGCTGGTCGACACCGGCAACGGCCTGTTGAGCCGGCGCATCTTTATCGAGCCGGAGATCTACGAGGAGGAGCTGAAGCGGATCTTCGCCCGCTGCTGGCTCTTTCTGTGCCATGAGAGCCAGATCCCGCAGCCGGGCGATTTTCTTACCGCCTATATGGGCGAGGACCCGGTGCTGGTGGTGCGCGACAGCCACGGCAAGGTCAACGCCTTCCTCAATGTCTGCCGCCATCGCGGCAACCGGCTGTGCCGCGCCGACAGCGGCAACGCCGCGAGCTTCACCTGCGCCTATCACGGCTGGACCTACCGTAATGACGGCGCGCTGAGCGGCGTCCCGCATCTGAAGGACTTTTATTACGACGCGCTCGACCGGTCGCAATGGGGGCTGGTGCCGGTGGCGCAGCTCGACCGCCACAAGGGGCTGATCTTCGCCACCTTCGATCCCGACGCGCCGCCGCTCTGCGAGTATCTGGGCGAGATGGCGTGGTATCTCGACGCGTTCTTCGACCGGCGCGAAGGCGGCGTCGAAGTCGTCGCCACGCATAAATGGGTCATGCCGTGCAACTGGAAATTCCCGGCCGAGAATTTCGGCGGCGACGCCTACCACGTGGCCTGGACGCATCTGTCGGCGATCACCACCGCCTTCGCCACCGGCGTGACCGCCAACCCGAAATCGGGCGGCGCCATGGTGTCGCCCGGCAACGGCCATGTCCTCATTTGCGTCGGCCCCGACGATTACGGCGACCCGCCGGTGCCGGCGATCCAGGAATACGAGCGCAAGATCCGCCCCGAGGTCGAAAAGCGGCTGGGTCCGCGCAGCCGGCTGATCAACCCGATCGTCGGCACCGTCTTCCCGCATTTCTCGATCTTGCGCAGCACCTCGCGCACCTTCCGCGTGTGGCAGCCGCGCGGCCCGGACAAGACCGAGGTGTGGTCCTGGGCGTTCTGCGACACGGCCGCCCCGGCCGAGGTCAAGGAGCAGGTGCGCCTCGCCGCGGTGCGCGGCTTCAGCCCGTCCGGGACCTTCGAGCAGGACGACATGGACAATTGGCAGGAATGCACCCGCACCTGCCGCGGCGTCGTCTCCCGGCGGATGGCGCTGAACAACCAGATGGGGATCGGTCACGAGCGCTGGGACGAGGCGCTCGGCGCCTGGGCCAGCGAGCACCGCATCAGCGAAAGCAACCAGCGGCGATTCTACCAGCGCTGGGCCGAGCTGATGGCGGCCGACAGCCGGGCCGCGCTCGCCGGCCGGAACGCCGCCCATGGATGACGCGGTCGTCCGCGAGGTCGAGCGGCTCTTCTACCGCGAGGCGCGGCTCATCGACGAGCGGCGCTTTCGCGAATGGCTGGACCTCTTCACCGAGGATGTCCGCTACTGGATGGTGACGCGCAGCCGACCGCTATCCGAAATCGAGCAAGGCGATCGCCGTCCTCGATCCCGACCGCTACACCGAGGCCGAGCTGGAAAACGACGACGAGCGCGCGATCCTCGACGAAAGCAAGGCCACACTCGCCGGCCGCGTCGCGCGGCTGGAGACCGGCATGGCCTGGGCCGAGGACCCGCCCTCGCGCACCCGCCACCTGATCACGAATATCGAGGTCGAGCCGGGCGGGACCGCGGCCGAGCTCGCGGCCTATTCCAACTTCATCGTCTACCGCAGCCGCGCCGAGACCGAGCAGGATTTCTATGTCGGCGCGCGCCGCGACCTGCTGCGCCGGGCCGCGGCGGCCTGAAGATCGCCCGCCGCAAGCTGATCCTCGACCAGAACGTGCTGCTGGCGAAGAACGTCAGCATCTTCTTCTAGGCGGAGGCGGGTCGCGGCGCCGGCTCAGGGCCGCAGCAGGCCGCTGATCGCCTGCGCCTCGCGCAGCACCGGGGTGGCGATCGCGGCGGCGCGCTCGGCGCCGCGGCGCAGCACGCCGTCGATATAGAGGGGGTCGGCCACCAGCCGGCTCATCTCGCGGCCGATGCGGCCCAGCACCTCGACCGCGAGCTCGGACAGCGCCGCCTTGAAATGCGAGAAGCTCCGCCCGGCGAAGCGGGCGAGCGCGGCCTCCTGCGACAGCCCGGCGAGCGCCGCATAGATGCCGATCAGATTGTCCGCCTCGGGGCGGCGCTCGAGCTCGGCGGTCGTGTGGGGCAGCGGCTCGGGGTCGGTCTTGGCGCGGCGGATCTTCAAGGCGATCGTGTCGGCGTCGTCGGTCATGTTGATCCGCGAATAATCCGAGCTGTCGGATTTCGACATCTTTTTGGCGCCGTCGCGCAGGCTCATCACCCGGGTCGCCGCGCCGAAGATCTGCGGCTCGGGCAACGGGAAAAAGTCGCGCTCACAGCGCCGGTTGAAGGCGCCGGCGAGGTCGCGGGCGAGCTCCAGATGCTGCTTCTGGTCTTCGCCCACGGGCACGTGCGTCGCCTTGTAGACCAGGATGTCGGCCGCCATCAGCACCGGATAGGCGTAGAGGCCGAGGCCCGCCCCTTCGCGGTCCTTCGGCGGCCTTCTCCTTGAACTGGGTCATCCGGTTGAGCCAGCCGAGCGGGGTCAGGCAGCCCAAGAGCCAGGCCAGCTCGGCATGGGCGGAAACCATGCTCTGGTTGAAGATGATGCAGCGCTCGGCGTCGATGCCGGCGGCGATATAGGCGGCGGTCACCTCGCGGGTCGAGGCGCGCAGCTCGTCCGGGTCCTGCGGCAGGGTCAGCGCGTGCAGGTCGACGATGCAGAAGATGCACTCGTAGTCGTTTTGCAGCGCCACCCAGTTGCGGATCGCGCCCAGATAATTGCCGAGATGCAGGTTGCCGGTCGGCTGGATGCCGGAAAAGATGCGGTTCATGGTGCCGCCTGTTATCCCGGCCGGACCGCGCCGGTCAAGCCGGTTGCCGGCGCAGCCGCCCCAGAAGGTCGCGCCAATCGGCGACGCCGAGGGCCAGCGCCAGCGCCGCGAAGGCGGCGAGCCCGGCGGCGACCAGCGCCGCCAGCGCGCCGACGCGCGCCACGCACCGGGCCGGCCAGCGCCGGGTCCAGCGCCAGCCGCAGCAGCGCCAGCGCCGCGCCCATGCCGAGGGCGGCGGCGGCGATCCGCGGCAGGTTGCGCCGGCCGCGCCGGTCGAGCCGGAACTGCCCGCGCCTGGCCAGGAGCGCCAGCAGGGCGAGCGCATTGACCCAGCCGGCGAGGGTCGTCGCCAGCGCGATCCCGACATGCGCCAGAAATTGCATCAGCACCAGGGTCAGGCAGAGATTGGCGGTCAACGCCGCGACCGCGACCTTGACCGGGGTCGCCGTGTCGTGGCGGGCGAAGAAGGCCGGGGCCAGCACCTTTATGAGGACAAAGGCCGGCAGGCCCGCGGCATAGGCCGAGAGTGCCGCTGCGGTCGCCGCCGTGTCGGCCGGGCTGAAGGCGCCGCGCTGGAACAGGACCGCGAGGATCGGCGTCGCCAGCACCGCCAACGCCACCGCCGCCGGCAGGGTCAACAGCAAGGCCAGCTCGAGCCCGCGGTTTTGCGTCGCGACCGCGCCGGAGAGGTCGCCGAGCCGCAGCTGGCGCGACAAGGGCGGCAGGATCGCGGTGCCGACGGCGATGCCGACCACACCCAAAGGCAGCTGGTTCAATCGGTCGGCATAATAGAGCCAGGCGACCGAGCCGGTCGGCAGAAACGAGGCGAGCGCGGTCGAAATCAAGAGGTTGACCTGGGTCACGCCGGCCCCGAACGCTCCCGGCCCCATCACCTTGAGGGTGCGGCGCACGCCGGGGGTCAGCCGCGGCGCGGGCAGCCGCAAGGCGAGGCCCGGCGCGCGCGCAGGACCACATCAGCCACAGGAATTGCGCGAGCCCCGCGGCGGTCACCGCCCAGGCCAGCGCCTTCGCCGTCGCGCCAGCCGAACCGCCAGGTCAGCAGCAGCGCCGCGATCAGAAACAGGTTCAACAGGATCGGGGTCGCGGCGGCGGCGGCGAAACGCTCGACCGAGTTCAACACACCGCCCTGCAGCGCCACCAGCGCGATAAAGAGCAGATAGGGGAAGGTGATCCGGCCGAGCGCCACGGCGAGCGCGAATTTTTCCGGGTCCTCGCCGAACCCCGGCGCGATCACCGACATCAGCGCCGGCATAAAGATTTCGCCGAGCACGACGAAAACCAGCAGCGCCGCCAGCAGCGCCGCCAGCACATCCTCGGCGAACCGTCGCGCCGCGTCGCCGCCGTGCTCGGCCAGGGCCCCGGCGAAGAGCGGGACAAAGGCGGCGCTGAAGGCGCCCTCGGCAAAGAGGCTGCGGAACAGGTTCGGCAGGCGCTGCGCGACAAAGAACGCGTCCGCCACCGGCCCCGCGCCGAGCAGCGCCGCGGTCAGGATGTCGCGGACAAAGCCGAAGACCCGGCTGACGAGCGTGTAGGAGCCGACCGTGGCGACGGAACGCAGCAGGGCCATGCCGTGCGGGTGTAGCGGAAAACGTTGGGGCGGGGAAATGGCTGCGATCGGCGCCGACCATATCCCTCATCGGATGTCCGATGCGGCTGTCGTCGCCCCGGCGCAAGCGAGGGTCGCAGAGAAACCCTTCTAGATGGCTACGACTCAAACATTCGAGGCCGTCTATTGCTTTCCCGGCGAAGGCCGGGCTCCATTGCTGCGATGAGCGCCGGCCTTCGCCGGCTGTCGTTCAGGAGTGGGTACGATTTATCAGATGCGATCCACAGCATACCTCTGGTGCGGACCGCCGAAGGTGCGCTCGAACTCTCGCAGGGCGACGGCCATAACGCATTCATATTGAAAGACCGATTTCAAGTTCACACTGCTCCCGGCCGTCAGCCGCGCAGGCCATCGGCGCAGGCCGGAGACCCCATGCCGACAGGAAGGGCATGCCCGCCCTCGCCAGCGAGACGGGAGCGGGGCGATCCTTCAGACGCGGCCCGATGCGGTCGGCATGGCGTAATCCGGCCTTTTGACGGCCCCGGCGTAGAGGATGCTGGTGTTGTCTTCGAGCATGGCGGCGTGGAAGGCGACGGCGTCGGGATCGAAATCGACGCGCGGCGCGGGCTCGGGGGTGAAGTGTCCATATTCGTCGCGGCCGCGCACCAGGGTCGCGCTGTCGGCGACGCCGGCGGTCTGCCGGACATGGGTCGGCACATAGCGGATCGCGTAGCCGATGCGGGAATGGCGCGAACGGTTCGGCGCCGAGCCGTGGATCAGCCGGACATGGTGCAGCGACATCTGGCCCGGCCGCAGGACCAGATCGACGGCTTCGGCCTCGTCGACCTCGACCTCGATCTCCTGGCCGCGGCTCAACAGATTGTCGGCGGCGAAGGTGTCGCGATGCGCGAGCTGGTCGAGCCGGTGGCTGCCCGGAACGACGCGCATGCAGCCGCTCTCGACGGTGCTCGGGGTGAGCGCGACCCAGGCGGTGACGACATCGGGCTCGGAGAGGCCCCAATAGGTCGAGTCCTGGTGCCAGCTGACCAGCGCCCCGTCGCCCGCCCGCTTGGCGAAAAAGCCCGAGCCCCAGCACAGGATGTTCGGCCCGATCACATCCTCGACGGCGTCGAGGATGCGCGGGTCGCGGATCGCCTGGTTCAGCCAGGTCAGCAGCAGGTGCGGCTTGCGGTTGGTGCGCGCCGACAATCTCCCGCCTTCACGGCGCTCCAGCGCATCGAGCCTCGCCGCCAGCCCGGCGATGGCCCCGGCGCCCAACGCCGGCAGCGGCGACAGATAGCCGTCGCGGCGGTATTGCTCGACCTGAGCCTCGGACAAGGCCTTGCCCATGCGGATTTCCTTCCCGGCGGGACGACCGTCATAGCCGGCGCGGCGCGCCGCGTCACGGGTTTCCTCGATCCCCTCTCTGCTTGTCTTTTGCCGTCCGTTGGGCAACGGTTCGGCAATCGGAAGGGCGGGAGGCGAAACATGGCCAGGACCAAGATGGGCGTGGTCGGCTGCGGCGGCCGGATGGGCCGGATGCTGGTCGCCGAGATCGCCGCGACCGAAGGGTGCGCCGTCGCCGGCGGCAGCGAGGCCCCGGGCAGCGGCTATGTCAACCAGGATATCGGCGAGCTCGCCGGCATCGGCCGCATCGGCATCCCGGTCGGCGAAGCGGTCGACAAGCTGATCCGCGACAGCGATGTGGTGCTCGAATTCACCTCGCCCGCCGCCACCGTCGAGCACGCAGCGCTCGCCGCCGGCCTCGGCAAGGCGATGGTGATCGGCACCACCGGCCTTTCGCCGCAGCAGGGCGAGGCGGTGCGCCGGGCGGCGCGCAACGTGCCGATCGTCTGGGCCCCGAACATGAGCCTCGGGGTCAACGTGCTGTTGAGCGTGGTCGAGGAGGTCGCCCGCCGGCTCGGCCCCGATTGGGATGTCGAGATCATGGAGATGCATCACCGCGGCAAGGTCGACGCCCCCTCGGGCACAGCGCTCGCGCTGGGCCGCGCGGTCGCGGCCGGCCGCGGCGTCAGCCTCGAGGAGGTCGAGCAGCGCGGCCGCGACGGCATCACCGGCCCGCGCCGCAGCGGCGATATCGGGTTTGCCGCATTGCGCGGCGGCGACGCGGTCGGCGACCACCACGTGATCTTCGCCGGCACGGCCGAGCGCCTCGAATTCGTCCATCGGGCGACCAGCCGCGCGATTTACGCCAAGGGCGCGGTGCGGGCGGCGCGCTGGGTGGTCGGGCGGGCGCCGGGGGTCTATGGGCTGAAGGAGGTGCTCGGGCTCTAAGGCTCGCGCTCGCCCGCCGGGTTGAGCGAATTGCGCCAGCGCGACAGCGCCTCGATGATCGTCCGGGCGAGCTCGCGCCGGGCCATCGGCGAGAGAAAATCGGCGATCACCAGATTGCGGCCGTGCGAGGCGACCACGAGCCGGTTCGATTCGTCGCGCCGCTCCTCCAGGATAACCCGCAGCCAGAACGGCTGAAACCGCCAGGTGCGGCGCTCGCCGCGCACGCCGATCCGCTCGACCGTGAAGGCGTCGCCGGCGAGCCGCAGCGTCTCGCTGCGCCGCGCGCTGCGGTAGTTGAGGCGAAAGGCGAGATAGACGAGCGCCACGTCGAGCCCGAAGAACCCGAACACCGGCCACGCGCCGATCGAAACAAAGCCGATGCCGACGGCGAGGCTGACGAGCCCGAGGATCAGCATCAGCAGGTGAAAGCCGCGCGGCGGCAGGCTGCGGTGCGGCAGCAGCACGCGCTCGAAGAACAGCGGCGCCGCAGCGTATCCGGGACCAGGCAGCATTCGCCGAAAGATAGGAGACCGTGGCGGCCGCGTCACGCCGTTTGTCGCCGGCCGCCGCCGGCCTTACACTCGCGCGCGATGCGCCCTTTTTCGAAACGCGAGGTCGCCGAGCTCTATCGCCGGCTCGAGGCGACCCGGCCGATCCCGCAGACCGAGCTCGAATTCATCAACCCCTTCACCTTGCTGGTCGCCGTCGTGTTGTCGGCGCAGGCGACCGATGTCGGCGTCAACAAGGCGACCCCGGCGCTGTTCGCGCTCGCCGACACGCCCTCCAAGATGCTGGCGCTGGGCGAGGAGCGGATCACCGGGCTGATCCGCACGATCGGGCTCTTCCGCACCAAGGCGAGGAACCTCGTCGCGCTGAGCCGGCTCCTGGTCGAGCAATGGGGCGGCGAGGTGCCCCGCGACCGCGCCGCGCTGGAGACCTTGCCGGGGGTCGGGCGCAAGACCGCGAGCGTCGTCTTGAACGTCGCCTTCGGCGAGCCCACGATCGCCGTCGACACTCATATCTTCCGGGTCGCCAACCGCACCGGGCTCGCCCCCGGCAAGACGCCGCTCGCAGTCGAGCAGCGGCTGGAGGCGGTCACCCCTGCCCGGTACAAGCGCTACGCGCACCACTGGCTGATCCTGCACGGGCGCTACGTCTGCAAGGCGCGCAGGCCGGACTGCCCGGATTGCGCGCTGGCCGATCTCTGCCGCTATCCGGCCAAGAGCGGGCCGGCCGAGCTGGTCGCGGCGCGGGCCGGGAATTCGCCGGCGCCGCGCCGGGTCAGTCCGCGGCGTGGACGGTCGCCGCGTCCGCCGTAGCCTCGGCGTGCTCGGCGCCCGGCTGCGCCTGAATGTCGCCCGAGATCTGGCCGCCGCATTCGATCTCGATCTGGCCGTAGCGGATCGTGCCCGAGACGCGCCCGCTGGCCTTGATCAGGAGCCGCTTGCGCACCGTCAGATTGCCCTCGAAGCGGCCGCGCACCTCGGCTTCCTCGATCGCGGCCGAGCCCTTGAACAAGCCGCTCTCGGCGATGTCGATGTCGCGGCAGTTGGTCAAATTGGCCTCGACGCTGCCTTCCACCATCAGCATGTCGCAGGACGTGATCTCGCCCGACAGCGTGATCTCGCGGCCGACGATCAGCCGGCGCACCTCGGCCTCGTTGCGCCGCGGCTGGCCCGCCGGGTCGCCGGGGCGGCGCAGCGCGTCCGCCGCCGCGCCGGGGCGCGCCAGGTCCGGGGCGCGCGGCGGCATCGCCGGCGGCCTCGCCAGGGGGGCAGCGCCCGGCGCGGCCGGCCGCGCCGCCGGCTTCATCGGGATGCCCAGATCGTCGGACGAATCGGCCATCTTACGGTCCTCTGTCTCGGTTCTCTTCCGGGTAAACATGGTTAGGGCACCCGATCGACATGATTGAAGGGGCTACGCCGCGGGCCGGGCCGGGGAATGCGCCCCGCCCCGCGGCAACGCCTCGAACACGTGCACCATGAAAGCCGTGGCGACCACCGGCGCCAGCAGGTTGACCAGAGGCAGCGCAAACAAACCCGCGATCACCACGCCGCCGATAAAGACACGTCCCCCATACCGGTTGCGCACCGCCCTGGCCGCCGCCGCATCGAGCCGCCTCAGCGCGACCGCCTCGAAGTACTCCCGGCCGAGAAGATATCCGTTCAACGCCAGGAAGAGAAAGAGATTAATTCCGGGGACCAGCAGATAGACCGGCAGCGCCAGCAGGTTGAGCAGCAATGTCAGCGCCGACAGCCGCGCCATCGCCGCCACGGTCTCGCCCAGCGGCTGGCGGCGCGGCGGGCCAAGCCCGGGATAGTCGAGCGCCTCGACCGCGGCGGCGATACGCTCGAGGAAAAAGCCCATGATCAAGGTGGCGACCGCCGGAAACAGCAGCCAGCTCAAGGCCAGCACCGCCAGCCCGCCCAGCACGTCGACGACCCAATCGAGCGGCCGCCAGGCAAAGAGCGGCGTCTGGTAGAGCGCGGCCGCGAGCCCGAGCCACAGCAGCGCGAACGCCAGCACGGCGAGGCCGAGGCCGAGTGCTACCACGCGCCGCAAGGGCGGCGCCGACAGCGCCGACAGGGCGCGGAGAAAGGCGGTCACCATCGCCCCGCCTTGTAGCGCAACGGCTCAGCCGCACCAACCCGCGCGCGGCGGGCGCTCAGCGCCGACGGTCGGCGGCCGGCCGAAGCGCCGTCCCGCAGGTTGCGGCTTTTATGGCGACGCGCCACAGGTATACCCTCGCGGCGAAGCGATCTGTGGAAAGGAGAGACGATGGCGGCGCTGCAAGGCAAGATCGCGCTGGTGACCGGGGCGGGCGCCGGGATCGGGCGGGCGACGGCGCTGGCGATGGCCGAGGCGGGCGCCGTGGTCGCGGCGGCGGATATCGACCTCGCGGCGGCGCAACGGATTGCGGCCGAGGCCGCCGGCAACCACCGCCGGGCGATCGCGATCGAGGCCGATTGCGGCGATGTCGCCGCGATCGACGCGATGATCGCGCGCACCGTCGCCGAGCTCGGCCGGCTCGACATCATCGTCAACAACGCCGGCGTGACCCGGTACGCCCGGATCATGGATCTGACCGAGGCCGATTGGGACCGCATCCACCGGGTCAACGCCAAGGGCGTGTTCTTTTGCCTGCAGCGCGCCGCGCGCGAGATGATCCGGCAGCATCAAGCCGATGGCAGCGGCGGCCGAATCATCAACATCGCCTCGATCTCGGGGCGCGGCTATGCCGGCGCCTCGAACGCCGCCTATGCCGCGAGCAAAGGCGCGGTGATCGCCTTGACCAAGACCGCCGCACAGCAGCTGGGCCGGAGCAACATCAACGTCAACGCGATCTGCCCCGGCGTGACCCGAACCGAATTGGGGGCCCGCAACGCGGTTTTGCGGGCGGCCGAGCGCGGCGTCACGGCGGCGGAGCTGCAAGCCGAGCAGGATGCGACAATCCCGATCGGCCGCGCCAACACGCCCGACGACATCGCCCAGATGGCGGTCTTTCTGGCGTCGCCCGCCGCCCGCAACATTACGGGCCAGGCCTACAACGTCGACGGTGGGCTGGTGCCGAGCTGACGGGCCGGCGCGAGCCGGGGCTTATGACGACATGGCGTCGACCGGGCGCTCCGACCCGGCCGCGTATTCGGGCGGCGGCCAAAGCAGGCGCGACGGATCGGGCGGGTTGGCGGCGACGCGGTTTCGGCCCTCGGCCTTGGCGCGGTAGAGGGCGTCGTCGGCGCGCTTGAGCAATTGATCGCGGGTGTCGCCGGGTCCCGCCGCGGCCGCGGCGCCGATGCTGACGGTCATGCGCAGCGCCTCGCCGCTTTCCCGGATCGTGAACGGCCTGCCCGCCACCGCCTGCCGCAGGCGCTCGGCGACCGCCGTCGCGACCGCCAGATCGATTTCCGGCATCACCACGACGAACTCCTCGCCGCCGAGCCGGGCGACAAGGTCGACGCTGCGCACGCAGCCGATCGCCCGCGCCGCGAGCTCCCGCAGCACATCGTCGCCGGCGGCATGGCCGTGGGTGTCGTTGACCGCCTTGAAATGGTCGATGTCGAGCAGCAGGATCGCCGCGTCGACCGCGTCGCGGCCGACCCGCGCCATCAGCTCGTCGAGATGGGCGAGCAGGTAGCGGCGGTTGTAGAGGCCGGTCAGCTCGTCGGTCAGCGCCAGCGACATGCTGCGCCGATAGTTGTCGGCCAGGCGGTCCTGCAGCCGTTTGCGGCGGATCTGGGTGCAGGTGCGCGCCAAGAGCTCGTTGCGGTCGACCGGGCGCACCAGATAGTCGTTGGCCCCGAGGTCGAGCCCCTTGGCCAGGCGCGGCAGGTCCTCGTCGCCGGCGATCATCAGGATCGGCAGCTGGCGAAAGGCTTCGGTGGCCCGGCACTGGGTGACCAGCCGCAGCGGGTCGCCGCCCCCGGCCGACAGGCTGGCGATGATCAGCTCGACGCCGTCGTCGAGCCGCTCCAGCGCCTCGGCGCAGCTGGCGAACCGGGTGATCGCGCTGGCGATCGGGGTCAGCGTCTCGACCATGCCGGCGGCGGCCAGGCGATCCTCGTCGATGATCATGATGCGGGCCGGGCCGGCGTCGACGCGGGCGCGGTCGGGGCCGCCGAACCGGCCGCAGATCTCCTCGCGCAGCCGCCATTCCTCCATCAGCCGCTTCAGCCGCGAGAGCGAGCGCACGCGGGCGAAAAGGGCGATATCGTTGACCGGCTTGGTCAAAAAATCGTCGGCCCCGGCGGCGAGGCCGCGCAGCCGGTTGGCGGCGTCGGACAGGGCCGTCACCATCACCACCGGGATGTCCGCGGTGCGCGGGTTGGCCTTCAGCCGGCGGCACACCTCGAACCCGTCCATCTGCGGCATCATCACGTCGAGCAGCACCACATCGGGCAGCTCGCGGTCGGCGATCCGCAACGCGGCCGGGCCATCGGTGGCGGACAGCACGTCGAAATACTCGCTCGACAGCTTGGCCTCGAGCAATTTTACGTTGAGCTCGATATCGTCGACGACCAACACTTGGGCAGACATCACCGCCTCGCAGGCTTACGGGGTCGCAGCGGGCCTTCGCCTCAGGAGACGAAGCGCCCGACGGTTCGCAGAAAGCTCGTCACCGAGATCGGCTTGGCAATATAGGCCTCGCAGCCGCCGCTGCGGATCCTTTCCTCGTCGCCCTTCATCGCGAACGCGGTCACGGCGATGATCGGGATGGTGCGCAGATCCTCGTCTTCCTTGATCCACCTGGTGACTTCCAGGCCCGATACCTCCGGGAGCTGAATATCCATCAGGATCAGGTCGGGGCGCTGCCCGCGGGCCAGCGCCAGCGCCTCGACCCCGTCCCTGGTCTGCAGCGTGTCGTAGCCATGCGCGATCAGGAGGTCATTGAACAGCTTCATGTTGAGTTCATTGTCCTCGACGATCAAGATCCGCGGCCGCCGCGCGCGGCCGCCGGGTCCGACCGGCGCGGGGGTCCCTACGCCGATCATGCTTCGCCGGCCGCGCAAAAGGTGGTCAAATGGCGGCGATCACGTTTGACAAGCGGCACCGCTGCCTCTCCATAAAGGGTTGCACCGACTTGTCGTAGGCGATCGGACTTAAGAATTGGTAACGAGCGCTCGGGGAGCCGGACGGAGGCGGGCAGCGACCACGCTGTGCCGCGATTGCGGCGTTCTGGCCGCGTCGGCCGCGGCCGGCGGGCGCTGCCGCGACTGCGGCTCGCCGCGGCTCGTCGGCCATCCCGAGCTCCCTGTCCTCTCGATCGCGCATGTCGATTGCGACGCGTTTTATGCGACGGTCGAGAAGCGCGACCGGCCCGAGCTCGCCGATCGTCCGGTGATCGTCGGCGGCGGCGTCCGCGGCGTCGTGCTCGCCTGCTGCTATGTCGCCCGGCTCTACGGCGTGCGCTCGGCGATGCCGATGTTCAAGGCGCTGGCGGCGTGCCCGGACGCGGTCGTGATCCGCCCGGACATGGCGAAATACCGCGAGGTCGGGCGCGCCGTGCGGGCCGAGATGCGGGCGCTCACCCCGCTCGTCGAGCCGCTGTCGATCGACGAGGCGTTTCTCGACCTCGGCGGCGGCGAGGCGCTGCGCGGCACAAGCCCGGCGCAAGCCCTGGCCGCCCTCGCGCGGCAGGTCGAGGCGACGTTCGGCATCACCCTCTCGATCGGGCTCAGCGACAGCAAGTTCCTGGCCAAGATCGCCTCCGACCTCGACAAGCCGCGCGGCTTCGCCGTGTTGAGCCGCGCCGACGCCCCGGCCTTTCTGGCCCCGCGGCCGGTGTCGCTGCTGTGGGGTGTGGGCGGCGCGCTGCAACGCCGGCTCGCCGCCGACGGGATCACCCTGATCGGCCAGCTCGCCGCGCTCGGCGAGCGCGAGCTGGCGTTGCGCTACGGCCGGCTCGGCACAAGGCTGGCGCGGCTCGCCGTGGGCGAGGACGCCCGCGCCGTCCTCGCCCACGCGCCGGCGCGCACGATCTCGGCCGAAACGACGCTGGCCCGGGACGAGGCCGATGGGGACGCGCTGGCGCAGGCGCTGTGGCCTCTGTGCGAGCGCGTCTCGGCCCGGCTGAAGCAGGCCGGGCTCGCCGCCGGCACGGTCATGCTGAAGCTCAAGACCGGGGATTTTCGCCTGCGCACCCGCTCGCGCCGGCTCGCCGAGCCGACCCGGATCGCGCAGACGCTCTACCGCGCCGCGACCCTGCTGCTCGCCGCCGAGGCCGACGGCGCCACCCGGTTTCGCCTGATCGGGATCGGGGCCGAAGGGCTGGTCGACGCCGGCGCCGCCGACCTGCCGACCCTGTTCGACCGCGAGCTCGACCGGCCGCGGCTGCTCGACCAGGCGATCGACGAGATCCGCGCGCGGCTCGGGGACGGCGCGATCCGCGTCGGCCGCGGCGCGGGCGGGCCGCGGTCGTCCTGATCCTCAGCAGTGCGGCTTTGACAGCGGCTCGATGTCGTCGAGCTTGGCGCGGATCGAATACTCGCCGTAGTCGATCACCATGTCGCGCGAAACGCCGTTGTCGAGGAGCCGCATCCCGAGCTCGTAATCGGGCCGCTCGGCGTTGGGATCGGCCGGGAAGAAGGCGAGGCGCACCCGCCAGCCGGGCCGCTCCAGCAGCGGGCTGCCATCGGCCGAGGCCGGGTCGCCGGCGACTTTGGAGCCGATCACCGCCGACACCTGCACCGCGTTCTCCTCGGCCGAGCCGTCGAAGACCAGGCGCGAGACCAGGGTTTCGCCCTCCTTCGCCTTGTCGATCAGCAAGATCGTGTGCGCGCTCGGGAACAGCACGCCGGGCGCGAGGGTCAAGGTCTGCGGGTCGGGCTTGGAGAACTCGGCGACGCCGCCTTTGCCCGGGCCGTCGAGCCTCGCCTCGCCGCGGATTTCCTGGTCGACCTCGCCGTTTCGCGTCTGCTTTTGATTGAACCGGTAGCGCAGCCCGTCCTTCGATTCCCAGGTCACCAGGCTCGAGGCGATGTCGATGTCGCGCGCCTCGGCGTAGCGCATCTTGAGCCGATAGCGCTGCTCGATGGTCCAGCCGTCGCAGGTCTCGCCCCACTCGTAATCCATCGTGCCGCGAGCGTCGACCACGCCCGAATCGCCGCGGGTCGACCCCAGGGTCATCGAATAGAGCGCCCGGTGCGGCGCGATCTCGGCGCTCCCGGCCGGCACGGCCCACACCGCCGCGGCGACGAGGCCGAGCGCGGCGACGAGGAGCTCGACACGGCGCACGATCATCAATGGAACCTTCCGAGGCGGGGGCGCCGGCCTTCCTAGCCCCTTTCCGGCGGCAGGGCGAGCCGTAAGTGGAGCTCGCGCAGCCGCTCGGGCGCGACCGGAGCCGGCGCCTGCATCAACAGATCCTGCGCCTGCTGGTTCATCGGGAAGGCGACGACCTCGCGCAGATTGGGCGTGTCCGCCAGCAGCATGACGATGCGGTCGATGCCGGGAGCCGAGCCGCCATGCGGCGGCGCGCCGTATTTGAACGCGTTGAGCATGCCGGAGAAGCGCGCCTCGACCTCGGAGGCGGAATAGCCGGCGATCGCGAAGGCCTTGTACATGATCTCCGGGCGATGGTTGCGGATCGCCCCCGAGGACAGCTCGACCCCGTTGCAGACGATGTCGTACTGGTAGGCGGCGATGGTCAGCGGGTCCTGCCGCTCCAGCGCCGCAAGCCCGCCCTGCGGCATCGAGAACGGGTTGTGGCTGAACTCGATCTGGCCGGTGTCCTCGTTCAGCTCGTACATCGGAAAGTCGACAACCCAGCAGAATTCGAAGACCCCTTCCCGGCCAGCCCGAGTTCGCGCCCGATCCTGAGCCGCGCCGCGCCGGCGAAGGCGGTGAAATCCTTCGGCGCGCCGCAGACGAAGAAGACCGCGTCGCCGTCGCCGAGCCCGAGCTCGGCGCGCAGCGCGGCGGTCCGCTCCGCGCCGAGGCCGCGCGCGACCGGGCCCGCGCCCTCGCCGTCGCGAAAGAAGATGTAGCCGAGCCCCGGCTGCCCCTCCGATTGCGCCCAGGAGTTCATCTGGTCGCAAAAGGCGCGGCTGCCGCCCGATCGGGGCCGGGATCGCCCAGACGCGGACCCTCGGGTCGGCCTCGATCATGCCGGCGAAGATCCTGAAGCCGGAGCCGCGGAAGCTCGCGGTCGCGTCGCTCATCACGATCGGGTTGCGCAGATCGGGCTTGTCGCTGCCGTATTGCTGCATCGCCGTCGGCGTAGGGAATGCGCCGGAACGGCGGCGGGCTGACCGGCGCGGCCGCCGCCGAACTCCTCGAAGAGGCCGTGCAATACCGGCTCGATCGCGGCGAAGACATCCTCCTGCGTCACGAACGACATCTCGAAGTCGAGCTGATAGAACTCGCCCGGCGAGCGGTCGGCGCGCCCGGCCTCGTCGCGAAAGCAGGGCGCGATCTGGAAATAGCGGTCGAAGCCGGCGACCATCAGCAATTGCTTGAACTGCTGCGGCGCCTGCGGCAGCGCGTAGAATTTGCCGGGATGCAGGCGGCTCGGCACCAGATAGTCGCGCGCTCCCTCGGGCGAGCTCGCGGTCAGGATCGGGGTCTGGAACTCGATGAAGCCCTGCTCGATCATCCGCCGCCGGAGCGAGGCGATGACGTTCGCGCGCAGCACGATGTTGGCGTGCATCCCCTCGCGCCGCAGATCGAGAAAACGATAGGCGAGGCGCATGTCCTCCGGGTATTCGGCCTCGGCGTTGACCGGGAACGGCAGCGGCTCCGCCTCCGACTGGACCGCGATCTCGGCGATCGCAAGCTCGACCTCGCCGGTGTCGAGCCGGGGGTTGACGGTGTCGGGCGAGCGCGCGGCGACCGCGCCCGTCACCGTCGCGACACTCTCCAGGCGCAGCGCGTCGGCGGCGGCGAACAGCGGCGAGGAGGCGTCGATCACGCATTGCGTGACCCCGTAATGGTCGCGCAGATCGACGAACAGCAGCTGGCCATGGTCGCGCTTGCGGTGGACCCAGCCCGACAGCCGGGCCGGCCGACCGGCATCGGCGAGGCGCAGGGCGCCGCAGGTATGGGTCCGATAGGCGTGCATCGGCGGGAAATCCGGCGGCTTGCTCAAGGTCGCGCGAAGACGCACGGAACCGCGCGGCTTGTCAAGGCGCGGCCCGGCTCGGGAACGGCGCCGGCGGCAGCGCCGGCAATGGTTTCAGCGCCCGCATTTTCGCGCTATAGCCAGGGTCATGACGATGATCAGCGACAGCGACAGCCTGGCTTTGTTTTGCGCGCGGCAGAAGGGCGCCGATTTTCTCGCGGTCGACACCGAGTTCATGCGCGAGCGCACCTATTGGCCGATCCTGTGCCTGGTGCAGGTGGCGGGCCCGCAGGAGGCGGCCGCGATCGATGCGCTCGCGCCGGGGATCGATCTGGCGCCGCTGCTCGATTTGATGGCCGACGCCGGGACCCCCAAGGTGTTTCACGCCGCGCGCCAGGATGTGGAGATCTTCTTCAATCTGTCGGGTGCGGCGCCGCAGCCTCTGTTCGACACCCAGATCGCCGCCATGGTCTGCGGCTTTGGCGATGCGGCGAGCTATGAGACCTTGGTCGCCAAGCTGGCGCACGCGCCGTTGGACAAATCCTCGCGGTTCACCGACTGGTCGCACCGGCCGTTGACCGAGCGCCAGATCAGCTACGCGCTGGCCGATGTCGTGCACCTGCGCACGGTCTATCAAAGGCTCCAGGAGCAGCTGTCGAAAAACGGGCGCGCGAGCTGGTTCGCCGAGGAGATGGCGGGCCTGTCCGACCCGGCGCTCTACCGCACCGATCCGGGCGAGGCGTGGCGGCGGTTTCGCCTTCGCGGCCGGGTCCATCCCCGATACTTCGCGGTGCTGCGCGCGGTGGCGGCCTGGCGCGAGGCGGCCGCGCAGCAGCGCAACCTGCCGCGCGGCCGCATCGTGCGGGACGAGGCGGTGCTGGAAATCGCCTCGCACCTGCCCAAGACGATCGAGGCGCTGGCGCGAACCCGCAGCCTCGGCAAGGGCGTCGCCGAGGGCAGGCTCGGCGGCGAGATCCTCGAGGCGGTGCGCGACGGCCTCGCCAACGTCGCCTCCGACGACCCGCCGGAGCCGACCAGAGCCGAGCCGCCGGCCGGCCTCGGCCCGCTGATCGAGCTGCTGCGCGTCCTTGTCAAGCAGCGCTGCGAGGAGCACCGGGTGGCGCAGAAGCTGGTCGCCTCGGCCGACGACCTCGAGGCGATCGCCGCCGACGACCAGGCGGCGGCGCCGGCGCTGACCGGCTGGCGCTACGACATCTTCGGCCGCGACGCGCTGGCGCTGAAGCACGGCCGCCTCGCGCTGACCGTGCGGGGAAACCGGGTGGCGCTGGTCGAGCTGCCGGGCGACGACCGCGAAGGTCCGCCGGCGGGCTGACGGCGCCGGGGATGCGCCCGGCCGGGAGCCCGATCGCCGGCCGCCGCGGCGGGCGCGGCAAAGCCTGCCGGGGAGCTGCCGCGACGGGTCATTCCGCGGCTTGCGCGACGCCCCCGCCGACGCGGCGCCAGGTGGCGAGGTCGTCCCAGCTTTCCGCTTCCATGAACTGCGCCCAGCGACGGTAGAGGTTGCGCATCGGCTCCTCGCTCGATTGCGCCTGGGTGATGTCGATGACCCGGCCCGGGATGCGCAGCCCCTGCCATTCGTAATTCTCGACCGCGGCGCCGAGACCCATCTCGTAAGAATAGGGATGGCGCCGGGCGATCGCGCCGCGGCTCGCCTGCATGGGCGTAGCTCCAGTTCTCCATGTCGTCCTGCTCGGTCATCCCGGCCGGGCCCGAAGTAGCGGATGTAATAGTCGCGCAGGAAGTTCTTGACCTCTGCCGGCGCCTCGCGGTCGACAAAGAACCAGCGCCACACCTCGGTCTGGTGGGCGCCGCGCGGATGCCACACGGCGAGCGAGCGCGGCTGGCGCGGCAGCAGCGCCGCATTGGGGAAGATTTCGCCCGGCGCGCCCATCAGCCGGGCCTCCTCGCCGCGGGTGCGCCGGCGCTCCGCCTCGCAATGCCGAAAGTATTCGGAGACGACCGGGGAATGCTGATAGGCAGCGGGCGGCGGCCGGTCCTTCGGCAGGACATAGACGATCGTCTGGTGGCCGCGGTCGGGGATCGCGACATGCAATTTGCGGCCGAGCGTCAGCTCGCCCATGTCGCGGCGGCCGGCGCCCGAGGGGCCGATCCCGGCCAGGTCGACCGAGCGGTGGCTGATGTTGTGGTAGCTGTCGCCGCTGAAATTCTCGGCCGGGAACTTCCAGTTGCACGGGATCAGCCATTTCTGCACGCCGCCCAGCACCTCGGCCTGGCCCTCGCGCCCGTCCCTGCCGTCGAGGATCAGGTCGAGATAGCGGGCAAAGCCGCCCAAATATTCGAGAAAGGGCGGGGCCGCCGGGTCCCAGGTGGCCCACACCGTCCCCTTGTAGCGGCACAGCTGCGCCACCTCGACCAGTCCCCATTGCGAGCGGTCGAGCTTGGAATGGTAGGCCTCGCGGAAATAGGGGACGCCCGACCAGCCGCCCGTCGGTCCCGTAGCTCCAGCCGTGGTAGGGGCAGGTGAAGACCGGGGTGTTGCCCTCGTCGTAGCGGCACACCTTCATGCCGCGATGCCGGCACGAATTGAGGAACACGTGGACCTCGCCGGCCCGGTCGCGGCACAGGATCACCGATCTCCTCGCCCATGCCCGAGACAAAGAAATCGCCCGGGTTGGGGATCTGGCTCTCATGCCCGACAAACAGCCAGGCGCGGGCGAAGAGCCGCTCCTGCTCCTGCGCGTAGATCTCGTCGCTGACGAAAATCTCGCGGCTGATCCGCCCCGCCGCCACATCGACGAGCCCCTCGCGATATCCCGCTCCCGGTGATGCCGGCATCGCCGTCCTCCTGTGTTCCGATCCCATGTTATCGCCGCCGCCGCGCCCAGGCCAGCGCATGCGAAGGGTAGCCCTCGACCCGGGTTGCGCGCCCGGCGCCGCGATACGGACATTTTGCAGCCTCCCTCGCCCCGCTTGCGGGGAGAGGGTCGGGGTGAGGGGCCAGCCTTTCAAGCGCAAGGATCGAGGCGTTGCGGGGTCAGCAGCGCGCTCAGCGGCCCTCGGTTATTGCGTGATCCGCATCTAGAACAACGACGCCATCGAGAATCTGGACGGGGTTCTGCAAGCGCGCCTTGCCGAGCTCGAAAAGCAGCCCCTCACCCCGACCCTCTCCCCGCAAGCGGGGCGAGGGAGACCGGCATGCTCTTCCGTCGTCGGCGGAGATGGGTGCTTACGCGCGCTGGCTCGCCGCCGCGCCCGCCGCGGTATCAGCAACCATATAATTGCTGTAATTATATCGCATTGTCGCGCTGTCGGGAGCGGTGGGCAGGGCGGGGTTGCCGGAGATGGAGTTGGGGAGACCTGATCTCGGCCTGATGAAACAGGGAAAACAGCGGGACGGGTGGGGCTCGGGGCTGCGCGGCATGCCTTTACCCGCCTGGACGGCCGCTTTCGCGGGGACGGCCGGCGGGCGCGCGCCGCGGGTCGTCCGCCTGGTAGCTTGCCGCGTTCGGGGCGGTCTGCGAGCGGAGCTCGCGGCCGGCCATGGCTTCGAGGATGCGGGCGGCGACCGGGTAGCCCTGCCGGCCCCAGCCTTGCGCCTGGGCGCGGTGGAAAATGTCGTGGGCGAGGAGGCCGAGATTGGCGGGGGCGGCGAATTCGCGGGCGAGCTCGCAGGCCAAGGAAAGATCCTTGGCGACGATGTCGAGCGTGCCGCCGGCGGTAAAGGCGCCCGTCAGCACCGAGCGCGGGATGTTGTCGAAGGTGCGGCTGGCGCCGGCGCTGTAGGGCACGATCTGCGCCAGCACGCCGGGGTCGACCCCGGCCTTGGCCCCGATCAGGAGCCCTTCGAGCGCGGCGACGAAGCTGGTGTAGCCGAGATATTGCGTGACGAGCTTGGCGATGCAGCCGGCCCCCGCCTCGCCGACATAGAAGATGTTGCCGGCGATCGCCTCGAAGAGCGGCCGGCAGCGGGCGAAGACCGGCGCCGCGCCGCCGACCATGACCGTCATCCCCGGCGGGCGCCCGCTGACCGGAGCGTCGAGCATGTCGACCCCGCGCGCCCGGCACGCTTCGGCGACCCTGCGCGCCACCGCGGGCGCGTTCGTCGTCAGGTCGATATGGACGCAGCCCGCCGGCAGCCCCGCCAGAATGCCGGCCTCGGGGTCGAGCGCGGCCGCCTCGACCTCGACCGGGCCGGGCAGCGAGGTGAAGACGACCTCGCTCCCCTCCGCCGCGGCGCGCGGGCTGCCTGCCACCCGCGCGCCGCGGCCGGCGAGCGTGGCCGTCGCCTCGGGCCGGATATCGTGGACGATCAGCCGGTGGCCGGCATCGATCAGGCAGCCGCCGATCGGCGTCCCCATCGTGCCCGTGCCGACAAACCCGATTTGCATTGGAGCCTCCGTCCTTGGCGGAGCGGCGCGGCCGCGCCTCTCGATCCGACGGCTGGCGCGCTCGACAACGGGCCGTTGCCGAAAATCGGAGGCTTGATAACAATGGGTCGGGCAAAACAGAAGCGCGAAATGAGGGATGCGCGACGCAGCCGGAAACACCGACAGCTGGAGGGACCGCCATGACGGACAAGGACAGGCCGGGCGACGCCGAATTTTTTGCGCAGCGCGGGTTTGGCCTGCGGATCGGGTTCGGGGAGCGCCCCGCGCTGATCGTCATCGACCTGGCCAAGGCGTTCACCGACGAGAACGCCATGCTCGGCTCCAATCTCGACGCGCAGGTCGCAGCGACGATCCCGCTGCTGGAGGCGGCGCACGGGCGCGATGCGCCGGTCTTCTTCTCGACCGTGCGCTACGAAGATCGCGACCTCAAGGACGCCGGCATCTGGGCCGCCAAGCAGAAAGGCCTGATCACGCTGACGGCCGACAGCGACGGCTGGGAGATCGATCCGCGCCTCGATTTCCGCAAGACCGACACGCTGCTGGTCAAGAAATACGCGTCCTGCTTTTTCGGCAGCGATCTCGGGTCGCGGCTGGTCGCGCATCGCGTCGACACGCTTGATCATCGCCGGGTGCACGACCAGCGGGTGCGTTCGCGCGACTGCGGTCGACGCCTGTCAGAACGGCTTTCGGCCGATGGTCGTGCGCGAGGCGGTCGGCGACCGCTCGGCCGCGGCGCACGCCCAGAGCCTGTTCGATCTCGACGCGAAATACGCCGATGTCGTGGGGCTCGAGGATACTTTGCAATACCTGAGGACATTCGGCCACAATTCAGGCGCGGCCCGGACGAGCTCACCGCAGCCCGCCCGCCGGTGACCGCCTCGAGGCCTCCTGACGGCGGGGTCGACCACGGGGCGCAGTCAGCCGCCGCTCTTCCCGGGCGGCGGCGGGGCGGTCCCTTGCAGCACCTGGCCGGCCTTGGCGCCGGCGCTCTCGAGCCCGTCGAGGAGCTTTTGCTGGGCCGCGATCGCGGCGTCCCAGCGCTGCATCGCCGCCGCCTTCTGGCGGCCGAGCTCGTCGATCCGGGTCTTGACCGCCGCGGCCTGCTGCTCGCGGCTGCCGAGCAGCGCGGCGAGGCCGCTCTCGCTCGGCTTGGCGAGCTGCCGCTGCAGCAGGTCGAGCGCCGCCTGCTGCTGCTTCAGGAAATCGGCGACATCCATCGTCGGCCTCCATCAGAAAGTGAGGTTGTAGGCACTTATCGGCGCCGGCAGGTCGGTGTGGCGGGTGACCGAGCCGCTCGCGACGTTGCCCATGAACGGGCCCGGCATGTTGTTGAAGTCGAACGACGGAAACCCGCGCGCCGCCTTGACCTGGTTGCCGAGCACGCTGGCGGCGCGCCCCTTGAGGCGGACCGTCGCGTTGCCCGCCGGCGGCGGCGCGAAGATCGCCGGGTCGATCGCGTGCGCGCAGTAGTTGTTGCTGAAGATGACGCGCTCGAAGCGGCGGAAGACCAGATCGCTGACCTGGCTTTCGACAAGCTCGACCAGGGCGCTGCGCCCGGCCCCGGTGAATTTGTTGCCGAGCACCTGGATCGGAAAGCCGATGGTGACCTGCCCCTCGCCCAGGGTGACGGTGCTCTCGATCAGCCCGCCGATCAGCAACGCTCTATCCTCGGCGGTGACGTCGCGCTTCCCGACATCGGTGTAGGTGACCTGGTTGCCTTCGACGGTGGCCTCCAAGGCCCAGATCGCGCCGATGCCATAGGCCGGCGCGACCGATGCCCCGGCCAGCGACACGCCGGTGTCGATGATTTCGTTGCCGGCGATGCGCAATTCGCCCAGCGCCAGCACCACCAGGATCGAGCCGCTCCCCGCCGTACCGTAGCCGCAGGCGGCGATGCGGTTCTCGGTCACATCGCAGCGGGCGAAGAGGTCGATGCCGGCGATCGCCGCCCGCGCCATGTCGGTGATGCGGTTCTGGGTCACCACCGGTGTGGTTTCCTGCACCAGGGTGACGCCGAAATTGCCGCCGGCGATAATGTTGCCGGCGATCCGGTTGGCTATCCCCGTGCCCGAGCTGATCGCCATCGCGAAGCCGACCACGCGGTTGTCGTGCACGCCGAGCCCGATGCAGCCGGTCAGCGCGATGCCGAGGCTCGTGCCGGCCCGCGCCCCGCCCGCTTCCAGCAGGTTCGCGGAAATATCGGCGCCGTTCACCGCCGCCGCGACGATGCCGCCGGAGCACCCGGTGACGGTATTGCCGCCGATCACCGCATCGCCGGTCGGCACCGTCGCCGCCGCCGTCGAAAAGCCCAGTTGTATGCCGACCATCGGGATGGCGCCGGCATCGCCGACCAGCAGCACATCGTTGCCGGTCGCCTGCAACCCGCTGCCGGTGAGGCGCAGCCCGGTCTCGACGCCGGTGGCGCCCCCCGGCAGCAGCACCAGATTGCCCGAGACGTTGCTCGCATCGGCGGCCGAATCGATGCCGAAGGCCGGCGGGGCGAGGGCCGCGCCCGCCGCCGGCGCGACAGTGCGGATCCAGTTGCCGATGATTTCGGCGCGCTGCGCGAACGAGCTGGGGGCCGCGCCGATCGTGTCGTTGACCAGGATGCCGTCGAGCCCTCCATCGATCGCATTGCCCTCGACCCGCAGCATCGAGGACACCTGCTGCGCCAGGACGCCAAAGGCGGGCTGACCGGCGGCGCCGGGTTGCAGCGATAGGTAATTGTCGACGATGGTCAGCGCGGAATTGTCCTTGCCGGTGATCCACACGCCGCTCTGCACCATCTCGATTTGCGAGCGCGCGAGCCGGAGCTGGCGCGCGTCCTGGACCGCCACTCCGACCACCAGCGCCGGCTCGAGCGAGCGGGCGGCGCAATCCTCGATCGAGACCCGCAAGGCGGCGCCGATCTCGATCACGGCGCCACCGTCGCCCGACTGCTCGCGCTCAAAGGCGATGCCGCACACCGCAATATCCTGCACCGCGGCGCGCATGCCGATGATCAGCGCCGGCTGGGCGGCGCGCACCCGCACGGTGGCGCCGGGGCTTTCGCCGACCAGCCTCACATCGCTGCGGGCGATCGTCAGCGTCGCCGGGACCAGGTGCAGGCCGGTCTTCAGGCAGACGCAGCCGCCGGCGTCGGGCAAGGAGTCGATTGCCTTTTGGATGTCCTGCCCCGGCGCCACGACAAAGGTGCAGCAGCATTCCTCGCCGGCCGGCGGGCGCGGCCGGCAGTCCGAGGTCGTCGGCGACGGGCCGCCGAGCCCGGTCGCCGCGGCGAGCTGCACGTAATGGTGGCGGATGCCGCGCGGCGGTGCGGCGTTCAGCACCTCGATCGAGGCGGTGGCGGTGCGCGCCCAGAACACCCAGTAGTCGCCGTCGTTGAAGGCGCCGCCCGCCGGGTCGGTCGAGAAGCCGACGCGGATGCCCTCCTCGATGTCGATCGGGCCCGGCGGCGGTGACGATCAGCCCGTCGGCGTCGACCGTGTTGGCCGGGGCGCTCTCGTCCCAGCGCTGCACCCGCGTATGCCGGGCGGCGAGCTCGGTGGGATTGGCGCCGAACGGGCGCCCCGTTCCGCTCGGCAGGCCGCGGTCGAGCACCAGCTTCGCGTTGGCCTCGTCGATCGCGAGGATGCGGGCCATCTCGCCGGGCTCGCCGGCGAGCTCGCGGAAATCGTCGGTCACCGTGACCCAATTGCCGACGACAAAGCGCAATACCTGATCGCGGCCGAGCCGGTTGACGCTCAAGGTGGTCTGCCCGCCGGCGACCGCGATGTCGCCGACCGCCGAGACGATCGAGCCGTTGTCGCGCGACCATTTGAAGCGCGCCGCGCCGAGCGGCCCGCCGGTGTGGATCTCGATCCGGTAGAGCCGGTTTTCGAGCCCGCGATAGCCGGCCAAAGGCGGCAGGATGCAAGGGTCGTCGGGCGCCGGCGGGGCGATCGCCTCGGTCGTGAGCCGCCCGGCCGAGGGCGGGGCGCCGACCTCCATGCCGCACACCGCGCCGGGACGGGCGTCGACCTTGAGCTGCCAGATGGCCTGCGTGCGGGTCGCGGTGTCGACGCCGCCCAGCGCCGGCTCCAACAGCGCCGGGTCCTCGATATAGGTGACCTCGCGCTCCCAGAGGTCGAGGTACACCACCGCGTCGCCGGCCGGCAGCGGCGGCGGGTCGGGCAGGAAAGGCTGCTTCAGGTAGCTCGCGGTCTCGTCGGGGAAGAGCTCGGCGAGGATGCCGTCGACATAGATGCGGCCGGGCTTCAGCGCGAGGTCGAGCGGCGGCCCCGCCGCCACCGACACGTCGAAGGCGTCGGGGGTGGTCAGCTGCGCGACCCCGACCGGGCCGAAGGTGTCGAGCGCCTGCACGCGGATGCGGCGCTTGAAGATCGCCACCGCCTCGTTCCATTCGGCGTCGAGCTGCACCCGCCCCTGCTGCTGCAACACGCCCGAGAAGCGCTTGCGGGGGTCGAAGGTGAACCGCGTGTAGTCTCCGCTCATCGCCGGCATTCCCCCGCTTCAGGTCTCGTAGACCAGGCCGCAGTCGAGGCCGAACGGCACGTATTCCGCGAGCCGCTGGCGCAGGTTGGCTTCGCGCTGCGGCTGCTTCAGATGGCAGTAGGCGCCGATCTCCGACCCGTCCTCGGCGCCGGTCGCGATCTCGGTCGGGCCGGTCAATGCCAGCTGCAGATAGGCGGGCTGGCCGTAGCGCAGATCGGTGTAGGTCGGCCGCACGCGCAGTCGTGTTTCGTTGCGGATGCGGTCGATCTCGGCCGGGGTCAGCGGGCCGGAGGCAGATGCGTCGTCGAGCGCGTCCTGCTCCGCGAGATCGGGCTGGCAGCGGTAGCGGCGCGGCATCTGCGAGCCCGGCTCGACCCAGCTGAAGCGGACGCAGCCGATCTGGGTCCGCTGCGAGGTCGCCAGGCCGTCGAAGACGACTTCGGTGGCGAGGTCGATCTGCCGCGCCTGGACCGCACCGCGCACCGTTGTCCGTTCGAGGTGCAGCGGCGGGCCCGGCCGCATCCGGCGCTCCCGGCCCGGCGATCGCCGCGATGCCGACGCCGTCGACGATGCTGTCGAGCGCATAGAGCGCCTGGGCATGGTCGGGAACGCGCAATGCGCCGGTGATCGAGAAGGCGAGCGCCACGGTCAGCTCCGCGTTTAAGAGCGCCCCGCCGGCGTCGGCGGCGGCGACCTGGAGGCTCGGCTGGACCGGCGTCGGCGGAGGCGGCGGCAGGGCCGGGTCGGGCTCGGCGATCGACACACCGGGCACCAGGGTCGTGTGGATCAGCCGCAGCCCGCGCAGCGAGCCCACGAGGTCGATCCAGCCTTCGACCAGCAAGCCGCCCAAGGTCAGCGTGAAGTCCGGGCGGTCGCCGGCCACGACCAGCGGCCCGGCGAGGCGGAGGTTCGGGCGGAACCCGTCGGCCGCCTCGATCGCGAGAAAGGTGCCGCCGGCCGGGCCGGCATCGACCGCCAGCGCCTCCTCGTAGGTGCGGTTGTCCTGGATGCGGATCAGCGCGTCGGGCCCGCCGTCGGCGGCCCATTGCGCCAGCGCCGCGCCGATCGTGGCGAAGGCGCCGGGGGCGCCGCTGCCGTCCACGGTCAGCACCGCGCCGGCGAGTGCGGTCTGCATCAGCCAGGCGCGGCGCGGGTAGGGGCCGCCGCCGAGCGCCGACGGGAAGCCGTAGTGATAAAAGACCGATACCTCCGCCGCCGGCAGCAGGCCGGGGCCGAGCGCCAGGCGGCCGAGCGCCACATCGATGCCGATTTCGCTGCCGGCCGGCTGGCTCCAGGTGGAGAGGTTGCGGCAGCGGACATCCTCGGCCGGCGCCGGGTTGCCGTCGACATAGACCATCAGGCTCGGGTCGGGGGCGATGTTGAAGCCGGGGAAGGCGTCGAACAGGCCGTAGAATTCGGTGAAGCCCGGCTTTACCGCCAGTGCTGCATAGGCTTGCAGGTCGGCGAAGAACCGCGCCGGGCGGATCGGCTGCGGGACGCCGAGCTCGGTCGCGAGCGGGCTCGCCGCGGTCGGGCCGCGGGCGCGGCTGAACAACGGCGCCGAATTGCCGAGCGGGCTGAAATGCCAGCGGAAATCGCCCGCCGCCCCGAGCCGCCGTGCCGTCACCGGCGCCAGCGGAAAGGCGCCGAGCCGCCACAGGAAGAAGACGAGGTTCTGGATGTTGTACCAGCCCTCGTCGCGGCTGATCGGGCGCACGTCGACGGTGTGCGTGGCGCTGTCGAAGGGCCCGCCGATCCGGCCGATCCGCTCGACCGAGCGGATGTCGGGGGTGCGCGGCGCCTGCGGGCGCAGATGGTTGCGCACCCACTGCGTCCATTCGAGGAGCGCCCACATCGCCACCGCGTGCGCGGCCCAGCCGGTCACGTCGCGCGCCAGCTCCTCCAGCATCGAGAGGGTGCCCTTGCGGCGGCGGTAGTAGATCGTCTTGGCGACATCGGCGCGCGCCCGCAGCGCCACCGGCGCGGTCAGGCTGGGGCCGGTCAGGTCGGGGAAGAGCTCGGTCGCGGTGCCGGCGTCGTGGACCCGGCTCTCGTCGAAGAGCGGCGTCGTGCCGACCAGATCGCCGATATAGGGGATCACCCACGGCTCGCAGGTCTCGATAAAGGCGTCGCGCTCGAGCTGGCCGATATCGGCGTCGATCGCGTCCATCTGGCCTTCGACGATGCGCAGCAGCGCGCGCAGCGGCTCGCCTTCGGTCGAATCCCGCTCGCGGATGACGGCCGGCAGCAGGCCGTAGAGCTTGTCGGTGGCTGCGGTCGAATAGGTCGCCATGGGTCAGAGCGCCTCGACGACGACGAGGCCGAGATCGGCGGCCGGGTCTTGGATGAAAGCCTGCTCGGCGGCCAGCACCGGCGGCGGCGAGCCGGTGAAGCCGGCGCGCGCGTAGCGGTCGATCAGCGAGGTGTCGGCCGGAGTGGGGCGGGCCGGGAAGATGCGGATGTGGTCCTGCACCGGGTCTGGCGGTAACCGCCCGCACCGCCCGCTCCTTGGCCGAGAGTGCTGCAAACCCCTTGAGCTGGAAGAGGTCGAGCCCGACCGCCGCCACCCCGGCAGCCGATTGCAGGACGGCCATGACGTGGCTCGCATGCACCGCCGCCCCCAGCGGCATCGCCGTGAATGCGTAGGCATCGAGCAGCGCCGCACCGGCGTTGGCGAGTGCCGTGTCGGCGGTGTAGGCCGGGTCGCGCAGCAGCCGCGCGCCGATGACGACCGGCACCCGCACGAGATTGGCGAGAAAGAGCTGCCGGTTCGGGTCGCGCGAAGCGGTCAGCGCGGCGTAAAGCACATCCATCGAGGCGGCCGACAGCGCCGCGCCCCCCGGCCCCGCGACGGTCAGGTGCACGGCGCGCTGCAATGCATGCCACACCCAGGTCACATAGGCGCGGGCGACGAGGCCGGACGAGGTGGCGAGCCACTCGAAATCCTCGAGCGAGACGGCGCGGCCGAAGGTGCGCACCGTGGTCGGCGCATTGCCCCGGGCCTGGTCGCGCGGCTCCGGGTCGGCGCCGCCATCCGCCGCCAGCGGGTTGGAGACGGCGCGCAGCCCGACCGGCCGCTCCAAGAGGATCGACAGCTGGCCCGCCCGCATGTCGCCGGCGAGCCCGAGCCCGGTGCGGTAGCGGGCGACGACGTTCATCGCTCCCGACGGCAGCCGCGCGCCGGCAGCGCCGTCGCCGAAGGTGACCCAGGTGTCGCCGGAATCGCTCTGCCGCGCGGTGTAGACGCGCTCGGTCGGCCCGCGGCCGTAGAGGCTCGGCGCCTCGCGCCAGGCTTCGTCGTTGACCCGGATTTCGAGCTCGGCGCTGCCCTCGATGTCGCTCGGGCTCGCAATGTAGGTCAGCGGCGAGCGCGACAGGCGGAATTGCGCGAACGGCACCGCCGCATCGGCATTGCCGAGCGGCTCGTCGGGCTGGGTTTCCCCCTGGCTCGCCGCCGCGATGTTGCCGCGCAGGGTCAGGCTCGCCGCCGGTCCCGGCAGGCTCGGGGCGAAATCGACGAGAAGATGGTCGGGCGGATCGCCCAGGGTCGTGGCCCACGGCGTCGCGGCGGCGACCGTCGCCGCCAGCTCGCCGCCGTCCGTATCAAGCACGATGCGCCGGCCCTTGGCGAGCAACGACAGGCCGCCCGGATCGCCGCCTTGCGGCAGCCGCAGCGCGATCCGTCCGCCCGACGCGAGCGGCGGGTAGTCGTAGCCGCGGAATCGCGATCTCCTGCGAGGCGAGCTGATAGATGCGGGCCTGGCGCCGGTCCGGGATCGCATTAAGGCCGGCCGGCATCGCCGACCAGGGCTGCCAGCCGCCGCCGGTCCACACCCGGCGCACCAGGGCGCCATCGGCATCGCGCGCATAGACGTAGAGCGCGCCGCCGACCGCGAGCGGCGCCGGCGCCGACCCGAGCGCGCCGCCCAGCGCCGTCCAGCCCGACCAGTCGTTGCCGGTGCGGGCGATCTGCCACAGCTGGCCGTCGCTGCCCCAGACGAAGACATCGACCCGGTCCGGCCCGGTCGCGACGATCGCCGGGGCGCCCTGCCCGCGACCGCCGAGGTCGAGCCAATCGCTCCACATCGCGCCGTCCCAGCGGCGATGGATCAGGGTTCCCTTGTCGCTCAGCGCGACCACGTCGAGCCGGCCCGGCGCGACCGAGGCGGCGGCCGGGGCGCCGGCCAGCACGCCTTCGAGGCCCTGCCAGCCCGACCACGAGCCGGCCTCGCGCGTGATCGTCCACAACCCGCGGTCGGCGCCGCGCACAAAGACATCGATCCGATCGCCACCCCAGCCGACCGGCGCCGGGTCGGACCCGATAACGCCGCCGAGCGGCGCCCACGGCCCGGGCGAGGGCAGGCGCGGCCGGACCCACAACCCGCCGTCGAGGCCGCGCGCGAAGACGAGAAGCTCGCCGCCGGCGAGCGCCAGTGCCGCCGGGCTCGAGGTCACCGGGCCGTCGAGCTCGGTCCAGGCGGTCCAGCCGGCCGGGGTCCAGGTGGCGGTGGCGACCGCGGCGGCGGCATCGCGCACGAAGATGTCGACCCGGTCGGGCAGCGGCGACACGGCCGCAATGTCGCTCGACCCGACAAAGCCGCCGAAATTCCACGGCGCCGGCAGAGCCGCCGCCGCCGTCGAAGGCCAGCACCGCGCCGGCGCCGCCGCGCGCCAGCACCCCGTGCGCGGCGCCGACGGCAACCGGCGCCGGCCGGCCGCGGATCGTCTGACGGAGGCTCGCATGGGTGACGGTGTCGGTGAGGTTGCCCTGGGTCGCCGACTGCTCCGTTGTTTCGGTGACGACGGCGGTGACGAGGCGCATCGCAGCGCCCGGCCCGGCGTCGATCAGGAGGCGTGTCCCCGGCCGCAGATCCTCGTAGCGCGCGTCGAGCGGATAAAGGGCAAGGCCGGCGGCAAAGCCCGGATCGATCGGGTTGGTTTTCCAGCGGTTTTGCGGGGCCACCGCCGGATCGGCGTCGAAGAACTGATAGCTGTCGGGCGCGTTGTGGCCAAAGAACCGCAGCCGCCGTTCGGTCTTTTCCGCCCAGGCGATGCCCGGCCACCAGGCCGCATTCTGCACCGGCGGAGCGAACTGCAGCCGTGCGCCGCCGGGCCCGGTCGGCAGCGCCTTGACACTCTTTTCCTCGATCAGGCCGGCGCCGTAGAAGACGAGGCGGTCGGCTGGTGTCAGCGGCGACGGCGCGCTCGCCAGCGGCGCATCGGCGCGCGCCCGTCTGGAAGGCGTTGAACAGAACCGGCGGCGCAAAGCCCGGCGCCGCATTCAAATCGCCGTGCGCCGTCACCGGCTCCAAGGTCTCGAAGGTCTGCGGCTGCTCGTCCTGGCCCGGCAGGCTCATGACCTTGAGGCCGCGGCGGATGCGCACCTGCGCGCCGGCGTCGAGCGTGAAGGCGAGGAGCGTCGTCGCCGCCAATCCGGGGCGCAGCCGGTAGCCGATCAGCCGGACGAGGCGCAGGATCGAATCGCGTTCGCGCGCGGTGCGCAGGTAGAGCTCGTTGGCGATGCGCTCGTTGTAGAAGGACAGCACGTCGCCGACCGCGGCCGACAGCTCGAAGAGCGTAATCGCATAATCGTCGCCGTCGCGCGTCGTCAGCGCGGCGAGCGCCGGCTCGGCGTTGATCCGCTCCAGCAGCGCTTCGCGGAAGGTGGCGAAGGCGCCGATGCGAAAGCCGATCTGCGACAGGCCCGGCCGGTTCGACACGTCGATCGGCGCGCGCGGCGCCGGCGCCGTGCAGCATTCGCAGAAGCAGGCGGGGTCGGCTATGCCGGTCATCTCACCGCCCGCCGATCACGGTCAGGCGCAGCACGCCGTCTTCGGGAAAGCTCGGGTCGTTGTCGAGGCGCGGGATCTCCATTTCGCCCATCGCGATCAGCCCGCGCGCGAGCTCGTCGCGGGCGATCTCCCAATAGCGCTTGAAGACCGTGACCTGCGCCGAGTCGAGCCCCTCGACCGCCTCCAGCGCGGCATAGAGGCGCGACAGGTAGACCGACTGGCCAAAACCGAAATTCAGCGGGTCGAAGAAACCGTGCGTGCCGTCGGCATAACCGCGATTCGACAGTACGCGCAATGCCGCGGCCTCGACATCACCGCCGAAATAGCCGGGAGCGACGCACAGGGTGATGCCGATTTCCAACGGTACATACACCGCGGCCTGGACCGCGAGCTCGTAGCCGGCCAGCAGGAATTGCGTCAGATAGGCCTCGACCGAGGCGGCGAAGGCCGGGGCGAGGGCGGCGCCGCCGCCGGGCAGACGCGCCAGATCGGCCGGATCGCGCGGCTGGATCGCGACAAAGACCGTGTGCCAGCTGCCGGTCCAGCGGAAGCGCGCCTTGGCGGCGGCGACAGCGGGGTTGCGCAGCGCCATTTCCTGCCAATCGGCTTCGGTCACCGCGCGGAACTGGATCGCGCGAAACGCCTCGGGGGCGAGCTGGCGGACCTCCTCGATGCTCTGCGGGTCGGCGCCGAGGCGCGCCGCCAGCGGCTGGTAGACCGCCGTGACATCGGCGAAGGTCAGCGCCGCGCCGGGGTTGGCCGGATCGAGCGGGTCGGCGGGGTCGGGGGTGACGATATGCACCAGGGCGCCGGCGCCGAGATTGCCGGCGGCGCCGTTGCCGATGCGCCAACGCGCGCGCAGCCCGGTGACGCCGGTCGGCCGTCGGCCGTATTCGTCATCGCCGAAGCGCAGCACGGCCTGGCCCGCATTGTCGATCTCGGCGACAAACGCCTGATCGTAGGGGGTGCTGTTCAGGAGGTCGGCGACGGGCGTCCACAGCTCCTCGTCGACGCCGCCGGGAAATTGCAGCAGCAGATCGACCGCCGGCGCCACCGCGGTCGGATCGGCGGTGAGATCGGTCCGGCCCATCAGCAGCCGCCCGGCCGCGTCGTATTCGGGCTCCGCCGGCATCGGCTGCTGCGTCAGCGGCGCCGCCGGCAGCGGCAATGCGGCGAGCGGCCAGCGCCCCGAGCCGGGATCGGGCAGATCCGTCTCTTGAACAATGGTGCGGCCGTGGTCGGCGAGGGTGGTGTTGCCGCGCGCCACCGACACCGGGTCGATCGGCCGGCCGTCGACGGTCAGCGCCGACAGGCACAGCGGAAAGCTCAGCGCGTCCTCTGGCCGCCATCGGACGTGCTGCAGCGGCAATGCCGGGTCGGCGGGGTTGGTGCGGGGCGTCAACCGGCCGGCCGGCGCCGCGTCGGTGAAGGCGTCGTCGGCTCGTCGCCTCGGCCAGCACCAGGCGCACCACCTGCCGATGCGCCGGATCGCGGTCGGCGGCGGCGCCGGTAACCGGGCTGCGGACCTCCTCGACCAGCAGAAAATCGCCGGCCTGGAGCTGTGGGGCGATCGCGGTTTCCGCCCCAACCGCGCCGGTCATCGCAAAGAGCCAGGCCTCCTGCGTGCCGACCGCCATGCAGCACTGCGCGTCGCCCCAGCTGTGGATGCGCAGCTCGTTGTGCAGATCGACGACGCGGACCAGCGCCGTCGTCTCGAAGACGGTGGCGCCGAGGAGGGCCGGGTCGGCGTCGAAATCGGCGGTATCGGGCAATACCGTCCCCGGCGGCGCGGTCGCGCCGATCAATGCCGCGCCGATGCGCGTGGCGAGCTTCGCCCCGGCCGGCACGACCCCGTCGGTCCCGCTGCCGGCGGTGAAGTGCATTCCCGCGTAGGCGTTGCGCCCGTTGTGCATGCGGTAGTCGACGAGACGCCCGTGGCGCGCCGCCGAGATGCGGTGCCGGCAGGTGTCGAGGTAGGATTCGGTGCCCGGCCCGGCATCCTGGCGATAGCTCAGGTAGTCGCCGGCATAGGCCAGCAGCTCGACCAAGGTCATGCCGAGATCGGCCGGCAGCCGCTCCTGCCAGCCGGGGTTGCGCAGCGCGATCAGATCGACCATCAGCCGGCGGAAGCTCTGATAGTCCTTCGCCAGATAGTCGAGCGCCGGCTCCGGCAGCGCCGGCGGCTCGCAGACGACCGGGACGCGGCAGTCGAAGGGCGACGGGCAGCCGGCCTTGAAGCTGAACCCCGCCTCCGAGCGCCGAGCGTCGATCCCGGCATGGACGAGCCGCAGCACGTAACAGGAAAAGTCGCCCTCGCGATCGACAAAGACAAAGAGCCGCAGCGGCTCGGCCGGGTCAGGGGCGATCCCGGTCACCCGCACGCCGAGGATGCGCACCCCGCCGATCACCGAAAAATCCGGGGCCGCCAGCGCCGGCGGCGGCTTCAGGAACGTCACTTCGAGAACGTGGCGCTGGTCCGGCGGGGCCAGCGGCGCGCGGCGGTATTCGACAAAGTCGATGCCGTTGAGCGGATGCGCCGGCGATCGCAATATCGCGGAGCGCCGGTCGTCGTCGCAGCGGATCATGCCGTCGAGGATCGCCATCGCCGGCCCTACCCGGGGATCGGCATGCTGAACGCGTCGAGCTGCTGCTCGCCGGTGTCGCGGCGGGTATAGGCGACGCGGATCGTCAGGGTCGCATCGTCGGAGGAGACCTGCACCTGCTGGATCGCCATGACCGAATCGAGCCAGCGGATCAGCGCGCCGTGGATCAATTGCTCGGTGGCGGCGGCGAGCGCGTCTGAATTGGGGGCGAAGACCAGCTGGCGGACGCCGCAGCCGAATTCCGGCCGGTTGACGCGCTCGCCCGGCGTGGTGAACAGCACCAGCTCGATCATGTCGCGCAGATGGCGGTCGGCGCCGGCCTGCGCGCTGCGGCCGCGCGCATCGATCGCGAAGGGCAGCGCCAGCGCGCCGCCGTCCGGCGGCACGGCTAGGCTCCGGCCACGTCGATGACCGGGTTGACCGTGGCGGGGACCGCCGGCACGGCGATGTCGATCGCATCGGGGTTGCGCGCCAGATAAATGAGCACGCCGCGGGCGATCGCGACAAACAGCCGGCGGCGCGCCCGCACGTCGCGGTCGCCGTCGTCGAAGGAAAGGCCCGACCCCGGCGTATCGAGCCGCAGCAGCCGGTCGAGCTCGCGGTCGATCAGATCCGCCAGCGAGCCGTCGAACTGTGTGTAGTCGAGCGGATCGCCGGTCAGGTCGCCGGGGTTGAGCGGCGTGGTCATGGCGCGGCTCCGGTCATTCGAGGACCACTTTCAGCGAGAGCAGGCTGGGGCTCGGCGGCGGCATCGGCGCCACCGGCGGCGCCGGCGTGACCGGCAGGATGCCGAGCGCCAGCTCGCCCGGATGAACATGCGTGTTGAAGAGGGTCACGAGCTGGGTCAGGTAGGCGACGAGCAGATCGCCCAGCACCCCCGGATGCGCCGCCGCCTGGCTGCCGTGCTGCACCAGCGCCCCGTCGAGCACCACCCGGGCGAGCCCTTTCACGGTGACCGTGCCGGCCGCGGCGTCGATGACGATGCGGTTGGCGCCGAGCGGGTCGGTGATGGTGATGCTCTGCGCGGCGTCGTCAAAGGCGGTGGTCAGGCCGAGATCGCTGCGCCAGAGCCTGGTGGTCGGCGGCGTCTGCGCGCCGGGCGGCGTCGGCGGCGCGGTCGGGGGCTCGCCCACGCCCCAATAGCAGCCGCTCCATACCGGCCGCGACACATCGCCGGCCTCGAACTCGATCCACACGCCGGCGCCGATCGGCGGCACGCTGTAGAACCCCGATCCGGGCCCGGCATAGGGAATGCAGGGCGTCGCCCAGCCGGTCGAGACCTCGCCCAGGACGTCGACGACCTTGGCCTGGATGCGGCCGAGCCCGTCAGGATCGAGGTTGTCGAGGACGATGCCGCGATATTTGCCGTAGAGCCGCTCGCGCAGCTCCCAGTCGGCGTCGGCGCCGGGCGCGTCAAGCTCGCCGATCGCCATCTCAGGCCACCGCCGCCAAGGGATCGACGAACCTCTCGGCGCCGGTCAGCCCGACCGCGTTTCGCCAGGCCGAAAAGCTCTGGGTGTAATCGTCGCGCGACAGGCGGTGGGTGACCGCGGTCACGTAATAGAGGCCGCTGTGCCGGCTGCCGGCGCCGCGCACCAGCACCGGCAGGCCGGGCAACAGCGGACGGGCGTATTTGACGCCGTCGACCTCGCCGGCGGCGCGGATCGTGCGGCTCGACAGGGTCGCCCGCGCCAGCGCCCGCGTCAGCACCTCGGCCGGGTTGGCGGCGTCGGCGCCGTACGTGCGCTCGATCGGCGGCGGCAATATCCGGGTCAAGGTCGGTTGCGATCCCATCGGCGGGTCGATCGAGAAGGATGCGGCGGCCGGAACCGGAACCCGCGTCAGCGGGTCGGTGGAAGCGGTGGCGACCCCGGTCGGCTTCAGCATATCGTAAGACGCATCGAAGCGGGTCATGTTCGTCTGCGTGCCGAAATCGACCGACAGGACCCCTTGCGGCGGGGCCGTCGTCAGCGGCGGGTGGAAATGGCCGATATCGAGGCCGGCGGCCGGGTCGGGCTGGATGTAGAGCTCGTAGCGGTTGCGCGCCGCCAGCCGCAGCAAAAATGCGGCATCGTGCGCCCGCTGCGTGGTGATGGTGTCGAGGGCGGTCCGCGTCGGCGGCGTCGGGACGCTGAGCGCCGGCATGCCGTAGCGGGCGAAAATCGCCTCGGCGACGGCGCTGTCCGGCAGGTTGGGCCAGGTAAAGGGCTGCTGCACATGGCTCATCACGGTCCCGAGCTTGTCCATCCCGACCACTTCGAGGGTGGATTGCCCGGGCTGGTCCCGCGCCGCCAGGCTGGTGTCCCGGACAAAGCCGTTGATCAGGCATTGCGGCGCGCCGAGGAGGCTCGACACGCGGATCGAGATCGGCGTCAGCGGTTGAAAGAGGTCGATCGCCAGCGCGTCGAAATCGCCGATGAAGTTGCGGCTGAGGTCGAAATGCAGGCGAAAGATCGAGGCCTGCCCGACCGCGGTCTCGACCTCGATTTGCCGCAACGCCTGCATGAACAGCGCCGGCAGCGGCGCGAACGCCGCCTGCACCGAAAAGATCGACGGCAGCAGCGGCATTGCCGTCAGCTCATGCGCGGCCCCGGCACGATCAGCCTGACGCCGGGCGCGGCGGTCAGATCGGCCGGCTGCCGCACGGTGTTGGCGTCGCACAGCGCCCAGAACTGCTCCGGGTCGCCGAGGGTTCGATAGGCTGCGAGGTCCGGCCGGTCGCCCTGCTGCACGGTGTAGCCCGGCAGCCCCGACACCGCCGGAACGAAGCGCATCCTGACGTAGCGAAGAAGCCGGCCGTCCGGCGCGGCGGTCTCGGCCGTCGGCACGTTCTCGTAGCGGCTGCCGCGAAAGAACATGGGGGCGGTCTCCCAGGACCGAGGCGCCGGCGACGGCGCGAGCGGGCGCGCGTTGCCGTCCGGCCGATCGAGGCCGGCCGCTTATCCGACCACGCGCAAACCGCAAAGCAAAGCAGTTTTTCGGCTGCGTCCGCGCAGAGCGCTCGGCGGCGTCGGCGTTCAGCCGCGTTTCAGCTGGTCCAGCAGCTTTTGGGCGTCGGCCTTGTCGGCGAAGACGGCGCCCGACCCGAGCAGCCTTTCGAGCATGGTCTGAGCGTCCGCCCCGCGGCCGACGCGGCTGAGAGCGACGGCGAGGTGATACTGGATCGCCGGGTCGCGGGGCGCCGAGACGTTGGCCGCGGTCAGATAGGTCACCGCCTTGTCGGTTTCGCCCTGAGCCAGCAGGATCCAGCCGAGCGTGTCGTCGATCTGCGGCGCCCGCGGCGCCGTCGCGATCGCGCGCTCGGCTAAGCTGCGGGCTTTCGCCAAATCGCCTTGCTGCTGGTAGAGCCAGGCCAGATTGTTCAGCGCGGCGGGATCGGTCGGGCGGGCGGCCAGCAGGCGGGTGTATTCCTTGATCGCCGCGTCGTACTGCTTGCTCGTCAGATAGGTCGAGGCCAGCGCCGAGCCGACCGCGAAATTGTCGGGGGCGGATTTCAGGCGCCCGCTCAACAGCGTCACCGCCTTGTCCGCGTCCCCGGCGTCGGCGTCGAGCTTGGCCAGAGCGATCGCCAGGGCGTCGTCGGACGGCTTGGCCGCCGCGGATTTTTCGAGGAGCGCAATTGCCTGCGGCCGATTTCCGGCCTTCACGTAGAGCGCGGACGCGACCACGTCGTAGAGGCTGTTGTCGGGATCGCCCTTGGCGAGCTCACGGGCCTTGGCCAAGCCGGCGTCGAGGCCGCCGATGTCGTCCTCGACCCGGATCAGGTCGGCCTTGAGCACGACGTTTTTTGGGTCGCGATCGAGCGCCGCCTGCAGCACCGCCTTCTGCTCGGGGAATTTTTTCGCGGCGGCGAGGGCGGAAACATAGCGCGACAGCATCTCGGCCGATTGCGGCGCCGCCTCATAGGCGCGCTTGTAGGTTGCGATCGCGCCCTCGGTGTCGCCGCTCCCGAGCTGGGCTCGGGCGCGCACGTCGAGGACATCGAGATTGGTCGGAAATTTGCCGGCCAGCTCGTCCGCCGCCGCCATGGCGTTTTTCCAATCCTGGCGCGATCCGTAGAGATTGACGAGCTTGAGCCCCGGCGCCGGGTTGTCGGGCGCGGCCGTGCGCGCGCGGTTGATCAGGTCGATCGCCTCCGACCACTTCTTCTCGGCCGCCGCCACATCGGCGAGGCCGAGGAGGGCGGCGATATCGTTCGGCTTTTCGGCGAGCAGCTCGTCATAGGTCTTGCGCGCGTCGTCGGGGTGCCCGGTCGCCAGATAGAGCGGCGCCAGCACCGAGCGGGCGGCGAGGTTTTTCGGGTCGGCCTTCAGCCTGCCTTTGAGGACGGCCTCGGCCTTGTCGAATTCGCCGGTGCGGACGTAGAGGCGGGAGAGCGCCACCGTCAATCCGTCGCTCGCCGGCCGGCTCGCCGCCGCCTTTTCGAGCAGCGCGACGGCGTCGGCGAACCGTCCGGCCTGTTCATAGAGCTGGGCCGCGACCAGACTGTAGAGGTCGTTCCCGGGGTCGTCCTTGGCGTAGCCGTCAGCCTTGACGATCGCCGCGTCCAGACCGTCGGCCGCGGCGGTGGCCCGGATCAGGTCGCCCTTCAGAGGGGCGTTGCCGGGGTCGCGGTCGACAGCCGCCTGCAGCGCCGCGCGCGCCTCCCGGTAATATTTCGCGGAGTTCAAGAGCGCGAGGTAGCGGGCGAGGATCGGCTTCGAGTCGGGCGCCAGCTCATGGGCGCGCTTATAGGCGGAAATCGCGCCATTGGTGTCGCCGGCCCCGAGCAGCGCCCTGGCCTGGGCTTCCAATATGCTGACGTCCGTGGGGAATTGCGCGCTCAGCGCGGTCGCCACCGCCTTGGCGTTGGTCCAATCCTGGCGCAGCTCGTAGACGTGGACGAGGGCCAGCCCCGGTGTCGGGTCGGTCGGCGCCGCGGTGCGGGCGCGATTGATGTAGTCGATCGCCTCCTGCCATTTCTTTTCATTGACGGCGATGCTCGCCATGCCGAGCAGGCTGCCGACATCATCGGCTTTTTTCGCCAGACGCTCGGAATAGACCTTCCTGGCGTCGTCGACACGCCCGGTAGCCAGATAGAGCTGGGCCAAATCCCGGATCGCCGGGGAAAAGTCCGGCTGGTGGGTCAGCGCCGCGCGAAACGCGGTCTCGGCCCCCGGATAATCCTTTTGCGCCATGCGCACCGACCCGAGCAGGGTTTGATAGAGCGGGTTGTTGGCGTCCCGCTTGATCAGCTCGGCGGCGACATCGGCGGCCCGGTCGAGCTGCCCGCTGCGCATCAGGGTCAAGACCAGGGTCGGGCCGGCGACGGTCGCGCCCGATTCGGTGTCGTACACCTTTTCGAGCGCGGCAAGGCCCTGCTTGCCCTGGCCGGCATCAATCTCGGAGATCGCCGCGCGGGTCTTGATCGACGCGTTCTCGGGATCGAGCGCGCCCGCCTTTTCGAACTGCTGGAGCGCGAGGTCCGGCTTGCCGCCGGCCATGTAGGCATTGCCGAGCAGGGTCAGCGCGGCCGAATTGGGCGGGTTCTTCGCGATCACCGGCTTCAGGTATTCGATCGCCCGGTCGGGGGCGCGCTGCCGCAGCGCCGCGCTGGCGATCAGACGCGCGGCGCGCAGGTCGTTGGGGACATTGGCGAGGTATTTGACCAGGATCGCCTCGGCCTGGGCGTATTGCCCGAGCGCGAGCTTGGTCGCCCCTTGCAGGTAATACCCGGACACCATCCTGGGGAACGCCGGGCTCAGGCGGTCGAAGATGCGGTCGGCTTCGGCGTATTGCGCCTGCTTGGCCCGCTCGATGCCGCGCAGGTAATTGGCGGTGAAATTGTTCGGCGCGGCCTTGAGGATCGGGTCGATATCCTCGTCGGCGGCCTTGAACTTGCCTTGGGCGATATTGAGGTCGGCGCGGCTCAGCCGGGCCGGGAGGTATTTCGGGTCGAGCTTCAGCGCATCGTCGAACTGGCCCATCGCCCCCTGCGGGTCGCCCTTGACGCGCAGCATCTCCCCCTTGACCTGGAGGGCCTCGGCCGAGCGCGGGTCGACGGCGATCGCCGCCTCGATCAGCTTGTCCGCCTCGGCCGGGTCCTTGGCGGCGATGAACCGCGCCAGCGCGATCTTCGGTCGCGCGGCGTTGGGGTCCAGTCGAACCGCGTCGCGCAGCATCGCCTCGGCCTTCTTGGGGTCGCGCATGCCGGCCGCCGCCGCGCCGAGCGCGAGGCGAACCTTGCTTTCGACCGCCGGGCTGCGGTCCCCCGGCTTGACCAGGTCCAGGACATCGGCGTACTTGCCTTGAACCAGCAACGCGTTGGCCAAGGTCGGCAGGTAATCCGCCTCGTCGCCGTTGCGCTCGCGTGCGGCGCGCGCCTCGCGCTCGGCCTGGGCCGGCTCGCCGAGCTGCAGGTAGACCGCGGCGAGCTTTGCCCGGATCGCCGGATCCTGCGGCGCTTCGCGCACCGCGTTGCGCAGCTCGATCTCGGCGGCCTTGAGGTTGCCGTTGGCGATGTACTGCTCGGCGCTGGCGACCGAGGCCGGCGACTCCTTCGCGCTCGCGCTCGCGCCGGCGGCGGCGAGCATCGCAGCGGCGAGAGCCAGGCGGCGCCACCGGGAGCCGCGTAGAGCCTGAGGCATCGAGCTTCCTTTCCTTCGCGACCCGTGGTCACGCATCGAGGCCGAGCTGGTGCTGCTGCATCAGATCGTAGAGGGTGGGTCGGCTGATCCCGAGCAGCTTGGCCGCCTTCGACAGGTTGGAGCCGGCCTGCGCCAGCGCCAGCTGGATGACCTCGCGCTCGGCCCGCGCCCGCGCCAGGCGAATGTCGAGCGACTTCTGATCTTCCTCCCCCGGGGCCGAGAGATCGAGGTCGACGGCCGAGAGCATCGGCCCTTCGGTCATGACGACGGCGCGCTTGATCCGGTTGCCCAGCTCGCGGACGTTTCCCGGCCACGAATGGTCCTTGACCGCGGCCAGCGCCGACGCGCCGAGGCCGCGGATCGGCCGGTCGTATTCCTGCGCGAACCGCCTCAGAAAGAAGCTCGCCAGCATGACCGCGTCCGCCGGCCGCTCGCGCAGCGGCGGCACCCGCACCGCGACCTCGTTCAGGCGGTAGTACAAATCCTCGCGGAACGATCCCTCGGCCATCATCCGATCGAGGTCCTGGTTGGTGGCGCAGACGATGCGCACGTCGACCTGCAGCGGCTTGCGCCCGCCGATCCGCTCGACGATCTGATCCTGCAAGAACCGCAACAGCTTGACCTGCATCGCCAGCGGCACATCGCCGATCTCGTCGAGGAACAGGGTGCCGCGATGCGCGCTCTCGATCTTGCCGATCGACTGTCTAATAGCGCCGGTAAAAGCGCCTTTTTCATGACCGAACAGCTCGCTTTCGAGCAGGGTTTCGGGGATCGCGGCGCAGTTGATCGGCACAAACGGCGCCTGCCCGCGCCGGCTCAGCCGGTGGATCGCGTGAGCCAGCAATTCCTTGCCGGTGCCGCTCTCGCCGAGCAGCAGGACGGTCACGTCGGTCGGCGCGATCTTTTCGATGTTGCGCAGCACGCCCAGCATCTGCGGGCTGCTCGCGATGATGCCGTCGATCGGCGAGGCGACGGCGGCCGCGCTCAGCCGCCGGTTCTCGGCCTCGAGCTCGAACATCTGCTCGGCGCGGCCGACGATCAGCCGGAGCACCTCGATGTCGATCGGCTTTTGATAAAAATCGTAGGCCCCAAGGGCGATCGCCTGCAGCGCGTGCTCGCGCGTCTCGTTCCCGGTGGCGATGATCACCTTGGTCGCCGGCGCGATCTCGCGGATCGCCGCCAGGGTCGCCAGGCCCTCGGATGCGCCGTCCGGATCAGGGGGCAGCCCGAGATCGACGATGGCGACCGGGACCGGATTGTCCCTGACGATGCCGATCGCCTCCGGGCGGGAGCCGGCGGGACGCACCTCATGGTCCGAGAACGCCCAGCGGAGCTGACGCAGCAGCCCGGCGTCGTCGTCGACGATCAGCAGCGGTTTGGCGGCCGGCGGCATCGGTCCCTAGGCCGCGGCGGGCGAGGCGGCCGCCGGCGCGGCGGCGGCGAGCAAGGGCAGGGTGACGCGCATCGTCGTGCCCGCCCCTTTTTTGGAGATGACCTCGAGATCGCCGCCGGCCATCCGGATCAGCTCGCGGGTCTGAAAGGCGCCGATCCCGTACCCGCCCGATTTCGTCGAACGAAACGGCAGGAACAGCTCGTCGCGGATAAAGGCGCCGTCCATGCCGGGGCCGCGGTCGACGACGTCGATGATGCAGCGGGCCCCGAGGCGGCGCGAGGAGAGCACGACCGGCTCGCCCGGCGGCGAGGCGTCGACCGCGTTCTGCACCAGGTGGGTGAGGGCGGATTGCAGCCGGTCGGGGTCGATCGCCACGAAATGCGCCCCGCCCTCGCCATGGGGCTGGACAATGGCGGCGCCCCCGGCGAACCCGGCCGCGACCGCCGCGAGGACGGTGTCGGGATCGAGCCGGGGGACCGGGCGCGGCGCCTGATCGGCCTTGAGCTGGCCGAGCAGATGGTTCATCCGCGCCACCGAATCCTCGACCGTTTGCAGCATGTCGCGCTGGAATTCCGGATTGTCGATGTAGCGGCGCGCATTCGACACGATCAGGCCGAGCTGGCTGGCGAGGTTCTTGATGTCGTGGACGACAAAGGCGAAGCGCTTGCTGTACTCGGTCAAGAGCTCGGCGTCGCGCAGGCCCCGGGTCGAGCCTTCCTCGGCAAGGTAGCTGGCGGCCTGGCGCCCCGCCGCGCGCAGCAGCTCGAAGGCTTCCCAATTCTGGGCGACCGCGTGGTTGGCCCGGTCGAGCACGACAAAGCCGACGATTTCCCGGCGGTGCCGCAGCGGGACGGCGAGCTGCGCCCTGCCGCCGCCGAACGGCCAGGCCTGCGCCGCCCGGTCGGCGACCCGCTCCTGGATCCAGCCGCCGTCGCGAAACCCGGCGATGAACGGGTCGTCGGCGGGCACGATCGCCGCATCCGGCGTCGCGACCTTCCAGGCGGCGGTCCGGCAATAGCCGATCCCGGGGCGCAGCGACCACAATGTCCCGGACGGGCTGTCGACGAACTCGGCCAGGGCGCGGATGATCCTGACCTGAAGCTCCCCCGCCTGCCCCGGCTCGGACACCAGCTCGATGAATTTCAGCCACTCGATGCGGTAGTCGTAGCGGTGGGTGAAGAAATTTCGCGAGATCAGAAATTTCAGCCGTTGCCGCAGGGTGCCCGAGGACAGCACGGTGCCGAGCACGACGACGCTGCCGAGCAGCATGGCGAGCTGCAGCACCAGCCCCCAATCGCCGCCGAACCGGCGCAGCACGATGGCGACGAGCGCCACGGCGAGCAGAAAGCAGCCGCTCGCCAAGAGGGTCGCGGTGTGCAGCACGACCTGCCGCGAGACGTGGATGTCGACCCGCCATTCGCGGTTGCGGGCCATCGCCAGCGCCAGCAGCGGGGCCATGAAGCCGGCGGCGATGGCGCGGCCGAGCGCGAGGCCGGGATCGACCCGGCCGCGGGTGATGAAGGCGTCGGAGAACAGGAACAGCTCGTAGGCGAAGGACAGCCCGAGCGCCAGGCACACCGGCCACACGTGCCACCGCCGCGCCGGCTCGGTGTTGCGCCACAGGTTTTCGGTCGTCAAGAGGCCGAAGACGCCGAACCCGACCCGCGCCAGCAGCTGCGAGGTGTAGATGCCGGACGACCCGACATTGGCGGCGAGCGTCCATCCGTCATTGCCGACCGCCACCGCGCAGAACGCGGCGGCCAGCGCCAGATAGGACCGCCCGAGGCCGCGCTGGACGCCGGCCCCCGCGCTGACCCCGGCCCCCGCGCTGACCCCGGCCCCCGCGCTGACCAGCGTCGCCGCGAACAGCAGCCAGGCCGACAGCCGGATGCTGTCGAGCAGCATCAGGACGCCGACCGGCAGCGCGCCGCCGGCGGCCATCGCCGCCGCCCAGACGGCCGAGGCGACGCAGCAGCCGATGATCGCCAGACCGGTCCTGCTGGTGCGGCCGCGCAGCAGCATCAGCGCGATGACCAGCAGGAAGGCGAGCGCGCATCCCAGGTAAACCGTCTCGGCTACGACAAAAGCCAGCGGCCCGATCCTACCTCGCCCCGCGATCCCAGAAGATCACCCGGGCGGTCTGCAAAAGTATGACAAAATCCAAAAAAATGCTCCGGTTCTTGATGTAGTAGAGGTCGAAGGAGAGCTTCTGGCGGGCGTCGTCGATCGAGGCGCCGTAGGGAAAATTGATCTGGGCCCAGCCGGTGATCCCGGGCCGCACCCAATGCCGCTCGGCATAATAGGGGATCGCCTTGGTCAGGTCGTCGACAAAGAACGGGCGCTCCGGCCGTGGCCCGACAAAGCTCATATCGCCGCGCAGGACATTGAGGATCTGCGCCAGCTCGTCGATCCGCAGCTTGCGGATGACGGCGCCGACCCGGGTCACCCGCGGATCGCGCTCGGCCGCCCAGCGCGGGCCGCTGTCGCGCTCGGCGTCGACCCGCATGCTGCGGAACTTGAAGATTGTGAAGGTGCGGCCGCGCCGTCCGATCCGATCCTGGCGATAGAGCACCGGCCCCGGGCTGTCGAGCTTGATCAGACAGGCCGTCGTCACCAGCAACGGCAGCGTGAAGACCAGGAACCCCAGGCTGACGACAATGTCGAAGCCCCGCCTCAGCGCCTCGTCGACCATCCCGCAGCGAAACCCGTCGGAATAGAAGAGCCAGCTCGGCCGCAACGCCTCGAGGTCGACCGTTCGGGTTTCCCGTTCCCAGAAATCCAGGAAATCGGTCACCTTGATCCCGGCGAGCTTGCAATGCAGAAGCTGCCGCACCGGCAGGCCGCGCCGGTCGTCGCTGGCCACGACGATCTCGCTGGCCCCGAGCCGGTAGCCCATATCAGCGAGCGCATCAGCCCTGGCCTCGGACCAGTCGGCCGTGTCGGCGCGGACCAGAGCGCGCTCGCCCGGCGTCCCGACGAACGACAACGGCAGGAAATGCTGGTTGCCGCCGGACTCGACGAGCCGGGCGATTCGCGCGGCCTGCGCGCCATTGCCGAGGACGATGATGCGCCGCTTCAGCAGCCCCCGTCCCAAGGTGAACAGGAAGGTCCCGCGCGTCACCGAGATGCAGGCGAGCCAGATCAGCGTCGCCTTCAACGGCAGGCCGGCGACATCCCCGACGCTCCCCAGCCCGTCGCGCCAGTACGAGGCGGAGACCACGGCCAAGGCCAGCACAATGACCGAGACCACGACGATCTTGCCCAGCAGCACGCGAAAATCCATGAAGCTGTCATGGCCGTAGAGCCCGACCGAAACCATCGCGGTGACGGCGGCGGCCGAAAGCGCGGCGGAGAATTGGGCGGGAACGCTCGAAACCCCGAACGCGGCCGGCGCGCCGAGCCCCGAATGGGACAACATGTGGTAAAACGCGACGGCGATCAGCAAAGCGTCCGACGAGATCAGGAGCACGACTGAAACAGGGATAAAATGTCGGAACAGTCTGAGCTGCATCGCCAACTGGGAAATCGTTAACAGGGCCGCGGACTGCGCCTTGGGCGATGGCTCCGAGCGCGCATGAATATAGTAGCAGCAAGACAGCCAGCCGTCCAGTAGAACTAATTGCCCACCCGTTGCGATCGGATGACGGGCCGATCGGAAACCCGCCGGCCGGCGGCGCCGGGGCGCCGCGTCTCGACGCCGGCGAGGGCTTGGCGGCGGGACTCGAAGAGCCGCCCGATCCAATCGATCACCGCACGCACGCAGGCGGCGCGGCGAAGATCGCGATGCACGATGATCCAGTGCTCGGCGGCGATCTCCGGCGCCGGCGGGGTCAGCCTTTCGAGCAGCCGATCATCGTCGCCGACGAAGCAAGGGAGCACGCCGCGGCCGGCGCCGCCATGGATCGCGGCCAGCTGCATCGGCATGCTCGAGGCGCGCAGGGCGACCCGGCCGCCGGTCTCGCGCAGCCGCTCCTGAACCCAGCGCGCGGTCGGATAGTGCGCCTGCTCCTCGGTGTAGGTGACCCAGGCGTCGCCCTGCGAGCCCGCTCGGCGATACACCGCGCAGGCGAACACGCCGGCCTTGGTGACGTAGAGATCGCCGCTTTCCGGTGGATGATGGCGCAGCGCGAGATCGGCCTCGCGGCGCGCCAGGTTGGCGGTCTGCTGCAATTCGACAAGCTCGAGGGTGATCCCCGACGGCAACCCCGCATCCGGGGCATCGACGAGGTGGCGGGCGAGAAAGCTCGCGGCCCATTCGCCGACCGAAACCCGCACCGCGCCGCTCAATGCCGGCGACGCCGCCGCCCGCCGCCGCTCCAGCGCCAGGGCCGCCAGCTCGAGCTGCTCGGCGGCCGGCAGCAGCCCCTCGCCGGCCGCGTTGAGGCGCAGGCCCTCGGGCAGCCGGTCGAACAAGGCCGGTCCGCCGAACACCGCCTCGAAGGCCGCCAGGCGCCGGCCGATCGTCGGCTGGCTCAACCCCAGCGCGCGGCCGGCGGCGCGCAGCGAGCCGTGACGCGCAACCGCGAGAAAGACGCGGGCGTCGTCCCAATCGATCGAGTCGGAGCCGTCGGCGCCCATTGTGATACGTACCCATTGTGATACGAAACTGTATCGGTCCTTATCGAATTTGTCGATCGCTGATTTCAAATCGTATCACTACATTGCCCCCCGGACGCAGGGCGTTCGAGCAAGGCTCCAACCCGGGGAGATCGCGGCTGTCGCGCGCGCCCGCTTCGATTATGCTCGGTCCGCGAGACGGAGGGTCCATGTATTTCGACCGTCGACTTTGGCGACTGACCCGCGGGTTGCGCGGCTGGATCGCTTTCTCGGTCCTGCTTGGGCTGATCGCCGCCGTCGTCGGCATCGCCCGCTTCGCGATCCTCGGCGTGCTGCTGGCGCGCGTCTTCAAGGGCGATGGCTTCGCCGCCATCATCGCCCCGGCCGCCGGCGTCGCGGCGGCGGTGCTGCTGCGCGGCCTCGTCGACCACCATCGCACGATGATCTCGCACCGCACCGCAAGCCGCGTGCAGGAGGAGCTGCGCGGCCGCCTCTACGACAAGATCGCCGAGCTCGGGCCGGCCTGGTTCGCCGGCGAGCGCACCGGCGGCGTGATGCTGTCGGTGGTCGACGGCGTCGAGCAATTGCAGACCTTTTTCGGCCAGTACGTGCCGCAGGTCTCGATCGCGGTGCTGACGCCGCTGGCGATCTTCGCCTTCATCGCCTTCTGGGACGTGCCGGTGGCGGCGGTGATGCTGGCCTTCGCGCTCTTCACGCTGGTGGCGCCGACCGTCTTTATCCATCTCGAGCGCCGCTCCAGCCACCGGCGGCAGGGGGCGCTGAAGGCGTTCGGCTCCGAGTTTCTCGACGGGGTCCAGGGCCTGCCGACATTGAAGGCGTTCGGCCAGAGCGCCGCCTACGGCCGGCGGCTCGCCGACCGCGCGCGCGAGCTCTGCGACAGCTCGCTCAGGGTGCTGTCGACCGGCGTCATGACCCGCGGCATCACCGATTGCGGCGTCGCGGTCGGCGCCGCCGCGGCGCTGGCGCTCGCCGCCTGGCGGGTGTCGCAGGGCGAGATGAGCATCGAGGCGCTGCTGATCGTGCTGATGGCCGGCACCGAGGTGTTCCGCCCGCTGCGCGACCTGCGCATGGTGCTGCATCAGGGCATGCTCGGCCAATCGGCCGCGGCCGGCGTCAATGCGCTCCTCGCCGCCGAGCCGCTGGTTCCGGCCGGGTCGGCGACGGCGCGCGCCGCCGTCGCGTTGCTGCCGACAATCGCCTTCGAGGATGTGAGCTTCGCCTATCCCGGCGGGCGCGGCGCCGCCCATGACGGCCTCTCCTTCGCCGTCGCCGCCGGCGAGAAGATCGGCATCGTGGGCCCGAGCGGCTCGGGGAAATCCTCGGTGGCGCGCCTCCTGCTGCGCCTCTTCGACCCGCAGCAGGGGACGATCAGGATCGGCGGCTGCGATCTGCGCACGCTCGATCCCGAGACGGCGCGCGGCATGATCGCGGTGGTCCACCAGGACACTTATCTCTTCTACGGCACGGTCGAGGAGAATTTGCGCCTCGGCAGGCCCGACGCCGACCATCAGGAGCTCGAAGCCGCCGCTCGCGACGCCAACGCGCACGACTTCATCATGGCGCTGCCGCAGGGCTATGCGACGATGATCGGCGAGCGCGGCGTCATGCTGTCCGGCGGCCAGCGCCAGCGCCTGGCGATCGCCCGCGCGCTCTTGCGCGACGCGCCGATCCTGATCCTCGACGAGGCCCTCTCTTCGGTCGACGCCGAGAACGAGGCGGTGATCCAGCAGGCGATCGACCGCCTCTCGGTCGGCCGCACCACCCTGATCCTGGCGCACCGCCTCTCCAGCGTGATCGGGGCCGACCGCATCCTCGTCCTCGACCACGGGCGGGTCGTCGAGACCGGCCGCCATGCCGAGCTGATCCGCCGCGACGGCCCCTATCGCCGGCTGATGGGGGCGCAGGCCGAGGAGCGCGAGGACGATCTCGCCCTCGACGAGGACCGCCCGGCGCCCGGCGGGAGCGCCAGCCGCGAGGATGCCGGGATGCTCGGCGAGACCGCGACCGATGCGATCGCCGGCGCCGCCGCGGCGGTCGGCTGGGGGACCACGCTCGGCGCGCTGATCGCGATCATCAAGCCGTGGCGCCGCCGCTTCGCCATCGTGGTCGGCTCGGGCATCGCGCGGGTCGCCGCGTTCATCGGGGTCGGCGTCTTGAGCGCGCTCGCCGTCGCCGCGGTCAAGACCGGGTCGCCGTTCGGCTGGCTGCTGCTCCTGCTGGCCCTGGCCGCACCCCTCGCCGGCCTGCTGCACTGGCTCGAATCCTGGCTCGCCCACGACATCGCCTATCGCCTCCTGGCGGAGATGCGGATCGCGCTGTTCGATAAGCTCGACACCTTGGCGCCCGCCTATCTGGTGCGGCGCCGCTCCGGCGATCTGGTGGCGCTCGCCAATCAGGATGTCGAGACGATCGAATATTTCTTCGCCCATACCGTGGCCCCGGCGCTGGTCGCGGTGCTGGTCCCGTCGGCGGTTCTGGCCGTCCTCGCCTTCGCCTCCTGGCCGATCGCGCTCGCGCTCTTGCCGTTCGTCCTCTACGCCGGCCTCGCCCCGGTGTTGACGCGGGCGCGGATCGACCGGCTCGGCGGCCGGGCGCGCGAGGCGCTGGGCCTCCTTGGGGCCTATGTCACCGAAACGATCCAGGGCCTCTCCGACCTCGTCGCGTTCCAGGCGGTGGCCGGCCGGCGGCAGGGCTTTATGGAGGCAGTGCGCGGCTACCAGCGGGTGCGGCTCGAGCTGTTGCACGACCTGTCCGCGCAGACCGCCCGGCTCGACATCGTCACCGGGCTCGGCGGGCTCGCCGTCGCCGTCGTCGGCGCGCGCCTCGCCGCCGAGCATCAGCTGACGGCAACGACCTTGCCGCTCTTGATCCTCCTGGCGCTGGCCTCGTTCCTGCCGATCTCCGAGATTGCCCACGTCGCCCGCCAGCTCGCCGACACGATCGCCTCGACCCGCCGCTACCACGCCGTGCAGCAGGAAGAGCCGGCGGTGGTCGACGGCAAGCTGCGCCCGCCGGCGCCCAAGGGCGGCTCGGCGATCCGTTTCGAGGGCGTCGGCTTCGCCTACCCGGGCGCGCGCCGGCCGGCGCTCGCCGACATCCGGCTCGACATCCCGGCGGGGGCGACGATGGCGCTGGTCGGCCCTTCGGGCGCCGGCAAGACGACGATCGCCAATCTGCTGCTGCGCTTCTGGGACCCGGGCGCCGGCCGGATCCTGATCGACGGCGTCGATCTGCGCGATTTCGAGCTCGACCATCTGCGCCGCCGCATCTCGCTGGTCTCGCAGGACACCTACCTGTTCAACGACACCCTGCGCGCCAATGTGCTGCTCGCCCGGCCCGAGGCCGACGAGGCGGCGATCGGGCGCGCGCTCGAAGACGCCGCCCTCGCCGAGTTTGTCGCCAGCCTGCCCGACGGGCTCGACACTCACGTCGGCGAGCGCGGCGTCCAGCTCTCGGGCGGGCAGCGCCAGCGCGTCGCGATCGCCCGCGCTTTCTTGAAGAATGCGCCGACTTTGATCCTCGACGAGGCGACCTCGCATCTCGACGCGGTCAGCGAGGCGCAGGTGCGCGCGGCGCTCGACGCGTTGATGCGGGACCGCACGACGATCGTGATCGCCCATCGGCTGTCGACCGTGCGCGACGCCGACCTGCTGGCGGTGCTCGACCGCGGACGCCTGGTCGAGACCGGCAGCCACGCCGAGCTTTTGGCCCGCAACGGCCTCTATGCGAGGCTGATCCGCCGCCAGATCGGCGGCGCCAGGCAGCCGCTCCGTGCGGTCGGGGATTAGCAGGGAGACAGGGATGCCCGAGGATCGCAAGCTCACCCTCTACCACTCACCGAACACGCGGTCGTCGGGGGTGCTGCTGCTGCTCGAGGAGCTCGGCGCGCCCTACGAGCTGCGCGTGCTCAACATGAAGGCCGGCGAGCAGCGCCAGCCCGCCTATCTGGCGGTCAACCCGATGGGCAAGGTTCCGGCGCTCGAGCACGGCGACGCGCTGATCACCGAGCAGGTGGCGATCTTTCTCTATCTGGCCGATCTCTTCCCCGAAGCCGGGCTCGCGCCGCCGATCGGCGACCCGTTGCGCGGCCCCTATCTGCGCTGGCTGGTGTTCTACGCCGCCTGCTTCGAGCCGGCGGTGATCGACCGCGCCACCAAGCGCGACCCGGCGCCGCTGCCGATGTCGCCCTACGGCGATTACGACACGATGCTCGGGACCTTGGTCGCCCAGCTCGGCAAGGGGCCCTATATCCTCGGGGAACGGTTCTCCGCGGCAGATGTGCTGTGGGGGACGGCGCTGACCTGGACGACGATGTTCAAGCTCGTGCCGGAATTGCCGCAGATTGTGGGCTACCTCGCCCGCCTCGCCGAGCGGCCGGCAGCCGCCAGGGCCAAGGCGAAGGACGCGGCGCTCGCGGCGGCGCAGGAGGCCTAGCCGCCGCTCTTGCCGGCAGCGGGGGAAAGCGCGATGCTGCCGGCGGGCGCGAATACCGGCGCCGGCGCGCCGCTGCCAGGGGAGAGGCCGGATGGTCGCGATCAAATCCGTCGCCCATTTCAGCATTCCGGTCAGCGACGTCGCCCGCAGCACCCGCTTTTACACCGAGATCGTCGGCTGCCGGCATCTGGCGACGGTGGCGCGCGGCGAGATGGCGTTCCTCGACGCCGCCGGGACCTGCGTGATCCTGGTAAGGCGCGAGCCGCCGATACACCCCGCGCCCGACGATCACGGCGGCGTGCATCACGCCTTCGCCGTGGCCCATGACGACTACCCGGCGGCGCTCGACCACCTGCGCGCGCACGGCGTCGAGATCACCTACGAGGAAGACCGGCAGGGCGGCGTGCTGAACGGCCCGCGCGCCTATTTCCGCGATCCCGACGGCGCCGTCCTCGAATTCATCGACTTGACCGGCTACGCCGGCGACCGGCCCTGACCTGCCGCAATCGGCGCGATATCCGATGAGGAGAGGTCCGGGTGGCCGACGTCGAGCCGGCCGCTACCCGGGCGCGCCGCCATAGGCGCGCCCGAGCCGGGCGAACGCCTCGTTGAACTCGCGCACCGCAGCGCGCGGGCCGGCGGGGTGGGACCACACGGCGCCGATGACGGCGAGAAAATCGGCGCCCGCCTCGACCAGCGGCCGGCAATTTTCCTGGGTGATGCCGCCGATGGCGCAGCACGGCACCACCGTCGTCTCGCTCCAGTCGCGCAGCAGCTCCGGGTCGGCATGGTGCTTGGCGGCTTTGGTCGCGCTCGGGAAGAAGGCGCCGAAGGCGACGTAATCGGCGCCCGCCTCCGCGGCGGCGATCGCGCGATGGCGGCTCGCGCCGCAGGTCACGCCGACGATCCGGTCCGGACCGAGAAGCCGCCGGGCCTCGGCGTAGGGGGCGTCCTCCTCCCCGACATGCGCGCCATCGCAATCGAGCTCGGCGGCGAGGTCGGGGCGGTCGTTCATGATGAAGGCGACGCCGCAACCCTGCGCGATCGGCCGCAAGACGGCGGTCGCGCGCCGGACCGTGTCGTCGTCGACGTCCTTCAGGCGCAATTGCAGGCAGGCGACATCGCCGCCGCGCCAGCGCCTCGGCGAGGTCAGGCGCGAAGCGGTCGGGGTCGAGCGCGGGCGGCGTGATCAGGTAGAGCCGCGTCGCCGCCCGCTTATCGTCGCTCACCAAGACCCTCCACGATCAGCAATTTGCCGGCGTCGCCGAAGCGGCCCTGCATCAGGCCGGCGAGGTTCGCCTTGGTCCCGGGATTGTCGCTCTCGCAATTGGCGAGGATCCGCTTGACGGGCTCGGAGAGGCTCATCGGCGCATTTCTTCGCTGCAGCGTGTGTCGCGCCTTTGTAGCAGAAGCGGGCCTGCGAGGCGAGGGATCGCGGCGGACGCCGGCGCCGCCGCGCAGAAATCGGAGCGTTCATAGGGCGAGGGGTTTTTCGTGCGGGCAATCGCGCGGAATGATAAAATCGCCGGCCGCCGACCCCGAGGGGGACGGCGGGTGTGATGGGAGGAAGATCATGCGGCGGTATCGTCTTGCGCTCGGCTGCTGCCTCCTCGCGATTGTCGGCTGCGCGCCGCAATCGACGACCACCGTGTCGCAGGCCACTATTCCGGCGATGGCGCCCGGACAGGCGCGGGTATGGGTGCTGCGGCAGCAGGACCCGCCGGGCGGCAATATCGACGCGGCCGACCCGATGGTCGCCGCGAACGGCGCGCCGCTCGGCCAGAGCCGCCAGGGAAGCGCGTTCTTTCACGATTTCCCGGCGGGAAGCTACCGGTTCACGGTGCAGCCCTACGGCACCCCGACCGGCCAGGGCCTGACCGTCCAGCTCGCGGCAGGGATGCAGGCCTACCTTCAGGTGCAGGCGGTCCCCAACTGGCAGCTGAGCTCGCCGGTCGGCGGCTACAGCTTCGCGATCCTGGCGACCTCGCCCGAGGTGGCCCAGCAATATCTGCCGACCTTGACCTTTGTCGGCGGCCGCAGCTAGCGCCAGCTAGCGCTTAGATTCAGCCCTGTAGGATGGGTTTCGCGATGCTCAACCCATCCTACAAGTATTTGGCGCTGAATCAGGTGATTGCATCTGAACTGCCTGAATAAAGGATTCCCACAGGGCGCCGGCGATGCCGGTCAATCGGACCGGAGCGCCTGGTCGAGGTCGCGGATCAAATCGTCGGCGGACTCCAGCCCGATCGACAGGCGGATCACGTCGGGGCCGGCGCCGGCGGCTTGGCGCTGCTCGTCGCTCAATTGGCGATGGGTGGTCGAGGCCGGGTGCAGGATCAGGCTGCGGGTGTCGCCGATATTGGCGAGGTGCGAAAACAGCTCGACGCTCTCGACCAGCCGGGTCCCGGCCTCATAGCCGCCCTTGACGCCGAAGGTGAAAACGGCGCCCGCCCCCTTTGGCAGGTATTTCCGGGCGAGCTCGTAATAGGGGCTGTCCGCGAGCCCGGCATAGGACACCCAGGCGACGCGCGGGTGCGCGGCGAGGAACCCGGCGACCTTGCGGGCATTCTCGACATGCCGGTCCATCCGCAGATGCAGGGTCTCGATCCCGGTCAGGGTCAAAAACGCGTTCATCGGCGACAAGGTCGGGCCGAAATCGCGCAACGCCACCGCGCGGGCCTTGGTGGTGAAGGCGAAATCGCCGAAATTCTCAAAGAATTTGAGCCCGTGATAGGCGGGCTCCGGGTCGGTCAGCGACGGGAAGCGGCCGCCCTGCGACCAGTCGAAGCGGCCGGATTCGACGACGATGCCGCCCAAAGCATGGCCGTGGCCGCAGAGGAACTTGGTCGTCGAATGGCAGATGATGTCGGCGCCCCAGTCGAACGGCCGGCACAGATAGGGGGTGGCGAGCGTGTTGTCGACGATCAGCGGGATCCCCGCCTCGTGGGCGATCGCCGCGACCTTTTCGAGATCGACGACGATGCCGCCCGGATTGGCGAGGTTTTCGAGAAAGATCGCCTTCGACTTCGGGGTCAGCGCCCGGCGGAAATTCTCCGGGTCGGCCGGATCGGCGAAATGGCATTTCCAGCCGAGCTTCTTGAACGACAGCCCGAACTGGGTCAGCGAGCCGCCGTAGAGGCTCTTCGAGGCGACGAACTCGTCTCCAGGCTCCATCAACGTAAAGAAGATCAGGAACTGCGCCGCGTGGCCCGAGGCGGCGGCGAGCGCGGCGCGCCCGCCTTCGAGGCTGGCGACCCGCTCCTCGAGCACCGAGACGGTCGGGTTGGTCAGGCGCGAATAGATGTAGCCGAAATTGTGCAGGTTGAAGAGCGAGGCGGCGTGGTCGACATCCTCGAAGACATAAGCGGTGGTCTGGTAGATCGGCGTCGAGCGCGCGCCCGTTGTCGGGTCGGGCGCCGCGCCGGCGTGGATCGCCAGCGTTTCAAAGCCGTAGGCGGCGTTGTGCGAGGCCGCCGGCCGCTCCTTGGCGCGCCGCGCGAGCGGCGGCTCGGGCGGCCGGTTGCGGATGATGCCGCTGTTGACCCCGCTCCACGACAATTCGCCGCCGAGCCGGCCGAACTCGATCTTCGGGCAGCGGTTCATGACGACCTCGATCCCGGCCTTCTCGGCCGCCGCCGCCGCCTCGTCGTTGCGGATGCCGAGCTGCATCCACAATACCTTGGCGCCGATCGCGATCGCGTCCTCGACAATCGCCGGCGCCTCGCGCGCGGCGCGGAACATGTCGACCATGTCGACGGGCTCGGGGATGTCGCGCAGCGAAGCGTAGGCCTTTTCGCCGAGCAGGGTCTGGCCGGCGAGCCCGGGGTTGACCGGGATCACCCGGTAGCCTTTGCCTTGCAGGTACTTCATGACGAAGTAGCTCGGCCGGTTCCAGTTCGACGAGGCGCCGACCATCGCGATCGTCTTGACGCGCCGCAGGATGCCGCGCAGCTGCGCGTCGGCGTAGGGGAGGGGATCGAGGCTGCTCATGACGTCCCGTTGACCCGGCTGTGCGATCTCATCTTCGCCCCGAACCGGGTCGGGCTGTCAATCGCGGCGGCCCCACGGCGGCGGGGCCCGGGGCGGAGCCGGCCCCGGTCACCCGGCCGAGAGGTCGCCCCAGCTGGCCGCCCGCTCGATGCGCAGCGCGATGACCGGCAGCCCGGCCAGGTTCATGTCGCGGTATTGCGGGTACCGCAACCGCAGCAGCGCCTGCGCCGCGTCGTGCTCGGCGCCGCCGTTGAGGATTTCCGCCCGACCGCGCAGCATGATCCAGCCGAGCCGCGTCCAGTCCTCGTCCCAGCGGTCGGCGACAAAGGCGGCGGCCGGGTTCGCGGCGATGTTGCGCAGGCGCCTGAGGCCTCTCGGGTCGCTTTTGGGCTTCTCGTCGACCGTGACGTAGAGGGTGTCGCCGGCGACCGCGAAGCACACCGGCACGACATGCGGCGCGGCGCGCGCGTCGGCGGTCGCCAGATGGCCGACCCTGCGGCTCGCCAGGAAGAGCGCCTGGGGCTCGGACAGCATCGCCGGATCCTGCATCCTCTGCGCTTCGCCGGCCACCCCTCACTTGCAGAAGCGCAGATCGTCGCGCTCCTGCTCGTAATCGTCCATCGCCTGGTGCAGCACATTTTCGGCCGGCAGCGCCTTCAGCGCTTCGGTGATCTTTTTCAGCGTCGGGTCGTCGTAGGCCACGATCGCGGGGCATTTGCACGCCGTCTGACGCGCTCCGCTGCAGCCCGAAATCGTCAAGACCGCAGCGATCGCCACGGCCGCCACCCCGGCCTTCGATGCCATGCTGTTCTCCCCTTCCCCACCGCGGCGCAACATGGCGGCGCCGAACCCGGCAATCAAGCCGCATCGCCGCGAGCCTCGCGCCCGATCGGGAACGGGAGGGCGCGATGCTAGGGGTAGGACGCCTCCAGCGCCGGGGCGAAGGTCCGATCGCCGCCGCCGCGCTCGTCCGGCGGCCGCTCGGCGGTCACCAGGATGGCGCACGCCAGATTTCGGATGCCGAGCCGCCAGACCAGGAGATCATATGACAGCATCACGATATACAGCGGAAAGAAGAAATCATAATAAATACTCTGATAATAGCGAAACGTGAATTTCGCGTTTTCAAAGCCGTTGCGGGCAAGCAATGCCCGCATGGCCGAGAAATAGCAATGGTCGTAATAGGCGGGAAATCCGCATTCGTCCTGCCATTGCGGATGGAAATACGCGAGCAGGCGGCGCGCCAGCCAATTCGGCACAAGCTGGTTGATCACCGAGAACGGGGTGAATTTGCACGGAAACGCATGCGCCAGCACCCCGCCGGGGCGCAGGACGCGCGCGCAGTTGGCGAAGAACGCTGCGTTGTCGTGCAGGTGCTCGACCACCGAGCGCGAGGCGAGGATGTCGACGGCGCCGTTGCGAAACGGGAATGCCGCGGCCGCGGCGTCGGCGACGATCTTCCGGTCGAGCGCGCGGTTGCGCCGCAGCTCGTCCGCGGAATAGTCGACGGCGACGATCAGATGCGCAGCCGGGTCTGAAACAAACGGCAGGAACGGGCAGTCCTTGCCGCCGCCGATGTCGAGCACGACCTGACCAGGCCGGCGATTCACCAGCGCCGCGACCTCGTATTTGTACAAGGTATGCAGATGATGCCGGAAGCCGGCGGGCAGCCGGTCTTCGACAAATTTGCTCATTCGGCGATTGGCGGTGAGAAAGCGGGCGATCGGCGACATCGCTTTAGGGTACCACTTTGCGCCCTGCCACGAAAGGTTGGGTCGCGCGCCCACCCTCGCCCGGACGGCGCAAATACCAGCCGCGGCCCCGCCGCCGAGCGGGCGGGGCGCGCCGCCAAAACGCTCAGCCGCTTTTCACCAGCAACGCCAGGATCGGCTCGAGATGGTCGTCGGCGAGCTTCTTGAGCTCGTCGTCGGTGCGGTCCTGCACCGGGTGGGGGACGAAGACCAAGGCCGGGTCGATGCCGAGGGATTTGGCCCCCGCCGCCGCGCCCTCGATGAACTCGGTGGTGGCGACGCCGACGGTCGGAATGCCGCGCGCTTCGAGGTCCGCCATGTCATGCGTACAGCACGAAATGCAGGAGCCTCAGTCGCTGAGCCCCTCGATGACGAGGTCGACCTCGGCGGCAATCTGCTGCCGCAGCGGCAACGGCGCCACACGGGTGTTGGTCGGCTTGGCGTAATGGGTGACGGCGATGCCGCGCTCCGCGATGCGCTCGCCGAGCCGGTGCAGGAACACGTCGCCCCTTGCCTTGGCGATGTCGAGAATGCCGATCCGCAGCCCGTCGAGCCGATCGGGCCGCGGCAGGCGCGGCCGGATCGTCGGACTTCGCTCGTTGGTCGGGTCGAGAAGCACGGTCATGTCTTGACCTCCCTGGTGACGGGAAGGCTGCCGCGGGCGCCGCCCGCGGACCAGCCGCCGATGATGCCGGAAAACATGCCGGCCTCGCCGCCGGCGCGGACCACGAGGAGCCCGCCCGGGCGGAATTTGTTGACCATTTTGCCGGCGAGCGAGGCCGGGCCGCCCTCGGCGATGCCCCTGGCCCCGGCGACGAGGTCGTCGCCCGGGATCTCGCAGAGCCGGTAGAGCTCGTCCAGGAGCCGAGCCTTCGACCAGCCGGCGTCCCTGAAGGTGCGGTGGTGCTCGGGGCAAACCACGATCAGCGCGTCGCAGGCCGGGGCCAGCTTGACGTTGTGGATCGCCTTCAGGGATTCTGCGAAGCTCTTCGACAGGCTCTCGGGGTCGCGCGATTTCTGGTCGACGATCCCTTGCAGGCCAAAGCCGGCGAAGACCGTCACCGCCGACTGGCCGGGCGCGGCGCCGCGCTCGACCGAAAGCGGCTCCCAGCTCGACCCTTCCTCGTCCTCGGCGAAGCAATAGGTGTATTTGCCGGGGTTGCCCAGGGTGGCGCGGTCGACCTCGCGCGGCCGGCCGCCGCCGATGTTGCGGATCACCAATTGCAAGGCGCGGCCGATCGCGCCATTGGCGCGGTTGCCCTGCCCCAGGGCGTTGCCCTTGGCGTTCATGCCGATGTGGCGGCGGACCGGGCCGTTGACGATCACCACCGGCCCGACGAACATCGTCGTCGCCAGCACGCCGTGCATGCCGAAGCCCTCGTCGAGCGCCGCCTCGACCGCGGCCAGCACCACCGGCAGGTATTCGGGCTTGCACCCGGCCATGACCGCGTTGACCGCAATCTTCTCGACCGTCGCCGGGGCGAGGTCGGGCGGAACCAGGCCCAGCACCTCCTGCGGGTCGCGCGCGGCGCCGTCGAGCATGCGCAAGACGCGCTCCTCGGTCGGCGGGGTCAGCGGCAGCCCGTCCGACCAGCCGCGGGCGTGCATCGCCTCCTGCTCGTCCTCGCCGTCGCCCAATTCGATCCGTCGAGACGTCAGGCCGGTCTCGTTGAAGCGGACCTTGAGGCGCTCGACAATTCCGGGCTCGATGTTGCGGGCGCCGCAGCCGGGCCGCGCCTGCGGCAGGCCGGGCCCGAGCCCGCGGACGCCGCTCAGCCGCTCCCATTCGCCGCGATCCCAGCCCCAGGTGCGGGCGACCTCGCGTCCGGCTTCGAAGCGGATCAGGGTCGGCACGATCTCGATCTTCAGCCGGTGCGAGACGTCGAGCGCGGTGTCGTCAACCCGCGCCGGCACGCTCTGTGGAAAGGACGGGTCGTCCTGGGTGTAGACCGCGAGCGTGCTGCGCCGCGCCAATTCCCCGAGCACCGGGCGCCGCCAGCTCGCAGGTCGGGCAATCGCGCTTGACCACCGCGACCAGCCCGTCCTCCGGAAGCCCGTTCGCCATTTGCCCGTCCCCCGCCGTTGGCAGCGGTCAGAATGAACCGCCCGGCGGGCTGCGGCAACAGCGGGCGCGAGCCGCCTCAGTAGAGGCGGGTCTTGTAGCCCTCGGCGGTGGCGCGCTCCAACTCCTCGACGCTGACGCCGCCGATCTGGTCGGCGATGATGCGGCCGAGCGAGGGGAACTCGGACCGCGCGATCTGCTTTGCCGGGTTCCATAAATCGGAGCGGATCAGCGCCTTGCCGCAGTGAAAGTAGGCCTCCTCGACGGCGACCAGGATGCCGCTGCGCGGGACCTTGCCGTTGACCGCGAAGGGCTCGAGCAATGCCGGATCCATCGTGACGCTGGCGCGGCCGTTGACGCGTACGGTCTCGTTGACCCCGGGGACGAAAAAGATCAGCCCGACGCCGGGCCGCGCCAAGAGGTTGCCCAGCGTGTCGACCCGGTTGTTGCCGAGCCGGTCCGGGATCAAGAGGGTCGCGTCGTCGACGACCCGGACAAAGCCCGGCGCGTCGCCCTTCGGCGAAGCGTCGCAGCGGCCCGACGGGTCGGAGGAGGCGATGACCAGAAACGGCGACAGCGCGATGAAATCGCGGCAGTGCTTGTCGAGCCGGGCCAGCTGCTTCTTGACCGCCCGCTCGCTCGGCGCGCCATAGGCCTCGCGCAGCCGCTCGACATTCTCGATCGTGTCCACCCGTTCTTCTCCCTCGTCCAATAGAGCGTCATTATGCGCGAGCCGGCGCCAAAGCTCCATTGGCATTGTCGGCGCGCGCGAGTATCAGTCGAGGCGAGCCGCGAGGAGGCTGACATGAGCGACCGCTCGGACCGGTTCGCCCGATGAGCACGCAAGGCGCTGCGGGTGCGCCGCGAGGAGCGGCCCGAGGGCGGCCACATCCTGCATCTGACGATCGACAACCGGTCAAAGCTCAACAGCCTCAACCGGGCGCTGATGACCGAGATCGTCGACACGCGTGGCCGGGCTCGCCGGCGACCCGGAACTGCGCCTCGCGATCCTCGGCGGCGCCGGCGGCCGCGCCTTTGTCGGCGGCGCCGATGTTCGGCGAGATCGCCGCCCTCGACCACGCCGGCGCGCGCGAGCTTCATCACCTTGGTGCACCGCTGCTGCGACGCCTTTCGCCGGCTGCCGGTTCCGGTCATCGCCCGCATCGACGGCTATGCGCTCGGCGCCGGGCTCGAGCTCGCCGCCGCCTGCGATCTGCGGGTCGCCAGCGACCGCTCGGTCTTCGGCATGCCCGAGGTCGCCATCGGCATCCCATCGGTGGTCGAGGCGGCGCTGCTGCCGAAGCTCGTCGGCGCCGGCCGCGCCCGCCGGCTGCTGCTGACCGGCGAGACGATCGAGGCCGCCGAGGCGCTGGCCTGGGGCCTCGTCGACGCGGTGGCGCCGGCCGACGCGCTCGACGCGGCGGTCGACCGCTTCGTGCGGCCGATCCTCGCCGCCGGACCCCAGGCGGTCCGCCTGCAAAAGGCGCTGATCCTCGAATGGGAGGAGCTGCCGACGGCCCCGGCGGTGCAGCGCGGCATCGACGCCTTCGTGCGCGCCTTCGACAGCGACGAGCCGGCGCGCATGGCCGGCGCCGCGCTCGCCCGGCTCGCCGCGCGCAGGGACAGTCGAAGGACGCCTTGTTGACGATCTTGCTGCCATGCTCGACATTCGGGATACCGTGAGCGGGGCGCTCCGTGCCTCTGTCGATCGTTGAAGAGGACGGCCGGATCGCGGTCACCAGCCCCTACCACCCCAACTTTCCGGCGCGCGCCCGCGGGCTCGGCGGAACGTGGGACGCCGTGCGGCGCGTCTGGGTGTTCGACGCGCGCGAGCATGATCGCGTAAAATCGCTGTGCCGCGAGATCTACGGCGCCGACGAATACGCGACGGGCGCCACGGGGCATGGCCGCAATCAGTTTGCCGAGGGGGCGCCCGCGGTGCCGCACTACTACGGCCACCGCAACCGTTTGCGCCAGCGCCTGCTCGACGCCGGCGCCGAGAGCCTGCCCGATTACGAGCTCCTCGAAATGCTGCTGTTCGCCGCCAGCCAGCGCGGCGACGTAAAGCCATTGGCAAAGTCGCTGCTCGCGCGTTTCGGCGGCTTTGCCGAGGTGATGAGCGCCGAGCCCGACGCGCTCGGCGAGGCCGGGCTCAACCTCGCCGGCATCGCCGCGCTGAAATCGGTGCGCGAGGCGGCGCTGCGGCTGATGCGCGCCGAATTGCAGCAGCAGCCGGTCATCAACTCGTGGGACAAGCTGATCGACTACTGCACCGCCCAGGTCGCTCACAACAAGGTCGAGGAGTTTCACATCCTCTTTCTCGACCGCAAGAACGTGCTGATCCGCCACGAGCGGCAGCAGAAGGGCACGATCGACCACACCCCGGTCTACACCCGCGAGGTCGTCAAGCGCGCGCTCGAGCTCGGCGCCTCGGCCTTGATCCTGGTGCACAACCACCCCTCGGGCGACCCGACGCCCTCGAAGGCCGACATCGCCGTCACCCAGGACATCAAGAAGGCCGCCGCCCCGCTCGGCGTAGCACTCCACGACCACGTCATCATCGGCCGCAACCGCCATGTCAGCCTGCGCGATTTGGGGCTGATCTGAGGCGCCGCGGGTATAAGATGTCGTCGTTGCCGCTTTCGCGCAGGGCTGTTCGGGGGATTAAATAGAGGAGACCCGAAAAGGCCCCTCTCCGCCCTTCAGGGGGGAAAGGGAGGGGCCCGTCGCGAAGCGATGGGAGGGTGAGGTGGGCGTCACCGCAAACCGTGTTGTCGGCCCCCCTCACCCTTCCCTCTCCCCCGGCCAGCGGAGGGAGAGGTATTAGAGCGGGTGCTGGGGGGAAGTTTGACGGCAAAAGTTGATCCTTGAATTTCCCCGGACAGCGCTGCGTGCAAGCGGGAACGGGGGCTGAACACGAAAACGGTACCCTGGGGCCCCGCTTTTCGCGGGGGCGACAAGATAGGGCGGGGAGGAAAATATGCCGTTACGCGACTATGCACTGCTTCGCGAAGCAACTATCAGATACCTCCGCGGCCGCGAGAGCGGTGCGTGGGAAATCGAAGACACACTGGCTGTAGAGTTTAAGCTCCGCGATGCGGAGCGTGCACGGCGGCACCCTAACTCGAATTGCCCCGAGTGGACCAACGATATTGCCCATGCCTTGGCCCGTTTGGTTCAAGAGAGAAAGATCGCGTCCTCACGGACAGCGCGTGCACCTAATGGCGGTAGGCGTAAGGTGTATCGGCTCGTTCGGGAATCCTGACGAGACTGGTCATCCGAAAGAACCATGCGAGGCAAAACCGTGTTTCCGAGCCTTTCCGACGAGCAGCGCCGCATCGTCGCGACGGTGCGCGAGCTGGCGCAGAGCGAGCTGCGGCAGCGCGCTCTGCAATACCAGGACGGAACCTTTCCCTGGGAGAACATGCGCAGCCTCGCCGAATTGGGCATCCTCGGCATGGCGGTGCCGGAGGAATATGGCGGGCTCGGACTGCCGGTCTTCGATACGGCGCTGGTGCTCGAGGAGATCGCCAAGGCCTGCTATGTGACCGCGATGGCGGTGCTGGGCGAGGTCGGGGTGCAGACCCGGATCATCGCGACCTATGCGCCCGAGCCGATCAAGCGGCGCATCCTGCCGGCGGTGGTCAGCGGCGAGTGCCTCTTGGCGATCTGCATGACCGAGCCCGACGCCGGCACCGATGTCGCCAGCTACAAGACCAATGTCGACCGGGTCGGCAACCGGCTCAAGCTGAACGGGGTCAAGACGCTGATCAGCCGGGCCGAGGAGGCCGGCATGTTCGTCGTCTTCACCCGCGTCGACAAGAAGCCGGGGCGCGAGGGCATCGGCTGCGTTCTCGTCGAGAAGGGGACGCCGGGGTTTTCGGTGACCGGCACCTACCACACGATGGGCGGCGAGAATTTGCACGAGATCCGCTTTGAGGATTGCGAATTGCCGCCCGAGAATTTGGTGCTGGAGGACGGCTTCCGGAAGCTGTTGTCGGCGTTCAACACCCAGCGCTGCCTGAACCCGGCGATCTCGCTCGGGCTGGCCGAGGGGGCGTTCGAGGAGGCGGTCAAATACGCCAAGGACCGCAAGGCGTTCGGCCGCGCCATCGCCGATTTTCAGGGGATGCGGTGGAAGCTCGCCGAGATGTACCGCGACATCGAGGCCGGCCGCAGCATCCTCTACCGCGCCTGCGCTTCTGCCGACCCGTTCCCGGACCCGCTGCTCGCCGCCGCCGCCAAGGTCACGGTCAACGAGATGGCGTTGAGGGTCACGAGCGAGGCGATCCAGGTGCATGGCGGCTACGGCTTCACCGACGAGTACCCGGTCTCGCGCTTCTATCGCGGCGCCCGCTACGGCACCCTCGGCGGCGGCACCTCGGAAACCCTGCGCGACCTGATCGGCCGCCGCGTGCTCGCCGGCATCGACCCGGTCGACGGCATCCTCGGCCTCGACATGTTCTGACGCCGATGCGCGCGCTGGCGACCGCCGTCATCTATTTCGGATCGTTCCTCGTGCTCGGCCTGATTGCGAAACGGGTCGTCGGCCGGTGGATGAGCCGAAGCCTCGAGCTTCCCGAAATCCAGGCGCAGGCCGGGCCAAATCGCCGCCGCCGTGTGTTCCTGCTCGGGTTCTGGCGCGACGAAGGCCCGGATTGATCCGGATTTATGCGCCCTGCGCCCTTGCGAGCGGCTGGGTGGCGGCCTCGAGCCAGCGGGCGGTGGCGGGGTCGAGGAGCGGGGTCAGCTCGGCGCGGACGCGGGCGTGATAGGCGTCGAGCCAGGCGATCTCGTCGTCCTCCAGCAGCGCCCGGTCGATCAGGCGGCGGTCGATCGGCGCCAGGGTCAGGGTCTCGAAGCACATCATCTCGCGCTCGGCCGCCCCCTCCGAGGGCTGCACCAGCACCAAATTCTCGATGCGGATGCCGTAGGCGCCGGTCTTGTAGTAGCCGGGCTCGTTCGAGACGATCATGCCGGGCAGCAGCGGCTGGGCGCTGGCGGCCTTGGAGATGCGCTGCGGCCCCTCGTGGACGCCCAGATAGCTGCCGACCCCGTGGCCGGTGCCGTGGTCGTAGTCGAGCCCGGCCTGCCACAGCCCACGCCGCGCAAAGGCGTCGAGCTGGGTCCCGGTGGTGCCCTTCGGGAAGCGCGCCAGGGCCAACGCGATGTGGCCCTTGAGCACGCGCGTGAAGCGGTCGCGCATCTCCGGGGTCGGCTCGCCGATCGCGACCGTGCGCGTCACATCGGTCGTGCCGTCGAGATATTGCGCGCCCGAATCGAGAAGGTAGAGCGTGCCCGGCTCCAGCCGCTTCTCGGTCTCCGGCATTGCCCGGTAATGGACGATGGCGCCGTTCGAGCCGGCCCCCGAGATCGTCGGGAAGCTGAGGTCGCGGAAATGCTCGCCCTCGCGGCGGAAGGCTTCGAGCCGGTCGCTGGCGGCGATCTCGGCGAGCCCGCCCTTTGGGGCCTCATGGGCGAGCCAGGCGAGGAAACGGGTCAAGGCGGCGCCGTCGCGGTGGTGCGCGGCGCGGGTCCCGGCAATCTCGACGCCGTTCTTGCACGCCTTGGGCAGCAGGCAGGGGTCGGCGGCGCGGTGGATCTTGCGCCTGCGCCCGTTCGAGCCGGTCGAAGATCCACGAGGCGGCACTCGCCGGGTCGACCTGCACCCGGCCGCCCTCGGCGGCGAGCGCGTCGAGCGCCGGCCCCAGCGCGTCGGGCGGCATCACCGTCACCGCGTTGCCGAGATGGCGCTCGAGGCCGGGGGCGAGCTTGCGCCGGTCGATGAACAGGGTGACGCCGCCGTCCTGCCGCAGGATGGCGAAGGACAGCGGCAGCGGCGTGTGCGGCACGTCGCCGCCGCGGATGTTGAGCAGCCAGGCGATCGATTCCGGCATCGTCAGCACGACCGCGGCGACCCCCTCCTCGGCCAATGCATGGCCGAGCCGGGCGCGCTTCGATTGCGCGCTCTCGCCGGCGAAGCGCTCGTCGTGCGGGACGACTGGAGCCAGGGGTGCGGCCGGCTGCCCCGGCCACACCCGGTCGAGCGGGTTCTCCGCGGCCGGACGCAGGCTCGCCCCGGCCTTTTCGGCGGCGCCGCGGTAGCGCTCGACCTCCTGCGGGGTGTGCAGCCACGGGTCGTAGCCCAGGGTCATGCCGGGCTTCAGCGCGCTCGCGACCCAGCGCGACGGCGGCTCGTCGATCAGGTGGCGGATCTCGAACAGGCTCGTGTCGGCCTGCGCCGCCGCCTGCAGCGTGTAGCGGCCGTCGACGAAGAGCGCGGCGCGCTCGGGCAGCACGATCGCCAGGCCGGCGGAGCCGGTGAAGCCGGTCAGCCAGGCGAGCCGCTGGCCGCGCGGCGGGACGTACTCGCCCTGGTGCTCGTCGGAGCGCGGCACGATAAACCCGTCGAGGCCCCGCGCCGCGAGCTCCCGGCGCAGCGCCGCCAGCCGCTCGGCGCGCGGCAGCCGCGTGAAATCCTCGGCCGACAAGCCGTCGTGATGACCGGCCGCCAGCCGCGCGCGCAGCGCTTCGAGCGCGTCGGCGAGCGCCGGCGTCATCGGGTCGGCGACCAGCCTGCGCCACCCGGTCCCGACCTCCGGCGGCGCCCCCAGCACGCCTGCGATCAGCGCCTCGACGCCGGCCGGGTCGTAGGGCGACCCGGCTTCCTTCAGCAGCGATGCGAGCTCGCTCATCGACCCGATCCTCTTGCCGCAGACCTGCCGCCACGAAAAGTGCGGCATGGCTGGAATGCAATGATGCTGCTGGCGCCGACGCGCCGCAAGGCCAAATCTGTTGCAGCGCAGCAAAAGCGACGCATTGGAGTGTCTGCAATGTTTATTACCAATCTGATCCTCGGGGCCGGACGGGCTATCGCCGACTGGCGTAGCCGGGAACGCGCGTATGCCGAGATGATGACGCTGAACGACCGCTCGCTGGCGGATATCGGGATCCACCGCTCGCAGATCCGATCGTTGATCTATGACGCGCCGGCGCCGACCGGCCCGGTGCGATCCGCGCGATCGCGGCCGCACCTCGCCTGGCGAAAGCCGGCCTGACGGATTTGCGGATGGGGGCCTCGGCCCCCATCGCCGTTTTAGGGGCGGGCGGCGCGCGCAGGATCAGGGTCGACCAGCCGTCCAGCGCAACCCGGCGTTCAAGCGCGATGCCGAAGCCGCGGTGCGGGGCGAGCACGATCGGCTCCTGTCGGCGCAGCAATCCCGACAGTACCGCCCGCCCGCCCGGCGCCAATGCGCGGGCGAGGTCGCGGGCCATCACCGCCAACGGGCGCGCCAGGATGTTCGACAGGATCAGGTCGGAGCGGCCCCGGCGCAACGCCGGGTGACGGTATCCCGGCGCCCGATGGACCCGCACCAGCCCGGCGGCGGCGTTGCGCGCGACATTGTGTCGGGCGACGCGGACCGCATTGCCGTCGATGTCGGCCGCGGCCACCGGGCGGCGCCACACTTTCGCCGCGGCGATCGCCAGGATGCCGGTCCCGGTTCCGATATCGAGCGGGCGGCGAAAGCGATGCTGCCGGGCCAACCGGTCGAGCGCCAACAGACAGCCGCGGGTCGATTGATGCTCGCCGGTGCCGAACGCGGTCGCCGCGTCGACGAGGATCGCGATGGCCCCGGCCGGCGCGCGGTCCCGATAATGCGAGCCGTGGATGAAGAACCGGCCGACCCGCTGCGGCGGGAAGGCCAGCTGGTTCTCCGCCAGCCAGTCGCGGGCGGATAGCCGTTCCTCGCCAAGCTCGATAAGCATCCCTCCGGCTGCCGCGGCGGCAAGAGCAAGCTGCGCTGTGAGGTCCGGGCTCAGCACGGAAGATTTCGGGTAGGCCTCGACGCGCCACTCGCCGGGCGCGTCCTCGAACGCCGAGACGGCTTCGGCGGCGGCGTCGAGCACGGCGAGCACCGCATCGGCTGCGTCCCCGCCGCGCACACCGGCGAGGAGCCGCCAGAGGGCGCCAGAGCTAGTCAAAGAGGGCTGCATCAGCAGAGTGCGTGCTTCGAGACGCGCCTGAAGGCGCTCCTCAGCATGAGGCAAATGCCCATGGCATTAGGAAAACACCTCACCCTGAGGAAGCCGCGACAGCGGCTGTCTCGAAGGGCGCACAGCATTGATCCAGCCATCAGGCACGCTCGACATAGGCGTCCATGACCTTTTTGTCGCCGGCGAGGTCGAAACGGATGGCGAGCCGGTTGTCCTCGACCTCGGTCACCGTGCCGTAGCCGAATTTCTGGTGGAAGACGCGGTCGCCGAAAGCAAACCCGCCGACCCGCCGGATCTCCTCGCCGCGGCGTGGCGCGGGGCCGCCCGAGACCAGAGCCGGCCGGCGCGCCGGCATCTCGATCGCGGCACCCCAATCCGAGCCCCAGCCGGCGCGGGGCTGGAGGCCGAGCTCGGCGACGACCTCGACATGCTCCAGCGGCAGCTCGTCGACAAAGCGCGAGCGGATCGCGCTCTGCCATTGGCCGTGGATGCGGCGGTTGGCGGCGAACGAGACATAGCCGCGATGCCGCGCGCGGGTCAGCCCGACATAGGCGAGCCGGCGCTCCTCCTCGAGCGCGGACAGGCCGTTCTCCTCCATCGACCGCTGGCTCGGGAACAGCCCGTCCTCCCAGCCCGGCAGGAACACGGTGTCGAATTCGAGCCCCTTGGCGCTGTGCAAGGTCATCAGATTGACCATGTCGCCGCCCTTCTCGGCGGCGTTGTCCATGACCAGGCTGACATGCTCGAGAAAGCCGCCGAGGTTTTCGAACTCGGCCATCGCGACCACCAGCTCCTTCAGGTTTTCGAGCCGCCCGCCGGCGTCGGGCGAGCGGTCCTCCTGCCACATCTGGGTGTAGCCCGATTCGTCGAGCACGATCTGCGCGAGGTCGGTGTGCGAGACGCGCTCGGCCTCTCCCCGCCAGCGGTCGAGCGCCGCGACGAAGGCGGCGAGCGCGCTGCGCGCCGCCGGCCGCAGCTCGGCCCCGGCGATCAAGAGCCGCGCCGCCTCGATCAGCGGCAGCCGCTGCTCGCGCGCGGCGGCGTGCAGCTGCTGCAAGGTGGCGCTGCCGATGCCGCGGCGCGGCGTGTTCGCGATGCGCTCGAAGGCGAGGTCGTCGGCCGGCTGGGCGACGAGGCGCAGATAGGCGAGCGCGTCGCGGATCTCCTGGCGCTCATAAAAGCGCGGCCCGCCGACCACCCGATAGGGCAGGGCCAGGGAGATGAACCGCTCCTCGAACTCGCGGGTCTGAAAGCCGGCGCGAACCAGGATCGCGACCTCGCTCAGCGCATGGCCCTTGCGCTGCAGCGCCTCGATCTCGTCGCCGACCCAGCGGGCCTCCTCCTCGGCGTCCCACAAAGCGCGGACCACGATCTTGTCGCCCTCGTCGGCACGGGTCCACAAGGTCTTGCCGAGCCGGCCGCGGTTCTTGGCGATCATCCCGGCCGCGGCTCCCAGGATGTGCGGGGTCGAGCGGTAGTTTTCTTCGAGCCGGATGACCGCGGCCCCCGGAAAATCGGTCTCGAAGCGCAGGATGTTGCCGATCTCGGCGCCCCGCCAGCTGTAGATCGACTGGTCGTCGTCGCCGACGCAGCAGAGGTTGCGGCGGGTCTGGGCCAGGAGCCGCAGCCACAGATACTGGGCGACGTTGGTGTCCTGGTATTCGTCGACCAGGAGATAGCGAAAGCGCCGCTGATATTCGGCGAGGATGTCGGCGTTGCCGGTGAAGAGCGTCAGGTTGTGCAGCAGCAGGTCGCCGAAATCGACCGCGTTCACGGTCAGGAGCCGCTCCTGGTATTGCCGGTAGAGCGCAATCGCCCGGCCGTGGGCGAAGCCGGCGGCGTCGGCGGCCGGGACCTTGTCGGGGCCGAGGCCGCGGTCCTTCCAGCGCTGGATCAGGGCGAGCAGCAGCCGCGCCGGCCAGCGCTTCTCGTCGATGTTCTCGGCCTGCAGGATCTGCTTCAGGAGGCGCTGCTGGTCGTCGGCGTCGAGGATCGTGAAGCTCGATTTGAGCCCGGCCGCCTCGGCGTGCCGGCGCAGGATGCGCGCGGCGATCGAATGAAAGGTGCCGAGCCACACGCCGTCGGCGGCGCGGCCGATCATCGCCTCCAGCCGCTCGCGCATCTCGCGCGCCGCCTTGTTGGTGAAGGTGACGGCGAGCAATTCCGACGGGGAAGGCGCGGCCGGTCGCCAGGATGTGCGCGAGCCGGCTGGTCAGAACCCGGGTCTTGCCGGTGCCGGCCCCGGCCAGCACCAGCACCGCGCCCTCGACCGAATCGACGGCGCGCAGCTGCGCCTCGTTGAGGCCTTCGAGGTAGACTTGCGCCCCCTTCTGCGGCCGGTCGAGGATGGCGGGCTCGGACATGGGCTCCATGATACAGCAAGACCGGCGCGCGGATGCAGGATCGTCGGCGCGCGCGGCCGCGGCGGCCCTGGGCTATGATCCGGCGCTCCTCCCCGTTCTCTGCTCCTCCCGATGCACGCCGCGATCGTTCTTCTCGTTCTGATCCTGACCTATATCGGCATGGCCGCCGGCCGGATCGCCTGGCTGCGGGTCGACCGCACCGGGATCGCGCTGCTGGCGGTGATCGCGCTGTTGGCGAGCGGGCAGATGACGCTCGACGATTTCGGCAGCGATGTCGACATGCCGACCGTCGCCCTGCTGTTCGCGATGATGATCATCTCGGCGCAATTCGCCGAGTCGGGCTTTGTCGATTTCTGCGCCCGGACGATCACCGGCAGCCCGCGCGGGATCGCGACCTTGCTGGCGCTGACCGTCGCAATCGGCGGCGGCCTCTCGGCGGTGCTGGCGAGCGATATCGTGATCATCGCGATCGCGCCGCTGCTGATCGCCGGCGCGCAGCGCCGCGCGCTGGACCCGCGCCCGTTCGTCATCGCCCTGGCGGCGGCCACCAACGCGGGCTCGGCTGCGACCCTGATCGGCAGCCCGCAGAATATCCTGATCGGCTCGCTCGGCCGGCTCGGCTTCTGGTCGTTCATCGCGGTTTGCGCGGTCCCGGCGCTGTTCAGCCTGGTCGTCGTCTTTGTCGTGGTCTGGGGGCAATGGCGCCGCCGCGCTGCCCGGACCGCGCCGGCGGCGGCACAAGAGCCGCCGCAACCTCCGACGCATCCGTTCGACCGCAACCAGACGATCAAGGGCGCGGTCGCGGTTCTGGCGCTGCTGATCCTGTTCTCGACGCCGCTGCCGCGCGAGATCGGCGCGCTGATCATCGCCGCGCTGCTGCTGGCCAACCGCAAGATCACCAGCCGCACGATGATCGCGGCGGTGGATTGGCCGCTGCTGCTCCTGGTCTCCTGCCTGTTCGCGATCACCGGGGCGCTGAACCGCGCCGGCGTCGCCGCGGAGCTTCTCGAATTTTTGACCGGCCACGGCCTGCTGCCCGACAATCTGCTGCTGCTGACGCCGTTCGGCGTGGTGGCCGGGAACGCGATCGGGGCCTTGCCCGCCTCGATGCTGCTGCTGCAATTGTGGCCGACCCCGCCGCCGGGCGTGCTCTATGGCCTGGCGCTGCTGTCGAGCCTCGCCGGCAACCTGCTCTTGACCGGCAGCCTGACGAATGTGCTGATCGCCGAGCGGGCGGAGCGGATGGGGGCGCCGCTGGGCTTTGCCGACCATGCCCGCGCCGGGGTCCCGATCGCGCTGCTGTCGATCGGCTTCGCCGTCTTCTGGCTGGCGCTGACCCGAACCCTGCCGCTGCTGCCCGCGGGGTAGCGCCCGATGTTGGAAGCCGCCGCCGGTCGGGCTAGAAAGGACGGGTGACCCGCCCTCCCCTTCGCATCGGCACCCGCGGCAGCCCGATGGCGCTGCGCCAGACGGCGCTCGTGCGCGACCGGCTGGCCGCCGCGCACCCCGACCTCGCCGCGGCCGATGCGGTCGAGATCGTCACGATCCGCACCACCGGCGACCGGGTGCAGGACCGCCGCCTCGCCGAAATCGGCGGCAAGGGCCTCTTTTCGAAGGAGATCGACGAGGCGCTGATCTCCGGCCGGATCGACCTCGCGGTGCATTCGCTGAAGGATCTCGAAACCTGGCTCCTGGACGGGGTCGAGATCGGCTGCGTGCTGCCCCGCGACGACCCGCGCGACGCGTTTCTGTCGGCGACCGGCGCTGCCCTGGCCGCGCTGCCCGCGGGCGCAACCGTCGGCACCTCCTCGCTGCGGCGCCAGGCGCAATTGCTGCGGCGGCGCCCTGACCTGAAGGTCGCGCCGTTTCGCGGCAACGCCGACACCCGCATCCGCAAGCTCGAAGCGGGCGAGGTCGACGCCACCCTCCTCGCCTTGTGCGGCCTCGAACGGCTCGGGCTCGCCGATCGCGCGGCCGAAATCCTGCCCTGCGAGATCATGCTGCCGGCGGTCGGCCAGGGCGCCCTCGTGGTCGCCTGCCGGGCGAATGACGACGGCTTGCGGCGGCGGCTCGAGCCGCTGCACGATCGGCGGACGGCCGCCTGCGTCGGCGCCGAGCGCGCCATGCTCGCCGCTCTCGACGGCAGCTGCCGCACCCCGATCGCCGGTCTCGCGACGCTCGACGGCGAGCGGCTCACGATCGACGGCCTGCTGCTGACCCCCGACGGCACAACCGAGATCCGGGCGCGCCGCAGCGGCCCTGTGGCCGATGCGGAGGCCTTGGGACGCGATCTCGGCGACGAGATGCGCCGCCGCGCCGGTCCGGGCTTCGGCCTCGACCAGAGCGTGATCCCATCAGGCTGAACCGCATGGCTCCTGCTGTCCCGTGGGCCTTCAGCCCACGGACTTGATCCTTGGGGAAAGCCGGGACACACGCCGGCCGCAGGCGCGCTTGCTTTTCCTGTTCGTTCGTCGACCGATCACAGCAAACCCAAGCAAGCGGCCGAGTGGTGGAAAGGTGGGTCCCGGCGTTCGCCGGGACAGCGGAAAGAGGCCTTGACAGAGCCTCTCCAGAGCGGCCGCTCGGTCTGATCGGATCGTGCTTTAGCGGATTTCGACGATGTCCTGGGCGAAGATCATCTCCTCGACGCCGACCCGCGCGGGATCGTCGGGCGAGGAGAGACAGCGGCCAAACACCCATACGCCGTCCATCGGGTTCGACACCACCTCGGCGACGGCGCCGTCGACCAGCGCGATCTTCGCGCCCGGCGCAAGCAGCCGGGTGTTGACGAGCTCGCTCATTCGGCGGCCGCGCGGGCAGGCCGGCGCCAGGTCGCAAGCTCGTCCCAGTCGTCGGCCTCCATGAACTCGGCCCAGCGGCGGTACAAATTGCGCAGATTGTGCTCGCTCGACTTCGCTTCGGTGATGTCCATCACCGTGCCGGGGATGCGCAGCCCCTGCCATTCGTAATTCGCGATTTCGTGACCCTGCCCCTGCTCGTAGCTGTAGGGATGGCGCCGCGCGATCACCCCGCGGCTCGCGGCATGGGCGTAGTTCCAGTTCTCCATGTCGTCCTGCTCGGTCATCCCGGCCGGCCCCGAATAGCGGATGTAATAGTCGCGCAGGAAATCCTTGACCTCTTGCGGCGCCGCCTTGTCGACAAAATACCAGCGCCACACCTCGGTCTGGTGGGCGCCGCGCGGATGCCACACCGCGATCGTGCGCGGCTGGCGCGGATGCAGCGCGATGTTGGGGAAAACCTCGCCGGGGCTGCCGATCACCCGGCCCCATTCGCCGTGCCGGCGGCGCCGCGCCGCTTCGCAATGCCGGAAATATTCGGAGACGACCGGGGAATGACCGTAGGCGGGCGGGGTCGGCTGACCCTGCGGGATCACATAGACCCCGGTCTGATGACCGCGCTCATAAAACGACACTTGCAGCCGGCGCGCCATCAGCCGCTCCTGCATGTCGCGCCGGCCGCTGCCCGACGGCCCGATGCCGACCAGATCGACCGAGCGGTGGCTGATGTTGTGATAGCTGTCGCCGCAGAAATTCTCGGCCGGGAACTTCCAGTTGCACGGGATCAGCCATTTCTGCACGCCGCCCAGCACCTCGATGCCGCCCTCGCCGCCATCCCAGCTGTCGACGGTCAGATCGAGATAGCGCGCGAAATCGCCGAGATATTCCTCGAAGGACGGCGCCGTCGGGTCCCAGGTGGCCCAGACGGCGCCCTTGTAGCGGCACAGCTGCGCCACCTCGACCAGCCCCCATTGCGAGCGGTCGAGCTTGGAATGGTAGGCCTCGCGGAAATAGGGGACGCCGACCAGCCGCCCGTCGGTCCCGTAGCTCCAGCCGTGGTAGGGGCAGGTAAAGACCGGGGTGTTGCCTTCGTCATAGCGGCACACCTTCATGCCGCGGTGCCGGCACGAATTGAGGAACACGTGGACCTCGCCGGCGCGGTCGCGGCACAGGATCACGCTTTCCTCGCCCATGCCCGAGACAAAGAAATCGCCCGGGTTCGGGATCTGGCTCTCATGCCCGACAAACAGCCAGGCGCGGGCGAAGAGCCGCTCCTGCTCCTGCGCGTAGATTTCGTCGCTGACGAAAATCTCGCGGCTGATCTGGCCTCTGGCCAGATCGACCAGCCCGTTGCGGTAGCTCGAACCCGATGCCATCGCCGCCCTCCTGCCTGCCGGTTCCATGCCGCTGCCGATGCCGGACGCATCAGAGGGGATCGTCGCCGAGTTCATCGGCGCCTTCAAGAAATTCCCGCCGGTGAAGCGGCCGCAGGCTCCCGCTCACTATTTGACACGCTCCCAGGGGTCGGGCGGGCGCGGCGGCTGCGATTTCACGCGTTTTTCGAATTCGGCGCGCCGGACCGCGAGATCGCTGCTCGCGATTGCGCGGATCGCGGTCTCGACGACCTGCGCCAGCTCCGCGGCTTCGCCCGCGGTGATCTCGCCGGCGGCGATCGCGGCGGCGATCGCGGTCATGAACGGGCCGGGATCGGCCGGCCCCTCGAGCGGCGGCAGGTCGAGCCGCAAGCTGCGGTGGCGGCGCCGCGAATGGAGGCTTTCGAAGCACAGCTTGAGGGCCGTGGGCTCGCCTTTGAGCGCGAGCTCGATCGCCTTTCGGGTCACCGCCTCGGCCTCGCCTTCGAGCAATAATTCGGCGGCCAGCGTCTTTTTGTTCCGCGAGCCGCGCATCCGCCCCGCCGGGTTGCCGGATTGCCCTTTTTGAAAGGGTCTGCCGCGAGGCTTCCGGCCGCCGGCCGGCGCCGCTGCTTTTGCTGCATTCTGCAAGGAATCTGCAGCCATCCCATCACCTCCGCCACGCCGGCGGCCATGCCGCCGAGCCAGGAAGGCGCAACAATACCGTGTGAATATGGCAATTTTCGCATCGCCGCGACCGAGCCCCGGTTGCCGCCGCCTTATTCGAAGAGCGCCGCGATGTCGCTCCGGCTGCAGCGGTGAAGCGCATCACCCGTGAGCAGCGCAGCAGCCGCGACGGAGAGGCGTACGCAACCTGCGTCTTCTATGACACCTGTTTCACACCGGGTGGCCGCCATGTCCCTTCGCCCGGCGGCAAGATCGAAGGTGGCGTAGGCTTCGGCCAATATAGGCGCATCACGAGATAGATTCTGTCATCCGGCGCCGGAAGCCAATTTGCTTCCTTGTCCGCACCGGGGTTGTCTTTTTGAATGTACAGCGTCAGCGAGCCGTCCGCCTCCTTTTTCATCCCCGGCAACATCGGAGAGTTGATGAGGTAGCGATTGATCGGGTTCTTGACCAAGAGCTGGCTCTTGCCGTCGTACATCGTAACGGACCAAAACGCATTCACCGGCGGCAACTGGCCGGGTGCGAAGGTGATGGTGTACTTGTGCCTGCTGCCGTCGAGCGGCTCACCGGTCGCGTCCGTTCGGGTATAGGGGTACATGGCTTCTACGGCATCGTTGCCATAGAGACCGCCCTTGGCAGCCCCGGCCCGCATCAACCAATCGCCGTTGAAGAAGGCCTCGTCGCCAAAGAACGAGCCGACATTCCAGCCGTTGATGCTTTTGTTTCCGCCGGCCAGCCATTTGTCGACTTTGTCGTCACCTTGCTTCACGCCCGCCAGGATTGCGGCTTTGTGCTCGAGAGGTAGATCCTTAAACTCAAAGGTCTTGCCGGGGCCGATGCCGATCTTCGCAAGTTTCGCACGAACCGCCTTGTCCCTTGGCGTCTCAGGGACGAATTGCAGGGCTGCGTCGAGATATTGGAAGAAGTTGTCCTTGATCCCGGCAGTGGTGGCAGGAAGGAACTCGATCTTCGGCGCGGCGGGCGGGGCGGGTTGCTTAAGGAAAGCGGAAAGCGGCTGCGCCTTGTAGCCGGCCTGAATTTTCTCGACGTTCGGCATGTCGCCGGGGTTGAAGAGTTGAGTGCGGATAAGCGCGAAGGTGAACGGCGTCGTCGATTGGAAGACCTTCTTGATCCCGATGGGCGTTTCACCTTTCCAGTCGGGGCCGACCACCAGATAGTCGCCCGGCTCGGTCCCCGTGGCGCGCGTGCCGATGTAGCCAAAATTGTAGGTGTTGCCGTCGATCAACTGGACCGCGTAGTAGCGGTCCTTTTCGATCATCGGCGCCGAGATGACCATCGGTTCAGCGCGCAAATCCAGCCAGAGCATCGAGTAGGGGGTGTCGCTGTTCGGCGTAATGACTGCCGTATCCTCCGGGGTGGCGACGCGGTGCTGGTTGTTGATTTCGTTGAACGGCGCCTTGAACTGCCCCGAGTTTTTGTCAACGGCGAACTCTTGCATAACCGCATAATTCATCACGAGCGGTAAGCCGTAGATGAAGCCTTCTTCGGCGATGTCCTTGGCCTCCAACAGGCTGGGCCATTCGGCTTTGTTCTGCGCAATTGCCGGGGTGAAATCCGCCGTCGTGGCGGCGAGCGCGGCCATCGCAGCAGAGCGGAGCAGGTCGCGTCTCGTAAGCATCAACAACTTCCTTCCGGTTCGCAGCTTGTGGTCGATCGCGCGTAGGCAGCGACGGCTACGCGATCTGTGCGCACCGCGCTATTCTCCTCAGGCCCTTCTGCGTTTTTTTTCAGAAATTCCGGTTATGCGCGACCCCGCCAGGGCTTCCGTATTGGGAAGCCACGGCGGGGCGGCGATGCGCGGGGTTGCCCCCGCGGGCCTCAGGTCTTGTGGGCGGAGGCGCGGTAGATTTCGTCGATCGATTGCGCGAGCGAAGCCGCGAATTCGGCGTCGCTCATCGTGACGCGCAAATCCTGGGCAAGGGCGCGCGAGAAGCTCGCGATCATGCCGTGGTTGGCGGCGAGGCGTCGGCAGGCGTCGGCGCGGCTGTAGCCGCCCGAGAGCGCCACGACCCGGGCGCAGCGCGGGTGGTTGGCGAGCGGCGCGTAGAGGTCGGCGACATCGGGCAGGGTCAGCTTGAACATGACCTCGCGGCCGGCCGGCAAGGCGTCGGTGCGTTTTTTGAGCTCGTCGCAGAGGATCGCCTCGGCGCCCTTCTTGTCGGGGCTCTTGATCGAGACCTCGGGCTCGAGGATCGGCATCAGCCCGTGCCGGGCGATCTGGTCGCCGATCTCGAACTGCTGGGCGGCGATCGCGGCGATTCCCCCCTTGTCGGCGAGGTTGATCACCGAGCGCATCTTGGTGCCGAAAACGCCGAGCCTGGCGGCGCGCTCGCACACCTGATCGAGCTGCGGCATCGGCCGCATCAGCTGGACCCCGTCCTTCTCGGGCTCGAGCCCGCGGTCGACCTTGACGAACGGCACGACGCCGCGGTCCTGCCACAGATATGAGGCGGTCGGCTTGCCGCCCACCTCGCCGTCCATCGTGCCTTCGAAGAGGATTGTCCCGATGACCTTGTCGCCGGCAAAGGCCGGCGCGGTCATGATGCGCACGCGCATTTCATGGATCAGCCGGAACATTTCGGCGTCGCCGCTGTAGGCGCTGTCCGGAACGCCGTAGAGGCGCAAGGCGCCCGGCGACGACCCGCCGCTCTGGTCGAGCGCGGCGATAAACCCGCCCTTCTTCGACATCTGCGCCATCATCTCGTCATTCGCCATCATCGCCTCCTCGGATCGTGCCGATGCGCTCGGGGTTAAAAGAAGAACGTCAGGTTCTTGCTCATCAGCACGCTCTGGTCGAGGATGATCTTGCGCCGCGCGAGCTGCCAGCCGTCGCCGGCGCGGCGCAGCCGGTCCTCGCGCTTGCCGACCAGGATGTCGGTCTCGGTCTCGACCCGGTTGCGGTAGATCAGAAACCGGCATTTGACCAGAATTTCGGCCGGCTCCGCCAGGGACGGGCTGATCTCGAGCAGCTGGACGTTGGCGACCATGTGCGAGATGCGCGAGACCGGCTCCTCGGCCCAATGGATGCCGGTCTGGATCTGCTTGACCCGCCGCTCCAGGGTGTCCTTGCCCTCGTCGAACCAGTTGATGTCGTGGTCGGCGCGGGTGAACTCGCGTTCCGGCTCGCCGATCTTGACGTTGCGCCGCATCGGCATCCAGTAGCGCACGTCGTCGGCGATCAGCGCCAGCCATCCTCGTAGCGCCGCTCGTCGAGCAATTCCGCCTCATGGTAGAGGAAATCCTCGACCTCCGCTTCAGCAGCAGGCGGGTTATTTGCTCGGTCTGATTGGTCATTGGCGCCGCATTACGTCGTTGCGTCATTTCCGCATCCCCTTGCGCGGGCGGGTTGGAGAGGCGGCGGATTCCACAGCGCTTGCCGTTGCCTGGTTCGACCCGCCCGCTTCGCGGGTCCCACGCTCATCCGTGGGCTGAAGGGCGCAGCGGGTCAAGTCCGGCCACGGGGCTCAACAGCAGCAGCTGGATGCGCTACTCCGCGGCGGCGCGCTGGGCTTCGAGCTCCATGTCCCACGGGCCGGGGAAGCGGCCTTCGCCAATCAGCTCGCGGGTGAAGACGTGGTCCTCGCGCGGCCACTCGGCGCGCGGCATCTCGTAATAGACCTCGACGCCGTTGCCGTCGGGGTCCTTCAGATAAATGCCGAGCGAGATGCCGTGGTCGGCGACCCGATTGATCGGCACGTCGATCTCCTTGATGTGCCGATAGAATTCCTTCAGGTCGTCGAGGTTGTCGAGGCGCCAGGCCATGTGGTTGAGGCCGACCTGGCCCTTTTCCTGCAACGGCGCCTTCGGCCCCAATTGCATCAGCGCCACCTCGTGCGACTGCTCGCGGTCGGCCGACATGAAGGCGGCCCAGCCCGGCCGGTACTCATAGGTGTGCAGGCCGAGCACATCCTCGTACCATTTCTTCGAGCGCTCGGCGTCGCGGACGAAGATGTTGACGTGTCCAAGATACTTCGGCTTTACAGTCATCTTTTCTCCTCGGCTCAGTTCGGATCGAGATTCGTCGTTCCCGCGGAGGCGGGAACCCAGGGTCCAAGGTTTTCCCTCTCCCCCGCTTCCCCACGGGAAGCCCGTGGGCTGAAGGCGCACGGTGACGGGTAGGGCAAAGATTTCGTGGATCCCTTTCACAGATTTCGTCGTCGCGCCCGAGAAATTCGAGGACGCGGTCGGTGACCTCCTTTTTCGGGTAGATCGAGGCCAGCGCCCGCGCCCGGGTCAGCGGGTCGCTGGCGAAGAACCGCTCGTACAGCACCTGACGGCTGCCGAAGGCGTTGCCGGCGAGATCCCAGGCGAGCCGGAACAATTTCACCCGGTCCCTGGCCGGCGTCGTATCGGTCGCCAGGTATTGCTCGATATCGGCTTTCAAGGGGCCTTTGAAATCGGCTTCGCTGGGCGTCAGCATAAAGCTCGACGACCCCAACAGCTGCACGATCTCGATCATCCGCGGGTAGGCGGTCATGAAGAGGTTGCGCGGGCTCTCGGCCAGGAGCGGGTCGGGGCACATGATCCCCCACTCGTCGAGCTTCGCGTCGGCCTCGGCGGCGCGGATGCAGGCGCGGGTCAGCTGGGTCGTCAGCATCAGCTCGCCGATCCGCTCCTCGACATGCGGCAGGTGGCCGTTGCCCAAGGCCTGGGTCATCAGCAATGCCGTGCCGAGCACGAACTCGCATTTGGCGAGGTTCTTGGCCGCCCCCTGATGCGCCGAGTGCACCGAGGAATGGGTGGCGTGCGCGGTGGCGTTGAGCCGCTCGACATCGCCCAGCAGAAACACCCGCTCCCACGGCACCAGCACGTCGTCGAAAAAGACGGCGCAATCCATCTCCTCGAAGCGCGACCCCAGCGGATGGTCGAAATGCGAGCCGCCCGGATCGAAGCTTTCGCGGCACAAAAAGCGCAGGCCCTTGGTACCGCAGGGGATGGCAAAGCTCAGCGCGAACGGGCTGTGGCTCTCGGTGTGGCGGCCCATGCGCGGCGAATAGACCCCGATCTCGTCGGCGAGCGGCCCCAGGGTCGCGAGGATCCGGGCGCCGCGCACGACGATGCCGGCGCCGGTCTCGCGCACCACCTCGAGCGCCGTCCCTTCCTGGAGGTTGAACACGCCCGAAACCGTGCGGCTGCGCTGCAAATTGATCAGCGAGTGGGTCAGGGTCAGGTCGTTCTCGCGGATGTATTCGTAATAGCGGCGCATGTTCTCGCCGTATTCGGGCTTGCCCTGCGCGAAAAAATCGGCCGCGCCGGCCCAGGCGGCGTAGGTCACATTCATGAAGTCGGGCGAGCGGCCCATCATGCCGCAGGTGGCCCGCGCCCAATTCAGCATCATGGCGCTGCGGCGCTCGAGGTCCTCGCGGGTGCGCGGGATGATGAAGGAGAGCCCGACCGGCTCGCCGCTCGTCGGCGACAGGTATGTCATCCGGTCGCGCAATTGCGGGTCGTGCTGCATGTCGTAGAGCGAGGCGATCGCCCGCGCCCCGTTCTTCAGCCCCGGATGCGCGGTCACGTCTCTGACCCGCTCGCCGCCGAGCCAAACCTCGCGCTCCTGCTCGCGCAGGCCCGCGAGGTATTGCTTCCCGGTACGCGCACCCATCACGCCTCTCCCGGCCGGCGGAATCGTCGGCGAGACTAAGGCATGGCCGGGTGAAAGACCAGCGGGTCGACAGCGCCGGCCGCGTGTTGCAGGATGCCTCGGAAAATCAACCCGAAGAAGGAAACGCCAAATGCCCGAGACCCCGACCTTTGGCCGCTATGCCGAGATCCCCTACGACCGGATGACGCCGGAGCAGCAGGAGGGCTACCGCTCGCTGATCGAAACGCGCGGGCGGCTCCCCGGCCCGACCAAGATCTGGGTGCACAACCCCAAGCTGGCCAAGGCGGCGGGGCCGCTCGGCGGGCATTTCCGCACCGGCTACTCGCTCTCCGAGCGCGAGCGCGAGATCGCCGTCGTCATCATCAACAGCAAATGGCATTCGATCTACCCGACCAACGCGCACGAGCGCGCCGGCAAGGCGGCCGGGCTGCCGGCCGACAAGGTCGAGGCGCTGCTGTCGGGGCTGCCGACCTCGTTCGACGACAAGCGCGAGCAGGTCGTCTACGAGATGGCGATGCTGCCTCGCGAATTCGCGCTGGGTCGTCGAAGGGCCTCTTCGACCGCGCGGTCGAGGCGCTCGGCCATGTCGGCGTCACCGACGTGATCTGCCTGATGGGCTACTACACGATGGTGTCGATGACCCTGGCCTTCTACGACGTGCCGGCCGGGGCCGAAGGCATGGCGCGCTGAGAAAGGAGCCTGAAATGCCCGAGACCCCGACCTTTGGCCGCTATGCCGAAATTCCCTACGACCGGATGACGCCGGAGCAGCAGGAGGGCTACCGCTCGCTGATCGAGGCGCGCGGCGCGCTCGGCGGGCCGAACCGGATCCTGGTGCATAACCCGAAGCTGGCGAAGGTCGTCGGGCCGTTCGGCGGGCATTTCCGCACCGGCTATTCGCTCTCCGAGCGCGAGCGCGAGATCGCCGTCGTCGTCATCAACAGCAAGTGGCGCTCGATCTATCCGACCAACGCGCACGAGCGCGCCGCCAAGGCGGCCGGATTGCCGGCCGACAAGGTCGAGGCGATGCTGTCCGGCCTGCCGACCTCGTTCGACGACGCGCGCGAGCAGGTCGTCTACGAGATGGCGAATTGTCTTGCCGATGCGCGCTGGGTGTCGCAAGGGCTTTACGACCGTGCGGTCGCGGCATTGGGCCATGTCGGCGATCACCGACGTGATCTGCCTGATGGGGCATTACAGCAGCGTCTCGATGACCTTGGCGTTCTACGACGTGCCCGCCGGCGCCGAGGGCATGAAGCGCTGAAGGGCCAGGGGGAGCAGGCCTCTTGCATCTTCGATCAAGTTGTCATTGCGAGCCCACGGGTCGGCGCGAGACGCCGCCCGAGGACAGGCTCCGCGACGCAATCTCGGGCCGACATCGCTCGTCCGGTCGAGATTGCTTCGTCGCGCGAGGCGCTCCTCGCAATGACGGCCTTTGATCGCGCGCCGACCTGATCGGAAACTGCTCCAGGATATCGGCAGGTTCGGCGCGCCGCCCGCCGGCTCCGCGGCGAAGTTGTTCCCGCCTGCCCGTAGGAGAACGCATGCACCGATCGACCGTCGCCGTCGTCGCCGTGATAGCGTTGACCGCGGGCTTTCCCGCCGCGGCCCAATCGATCGATGCGGCCCTCATCTCCTCTCTGCAGAAGACGCTCGACGCCTATGTGGCGACGCGCGCGATGCCGGAGCACATCTCCGCGGCGTCTTTGAGCATCAGCCTGAAGGGCGCCGACGAAGAGCATCAACCTCGCCGCCGGCACGACGAAATACCCGGATGCCGGCGCGAAGGTCACGCCGGCCGACCTCTTCGAGATCGGCAGCATCACCAAGTCGTTCACCTCGGTCGCCATCCTGCGCCTCGAGGCCGCCGGGAAGCTGACGATCGACGACAGGCTCGGCAAATGGCTGCCGCAATATCCGGAATGGCAGGACGTCACGATTCGCCGACTGCTCGATATGACGAGCCCCATTCCGGGCTATGACAACGAGCCCGCCATCGCCAGGATCATGGGCAACGATCCCGGCCATAATTTCACGGCGCAGGAGCTGGTCGCGTCGGTCTATCCGCACGACGGGAAGCCGAAGCCCGTCAGCGGCTGGACCTACTCGAACACCAACTACATCCTGGCCCAGATGATCGTCGAAAAAGCCGGCGGCAAGCCGTACGGCGACGTTTTGCGCGAATTGTTCGACCAGGTCGGGCTGAAGAACGCCTACTACGAACAAAACCGGTATCCGGCATCGATCACCGATCGCATGGTCTCCGGCTATTTCTTCAACCACGATCCCGATGACGAGCTGCTCGCGCCGCTGCTCGGTCACGACGTAAAAAGCGACAGCGTCTCCTGGATGCAGGGCGCCGGCGGCATCGTCTCGTCGATGCAGGACGTGGCGCGCTGGGCGCGCGCGCTTTACGAGGGGCCGCTCCTGGCCGACCAGCAGCGCCGCGAGCTGATGACGGTCGTCTCCGACCCGACCGGCGAGCCGATCGACGGCCCTTCGGAAAAGCACCCGAAAGCCTTCGGGCTCGGCGTCGGCGCCGGCTTCCATCCGAGGCTTGGCGCGTATTGGTACTATCAGGGAATGACGCTGGGGTATCGCGTGCTCTACGCGTATTTTCCCAAGAACGGCGCGGTCATCGTTTTGGGCCTCAACAGCCAGCCCGACGACAATCAGAACCGCAACGGCGCGCTGCTCGAAGAGGTCTACGGCGTGTTGCGCAACGTGGGCAAGATCTAGTCTTCCGTCTGTGCGTCCCGCATGCCTGGAAGAACACCGGCAGTGAGACCGGCCGCGTGCTGTTGCTCTACACCCCGGCCGCCGCCGGAGGCCTGATCGAGGCGCTGTCGGAGCACCGACCGGCCAGCGACGAGGAACACAAACGGCTTTTCGACCGCCACCGCCGGGAAGTCGTCGGCCCGAACCCGCTGTGAGGCGCCCGGGCCTCCCCTTTTGAGAGCCCTTCCCATTGATGGATCCTATCAAGGGCAGGGCTTTTGCAGCGACACCTAGCCGGCTTCGGCGGACATCGCGTAGCATCGTCGGCGGATTTCACCGGAGGGACACGCCATGCTGATCGTCGACGCGCAGGTGCACATCTGGTCGGCCGGGCCGCCGACCAACCCGTCGCACCGCCAGGTCAATTCGTACACGGCCGAAGAATGCATCCGCGACATGGATGCGGCCGGGGTCAGCGCCTGCCTCTTGCATCCGCCGGGGTGGGACCCGAATTCCGGCAAGGTTTCCGAGGAGGCGGCGGCCAAGTATCCGAACCGCTTCGCGATCCTCGGCAATTTCCCGCTGGACAAGCCGGAGAACCGGTCGCTGATCGACGGCTGGAAGAGCCGGCCGGGGATGCTCGGGCTGCGCTATGCGTTCACCCAGCCGCATCAGGCCAACTGGATGACCGACGGCACGACGGACTGGTTGTGGCCGGCGGCCGAAAAGGCGGGGATTCCGATCGCGCTGATGGCGTCCAATTACCTGCCGCAGGTCGGGCGGATCGCCGAGCGGCATCCCGGCCTCAAATTGCTGATCGATCATTATGCCCGGGTCCGCGACGGCAAGGACGATGCCGCGCACGGCAACCAGCCGGCGCTGCTGGCGCTCGCCAAACATCCCAATGTCGCGGTCAAATGCACCGGCGCGCCGGGCAACTCGTCTGAGGGCTACCCCTACCGCAACATCCATAAATACACGCAGCAGATCGTCGAGGCGTTCGGGCCGCAGCGCAGCTTCTGGGGCACCGACATCACCCGCATGCCGTGCTCGTGGAAAGAATGCGTGACGATGTTCACCGAGGAGATGGCGTTTCTCAAAGGCCGCGATCTCGATCTCGTCATGGGCCGCGCGCTGTGCGACTGGATCGGCTGGAAGCTCCCTGGTTAGCTTGCTGAGGTCGGAGTCGTAGGATGGGTTGAGCATTGCGAAACCCATCGCACCGATCGCAGAAGATGGGTTTCGCTGCCGCTCAACCCACCATCCGCCGGGCTTTCCCTCGCCCCGCTTGCGGGGAGAGGGTCGGGGTGAGGGGCCGTTTGTTGATTGGGTAAGGGGCGGCCGCAACCGGGCTCGTCGGCCCCCCTCACCCAGCCCCCGATCACGTCCGGGGCAGGCCCTCCCCCCGGCCGGCGGGGGGACAGCGGGGCGCCTCAGCGGTCGACCCAGGCGATGCGCAGGACGTTGGTGGCGCCGGGGGTGCCGAACGGGATGCCGGCGGTGACGACGACCCGTTGGCCGGGCTGGGCGATCCCCTCGTGATGGGCGATGCGGACCGCCTTCTGCACCATGTCGGAGAAGCTCTTCACATCGCTGGTGTGGACGCAGTGCGCGCCCCATAGGAGGGCGAGGCGCCGCGCCGTGCCGAGGCTCGAGGTCAAGACCAGGATCGGCGCCTTCGGCCGCTCGCGCGCGGCGCGCAAGGCGGTCGCGCCCGAGGTCGTGTAGGAGACGATCGCGGCGGCGTCGACCAGCCCCGCGACCTGGCAGGCGGCGGCGCTGATCGCGTCGGGCGCGGTATGCTCGTGCCCGAGCCCGGCGCCGGCCAGCGCCGAATAGTAGAGCGGGTCGGCCTGCACCCGGCGGGCGATGCGGTCCATCATCGCCACCGCCTCGACCGGGTATTGCCCGACCGCGGTCTCCGACGACAGCATCACCGCGTCGGCGCCCTCGTAGACGGCGGTGGCGACGTCGGAGGCCTCGGCGCGGGTCGGGGTGGGTGCGGCGACCATCAATTCGAGCATCTGGGTCGCGACCACGACCGGCTTGCCGGCGATCCGGCAGGCGTGCACGACCTGCTTCTGGACGGTCGGCACGTCCTCGGGCGGCATCTCGACGCCGAGGTCGCCGCGCGCCACCATCAGCCCGTCGGCGAGCTCGACGATCTCGTCGAGCCTTGTGATCGCCGAGGGCTTTTCGAGCTTGACCATGACCGCCGCGCGGCCGGCGACGAGCTTGCGCCCCTCGGCCACGTCGTCGGGGCGCTGGACGAACGAGAAGGCGATCCAGTCGGCGCCGTGGTCGAGGGCGAAGGCGAGGTCGGCGCGGTCCTTCTCGGTGATCGCCGACAGCGGCAGCACCGCGTTGGGCACATTGACCCCCTTGCGGTCGGAGAGCGCGCCGCCGACCACGCACCGGGTCTCGGCGAAATCGGCGCCGCAGGCCTCGACCTGGAGGCGCACCTTGCCGTCGTCGAGCAGCAGCTCGGTCCCCGGCTCCAGGACCTCGAAGATTTCCGGATGCGGCAAAAGCGCGCGGCCCTGGTCGCCCGGCCGCCGCTCGAGGTCGAGCCGGAAGGTCTCGCCGGCGGCAAGCGCGATCGGGCCTGCGGCGAACGTGCCGAGCCGCAGCTTCGGCCCTTGCAGGTCGGCGAGGATGCCGATCGGCCGTCCGGCCGCATGCTCGACCTGCCGGATCGCCGCGAAGCGGGCGCGATGCTCGTCCAGCGCGCCGTGGCTGAAATTGAGCCGGAACACGTCGACGCCGGCTTCGAACAGGGCCCGGATCAGCGCCGGGGTCGAGCTCGCGGGGCCGAGGGTGGCGACGATCTTTGCGCTGCGCCGGCGCCGCATCTCAATCTCCTGACACGTTTTCGTCAGCCGCAGGACTATCCCGGATAATCGGGGCCGGTGGAAATTCTCGCCCCAAAGTCCAACCAAGCCGCGTCATCACCGGGCTTGACCCGGTGATCCACGCCTTCGGCTCCGGACTTGGCTCCGGGGATGGCCGGGTCGAGGCCCGGCCATGACGGCCTGATAACGCATCCTACCCTCGGCCGAGGACCAGCACTGCCCGGAAATCGTTGACATTGGTCAGGGTCGGCCCGGTCACGACCAGATCATCGAGGGCGGCGAAGAACCCGTAGCCGTCATTGTCGGCGAGCGCCGCTCGGGCGGAGACGCCCCGGGCCGCGGCGCGCGCGATGCTGTCGGGATAGAGGATCGCCCCGGCATTGTCTTCGGTTCCGTCGATGCCGTCGGTGTCGCAGGCGAGCGCGGCGATGCCGTCGGCGCCGTCGAGCGCGACCGCGAGGGCCAAAAGAAACTCGACATTGCGCCCGCCGCGGCCGTTCCCGCGGACGGTGACGGTGGTCTCGCCGCCGGAGAGCAGCACGGCGGGCGGCGCAATTGCATGGTCGCCGACGCGAAACCGCCCGGCGCGAAGCTGCAACGCGATCCCGGCATGGACCAGCCCGACCGCGCCGGCCTCGCCCTCGATGCGGTCGCTGAGCACGATCGGCGTGATATTTCGTTGCAGCGCCGCGGCGGCGGCGGCCTGCAAGGAGGCTTGCGGGCTGGCGACGAGCTCGAACCGCGCCCGCGCGAAGGCCGGGTCGCCGGGCTTCGGCGTCTCCTCCGCGTCGCCCGCGAGCCGCGCGGCCACCGCCGCCGGCGGCTCGATCCGGTAGCGGGCGAGGACCGCGCGGGCGTCGGCGTAAGTGGTCGGGTCGGGCACCGTCGGCCCCGAGGCGATCACCGCCGGGTCGTCGCCCGGAACGTCGGAAATCGCCAGGGTGACGATCCGCGCCGGGGCCGCGGCGGCGGCGAGCCGGCCGCCCTTGATCGCCGACAGGTGCTTGCGCACCGCGTTGATCTCGGAAATCGTCGCGCCCGAGCGCAGCAGCGCGCGGGTGACCGCCTGCTTGTCGGCGAGGCCGATCCCTGGCGCCGGCAGGGTCAGCAGCGCCGAGCCGCCGCCCGAAGCGAGAAAGACCAGCTGGTCCTCGGCCCCCAGGCCGCGGGCGAGGTCGAGGATGCGCTGCGCCGCCCGCATGCCGGCGGCGTCGGGCACCGGGTGGCTCGCCTCGACGACTTCGATCCGCTCGCAGGGAACCGCGTGGCCGTAGCGGGTCAGGACCAGCCCTTCGAGCGGCCCCGGCCACGCCGTCTCGAAGGCGCGCGCCATCGCAGCCGCGGCCTTGCCGGCGCCGACGACGACGGTGCGGCCGCGCGCCGGCCGCGGAAGACGGCCCCGCAGCGCCTCGCGCGGGTCGGCGGCGGCGAGGGCGGCGTCGAAGAGCGCCCGCAGCAGCTCCTCCGTCGCGGCTCGATCGAGGGTGGTCACGGCGCTATTCCGTCTTGCCAAGCCTGCCGGCATTTCATATCGAGCGCGGCGGAAAGGCCAGCGCCGGGTTTTCATGCCGGGCAACTGAAGGAGTGCTCTGGTGACATTCTTCGGCCGGCGGCGCGCCGCGAGCGCGGCGGCGTTGATGCTGCTGCTGATCGCGGCGCCGCCGAGCCGGGCCGATCCGCCGGACCAGACCCCGTTCTCCGAGGTCTTCGCCCAGCTGGCGGCGAAGCTGGTCGGCGTGGTGGTCAACATCTCGACCACCCAGGTCACTCCCGCCGCGCCCTCCAAGGGCGCCCCCGAGGGCCAGCAGCAGCCCGCTCCGGGGTCGCCGCTCGACGAGTTCTTCCGCGACTTTTTCGGCGAGAAGGGCGCGCCCGGCGGGCCCAACGCGCCGGCCCCGCGGATCACCTCGCTGGGCTCGGGCTTCATCATCGACCCGTCCGGGCTGATCGTCACCAACAACCACGTGATCGCCAACGCCGAGCAGATCACGGTGACCCTGTCCGACGACACGACCTTGCAGGCCAAGGTGGTCGGGCGCGATTCGGTGACCGACCTGGCGCTGCTCAAGGTCGAGCCGAAAGCGCCGCTGACGGCCGCGAGCTGGGGCGACTCGGGCAAGGCCGCGGTCGGCGATTGGGTGCTCGCGATCGGAAACCCGTTCGGCCTCGGCGGCACGGTCACCTCCGGCATCATCTCGGCGATCGCGCGCGACATTCACGCCGGGCCCTATGACGATTTCCTGCAGACCGACGCATCGATCAACCGCGGCAATTCGGGCGGGCCGATGTTCAACCTCGCCGGCGAGGTGATCGGCATCAACACCGCGATCTTTTCCCCTTCCGGCGGCTCGATCGGCATCGGCTTTGCGATCCCGGCGGCGTTCGCCCGGCCGATCATCGACCAGCTCAAGGCCACCGGGAAAGTCGAGCGCGGCTGGATCGGGGCCCGCATCCAGCCGGTCACCGACGAGATCGCCGAAGCGATCGGGCTCGACAAGGGCCGCGGCGCGATGATCGCGGCGATCGATCCGGCCAGCCCCGCGGTGCAGGCAAAGCTGCGGCCGGGGGACGTGATCCTCGCCTATGACGGGAAGCCCATCGACCGCAGCCGGCAATTGCCGCGGCTGGTCGCCGACACCCCGCCCGACAAGACGGTCAAGCTGACCTTGTGGCGCGACGGCAAGGAGCAGGAGGTCGAGCTCAAGGTCGCGGCGCTGAACCCGAACCGCCCGGCGCCGCCGCCGCCCGAGCCGGAAAAGCCCAAGCCGCCGCCGAGCGTCGACGCGCTCGGCCTCAAGCTCGCCAAGCTCACCCCCGAGCTGCGCAAGCAGTTTTCGGTGCCCGAGTCGGCGAAAGGCGCCGTCATCACCGAAGTGCCGCAGAACAGCCCGGGCGCTGTGCAGGGGCTGCGCCCGGGCGACCTTGTCGTCGCGGTCGGCCATGAGCCGGTCACCGCACCCGAGGAGGTGCAGCAGAAGGCCGCCGCCGCCAGGAAGGGCGGGCGCAAGAACGTCCTCGTCCGGGTCGAGCGCGAAGGCAGCGCCCGCTTTGTCGCGCTCCCCGCCGAGGGCGGGTGAGCGCCGCCTCGCGCCGCGGCCGGGCGGGCCTGCCGTCGGTCGACCTTGTCCTGCGTTCCGACGAGGGAGGCGAGCTGATCGCCCGCTACGGCCGGGCATTGGCGCTGGACGCGGTGCGGACCGCCCTGGCGGCGCATCGCCGTTCGGGCTCGGCCGCGTCTGCGGCCGATATCGCGGCAGAGAGCGCCGCCGCCCTCGCGGGCCTCGCCCGCCCGTCGCAGCGCCGCGTCTTCAACCTGACCGGGACCGTGCTGCACACCAATCTCGGCCGCGCGCCATTGCCCGAGGAGGCGGTCGCCGCGGCGGCGGCGGCGATGCGCGACCCCTCGACGCTCGAATACGATCTGGCGACCGGCCGGCGCGGCGAGCGCGACGACCATGTCGCGGGCTGGCTGACCCGGCTGACCGGGGCCGAGGCGGCGCTCGCCGTCAACAACAACGCCGCCGCGCTGGCGCTGGCGCTCAACACGCTCGCCGAGGGCCGCGAGACGATCGTGTCGCGCGGCGAGCTGATCGAGATCGGCGGCTCGTTCCGGCTGCCCGACATCATGGCCCGCGCCGGGACTGTCTTGCGCGAGGTCGGCACCACCAACCGCACGCATCTGGCCGATTTCGCAGCGGCGATCGGGCCGCAGACCGGGCTGATCCTCAAGGTCCACGCCAGCAACTACGCGATCCAGGGCTTCACCGCCGCGGCCCCGGCGGCGGCGCTCGCCGCGCTCGCTCATGAGCGGGGGGCGCCGTTCATCGAGGACCTCGGCAGCGGCTCGCTCGTCGACCTCGAAGCCTGGGGGCTGCCGCACGAGCCGACCGTGGCCGAGGCGCTGCGGCAGGGGGCCGACCTCGTCACCTTCAGCGGCGACAAATTGCTGGGCGGGCCGCAGGCGGGGCTGGTCGTCGGCCGCGCCGATCTGATCGCAAGGCTCGCCCGGAACCCGCTGAAGCGCGCCTTGCGGCTCGACAAGATCCGCCTCGCGGCGCTCGAAGCGGTGCTGCGCCTCTACGCCGACCCCGACCGCCTCGCGCAAAGGCTGCCGACGTTGCGCCTCCTGTCGCGGCCGTCGGACGACATCGCGGCGCTTGCCGCGCGGCTGCTGCCGGCGGTCGGGCGGGCGCTCGCCGGCATCGCCGAAGCTGCCCTCGTCGAGACGAGGAGCCAGATCGGCAGCGGCGCGCTGCCGGTGTCGCTGCTGCCGAGCACGGGGCTGGCCCTGCGTCCGCTCGACCGCTCCGGCGCCGCGGCGGAGGCTTTGGCGCGCGCGCTGCGGGCGTTGCCGATCCCGGTCATCGGCCGCATCGAGGGGGGCCGGGTGCTGCTCGACCTGCGCTGCCTCGAGGACGAGGCCGCCTTTCTCGGCCAATTGGGCGATATCGGGAATGTGGCGACGGCGTGTTGACGGGTGGCAGGGACTTCCCACGCGGGCGCGTGCACACTCCCTCGCCCCGCTTGCGGGGAGAGGGACGGGGTGAGGGGCGTGTCAAGGTTCAGGGCATTGCGGGGCCAGAGTTACAAGCGCGCTGAGCTGGCGGGATCCTTCGCGGGCGCGCGCTCCAGCCCGCGAAATTCGTGATGCCGGCGCGGCGCGATCCGCATGTGGAACAACGATGTCGTCGAGAATTCGAACGAATAGTCGAAAAAGCCCCTCACCCTGACCCTCTCCCCGCATGCGGGGAGAGGGAGATCCTCAGCAATCATAGTCCGGGGCAATTAAAGCCGTGATCCTCGCCACCGCCGGCCATATCGACCACGGCAAGACGGCGCTGGTGCGGGCGCTGACCGGGGTCGACGCCGACCGTTGCCGGGGGAGCGAGAGGCGAACTCGCGACTATGGAATTGAGGATGGGGACTCACATGTCCAACCTGGACGCCATATAAGTTTATACGGAAGGTGTTGTCAGGGGCGTTAGGTGTATGTCCACTATCCCGGCCCATATAGCCAATTTTGTGCGGCAAGAGGTAAGGGTCCCGAGGTCAAGGCCCTTGGTGCCTGTGTTTGAAGCCGTCTCCAACTCCTTGGACGCGATCATGGACAGGGGCGGGCCTGGCACCGTTCGCCTAACTGTACTCCGCGAGCCAGATGAGCTCGATGGTAGCCGGGGCTTGCCCCGTACATTCATCGTTGAAGACGATGGGGTTGGTTTTACCTCGGATAATATTCAGGCTTTTAATGTTCTGTTTTCCGAACGAAAGCTAACTCGCGGGGGCAAAGGGCGAGGCCGTTTTACCTATTTAAAGGTATTCGATGAAATTCGAATTGAGTCAACTTTTTTGGAAAATGATTCTATTGAATTGAGAAGATTTTCCTTTAGCCCTGAATATATGGCTAACGATATCTAGACTTCGGAAGGCGTTGGCCCGATCAAAACAAGAGTTACGCTCGGCGGGATGCGACAGCCTTACGCGCAGGCAGCGCCACGAGAAGCTGACACGCTTATCAAAGAGTTCGTGATCCATTTTATGCCTACTCTGCTTTCGAACAGTCAGATCGAGATAGTCGTGGACGATGGTGAGGAGACGTGTCTGGCCGATTTCGTGCGTCAGCATCTTGTCATCGAGCTAGATCGTGATTTGTTCGACATTGGTGCTCGTAACTTTTCGCTCTTGCACGCGAAACTTCGGCCTAGGCGCGGCCTGCGTCATAGGCTGATTTTCGCTGCAGCCGCGCGCGAAGTTCGCGGCGACAACCTTGAGAAGTTCCTTCCGGTTCTGTCTGCAGGTCCGCTCGATATGGAGGGCGAGCAAGACGGGTTCGTACTCATTGCCGTCGTCGAGGGGCAATTTCTCGATGACGCGGTAGATCCGATGCGTGCGGCCTTTCTGGACGACGACGACGCCGAGGCGGGTGATGACGCCCAGAATAACGAGCCTCTCCCTGCGCGTTCTGACCTTTTCGGAGAACCAACTTCGATACGACAAATACGCAGCGAAGCCCTCAAGCGCGTTCAGGCGATCCTAACCCCCTACATGAACGCAGCCATTGGTGATCGATCCAAAGCAATCGAAGCGTATATAAAGCGCGACGGGATGGGATACCATTTCCTCAAGGACTCTATTCCCGAACTCGCAAAAAACCTTAGAACAATAGATGACCAAGCGATTGAAACGTCGCTACACTCAGCGGCATATCTCGAACGGCGAAGGCGAACCGCTGAGGCTCGACGGCTGCTCACCGCCACTCCGAAAGAAAAATCAGAACAAGCTTATTTCGAGAAATGGAACGAAATTGTAGACAAGCTTGGTGACGTTGCCAAAAGCGACCTTGCAAATTATGTTGCTCATCGGCGCGCGATACTCGATCTTATTGCTGATGAGTTGCAAATCACTCCTGAAGGCGGCTACCGAAGGGAAGAGGTCCTGCACAACATCGTATTCCCAAAAGGTAAGCAGAGTGGCAACGTTAGCTATGAACAACAGAACCTATGGCTTATTGACGAACGACTTGCATTTCACGAACATTTGTATTCTGATATAAGCGTTAGGCGGATAACTGGAGGTACGGATGCTTCTCTTATACGGCCCGACATTGCGATATTCGAGTCGGGGTTTGCGGCGTTCCATGATGGCGCCAAGCCCCCGTCGCAGTTGGTCTTGGTCGAGCTGAAGCGCCCTGGGCGAGACGACGCTTCACGCGACGACCCCGTGGGCGCAACGTTGGAATACGTGGATCGTCTCAAGAACGGTCGAGCCCGTACAGAGGCTGGCGCCGTGATTGACATCGAGAGCAATGCCCTCACCACGGTTTATATCTTGTCTGATTGGACAGCCGATTTTCGCAGATATTTGCGACGCGAAGATTTTAGAGAGATGCCGGGTGATGTTGCACAATATCGGTACCGTGACACGGAAAATATCATGTTTATTGCGATGTCCTTTGACCGATTGGTAGAAAGCGCACGCCGAAGAAATAGCATATTTTTTAGAAAGCTTGGTATAGATCAATAACTCGACAAACAAGACTGGCTGGCGCATTCTCTCAGTGGCTTACCGATCTCGGTTATCGGCCATATCGAAGATGGCCACGTGCTGTTCGACGTGCGCTGCCTCGAGGACGAGGCTGCCTTCTTCGCTCAAATCTCCCGTTCCGCCTCTGGGGGTGGAGAGGGCAAATTCTCGCGGCGGCTCGGCCCGGCCAAAGCCGTGATCCTCGCCACCGCCGGCCATATCGACCACGGCAAGACCGCGCTGGTGCGGGCGCTGACCGGGGTCGACGCCGACCGGCTGCCCGAGGAGAAGCAGCGCGGGCTGACGATCGATCTCGGCTTTGCCTATGCGACCCTGCCGGACGGGACCGAGCTCGGCTTTGTCGATGTCCCCGGCCACGAGCGCTTTCTGCCCAACATGCTGGCGGGGGTGCTGTCGATCGACCGGGTGCTGCTGATCGTCGCCGCCGATGACGGGCCGCGGCCGCAGACCCTGGAGCATCTCGACATCCTCGAATTGATCGGGGTCGCCGAGATCACCGCGGTCGTGACCAAGATCGACCGCGTCGAGCCCGAGCGCGTCGAAGCGGTGGCGGGCGAGGTCCGCGCCCTGCTGGCCGCGGCCGGATACCCGGACGCCCCGGTCTTCCCGGCATCGAGCCGCAGCGGCGACGGGATCGCGGCGCTGACCGCGCATCTCCAGGCAAGCGCGCGCATCGCCCGGCGCAGCCGCGCCGACACCCCGCCGTCGGGCCTCTTCCGCATGCCGATCGACCGCGCCTTCACCCTGCCCGGGATCGGTCTGGTGGTGACCGGAACCGTGGTCTCCGGCGCCCTGTCGGCGGGCGAGCGGCTGCTGGTCAGCCCGGTCGGCCGGGAAGCGCGGGTGCGCGGCCTGCACGCGCAGAACCGGCCGGTCGAGGCTGCTGCGGCCGGCGAGCGCTGCGCGGTCAACATCGCCGGCTCGTTTGCCGAGGGCGGCGGGCCCGGCCGCGGCGACTGGCTCCTGGCCCCCGAGCGGCATGCGCCGGCGCGGCGGCTCGATCTTCAGCTGCGCGCGTCGCGCTTTGCCGAAGCGCCGCTGCGCGACGGGCTGCCGGTTCACCTCCATCTCGGGACGGCGGATGTCGTCGGCCGGCTGGCGGTGCTGAGCGGTCGCGCGATCGATCCCGGCGAGACCGGGTTCGCCCAGATCGACCTCGAGCGCCCGATCGGCGCGCTCGGCGGCGACCGCGCCCTGTTGCGCGACCACGCCGCCCGCCACACGCTCGCCGGCGGGCATGTCGTCGACCCGTTCGCGCCGCGCCGCGGCCGGCGGCTCCCGGCCCGCCTCGCCGTGCTCGACGCCGCCTCAGCACCCGACCCGGCGCAGGCGCTCGCAGCGCCTGCTGGCGGTCGAGGGCGCTGTCGACCTGGCGAATTTCGCCTTGGCGCGGAACCTGACGCAAGCCGAGCTCGACGCGCTCGCCGGCGATTTCCTGCGGGTCGGGCCGGCGCGCGCCGCGGTCGCGGTCACCGCCGAGCGGCTGGACGCGCTCGGCGGCGAGATCGAAGAGGCGCTCGGCGCCTGGCACGAGGCGCAGCCCGATGCGCTCGGGCCGACCCGGCCGGCGCTCCTTCAGCAGATGCGCCGGGCCGCGCCCGAGGCGGCGCTCGACGCCGCGCTCTCGCGGCTCGTCGGGGCCGGCCGGGTCGCGCGCGAAGGCGGCATGTGGCGGCTGCCGGGCCATCGGCCGCGGCTGACGGCGGCCGACGAGAAGCTCTGGGAGCGGGTGCGGCCGTTGCTCGCCGCGGCCGAATTGCGCCCGCCGCGGGTGCGCGAGATCGCCGCCGCGCTGGCGCTGGAGCCCGAGGCGGCCGAACGTTTCCTGCGCCGGGCCGAGCGCATGGGCCGCGTCGCCAAGGTCGCCGACAACCGCTTCTTCCTGCCCGAGACCCTGGCCGCCCTCGCCGAAATCGCCGGCGAGCTGGCCGACGCCTCGCCCGAGGGCGCCTTCACCGCGTCGGTCTTCAAGGACCGCTCCGGCGTCGGCCGCAACCTGACGATCCAGATCCTCGAATATCTCGACCGCATCGGCGCCACCCGCCGCCAGGGCGACGCCCGCATCGTCCTGCGCGGCCCCGACGCGTTCGGCTGATCTCGGGCGCACAGTTTCGGCGGCTCACGCCTCGCGGTGGCCGCAATCGAGGATGCGGGCGGGGCCTTCCACTCCGGCCTCGAGCAGCGCCACGTTCCACTCCCGCGGGCGCCCGCCGCTTCGTCCCCATTTCGCGTTGACTTCGGCGACCACCATTTCCTTCGCCTGTTCAGGGTCCTCGGCGATCAGCGTCGCAAAATAGATGTCCTCGCCCAACGATCTGGTGCAGCTGAACTTGTTCATGTCTCCGCCCTCCTCGCAGCAGCATCCCGCGCGCCCGAACCGGCTTCACACCGGCGGGCTTCGCGTGTAGCCTCGTATGTGCGCTTTCTCACACCCCAAGGCTGTCATGTCCTTTCTCGCCGACCGTCTCGCCCGCGTCAAACCCTCGCCGACCATGGCGATCACAGCGCTCGCCACCGAATTGAAGGCGGCCGGCCGCGATATCATCGCGTTGAGCCAGGGCGAGCCCGATTTCGACACGCCCGAGAACATCCGCGAGGCGGCGATCGCGGCGATCCACCGCGGCGAGACCCGCTACACCGTGTTCGACGGCCGGATCGAGCTGAAGCAAGCGGTGTGCGGCAAGTTCAAGCGCGAGAACGGGCTCGATTACGAGCCCTCGCAGATCACAATCAGCAACGGCGGCAAGCAGGTACTGTACAACGCGCTCGTCGCCACCCTGAGCCCCGGCGACGAGGTGGTGATCCCCGCACCCTATTGGGTGTCGTACCCGGAAATGGTGCTGCTCTGCGACGGCGAGCCCGTCCCGGTCGCCTGCTCGCAGAACAACGGCTTCAAGATGCGGCCCGAGGACCTCGACGCGGCGATCACGCCGAAGACCAAATGGCTGATCCTGAACTCGCCGTCGAACCCGTCGGGCGCGGCCTATACCGAGGCCGACCTGAAGGGGGTGGCCGAGGTGCTGATGCGCCACCCGCAGGTCTGGGTCATGACCGACGACATGTACGAGCACCTCGTCTACGACGATTTCTCGTTCAAGACGATCGCCGAGGTCGAGCCGCGCCTCTACGAGCGCACCCTGACCGTCAACGGCGTCTCGAAAGCGTATTGCATGACCGGCTGGCGGATCGGCTATGCCGGCGGCCCCAAGGCGCTGATCAAGGCGATGGGGGCGGTCCAGTCGAACTCGACCGCCAACCCGTGCTCGATCAGCCAGGCCGCGGCGATCGAGGCGCTGAACGGGCCGCAGGATTTCATCGCGCCCAATGCCCGCGTGTTCAGGGAACGCCGCGACCTCGTCGTCGACCGGCTGAACCATATCCCGGGCCTGCACTGCCCGACACCGGAGGGGGCGTTCTACGTCTACCCGTCCTGCGCCGGGCTCCTCGGCAAGAAGACGCCCTCGGGCGAGACGATCGCCAACGACGAGGATTTCGTCCGCTACCTGCTGGCGGCCGAAGGGGTGGCGGTGGTGCATGGCGAGGCCTTTGGTCTCGCGCCGCATTTCCGCATCTCCTACGCGACCTCGACCGATGTCCTGCGCGACGCCTGCGAGCGCATCGACCGCGCCTGCCGGGCGCTCTCGGATTAGGACGTCTTTCTTCGGTACGAGCGGCCCCCTCACCCTTCCCTCTCCCCCCGCCGGGGGGAGAGGGTTGAGAAGGGTCGACGAGACGAAGCCGAGGCTTACCCGGAGGGGGCGCCACCGGTCCGAGATTGCTTTAGCAGATGGGAGGATGACGATGCCGGCGCTCGACGCGATCCTGGAGACCAATACGGCCGAACGCCCGGCGACGGGCTTCGTCTTTACCGAAGGCCCGCTGTGGCGCCCGGACGGGTTCTATTATTTCGCCGATGTCCGCAGCAGCGTCTTCTACCGGCTGCGGCCGGGCCAGGCGGCCGAAACCGTGCGCACCGGGACCGGCGAAGGCAACGGAACCACCTTCGACCTGCAAGGGCGGCATCATCGTCTGCGAAGGCGGCAACCGCCGCCTCACCCGCTGGTCCGACGATGCGCACAGCGAGGTGCTGATCGACCGCCACGACGGCAAGCGGATCAACCGGCCGAACGATGTCGTGTGCAAATCGGACGGCAGCATCTGGTTCACCGACCCCGGCCTGCGCGTGCCGCTCGCCGACAAGGAGCTGGCGCATTCCGGCGTCTACGCCGTGGCGCCCAACGGGACAAGCCGCCTCGTCGCCGAGTTCGAGTACCCGAACGGCCTCGCCTTCTCGCCGGACGAGCGCACCCTCTACGTCGCCAACACGCGGCACGCGCAATACATCCACGCGATCGAGCTCGACGGCGCCGGTACGATGGTCAAGCGGCGGATCTTCGCCGACATGTCGTCCGAGGAAACCGACGGCGTGCCCGACGGCATGAAGGTCGATGTCGAAGGCCGGGTCTATTGCACCGGCCCCGGCGGGACCTGGGTCTTCGCCCCCGACGGCACGAAGATCGGGGTGATCCGCACCCCCGAGGTGCCGGCCAACCTCGCCTTCGGCGGCCCCGACCTGAAGACGATCTTCTTCACCGCCCGCACCTCGGTCTACACCCTGCGCGCCAAGACGCCAGGCCAGCCGCACCCGTGGTACCGCGTGCGGGCGAAATAGGTTTCACCGCAGAGGACACGATGGGAACGCGAAGCACGCGACGGCGCCACAATCCTTCGCGTACATCGCGCATCCTTGGCGCCCTTTGCGATAAAGATTTTCTTTCTCCGTTATTGGGAGAACCGCCATGAAAGTCGGCATTGCGCTCAACATGCTGTCCGAGCCCGGCCGCCCGGATGTCGATGTCGTCGCCGATCATCTGGCGATGGGCGACCTCGCCGAGCCCTTGGGCTTCGACTCGCTGTTCGCGCTCGAGCACCACTTCACCGGCTATGCGATGTCGCCGGCGCCGCTGCAGCTGCTGGCCTATTTCGCCGGCCGCACCAAGCGGATCATTTTCGGAACCTCGGTCATCGTCTTGCCGTGGCACGACCCGATCCGCGTCGCCGAGGAGATAGCGCTCCTCGACATATTGTGCGGCGGGCGCTGCCTCTTCGGCTTTGGCCGCGGGGCGGCGAGCGTCGAATACGCGGGCTTCCGCGTGCCCATGGGCGAGGCCCGGCCGCGTTTCGCGGAGGCGGCGCAGCTGATCCGCAAGGCGCTGCAGCGAGCCCGAATTCGAATGGCAGGGCGAGTTCTTCCAGATCCCGAAGACCGCGATCCGGCCGCGCCCGATCTCGCACCCCGAGGAGCGCTTCTTCGCCTCGTCGGTGAGCCCGGAATCGGCCGAGATCATGGCCAAGCTCGGCTTCGGCATCCTCGTCGTGATGCAGAACGAATGGCCGAAGGCGGCCGAGAGCATCGTCAATTATCGCGAGATCGCGCTCAGCGTCGGCCACAACCCGCCGCCGCCGATCATCTTGACCAACGTGTCGTGCGCCGAAAGCCGCGCCGAGGCGCAGGACCGGGCGATGCAATGGCTCGGCAAGAAATGGGAGTCGATCGACAACCACTACCATTTCTCCGACGGCCATCTCGCCACGGTCAAAGGCTACGAGACCTACGGCAAGATGGCCAAGACCTACGCCCGCCTGCAGGACGAGGAGGAACGGGTCCGGGCGACCGAGTTCTACGTCAAGATCCAGATCGTCGGCACGCCCGAGGACTGCATCGGGCAGATCGCCGAATTGCAGCGGGTGACCGGGACCGACCATGTGGTCACCGAATTCTCGTTCGGCGGCATCCCGCATGCGGACGCCGAAAAGAACATGCGCCTCTTCGCCGACCGGGTGTTGCCGGTGCTGCAAAAGGACAGCGCCTTCGCTGCGCCGCCGACGCCCGCTTCGCCGCAACAGGCCGCCGCGTCGGATTTGTTCGCCCCGGCTTAGACGCCTGAGCGCAAGTGCCCATGACCGACTTCGACGCGATCGTCATCGGCGCCGGGCAGGCCGGGCCGTCCTTGGCGCTGCGGCTGGCCGGGGCCGGCATGAAGGTGGCGGTGGCCGAGCGCAATCTGGTCGGCGGCACCTGCGTCAACACCGGCTGCACGCCCACCAAGGCGCTGGTGGCGAGCGCCTATGCGGCGCAGACGGCGCGGCGGGCGGCCGAGTACGGCGTCGCGCTCGCCGGCGGCGTCGGCGTCGACATGAAGCGGGTCAAGGCGCGCAAGGACGCGATCGTCGCGCAGTCGCGCGACGGGCTGACCGCGGCCCTCGAAGGGGCGGCCAACGTGACCCTCTATCGCGGGCATGCCCGCTTCGTCTCGCCGCGCGAGGTCGAGATCGGCGCCGAGCGGCTGCGCGCCGAACGCATCTTCATCAATGTCGGCGGGCGGGCCGCGGCGCCGGCGATGCCGGGCATCGACCAGATCCCCTATCTGACCAATTCGTCGATGATGGCGGTCGATTTCCTGCCGCGCCATCTGGTGATCGTCGGCGGCAGCTATATCGGGCTCGAGTTCGGCCAGATGTACCGGCGTTTCGGCAGCGCGGTGACGATCATCGAGATGGCGCAGCACCTCGTTCCGCGCGAAGACGAGGATGTGTCCGAAGCAATCAGGCAGATCCTGGAGCGCGAGGGCGTCGACATCCGGCTGAACGCCGAATGCATCAGCCTCGCCAAGCGGGGCGACGACATCGTCGCCAAGGTGGATTGCACCGAAGGCGCGCCGGAGATCGTCGGCTCGCATCTGCTGCTGGCGGTCGGCCGCCGCGCCAACACCGACGATCTCGGCCTCGACAAGGCCGGCGTCAACTGCGACGCGCGCGGCTCCATCATCGTCGACGACGAGTTGCGCACCAATGTGCCGGGGATCTGGGCGCTCGGCGACTGCAACGGCCGCGGCGCCTTCACCCACACCGCCTACAATGATTACGAGATCGTCGCCGCCAATCTGCTCGACCATGACCCGCGCCGGGTGACGGACCGGATCACCGCCTATGCGCTCTACACCGACCCGCCCTTGGGCCGGGCCGGCATGACGATGGCCGAGGCGCGCCGCAGCGGCCGCCGGGTGCTGGTCGGCGAGCGGCCGATGACGCGGGTCGCGCGCGCGATCGAAAAGGGCGAGACCCAGGGCTTCATGCGCATCCTGGTCGACGGCGACACCAAGGAAATCCTCGGCGCCTCGTTGCTCGGGTCCGGATGCGACGAGGCGGTCCATGCGATCATCGACCTGATGTACGCCAAGGCGCCCTACACGGTCATGCAGCGCGCGATGCACATCCACCCGACCGTGTCCGAGCTGCTGCCGACGATCCTCGGCGAGCTGAAGCCCTTGGCTTGAGGGCGGCTATTCCTTGAACTGCGCCGAGCGCCAGCGGACTGCGGCCGGCACGCCCTCGGCCTCGACGATCTCGCGGAATTTGGCGCCGAATTCGGTCTTGGCCGCGTAGAGCGGGCCGACCACGTCGAGCCCGGCATAGAGCGCCGTGCGGAACCCCGCCGCGTCGGCGGCGCGGTTGACCGCGCGCTTGGTCGCGTAGAGCGCCTCGGGCGAGATCAGCGACAGCCGCTTGGCCCAGCGCAGGCTCGCCTCCTTCAGCTCGGCGAGCGGGACGACGCGGTTGACCATGCCGAGGCCGAGCGCTGTCGGAGCGTCGATCGTGTCGCCGAAATAAAGGAGCTCGCGCGCCTTCTTCCAGCCGATGATCGCGGGCATCACGATCGCCGGGCCGACCGCCGAAAACCGCACCTCGGGCTCGCCGAAGACCGCATTGTCGGCGGCAATCGTCAGGTCGCACAGCATGACCAACTCGCAGCCGCCGCCCATGACGTGGCCCTGCACCGAGGCGATCACCGGCTTGGTCATCAGCCACGGCGCCATCTCGAATTCGAGCTGGGGATGCAGATGCGCGTGCGCCTTGGTCGGGTCGCTGCGCCAGTCGTCCTTGCCGGGCTCCTTGGCGCCGATGTCGTAGCCGGCGCAAAAGCTGCGGCCCTCGGCGCGCAGCAGCACGACGCTGGTCGCCGGGTCGGCGTCGGCGCGGGCGAAGGCGCCGAGCAGCTGGCGCTGCAATTCGGGCTGATCGCGTTGAGCTTTTCCGGCCGGTTCAGGGTGATGATTCCGACCTTGTCGTCGACATCGTACAAGACCACGGGATCGGCCATCGCCGCTTCTCCTCGGCTGGGTTGCAGACCGCCGCCGCTGCTGCCGCGCGCGTCGCCGGGGATCGGCGCTCAGTGCCCGATCAGCTTCGCCGCCGCGAGCACGGCGCCGACGATCGCGACAATATTGACGACGAGCGCGCCGAGGATCAGGCCGAACACCCGGCTCAGGATATCTGCCTTCATCGCCTCGATCTTCGCTTCGAGGCGCAGCTCGGATTGCCGCATCTCGCTGCGCAGAGCGGCGAATTCGGCTCTTGCCTCCGCGCGAAGCTCGGCGATCTCCGCCTTGAGCTCGCTGCTGACCTCGGCGAGGTCCGCCTTGGTGGCGAGATCGGCGCCTTGCGCCGCTTCCTGCACGGTGGCGACGACCGCCTCGGCCTGCGGCTCGCTGAAGCCGGCCTCGCGCAGTCGTTTTGCAACCTTCAGCGTATCGATCGCCATCCCGCGCCGCCCGAGCCCAGACCCGTGCCCGGCGGGAAGACCATGGCACGGGTGAGAGCAGCCGGGCAAGCGACGGGGCCGCTCCGTCGTTATTCGACCACCTCCTCGGCGCGGACGAGGATCGTCGGCGGGATCGTCAGTCCGAGGCTCCTGGCGGTGGCGAGATTTAGGGCGAGGTTGAATCGGGTCGGCTGCTCGACCGGCAGGTCGGCCGGCTTGGCGCCGCCGAGAATCTTGCCGGCGTAGACCCCGGCCTGGCGAAAGATCGCCGGGAAGCTCGGCCCGTAGCTGATCAGCCCACCATCGGCCACGAAATGAAGACGACCGGAATCGTCGCGGTCGCGTCCTTCGCCCCGGTGCTGCCGCCGGTCGACACGATCAGATCGACCTTGCGGGCAACCAGCTCGGCGGCCGATGCCGGCAGCCGGTCGTAGCGGTCCTCGGCCCAACGGTATTCGATCGCCACGTTTTATCCCTCGACCCGGCCGGCTTCGGCCAGCCCACGGTGGAACGCCGGCAGCAGCGAAACATTCGTCTTCGGGGTCGAGCTGGCGAGATAGCCGATAATCGGCATCGCTCGCTGCTGCGCGCGCAATGGGCGGGCCGCGCTGATCGCGCCGGTCAACATGAGCAAGAACTCGCGGCGCCTCATTCGATCACCTCGTCGGCGCGGACGAGGATCGACTGCGGCACGGTGAGGCCGAGCGCCTTGGCGGTCTTTAGGTTGATGACCAGCTCGAAGGTCGTCGGCTGCTGGACCGGAAGGTCGGCCGGCGCCGTACCTTTCAAGATCTTGTCGACATAGTCGGCGGCGAGCCGAAACATCCCGGGAACGTTCGTCCCGTAGGAGATCAGCCCGCCCGCCTCGGTAATTTCCCGCTGGGTGAACATCGATGGCAGCCGGTGCTGCAATGCGAGTTCGGCTAGGCGATCACGGTCGCGAAAGAAAAAGATAGACGTCGTGAAGAGGAGCGCGTCGCCGGGCCGAGGCTGAGCAGCCTCCAAGGCTCTTGCGTAATCGTAGGGCGGGTCGCGCAATTCGATCGATTTGATCGGCAACCGCAGGGTCTGCGCTGCCGTCGTCGCAGCATCGACCTGGGCGGCTCCATAGGCGTCCGAGAACACGATCGCGCGGGCGATGTCGGGGACCGTCTGCTTCAGCAATTCGAGACGCTTGCCGGTCAGCTCGGGTTGCATAAGAAAGACCCCGGTGATGTTGCCCCCCGGTCGCGCGAGGCTCCAGACATAGCCGAGCGCGAGGGGGTCGTAGTTGATCGCTATCATGACGATCGGGATCGTGCCGGTGGCCTGTTTCGCCGCCTTCAGCATCACCTCCTGACCGGCAGCGAGGATCACGTCGACCTTTCGACGGACCAGCTCTTCCATCGCTTCCGGAAGGCGCTCGATGTGTCCATTCAGCCCAAGAAAGTCGATCGCGAGGTTTTGCCTCTCGACATAGCCGAGCTCGCGAAGCCGCTGCTCGAAGGCGACGGTAAACGGCGCCGAACGCGGCGAGTTCAAGTTGACGATCCCGACGTGAAACATCATCGCCGGCTCCGCCGCCCCCGCAGAAAGCAGCGGCGCCAGGGCGATCCCGACGAGCAACGCGATTACGAACCGGCGCTTCATTCGATGACCTCGTCGGCGCGGGCGAGGATCGATTGCGGGACCGTCAGGCCGAGCGTCCTGGCGGTCTCGAGATTGACCACCAGCTCGAATGTCGTCGGCTGCTGGACCGGCAGGTCGGCCGGCTTGGCGCCGTGGAGTATCTTGCCGATGTACACGCCGACCTGCCGCCACGCGGCGGCAAGGCTCGCGCCATAGCTGATCAGCCCGCCGGCGGCGACGAACTTGCGCCATTCATACATCGCCGGGACAGCATGGCGCGCCGCCAGCGCCACGAGCTGCTCGCGCCGGCTGTAGAAGAGCGGGTCCGCGCCGACGACGAGCGCGCCGGCGTGCTGCTGCACAAGGGAGGCAAAGGCGGTCGCGAAGTCGCTTTCGGCGCCGGCCTTCACGATACGAAGCCGCACCCCCTTCGCGCCCGCCGCCTCCTGCACCTCTCGGATCATCTGCCCGGCGCTGGCCGTATTGTTCGGGTTGACGAGCAGGGCGATCACTTTGGCCCGGGGAACGAGATCGGAAAGCAGCTCCAGCCGCTTGGGCATCAGCCCGACGGTCAGGAAGCTGACGCCGGTGAGGTTGCCGCCCGGCCGGGCGAGGCTGGCGACGAAGCCCTCCGCAACCGGGTCGCCGCCGCCGGTGAAGACAATCGGGATCGTCGAGGTGGCGCTCTTCGCCGCTTGGATCCCGGTGGTGCTGCTGGTCACGATCGCGTCGACTTTGCGGCCGACGAGGTCGGCGGCCAACGCCGGCAGCCGATCATAGCGACCCTCGGCCCAGCGATATTCGATCGCCGCGTTCTGCCCCTCGACCCAGCCGATTTCGCTCAGCCCCTGGCGGAACGCCGCCATAAACGAAGCGCTGGTGTCGGGCGACCCGAGACCGAGGAGGCCGATCACCGGCGCCGCCTTCTGCTGGGCGCGAAGGGGGAGCGACCCTGTCATTGCAACCCCCAAAAGCAGCACGAGCTCGCGGCGCCTCATTCGATGACCTCGTCGGCGCGGGCGAGGATCGACGGCGGCACGGCGAGGCCCAACGCTTTCGCCGTCTTCAGGTTGACGACGAGCTCGAACCTGGTCGCCCTCTGCTGCGCGCGGACGCCCGCGGCAAATCCGCCTCCCGCAGCGAGCGCGGCGACCCCGCCGAGAATGCTCCGGCGCCGCATGGCCTCTCCTCCCGACAGCGCCGCCGGCCGGGCGCGCCGGCGCGCTTAAGCGGCTTTGTTATTCGGGGGCACTATAGCGGAGAAAACCCGCCGAGTGTGACGAGGCTCACGCGCCGGCGAAGAACCCGCGCAGCGCCTGGTAGGCGGCGTCGGGCGCCTCCTCGGGGATGAAATGGCCGCTGTCGATGGCGTGGCCGTCGACGTTTTCGGCATGGTCGCGCCAGACCCCGGGCACATCGTAGCCGCTGCCCTGCGAGCTGCGCCGCCCCCACAGCACGAGGAGCGGCATCGCGAGGCGGCGATCACGGTCGGCGCGGTCGTGGACGAGGTCGATCCCGGCGCCGGCGCGGTACTCGGCGCAGGTGGCGCGGATCGTCTCGGGGTTTCGGAAGCAGCGCAGGTATTCGGCGAACGCCTCGGGCTCGAACACCGCCGGGTCGCGCAGGCTGTGGCGGAGGTAGAATTCGGGCTCGGCCCCGATCAGCTTTTCCGGCAATCCGCCGCCCTGGATCAGAAAGAACCAGTGCCAGCTCGAGGTGGCCGCCTTCTGGTCGATCGTCTCGAAGCGGTAGAGGGTCGGCACGATGTCGAGCAGCGCCAGCCGCTCGACCCGCTCGCCATGGTCGCGCGCCAGCCGGTGCGCGACCCGGGCGCCGCGGTCGTGGCCCGCGACCATGAAGCGCTCGAAGCCCAGCGCCGCCATCGTCTCGACCTGGTCCTGCGCCAATGCGCGCTTCGAATAATTGACGCAGTCTGCGCCGGCCGGCGGCTTCGCGCTGTCGCCGTAGCCGCGCAGATCGGGGATCACGAGAGTGAATTCCGCGGCCAGGCGCGGCGCCACCTTGCGCCACATCAGGTGGGTCTGCGGGTAGCCGTGCAGCAGCAGGAGCGGCGGCCCGCTGCCGCCGGTGACGAGGTTGATCTCGGCCCCCGAGGTCGCGACCCGGCGGCGCTCGAAGCCGGGGAAGAAGTCGGTCATGATTTCCGGCATCGACAGCTTTCCCCCTCACCCCGACCCTCTCCCCGCAAGCGGGGCGAGGGAGAAACGACGCGGC
>CAVQSZ010000015.1:0-36765 GCA_963716115.1 uncultured Alphaproteobacteria bacterium
ACCCCCGAGCGCCGATAGTTCCGTGGATCAGCTTTGAGCTTTGGACTTGTTCAGGGTCACGGCGGCGCGAACGAGAGTCTTCAACGCCTCCTCGTCTATCGTCTCGCCCTCGCGGAAGTCGACGGCGCGCCTTGTGTTCCCGTCGAGGCTCGAGTTGAAGAGGTCCGACGGATCCTTCAGGGCCGCCCCATTGGCGAAGGTCATCTTCACGACGTTCTTGTAAGTTTCGCCAGTGCAGACCAATCCGTCGTGCGACCACACCGGAACCCCTCTCCACTTCCACTCCTCGACGATCTCGGGATCCGCTTCCTTGACCAAGGCGCGGAGCCGGCCGAGCATCTTGCCCCGCCAGTCGCCCAGCTCCTCGGTTCTGGCGTCTATCAGCTGCGAAGGAGACTTGCTCCCCTCCGACCCGCTCTTCTTCATGCCCGTTTCTCCTCCTTAAGAGCGGTTTTCTATCGGATCGCATCACCGGATCGAGATTGCTTCGTCGCTGCGCTCCTCGCAATGACACGGAAAATTGCTGTCATTGCGAGCGGAGCGAAGCAATCTCGATGCCGCGCGCGCGTACCCGAGGCCCCCCAGTCTGCGCGAAGATTGAAACGGCGATCCACGACAGCCTCGAAGTCGTTCTTCATCAGCCACTCCTCGATCAGGTGCGGCCGGGTGAGCGCGCGCCAGATCTTCTCCGGCGGAAAAGGCATCTCCCGTTCGACGACGACGGAGCGCGTTTCGGTCGCAGCATTGGTCATTGGTCCATCCTTTTGAGCAGATCTTCGAGATCGTCGAACCGGCTTTGCCAGAACCCGGCCATTTGGCTTGTCCAGTCGATCAGCGGGGCCAAGGCGCCGGGCTGCGCGCTGTAGTGCGTCTGGCGGCCTTCGCGGCGGCCGCGCACCAGCCCGGCCCGCTTCAGGAGCCCAAGATGCTTTGAGACGGCCGGTTGCGAGACCCCGGCGCGAGCCGTCAGAGCCCCGACCGTCTGTTCCCCGTCGCGGCACAGGCGCTCAAAGATCGTCCGCCGGGTCGGATCGGCGAGCGTTCTGAAGAGCACATCGTGGGCGTTCGGCATTTGGGATCAATAACCTCCTGGCTATTGATTGGACGTATAACCACCGAGATATGCGTCAGTCAAGCGGGAACGACGCGGCTTTCGACGATCTCAACGAAATTATCGTCCGCCCCGGCCTCCGGCGATTTGCATCGTCGGTGCGACGGGATAGGCTGCCGGGCTGCACAATCCCGCGGGTGCCACCCTGATGCTCGATCTTTTACCCGATGCGGCGCCGCCCCAGCCGGTCCGGCTCGCCGATTACCGGCCGCCTGATTTTCTGATCGACACGGTCGATCTCGCCTTCGAGCTCGGCGCCGGGGACACCCGGGTCAGGTCGCGCCTGACGATCCGCCGCAACCCGGCCGCAGCGACGCCGAACGCGCCGCTGCATCTCGACGGCGAGGCGCTGGAGCTGATTGCATTGCGGCTCGACGGCGAGCCGCTCGGCGCCAACCGCTATCGACTGCCGCAAGAGGGCGGGCTGATCATCGAGGAGGCGCCCGACGCATTCGCCCTCGAGGTCGAGACCCGCATTGCGCCCGAGGGCAACACCGAGCTCTCCGGCCTCTACATGTCGGGCGGCAATTTCTGCACCCAATGCGAGGCCGAAGGCTTCCGCCGGATCACCTATTTCCTCGACCGGCCGGATGTGATGGCCCGCTACACGACGACGGTCACCGCCGACAAGGCGCGGTTTCCGGTGCTGCTGTCGAACGGCAACCCGGCCGGCGCGGGCGAGGCCGACCACGGGCGGCATTGGGCGAAATGGGTCGATCCACACCCCAAGCCCTCCTATCTCTTCGCGCTGGTCGCCGGCGACCTCGTCGCGGTCGAGGACCGGTTCACGACGCGTTCCGGCCGCGAGGTGGCGTTGGCCGTCTGGGTGCGGCGCGGCGACGAGGACAAATGCGGGCACGCGATGGCCTCGCTGAAAAAGGCGATGGCCTGGGACGAGGAGACATTCGGCCTCGAATACGACCTCGACGTGTTCAACATCGTCGCGGTCAGCGACTTCAACATGGGTGCGATGGAGAACAAGGGCCTCAACATCTTCAACACGCGCTATGTGCTGGCCAAGCCCGAGACCGCGACCGATGCCGACTACCAGAACATCGAGGCGGTGATCGCGCACGAATACTTCCACAACTGGACCGGCAACCGGGTGACCTGCCGCGACTGGTTTCAGCTGTCGCTGAAGGAAGGGCTGACCGTGTTCCGCGACCAGGAGTTCTCGGCCGACCAGGGCAGCCGCGCGGTCAAGCGCATCGCCGAGGTGCGCGCCTTGCGGGCGATGCAGTTCCCCGAGGACGCCGGACCCCTCGCCCACCCGGTGCGGCCGCAGAGCTATCTGCGGATCGACAATTTTTATACGCCGACGGTCTACAACAAGGGCGCCGAGCTGGTGCGGATGATCCACACGCTCGTCGGCAAGGACGGGGTTCCGCGCCGGCATGGATCTGTACATCCGCCGGCGCGACAACCAGGCCGCAACGATCGAGGATTTCGTCGCGGCGATGCAGGATGCCAGCGGCGTCGCGCTCGACCGGTTCAAGCCGTGGTACGAGCAGGCCGGCACGCCCGAGATCACCGTCGAGGACCGCTGGGACGCGGCGGCGAAGAGCTGGGAGCTGACTGTCGCGCAGCGCACGCCGCCGACGCCGGGCCAGCCCGAAAAGGAGCCGATGCTGATCCCGCTCGCGATCGGCCTGTTGGGCGCGGACGGCGCCGAGCTTGCGACCCGGCTCGAGGGCGAGGCGGAGAGCCGGGCCGGGACGCGGGTGCTCCGGTTTGCCGAGGCGCGGCAGAGCTTCCGCTTTGTCGACCTGCCGGCGGCCCCGGCGCCGTCGCTGCTGCGCGGGTTTTCGGCGCCCGTCAAGCTGAAGGGCGTCTCGCTCGAGCGGCTCAAATTCCTCGCGATCCACGACCCCGAGCCGTTCGCCCGCTGGGAGGCGGGCCAGCAGGCCGCGACCCGCATCCTGCTCGACGCGATCGAGGCGGTTCGGCAGGGCGGCGCGGCGCCGGCGCTCGATCCCGAGCTCGTCGCGGCGATGCGGCAGACCCTCGCCGGCGCCGATCGCGACCCGGCCTTCGCCGCCGAGGCGCTGAGCCTGCCGGGCGAAGGGTTTCTCGCCGATCAGCTCGAGGTGGTCGATGTCGACGCGATCCACGCCGTCCGCGAAGCCGCCCGACAGACGATCGGCCGCGCGCTCGCCGCGCAATTCACCGCCGCATACGCAAGTCTTGCCGATCCCGGCCCGTACCGGATCGACGGCCCGGCGATCGGGCGGCGGGCGCTGCGCAACGCCTGCCTCGCCTATCTCGCCGCCGCCGACGCCGCGGCGGGCGCGGCGCTCGCCAAGGCGCAACTCGACGCCGGCGGCAACATGACCGACGTGCTCGCAGCGCTCGCGGTGCTGGTCGACCTCGACCGCCCGGAGCGCGCCGCGGCGCTGGCCCGGTTCTTCGCCGCCTGGTCGCATGACGATCTGGTGATCGACAAATGGTTCGCCCTGCAGGCGCGCTCGGCGCTGCCGCAGACGCCGGCCCGGGTGCGCGGGCTGACCCGGCATCCCGCCTACTCGCGCAAGAACCCGAACCGGGCGCGGGCGCTGGTCGGCGCGTTTTCGCAGGGCAACCAATTGCGCTTTCACACCGCGGGCGGCGACGGCTACGCCTTCCTCGCCGACGAGGTGCTGGCGCTCGACCCGGCCAACGCCACCCTGGCGGCCCGCCTGGTCCAGCCGCTCTGCGCGTGGCGGCGCGTCGACCCGGCCCGCCAGGCGCTGATGCGCCAACAGCTCGGCCGCATCCTCGCCACCCCCGCGCTCAGCAAGAACACCTACGAAATGGCGTCCAAGAGCCTCGGCTGATCGAGGCGCCGAGCAGGGTCGCCAAGCCAAGCAGCCTCTGCGCTTTGTTCGGATCAGAAGCAGTCGCCGGCCGCGCAACCATTCGATCTTGCTGGTGCGGGCGGGGAGACTTGAACTCCCACGTCCTCTCGGACAACAGATTTTGAGTCTGCCGCGTCTGCCATTCCGCCACGCCCGCCGCGCGGCCGGACTATAGCCGCGCGGCGCGGCCGGTCAACGGCGGCGCAAGGCGCAAATCGCCGGGCGCGCCCGGCGCCGCGCAACCGCGCGGCCCGCATTAAGGGCTGGCAAAGCCGATTGGCCGGCACGATTTGTTTTATTAGCGAGGGTGGCCCGCGCCGGCTGCGCCGGGAACAGCGTTGCCGCCCTTGCTTGGCGAAGAGAGGAGCTTGCCGTGAGTGAGTTGATCGATCAGCTGAGCGCATTGGAAAAGCGGTTGTTTCAGGAGCAGATCAACATCCTGGCGGCGATGGCGAAGCAGCCGCGGGAGGCGCCGCTCGCCGCCGCCGACCTCAGCCGGCTCGCCGACATCCATGCCGCGCTCGATGCGGTCCGCACCGAGCTGGCCGCGCAGCTGCCGCGCGAAGGCTGGAGCTGATCCGGGGCGGCCGCGGGCCGGGTCGCCTGCCCGGCATCATGGAAGGGGAAACCATGGCCGGCCGCATCAACCGCGCGATCGAGCTTCTGGCGCAGGACCAGGCGATCTATTACGTCGGCGGCCACAGCGGCCATGTGCTGACCCGCGCCCAGGGCCGCGAGGACGCCCTGACCTGGGCCGACTACATCAATGTCGGGATGGAGCACGGGTCGTTCGACATGGCGGGCCTTGCCGAATACATGCAAGGGCTCGTCGAAGGCGGGCCGACGCGCTCCGGCCACCGCACCCCGACCGTCGTCGTCGAGGCCCCGGTCAACGGCGTCGAGGCCGCCGATGTCCGCTTCAACGCCTGGCAGCTCCGCCAGATCCTCGGCCGCGGCGCGCACGGCATCCTGCTGTGCCAGGCCGAATCGGCGCAGGCGGTGCTGGCCTTTGTCGAATCCTGCCGCTACCCGCACCATCGGGCCGGCGTCGACCCCGGCCTGCCGTCGCCGGTCGAGCGCATGCGCGGCGCAAGCCGCCGGGCGGCGGCCGGGCTCGGCGTCGGCACGCGCGGGCGCGGCTCGGAGGCGACCGCCGCCCCGATCTGGGGGCTCTCGGCCGAGGAATACCTCGCCCGCTGCGAGCCCTGGCCGCTCGACCCCGATGGCGAGCTGCTGCTCGGGGTCAAGCTCGAAAGCCCGGAGGGCATCGCCCGCTGCGAGGAGATCCTGGCCGTGCCGGGGCTCGGCTTCGCCGAATTGGGGCCCGGCGACCTCGGGCTCGCGCTCGGCTACCCGACGGTCCCGCGCGACCCCTACCCGCCGGAGATGCGCGAGGCGCGGCAGCGGGTGTTCGCCGCCTGCCGCCGCAACCGCGTGCCGTTCCTCGAAACCGCCGGCCCCGACGACATCGTCGCCAGGCTCGATGAGGGGGTGCGCGTCATCGCCGGCCACCGCGAGGCGACTGCGAAAATCGGCCGCGCCCACCAGAACCGCACGATGCCGGTATAGAGGCCCGGTCGGCCGGGCCCGCGCCTTCGCGTGCGCCTCGAAGCGCGACCGGAGGCAAGGGGGCGATGGCGGAGCTGCCGTGGCTGTGGGTCCCGATCACGATCGGGGCCGCGTTCGCGCAGACCCTGCGCAACGCCGCGCAGCGGCATTTGACGGCGGATCTGGGCGCGCTGGGCGCGACCCTGGTGCGGTTTCTCTATGGGCTTCCGTTCGCCCTCGCCTGGCTCGCCGCGGTCATGCTCGGCGTCTGGGACGCGGTCGGCGGCGCGCTCCCGCGCATCGGCCCTCTATTCCTGGTCTGGACGGTGTTCGGCTCGCTGTCGCAGATCGCCGCGACCGCGCTCCTGCTGCGCAACATGGAGGAGCGCAACTTCGCGCTCGGGGTCGCCTATTCCAAGACCGAGCTGGTGCAGGTCGCGGTGTTCGGCGTCGTTCTGCTCGGCGACCCCTTGACCCTCGCCGCCGCCGCCGCGGTGGCGCTCGCCACCGCCGGCGTGATGCTGCTGACGCTGCCGGGCGCGAGCCGGGCGCCGGGTGCGGCGCTGCGCGGCTGGTCGTCGCGCTCGGCGCTCCTGGGGCTGGGCTCGGGCGCCGCCTTTGCAATCGCCGCGGTCGGCTATCGCGGCGCGGCGTTGGCGCTCGACACCCCCTCGCTGTTTCTCGCCGCGGCCTACAGCCTCGTTTGGGCGCAAACCCTGCAGACGGCAGCGCTCGGCGGGTTTCTGCTGTGGCGCCATCCGGCAACGGTGATCGCCGTGATGCGCGCCTGGCGGGTCTCGCTGATCGCCGGCGGGATGGGGGCGGCCGCGTCGGCCTGCTGGTTCACGGCGATGGCGCTCGAGCCGGTCGCCAATGTGCGCACCCTCGGGCTGATCGAGCTGTTCTTCAGCTATGTCGCCTCCCGCCGCCTGTTCCGCGACCGCTTCAGCCGCGCCGAGATCGCCGGCTTCGTGCTGCTGGCGCTGGGCCTGTTCGGGATCGTCGCCCCGCGCTGAGCATCATGCCGGACGATAGCGCCAAGCATACCAGGCGAGGCCGATCAGCTCGTGCAGGGCATAGTAGCTGTCCTGCAGCGCCGGAACCTGCGGCAGCAAGGCGCCGGCCGAGAACGAGAGCGTCCGCTCGCCCGGCGTGGGCGCGGCGGTCACCGGATAGCCGACGGCGCGGAACGCCCACAGCGCGCGGGCCATGTGCCGCGGGTTGGTGACGACCAAGGCCGACGCGACGCCCGCCTGGCGCAGGATCGCCGCCGAGAACGAGGCGTTCTCGAAGGTGTTGCGCGAGCGCTCCTCGCGCCAGCGGGCATGCAGGCCGAAATCGTCCTCGAGCGCTTTCTCCATCAGCCTCGCCAGCGAATCATCGGCATTGGCGATCCAGCCGCCGCTGACCAGGATCGGCAGGCCCAGCCGCCGCTGCAGCCGCGCGGCTTCGGCGAGGCGCTGGAGCGTGATCGGCCCGGCCGTGTCGCCTTGCCCCGGCCCGGCGGCGTGCAAGAGATCGGCGGAGAGGACGATGATCGCGCCGGGCGGCCCGGCCGCGGCCGGCGCCGGGATCGCGCCGGCGAGCGCGTCGGCCGACGCCGCCAGCCAATAGGCGACGAGCGGCGTCGCGGCGAGGTACAGGAGGCCGACCGACACGGTCGCCGTCCACAGGCCGAGCCGGCGCCGGCGCCAGGCGAGGACGACGCCGATCAGCCCCGCGAGGATGAAGAGGTTGGGCGGGATCAGCGGCGAATAGGCGAGGGTGTGGGGCATGGTGAAATCGCGCGAAAGCGGTCAGCCGAACGGGGTCACGCGCTCGCCGCGGAGCCGGTGATAGACCTTGGCCGCCTCGCGCTTGAGGCCGAAGCCCAGGCCGCGCGGCGCGCGGATGTTGGCGGCGCTGATCCCCCAGCGCTCGCGCCGGCGCGGCAGCCACAGCTTTTTGTACGGGTCGTCGCCGATGCCGAGGCTGATCTCGCGCGGCCGGTCCTCTTCGAGCGCGCGCTCGATCATCTCCATCGTCAGGATCGTGCCGAGCGACAAATCGTCGAAGCGCTTGTCGTGGGCGAGCTTGTGGATCACGGCGCGGCCGCGCCACATCGTCCACAATTGCGCCGCCGCCGGGCGGCCGTCGACATGATAGAGGCCGAGCCGCAGGGCGCCGGCCTCGGCGGCGCGCCGGATCAGCGCCGGGACAAAGCCCGGATAGGCCTCGGCCGGCTTCCAGCTCGCGGCGTAGACCGCCTCGTAGTCGGCGATCGCCTGGTCGATGCCGGCGACGCCGCAGAGAAAGGTTTTCCGCACCCGCCCGCCGCGCTCGAGCCGGCGGCGCTTGCGGCGCCAGGTGTTGCGCAGCTCGGCAGGCCGCGCCGCGACATAATCGGCAAAGCTCAAGCCCCGGGTTTCCTCGTACCAGGTGACGAACTGGAACACGCATTCGACGAGAAACCCGGCCCGGCGAAGGGCGGCGAACGCGGCCTGGTAGCTCGCGTCGGCCGGGTCGAGCGCCGACAGAAGAAGGCTCTCCCGGCGCGGCCGCTCGGCGCGGATCTCGGCAAGGATCGTGTCGAGCCCGGCGGCGAGGTCGGCTCCCGGCGCGAAGAGGATGCCGTGCTCGACGCTGTAGATGTCGGCGAGGCTGGCGAGGCGCCGCTCCCGGTCCGCCGCGGTCCGCAGCACCAGCGCCGTGGCCGAGCCCGGCCGCTCGTCGGCGTAGACGCGGATCTCGGCGCCGGCGGGCGCGCCGTGGCGCGCCATCAGATCGTACCACCCCGGCAGCGCGAAAAAGCTGTCGTCCGCGGCCCCGTCAAAAATCGCGCCGAGCCCGCTGCGGCGGTCGCCGGAAATCCGGGTTGCGGTAAACCGGCATCAGGCGGCGCCGGGATGAACCGGATTGTCTCGATCGGATACCGGCCTGAAGCCGTCAGCGCCGGGCTCGCCCCACGACTGTCCCGGAATTGGGTCGCAATACAGGGCTACGAAACAACCCATGGTCCCCTCGGCCGGGCTCGACCCGTGGGCCTTCAGCCCACGGACTTGATCCGTGGGCGTCCACGCCTTCCTTCGGCGCTCCCGCGACCGTCGCATGGACGTGGATGCCCGGAACAAGTCCGGGCAAGGGGTGTCTGGGGTTGCGTTGTCAGGTATATAAAGCACGCTCACATTGTATCGGCAATTCAACCGGGCAGCCGTGGGCCCGACCCGGTGATCGACGCCCCCGGGCGCAGCCTTGGTCCGCGCAAGACAAAATGGGGGAGCCGATTTCATTCCTTCTCTCGGCAAAGTATCTTCCCCGGACAACCCTGCGCTCTCGCGGGCACGACGAGTGAGCGATTGATGCGGCGCAGACATTTATCGTCGGGCTCTGAAGAGATCGGAACTTGCCGGTGCGGATCCTCACCTTCACGACGTTGTATCCGAGCGCGGCGCGGCCGCAGCACGGAATTTTTGTCGAGACGCGGCTGCGACAGCTGGTCGCGAGCGGCCGCGTCGCCGCCCGCGTCATGGCGCCCTGCCCGTGGTTCCCGTTCGCGGCCGCGCGGTTCGGCCGCTACGCGGTGATCGCCCGCACCCCTCGGGAGGAGCTCCGGCACGGGTTGCCGGTCGATCATCCGCGCTACCCGCTGCTGCCGAAGATCGGCATGAGCACGGCGCCGCTGGCGCTCTACGCCGCGGCGCTGCCGGTCCTGCGCCGGCAAATCCGCGAGGGCCGCGGCTTCGACCTGATCGACGCGCATTACTTCTACCCGGACGGGGTCGCCGCGGTGCTGCTCGGCCGCGCGCTCGGCCGCCCCGTCGTCATCACCGCGCGGGGCGACGACCTCGACCTGATCCCGACATACGCCGCTCCGCGCCGCTGGATCCGGTGGGCGGCGGCGCGCGCCGCCGGGCTGATCACGGTGTCGAGCGGGCTGAAGCGCAGGCTCGCCGCGCTCGGGATCGCGGCCGAGCGGGCGCGGGTGCTGCGCAACGGGGTCGACCTCGCCTTCTTTCATCCGATGGAGCGGGACGCGGCGCGGCGCGCCCTGGGCCTGACCCGGCCGACCTTGCTCGCGGTCGCCAATCTGGTCGAGAAAAAGCGCCACCGCCTGATGGTCGAGGCGTTGGCGGCGGCGCCGGGGGCCGATCTGGTGATCGTCGGCGACGGCCCTGAGCGGCCGGCGATCGAGGCGCTGGCGCGCGAGCGCGGGGTCGCCGACCGCGTGCGCCTGCTGGGCGCGATGCCGCAGGATCGCCTGCCGGAAATCTACAGCGCCGCCGACCTGCTGCTGCTGCCGTCGTCGCGCGAGGGCTGGCCCAACGTGCTGCTCGAAAGCATGGCTTGCGGCACGCCGGTCCTGGTTTCCGACATCGACGGCATGGCCGACATCGTCGCCGCCCCGGCGGCCGGCCGGATCGTCGAGGATTGCACCCCGGGCGGCCTCGCCGCCGCCATTCGCAGCGTCCTCGCCGCGCCGCCGGACCGCGCCGATACGCGGGCCTATGCCGAGGGGTTCGACTGGCGCAGCACCACCGAAGGCCAGCTCGAGCTGTTCGGCGAGATCCGCGGGCGCCTTCCGGCGGATCGCCCGTCGCGCATGCGCGCCTATCGCCGCAGCACGCGCGCGTAGACCTCGGCATAGCGGGCGACGCTGTGCGGCCAGGAGCGCTCGGCATCGATGAATTCGGCCGCGCGCGCCCGAATCCGCGGCCACGACGCCCGGTCGTCGAGCGCGGCGAGCACGCCTGCGGCCAGATGCCGGGGATCGTCCGGCGGGAACAGGTAGCCCGTCTCCCGGTCGCGGATCAGCTCGCGATGGCCGCCGACGTTGGAGGCGACGACGATCCGCTCCTGCGCCATCGCCTCGAGCGGCTTCAGCGGCGTCACCAGCTCGGTCAGCCGGATCGAGACCCGCGGGAAGACAAACAGATCGGCGAGGTCGTAGTAGCGCTGGACCTCCTGATGCGGGACCCGTCCGGTAAAGACGACGCTGTCGCCGAGGCCCTGCGCGCCGGCGAGGTCCCGCAGCCTCCCCTCCTCCGGGCCGCCGCCGACCAGCAGAACCGCGGCCTGCGGATGACGCCGCCGCAGCTGCGGCATCGCCTGCAGCAGCAGGTGCAAGCCCTCATAGGCGTAGAACGACCCGAAGAAGGCGAGCACCGTCTTGCCGGCGAGGCCGAGCCGCGCCGTCAGCGCCGGGTCGGGCGGCCCCGGCCCCGCGAACGCGCCGCGGTCGACGGCGTTCGGGATCACCGTGACCTTGTCCGGCGGGACGCCGCGGCCGATCATCTCCTGCGCCAGGCCCTCGCAGATCGTCGTCACCGCATCGGCGCGGCGCAATGCCCGGGTCTCGATCAGCCGGGTCGCGCGATAGCGCAGGCTCGGCCCCTGCTGCGCGCGATGGCTCGCCGCCGCGTCCTCCCACAAGGCCCGCACCTCGTAGACGACCGGCAGCCGGCGCCGCCTTCCGGCGCGGATCGCCGCCATCGCGTTCAGCACCGGGGAATGGGCGTGCAGGATGTCCGGCCGGACCTCGGCGACGACCTCGTCGAGGCGCCGGTCGAGATCGCCGACGATCTTGAGCTCGCGCAGCCACGGCAGCCGGCCGCCGAGGCCGCCCGGCGGCGGGGTGCGGAGAAATTCCCACGCGCCGATCCGCTCGCGCGGCGGCCCCGGCGCATAATGCTTGCCGCCGGTCAGCAGCACCGGCTCCCAGCCCAATGCCCGCTGCTGGTTGACGATGCCCAGCGTGCGATAGACATAGCCGCTCTGCAGCGGCAGCGAATGGTCGAGGATGTGCAGGATCCGCATCGGCAGGGGCGAATGTTGTCGAAGAACGTCCTTTATACCAGGGCGGCGATGGGGCCGGGTTGATCGCCGCCGGCGGACCCGATCCGTGACGATCCGCCTTTAGGTTTGGTCGACGTGCCGGATCAGGTCGAGCTCCGCCGCGAGGCGCTGCCGCCGCTGCCCCGGCTCGAAGGCGAATGGCGCCGGCTCGAGGCCGCGGGACGCCCGTCCTTTTTCACCTCGTGGCATTGGATCGGCGCGCTGCTCGCGGCCTTGCCGGAGGCCCGGCGGCCGACCTTGCTGCGCGGCGTCGCGCGCGGCGAGACGGTGGCCTTGGCGTTGATCGGCGCCGCCACGACGCGCGGCCGATATGGGCTCTACCGGTCGCGCGGCCTCTATCTGAACGAAACCGGCGATCCGCGGTATGACGCGCCGACCATCGAGCACAACGGGATGCTGGCCGCGGCCGGCTTTGAAACGGCGGCGTATGAGGGCCTCGTCGGCTGGTTCGCCGGCCGGCGCGGCGAGGCGGACGCGCTGCATCTGCGAGGCGCGCTGGCGCGGCTGCCCGAGCAGGCCATCGCGAAATGGGGGCTCTACCGGGCGGAGCAGGCCGTTCCCTCCTATTCGGTCGAGCTTTGCCGCCTGGCGCGCAGCGATGGCCGGCCTGACCCGGCGCTGAGCGCCAACGCGCGCCAGCAGCTGCGCCGGGCGATGCGCCATTTCGAGCGGTCGGGGCCGCTGCGCCTCGTCGAGGCGGCGGCGAGCGCGCAGGCGCTGGCGTTCTTCGCGGCGCTGAAGGCGCTGCATTGCGCGTCCTGGGAGCGGCGCGGCCGCCGGCACGCCTTCGCCGAACCATTCTTCGAGCAATTCCACCGGCTGCTGATCGAGCGCAGCTTCGCCGCCGGGGCCGCGCAGCTTCTCGAAATCCGCGCCGGCGAGCGCATCATCGGCTATCTCTACAATCTGCGGCTGGGAGACCGGGTATACGCCTATCAGAGCGGCTTCGACGACGCCGACCGGCGCGAGCGGCCGGGTGTGGTGTCGCATGCGCTGGCGATTCGGCACGCCTACCGCTCGGGCGCCCGCATCTACGATTTCATGGCCGGCCGCAACCGGTTGAAGGAGAGCTTCGCCACCCGCTGCGAGCCGATGCTGTGGCAGGTCGCGCAGCAGCCGGGCCTCGCCCTCCATATCGGGCGGCTGGCCGGCGGGCTGAGCCGAATCGGCCGGAAAATAGGGCTTGCCCGGGGCGACGCGAAACGATAGGTCAAACGCTCCCCCATCGCCCACTTAAGGTTGCAGATGGCGATCCTGCTCACCGGCGCCGCCGGGTTCATCGGCTTCCACGTCGCCGCTGCGCTGCTGCGGCGCGGCGAGCGCGTGGTCGGCGTCGACAACCTCAACGACTACTACGATGTGCGGCTGAAGGAAGCCCGCCTTGCCGAGCTCGGGCGCTTTCCCGGCTTCGCCTTCGCGAGGCTCGACGCGGCCGATCGCGAGGCGGTGCTCGCCCTGGTCAAGGAGAACGCGGACCTCGACCGCGTGATCCATCTCGCCGCGCAGGCGGGGGTGCGCTATTCGCTCGAGAACCCCTATGCCTATGTCGACGCCAACGTCATGGGCACGCTCGTCGTGCTGGAGGCGGCGCGGCGGATCGACCGGCTGACCGGGATCGTCTACGCCTCCTCCTCCTCGGTCTACGGCGGCAACCGCAAGCAGCCGTTCAGCGTCGACGACCCGGTCGAGCGGCCGGTGTCGCTCTACGCCGCGACCAAGCGCAGCTGCGAGCTGATGGCGCAGACCTACAGCCATCTCTACGGCCTGCCGGCGACCGGGCTGCGGTTTTTCACCGTCTACGGGCCGTGGGGCCGGCCGGACATGGCCTATTGGCTGTTCACCCGCGCGATCCTCGCCGGCGAGCCGATCAAGGTCTTCAACAACGGCCGGATGGCGCGCGATTTCACCTATATCGACGATGTCGTGGCCGGCACGCTGGCGGCCTGCGACCGTCCCGCGCCGCCGGCCGCCGAGGGCGGCGTCCGGCATCGGATCTACAACCTCGGCAACCACCGCGCCGAGCGGCTGCTCGACTTCATCGCCGTCCTCGAGCGCCTGCTCGGGCGCGCCGCGAAAAAGGAGCTGGCGCCGATGCAGCCCGGCGACGTGGCCGAGAGCTTCGCCGATATCGAGACCGCGCGCCGCGACCTCGGCTACGAGCCGAGGACCACGATCGAGGCCGGGCTCGCCCGCTTTGTCGACTGGTACAAGCGGTATTGCGGGGCCGCGTGACCCCCGGCGGCCGGCAGGGTCAGCGCAGAACCTTGTACAGGCGCTCGTCGTAGAGCGCGCCTTCGAGCGGGGTCACCTTCTGGCGGAAATCCTTCGCCTGCGGCGTCGTTACGCCGGCGTCGAAGGCCTTCCGGTCGCGCCACGCCTCGACCAGGGTGAAGTGGTTGGGATGACCGTCCCACTGCAGCACGTCGAACCACAAATTGCCGTCGTCTTTGCGCGCCGCCTCGGCCCGCGCCTTGACCAGCTCCACCGCCTGATCCTTCCCCGTCGGGAACACATCGACATGGGTCAGGACATAAACCGTGTCGCGGCCGGGCCGCGCCTTCGCCGGCGCGACCGACAGACCGCTGAAGCCGCGCGCCCCGAGCCCGGCGATCAGCAACGGCTGCAGGCCGCCTTGGAACCCGGTTGCGGACGCCGAGGCGCCGTGCGCGTCGGCCGCCTTCTTGTCGCGCCAGCCTTCCAATATGGCGAAGCGGTTCGGCCGCCCGACCTCCTCATAGGCCTCGAAGACGAGATTGCCGTCCGCCTTGCGGCCGGCATCGGCATATTGCCGGGCAAGGGCGGCGCTCTTCGCCGCCGATTGCGGCGCAGCGTCGAAATAGGTGACGGCGTAGACCGGAGCGTTCACGGCATCCTCCGCATAAGCCGGCCGCACCGCCGCGAGCGCCACGACGGCAAGGCTGTAGATCAAATCAGAAATCCGCATGTCCCGGCTCCCTCCCCTCGGCGCGCGGCGATAACGCAGGAATTGAGTGGAGCTTAATTACATCTCCAGCAGCACGCAATGCTCGGCGGCGAACGAGATCGCGACCGCCGCACCCTCGTCGAACATCTCGGTCGGCGGGCGGCGGACGACGAGCTGGCCGGCCGGCCAGTCGACGATGTACTGGATGAAGTCGCCGTGGAACAGGCGCTGGCGGATATTGCCCCCGGCGAGGTTGGCGGCGAGGTTGGCGGCGGGGTTGGCGGCGTGGTTGGGCGGGCCCTGCGCCAGCTCGATATAGGCGGTGCGCACCGCGACCCGGCTCTCGTCGCCGCGCGGCGGGTGCAAGGCGCTGGCCTGCAGCACGATCCCGCCCGCGGCCTCGAACAGGACCGGGCCGGGCCCGTTGGCCGGCGCCTTTCAGCCGGCCGTCGATCAAATTGGCCGAGCCGACGAAATCGGCGACGAAGCGGCTCTTCGGCCGGTTGTAGATCGCCTCGGGCGTGCCGATCTGCTCGATCCCGCCCGAATTCATCACGATCACCCGGTCCGAGATCGCCAGCGCCTCCTCCTGGTCGTGGGTGACGTAGACCGAGGTGATGTCGAGCCGGCGCTGCAATTCGCGCAATTCGACCCGCATCTCGGCGCGCAATTTGGCGTCGAGGTTGGAGAGCGGCTCGTCGAACAAGACGACGGTCGGCGAGAACGCGATCGCGCGCGCCAGCGCGACGCGCTGCTGCTGGCCGCCCGACAAATTCGCCGCCGGCCGGCCGCCGAGCTCGCGCATCTGCACCAGGTCGAGCGCGCGCTCGACATTGGCCGCGACCTCGGCCCGCGGCAGCTTGCGCACCCGCAGCCCATAGGCGACGTTGTCGAACACGGTCATGTGCGGCCACACCGCATAGGACTGGAAGACCATCGAGACGCCGCGCTTCTCCACCGGGACATTGCGGCGCTCGGCCGAGGAATAGACCGTGCGGCCGTCGATCCGGATCGTGCCCGCGGCCGGCTCCTCGAGCCCGGCGATCGCGCGCAGGGTCGTCGTCTTGCCGCAGCCCGACGGCCCGAGCAGGGTCAGGTGCTCGCCGCGCCCGACCGTGAAGCCGACGCCCTCGACCGCCGTCACGCCGCCGTAGCGAACCACCAGATCCGACACCTCGATGCGCGCCTCGCTCACCGCAATTCCCCGGAAAACCGCCGCGTTGCGCGGAACAGCAGGGCCAGCGCCACAAACACCGCCGAGGTCTGGATGATCGCCAGCGCGGTCGACAATTCGGTCGAGGAGCTGAGCCAGGCGCTGGCGATCGCCGGGGCGATGACCTGCGATTTCGGCCCGACCAGAAAGATCGACACGCCGAGCTCGCGCACGCTGGCGATGAAGAGGAGGAGCCACGCGGCGACGATGCCGGGGCGCAAGAGCGGCATCGTCACGGTGCGCAGCTGATAGCCCCACGACGCGCCGCAGACCCGCGCGCATTCCTCGAGGCTCCGGTCGATCTGCAGCATGACCCCGGCCAGGGTGCGCACGCCCAACGGCATCAGCACCGTCAGATAAGCGAGCGCCAACAGCCACAGGGTGCCGTAGATCGGGATCGGGATATTGAGCCAGGCCCATAAGAGCGCCAGCCCGAACACCAGCCGCGGCACCGCCTGCGGGAACATCGCCACATATTCGATCAGGCGCATGGCCGGGCGCGCGCGAGCGGTAAATGATCCACACCAGCACGGTCATCCCGAAGGCGCCGACCGTCGCCACCCCAAAGCCCAGCATCAGGCTGTTGCCGAGCGCCGAGCGGATGGCGGCGAAGCCGACCGCGTTCTGGTAATTGGCGGTCGTGAACTGCATCTGGCTGAAGATCACGGTCGCGAACCGCTGGAACGAGGTCAGCACCAAGGCCGCCAGCGGCAATGCGACCGCGACCAGGATGTAGGCGCAGCATATCGCCAGCAATATCCAGGCGGCGCGCCCGACATCCATCGCCCGCGGCCGAAAGCCCTTGCCGGTGATCGTCGCGTAATTGCCGTGGCGCACGACCAGCCGGTAGATCGTCAGGCTCGCGATCATCACCGCGAACAGCGAGATCCCCATCGCCGCGGCGCGACCGTAATCGGGCGGGTAGGAGGTGGTCGCCTGCCAGATCGCGGTGGTGACGACGTAATAGCGTCCGGGGATGCCGAGCACATAGGCGGCGGCGAACGAGCCCAGCATCTCGGCGAAGACAAAGATCGTCGCCCCCAGCACGCCCGGCATGACCAACGGCAGGGTCACCTTCATGACGGTGCGCAATTTGCCGGCGCCGAGCACGCGCGAGGTCTCCTCGAGCGAGGGGTCCATCGACTTCATCGCCGCCGAGATCATGACAAAGGCGACGGTGCCTTCGAACAAGGCCATGACCCAGGCGATGCCGAACGGCGAATAGATGTCGAAGAGGTCGCCGCCGCCGCCGACCGCGTGCCAGGCCTGGTTCAAAAAGCCGGTGCGCGGGCTCGCCAGGATCGCCCAGGCGAGCGCGCCGACCAGCGGCGTCATGTAGTAGGGCAATTCCATCAGCCGCTCGAGCCGGGTGCGGCCGGGAACCTTGGTGCGGGTCAGGATCCAGGCGACGACAAAGCCGAAGACGATCGCCATGACCGTCGCCAGGCACGCGACGAGTGCGGTGTTGCCGAGGATATGCCATTCCTCGCCGAGGGCCGCGAAATTGCCGAGCCCCCATTTCTCGCCGGGAAAGACCTGCGGGTCGCCGACATTGAGCGCCGCCTGGATCAGGAACAGCACCGGATAGCCGACCAGCCCGCCGACCACGAGAAGGATCAGCAGGGTCGCGATGCCTTGGCCCGATAACCCCCTCACCCAGCCGAGCCCCCACCCTGACCCTCCCCCGCTCGCGGGGGAGGGAATGGGAGGGGGCTCGTTCCCCCTCGCCTTCCCCGGGCTTGACCCGGGGATCACGGGGAGAGGGTCGGGGTGAGGGGCAGTGCCGTCCGAACTCATCCGACCGGCGCGAGCCGGAAGCGGCAATCGCTGTCGCGGCCGATCTGGTTGACGAGGTCGATCTCCCAGGCGAGGTACTCGCGCATCCAGCGCTCGCGCTCGGCCGGCCGGTCGCGCGCCGACAGCGCGACGTCGTCGGGCTCGTCGGCGAGCGGCCCCATGCCGGTCTCCAGCGGCAGCCCGGCCGCCTGCCACGCCGCCGTGCCGCCCTTCAGCACCTCGACCGGCCGCAGCGCGCGAAGCTCGGCGGCGGCAAAGCGCGCGATCGCGCCGTCCTCGCTGGTCAGCACCAGATCGCCAGCGGCCGGCAATTTGGCCAATGCATCGGCGAGGCGGGCGCGGATGGCGAACCAGGCGCCGGGGATGTGGCCCGGCGCGGTGATGCCGGCTCAGCGCCAGATCGACGACGACGGCCCGTCTCGCCTGCAGCTCGGCGGGCGACACCGTCCGAGGCTCGGGGCCGCCGAGCGGGAACATGCTTGTGTCGACCGCCGGCATCCCCTGCTCCAGCGGCGCGCCGTCGAGCCCGCCGCCCTCGAGCCCGCCGTCGAGCACCGCCGCATCCCACCCCATGCGCCGAAGCCACGACGCGGTCATCCGCGCCCTGACCCCGGTGTCGTCGACCAGCACAACGCGGGCGCCCCAGACGCCGAGCCAGCTGTCGGTCTCCTGCACCAGCTGGCCGCCCGGCGCCATCGCCGATCCCGGCAGATGGCCGGCGCGGTATTCGGCCGGGTCGCGCACATCGAGCACATAAAGGGTGCGGCGGTCGGCCTCCTTCCGCCACGAGGCGAGCGTCGCGCGGTCGATCGCCGGCACGCCATAGCGCCGCGCCACCGCCTCCGCCCGCCGCCGCGCCGCCTCGACCCCGGCCGGCGAGACCTCGGGCGCCCGGCCGGTGGCGCCGGCGACGACATCGAGCCCGGCCAGATGCCAGGCCATCGTGCCGTCCTTCAACGAGACGACCTTGTTCGGCACTCCGGCGTCGATCAGCGCCTGCGCGCCGATGATGCTGCGCGTGCGCCCGCCGCAATTGACGACGACAAAGGTGTCTTGTGACGGGACCAGCTCGGCGAAGCGGTAGACCAGCTCGGCGCCGGGGACGCTGACCGCGCCGGGGATGCTGTTGGCGTGGTATTCCTCGTAGGAGCGGCTGTCGAAGACCGCGAGGTTCCCGCCCTCCTTCTGGCGCCGCGCCAGCTCCTCGGCGGTGATCCAGGGGGTGCCGTATTCGTGCTCGACGACCTCGGCGAAGGCCTTCGAGGGCACATGGACGCCGCTGTAGACCGGAAACCCGGCCGCCTCCCACGCCGCGACGCCGCCGGCCAATACCGACACATCGCTCCAGCCGCCCTCGCTCAGCCGCGCCGCCGCCCGCTCGGCCAATCCTTCACCCGCGTCGCAAACGACGATCGGCGCCGAGCGCCGCGGCAGCAGCCCCGCCGCCAGCAATTCGAGGCGCGAGAGCGGCACGCACGACGCCATCAGCAGGTGCTTGGCGTGAAAGCTCCCCTCCTCGCGCGCGTCGACGATCGCGATCTCGCCGCCCGCCCGGTATCTCTCGCGCAATTCCGCCGCCGTAATGGTTCCCGCCGCCATGCCGCCCTCCGCGATTGCCGCCAGCGTCGGTTTGCCCGAATCCACGGCAGGCGTCAAAGTCTCGTGGGAAAAGTAGGAAAGCATGCTCGCGATCGTCATCCGTAATCTCTCCCCGGAGATTCATCGGGCACTGCAGGCCCGCGCAGCTCGGCACGGCCGCGGCATCGAAGCTGAAGCTCGCTCGATCCTCGCCGAGGCGGTTCGCCCGGCCGGGCGGGTCAAGCTGGGTTCGGCGCTCGCCGCGCTCGTCCAGCCATTCGGGGGGCTCGACCTCGGCAGTTCACAGACAAGACCCCTGCGGAACCAGCCGCGCGCTGATGTTTCTCTCCCTCGCCCTCCCTGGGCTTGACCCGGGGATCACGGGGAGAGGGTCGGGGTGAGGGGCTGGTCCCGGCGGCAGGACGTACCTAGAGAATTTTGCGCCGCCGAGCCCTTCTCCCAGCATCCCGGAGTGCGCATGCAGACCTCTGCTGGCTTGCGGGGCGAGGTGCTTCCTCGTTGCCCGAATTCGCGGCAGGCGTCAAAGTCGTGGACCGGATCGCCGGATGGAGGGGTGGACATGTCCGAAGGCAGACGCGCGCGGCCGCAGCCGACGCCGGAGACGCAGCATTTCTGGGACGGCGCGCGGGCGGGCGAGTTGCGCCTGCAGCGCTGCAACGCCTGCGCCAAGGCATATTTCCCGCCGCGGCCGTTCTGCCCCGCCTGCGCGGCGCGTGAGGTCAGCGTGTTCGCCGCCAGCGGCAAGGGCCGGCTCTATTCCTATGTGATCCACCACCGCCCGGTCCCCGGCTTCACCCCGCCCTATGCGATCGCCGTCGTCGAATTGGAGGAAGGGCCGCGGCTGATGACCAACATTGTCGATTGCCCGCAGACCCCCGAGGCGTTGCAGCTCGACATGCCCCTCGAGGTCGCCTTCGAGAAGCTCGACGACGAGATCACCCTCCCCCTCTTCCGCCCGGCCCGGGGGTGAGCTCAATGACCAGAACGACACAGGCCCTCGGCCCTTCTCTCACTTCGTCATGGCCGGGCTTGACCCGGCCATCTGCGTGGATGCCCGCAACAAGTCCGGGCATGACGTGTTCGGCTATATCGTCACCGAAGACGAGCAGCGGAGCATCGGCCGATGAAGCCGAAATCGATCGCCATCGTCGGCGCCGCCGAGACCACCAATCTCGGCGTCATCCCCGACACCTCGCAGATCCAACTGCACGCCGACGCCGCGCTCAACGCGATGGCCGATGCCGGGCTCAAGCCCGCCGACATCGACGGCATCGCCACCGCCGGCGAGACCCCGGTGACGATCGCGCACTACCTGGGCCTCACCCCGAAATGGGTCGACGGCACCGCGGTCGGCGGCTGCTCGTTTATGATCCATGTCCGCCACGCCGCCGCGGCGATCGCCTCGGGCCTCTGCGAGACGGTGCTGATCACCCATGGCGAGAGCGGCCGCTCCGGCGTCGGGCGCACCCGCAACGTCGTGGCCCCGACCAGCCTCGCCGGCCAGTTCGAGCAGCCCTATGGGCCGATGGGGCCGCCGACTTTGTTCACGATCCCGGTGCTGCGCTACATGAAGACCTACGGCCTGACGCACGAGCAATTGGCGATGGTCGCGGTCGTGCAGCGCGAATGGGCGGCCAAGAACCCGCGCGCCACCTTCCGCCAGCCGATCACCGTCGAGGACGTGCTGAATTCGCGGATGATCGCCTACCCGTTCCGCCTGCTGCAGTGCTGCCTGGTGACCGACGGCGGCGGCGCCTTAATTCTCACTGCGGCCGAGCGCGCCAAGGATTTCCCGACAGAAGCCGGTCTACCTGCTCGGCACCGGCGAGAGCGTCGAGACGCCGATGGTCAGCCAGATGGCGGATTTCACCTCCTCGCGCGCCTTCCGCGTCGCCGGCGCCAAGGCCTTTGCCGAGGCCGGCATCACCCACAACGACGTCGACCATCTGATGATCTACGACGCCTTCGCCCACCTGCCGATCTACGGCCTCGAAGACCTCGGCTTCGTCCCGCGCGGCGAGGCCGGCGCCTTCATCGCCGAGCGCAACACCGCCCCCGGCGGCAAGCTCCCGCTCAACACCAATGGCGGCGGCCTTTCCTACATGCATTCCGGCATGTACGGCATGTACGCCCTGCAGGAGAGCGTGCGCCAGATGCGCGGCACCGCCCCCGCCCAAATCCCCGGCGCCAAAATCTCGGTCTGCCACGGCGTCGGCGGCATGTTCGCCGCCTCCGGCACCATCATCATGTCGAACGAGCCGCCTTGAGCCCGTCGCCCTCGCGAAATCCTGGTTACAAGGATTTTAGGTTTGTCACTCGTCGTCAGCAGCATGAATCCCCATGCGCGGGCTTGACCCGCGTACCCACGTCTTTGTTTCGGGCGTTTGAAGGCGTGGATGCCCACGGATCAAGTCCGTGGGCTGAAGGCCCACGGGTCAAGCCCGGCCACGGGAATGCTGGTTGGCTGTGCACGGTCGTGGTCACCGACCGCGACCCGGATGAGCGTCACATCATATCGGCCTGGAGGTCCGAGCCTCATGAGCGACGATACTTCTGGAACCACCTCGACGACTGAGCCCAAGACCGACTGGCAGCGTCTGCGCTCGATGACCGACGAGGAGGTGCATGCCGCGATCATCGACGATCCCGATTGCGAAGCCGACCGACGAGGCGTTCTGGACGGATGCGCGCGTGGTCATGCCGCGGCGGAAAGCGACCGTGACGATGCGATTGGATGCCGACCTTCTCGAATGGTTCCGCGCCGAGCGGGGTTACCAGACGCGGATCAACGCCATACTCCGGGCCTATATGAAGGCTCACCCGAGCGACCGCTGACCGTCTGCCGATCTACGGCTCGAAGATCTGGGCTTCGCGGGGCAAGGTGAGGGCGGCGCTTGATCGCCCAGCACAACACCCCCCGGCGGCAAGCTGCCGTTAAACGCCAATGGCGGCGGCCTCAGCTACATGCATTCCGGCATGTACGGCATGTACGCTCTGCAGGAAAGCGTGCGCCAGATGCGCGGCACCGCCCCCGCCCAGTCGAGGGCGCCAAGATCTCGGTCTGCCATGGTGTCGGCGGCATGTTCGCCGCCTCCGGCACGATCATCATGTCGAACGAGGCGGCTTAAAGGCAGCGGAATAGAACGTGCGAGGCCAAGGTCTGGCCAGTTACCTATCGAAGGTAAGGGTTCAGTGCAGCGTCTCGGTATACCGATCGTTAGCGTCAACCAGGTTCACGAGTCATCGCAAAACCGCGCGAGGAAGGCCGACGCTACACCGCGCTTACGATCCCGCCCTAATCTTTCTCCTCGCAGGGAAACTCCGAAGATGCACTCCGGCATGTACGGCATGTACGCCTTGCAGGAGAGCGTGCGCCAGATGCGCGGCATCGCCCCCGCCCAAATCCCCGGCACCAAAATCTCGGTCTGCCACGGCGTCGGCGGCATCATCATGTCGAACGAAGCGCCGTAAACTAAAAGGTCAGGCACTCGCTTGATCATTATAGATGGTAAAACTCATTTGCGTATAATCGTTGTCGATCGGATCATCGTTTTTTACCGTCAGCCCGCCCCAGCTCACCGCGCTATCCTTCGCAACATTCGTGCCGCCGGTCACTGTGCCCTCCACTTCATCATCTATTTCCTGTGCCGACCAAGAGACCGTGACACTCAGATCCACATTCAAATCGATGTCGAAGCCGATCTGGCCCCGCGGCGTATCTCCCCCTCCAAGATCTATGTGCTCATGGGAGTGAAAGGGGTGAACTAGAACCGATGTAGAACCCCAGAAGCCATGAGGGGCGTGAGCCCAGAATGAAGTCCATTCAGTCACCATACTATCAACGCTGACCGTCACCCGGCGATGAATTTCGGGAGGTGCTTGCAGCGGAACGGGAACATCGGTCGTCTTCCCTGCCTCGATGTGCACGGGGACGCTCGCAGAGTTCCAATAGCCGCCGATATTCAGGCCAGCATTGACAGTGTAATCGCCCGACGGCACCTGACCGAATTCAAAGTGGCCATCCGAGCCCACAACCACGTCCTGCATTCCGCTGCCAAGCAGGGACACGTTTGCCCCAGTTACTGCCGCGTTAGCAGTCACTGTTCCGGTAAGCGTCCCCTTCGTTGGGACCTGATTCCAGCGGTAGATGGGCACTTGGGTGTAGGTCCCAGGAAGGTAAAATAGTTCTTCGTTATGTCCGTACACCGATCGAAATTGGTCCTCATTTCCGCTTCCTGGAAAGTCCCAGAAAATTATATTATCTGGACTTACCGCATTCGCATCTTGTGTCGCCTTCCACGCATCTGAATCTTTTGATCCGTCACCGGACCAATCGGAAGCAAAAGTATTACAAAATTGATTGGCGACATCATCCGGTGCATCGGTGAACAGCGTTCCCAAGAAACCGGACTTATTATAAGCGGTATCGTAGATATATTGATATAGCCATTTTCCACAAGCTAGACGCTCTTGCGCTGTGTAGAGGTATAAGCCGTCGAGTGTCGCCGCGCCGACCTGGGCCCCCCCGGGGTAGACGTCGGCGGGTTCTAAATCGCCGACGGTGGTAAACTGATCCGCACCTTCAAGTCGGACATTCGCATGTTGTGCAGCCAGCCAGATGAATGACGCACACTGCGTCCCTACGGTGCCTTTTGCCCAGCCCTGATCCGCCCCTGCCAGGCCTTCGGGGCCGAGGGCGATCTCCGGTTTAGTATAACAGTAAAAACGGTAATGGCTGTTGATAGCTAGCGCTGTGTCTGCGATCGCATGTAATGTGAGCCGCACCCCCGAGGTCTCGTCGAACGGGTTGGGCTTAACCACTTGTGGATACAGGATACTGCTCGCGTCGCTCAAGTTCGGGTCAAAAGCAAAGCCAGCAATTTTGTAGGACCCGGTATCCGGGGAGGTTATCCATTCTCCATAGTAACAATTGTCTATGGTCTGGGTTACCGTACCTGGCCACAGGTACTTCAAGGCAGAGGGCATGAGCCCATCCGTTCCTTTATTGCCCAGAAAGCTTCCCGCGGGGTGATCCAGGAGCCACTCAGGCGAACCAGTCGAATGCCGTATCTCAACGTGATTCTTCGTCATGATGCCCGAGTGCGAATAGATTTGCGCAGGGGTCACGTGCCGCATTAATTGTGCAACCAGAGACGTGCCTCCGGGATTGAGAAGTACGTCGCCCTTCTTAGCGTTCAACACGCGCCCGGGAACGAAACGCCACTCGGTTTGCCCCGTTAATTGGCATACCATGCCTTCTGGAAGATCATCGGGCAGGTTGTCAGGATCGCACTGCTGTCCAGCTATTGGAGCCGGGTCGTCAAGAGACACGACTATCGGATGCATTAGTTTTCTCAGAAGGGGAGCCAATCGTGCGCCGCTCATTTCGGCAAAATTCTGTGGTTTGACATAAGAGCGCGAGCCCAATTGAGCCTGCCTTCGAGCTGGCTGATCTTTTGGGTTGAACATTGTTGCCGAAGCTGTCGATGACAGCGACAATTCGTCAGGCGCGTTTAGATCACTGATATTCGAACCGGCCTGAGGGAAATAATTACTTATATCCTCGTGGGTTATTATGGTCCTCCCATATTTATTATTCCGCGCAACATAATCTAACAGGCGCGTCACAATCGGTTCCGATACGTGCCCGCTCCATTGCATAGGCAATTTCACCTCAACGTAGGCGCTGGAGATCGCTGGAAGCTTTGAGCACAAGCCAAGCCCGCGTAAATGGAGCGCTACACCGAACACAGGCCCGGTGAACGCGCTTTTTGGGAACACCCGTTCCACGGTAATCGTCGACCGGGCCGGCACTCGAAGATCGATCGACACCACTGCCGGTGCCACTTGCCCAATTACGGCAACCGTATCGCTCGCGGTATTGGGAGGCGGGGGAGAAGCGGGGTTCGGGGTGATTTCGAATATACCGGTTCTCGCCGGGCTTTCAGGCGCATCTGCGTTGAGCCACTCGTGCCTTTCCGCGGTGAAGGAGATATCTTCATCTTCTAGATTGGTGACAGTGAAGCGGCACAGTATCTCTCCTACCAGAAAGAAAGTCGCAGGGGTTGTTAGTGGGTTCTGAACTTCTACACGCGGTGTCAACACGTGTCGTCGAACCTTGTTGTAACCATAAGTATTGAAAACTGAAATGGTGCGCTTTGCATCCACCATCGATTGGTCGTAGAGGTGCGCGGTCACCTGAATATCGAAGTTAGTGTAAAGGCTATCGCGATCCAAGGCGTCGGTGTAATCGTGTCCTATAGAACCACTGTTGCTTGTTCCATAGGTTCCATCACCGAATGTCCACGCATATTTTTGGACATCAGATAGATTAGATTTTGCGTTCGCGATTGAAAATAAAATCCTGCGAGGATGATACCGATCTTGGGTAGCCCAAATAATCGGGAGTTTGTCGACGCCGGTAGCCCGATTGGTCACTTTAATCCTCTCGCCGACCTGTTTAATTATCTTTCCTAATTTCGCTGTTATGATAATTGTATACCGGCCGGGATTGCTAAACTGCAAGAATTGGCTAGCCCCTGGGATGCCATTGATCGTGACATCGGCAGCCGGGTCGGCAGCTTGCACGTCGACGTGGATACTCTCTCCCACGAGCACAGTTTTCTTCGACAATTTCACTCGGTTAATCAAATCCACGTACGCCTCCTCATTTTGCCGTTTTAGCTTAATTCCCGATCGGACGGCTGAATGGTCAAAATTGCTCACTTTTGAGGAAATTTTGCCGGCGACGAGAGCACGATGCCGTCGGGCTGATTTTGCCCGTCAGTCGTGCAGGACGACGTTCCGCAGCGAGCTGTGGACGCTCACGCTGCCGCGGTACTCGATGAAGCCGAGCTTGCGGAATTTGTTCATGAAAAAGCTGACCCGCGACCGGGTCGTGCCGATCATCCCGGCCAGGGTTTCCTGGCTGATCTTGGGGATCACCGCCTCGGGCTGTCCCGCTTCGCCGAAATTGGCCAGCCGCAGCAGGAGCCGCGCCAGGCGTATTTCGCTCGAATGCGAGCAGCTGATCGACGAAATCTTCTTCGATGCGAATGTTGCGGCCGAGCAGGTATGAGATGAAGAGCGCGGAAAAGACCGGTTCGTCGCGGAGCATCGCGATCATCGCCGATTTTTCGAGCCGCATGATCGAGCATTCCGCGACGGCGACAGCCGTCGCGATGCGCAATGGCTGGTGGCCGGCAAGGCATCTCTCGCCAAAGAAATCGCCGGCGCCCAGGGTGGCAAGGATTGCTTCCTTGCCCTGCTGGGACAAGACCCTCAGCTCGATCCTGCCTTTCTCGATGTGAAAGACGGCGTCTGCCGGGTCTCCCTGAGAGAAGACGATTTGCCGCCGGCGCAGCTCGACCCTGGTTTTTCCGGCCCCGACCTTGGCCAGGAACAGCTTGGGGTCGAAATCCGGCTTGCTTTCGGTCTTCGTGTCGAAGCTCTGCGGCTCGGCTGCCATGGACGCCTCCCGCTCAGGGAACCCCTGGTTGGACCACCTGCACGGATAAGCGATGCACGAGGGAGGCGCGGTCGTGTGTGAACCACCTCACAACTGAGTTGAATTTTTTTGAGCCCTCCATCGCGTTGCGTCCCGGGCATCATATCCCGGCTGCGGATTCTCGATTGCGACCTGGCCACCGATGCCGATGAGGAGGTGTCCGCGATCGCCGAAGCCGAAGTCGAGCTTCAGAGCCCGGTTCAATCCACGCGCCGCCGAAGACCTCGCCCGACGGTCGTCGCCAATTGCTCGTGGCTCGGCTTGCAAAGATAAGATGGATGCGCAGATTTGCGGTGATGGCAACCATGAAATTGCCGCACTCGCATCGTACTCTAATCGGAGCTCGCGAGCGGCGCGGGATTGTTTGCAAGGGAGGGGGCGGCGCCTGATCTCACCCTGATAAATCAGGCGGAACAGCAGCGCCGGGTTCGGCGGGCGTATCCAAAAATCGGCTGGCGCGGCGGTTGCGACGGGTTTCGCGGCGGCTCAACCGATCCTGCCGGTTATCGCCGTCGCCTCCGCCCCCGCCGCCCGCAGCACCCGCCGGGCGATCGACCAGCGGTGGACCTCGGAGGGGCCGTCATAGATGCGGAACGGGCGGACCTCGCGGAAGAGGCGGGCCACGATCGTATCGTCGGTGACGCCGAGGCCGCCCAGGATCTGCATGCTGCGGTCGACCACCCGCCAGATCGCCTCCGAGCAGACGACCTTGGCCATGCTCGATTCATGGCCGCCGCGCCGGCCCTGGTCGAGCACCCAGGCGGCGTGCCAGATGACGAGGCGGCTGGTATGAATGTCGATCTCGTTGTCGGCGAGCATGAAGCCCACCCCCTCGTGCTCGCCGATCGGCTTGCCGAAGGCGGTGCGGCGGCGGGCATAGTCGGCGGCGATGTCGTGGGCGCGCCGGGCCGCGCCCAGCCAGCGCATGCAATGCGTCAGCCGGGCCGGGGCGAGCCGCACCTGGGCATAGCGAAAGCCCTCGCCGACCCGGCCCAGCACCGCGCTTTCGGGAACCCGCAGCCCGTCGAGCCGAACCACCGCGTGGCCGCCCGCCATGTATTGGTCGAGCGTGTCGAGCACCCGCTCGACATGAATGCCGGGCGCGTCCATCGGGGTCAGGAACATCGTCGCCCCGGCCGGGCCGCCGGCGTCGCTGTCGTTCTTCGCCATGACGATGCCGAGCCCGGCCCCGACCGCGCCGGTGATCAGCCATTTCAGCCCGTCGATGACGAAATCGCCGCCGTCGCGGCGCGCCGTCGTCGTCAGCATCGACGGGTCGGCCCCGGCGCCGGGGGCGGGCTCGGTCATCATAAAGCACGACCGCATCGCGCCCTCGGCGAGCGGGCGCAGCCAGCGCTCCTTCTGGCGCTCTTCGGCGACCGCTTCGAGGAGGTGCATGTTGCCTTCGTCCGGGGCGAAGCAGTTGAGCGCCACCGGCCCCAAGGGCGAATAGCCGGCCGCCTCGAAAACGACCGCCTTGCCGCGGTGGTCGAGCCCGAGCCCGCCCCAGTCGCGGCCGACATGCGGCGACAGGAGCCCCGCCGCGCGCCCGAGCCCGATCAGCTCGCGGCGCAGCTCCTCGCCCGGCCCGTGCGGCGTCTGCCGCGGGTCGCGCTCGTAGGGCAGGATTTTTTCGCGCACGAGCCCGTCGGTGCGCTCCTTCAGCTCGACGAGCTCGTCGGACAGCGAAAAATCCATCGGCGCGCTCCGCGGCGGTCCAGGCATCATCCGGGCGGCAATGATGCGCGGCGAAGCGGGCTCCGGCAACCGCCTTGCCGCCGCGAGGCGGGTGCGATAAGGGGTGACCCCTCAAAGGGCTTCAACACCGGAGGGGCGAATGAGCGACGCGAGGGGGATCAACGTCCTGGCGATCTGCGGCAGCCTGCGCGCGGGCTCGTACAACCGGGCGGCGCTGCGCACCGCGATCGAGCTGAAGCCGCCGGGGATGACGGTCGAGACCGCCGATATCGGCTCGCTTCCGCTCTACAACGAGGATGTGCGCGCCCAGGGCTTCCCGCCGCCGGTCGAGACCTTGCGGCGGCAGATCGCCGCGGCCGACGCATTGCTGTTCGTCACCCCGGAATACAATTATTCGATCCCGGGGGTGCTGAAGAACGCGATCGACTGGGCCTCGCGCCCGCCCGATCAGCCCTTCGCGGGCAAGCCGGCGGCGATCATGGGGGCCGGCGCCGGCATCGCCGGCACGGCGCGCGCGCAATACGACCTGCGCCGCTGCTGCGTCTTTCTCGACATGCATCCGATCAACAAGCCCGAGGTGCTGATCGGCCAGGCGCAGACCAAGTTCGACCCCGACGGCCGCTTTACCGACGAGGCCGGGCGTGGGTTCATCCGCGACCTCCTGGTCGCGCTCGAAGCCTGGACGCGGCAGCTCGGGCGGAAGGGCTGAGATTATTGGGAGGAAAGCCATGGATCTCGACTTTACCGGCAAGGTCGCGCTGATCACCGGCGCGGGGAACGGCATCGGCCGTGCGACGGCGCTGGGCTTTGCCAAGGGCGGCGCCAAGGTCGTCGTCGTCGACCGCGACGCGGCGGCCGGCGAGGCGACCGCCGGGATCATCCGCCAGCAGGGCGGCGAGGCGCGCTTCGCCGCCGCCGACGTGACCAGATCGGCCGAGGTGCAGAACTATGTAAAGGCGGCGCTCGACGCCTATGGCGCGATCGACTGCTTCTTCAACAATGCCGGCGTCGAAGGCAAATGGGCGCACACCGCCGAGCACGACGAGGAAGCGTTCGACCAGGTCATCGCGGTCAACGTCAAGGGCGTCTTTCTCGGCCTGCGCCACGTGCTTCCGGTCATGCTGCGGCAAGGGCGCGGGGCGATCGTCAACACCGCCTCGGTCGCCGGGCTCGTCGCGACCCCCGGCATGCCGGCCTATGTCGCCTCGAAGCATGCGGTGATCGGGCTGACCAAGACCGCGGCCGGCGAGGTTGCGCGCCAGGGGATCCGGGTCAACGCGGTCTGCCCCGGCCCGGTCGACACGCGGATGATCCATTCGCTCGAAGCCCAGCTCAACCCCGCCGACCCGGCGAGCGTCGGCCGCCGCTACCAATCGGCGATCCCATTGGGCCGCTACGTCACCACCGACGAGATCGCCAACACCGTGCTGTTTTTGTGCTCGGACCTCGCCTCGGCGATCACCGGCGCGCAATACGTCGTCGACGGCGGCCGCACCGCCACCGGCGGCGCCGTGACCCAGGCGATCCAGAGCTGAGCGAGGACCCTCGCCCCGTTCACGCCAGCCCGAGAAAGACGGCGAGCGCCCGATCGACGGCGCCGAGGGTCGCGGCGTCGACGCGGCCGATGACCGGACCGATCCGCTCGCGGCGCGGCGTCTGCGCCTTGTCGACCTGGATCTGCGACGGCAGCTCCAGGCCCGCTTCCGGCCCGACGCCGATCCGCAGCAGCGGCGCGTCGACCAGATGGGAGGTAATCGGCAGCACGGTGACGGAAGGATGCTCGGCGAACAAGTCCGATTGGATCACCAGCGCCGGCCGCGGCTTGCCGTAATCGCCGGGTAGGGATACGACGACGAGATCACCCCGCGTCATGCGATATTGATTCCCGAGAGGCGATCTCCCAGGCCTCGTCCTCGGCTCGGGTGGCTTGGGTTTCGCTTTCCTGAACCAGCCGGGACTGCCGCCGGCATTCCTCGGCAAATCCCGGCATCCGTATATCCGGGACCCAGATCTGAACCGGCCGCAGGCCGGCCGACCGCAGCTTGGCGCGATGGCGGGCCACCCGTTCAGCGCGCGACATCGGCTCCGACATGCACACCTCCTCCGTTACATGTAGCGCTAAACGGCCCGAGCCGAAAGAGGATTGATGCAGCGCGGGCAACCCGCTGCCGCTTTGGCCTGAGGTGGCGCCGGAAAATCGAATTGCACGGTGGCGCCGCGCCGGCGGGCGGGCTATCGTCGCGGCGTTTGACGCCGGGCTCAATCCAGGGTAGATCGGGCGAAGCATGACCGCAATACACACCCTCGCGATCGACATCGGCGGCACCGGCATCAAGGCCGCGCTGCTCGACGATTCCGGCCAGATGATCGGTGATCGCCAGCGCGTCCCGACCCCGTCCAAGCCGGTCTCGCCGCAGGCGTTGATCCACGCCATCGACGAGGCGGCGGCGCCGCTCGGGGCCTTTGAGCGGGTGTCGGTCGGGTTCCCCGGCTATGTGCGGGACGGGCGGGTGCTGACCGCCCCCAATCTCGGCAACGAGACGCTGGCCGGGTTCGACCTCCAGGAGGCGCTCAGCGCCCATCTGGGCAAGCCGGTGCGCGTGCTCAACGACGCCGACGTCCAGGGCTTCGGCGCGGTCAAGGGCGAGGGGCTGGAGATGGTGCTGACGCTCGGCACCGGCGCCGGCACCTCGATCTTCCGCGACGGCGAGCTGATGCCGCATCTCGAGCTCGCCCATCACCCGGTCAGCGGCGACAAGACCTATGACGAGTATATCGGCAACGCCGCGCGCAAAAAGAAAGGCAACAAGGCGTGGAGCAAGCGCGTCGAGAAGGTCATCGGCATTCTTCGCCAGGTCGTGCGCTTCGACCATCTCTATCTCGGCGGCGGCAACGCCAAGGCCCTCGCCATCTCGTTGCCGCAAGATGTGACGGCGGTCTCCAACACCGACGGGCTGACCGGCGGCATCCGGCTGTGGCGCGGCGACCCTGCGCCCAAGGCCGCCTCCGAAGGGCGCCAGGCAGGCTCGGGGAGCCAGGCCCAAGCTCACGACCCGGATCCGGGGTCGGCGCCGCCGGCTTAGCCGCCCCGCCCGGCCCAAGCACATTCTCGTGACCTCCGCGCCGGTTGCGGCGACCCGCCGCGATGCCCGCGCCGCCGCGGCGCGGCCCCTTCTGGCGCTTCTCGCCGGCCTGGCGCTTCTCGCCGGCTTGGTGCTCGCCGGCTGCGTCCCGGAGGCGCCGCCGCCCGAGCTGGGGCGGGTCCCGACGACGACCGCGCTCGACGCCCATATCCCGCCTTTCGCGCGCTGGCCCTACGAGCCGTTCTCGCGCGAGGCGGCGGTGGCGATCGCAATGGGCGAATGGCGCGCCTTCCGCCAGCCGGTCGTCTACCCGAACGCCGAATTGCCCGAGGACGAGGAGCGTGAGGAAGGGCTGTGGCAGCGGGTCGGCCTCTATTGGTGGATCGGCCTCGACCCGAGCTGGCGCCAGCAGGGCTGGACCGGGAAGCACGACGAGAACGGCCGCGTCTTCCCCGACACGCGGGACGGGTTTTACGCCTGGTCGGCGGCGTTCGTCTCCTATGTGATGCGATTGGCCGGCGCCGGGCCTCGGTTTCCCTATTCGGAGACCCATTCCGACTATATCAACGCGGCACGGCGGCACGGGCTCGGCCAGGAGCCCGGCCTCGCGATCACCGCCGAGCGGATGGAAAGCTATCCGCCCAAGCTCGGCGATCTGATCTGCTACTGGCGCGGCGGACGCGCGGTCACCTTTGACGATCTGCCGGACGGCCATTTCGCCGGGCACTGCGACTTCGTGGTCGGCAGCAAGCCGGGGCAGCTCGAAGTCATCGGCGGCAATGTCGACAACGCCGTCTCGATGAAGCTGATCCCGGCCACCGCCGACGGCCGCCTCGCCGGGCCGGACGGCGTCGTCCTCGACCCCGACCACAACTATTTTGTCGTCATCAGGGTCGACTACCAACGCTGACGCCGCAGCGCGCGGCCGCTTCAGAGCCGGCTCGCCGCCGCCACCTCGCGGCCGCGGCCGCCGTCGATCATCGCCTCGGCGAGCCAGGGCTCGCGATCGAGCGCGCGCCGGTAATGCGCCGCGGCGGCCGCGACGATCTCGCCGTCGCGGGCCAGCAGCGCGTCGCCAAGCTCGATCATGCGCAGATTGGGCCAGGCGCGCGGGCGCAGCCGGGCGATCGCCAGCAGCGCCTCCGCGGCCGGCCGGCCGGGCTGCGCCTGCGCCAGGATCAACGCCGCCGCCGCCGTCGACCGCGACAGACCGGCATGGCAATGGACGAGAAGATGCGCGTCGGGGCTCTCGGCGAGATCGCGCCCGAAGGCGAGCAGCAGCTCGATGTCCCAAGGTTGCGGCGCGATCCAGCCGGGATTGGGCTCGATCACATCGTGAAAGCGCAGCTTGAGGCGTCGGTGAACCTCGAAGGCGCGCAGCGCCTCCGGCTCGGGCCAGCCCGGATCGAGGATCGACAGCACATGGGTGACAAAGCCCGCAGCATGGCCGGCGAGCTCCTCGATCCCGCAAACCGTCACCCGAAACGGCGCCAGCTCGGTATTGGCCAACCCTGTTCTCCCTGACCCTCATCGAAGCGGCGAGCAGCCTCCGGTCAAGATGTGGCGATTGTGTGCGCGATTGTCTCCTCCGCGCAAAAAGCCCGCGGGAATTCGCCGGAGTGTGAACCGGCTCACAAGGCGCGCGCGCTCCCTCTGCTTAACTCTGCTCCTGTCGAAGCGCGCGGGAGGATGCCGTGGACGGAAATCTGACCTATGCAGCGTGCGGGCTGTTGATCGCGCTCTATGCCTGGGGCCGGTTCAACACGCCGCCCTCCAACCGCTCCTCCACCCGCCAGACGCTCTATTGGTCGAGCGCCGCGGGATATGTGCTCAGCGCGTTGGCGTTGTTCGTCGCGCTGGTCATCCTGTTGAAGGCGGGGCCGTGGCGCAAGCTCCTGATCGGCGGGGCCGACGACCCGTCGCTTCCGGTTCCGCTGGTCGCCACCCTGGCGATGACCACGCTGCTTCCTTCAATTCCGATACTGAAGTCGCTCGACGAGTGGCTGCTCTCGGTCTTCCTCGATTGGGGCGAGATCCCCGCCGAAGTCAAGCGCCGCGCGGCGTCGCTGACGCCGCACAGCTTCAGCGTGAGCCGGCAGGATGTGGCGGAGCTTCGCGAAACCTACCGTGACGGGAGCTGCGGCGACGATTTGGCCGGCCATCTGAGCGAGCGCCGCGGCGAGAGGCTCGAATTGTCGCAGTACCGCTTGACCCGGGTGGTCAAGCTCTACGACCGCATCCGCCGTCTGGCCGGCGAGCAGCGCTATGCCCGGTTCTTTGCCGCGGCCGAGGCCGATTTCGGCGAGCTCGACCGGCAGACGGTCGAGTTCCTTCGCCGCTCCGCTACTTCTTTGACCATCGCCGAACGCCTGCGCGCCCTGGAGGACAAGACCGCCTATGAGGAGCTGGTGCGGGACCGCCGCGAGGCTTTTGCCCAGGCCTGCCGCGAGATTTTCATCGCGCTGGCGCGATTTCTGGCGCGCGCGGTGCTGCGCTCGGAAGCAAACGAGAAGGGCATCGTCCGCCGTCTGCGGGAGATCGGGTTCGACACGGCCGAGCCGATGAACCTGCCTCGCTTTCCGGTCAACAGCCTGACCGGTCTCGCCCTCGGCGTGTTCTTCTACCTGGTGCTGGCGATCCCGTTCTTTGCTTTGCTGATGGGCATGCCGCAACAGCAGGCGGGCGGGCTGCTGGTTGCCGCCAAGGTGACCTTGGCGCGGCTCTCGACCGTCGCGCTGACGGTGTGGCTGCTGCAGCGCCACGCGTTCTTTCGTCGCGAGCCGGGCGAGCCGCCGCGCTTTTTCGCTTATGCCGTCAACGGCGCGATCTGCGCTGCGGCAGCGGCCGGGGTCTGCCTCGTCTTCCATTTCGCCGATCCCGACCCGCTGGCCGGGGCGCGCGGCGACCTGCCGTTGATCCTGCTGACCTTTCTGCTGTGCACGGCGGTCGCCGCGTGCTGCGAGGACTGGGTCGGGGAAACGACCCCGCCGGTGTGGTGGCGCCCCGCCGAGGCGGCGGGCTGCGCCCTGGCGATGGCGGCGGGGATGGGCATCGTCGTGGTCTATATGCCGGATCTGCTGCCGTTCCCGGTGGCGGCGCTGCCGGCCTGGAAGCTGGCGGTGCTGATCGCGACGCCCTCGGCGCTGGCGCTGGTGATCGGCGCCTGCGTGCCGCACATCTACCGTTCCGCCCGGCGCGCGGCGACGGCGCGCCGCGAGGAGGCGCGCGCCGCCGCAGAGCGCGCGCTTTCAGCCGAGGCCGAGCCGCGGCGCATCCTTCCCGCCGCTGCGACGGCGGCGCGCCCCGGCGCCGGCGTCATTCGGCTGGCGCGAGGGCGGGCGAAGGCCGGGTGACGCGCAGCACCAGCATCGCCGCCATCAGGCAGGCGACGCCGCTGGTCACGAAGGCGAGCAGGTAGTCTCCGGTCATGCTGCGCACCACGCCCGCGCCGAACGCCGCGAGCGCGCCGCCGACCTGATGGCCGGCGAAGATCCAGGAGACGATGACCGGCGTGTCGCGGCGCCCGAACACCTGGTTGGTCAGCGCGAAGGTGGCGGGGCCGGTGGCGACCCAGTCGAGGCCGTAGAAGACCGCGAAGACCGTGAGGCTCACCGGGTCGAACCGGGTGAACGGCAGCGCCATCAGCGACAGCCCGCGCAGCCCGTAATACCAGAACAAGAGGAGGCGCGGGTTGTACCGGTCGCACAGCCACCCCGACGCCGTGGCGCCGATCAGGCTGAAGACGCCGAGCGAGGCGAGGATGCCGGCGCCGCTGACCTCGGAGATGCCGCGGTCGGCGCAGTAGGCGATCAGATGCGTGTTTATGAGGCCGTTGGTCGAAAAGCCGCAGACCGCGAAGCTCAGGGTCAAGAGCCAGAAATCGGTCGAGTGCGAGGCTCGCAAGAGCGCGCCCACCGCGACGGCGAACGGGTTGCCGCCGTGACCGGCCGGGCGGGCCGCGGCCGGCGCGCCGTAAGCGCCGAGGGCGATGTCGGCGGGCCATTCGGGCAGCAGCAGCGCCACCACCGGCACCATCGCGGCGACCGCCAGGGCAGCCGCCACCGACACCCCCTGCCAGCCGTAGCGTTCGGCCAAGAGCGCCAGGATCGGCAGAAAGATCAGCTGCCCGGCCGCGTTGGCCGCGGTCAGGAGCCCCATCGCCAGCCCGTTGCGCGCGGTGAACCAGCGGTTGGCGATCGCCGCGGCGATGCCGACCGCGCCGGCGCCGGCGCCGATCCCGACCAGCAGCCCCCAGGTCAGAAAGAGCTGCCACGGCGTCGTCATGAAGGTCGACAGCCCGGCGCCGGCGATCAGCACCAGCATGCAGCCGAGGACCGTGCGCTTCAGCCCGACGATGTCGATCAGCCCGGTCAGGAACGGACCGGTGACGCCGAGCAGGATGATGTTGAGCGAGATCGCGCCCGAGATCGTGCCGACGCCCCAGCCGAACGCGCGTTCCAGCGGCACGATCATGACGCCCGGCGCGGCCCGCACCGCGACCCCGGCGAGGGTCGCCGAGAACATCACGGCCAGCACGACCCAGGCGTAATGCACCCGCCCGCGGCACAGCCTCGCCAGTCTCGCCGTCATGCCCCTCGCCTCTCGCCCATCGCGCCAGTTTAGGAGCGCGACCCCCAATGTCAGGGAAAATCCGCCGGCAGCGGCGGCATGGCAGCCTCCCGACACCTCAGCCCGGCCACGGCGCGCCCCAACGGTCGGCGTGGACGACCTCGGCGACGGGCCGGCGGTCGAGCGGCCCGAATTTGCCGATCGGCCAGCCGATCGGCATCAGCGCGCAGGTCTGGACATCCTCGGGGATGTCGAGCAGCGCCTTGACCTCGTCCTCGCAGCGGATGTGGTTGGTGGTGATAAGGGTGGCGAGGCCGAGCGCGCGGCAGGCGAGGATGATGTTCTGCACCGCGGGGTAGATGCTGGCGCCGCGGATGCGCTCGGCATAGGCGAGCTCGTCCTCGTAATGGGCGGCGATGTCGGGCGGCAGCGCCTCGCGCGGCGGCTCGACCGGGCGGTGCTGGCAGGGGACCAGCAGCACCGGCGCTTCGCCCAGATGCTCCCACAGATGGCCGCCGGCCCGCAGCATGCGGGCGAACTGCTGCTCGCTCAGATGCGGCGGCCGGCCGCGGGCGGCGTAATAGGCCGCGGCGATGTCGGAGGCCTTGCGGTAGATCAGGCCGAGGCGGCGGCGCAGCTCGGCGTCGCGGACGACGACAAAGGCCCAGCCCTGGGCGTTGCCGGCCGAGGGCGCGCGGATCGCCGCGTCGAGGATTTTGGCGATCAGCGCCTCGGGGACCGGGTCGGGCTTGAGCCGCCGCAGCGAGCGCGCCGTATAGATCGCCTCGAACAGCCCGATCTCGGCCATGGCCTAATCCGGAAGCTCGCCGTTTCCACGAAAGCGCAGGGCTGTGCTGGGGAAACTCTCCTTGCACGCCGAACGGGTTCGGTATCGAACCCAGCAAAAGTCGCCTTGGCAGTGCTCGACACGTGGGCCTTCAGCCCACGGACTTGATCCGTGGGCATCCACGCCTTCCGGCGCCCGAAGCAAAGACGTGGATGCGCGGATCAAGTCCGCGCAAGACGACTTTAGATTGTTTCTTACGAAAAT
>CAVQSZ010000016.1:0-28872 GCA_963716115.1 uncultured Alphaproteobacteria bacterium
CACTGTGGCGGGAACTCGCGGATCATCGCATATCTGGGAAAAGAGATTATGGCAGATGATCAATTCAACGATGACTACGGCCGGAACGGCCACAAACGGAAAGCATCGGCCTCCCGCCGGGAGCGATTGCGACGCGGCGGTTGCCGAGTTCATCCGGACCAAGGGCGTGACCCGCTGTCCGACAGCCTGCGTGCTGCCGACCCAAGGCTCGGTCGCGGCCGCCGACCAGGCCGCCCTCGCCGCTTACGCAGAGGCGCGCGACCAGATACGCCGAACACGCGCGGCGGCTCGCTCGCAAGCCTTTTCAATCGGCCAATCGCCGCAATCGGCCGGCGGGTGACGAGCCCGCCGCCTCACGGCTTGGCGTTCGGGAATGAGATGTCGACCTGCCCTTTCTGCGGCTCCTCCGGCTGCTTGGCGGCCTCGATCTCGGCGTCTCGGTGCTGGCGGTAGACGCTGCGCAAAGTGGCGTAGTAATCGAGCGAGTTGCGCTCCAGCTCGTCGAGATCCTTGATGTGCTGCGCCCGCGCATCGACGAGGTTGGCCCCCGAGGTCGCGGCGCCGGCGTAGGTCGCCGGCGCGCCGCCGACAAAGGTCAGCGGGTTGAGCGCCATGTCGACGACCGCGCCCACCGCGTCGCGCGGGTTTGACGGGCCGAGCAGCGGCAGCTCGACAAACGGACCCTCGCCGACCCCCCACACCGCAAGGGTCTGGCCGAAATCCGCCTTGTGCGGCGGTAGCCCCCATTTGGCGGCCATGTCGACGACGCCGACGCCGCCGACCGTCGTGTTCACCGCCAGCCGCTGAACCGATTCCCAGGCGCGCTTGACATTGCCTTGCAGCAGGTCGTTGACCGCGACGGCCGGCTCCTTGAGGTTTTGCACGACATTGTGAACGCCGGTGCGCACGCTCTCCGGCACATAATCCGAATAGGCCTTGGCGACCGGCCGGATCACGGCATGATCGGCAGCGAGGTTTGCCTTGAAAATGGCGCGGTTAACGGGCTCCGCCGGGTCGTTGTCGGTATCGGCGTCATCGGCGGCCGCCGGGCCGCGCGGCGCCGAGGCGCAGCCGCAGCAGCCCAGCAGCAGCGCCAAGGCGATCGCCGACGCGGCGCGGCCCCGCATTCTTTGACCTCGCGCACGATCCATGCCGCCGCATCGAAGCACCGCCGTCGTCTCCGTCCGCCATCGGTTCGTCGTGGCTGCGCCGGATACCGCAGCGAGGCTTTTTTGGCAACCGCCTCGTCGCGCCGAGCCGAGCCGCCCGCGGAATAAAGCGCGGATTTGCCGAGTCCTTGTGGACGCCGTCGCAGCGGCGTCCAATCGCCGGTCGACCAGGGGAAAGAGAGACGGATCTTGACCAGCCTTCGGCAGATCCAGCCGGCGCGCGGCGGCGAAGCAGCGATGCGGGCGGCGATCGAATCAGCGGCGCGAGCCTCGGGCCGTCTGCGCGGCGCCGGGCGGATGGCGGCGGCGCTCGCGCTCGTCGCGCTCTTCGCCGCGAATGCCGATGGCGCGCAGGATGTCGGCGTCGATGCGCAGCGCCAGGGCGACGCGCTGGCGGTCAGCGCGCATGCCACGATCCGCGCGCCGCTGTCGGTCATCTGGCGCACTTTGACCGATTACGATCATTTGGCCGATTTCATACCCGGGATGAAGGAGAGCCGCGTGCTGTCCCGGCGCGGCGGGGCGGCGGTCGTCGAGCAGATCGGCGAGGCGAGCTTTCTGCTGTTTCGCTACCCGATCTCCGTCATCGTCGAATCCGATGAGCATTACCCGACAACGATCGGAGTCCACGTGCTCTCGGGAAATCTCAGGCGGCTCGCCGGCGGCTACCGGATCGACAGCGTCGCCGGCGCGAGCGACGAGTTCCGCCTGCAGTGGCGCGGGATCATCGAGCCCGACATTCCGCTGCCGTTGTTCATCACCGCCTATGGGCTGCGCGAGGCGGTGGCCGATCAATTCCTCGGCATGGTCAACGAGATCGAACGGCGCCGGGCGCAGAGGAAGTAGCGCGGGTGCTTCGCTTCGCTCGCAATGACGCATTGAGGCCGCGCGGCGATCCGACCGGCCCCGGCGTCCGCCGAACGCCCCGGGCGCGGGCGGCGGCCTTGACGCTGACCCTTCTGGCGGCCTGCCTCGCGACCGGGTGCGTGGGGGTCGAGCCGCCGCTCGAGACGGATTTGGCGGCGCCTGCGGCGACGGTTCGGGATTGCGCGCGATGGTTTGCCGCGCTCGACGACGCGGTCGACCGCGCCGGGGTCCGCGACGCCGGCGCGCATCGCATCCCCGGCTTTCCTTATCTTCGCGTCGACCGGCTCTCGGCGTCGTTCCGCACCGCCGCCGCGGCCGACCCGCAGGCTTTCACGGTCTGGACCGCCCGGTTGCGAAAGCTCGACCGCACGGCGCGCGGCTACGAGCTGGGGAACCTGCCGCCAGCGCAGTTCGCATCCCTCGGCGTCCCGGACGCCGCGGCGGCCGCGGCGCGCAGCAGCCGGTGCGCCGCCGAGCTCGGCCGCGTCGACCTCGCGTCGCCGGCGCAGGCCGCGGCGCTGGTCGAGCGGGCGCAGGTTCCCGACGATTACCTCGAATGGAACCGGGTGCTCGGGCTCTACCCGATCGCCGGCATCCCGTTCTCGGTCGGGGTCGCGCGCTGGCGCAACGAGACGATCGACACCTTTCGCCGCGAGGCCGCGGGTGGCGACGCCGCCGCCGAAAGGGTCCGCTACGCGCCGGCCGGCAAGCCGCTGGGCGCGGCGCGGGTCCGCGCGATCCTGGCGCGCGGCCGGCTCGACCGGCTCGGGATCCCGCATTTCAGCGCCGCCGACCGCGCCGCCCTGCTGCAGGGCTTCGCCCCGGTCTTCGAGATCGAGGGCGCGGGTGTCGACGACCGCTTCGGACCGCTCTTGTGGCGCAACGGGCCGTCGCCCGAGGTCGATGTCGCGCGCCCGGTCGTCTATCGCCGCCTGGCGCTGACCCGCTGGGGCGGCGATGTCCTGGTCCAGCTCGTCTACACGATCTGGTTTCCCGAGCGGCCGGCGGCGGGCGGCTTGGACCTCTTGGCGGGGCGGCTCGACGGCCTCGTCTTTCGCGTCACCCTCGACCGCGAGGGCAACCCCCTCGTCTATGATTCGATCCATCCCTGCGGCTGCTACCACATGTTTTTCCCGACCGCGCGGGTGACGATCAGGCCGCCGCCCGAGCCCGGCATCGAATGGGCCTTCGCGCCGCTGACATTGCCGGTGGTCGACCCTTCGCAGCGGCTCTCGGTGCGGCTCGCGAGCGGCTCGCACTACATCGTCAGCCTCGGCTTCGACCGCGGCGGGCCGGGGGTCCCGTATCAATTCGCCGAGGACGACGATCTGCGCGCCCTGCCGACCGTCGGCGGCGGCGCCCGCAGCGCCTTCGGCCCGGACGGGATCGTGCCCGGCACCGAGCGCGGCGAGCGCTTCGTCTATTGGCCGATGGGGATCGCCGACCCCGGCGCGATGCGGCAATGGGGACGGCACGCCACCGCCTTTCTCGGCCGCCGCCACTTCGACGACCCGGACCTGATCGAGCGCCGCTTCGCGCCCGCGCCCGCCCGGGTATTAGAGCAAATTTCGAACGAGTAGGCTCGCAACTTTGTCGCGGAGCCTGTCCTCGAACGGCGCAGCGCGCCAGTCTAGACTAAGACTAGAGCACGATCCGATCAGATCGAGCGGCCGTTCTGAAGAGGCTCTGCCTCTTCCCGCTGTCCCGGCGAAAGCCGGGACCCGCCTTTCCGCCACTCGGCCGCTTACTTGCGTTTGCTGTGATCGGTCGACGAACGAACAGGAGGAGCGAGCGAGCCTGCGGTCGGCGTGGGTCCCGGCTTTCGCCGGGACAGCGGGAGCCATGCGGTTCAGCCTCATGGGATCACGCGCTAGCCGGCCGGGATTTCGAGGCCCAGCAGACGCGCGGCGTTGCGGCCGAGGATCGCGCGGCGCTCGGCATCGTCGAGCCCCGAGGCGCTCTCGACAAAGCCGATCGGGTCGATCTCGCCCATGTCGGCCGGATAGTCGGTGCCCATCAGCACATGGTCGGCGCCGTATTGCTCGACCAGGTATTCGAGCTGGTGGCGGGTGTAGACGATCGTGTCGAAATAGAGCCGCTTCAAATACGTGGTCGGCATGCGGTGGATTACCTCGCAGGCGTCGGGCCGGGCCGAGGCGGCGTGGTCGATGCGGCCCGAATAGGCCGGCAGATAGCCGCCGCCATGCGACAGCACGAGCTTCAGGTTGGGGTGGTCGTGCAGCACCCCGCCGAAGATCAGGTGATGCACCGCGACCGTCGTGTCGAGCGGGTTGCCGATCACGTTGACGAGATAATGGTCGGCGAACCGCCGCGCCTCGGGGAACCCGGTCGGGTGCATGAAGACCAAGAGGCCCAGCTCCTCGATGCGGGCGAAGATCTTGCGGAACCGGTCGGCCGACAGATCCTCGCCGCCGACATTGGTGGCGATCTCGATGCCGCGGAAGCCCAATGATTTGTGCAGCCGGTCGAGCTCGGCGACGGCGAGGTCGGGGGCCTGGAACGGCACCGTGCCGAGCGCCGTAAAGCGGTCGGGGTGGCGGCCGCAGATGTCGGCGAGGTTGTCGTTGACGACGCGCGCGGTGGCGATCCCGAGCTCCGGATCGGCGCCGTAATAGGTCTGGTTCGGCGAGGGCGAGATCGCCTGGATGTCGATCCCCATCCGGTCCATGTCCGCGAGCCGGTTCTCGATCGAGGTGAACTGGACGCGGTTGCGCTCGGCCTGCTGCCGATTGACCTCGCGGGTGCGCTCGTTGGCGTAGACCTCGCGCGGATGGCGGGTGGCCGCGGCGTTGCCGGCGACCATCTCGGCGGCCTTGGGGGTCAGCACGTGGCAATGGATGTCGACGGTGAACCATTTGCCGCGGGCATGGACCGGCCCCGGAAAGCGCCCGGGGATCGGCGCGCCGGGCGGCAGGCATTTGAACAGCATCTTCAGTCCTCTCCTTGACGTTGGGGATATCGCCGCATCAGCGGTCCTGGCGGCGATGCCTGGCGCCGAGCGGCCAGATTCTCTCGATCATCGCGAACAGGAAGGCGGTGGTCAGCCCGAACAGCAGCATGCCGTTCAACGCCTCCAGCGCCCCCATCAGCCGCCAGTGGTCTTTCAGATCGAAGCCCGAGCTGCCGTAGGTGGTCATCGCGCCCAGCGAAAAGAGCATGGCCGATCTGGTGTCGGGCAACGCCCCGAGAAGCCAATAGGCAAGCGCCCAGATAATGCCCTCGGCCGCATGCAGCAACGTGATCAGCAGCACCACGCCGCCCATGACGACCGAAAAGACGGCCGTCACATGGCGCCGCCGCCCGGCGTCGCTCCACGCCTTGACGACCCGCTCGTTGATCAGCCCGAGGCCGAACACATGGATGACCACGGTCAGCACGATCAGCGGCAGGCTCCAGGCCCAATCGGCGCTCCAGCCGGAGGCGTCCATCCTCCGCGTCCTCACCGGGCGGGCTATTGCACGGTCTCGTCGGGATAAACCCCCCATAGGTCGGCGCGCTGCACCCAGCCGGCAATGTCGCCGGCCGCGATGCGGCACCAGCCGCCCTGGCATTCGTCGAGCCGGGCGACGACCCCGGCTTCGGCGCGGGCGACGATCTGCGAGCCGGGGTCGGGCCGGCGGCGCAGCGCGCGAACCCCGCCTTGGACGACAACCCCGCGCTTTGCGGTCAGCATGCGCTCGTGCACCCAGCCCTCGGCGCCCTGCCAGTCGCGGATCATCCGCCAGTGCTCGAAGACCTTCAGGATCTCGACCGGCATGTCCTTGCGCGTCAGCACCCATCGGATCGGATAGTTGCCGCCGGGGCCGACCCGGAGGTTCACCTGGTCCGAGCGCAGGCTGACAAAGCGCGGCAGCTTTTCCTCGGGCCCGCTATCGCCCGCCGCGACGGACGGCGCCGCAGCGACGGCGGCCGCCAGCAGCGCCGCTGCGAGGACGGCGCGGAAGGCGCGAGCGTTGTGCCGCCTGGACATCCGCCTCCGCCTGTTGCTAATGCCGAGCCGCGCTCTCTGCGGAAGCAGCCGTCATGCGGTCGAAACGGCCACTCGTCATCGTCACCCGCAAGCTCCCGGACCTGATCGAGACCCGGATGATGGAGCTTTTCGCCTGCCGGCTCAACCTGAACGACAAGCCGTTGAGCAAGGCCGAGTTGATCGCCGCCGTCGGCGCCGCCGATGTGCTGGTGCCGACGGTGACCGATCGAATCGACGCCGAGCTGCTGGCCGCGGCCGGACCGGCGCTGAAGCTGATCGCGTCGTTCGGGACCGGCGTCGACCATGTCGATCTGACGGCGGCGCAGCAGCGCGGCGTCATCGTCACCAACACGCCGGGTGTCCTGACCGAGGACACCGCCGACATGACGATGGCGTTGATCCTGGCGGTCTCGCGCCGGCTGGCCGAGGGGGAAAGGCTGATCCGCGGCGGCGGCTGGGCCGGCTGGGGGCCGACCTCGATGCTCGGCCAGCGGATTTGGGGCAAGCGGCTCGGGATCGTCGGCATGGGCCGGATCGGCGCCGCGCTCGCCCGCCGCGCCAGGGGCTTCGGGCTCTCGGTGCACTACCACAACCGCCGGCCGGTCGCCGAGGACCTCGAGGCCGCGCTCGAGGCGACCTGGTGGGAGAGCCTCGACCAGATGCTCGCCCATATGGACATCGTCTCGGTCAACTGCCCGCACACGCCGGCGACCTATCATCTCTTGTCGGCGCGCCGGCTGCGGCTGCTGCGGCCGCAGGCGATCCTGGTCAACACCGCGCGCGGCGAGCTGGTCGACGAGGCGAGCCTGATCCAGCTGCTCGAAGCCCGTGCTATCGCCGGCGCCGGGCTCGACGTGTTCGAGCACGAGCCGGCGGTCGACCCGCGGCTGCGCGCGCTCGACAACGTGGTGCTGCTGCCGCATATGGGCTCGGCGACGATCGAGGGCCGGATCGCGATGGGCGAGCGGGTCATCGTCAACATCAAGACCTTCGCCGACGGCCACCGCCCGCCCGACCGCGTCATCGGCTCGATGCTTTAGGGCAATTTTCGATCGGGCTGCATCTCCCTCAGCTCCGGGCACGCGGGCTTTGACCCGCGGGGAAGCAATCGCGATACCACTTGAGCCGACCCGATCGGAAACCGCGCTGGCGCTACCTGCCGTCGAAATCCTCGGGCCGCAGCTCGATCGGGGCGCCGTGAGGGGTGCGGGCGGCGGCGCGGTGCCAGGCCTCGCGATAGCGGGCGACGGTCGGGGGATCGGCGGCGGCCTTCTCGCCGGCAAGGCGCTCGAGCGCGGCGAGCCAGTGACGGTAGTAGGTCTCGCCGGTGTCGGGGTCGCCCGCCGCCTGGGCGCGCCTGATCTCCTCGGCGAGGGTCGCGGCCCATTCGGGCCAGGTGAAGAGGCCGCGCTCGTGCAGCGCCAGGGCGATGGCGAAGGCGTGCGCCTCCCACGGCTCGCGAAAGACCGGGCCCTCGGGGCCGCGCGGGATGCCCGGGACCGCCTCGGCGGCGCGGTCGATCGCGCTCATGGCGCGGCGAGGTAGGGCTCGAACGCCTCTATCGAGACCTTGACCGCAGGGTCGGCGTCCTCGCCCCACAATTCACGCGCGGTGAAGACCACAGTGTAGAGCCATTGCGGGTCGTCGCCGGCGCCGAGGGCCGCCGAGTCCGGGAAAACATGGCAGCCGCGCACCGCCTCGACGACGCCCGCTTTGCCGCGGGCATAGCGCGGCAGGCGGGTGTGGGTCGCCGGGTTGAGGTTGCGGGCGCGCACCCGGTCGCCCGCCTTGAACCGCGCCGGCTGGTTGGTCGGGCGATCGAAATTGCCCCGCGTCTGCGTCCTTGCGACATCGGCCTGGGTCAGGGTGCGCGGCAGCCTTTCGCCGGCGCGCAGCGAGCGCCCGGCGGCGAATTCGTCGGCCCCGACCAGCCCGCGCCGCAGCAGCCGGCTCTCGAGGCCGAGAAACCAGCGTCGGTAATAGGACGAGCCGAGATAGTCGAACGGCGGCAGGACCTCCATCGCGGCGCGCCCGGCGTCGATCGACCACAGCCCGGTAAAGCCCATGGCGCGCTGCATCGCCAGCACGCGCCCTTCCCAGCTCTCATGAAACGGCGGCTCGTGCGGCTCGACCTCGACCGGGCCGAAGCCGTGCATGCCGCCCATGTCGTGGATCGAGTTGGTCACGGCGCGGCCCCGTCCGGCGATTTCGGCAGCCCGACGCCGATCATGCTGTCGCGGGTGACGAGCGCCGCGAGCCGCTCCTCGCTCCAGCTTTCGGCCCCGACGGGCCGCATCGGCACCACCAGAAACCGGGTCTCGGCGGTCGAATCCCAAATCCGCACCTCGGTCTCCGCCGGCAACGGGACGCCGAGCTCGGCCAGCACGCCTTTGGGGTCGATCACCGCCCGCGAACGGTAGGGCGCCGACTTGTACCACACAGGCGGCAGCCCGAGCACCTCCCACGGGTAGCACGAGCACAGGGTGCACACGACCATGTTGTGGACGCGCGGCGTGTTCTCGACCGCGATCAGATGGCTGCCGACGCGGCTGAAATGGCCGTGCGCGTTGACCGCCGCGGTGGCGTCGGCCAGCAGCTGCGTCTTGAAGTCCTGGTCGGTCCAGGCGCGGGCGACGATCCGGGCGCCGGCATGCGGCCCGATCCTGGTCTCGAACGCCTCGACAATCTGGTCGAGCGCTTTCGGATCGACATAGCCCTTCTCGGTCAGGATCGTCTCGAGCGCCCGCACCCGCACATCCATCTCGGACAATTCCGAGCCGTGCGCATGGTCGTGGGAATGTCGGTCTTCGGGCATCGCTCTCTCTCCTCGATCCTGCTCGACACGATGGCGGGCCTAATCATTGGCCGGGACCAGCGCACAGCCGCACGGAAAGGGCGTTTTGCGCCTGATTTCTGCGGCTTGCAAGCCTTTGGGCGTGGCCGAGCCCGCCCCGGACTGCGCGCCGGCCCGTTGCGGGGGCCAGCCCTCCCGCGCCCTCCCCTCAGCGCGTCAGCGCCACGCCAAGGCGGGCGGCGGCGGCGGCTATATCGGCGACGGCGGCGGGGTCGACGGCGTGCGGCCAGCGATCCTGCGGCAAGTGAAACAGAGGATTGCCGCCGACCAGCGTCACATAATCGCCGCCGGCGCGGTGGATGTCGCGCGTCTCGCCGCTCGGCGCCGATGCCGGCGGCACGATCACCGTTTCCGGCTCGCGCCCGGCGCGGGTGAGCTCCGCCACGGCGCGGGCGGCCAGCTTCTCGTTCGCCGACAGCAGCGACAGCCCGCCGCCGACGGCGCCGATATTGGCGCCGTAATGCACCCAGAGGGCGCCGCCCTCGGCGGCCGGGCGCTCCCACCCGGAGCGGTGGCGGATGAATTCGTCGAGCCCGAGATGGCCCAGCTCGTGGCCGCTGTTGGCGGTGAAGACGACATCGCAGCCGGGCGGCGCCGCGATCAGCGCGCGCAGGGTTTCGAGCCAGCAGACGAGCCCGCCGCCGCGCTCGGCGGTCGATTGCCACCACGAGCTGCGCGGCGTCATCACCACGACCGGCGGCCGGGTCGGGTCTCGGCCGGGGATCACGGCCACGACGTTGCGGCCGTGGGCCGAGGTGCGGCGGCTGTCGCTGACCAGCCGGCCCGAGGCTCCCCGCGCGGCGGCCGACAGCACCGTCTCCCGCGCCCCGCTCGCGAGGTGGATCGCCGGCCCGCCGTAGGGCCGGCGGAACTGCTCGGCGTTCAAGAGGCCGAGGCCGGGCTGCTCTCCCTGGCAGACGATCGCCAGCGCATCGTGACCGCGCTCGCGCCGCAGCCTCTGATATTCTGCGGTGTAGACGATCCGCGGCGACAGCTCGGCGACGGCGATGGCGGCGCCGCTCCCGACCGGCCCGAGCCTGCCGGCAATCCCGGCGGGGCCGCTGGCGGGCGCGTCGAACACCGGGACGCCGGCGATCCTCTCGCCGTCGATTTCGAGATAGGCCGCGACCGGGTCGAGGCGATCGAGCGCGAACTCCTCTATCGCCGGCGCGGCCCCGAGCTTTGCGGCTTCGCGCGTCAGCCAACCGGCGCCGGCCTCGTCGGCCGTGGTGGCCGTCCGGTGGACGCCCTGCCCGTCCCATGCCGCGAGCCAGGCCGCCGCCCGCGCCTCGCCGTCCTGCGTCACGCCAGCCCTCCACGCCATCTCGCGCGGCACGATATCGGCCGCCGCCCGCGGGCGCTATGCTGACGCCTCTGACGGAGCGGGAGGACGCTATGGCCGGGTTGCTCGACGGGAAAGCGGCGTTGATCACCGGCGGCGGCGGCGGGATCGGCCGCGCCACCGCGCTGGCCTTCGCCCGCGAGGGGGCGCGGCTCGCCGTCGCCGACGTTGCGGCCGAGGCGGCGCGCGAGACGGTGGCGCTGGTCAACGCCGCCGGCGGGCAGGCGATCTCGCTTTCGGGCGAGGTGACGCGCGACGCCGACGTCAAGGCGATGGTCGAGGGCGCAGTGGCCGCCTACGGCCGGCTCGACTGCGCCTTCAACAATGCCGGGATCGCCGGCTGGCAGGTCGAGGCCGCCGGCCTGAAGACCGCCGACTGGTCGGAGGACGCCTTCGACCGCATGATCGCGGTCAATCTGAAGGGCGTGTGGCTGTGCCTGCGGCACGAATTGCCGCGGATGCAGGCGCAGGGCGGCGGCGCGATCGTCAACACCGGCTCGATCGCCGGGCTCGCCGGCCTGCCGACCTCGTCGGCCTATGTCGCGGCCAAGCACGGCGTCATCGGGCTGACCAAGACCGCGGCGCTCGAATATGCCGAGGCCGGGATCCGGGTCAACGCCGTCTGCCCCGGCTACATCAAGACCCGGATGACCGAGGAGCTCGATGCGCCGGCGCGGCGCGGCGATCCTTGCCCAGACCCCGTTGCAGCGCATGGGCGAGCCCGAGGAGATCGCCGAGATGGTGGTCTGGCTGTGCTCGGAGCGCGCCAGCTACGTCACCGGCGCCGCCTGGAATGTCGACGGCGGCTGGATGGCTGCGTGAAGCCGAATCGGGTGGGATGCGGCGGCCGGGCCTAACGCCATCCCGGAGAACCGAGACGTCGCTTGACGATTTTTGGAATTCGCGGTATTGTGAATATATGAAGAATATCACAGTTTCACTGGACGATGAAACCTACCGTCGCGCGCGGGTGGTCGCGGCCCAGCGAGACACCTCGGTCTCGGCCCTGGTGAAACGCTTTCTGCAAGACCTCGGCTCGGGTGAAAGTGAAGCCGAACGGTTGAAACAGCAGGAGAAAGCTTTGCGCGAGCGCATCGGCGTCTTCCGGGCGTCCGATCGGCTGTCCCGCGAGGACGTCCATGACCGCGGCCTATGAGCACGCCCACTTCCTTGATACCAATATCCTCCTCTATTCGATCAGTCGGGATCCGGCGGAAGCGGCCAAGCGGGAACGGGCCATAGAGCTGCTGGAGCGTGACGACGGAGCGTTGTCGGTCCAGGTTCTCCAGGAATTCTATGTGCAAGCCACCCGAGCCACCAGACCTGACCCGCTGCCTCACGAGATCGCCGCCGGGCTGATCGCGACATGGACCCGGTTCAGGGTACAGGAGATCACGCTGTCCATCCTGACCGGGGCGTTGCAGATCAAGGCCGCCCACGGCTTTTCATACTGGGACAGCGCCATCATCGCCGCCGCCCGCGCGCTTGGTTGCCGCGTGCTCTATACCGAGGACATGAGCCATGGCCGGGAGGTCGACGGGGTCGCTGTCGTCAACCCCTTCCGTTGAATGGGACCCCAGACCGCACGCTTCCTTCTCGACGACCCGTTTGACAACGACGCCGGCGTTGAGCTGGTGGCGATGCGTCTGCGCCTCGAAGCCGCTGCCGGGATCGCCATCGTCCTCGATCACGCCGAATATGATTGCACCTACATCGCGCTCGCCGAAGCGGAAGGGCTTCACTTTGTTGCGGCGAGGCTGTCGTGACCGTTGATCGATACGGAGGCAGGGATGGGCGAGTTTGCGTTGGGGCAGGCGGTGCCGCGGTTCGAGGATCCGCGGCTGTTGCGCGGCGGCGGGCGCTATGTCGACGACATGGTGCTGCCGCGCATGGCGTTCGGCCATGTATTGCGCTCGCCCCATGCGCATGCCCGCATCCGCTCGATCGACGCGACGCGGGCGAAGGCGGCGCCGGGGGTGCTGGCGGTGCTGACCGGCGCGGATTGGGCGGCGTCGGGCTGGGGCGACCTGCCGACGGCGCAGGGAAACCGGCTGCGCGACGGCTCGCCGGCGTTCCGGCCGCGCTTTCCGGCCCTGGTCGGCGACCGGGTGCGCTGGGTCGGCGATTACGTCGCCTTTGTCGTAGCGCTCTCCCGGCACCAGGCGGAGGACGCGGCCGAGCTGATCGCGGTCGACTATGAGCCGTTGCCGGCGATCGTCTCGACCGCCGGCGCCATCGAGCCCGGCGCGCCGCCGGTCTGGGACGGGGCCCCCGGCAATGTCGCCTTCTTTTATGCCGAGGGCGACGCCGCGGCGGCCGAGGCCGCCATCGCCGGGGCCGCGCATGTCGTGCTGCGCCGCTTCACGATCAACCGGGTGACCGCCGCCAGCATGGAGCCGCGCGGGGCGATCGGCGACTACAACCCCGCCGAGGACCGCTGGACGATCTACACGACCTTGCAGCGCACCCATGGCTACCGCGCCGAATTGGCGCGGCAGGTGCTGAAGGTCCCGGAAAGCCGGGTGCGGGTCGTCGCCGGCGACATCGGCGGCAGCTTCGGCATGAAATCGGCGATCTACAACGAGGTGGCGCTGGTGCTGCTGGCCTCGAAAGCGGTCGGCCGGCCGGTCAAATGGACCGGCACCCGCTCGGAGGCCTTTCTCGGCGACGCCCAGGCGCGCGACAACGTCACCGAGGCGGCGCTGGCGCTCGACCGCGACGGCCGGTTTCTCGGCCTGCGGGTCAAGACCATCGCCGCCGTCGGCGCCTACCCGCAGGCCGGCTCCAACGCCTTTGTCGCCAATCTGGGGACCCTCGCCGGGGTCTACCGCACCCCCGCGGTGCGCGCCGAGGTGACCGCGGTCTACACCAACACCAACCCGGTGCGGGCCTATCGCGGCAACGGCCGGCCCGAGGCGGCCTATGTGATCGAGCGCATGGTCGACGAGGCCGCGGCCGAGCTCGGGCTCGACGCCAACGCGCTGCGCCGGCGCAACATGATCCCGCCCGAGGCGATGCCGTTCAAATCGGGGCTGACCTTCACCTATGATTGCGGCGAGTTCGAGAAGAACCTCGACATGGCGCTGAAGCTCGCCGACGCCGAAGGCTTCGAGAGCCGCCGCGCGCAATCGCGCGCCCGCGGCAGATTGCGCGGCCTCGGCCTTTCGAACACGATCGAGCGGGCGGCGGCGGGCGGCTTCGAGGCGGCCGAAATTCGCTTCGACCGCGGCGGCACCGCGACCCTGGTGTCGGGCTCGATCACCCAGGGCCAGGGCCACGAGACGGTCTACAAGCAGCTTCTGTGCGACCGCCTCGGCATCCATCCGGACCAGGTGCACTATGTCCAGGGCGACACCGACAAGGTGGCGAACGGCGAAGGCACCGGCGGCTCGCGCTCGGCAGCGCTCGGCGGGTCGGCGGTCTATCTCGCGACCGAGAAGATCGTCGGCAAGGCTGCCGCGATCGCCGCGCACCTCTTCGGGGCTGAAGCGGGCGAGGTCAAGTTCGCCGACGGCCTCTTCACCGCGCCGCGCTCGAACCGCGCCCTGACGATCGGCGAGGTGGCGGCCCAGTCGTTCAACCCGCCGAGCCTGCCCGAGGACATGGAGCCCGGCCTGATCGCCAACGCCGCCTTTGTCTCCAAACAGCAGAATTTCCCGAACGGGGTTCACGTCTGCGAGGTCGAGATCGACCCCGACACCGGCGTCGCCGAGATGCTGCGCTACAGTGTGGTCGACGATGTCGGCACGGTGATGAACCCATTGCTGCTCGAAGGCCAGATCTGCGGCGGCGTCGCCCAGGGCGTCGGCCAGGTGCTGATGGAGGATATCCGCTTCGACCCCGCCTCGGGCCAGGCGCTGACCGGCTCGTTCATGGATTACGCGATGCCGCGCGCCGATGTGTTCTGCCCGATCGCGCTCGACAACAACCCGGTGCCGACCAAAACCAACCCGCTCGGGGTCAAGGGCGCGGGCGAAGCCGGCAATGTCGGCGCCCTGCCGGCGGTCGCCAACGCGCTCGTCGACGCGCTCTCGCCGCTCGGCATCCGCCACCTCGAAATGCCGGCGACGCCGGAGCGCCTGTGGCGCGCGATCCGCGCAGCCGGGGTGGGTGACGACATCTCTCGTCGATCCTAAATACCGATCCTGGTATTGGGCCCCGGTGCAATACGAATGGGACGACCGCAAGGCGGCTTCGAACCTGCGCGATCAGGCGTCGATTTCACGGATGCAATCGCCGCGCTCGAAGATCCGAACCGGTTGGAGGAGATCGATATGCGGTTCGCCTCTGCGGAGGAGCGAGCTGGCGATCGGGATGGCGCAGGGGCGGATCTTGTTCGTCGCGGTGACGATGCGCAACGATGTCTGCCGCATCATTTCGGCACGGAAAGCGGAGCGACATGAGCAAGACCGGTATTACGCGGGTGACCGTGAAAGCTGGTGAGCCTCTCCCGACCGGGGCCACCGACTGGGAACGCGTGGATGCAATGACCAACGGGGACGTCGTTGCTGCGGCTGTGGCCGACCCCGATGCGCAACCCTCCACGCCGGAGCGGCTGGCGGGCATGCGCCGCGTCTCCCGAGTGAAAGCGCTGCGCCAGCGACTGGGAATGAGCCAGCCCGAGTTCGCGCGCACCTTCCACCTGCCGATCAGCACGCTGCGCGAATGGGAGCAGCATCGCAGCAGCCCCGACGCTCCCGCCCGCGCATTGCTGCTGGCCATCGAGCGCGATCCCGCGACGATGCGGCGCATATTGGAAGGCGAGACAGCCTGACAGCCGCTCAAATCCCGCAGATCCCGGCAGGTTGCGTAGACAGGGCGGGAATTTGGCCGGCATTCCTCACCGGCTCACCCCGGCGCGAGCCAGAGGGCGGCGTCGCCGAAGCCGTCATTCTTGGTCACGTTGCGGTCGATCGCGATGCCGGCGATCGGGCTCGGGGCCAGCGCCTGGAACATCTGGTAGCCGCGATGCGGGATGCGCGGCACGCGCGCCGCCGAGCGCCAATAATGCCTGGTGCGCAGCCGCCAATAGAGGTCGTCGCCAGTGAGGACAGCCTCCGGGCCGACATAGACCCCGGAGGCGTAGCCGGCCGCCTCGACCTCTCCCGACCAGGCATTGCAATAGCCGATCACCTCCTCGGCCGAAACCGCGGCGAGCACGCCTTCGAGGTCGAGCCAGATGTTGACCCCCGGCGGGAACCCGACCTCCGCCGCGTTCGCCGCGGCGTTGCGGCCGTAGCTGGTCCCGAGCTCGACGCTGGGGACCCAGCCGCGGCGCGAGACGTGCTGCACCGCCATCAGCGCCAGCCCGGCGGCGAGGATGCCGCTCGCCTCGGCCGGGGTCAGATCGCCGCCGCTCTGCCCTTCCGCCCGCGACAGATAGCGCAGGCAGAACGAAAAGCCGGCGGCGCGCAGCTGCCGCGCCACCGCGGCGGTGACGATTGTGTCGGTGTCGAACCCCTGGGCGCCCGATATGGCGCCGGCGATGGTTCCTGAAAGCGGCATGGTCTGGTCTCCTCTTCCCCCTGTTTCATGTAGTCGAGATCAGGCGCAGGGCTGTCCGGGGAAAATCCGGCCGCACGCCGAGCGGGTTTTCAATCTCGGACCGAACCATGCGAAAGTTGTCTTGGCCGGGCTTGGCCCGGCCATCCACGCCTTCCGGCGTCCGGAGGCAAGACGTGGATGCCCGGCACAAGGCCGGTACAAAAACTCATACTAAGTCGTGCTCTGAGATCAACAAGGGTCCATCATTGCGAGCCCACGGGTCGGCGCGCTGCGCCGCCCGAGGACAGGCTCCGCGAAGCAATCTCGTCGAGCCCTCAGAGATTGCCGCATCGCCCTGCGGGCTCCTAACAAGAATCAGGATGCTTTCGGCCGTGGGCAGCCCTCCTCACCCAGCTCCGGGTAAGGCTCGGGTTCCCCTCGCCAACCCTTCTCAACCCTCTCCCCCCGATCGGGGGGAGAGGGAAGGGTGAGGGGGGCCGCTGCGGGCGCCGCCTCGGTTTCATCCCGGGCGGGTCGGCCGCAGGCCGGTGGGAAACTCGCAATGACGGGCTTAATCGGGCTCCGTCGAACTTCGGAACCACGGCGCCGCTCTTTCGGGCGAGCGACCAGGCGAACAATTCGGCGAACGAGGCGGCGGCGAAATCGGGCGGGCCGCCATCGGCGAAACGCTGCGCCAGGGCGAGCATTTTGGCCGCGAACGGGTCCGGGTCCGGGCCCAATTCGGGGACAGCGGCGGCGCCCGGCGGGACCGGCGGGTCGGGGAGCGCGGCCAGCGCCAGGGCGGCCTCGTCGGCGAGACGCAGGCGCGGGGCGCGCGCCGGGTCGACCCCGGCCTGCGCCAGCGCGTCGCGGATGATCGCACCCATCGCCGTCTTGGCGCGCAGCACGCCGCGCCGGCGGACAGCGTCCTCGGCGTCGCGCCCGACCGCCGCATGGCGCCTGCCCTCGACCCGATCGAGGCGAGTGTCAAGGCGCCTTGGCGTCGGCCGCCTCCAGCGCCTTGAGGCGCCGATCGAACTCGGTCGCCTCGACGGCGCGGACATAGGAATCGACGACCCGGCCGAGCTGGGCCGCCTCGCGCGGGGTGACCGTCCCTTGCGCCGCGGCCCCGACGACCGCGGCCATCGCCCCGGCGAGGTCGGCCGCCCCGCCGATCGCCGGCATTTCGAACTCGACCGCGCGCTCGCGGCACGGCCCGAGGATGCGCTCGAGGCAGAGCCGCAACGCCGCCGGGTCGCCGGCCAGCGCCAACTCGACGGCCTTGCGGGTCAACGCCTCGCCCTCGCCGGCGAGCAGCAGCCGGGCGGCGCGGGTCGCATGGTCGCGGCAGCCGCGCGGCCGCCCGGCGGGATTGCCCGACCGCCCCCGCAAAAACCGCCCGCCCCCATCCCGCGCCCCCTCGTCATCCTGTTTGATCTGGTCGAGATCAGGCATCGCCTACTCCGTTCCGTAAGGATACGCACGCCCGCGAGGGGCGCCACGGCCCGAAGCATATAATGCGACTGTGGCAATTGCGTGATTGTGATTGGCTTTGATCATCCGGGCGCAACCCCGACCTGGCGGCCCGTCGCGGGAGCGAGATCGATGTCGTCCTCGACAACCGCTTAGCCCACAGGCCCGCAGCGTCTTCGTCTAAAATGCGGCATTCTCGGTGGCGCCGACAGGATCATCCACCGTTTCGACAGCGTACACGGCTTCCTCGAATGCGGCACGGGCAGCGGCGCGGACGGCGGCAGCCTCCGCCCGTAAGCCCTTGGCGGCGGCGCGCCCGGCTTCCAGCGCATCTATAAGGGCGTGCTGATCATCTAACGGGGGAAGCGGGAAGGTCAGCGATAGAAGAATAGGCTTTGACACATTCTTCATCATGCCTGACTGTGTAGAGAACTCGCGTACAATCTGAGAGCGCACGGAACTGAGGCGCAGTACAACGGCCAAAAACCGAGCGTATATCTGCGAATTTTGTTGAAAAATCACCCGGAATAATTTGTCACACAGCAAAAGATTTTCTTGCGTGCCTTCGACATAAGCCGAGACTCCTACCAGATTCGCCACGCCGCTGGCGCGGGTGATTAGGATATCGCCAGTGCTAATCTCAAGCCGCGGACGCGGATGTAGGGAAGCCGGCAGCGCTTTGTTTTCGGTTTCACGATAAAAGCCAGCCGACGCTGCGCTGACTTTCAGCACTGCCCATTCGTTTGCCTCTGCCGGCCGGTCGAGGCATTTCGGGCTCCAACCATTTTCAAGATCGGCGATGACTTCACGAAGCTGAACCATCGGCCAGTCGGTCGCTGCGGCTGCTTCTCCCACGACGCGCCGTAGCACGCCTTCGTGGCTCCAACGGTCGAAATCCTTGAACGAGGCGACGAAGACCGGGCGATCCGGCAACGGAACCGGCGGGGCGAAGCCGAGCGCGGCCTCGAAATCGGCCATTGCCTGGCGTTCCGCTGCGTCGGCCGTCTGCTCTTTGACTGCCGCCTCCGCCATCGCCGCATCGTAGGCCGCGACAATCGCCCGCTGTTCGTCCAGCGTCGGCAGCGGGATTTGGAGATCAAGGAACGCCCCGGGCGTGATGCGCTTGCGCCCGCTTGTGCCCGTGGCTCTGGATCGAAGCGCATTCAGAAACCCACCCGTCCGCAACACCCGCTGAACAAATCCGCTCTCAAGCTTGCCGGGAACGGCCACGAAGACAGGGTACTCGGTCGTGACCACCGCCTTCGTTATCGTCACCGGAAGCATACCGATAGCGCCGCTACGCGCGTCAATCTTGGAGAACACGATGTCGCCCGGGTAGGCGGCGAACATCGCTCCCTTGTACGGCGTGGAACGGTCGCGGATCGAGATGTTGCCATCCACGTGCACAGTAATGGGCGACCAGTCCCCAAGCGCTCCATTGATCCTGACGATTTGGCGGCGGGGGGAAACGAGATCGAGCAATTGCGCTAACGGGTGACGGGAGCATCGATACCCGGCATCCTCACCGACGATCCAAGGCTCGAAAGCCCTCCACTGCCGGATCACGCAGCGGAGGGCAGGCGAAAATCCGGCGTGTCCTGCGGCGCAGCGCCCGCCGCTGCCCAAACGCGAAAACGGCGATAGGCGTCGAACATGTCGGGCAGGTCGTTCGGCACGTTCTCGCCGGTTTCGCCCGTCGACGTGATGCCCGCCGCCTTCGGGGCGGCGACAAAGATCGGGTAGTCGAAAGCCTCGCGCACACAGGCCCACAGCGCGGCGTTGTGCCGTTCGTCCACTGCCCGCAAGGCAGCCTGCAATTCGCGCGTCAGAGCATTGGCCGCGGCTGCAACCTGCCCGGCAAAAGCGGCGGCGTGCTCCCGTTTCAGCGCCGCCGCCCGTTTGCGGTCTGCAGCGTCGTCATCCCATGTCGGCTTTTTCAACCGCGTCGCACCGATCCCCTTCGGGTATGGCGGCGGATCGGCCGAAAACCATTGCGGCACAAGGCGCGTAACACCGATGGCCGCCATTTCGGCGACGATGCGGGCGGCTTTCTTGTCGTCGCCCGAGACGATGCGCGGGCCATACGCCGCGCACAGCGCATCGCGCTCGGCGTCGAACGCAGCATCGCGCCTGGCTTTCGCGTCCGCCCATGCCGCATCCCAGGCCTCCTGATCGTCCTCCGTAAACCGTCGCAAGAACACGAGCGATGCCTTCACCGTCGCGTCGGCCGAACGGAACGTCTCTTCCGGCAGGCTGACCACGGCAAGAATTTTGGCCTTGCCCTCGCACCAGCGCCGCAGCCAGGTCAGCGACGGGTTGTTCAGGTTGCCGTCCGGCAGGACGATGCCGAGACGGCCTCCGGGCTTCAACAGCTCAAGGCAGCGCTCCACGAACACGATTTCGGTGGCACGGTTGGCCTTGCCCTTGCCGATTTCAAACAGGTCGAGAATGTTCGTCTTCGCGGCTGCGGCGGCAAGCATTCGCTTATGGCTGCCGAGCCATGCCGCGCCGTACCGCCTCTCGCAACTCTCGCGATAGACGTTGTCGTCGCGGACCCGCGTTTCGTCACTGCCGCCGACTTTCTGGTCATTGCCGACATTGGAGCCGAACGGGGGATTGGTGACCACGACATCGAAGCGGCCGGGGAATATGCCGTTAACGTCCACAAGCCCGTCGTGATAGTGGATGCCGCCGTGCCCGTCGCCATGCATGATCATGTTCATCTTGGCGGTACGCGCGGCGCGCGGCTCGGCGTCGCAGCCGAAGATGCATTGCCAAGCGAGCCGCCCGACGCGGGTTTCGGCGGGCTGGTTGTCGTCGTCCGACGGCATCAGCTCCTTGTTGAAGCTGGCGAATGCTTCGTCGATCTGCCGCTCTTCCTCTTCCTGATCCAGACCTTTGGCTTCGATTTCGGCTCTCGCGGTATCTTTCTGCCCCTGGATTGCCTCTCCGATCCGGGCGCGCACATGCTCGAATGCGCGGATGAGGAACCCGCCCGATCCAGCGGCGGGATCGCAGATCAATTCGCCTTCCCGCGGATCAAGCAGGTTGATCACGAACTCGACAAGGGGGCGCGGAGTGAAGAATTGTCCAAGCTCGCCGCGGAATGTGTTCCCAAGAAATCGCTCGAAGGCCAGACCTTTGATGTCGTCACCGGTCTTGGAAAGATCGAACCGCTCCAGCTCCTTCACAATCCGGCGGAACGTGTCTTCCGAGATTTCGAGCCGGTCGTTTTCGCTGAAGATGTCATCCGCCCGATAGTATTTCTTGGTTTGATCGAAGAGGCCATCGTGTACGAGCGGATCGGTGGGCAAACGGACATCGGCGCGACGGTCAAGATAGTCAACGGTGAACGTCCCATGAAGTCCCGACCGCTCGACATACATTTTGACAAAAAGGATTTTTGAGATTGTGTCGAAGGCACGGCCCGGCTCCATCTTGTGTACATCGCGCAAAATGGAATGACATTTGAACAGCAGGTCTTGGAATTCGCGACGGTTGAAGGCGCGCAGCTTGTTCTTGATTTCCTCTATGCGTTTTGCATCGCCCCAGTCGCTCGCTTTGGGAATTTCGTTGATCTGCACGAAATCCCCCGGCACCGCCGGGACCAGCTTGAAGATGGCGGTAAAGCGGGCGTTATGGGCAATGAAGAACTCGCAACCTACAGCACGGGTGTAGCTCTCGCCTTGGTAGTAGTCGTTCAGGTTGATATCGACGCTTTCGGCCTTGCATTCGATGACGAGAACCGGCTTCTGACCTTTGGCCTTCGCGTCCGGCGTTTCCCAAATGACGATATCCGCGCGCGGGCTTTTATGCCCATGCATCGTGCGCCGCTCTTGATCCATCTGGACCAGGGTATAGCCTTAGTGATCGACAAGGTGGCGAATGAAGGTCTGCCGAACGATTTCCTCAGGCTTTGCCGACACGTCGCGCCACTCGCCGCGCAGCGGTATCCAAAGCCAGCTCCCTTCTCGATGCAGGGTATCGGGCGCTGCCGGAAACGGTGTCGCCGGGCTGGTTTTGGGCTTCTTTATCGATGCCATCGGAATATCGCATCCCAGGGAGTCAGAGCGGTCAAGGCAGACGATGATATTCGACCGGGTTGGCTTTCTGAACGGTAAATCCCGCTGCGGTCCCGCTCAGTAGCCACCAAGGAACGCGAGGACCTATATGGTCCACCCGCCCGGCCTCCGAGCCGGCCATGCACGGTGCAGCTGAGGCGCAAGAAGGCGTGGATACCCGGCTCAAGGCCGGGCAAGACGAGGAGGCGTAGGGATGGATTATCTAATTACGTCCGAGCGTTAGCGGCATGCCGACGCTCCCCCGCCTTCCCCCGGGAGGTCGGCCCCGGAGGCGGAGAGGGAGAGGCCTCTCACCCCGCGGCGACGAGGTAGTCCATCGCGGCGGCGAGGCCGCCTTTGCCGTGGGGCATGCCGGCGAGCTCCATCGCCATCTCGATTGCGGCGAGCGAGCCCAGGATCATCGGCTCGTTGAGGTCGCCCATATGGCCGATGCGGAAGACGCGGCCTTGCAAGGGGCCGAGGCCGCCGCCGAGCGAGACGTTGAACTTGTCGAGCGCGGCGGCGCGCACCTGGTTGGCGTCATGGCCTTCCGGGGTCAGCACCGCGGTCACCGAGTTCGGACTGGGCGCGCGGGTCGGCGGCGAAGATTTCGGGCCCGTCGTTCTGCCGCCAGGCGCGCACCGCGCGCCGCGTCGCCTCGGCCAGGCGATGATGGCGGGCGAAGACCGCGTCGAGGCCTTCCTCCTCGAGCATCCGCAACGCCTCCTGCAGCCCGTAGAAGAGGTGCACCGGGGCGGTGCCGTTCCACACCGCCTGCGAGGCCCCTTCGACGAGCCGGCGCCAGTCCCAATAGACCCGCGGCAATTTTGCCTCGGCGCAGGCCGCCAGCGCCTTGGCGCTGACCCCGGTAAAGGCGATGCCGGTCGGCAGCATCAGCCCCTTTTGCGAGCCGGCGACGACGACGTCGACCCCCCATTCGTCCATGCGGAAATCCATCGACGCGAGCGACGAGATCACATCGACCAGGTAGAGCGCCGGGTGGCGGGCGGCTTCGATCGCACGGCGCAGCGCGGCGACATCGTGAACCACACCGGTCGAGGTCTCGTTGTGCACGACCAGCACCGCCTTGATCCGGTGGTCGCGGTCCTCGCGCAGCCGGGCTTCGAGCCGGGCCGGGTCGGCGCCGCTGCGCCAGTCGTTCGAGAGCGTCTCGACCTCGAGCCCGAAGGCCTCGGCGCGCATGCCCCAGTTCAATGAGAAATAGCCGGTCTCGACCACCAGCACCTGGTCGCCGGGCGAGAACAGGTTGACGAGTGCCGCCTCCCACGCGCCGTGCCCCGAGGCGGCGTAGGCGAGGATCGTCTCGCGGGTCTTGAAGACGCGCTTCAAGCCGGCGAAGCATTCTTCGGCGATCGCCTTGAACTGCGCGCCGGTGAAGTCGATCGTGCCGCGGTCCATCGCCCGCAGCACGCGGTCGGGGATGTTTGTCGGCCCTGGATTCTGAAAGAAATGATACCCGCGACTGACCGCCATCACGCTTCTCCGCTCCGTTGCCCGCCGGGACCCGACCCGCCGATCCGACCATAATCGGGTTGACGACAGATGTCTTCGCGGGCGCGAAACGCAAAGAGGCAGGACCATGGTCCTGCCTCCGCGTCGTGGCGTCGCAGCCGGGGAGGCCGCTCTCCGGCTGCGGCGATTCCTCCCTAAACTCGGGCCGGCGCGCTTGGCTGCGCGATCGGGATTCATCATGCGCACGCCTGCGGCGTTTCGTCACGGAAATTTTTGCCATCGCGCCGAGAAAGTTGACGGTCATTGCACAAAAGATATGTTCGTCCATGACATGGTCGTTCGTCTTTCTGAAATGCGGAGGTAAGAGCCGAGCTCGATGCGCTGGCCCCGGATGTCCGCGCGAGCTTCGAGCGCGTCGTCGGGCTGGTGCAGGCGTTCGGGCTGGAGCGCGTGCACGAGCCCTACATCAAGCATGTCGAAGACCGTATTTGGGAAATGCGGCTGCGGGGGAGAGACGGCATCGCGCGGGCGCTCTATGTGACGGCGGCCGGCCGGCGGGCGGTGATCCTCCGCGTGTTTGCGAAGAAGACCCATAAGATTCCGCGGCGCGAGACCCGGTTGGCGCAGCGGCGGGCGAAGGAGGTCGGATGAGCGGCAAGATGATCCCGGTAGAGGAAGCCTTTGCCCAATGGCGCAAGGATCCGAGCTATGTCGCGGCCTACGGCGCGCTCGAGGACGAGTTCTCGCTCGCCGCTGCGATGATCGAGGCGCGCGCCCATGCCGGCCTGACCCAGGAGCAGCTGGCCGCGCGCATGCACACGACGCAGGCAGTGATCGCGCGCCTGGAAAGCGGCCGGGTAAAGCCCTCCACCCGCACGCTCGAGCGTCTGGCTGCGGCCACCGGCATGCGGCTGCGGATCAGGTTCGAGCCGGCCCCGGCTCGATGATTTTCGCCGCCGCGGCGGTTCGGGCCGCTGGTGGACACGGTTCCGGGTCTTGCCTAGAGTGCGCGGCCGACCGCCAGGCGAGGGCCGATGCGTCTATCCGAGTATTTCCTGCCGCTGCTGCGCGAGAACCCGAGCGAGGCGCAGATCGTGTCGCACCGGCTGATGCTGCGCGCCGGCATGATCCGCCAGTCGAGCGCGGGCATTTATTCGTGGCTGCCGCTGGGGCTGCGCGTCCTGAAGAAGGTCGAGGCGATCGTGCGCGAGGAGCAGGACCGCTGCGGCGCCCAGGAAATATTGATGCCGACGATCCAGCCGGCGGAGCTGTGGCGCGAGAGCGGGCGCTACGAGGATTACGGCAAGGAGATGCTGCGCATCCGCGACCGCCACGACCGCGAGATGCTGTACGGACCCACCAACGAGGAGCAGGTCACCGAGATCGTCCGCGCCGCGGTCAAAAGCTACCGCGACCTGCCGAAGATGCTCTACCACATCCAGTGGAAGTTTCGCGACGAGGTGCGGCCGCGCTTCGGCGTCATGCGCGGGCGCGAGTTCCTGATGAAGGACGCCTACAGCTTCGACCTCGACGCGGCGGCGGCCAAGCGCTCGTACAACAAGATGTTCGTCGCCTATCTGCGCACCTTCGCCCGGATGGGGCTGAAGGCGATCCCGATGCGCGCCGATCCCGGGCCGATCGGCGGCGAGCTCTCCCACGAGTTCATCATCCTGGCCGAAACCGGCGAGAGCGCGGTTTATTGCGACCGCGCCTGGCTTTCGACCGACATCCTCGCCGCCGAGGTCGACTATGAGGGCGACCTGGAGCCGGTGTTCCGCCGCTGGACCGGGCTCTACGCCGCGACCGACGAGATGCACGACCCGGCCGCCTGCCCGCTCCCGCCCGAGGCGCTGGTGACCGCGCGCGGGATCGAGGTCGGCCATATCTTTTATTTCGGCGACAAGTACTCGCGGCCGATGGGGGCGACGGCGGCGCTGCCCGACGGCGGCGAGGCGGCGCTCGAGATGGGCTCCTACGGGATCGGCGTGTCGCGGCTGGTCGGCGCGCTGATCGAGGCCAACCACGACGACGCCGGCATCATCTGGCCCGAGAGTGTGGCGCCGTTCCGGGTCGGGTTGATCAATCTGCGCCCCGGCGATCAGCGCTGCCGCGAGGCCGCCGACGGGCTTTACGGCAAGCTGCGCGGGGCCGGGGTCGAGGCGCTCTACGACGACCGCGACGAGTCGCCCGGCGCCAAATTCGCCGCGATGGATCTGATCGGCCTGCCGCAGCAGATCGTGGTCGGCCCGCGCGGCATCGCCGCCGGCGTGGTCGAGCTCAAGGACCGGCGCTCCGGCGAGCGCCGCGACGTGCCGGTCGAGGCGGCGTTGGCGCAGCTGCTGCCGGCATGAGCGGCAACGCCACCTTGGCCGGGCTCGGCCCGGCCAACCACGCCGAGCCGGCCGCCCACTGGCTGCATGCAGGCTGGAGATGACACAGGGGGCGTGGGTCTACATCGTTACGAACCGACCCAACGGAACGTTGTACGTCGGCGTGACGACGGATCTCGCCCGCCGCGCCTGGGAGCACAGCGAGGGGGTCGTAGAAGGCTTTACCAAGCGGTACGGGCTGAAGCGGCTTGTCTATGCCGAGCGCCATCAGACCCTCCTTGCTGCAACGCAGCGCGAGCGCAACCTCAAGCACTGGCCGCGGGGCTGGAAGGTTCGCCTGATCCTGAATGAAAACCTGGATTGGGACGATCTCTTCAAACGCGCCGCATGACCATCGCCGGCGTGGATGGCCGGGCCGAGCCCGGCCAAGGTGGGGGGACGGCGGCAGGCGGGTCCGGACGGCCCTTCGCCGAAGGGGTTCCTGCGTGATCTTCAACACCTTCGAGCGGATGGTCGCGTTCCGCTATCTGCGGGCGCGGCGGCAGGAGGGGTTCGTCTCGGTGATCGCGATCTTCTCGCTCTTGGGGATCGCGCTCGGGGTCGCCACCCTGATCATCGTCATGTCGGTGATGAACGGGTTCCGCGCCGACCTTTTGGGCCGCATCCTCGGCCTCAACGGCGACCTCGGCGTCTACGGCATGGCCGGCGGGCTCGCCGATTATCAGGAGGCGCTGGCGAAGGTCCGGCAGGTCCCCGGCGTCGTCGCGGCCTTCCCGGTGGTCGAGGGCCAGGTCATGGCGACGACCGACGCGGGCGCGGCCGGGGCGCTGGTGCGCGGCATCCGCCCGGAGGATCTGCGCGCGCTGCATCTGGTCGCCGACCGCATCGTGCAAGGCTCGCTCGACGATTTCGGCGATGACGGGATCGCCGTCGGCGGAAGGCTGGCGCGCCGGCTCGGCGTCGGGGTCGGCGGCAATGTCACGGTGATCTCGCCGCAGGGCACCGCCACCGCCTTCGGCACGATGCCGCGGCTCAAGACCTACCGGGTCGCGGCCTTGTTCGATGTCGGCATGTACGAATACGACAACACCTTCATCTATGCGCCGCTCGACGCGGCCCAGCTGTTCTTTCGCCTGCCCAACGCGGTCACCAACCTCCAGGTCTTCACCGAAAATCCCGACCGGGTGCGCGAAATCGGCGCGCGGATCCGCGAGGCGCTCGGCGGCCCGGTGCGCATCATCGACTGGCAGCAGTCGAATTCGAGCCTCTTCAACGCGGTCGAGATCGAGCGCAACGTCATGTTCCTGATCCTGACCCTGATCATCGTGGTCGCCGCCTTCAACATCATTTCGAGCATGATCATGATGGTGAAGGACAAGGGCCGCGACATCGCGATCCTGCGGACGATGGGGGCCTCGCGCGGCATGATCCTGCGCATCTTCATGCTCTCGGGGGCCAGCATCGGCGTCGTCGGCACCGCCGCCGGCTTCGGTCTCGGCCTCGTCGTCACCCGGAACCTCGAAGCGATCCGCCAGTTCCTGCAGAGCATGCTGCACGTCGATCTGTTCTCGGCCGAGATCTACTTCTTCACCCGCATCCCGGCGCGGATCGATTGGAGCGAGGTCGCCGCCGTCGTCGGCATGGCCCTGGCGCTGTCCTTTCTCGCCACCCTCTACCCCTCCTGGCGCGCCGCCCGGCTCGACCCGGTCGAGGCGCTGCGCTACGAATGACGCACCCCCGCCAAAGCAAACCCGCCGATGAAAAACCCTCTCCCCCTGGCAGGGGGAGAGGGCAGGGTGAGGGGGGCGGCGCCGCGGCCGATCGGAGAGTTCACCCCCTCACCCCGACCCTCTCCCCCAAGGGGGCGAGGGAGAAAAAGCTCGCCGGCGCTTTGCCAAAACCCTCGCAGCGAGGCGGGTGACGACGATGCTGCCGGCGCTGGAGCTGCGCGGGGTGCGGCGCGTCTTCAGGCAGGCCGGAACCGAGCTTGTCGTGCTGAACGGCGTCGACTTTGCGCTGCGGCCGGGCGAGGTGGTGGCGCTGGTCGGGCCGTCGGGCGCCGGCAAGTCGACCCTGCTGCACATCGCCGGCCTCCTGGAGCGGCCCGACGGCGGCGCGGTCCTGATCGGCGGCGAGGATTGCGGCGGCCTGTCCGACGAGCGGCGCACCTTGCTGCGCCGCGCCGAATTGGGCTTCGTCTACCAGCTCCACCATCTTCTGCCGGAGTTCTCGGCGCTCGAAAACGTCATGCTGCCGCAGATGATCGCCGGCGCGCCGCGCCGGCGCGCGCGGCAGAAGGCGGCGGCGCTGCTCGACCGGGTCGGCCTCGCGCCGCGCGCCTCGCACCGGCCGGCGCGGCTCTCGGGCGGCGAGCAGCAGCGCGTGGCGATTGTCCGGGCGCTCGCCAACGATCCGAAAATCCTGCTCGGCGACGAGCCCACCGGCAACCTCGACCACGCGACCGGCGCGAGCGTGCTCGACACGCTCCTCGGCCTGGTCCGCCACACCGGCCTTGCCGCCCTGATCGCCACCCACAATCTCGACCTCGCCCGCCGCCTCGACCGGATCGTGGCGCTGGAGGAGGGAAGGCTCAAACCGTTCGCCTAGCCGGCAGGCACGCCCCACCGCAGGCGATGCCCGGCGATTCGCTCCGGATGGCCGACCAACCTCGAGAAGCTGAGCCCGGGTCACTATCCAGGCAAGAATCGCATGTTGACGAGGCCGCCGTATGAGTGTACCGAACGAATCATGAATCAAGGTTGCCTCAGCAGGCCCCGACGAGATCTGATAGGCTGGGAGCCGATCCTCCCAGTCGGCAGATGGACCGCCTCTCCCAAAGACAACGCAGCGCTCTCATGTCGCGCATCGGGCCGCGCGACACCGCCCCGGAAATGCGCATCCGACGATGGCTGCACAGCTTGGGCTACCGGTATCGGCTGCACGTGGAGTCGCTGCCGGGCAAGCCCGATCTGGTGTTTCCGTCCCGGCATCTCATACTGTTCGTGCATGGATGCTATTGGCACAGGCATCCGGGGTGTCCGAGGGCCTTCATGCCGAAATCGCGCGTCGAATTCTGGAACCAAAAGTTCACCGCGACCTGCGCCCGGGACGCCCGGGTTCAGCGTGAGCTCGAAGCGGCCGGATGGCGGGCCATGATCGTGTGGGAGTGCGAGACGAAGCGCTCGGAGGAGCTTTCCGGCCGGCTGGCGGGGTTCCTTGGGCTGCCCGGAAGCGCCTCGGAACAGGAGAGAATGCATGTCTAGGGAAGGGGGGACTACCGCGCGCGGAACGGACACGCCGTGGTATCGTGGATGGAAACTGACGGACGCGGAGCGGGCCGTCTTCCGAGCGACAACGCTTGCCTCTCAAGCCGCCAAGCGAAGGGCGATCAACGGCGAGTGCGATCGGCCGAAGCATCCGATCAATCGCCCGCGCCTCGATCCCGGCGCCTTAATGCCCCTTACGGCGCAGAACGACCTCCGAGCGCTGTCACTGTTCAGCGGATGCGGGGGCTTCGACATAGGCTTTGACCGCGCCGGCTTTACACATGTTGCTTCATACGAGATACTCGAGGACGCTGCACAAATACTACGACGAGCGAAGCCCGATTGGCGCGTATACGGCGGCGAACGGGGCGACGTTAAGCGCGTCGACTGGTCGCAATACCGGAATGCTGTGGACGTACTCCACGGCGGTCCGCCGTGCCAGCCCTTCAGCCATGCTGGTCGCAGGAACGGCGCCGATGATGTGCGTGACCTTATACCCGAATTTGTTCGGGCAGTCCGCGAAATAAGTCCGGCTGCTTTCGTTTTCGAAAACGTCCTGGGT
>CAVQSZ010000017.1:0-303010 GCA_963716115.1 uncultured Alphaproteobacteria bacterium
CGGCTACGCTCGGGTTTCAACGGACGAACAAAACCTTGCCCTGCAACTCGACGCGCTGCGGGCGGCAGGGTGCGACGCGATTTTTGAGGATACCGGCTCGGGCGCCGATGAAAACCGCAAGGGCCTTGCTGACGCGCTCGCCCGCTGCGCTGCCGGGGATGTGCTGGTGGCGTGGAAGCTTGACCGGCTGGGCCGCTCGACGCTCGATCTGGTCGGGTTGGTGGAGAAGCTGAAGGGCCGGGGCGTCGGCCTGAAGGTGCTGACCGGCGAAGGGGCCTCAATCGACACGACGCGACCCGAGGGAAAGCTGATTTTTGCCGTCTTTGCGGCCTTCGCGGAGTTCGAGCGCGAGTTGATCCGGGAACGGACCATGGCCGGGATGCGGGCGGCAAAACGCCGGGGCCGTCATCTCGGCAGGCCGCGCAAGCTGACGCCGCACCAGATCGACCATGCAAGGGAGTTAATCGCAGAGGGTCGGGAAACGAAGGCCGGGGCCGCTGCCCTGCTCGGCGTCGATGCCGTCACGCTGCGGCGGGCGCTCAAATGACTCCCGCCTTTGGAGGATGTAAATGGCAACAAAACTATCGGTTGAAGAGAAGATAACGCTAACGGACACGGTTTCTGCGAAGGTAAAACAGGGGAGCGAAGGCTGGACTTATATCTATATTTTCCTAGCATTATCCCTGACTATAGAAGGTACGATAATTCAGATGATTACGCCTCTGCCTTGGCCTTTTAACCTAATGACCTATGCAGCAGTATCTGTCATTACAGGTTGGCTGTTCATATTTAGCGGCTGGTTTCAAAAAAAGCTGATTGGATTTAAAATCAGCTCCGAGGATGTCTTTCGCTAATGCTCAAGCGGACCTCTGCGTCGTTTCCGTCTAGGGGTTGCTAGGCTGACGGCTCCGGCTGCTGGCCGCACGGGCAAAGCCTCGACCTCCGGGCCTACTGCCGCCTCCGCCACGCGAAGATCGTAGGAGGATTGCAGATTGAGCCAGAACTGGGCGCTGTTGCGGAACCAATGACCAAGGCGCAAGGCGGTGTCGCCGGTGATCGCCCGCTTCCCTGCGATGATCTGGCTGATGCGGTTCGGCGGCACATGAAGCTGCCGGGAAAGCTCGGTCGGGGTGATGCCGATTTCCTCCAGCTCGTCCGCAAGGATTTCGCCGGGATGGATGGCTGGTCTGGTCATGGCTAAAGCCTCCTTCAATGGTAATCGACGATTTCGACGTTTGAGGGTCCCGCCGCGCCCTCCGGCCATTCGAAGCAAAGCCGCCACTGCCTGTTGATGCGGATGCTGAATTGCCCGGCGCGGTCGCCTTTCAGGGCTTCAAGGCGGTTGCTCGGCAGGGTGCGCAAGTCGATCAGGCTGGTTGCCGCCGCCAGAATTTCCAGCCGCTTGTAGCCCTGCCGTTCGAACCCTTGAAACTCGCGGATAAACTCGCCATCCGCGAATGCTTCCGACCTTTTGTCCCGGTAACTCAAAATCATGCATCATCAGGTTACCAGCAATGTACGATGTACGTCAAGAGTAAAACAGGCTTGGGCTGTAGGCCGGACTGCGGATGCTGTTCGACATGGGGTATTTCGACGCGGCGGGAGGCGCTGAATGGCCTCGACGACCTCGGGGGCATTTCCGTCAAGGGATAAATTTGAGGCCGCTGCACGGGCAAAAAAACGGGACTGGCGGTGGCGGGATATGGGAAAGCCGCTGACTGCTGCCGGTCAGCGCCCTTCGGGGTTACGAAAACGGCTTCCCTGTCCTGCCGGATGGCGGCGCCGCACACGCTCCCTCTTCGGGAGTGTATATTTTCCGATGCCTCGAACCGCGCAGAAGCCCGCCTGCTATCCGCGCTGCTGATACAGGTTCCCCTCGCCAAGCCTCTTTGCGATCTCTCCGCCGCACAGAAGCCAGCCAGGTCGAGCCGTGACGGTGAAGCTGCCCTCCCTTTCCTTAAGCCCAATTCCTTTGTTCGATTAGAACAGCGGCCATTCCTTCGTCCCTACCATGCCCATGGCATGAGCGCCGAGCGCAACGGAGGTCAAAAGCGGCGTAGCCGGGACCGGAGCCACGCGGACCCCGGACTTGATCCGGGGGAGCATGGCGAGGACCCGCCTTTTGACCGCAGCGAGCACGGCGCTACGCTCACCGGCATGTCGGGCCGAAGCCCAACTGAAAACCAATCGGCCACAGGCCGATTCCGCATCCGGCGCGAAGCGCCGCTCTCAAAACAAAACCTACTCGATCGAAATTTGACCAAGCCTCGATTTCTCATGCCGGTCCGGCCCGGCAATGTCGTTCCCACGTCGATCGCGCCCTCAGCAAGGGATGATCCGACCGATTGTCTCCCTCACCCCGCTTGCGGGGAGAGGGAGATGCGCCTACCGGTGTGAGAAGTCTGCGCTAAACCCCGCGCAGGGTCTCTTCGATCAGCCAGTCGACGACGGCGGCGAGCGCCTGCGGGCGGGCGGCGCCGGCGGCCAGGGCGTCGTCGAAGACCGCGAGCTGGCGGTGGGCGCTGGTGCCGCGGGCGAGGATCGCGCGCGTGTGGCCGACCTCGTCGAGGCAGCCGAAATGGCGCGCGTCCTCGTCAATGAGCGCCAGCAGCTCGTCGAGCAGCCGGGCGAACGGGAAGATGGCGCCGCGGCCGAAATCGACCAGCCCGCGGTCGAAGCCGTAGCGCTGCGCCCGCCAGCGGTTCTCGTCGATCAGCATGCGGGCATAGAGGCGCCAGCGCTGGTTCTCGCGCTTCAAACGCCACAGCATGCGCAACAGGCAGCGGAAGAGGGCGGCGATCGCCAGCGAATCCTCGAACGTCGTGCAGCTGTCGGTGATGCGCAATTCGAGGGTCGGGAAGCGGTCGCTCGGCCGCAAATCCCACCACAATTTGGTCGCGTCCTCGATCAGCCCGGCGGCGGTCAGGATGTCGACGTGGCGGCGGTACTCGCCCCAGCTCGCGAAGCGCTCGGGCGTTCCGGTGCGCGGCATCTCGTCGAAGACCGCGAGGCGGTAGGATTTGAGCCCGGTGTTCTCGCCCTCCCAGAACGGCGAGGAGGTCGACAGCGCCAGCAGATGCGGCAGGAAGTAGGACGCCTGGCCGAGGAGGTCGATGCGCAGCTCGTCGTCAGGGATGCCGACATGAACGTGCAGCCCGCAGATCGCGAGCCGCCGCCCGACCCCTTGCAGATCCTCGTGCAGATCGGCGTAGCGGCGACGCTCGGTCGTCTTCTGCGCGCCCCAGCGGGCGAACGGGTGCGTTCCCGCGGCGACCGGCGCCATGCCGTGCTTGGCCGCGACCGCGGCGACGGCGCCCCGCAGCCGGCGCAGCTCGGCGCGCGCCTCGCCGAGGCTCGCGCACACCCGCGTCCCGATCTCGATCTGCGAGCGCAGGAATTCCGGGCTCACCTGACCCCCGAGCAGCGCCTCGCACTCTGAGAGCATCGCCGCCGGCGGGTCGGTAACGACATCGCGCGTCGCCCGGTCGACGAGGAAATACTCCTCCTCGACGCCGAGGGTGAATTCAGGCTCCGCCGGGGCCATCAAGCGCTCCCGCCGGAGCGCCGGCGGTCAATGGCTGCAACAGCTAGGCGTGCTCCTGCGAGATGTCGCGCCTGGTGTAGTCGGGCAGCAGCAAGGTGGCGATGACGCTGACGACCGCGCAAAAGGCGATGTAGAGAGCGATCGCAAAGCCCGACCCGGTCGCGGCGAGCAGCGCGGTCGCGATCAGCGGCGCGGGTCCGCCGGCGATCACCGAGGCGAGCTGATAGCCGATCGAGGCCCCGCTGTAGCGCAGCCGCGGGGTAAAGCATTCGGCGATCAGCGCGCCCTGCGGGCCGTACATCACGTCATGCGGGACAAAGGACAAGACGATGCCGAGAAAGATCCAGGCGGGGACCATCGTGTTCAGCATCGCGAAGTAGATAAAGCCGAACACGCCGGTTGCGACCGAGCCGATCAAATATATCCGCTTGCGGCCGAACCGGTCCGACAGATGGCCGGACAGAGGGATCGTGACAAACGAGATCAGCCCCGCGGCGACCAGCGCCGTCAGCAGGAAATCGCGCGGCGCGTGCAGCACCTGCGTCCCATAAGCGAAGACGAAGGCCAGATAGATGTAGGCCGGCGCCTGCTCGCCCATGCGCGCGAGCGCCGCCAGGATGATCTCCCTGGGCTGGCGCTTGATCACCTCGAGCGCGGGCGCCCGCTCGATCCGCTCCTCGGCGAGGATGCGCCGAAAGGTCGGCGTCTCGAGGATGCCGAGGCGGATGTAGAGCCCGACCGCGACCATGACGATGCTCAACAGGAACGGGATGCGCCAGCCCCAGACCAGGAACTGGTCGCCGGAAATCGCGCTGAACACCAGCACCGCCAAATTCGCCAGCAGCAGCCCCGCCGGCCCGCCGAGCTGCGGCCAGGACGCGATAAAGCCGCGATGGTTGTTGGTGCGCGCCCACTCCATCGCCAGCAGTACCGAGCCGCCCCATTCGCCGCCGACCCCGACCCCCTGGATGAAGCGGATTATGGTCAGGATCACCGCACCCCAGATCCCGACCACCGCGTAGCCCGGCACAAAGGCCACCGCGAAGGTCGACAGGCCGGTGATCAGCAAGGTCGCGATCAGCGCCGCCTTGCGGCCGATACGGTCGCCGTAATGGCCAAAGATCGCGGCCCCGATCGGGCGGGCGATAAAGCCGACCGTGTAGATGGCGAACGCTTCCAGCACGCCGACCAGCGGGTCGGATTTGGGGAAGAACAGCTTGCCGAAGACGAGGCCGGTCACGATGCTGTAGAGCAGGAAGTCGTACCACTCGATCGTCGTCCCGACGGTGCTCGCGACGATGGCGCGGCGCAGCTGCCGGCGGTGCTCGGCCTCGGACAGGGCGCCCGCGGCGAATTCGGCTGTCGTCATCCCCGGCTCCTCCCTTATTTGGCGCTCTGCCGCCGGTCCCTTTTCGAGGGATCGCTAGCCGGCCGGCGCTCTTCCCCTCTGAGTGTGCGCGTATTCCTCGGAGATGTCCTTGTTGGTGTAGTCGGTCAGGAGCGCGGTCGCGACGATGCCGATCACGGCGCAGGCCAGGATGTAGAGCGCGATCGGGAAGCTCGAATGGAAGGTGGCGAACAGCCAGGTCGCGATGAACGGCGACGGGCCGCCGGCGATGATCGAGGCGAGCTGATAGCCCAGCGAGGAGCCGCTGTAGCGCAGCCGCGGCGAGAAGGATTCTGCGATCAGCGCCGCCTCCGGGCCGTACATCGTCATGATCGGCAACAGCGACAGCGCGACCGCGATGAAGATCAGCGCCGGCGCCTTGGTGTCGAGCAAAGCAAAGTAGACAAAGCCGTAGACCGCGACGAAGACGCAGCCGATGATGTACATCCGCTTGCGGCCGACCCGGTCCGAGAGATGCCCGGCGACCGTGACCCATAAAAAGCCCAGCACGCACTGGACGAGGATCGCGGCCAGGATGAAGTCGCGCGACTGGCCGAGGACCGTCGTGGCGTAGCTGAAGATGAAGGCGCCGACGATGTAGCCCGGCGCCTGCTCCGGCATCCTCAGGAGCGCGGTCAGCGCAACCTGCTTGGGCTGGCGCTTCAAGACTTCGATCACCGGCACGCGCTCGACGCGCTCTTCGGCGATGACCTTTCGGAACACCGGGGTTTCGAGGATGCCGAGCCGGATCCACAGCCCGATCGCGACCATGATGATGCTGATGAAGAACGGGATGCGCCAGCCCCAGGTCAGGAACTGGTCGCCGGACAGCCAGCTGAAGAACAGCACCGCCGCATTCGCCAGGAACAGCCCGGCCGGCGCGCCGAATTGCGGCCACGACGCGATAAAGCCGCGATTGTGGTTGCCGCGCGCCCATTCCATCGCCAGCAATACCGAGCCGCCCCATTCGCCGCCGACGCCGATCCCCTGGATCAGCCGGATGACGGTCAATATGACCGCGCCCCAGATGCCGATGCGGTCGTAGCCGGGGACGAGGCCGACGGCGAAAGTGGCGATGCCGGTGACCAGCAAGGTCGCGATCAAGGTCGCCTTGCGCCCGATGCGGTCGCCGTAATGGCCGAAGATCGCCGCCCCGATCGGCCGCCCGACAAAGCCGATGAAAAAAACGCCGAACGCCTCGAGCACGCCGACCAGCGGCTCGGATTTGGGGAAGAAGAGCTTGCCGAAGACGAGGCCGGTGACCGTGCCGTAGAGCAGGAAGTCGTACCACTCGATCGTGGTGCCGACGGTGCTGGCGATCATCGCGCGCCGCAAATGCGCGCGGTGCTGGGCGTCGGGAAGAGCGCTTGCGCCGAGGTTGGTTGCCGTCATCGGTTTCCCCCCAAGCTGCCGGGCGCTCACATCGGCGCCCGTGCCGCTGATCCTCCCGGCCGTGGATTGCGGACGGGAGGCGTTTCTACCTGGGGGATATTATCACCCGTGCGCAGCCGTGTCACCCGGCGCGCGCCCCGCCGCGAGGCGCGGCTTCAGGCGGCCGTGGCGAGCAGCGCGATGCCGCCGGCGACCGAGGCGCCGCCGACGATGATCGCCAGCGACCGCGCCTCCATGTGGCCGCCGAGGGCGGCATCGGGCAGCACCGCGGCAGCCGCCCACAGCAGACCGCCGAAGACGGCCAAGCCCAGCCCCAATACCCGCTTGCCGGATTGAATCCGAGTTCGCCGGGACATCCCGCGCGCCTCCTCAAACGGTCGTCGGATCCAAGGCTTCCTGATGCCAGCGCAGCAGATGGCGGCGCAGGACGGCGATGCCCCTGACAAGGCAAAAGCCGGCGACGGCGATCTCGACGATGCCGGCGAACACGCCCGGCGAATCGGCGAAGCGCGAGGCCGCGATCATCGCCCCGCCGAGCCCGGCCCCGCCCATCAGCATCTCGGTGACGATGGCGACGATCAGCGACACCGGCAGCGCCACCTGAAGCCCGGTCAGGATCTGCGGCGACGCCGCCGGCAGCACAATCTGCCATAAGAGCTGACGCTCCCCGGCGCCGAGGCTGCGCGCCGACCACAACAGCTCCTTCTCGACCCCCTGGGTGCTGGCCAACGTCGCGGTCACCACCGGAAAGATCGCGCTGAACACGATCATCGTCACCTTGGAGGTGTCGTAGAGGCCGAACCACAGCATGAAGATCGGCAGGAAGGCGATCTTCGGCATCGGAAAGCCGACCGACACGATCGGGTCGAAGAACCAGTGCATCGCCCGGCTGCGCGCCATCACGATGCCGAGCGCCACGCCGGCCGCGGCGGCGATGACAAAGCCCAAGAGCCCGCGGTAGAGCGTCAGCCCGAGATTCTCGACAAGATCGCCGGAGAGCGCGTCCTGCCAGACCCGCTCCAGCACGACGGACAAGGACGGCAGCAGAAAGCTGCTGACCACCCCGGCGCGGGCGACGATTTCCCACAGCGCCAGCAGGGCGATCAGGGTCAGCCCGCTCCAGGCGCCGCGGCCGAGGCTGGTCAGCGCCCGGAGCGCCAGGCGCGCATGGGGCCGCTCGAGCGGCGGCGCGGCGGCTTGGTGGAGGGCCTCGCTCATTCGCGCCACCTGAGCGCCCGCCGCATCAGCAACAGATAGCCGCGGTCGGCGGAGAAGCCGAGGAGCGCCACGGTCAGCACCACCGCAAACATCGCGTCGTAGACGCCGCCGTCGCCGAGCCAGCCGATCATGTAGCCGAGCCCCGAGCGGGCGGCGATCAGCTCGGTCGTGACCAAGAGCACAAAGGCGAAGGCGAGTGCTGTACGGACGCCGGCGAGGATCTCAGGGAGCGCGCTCGGCAGCACCACCTGCCACAAGGTCGCGGCGCGGCTCGCCCCCATGCTGCGCGCCGACCAGATCAGCACCTGCTCGGCGCCGCGCGCGCCGTTGAACGCGGAGAGCGTGATCGGCAGCATGCAGCCGATAAAGATGAACACCACCTTGGACGCGCTGCCGAAGCCGAGCCACAGCACCATGACCGGGATCAGCGCCGATTTCGGCATCGGGTAGAGCGCCTGCACCAGCGGGTTGAACAGCACCCGCACCGGCTTCGACCACGCCATCAGGACGCCGAGGGTCACGCCGCACAGGATCGCCAGGCCGAGCCCGGCGACGCCGCGCGACAGCGAGACCGCGGCGTTGCTGACGAGATCGCCGCTCTTCACCAAGTCCCACCAGGCGGCGAAGACCTGGTCGAGCGCCGGCAATGCCAGGGGCGAGACCAGCCCGCCCCGGGTCGACGCCTCCCAGGCGAGCGCCAGGATCAGGATCGGCAGATAGCGCGACAGCCCGGCCCGCAGCCGCGCCGGCGACCCGAACCGGCGCGCCGTCGGGCGAGCGAGAGCCCGCGGGCCGGGGTCGGCCCTTGCGTCAAGGCCGAGCCCGGTCTCCTCAAGCGCCATGGCCGTCGAGCCGCTGCTTCGCCGCCTCGATCAACGACAGGTCGACGTATTTCGGGCTGACCTCGATGCCCTTCGGCAACACCCCGAGCTTCACGTCCTCGCTGATCTCGCTCTGGATCGCGTCGATCACCGGCAGCAGGTCCGGCGAGCGGTAGAAATCATGCGCGGTGAAGGCGAAATCGAGATCCTTCGCGGTCTTGTGGGTGACCGCGACGGCGATGGCGACGGCCTCGTCGCGGTTCTTCGGGTCGAGAAACCAGCGCATCGCGCGCATGTAGTCGGTGTAGAAGTCGATCACGGCCGGCCGGTGCGCGGCGATGAAATCGCCCCGCATCGCCCAGAACACCGCGTCCGAGATCCCGTGCACCTCATTGGAGGTGAACAAGACCCGGTATTTGCCGGTTTCCATCAGCTGGCGGGAGAATTGCGGCAACAGCTCGATCATGTCGACCTTGCCGCCTTCGATCATCGCCGGCTGGTTGGCGAAGTTGGCCTCCACGGTGGTGAAGTCCTTGTCCTGGATGCCGTGCTTGCGCAGCATCGCGCGCATCGTCGAATCCGCCTCCGAGCCGATCGCGTTGGTCGCGACGCGTCTTCCGCGCACATCCTCGACGGTTTTGATCGGGCCGTCCTTGGCGACGACGTACTCGCCCGCATAGTAGCCCTCGCGCCCGGTCTGGAGCACGTCCGCAACGATCTTCACATCGAGATGGGCGTTGGTGACGGCGAGCGCGAAGGCGGAGTCGGAAAACGCCGCGACCTCGAGGTCGCCGATCGCCAGCGCCTGGATCTGCGGCGTGCTGCCGGGATAGCGCACCGCCTGGAAATCGTAGGTCTTGCCCTGGTTGGGCATGATCTCGGGATGTCGCCTGGCCAGCTCCGCCACGAGCGGCGCCAGATGGCCCGGCGTCTGCGCCCAGCCGACGCGGATCGGCGCCGGCGCCGGCCCGGCGGCTCGGGACGGCAGGCCCGCAAGCATCGCCGCGCCGGCGGCGGCCGCGACCAGGATCGCAAAGACAGGCCTCGCATGCATTTTTTTCCTCCACCGGCGAGCCGCGCTGTATATCACGCGGGGACGCCGCGTTGCGCCAGGATCGCCTCGGCGCGGACCAGGTTCCAGACATGGTCGACCGTCTCGACAAAGGCCGGGCTGCGCGTCAGGCCGGGGTCGTCCTTGTCGAAGCGGGTCTCGACGATCTCCTTGACGCGCCCGGGGCGGGCCGACATGACCGCGATGCGCTCGGCCAGAAACACCGCCTCCTGAACATCGTGGGTGACGAAGATCACGGTCTTGCGCGAGCGCTCCCAGATGCGCAGCAATTCCGCCTGCATCAGGCTGCGCGTCTGCGCGTCGAGCGCGCCAAAGGGCTCGTCCATCAACAGGATGCGCGGGTCGATGGCAAGGGTGCGGGCGATCGCCGCGCGCTGCTTCATGCCGCCCGAAAGCTGCGAGGGATAGCTGTCCTCGAAGCCGCCGAGACCGACCAGCTCGATGAACTCGCGGGCGCGGCGCACCCGGTCCTCGCGGGCCATTTCCTGCTTTTCGAGGCCGTAGAGCACGTTCTGGATCACCGTCTTCCACGGAAACAACGCAAAATGCTGAAAAACGATGCCGCGATCCGGGCCGGGGCCGGCGACCGGGCGGCCGGCGACGCGGATCGCGCCCTCCTCGACCGGCAGAAAGCCGCCGACGAGGTAGAGGAGCGTGCTTTTGCCGCAGCCGCTCGGGCCGAGCAGCGCCACGAACTCGCGGTCGCCGATGTCGAGCGACACATTGTCGAGCGCCGTCACCGGGCGGCCGCGCGGCGGCTGGTAAGTATGACTGACCCGGTCGATGACGATCTGCGCCGCGCCGTTGATCATGATCGAGTCCTGCTACTCGCCGTCGATGCGCTTCTTGGCGTCCTCGATCAGCGACAGGTCGACGTATTTGGGGTCGAGCCGAACCGGCTTGGGCACGACGCCGAGCGCCACGAACTCGTCGATCTCCTTTTGCGCCAGCGCGATCTCGGGCCGCATGTCGGGCGAATGATAGAAATCCTCCTTGGTGAAGGCGAAATCGAGGCGCTCCTTGGGCAGCTTGGTCACGTCGGCGGTGATCGCGATTATCTCCTCGCGATGGGCCGGGTCGGTCAGCCACCTGACGGCGCGGATCGTGTCCTCGAAAAAATCGACCAGCGCCGGCCGGTGCGCGGCGATGAAGTCGGCGCGGATCGCCCACATCACCGCCTGGGTCGGCCCGACCGCGTCGCGCGCCCGAAACAGCACGCGGTATTTGTCGTTGCCGATGATGCCGTGGGCGAATTGCGGCAGCACCCCGATCAGGTCGACCTTGCCGCCTTCCAGCATCGCCGGCATGTTGGCGAAACCGGTCTCGACCGTGGTGAAGTCGGCGTCCTTGACCCCGTGCTTGCGGAACATCGTGCGCATCGCCGCGTCGCTCGCCGAGCCGATCGTGTTGGTGGCGATGCGTCGCCCCTTTACGTCCTCGACATGCTTGATCGGCCCGTCGGCGCGGACCACGAAGTATTCGCTGAAATACCCTTCATGGCCGTCCTGCACCACGTCGGCGACGGCGCGCAGATCGAGGTGCGCGTTGGTGATCGCCAGCGCAAAGGCGCTCGGCGATTGCGCGCCGATGTCGATCTCGTTGATCGCCAGCGCCTGGATCTGCGGCGACGTGCCGGCAAAACGGATCGCCTCCATCGTGTAGCTCTTGCCCAGATGCTTGAACAATTCGGGATGGCGCTTGCCGAGCGCCTCGATCAGCGGCGTCAGATGGCCCGGCGTCACGACCCAGCCGACCCGGATCGCCAGCGGGTCGGCCGCGGCAACCTGCGCGATGCAGACCGTCGCGATCAGCGCGGCGGCTGCGCGCGCCTTCCATCCCCAGCCCATCGGCGCTCCCCGGTATTCGTTCTCCCGTGCGATCCTACCAGAGACGCAGCGATGCGGCGAGATGACTATTGCCGCAGAACGGGCTAGGTTGAGCCGGCAACGCAAGGAAGGCGGCGATGGCCTGGAAGCGCATGGTGCTGCAGATCGGCATGGGGACCGACATCCGCGGCGCCGACTATACGAAGGCGGCGGTGCGCGCGCTGCGCGACGCGCTGTGGCACAACTCGCTGAGCGTGGCCGATGCGGCGGGGCTGCCGGTCGACTCGATGCGGGTCGAAGTGCAGGATCGGCGTGCCGCGGCCGGACCTCGTCGACAAGGCGGCGGTGCTGGCGGTATTGCCGCACGGCACCGGCACGGTCGAGGTCGTCGAGGGCGGGCTCGAAATCCCGAACGACGCCGGCACCAACACGACCGTGATCGCCAACGCCGCCGCAATCGTGCGGCTCGACATCGCTTGAGGAGGGCGGCGGCATGACGGCAAAACGCGTGATCCTCGAAATGGGCAGCGGCAACGACCTGCACGGCGGCGACTACACCAAGGCCGCCATCCGCGCGGTCCAGGACGCGCTCCACCACAGCTCGCTGACCTTTATCCGCACCCTCGGCCTCGACTCGCGCAAGATGCAGGTTCAGGTCACGATCGGCGTGCAACGGCCCGACCGGGTCGACCCTGCCGCGGTCAAATCCGCCCTGCCGCACGGCGAGGTCACGGTCGCAGGTGGTCAAGGGCGGGCTCGACGTGCCCGACGACGAGTCGGGCGACATCGCGGTCATCGCCAGCGCCGCCGTCGCCGTGCGAATGGAGCTGCCGCAGGCAGGGAATTGAGGCGAAGGTCTACGCGCGGGCGCTCGGCGTCAGGGCGGGCCAATCGGATGGCGTTGTCCGGGCTTCAGGTCGCTGCCTTCAGTCCGACGATCCCCGCGACGATGAGCCCGATAAAGCCGAGGCGGGCGGCGGTGGCCGGCTCGCCGAAGAGAGCGATGCCGAGGAGCGCCGTGCCGACGGTGCCGATGCCGGTCCAGACCGCATAGGCGGTGCCGACCGGCAGCGTCTTCAGCGCCAGCCCCAGGAGGCCGAGGCTGACGGCCATGCTCAGCACCGTCAGGACGGTCGGCAATGGGCGGGTGAAGCCCTCGGTGTATTTGAGCCCGATCGCCCAGCCGATCTCGGCGAGGCCGGCGAGGAGGAGATAGAGCCAGGCCACGCCGTTCATTCCGATCAGTCGCCGTCGCCCCGACCGAGCGGGCTTTCGGCGGCAGCCTCCACCGGCCGGCCGCCGCGGTCAAGCCCGCCGCTCCGCCGGCCGGCGCCGGCCGATTGTCGTTCCGATGGATTGTCCGGCGCGACCGAGCAGGCGCCTTGCGGCAAGGCGTCGATCCGGTTTGTCGAAAGTTCCCGAAACGTCCGCTTTCGGCGTCGTGTGAAATCGACTACCCTGGGTCGGAAAGCTGACAACGCGGTCGCCCGAGATGAACCCTGGATATGCCGAGCTGACCTCTGCCGATCGCATCGTCGCTCGCTTTCTCAATGAATATCACAATAATTGGCAAGAGTATTTTCCGGGGCTCAACAAACGCGCCCACTGGCATGTGATCTTTTCCGCGAGAATGGGCGGCGAGGAGGGGGTATCGTGCCGCGTCATACATCGCGCTCTTTACGGTTTTTACGGCACGGACATCAGGACCTGCATCGAGAGGATAAAGGACTGCGAGAGGGACGGCTTCGTTCGGGTGTTCGACGCGGCGAGCAAGTCTTGCGCCGCCTCGGCCGGATGCCTGATCGGGGCGACTGGAAAGCTCTACGACAGCCTGGATCGCCACGGCCGGGACATGATCGCGGAAGTGAGCGCGGTCTTCGGCAGGACCAGCCACGCCATGGGCTGCGACGACGCGACAATCGCCGCGATCTTTCATTTCTTCGGCGCCTACGACCAGAAATGGCGGGAGACGAGCGAGCAGATCATCAGGAAAAAAGGCCTTACTCCGGCGTATTTCAACGATGCGATGGACCATCTGGTCACCTATCAATACTGGGCGATCGTCATGCTGCTGTGGCGGGCGAGCGCGCTGGCCGGCGATCGCTCGGGCGCGCGGGCCCTCGTCATCGACGAGGTCAACAGCAAGATGTGGGACGCGCTGCAGCTGGGGCACCTCGCGATCAAGGAACGGGTCGGCAACCTGATCCGCTGGGGCTTTTTCGCCGAGGAGACGATCAAGCGGCATAAGGCGGTGTCGTTGACCCCGTTCGCGGCCGCGGCGGTCGGCGCCGGCCTGGCCGAAGCCAAGCCGCTGCTCGACGAGCTCCACGCCAGGCTCGCCGCGCGAACCCGCGAGCTTGCGCCGGCCCGGCTGGCCTAGCGGTGCGCCAGGCCGGCGCCGTCGCCCGGGCTGCGCTCTTCCGCCTTGCCGCGCTCTTCGCCGTCGCTGCGTTCTTCTGCCTTGTCGCGCCGCACGCCTGGGCGGGCTCGCCCGGCGACGCCATCGCCGGGCTGCAGCGTTCGCTGACGGCGGCCGAAGAGCGCCTGGGGCTGACGAGCCCGGACTTGCTGCCGGTATTGGGCGCGCTGGCGCAGCGGCGCTATCAGAACGCCGACATCGACGAGGCGCTGGCGCTGCGGCGGCGGTCGCTGAAGATCGCGGTCGCCGCGTTCGGGGCCGACTCGGCGCCGGCGGCCGAAGCGATGACGGCGCTCGCCTCGCTCTATATCCAGCTGCAGCGGTATCTCGACGCCGAGCCGCTGCTGATCGTCGCCGAGGCCGCGCTGACCGCGGCGCGCGGCCCCGAAGACCCGGCGATGGCCCCGGTGCTGACCGGGCGCTCCGTCGTCGCCCTGGCCCGGGGCGACAAGCGCTGCGCGCTCGAATGGGCCGAACGGGCGGTCGCCATCGACGAGAAGAACGAGCTGAAGCCGACGAGCGGGCCGCTGCGCGCGCTCGGCGCGGCGCTCGCCGCGGCCGAGCGGTATCGGGAGAGCGAGGACGCGCTGCGCCGGGCGGTGGCGCTCGACCGCGGCGGCGAGGGCGAGGACGGGCTTGCGACGGCGCGCAGCGTGGCGCAGCTCGGCAATCTCTACCTGCGCCGGAAGCGCTTCGCCGAGGCCCTGCCGCTGCTCGAGGACGCGGCGCGCATCGACCAGAGCCGGCTCGGTCCCGGCCATCCCGGCATCGCCGACGATTTCTACGGCATCGGTGTGGCCTATCTCGAAGCCGGACGCGCGGGCGCCGCAGCCAGGGTCTTGCGGCATGCGATCGACCTGACCGACCGCGGCGGCGTCCGAAACGCTCCGAGCGCGGCCTATCTGCGGCTCGCCCTCGCCCGCGCGGAGCACGAGCTCGGCCGCGACGACGAAGCCCGAGCCCAGTTCGCCGAGGCGCAGCGTATTCTCGACGCCGCCGAGGACGCCGAACGCGGCCGCGAGCGCCAGATCTGAAGCGCCGGCTGCGCCCGGCGTCCCGCGGCCGGACCTGCGACGCGCAGAGCGGGGAACGCCTCGGCTGCCCCTGGGCAGGCGTCAGCCGGAGCGGGTCGCCGTCGGCGGCGGCGTGCGCCGGGGCGGCGGCTGGTCGTCAGGGGCGGCGGCGGCGCGCGGCTTCCATGCCGCGATGCGGCGCAACGCCTCGGCGAGATCGGCCGCGGACAGCTCGGCGCCCTCCGCGGCGATCAGCCGCCTCGCGCTCTCGCGCCGCTCCGCTTCCCCCGGCCCGTAACGGTCCGCGGCGAGCGACAGCCATTTATAGCTCTCGATCGGGTCGGGCTCGACCCCGGCGCCGCCGGAGCGGTAGAGCGCGCCCAGCGTGTGCATGGCGTTGACCTGGCCGAATTCCGCCGCCTGCCGCAGCCAGGGCGCGGCGGCGGCGGCGTCCTTTTCGACGCCGAGGCCGTTGAGCAGCGAATAGCCGATCCCGTTCATCGCCGCAGGACTGCCCTTGTCGGCCGCCGCCTTGTACCAGCGATAGGCCTCGACCCGGTCGATCGCCACCCCCCGGCCCAGCGCATAGGCCAGAGCCAGGTTGGTCATCGCCGCGACCTCGCCGCGCTCGGCGGCGAGCCGGTTGAGCCGCACCGCCTGCGCCGCATCCTGCGGGACGCCGCGGCCTTCGGCGTACATGAAGGCCAGCTCGGCCCAGGCGCGCGGCAGGTCCTGCTCCGCCGCCAGGCGAAACAGCCGCACCGCCTCGGCGTCATCCACCGCAACGCCTTCGCCGGTGCGATAGGCCTGGCCGAGGCGGACCGCGCTCCAGGCGTGCCCGCGCTCGATCGCGGTCTGCAGCAGCGCCACCGCGCGGGCCGGGTCCCGGCCGATCCCCTTGCCGCTCAAAAGCAACAGCGCGAGCTGGAAAGAGCCGTCGGGGTCGCGCCTGTCGGCGGCGGCTTCGAGCCACCGCGCCGCCTCTTCCGCCCGGCCGAGCCGCGCCAGCAGCCGCCCCAGCGCGACCATGCCGTAAAGATCGCCCTGCTCGGCCGCCTTGCGGTACCAGGCGGCGGCCCGCGCCGGGTCGGCGGGGCCGCCGCCGAGCCCGTGCTCGATGAACCAGCCGACATTGTCCTGGGCGATGGCGAGGCCAAGCTGGGCGGCGGCGTGATGCCAGCCGAGCGCCCTGGCGTAGTCGAGCTCCGCGCCCTGCCCGGTCTGGATCATCTGACCCAGCGCCTCCATCGCCTCGGCGTCGCCGCGCCGGGCGGCCCGGCCATACCAGGCGATCGCCTCGGCATCGTCGTGCGGCGCCGCCCGGCCGGCGCGATAGAGGCCGGCGATGCCGCGCATGGCCTTGGGCGAGCCGGCCTTCGCCGCCGCCATCCACCAGCCCAGGCCCTGGTTGAAATCGAGCTCGCCCGGGCCGTTGAGATAGGAATTGCCGAGGTTCAGCATCGCATTGACGTGGCCCATCCCGGCCGCGCGCAGCCACAGCCGCCGCGCCTCGGGGATGTCCTTGCCGACGCCGCGGCCCGATTCGTAGAGGAGCCCCAGATTGTTGAGCCCGCGCGGATTGCCGGCGTCGCCGGCGCGGCGATACCAGGCCGCCGCCGCGGCGAGGTCCGGCGGCGCGCCGGGGTCGTGCTCATAGCGGTAGCCGACCGAGTTCATGGCCTCGGCGTTGCCGAGCTCGCCGGCCCGCCGGAGCAGGCGAAACGCTTCGGCCGGGTCGCGCGCGACGCCCTGCCCGTTCTCATAGAGCCAGGCCAGCTCCCAGGCGGCCTCGGCGTCGCCGCTTTCGGCGAGCGGCCGCAACCGCTCCAGCGCGCCGGCAAAGTCGCCGGCCTTCAACGCGCTGCGCGCCGCCTCGAGGCCGCTCGCGGGCGGCTCGCCGGCGAGCCCCGCAGCGCCCATGGCGAGCGCGCTCGACAGCACCAATGGGATGAACACGGCGGCGCGCATCGCTCTGCGTCCCCTTGCCGATCACAGGCTCAAGATGGGCATTCGCGCGGGTGCGTCTAGGTGACGCAGGCGCCCGGGTTTATAAACCTGCCGTCGGCGGCGGGCGCCGGCCGGGCATGCGCGGTGGGGAGGCAGGTGCGGACCAGGACCCGGCCCCGGCAGGGCGAGCCGCCGGCAGAGCGGCGGAGCGCTGCGGCTGATGCCGCCGAGAAGCCCGAGGCGCCGGCCCCGGCGCTCTCCGGTGGGGCGCCCTCCGGCGGGGCGCTGGCCGGGCTGCGCGCGCTCGGCGCGACGGTCGCCTGGCTGTCGGGCTCGATCGCCGGGATCGGCGCGATCTTTTACGCCCTCGGCTATCTGGCCACCCTCGCCAACCTGCACCTGCTGGGGCTCGACTTCCTGGCGGTGCGCTACGAGCCGACCTTCTACATCCAGCGCGGCGCGGGGTTTCTGCTGCTGTCGGGGATGGACATCGGCCAGTTCTGGTTCGGGCTGTTCGTCGCGGCGGCGCTGGGCGTTCTCGGCTGGCGGCTGGCGGCAGGGCGCGGCTGGTCGCCGGCGCGGCGGCAGCCCTGGCGCAGCTTCGCCCTGCACAAGGGCGCGTGGGCGACGGCCGCCTACCTCGCGCTCTTGGTCCTGCTCGCCCTGCAGCTGCGCGCCCATTTCCTCTTCCCGGAGGATCTGGCGGTGTCGGGGGTGCTCTACCCGGCGGCCGAAGGCGCCGGCGCGGGCAGCCCGATCCGGGAATGGATCCTTTCCGGCCAGAACGACCGGCTGCAGGACCGCTATGCGATCTTCGTCAACCAGCAGGTCGTGATCGGCGTGCTGCTTCTGCTCGCCTGGGCGCTGAACCGGGCCTGGCGCTGGGGCGCCTTGTTGACGGCGCCGTTCGCCGTCGTGTTCGCGATCTCGCTCGCCTGGCTGCCCCTCGAATACGGCAAGCTCGCGCTGGCGAACAAATTCCCGCAGGCGGTGATCCGCCTCGACCGCCCGGCCGAGCCGGCCGCGGCGCAGCCGGCTTTGACGTATCTGCTCAACAAGACCGACAGCGAGTTCGTGCTGTGGGACGCGCAGCGGCGGAAAATCATCTGGGTTCCGAGCCGGGCCGTCGCGTCCGCGGAGATATTCGAGAGCCGGACGCTCAGCCAAATCGTCAAATCCTCGGGGGAAGCAAGCCGATGACCGCCGCACCTTGCCGCATCGCCACCGCCCTGACCGCCGCGTTCCTCGCAGCGAGCGCGCAAGCCCAGACCGGCGCGCCGGTGGCCGCGCTCCTCGTCTCCGGACCCTATGTCACGGTCAACGGCCGGCCGGCGCTGAACGGCATGTCGATCGACAGCGGCGACCGCGTCGTCACCGGCCCTGGCAGCAGCGCCCGGATCAACTTCTTCAGCGGCGGCTCGGTGCAGCTCGACGCCAACACCGACCCGGAGATTTACGGCTCCTTTGTCGATTATCTCGGGTGCTGGGTGCGGGTCTTGACCGGCCAGCTTTATTCGGACGGCGAAGGCCAGACGATCTGCTTCAGCCACGGCGCCGAGCAGATCGTCGCCCACAGCGCGTTCAACCTGCAGGTCGGAAGCGGCCGCGAGGTGGTGACGGTCGCGTCGGGCGCGGTCACCGTCGCCGGTCCGCAGCCGGTCACGGTCCCCGCCGGCGTCCAGGCCTCGATCGCCGACGGCCGCGTCACCGCGCAGCGGCGGGTCAGCCCCGCCGAATTGCAGCGGATCACCGCCTGGCGCGCCAATTTCGGCTTCGCGCCGCCGCGGCAACCCGCCTATCCGCCGCCGGCGCCGACCTACCCGCCGTCCGCGCCGGCCTATCCACCGGCCCAACCCTATCCGACGCAGCCCTATCCGAGCCCGCAACCCTATCCGGGGCAGTACTACCCGTTTCCCATCCCGTCGATCCCGTGGCCGGGCCTCGGCGGCGGGCGCCGCCAACCCGGCGCCGAGCAGCCGCCGTCGCGCGGCGACCAGCCGAGCTATCCGCCGCGGACGGCGCCGCCGATCGAACGCGGCGGCTCCTATCCGGGCGTGACCCCGCGCTCCGGCGGCTCGGATTCGTCATATCCGAGATAAGCGGCGCTCCCCTTCGGAGGCGGTCGCGACCGCGAGAAACGGAGACCTCGGGCTGCGAGCGCGGAATTGGTGTTACGGCAAACGCCCAGTTTCCAGAATGGGGCATATGCGTCATCGCGCCAGATGTCCGCCTGAGGGCGGGGCGACCCGTCTCATCCTTACGACTTGAGAGTATGACTCAGATTACAATTTGTGGCTGTGGCGTCCGGCCGAGCCGCCGTATGAGTAGCTTGACGCTGGCGAGGAACAGCCACGCCAGCGCGCTTTCCAGGGTCGCTTCGAAGTCCTTGGCGAGGCGTCGGTTGCGGTTGAGCCAGGCAAAAGTGCGCTCGACCACCCAACGCCGCGGCAGGACGACAAACCCGGTGGCGGTGTCGGAACGCTTGACGATCTCGACCGTCCACCGGCCGAGCTTGTCGAGGGCGGCGCTGAGCTTGGCGCCGCGGTAGCCGCCGTCGGCGAAGAGGTGGCGCAGCCAGGGATAGAGATTGCGCGCGGTGGCCAACACCAGTGGCGCGCCGTCGCGGTCCCCCCTCCGGCTTGGATGTCGGCTGGGTGGACCACCGCCGCGACCAGCAGGCCGGTGGTGTCGGTGAGCACGTGGCGCTTGCGCCCTTTGACTTTCTTGCCGGCGTCATATCCTCGCGGGCCGCCGGCCTCGGTGGTCTTGACCGACTGGCTGTCGATGACCCCGGCGCTGGGGCTGGCCTCGCGGCCGGCCGTCTCGCGCACCCGCATCACCAGAGAGTGATTGATCGTCTGCCACAATCCGGCGTCCCGCCAGCAGTAGAAAAACCGCTGCACCGTCGAGAACGGCGGGAACTCCTTGGGCAGCAATCGCCACTGACAACCCGTCGTCAGCAAGTACAGCATCGCATTGACAACTTGCCGCATCGGGGTGGTGCGCGGTCGCCCCAGCTGCTTGGGCAACGGCAGCAACGCTTCGATCTCGGCCCATTCCTGATCGGTCACGTCGCTTGCATAGCGAAGACCATCGCGGCGATACTGCGGTTGGGTGATTTCGGTCCACATCTTGCGCCCCTCTCTTGCTTGACAACCAGAGAGTACCACAAGCGGCTGAAATCACTCAATTCATTTTGGGTCGAACTCTGACCCTTCCAAAGTCGTCCACCGAACTGCCCTTTTCGGCGCTTACGACATGTTTCGTGGTTGCATACAGCTGAGCGCCGATCCAACCGCCGACAAAAGGCACCGCAGCTCTCTCCTCGGTTTCTTGCCCCATACGTCGGGCATGTCGACGCCGGCCGGGCCATTGCCCCAAACCCGCAACGCACAAAGCGTCTTGCTGTCGAATTTGGGAGGAAGATATGCAAATCCTGCGGTCGGGCAGTTCGGACCGTAAACCGTGACGCTGTTATAACCTCGGGTTTTGAGGTGGAGAAGCAGAGTGGTGGCAAACCCGTTGGCAACCCCCGCAAAGCAAGACCAGAGAATGATGCTGCCGCCAAAGTCTGGACGTAGACCAATATTATACAAAATATTTACTATATCACTCGCGTAGACACAGGTTCCATCGGAAGTCGCTATACATTCTCGTTTGCGATTGCCGTGGCCCCATATAAATATGCAATCATCGTTCTTAAGCCCCCGCAAGTTCGCCTTGTCAGAGGCGTAAAGGCTCATTATACCGTAACATTGTCTGTGTTGCTCGATTTCCTTGCCGATATCCCCCGCTTTATCCTTTAAAAATGGAACGATGATCAGGTCTTCCTCTTTATCGACTACCACGATACCATGCGAAGTCCTTAACATGCCTCCCTCCTCCGTAAGATGAGCTCGGCGGCCATGGGGCATGACCTATGACGCCGAACTCAGAGCTGAATCCCTGTCCTCGCTCCACGCATCTCAGGTGGCCGATATCCGCCACGGACGTGGTGCATCAAGATTTTGGCAAATACCGCCACCCACTGTCGATCAAAGGATGACATGCGCCGTAAGATATGCCCGAAACCGCAACCCGAAAAGCGGGTAATCAGCTACGCCCCGGTCGCGTGTTTCGGGTTGGTGCTGGCTCAAGATCAGCGCACCGGCGCCCACAGCACCTCCTCGATGTCGGCGGCGGCGGTGGCGAGCATGACGAGCCGGTCGAAGCCGAGGGCGATGCCGGCGCAGGGCGGGAGCCCATGCTCGAGGGCGGCGAGGAAATCCTCGTCGATCGGATAGGTTTCGCCGTAGAGCCTTTGCTTTTTGTCCTGGTCGGCCAGGAAGCGGGCGCGCTGCTCGACCGGATCGGTCAGCTCGCCAAAGGCGTTGGCGAGCTCGAGGCCGCAGACATAAAGCTCGAAGCGCTCGGCGAGCCGCGGGTCCTCGGGCTTGCGCCGCGACAGCGCCGCCATCGACGCCGGGTAGTCGGTGAGGACCGTCGGCGCGCCGATGCCGAGAAACGGCTCGATCCGCTCGAGGAAAATGCGGAAGAACAACGTCTCCCAATCGTCGCCCGGATGCGGCGCGATCCCGATCCGCCGCGCCGCCGCCGCCAGCAGCGCCGCGTCCGGCCGCAGCGGGTCGGGCGCCGTCGCCAAGAGGTCGACGCCGCAGCTTTCGGCGAACGCCTGCGCCACCGCGAGCCGCCGCCACGGCCGGCGCGCATCGGCGGTCCGCCCGCGCCAGGCGAACGCCTCCGCCCCCGCCGCCTGCTTGGCAGGCGCGCAGCAGCCCGACGCAGTCGTCGATCAGATCATGGTAGGCGGCGCCGGCCCGGTACCATTCGATCATCGAGAATTCGGGGTGATGCGTGGCGCTGCGCTCGCCGTTGCGAAACACATGGGCCAGCTGCCAGATCCGCGGCATGCCCGGCGGCGAGCAATTTCTTCATCGCGAATTCGGGCGAGGTGTGGAGGTAGCGCGGCACGGTCCTGCCGTCGCGCGGGTCGTGCAGCGTGGTCGCGAAAGCCTGGAGATGCGGCTCGAGGCCGGGGCTCGCCTGCAAGGCCGGGGTGTCGACCTCGACAAAGCCGCGCGCCGCGAAAAAGCCGCGCACCGCGCCGAGCATCCGGCCCCGCCTTTCGAGCCGCTCGCGCCGCGCCGCGAAGCGCTCGGGCCGCCACCATTCCTGCATCAGCCTCCCTCCTTGTTGCCGCCGCCCCGACCTATGCTAGTTTCCCCGCAACCACCGAGCCCCTTTTCCCGAGACCCGTTCCATGAAGATCAACGCCATCGACATCAAGCCCGGCAATGTCCTCGAGCATCAGGGCAGGCTGTGGATCGTGCTGAAGCGCGACCTGGTGCAGCCCGGCAAGGGCGGCGCCTTCGCCCAGGTCGAGCTGCGCGATTTGCGCGGCGGGACCAAGCTCAACGAACGCTTCCGCACCCAGGAAACCGTCGAGCGCGTCCGCCTCGACGAAAAGGAGATGCAGTTCCTGTTCATGGAGGACGATCAGGCGACCTTTATGGACAACGATAATTTCGAGCAGATCGCGATCCCGCGCGAGATGATCGGCGGCCCGGCGGATTTTCTGCGCGACGGGATGGTGTGCAACGTGATGCTGCACGAGGGGACGCCGCTGTCGGTCGACCTGCCGCAGAGCGTCACCATGGAGGTCGTCGAAGCCGACCCGGTGGTGCGCGGCCAGACCGCGTCCTCCTCCTACAAGCCCGGCAAGCTCGACAACGGCCGCCGCGTCATGATCCCGCCCTATATCGAGGCCGGCACCCGCATCGTCGTCAGCACCGCCGACGGCAGCTTTGTCGAGCGCGCCAAGGATTGAGCGCAGCGCCCGGAGGGGTAGAGGCGATGGTCATGCGCTCGGCGATCCTGAACGTCATGGGCAACGCCGCCTTAAAGGCGGCGCGCGGCCTGATCCGCGATTTCGGCGAGGTCGAGCAGCTTCAGGTTTCGGTCAAGGGCCCGGGCGAATTCGTCTCGACCGCCGACCTCAAGGCCGAGCGCGTCCTCAAGGCCGAGCTGACCCGGGCGCGGCCGGGCTATGCGCTGCTGTTCGAGGAGGGCGGCGCCGAGCCGGGCTCGGACCCGCGGCACCGCTGGATCGTCGACCCGCTCGACGGCACGACGAATTTTCTGCACGGCATCCCCCATTTCGCGATCTCGATCGCCCTCGAACGCGACGGCGAAATCGTCGCCGGCGTGGTCTACGAGCCGACCCGCGACGAGATGTATTGGGCCGAGAAAGGGCTCGGCGCCTACCTCAACGACCGCCGGCTGCGCGTGTCGGCCCGGCGCCAGCTCGGCAACGCGGTCATCGGGACCGGCCTGCCGTATGGCCCCCGCGCCGGCGAGCCGGCCTATCTCGACGCCCTGGCGGCGGTCACCGCGGCGACCAGCGGCGTTCGCCGCATGGGATCGGCGGCGCTCGACCTCGCCTATGTCGCGGCCGGCCGCTTCGACGGCTTCTGGGAGCTCGGCCTGGAGCCGTGGGACATCGCCGCCGGGCTGCTTGCTGGTGCGCGAGGCGGGCGGCTATGTCAGCGACCTCTCGGGCGGCCACGAGATGATGGCCTCGGGCGACGTGCTCGCCGCCAACGATCACCTGCATCTGCCGCTCGCCGCGCTGATGCGCGAGGCAAGGCTCGGCCGCCGCAAGGCTGAACAAACGTAAAAGTTGAGCGATGTGGGCGCGCGCCCGTAATTTTTGTTGCCGTCGAGCCCTGCCATGAGCTAAGTTGACGAGGCTGGCGGGCCGGTTGGGCGGCTGCGCGATTGACGGGCAGGGTTCGGGGGTGGCGTTCGGGATGTGCATCGCGCTTGTCCGGTCGCGCTGACAGGTGGGCCGCGCTGATGGGTGGGCCGCGCCGATGAGCCGATCGCGCCGCTTCTTGCTGCGGATGGCGCTGTTCCTGGTGCTGGTGATCGCGCTGGCGGTGGCGTTGGGGCGCTCGCTGATCGCCGCCTTCATGGGCAATCCGGGGGTCAACGGGGTGATCCTCGGCATCCTCTTGGCCGGCATCGCCTACATCTTCCGCCAGGTGCTGCTGCTCAATCCGGAGATCGCCTGGATCGAGAGCTTTCGCCAGAGCCAGGCCGGCGGCGGGCCGGCCTCCGACCGGATCCCGGCGCCGCGGCTCCTGGCGCCGATGGCGCGCATGCTGGGGGCGCGGCAGGGGAGCCGGGTCAGCCTGTCGACAAGCTCGTTGCAGACCCTGCTCGACGGCATCGCCACGCGCCTCAGCGAGACCCGCGAGACCTCGCGCTATCTGATCGGGGTGCTGGTCTTTCTCGGCCTGCTCGGGACCTTCTACGGGCTCCTCGAGACGGTGCGTTCGGTCGGCGGCGTGATCGGCGCGCTGAACGTCGGCTCGGGCGACGCCGCGCGCGCCTTCTCCGATCTCAAATCGGGGCTGGAATCGCCGCTGCACGGGATGGGCACCGCGTTCAGCTCGTCGCTGTTCGGGCTCGCCGGCAGCCTCGTCCTCGGCTTTCTCGATCTGCAGGCGGGGCAGGCGCAGAACCGCTTCTACAACGACCTCGAGGAATGGCTGTCGACCTTTACGCGGCTGTCGGGCGGCGCGCTCGGCGACGGCGGCGATGCGGCGGTGCCGGCCTTTATTCAGGCCCTGCTGGAGCAGACCGCCGACAGCCTGGAGAATTTGCAGCGCATCCTCGCGCGCAGCGAGGAGAGCCGCATCGGGGCCAACGACACGCTCGCCAGCCTGACCGACCGGCTCGGCGTCCTTGGCGAGCAGATGAAGGCGGGGCAGCTGTTGATGGTGCGGCTGGCCGAGAACCAGCTCGAGCTGAAGCCGTCGCTGACCCGGCTCGCCAACCTCGCCGAAAGCTCGCTCGGCCACGACGACGCGCTGCGCAGCCACCTGCGCAACATCGAAGGCTATATCGCCCGCCTGACCGAGGATTTGGCGCAGGGCCGGGCGCAGAGCGTGCAGGAGCTGCGCGGCGAAATCCGCATCCTCGCCCGCACCATCGCCGCGGTCGCCGAAGAAAGCGGCCGCTGACCCGGCCCGCCCGCAGCAGCCATGGCGATCGCCCCACGACACTCCCGCCGGCCGAGCATCGACATCTGGCCGGGCTTCGTCGACGCCCTGGCGCAGCTGTTGATGGTGATCATCTTCATCCTGCTGGTGTTCACCGCGGGCCAGTTCTACCTGTCGTCGGCCTTGTCCGGGCGCGACCAGGCGCTGCACAAATTGCAGCAGCAGGTCGACGAGCTCGCCAGCCTGCTCGCGCTCGAGCAGAAGACGAGCGCGGAATTGCGCCTCGGCTCGGCGCAATTGACCGATCAGTTGAAGAGCGCGCAGGCCGGGCGCGACGAGCTGACGACCCGCGTCGCGGCACTCGCCGCCAAGGCGCAGGAGGCGACGGCGCGCGCCGACGAAGCCACCGGCAAGCTGCGCGACGCGACCGCGACCGTCAGCGCCGACAAGGACAAGATCGAGCTGCAGCTGACGCAGATCGAGAGCCTGCAGCGCGACATCGCAGCGCTCCAGAAGGTGCGCACCGACCTCGAAGCCAAGGTCGCCGCGCTGGCCCCGACCCCGGCGGATGCGGGCGCGGCGCGCGACCGCGCCAAGGAGCTCGAGGCCCGGCTCGCCACCGAGCAGGAAAAGACCGCGCTGGCGCAAAAGGAGATCGACGCCCGCGACATCCGCCTGCGCGACCTTGGCGCCCGCGCCGGCGAGGCCGACCAGGCGCTCGCCGCCGAAAAGGAGCTCAGCCGCAGCGCGCAGGCCCAGGTCGACCAGCTCAACGCCCAGATCGCGGCCCTGCGCGAGCAGCTGACGCGGATCGCGGCGGCGCTCGACGTCTCCGAGGCCAAGGCCAAGCAGCAGCAGGGCCAGATCGTCGACCTCGGCAAGCGGCTCAACATGGCGCTGGTCAGCAAGGTCGAGGAATTGGCCCGCTACCGCTCCGAGTTCTTCGGCCGGCTGCGCGAGATCCTCGGCGACCGGCCGGACATCCGCGTCGCCGGCGACCGCTTTGTGTTCCAGTCCGAGGTGCTGTTCGCCCCCGGCAGCGCCGACCTCAGCGACGAGGCCAAGCAGCAGCTGCTGCCGGTGGTGACCGCGCTGAAGGAGATCGCCGCCGAGATCCCGCCCGACATCAGCTGGATCCTGCGGGTTGACGGCCACACCGACCGTCGGCCGATCGCCAACGCGCAGTTCAAGTCGAACTGGGAATTGTCGACGGCGCGGGCGTTGTCGGTGGTGCGCTTTCTGATCGAGCAGGGGATCCCCGCCTCGCGCCTGGCGGCCGCCGGCTTCGCCGACAAGCAGCCGATCGACCCGGCCCACAACGACGACGCCTACCGCCGCAACCGCCGCATCGAGCTCAAGCTGACAGAAAGCTGACGCTGTGTGGCAAAATTAACGATGTATAGTCAACAAGCTGCAACACCGGAAACTGCGGGCTATTGACTTCTTGCTAAATTTTCTCAAATCTTTGCATCGGCAGCGACTGGATTATTTACTGATGAAACCGGTGTCGGGGCTTGGCCTACCGCTGATCGCGATCGGGGCGGCGCTGATCGCCCCCAGCCCGGCATTCGCCGGCGTCTTGTCGCAAACCGCAACCATTCCGCTGGCGAAGACAGATTGGTCGGCCACCGCCGAGGTCGGGCAATTGAACCCGTCGCTCGGAGCCTTGCGGAGCATCGGCTTCGGACTGACCGGCACGTTGCGCGGGACGATCAGCGTCGAGAGCCTCGACCCGGCGGCGAGCACGGCCGCCGGCGCCATCGCGTCGACGATCAGCCTCTCGATCCCCGGGGGCCAAGGCCTGTCCGTGAACCCCAATGTCGGCGCGAGCGCCAGCCTCGCCGCCTTCGACGGCAGGGTCGATTTCGCCGGCGCCTCCGGCCGAACGTTTTCCGGGCTTTCGAACACGCAGAGCGCGCAAACGACCTATACAGTCGGCGCGTCGGGGCCGCAGATCCCGACAGCGCCCTTCATCGGCGCCGGCAAGGTGGCGCTGCCGGTGACAGCAACGGCAAGCGCCGGTATTTCCGGGCCGCTCGATCTCGCCGCCCGAACGCAGGCTGCGGCGGGGGCGGCCGTTACCGTGAAATATGTCACTGGCTCGCCGCCCGCGGGCAACCCGACCTATGCCGGAGCAAGCGACTTTACCCTTGGAACGGGTTGGGCGCTGGCGAGCTTCGCGGACGTGAGGCACACCGCGGTGCAGGTTCGGGCCTTGTCCGACAGGAACGGCGATTGGACGCGCGGCGTCGCCTTCGATCCCTTCGACCCCGCGCTCGGCACGCTGATCAGCGCCGACATCACCTTGCAAGGCGATGTGAAATCGAAGTTGTCGGTCCAGAACACGGGCCCCGGCGCGGCGGGCTACAGCGTCGAGCAGTCCGCCCTCTTCGATCTGCTGCGGCCCGACGGAACGTCCTTGGGCAGTTCGGAGGCCGCGTCGACCCGATCGGGTATCCTCGCCCCGTTCCGCGGAACCGACGACTTCACCAAACCCTTCGGCATCTCGACGAGCGACTCATTTCTCGGCCCGCTCGATGCTTTCTCCACCGATGACGGGCCAGACTTGGCATTGTTCTCCGAGCCGGGCCCGCTCGCTCTGGCGGTCCAGGCGATGACAAATCTCGGCGGCTCTCTTCCCGGCAATGCCGACCTGTTGTCTTCCGGTGTCGAGGGCGCGAGGGTGACCCTGTCGTATACCTACGCGCCGGGCGCCGATCCCGCGCCCGACCCGCCGCCGGCCTTCGCATCGGCCGCCGCGGCGGTGCCGGAGCCGGGATCGCTGGCGCTGCTGCTGGCTTCCCTCTCCGGCTTCGGCCTGGCCCGCGCCCGTCGGCAAAAGAAGCGCTGAAGCCGCGCCCTCGGGCCTCACTCGAGGATGATGCGCGGGCCGGTGGCGCCGTTCAGCAGGCGCTTCAGGTGAAAGCTCACAAGATGGTCCTCGCTGTGCCCGCCGAGGATCGCGGCGAAAGCCGGCAAGGCCGCCGGGTCGCCGGCTTCGAGCCTGGCGAAAGCCTCGCGGTAGGCGGCGACGGCCGCATCGTCGCCGGCCGGCAGCGGCTCGAACGCGCGCAAGGGCTCGCTGCGCCCGCGCAACAGCAGATCGCCGACCGGCCTGCCGATAAAGCCCGAAACACGGCTCGCCACGCTCTCGCCGACGCAGATCCGGGTGCCGAGCTGCTTGTTGGCTTCTTCGAGGCGGGCGGCGATGTTCACGGTGTCGCCATAGGCGGTGTAGTCGAAATACCGCCCGCGGCCGAAATTGCCGACGATCGCCGGGCCGGCGTTGAGGCCGAGGCGGGTGACGTCGACGGCGACGCCCTGCTCCCGCCAGCGCTCTCGAAAGGATTGCGCGCTCGCATCGAGCTCGATCGCGCAGGCGACGGCGCGCGAGGCGTGGTCCGGCTGCTCCGCCGGGGCGCCGAACAGCACGTGCATCGCGTCGCCGATGATCTTGACCACAGTGCCGCCATGGGCGAAGACGATATCCGTCATCACGCCCAGATAATCATTGAGCAGCGGGGCGGTGATCTCGGGCTCCAAGGTTTCGACCAGTGAGGTGAAGCCCGCGATGTCGGTGAACATCGAGGTGATCTCGCGCCGCTGGCCGCCGAGGTCGACCGTCCCCGGGTCGCTCGCCAGCCGCTCCGCCAGGTTTGGCGAGAAATAGCGCGACAGCAATTCGTGCGCCCGCTCGGCGGCGGCTTGGCGGCGGCGCGCCTCGCGCAGCCGCTCGATGTGCTGGAGCGTCTTCTTGATGGTGGCTTCGAGGTCGGCGAAGTCGATCGGCTTGGTCAAAAAGTCGAACGCGCCGCGGTTCATCGCGGTGCGGATGTTGGCCATGTCGCCATAGGCCGAGACGATCACCGTCGACAGCGGGTCGTCGGCCTCCTGGATCTTCTGCAGCAGGGTCAGGCCGTCCATCCGCGGCATGTTGATGTCGCTGACCACCATGTCGACGCCGGCCCCGTTGGCCAGGACTTCGAGCGCCTCGACGCCGTCTCGGGCAAAGCGAAAGTCGAATTCGCCGACCGCGGATCTGATGGCGGAACCGCTGCGCGACGAGCAGCTCGAGATCGGGCTCGTCGTCGACCACGAGGATCGTCGCGGTCATGCGCCACCGCCGCTGCCGGCGCCGAGGGCGGGCGTCATCGCGCGCGGCAAGGTCACGATGAACTCGGTGAACGCGCCCGGCTCGGTCTCGACATCGAGGCTGCCGCCATGCTGCTTGACGATGATGTCATGGCTCAGCGACAGCCCGAGACCGGTCCCCTCGCCCGCCGGCTTGGTCGTAAAGAACGGATCGAAGATTTTTGCTCTCGCGTCATCGGGGATCCCGGCGCCGTTGTCGCGCACCCGGACCTCGACCCGGTCGGCCAAAGCCCGCGTGGTCACAGCAAGCATCGGCTCGAAGCCCGGCTCTCGCGCCATGCGCTGCCGCTCTCGCACGGCGTAGAAGCCGTTCCCGAAAAGGTTCAGGAGAACCCGGGTGATTTCCTGCGGGTAGAGATCGACCTCGCCGACGGCGGGATCGAGATCTTTGCGAAGGGCCACGTTGAAGTCGGGGTGCTCGGCGCGGGCGCCGTGATAGGCGAGGTTCAGGCTTTCGTCGACCAGGGCATTGAGATCGGCGGCCCGGCGCTCGCCGATGCCGGCGCGCGAGTGCAGCAGCATATTCTTGACGATGCTGTCGGCGCGCCTGCCGTGCTCGACGATCTTGGCGAGGTTGCCGTTCAGCGTCCGGGTCAAATCTTCGATTCCGACGCGCGTCTCGTCGGAGAGCGTGGCGCCCTCGGCCGTCAGGGCGCCCTGCAGCTCGTCGATCAGCTCCCCCGACAGCTCGGCGAAATTGTTGACGAAGTTGAGCGGGTTCTTGATTTCGTGGGCGATGCCGGCGGTCAGCTGGCCGAGCGCGGCGAGCTTTTGCGTCTCGACCAGCCGGTCCTGCGCCCGGCGCAGATCGGCGAGCGCGCGTTCGGCGGCGAGCCGGGCTTCCCGCGCGGTCTGCTCGCTCGCCTGCAAGGCCTCGGTGCGCGCTTCGACCCTGGCTTCGAGCGTGTCGTGCGACTCCCGCACCTTGGCCGCCATCTGATTGAACCGGTCGGCCAAAATCTCGATCTCGTCGCCGGTGCGGATCACGATCGGCTCGCCGCGTTCGCCCGAGCCGAGCCGGTCGGCGCCGTCCTGGAGCCGGCGGATCGGCACCACCATGCGCCGCGCCAACACCGTGCTCAGGCCCGCCGCCAGCAGCAGGCCGAGCGCCAGCAGCGCCGCCATCCGGTAGAGCGAGGCGTAGACCGGCGCCAGCGCCTCGTCCAGCGGCAGCTCGACAAAGACGACCCAATCGAGCCGCGCCACCGGCGCGTGGACCGTCAGCACCTTGGCGCCGCCCGGCTCTTCGGCGACATGCGAGCCCGGCGCCGGCGCGCCGTCATGCAGGCTCGCCAGCGCCGCCGCCACCTGCGGCAGATGCGACCAGTCGGTTTCGCGCAGCACCCGGCTGAGGTCGGGATCGGCGATCAGCCGCCCGCGCCGGTCGACCACATAGGCATAGCCGGTGTGCCCGACCTGCATCGCGTTGACCAGATCCCAGACGAATTTCAGATTGACCTCGGCGACGGTGACGCCGGCATGGCGCCCGGCATGGGCCACCGCAATCGTCAAATAGGGTTCGGACATGTTGCGGAAATAGACCGGGCTGAACCACACACCCTTCGCCTCGGCCTCGGCAAAGCGCGGGTCGGACGAAAAGTCGGCGCCGCCGGCGACCGAATCGGGCGCGGTGCGCGACAGCTTCAGCTGCTCCCTGCCCGAGCCGTCGAGCTCGGCGATCTCGGAAATCGCCGGCATTTCGCGCAGCAGCCGGATGAAATCATAGCGCCGCTGCTCGAGCGGCAGCGCATCCCATTGCGGCAATGTGGTCCAGCCGATCTGGTGCTCGATCTCGGCGACGAACTGCTCGATCCCGCGGGCGGCGTGCTGCGCCTTTTCCTGCTGGATCTGCACCGCCGCGTCTTCGGCCTCGCGATAGCCGAGCCACATGTCGAGCGCGCCGCTGACCACCAGCACCAGGCTGACCAGCCCGATAAAGGCGAGCGCCAGCTTGACCGCGAGCCCCAGCCGCCGATGTCGGCGGGCGGGCCTGGCCGCGGCCCCGATTACATCGACTGCGACATCGCGTCTGGCGAGCACGAAACGGCGGCTCCCGTCACTCGATCACATCGTCGGCGCGAGCCAGCAGCGACGGCGGCAGCGTCAGGCCGATCGCCTTGGCGGTCTTGAGGTTGATCGCCAGCACGAACCGGCTCGGCTTTTCGAGCGGCAGCTGGGCCGGATCGGCGCCCCGCAGAACCCGCACCGCGAGCCCCGCCGCGCGATCGTACATTTCGCTCACATCGGGACCGTACGACATCAGGCCGCCGTCGCGCACCAGGAAGTCGTACTCGTACACCGCGGGCAATTTATGGTCGGCGGCAAACTCGATCACCCGCTTCCGGTTGAGGATGGTCAGCACGTCGCTGACCATCAAAATCGCATCGGGCGGCTGGCGCATCATCGCCGCAAACGCCGTCTCGAAATCGTTGGGCGCGCGCACGCCGAGCGATTCGATCTCCATGCCGAGGCTGCGTGCGTGGGCCTCCGCAGCCTTATAGCGCAACGACATGCCGAGATCCTCGGCGTTCCACAGCATCGCCACCCTGTGCACGTCGGGCACCGCCTCCTGCAGCAGCGCCAAACGCTTGGCCGAAAGCTCGGCGGCGATCTCGGACAGGCCGGTGACGTGGCCGCCGGGCCGGGCGAAGCTGGCGACGAGCCCGTCCTCGACCGGATCGCCGGCCTGGACCGCCACGACCGGCAGGCTCGAATGGTCCTTGGCGCCGAGCGCCGCCGGGTAGCCGCTGGTTACGATCACGGCGACCCCGCTCGCGACCAATTCATCGACCAGCCGCGGCAGCCGGTCGAGCTGCCCGTGCGCCGCGCGCCGCTCAAACTCCAGGTTTTTGCCGAGAATGAAGCCCTGCCGCGCAAAGCCGCGGATCAGCCCGGCGCCAAACGGGCTCTGATCGGTCGGGTCGGCGCCCACGGAGAGCAGCCCGACGCGATAAGCCGGCGACGGCGCCTGGGCCGCCACCTGCGCCGGGCCGATCGCCAGGGTCAGCATTAAAACAGCAAAGAAAGCCGTCGATTTCATCTAAAGAGGCCTCGAAGCGCACGCGAGGACCATACGACGCCGAGGCGGGATCGTCCAAGCCGCGCGTTGAACAAGATGCCGTGAGCCGAGACTCTGATGCGGTCGGGTTGCCGGCCGTTCTCATTCACCGCGGTGCCGAATTGCGGGCAACCCATATACCGAAGCTGGCATTCCGGTTCGGGCCTGGTGGTGCAAACCTAACGCTTGTGACCGTAGCCTCCCCGTTCTCGCCACCAGCCTGGCGGCATGTCCCGATTTGCCCCGTGCGGTTCGCTTCAGATCTGGCCTGAAATTGAGACCGACCGCTCATTCGATGACCTCGCCGGCGCGGGCGGGCGGATGACTCACGCGGCCCGCTGTGCCTTGATCCGCTCTACCTCTTCTGGTCTCAGTTTCCGGCGCGCCAATTTCAGGTCGTAATAGGTCTGGAGGTTCATCCAGAACTCTGGAGAGTTACCGAAATACAGACTCAGCCTCAACGCCGTGTCGGCGGTGATTCGTCGTCGGTCGTTGACGATCTCCGCAATACGGTTCGGCGAAATGCCGACAGCCTTCGCGAGCTGATTCTGGGACAAGCCGTACTCGGCCAGGAACTCGTCCTTCAACATTTCTCCGGGCGTGACCGGCGCAAACTCGTCTTCGGCCATCTCCATCTCCTTCGAATCACCGACGATCCTGCATTCCTACTCAATGATAGTCCGCGATTCGGACCTCATCGGGTTCACCATCGGACCATCTGAAAATGACGCGCCATTGGTCGTTTATCCGGATCGAATAGAAGTCCCTTAGACTGCCTCGCAGCTTTTCCAATTGGTTTGATGGCGGCACCGCGAGGTCGTTCAATCGGCTTGCCGCGTTGATCGCCTCCAGCTTTCGTTTCGCCCTACGGGCAATGCCCTGGAAATCGCGCACGAACCGATCCCGGAACAGCGCCTCGGTCCGCCTGTCTCCAAAGCTTCGGATCATCGCAGAATACTTTACCGCATACCGGGATGCGGTCAATCGGCGGGTTTCCGGTTTTCGATCGGCGGAAGCGCCAGATCGCGCCAAGCTTCACTCGATGACCTCGTCGGCGCGGGCGAGGATTGATTGCGGAATAGTGAGGCCGAGCGCTTTGGCGGTCTTCAGATTGATGACCAGCTCGAATTTGGTCGGCTGCTCGACAGGCAGATCGGCGGGTAGCGCCCCCTTCAGCATCTTGTCGGTCAGGGCGGCAAGCATGGCCCAGCCTTCCGATAATTTGGTTCCATAGCTTGCCACGCAGCCCGCCTCGGCCATCTCGCGCCACTCGCAGATCGCCGGAAGCTTGTAGGCCAGACTGAGCCGGCCGAGCTCTGCGCGTAAGCTGAACAGCACCGGCGAGGAGAGGATGTTGATCGCTTCCGCCCCTGCGGCCTGGAACGACGCGAAGGCCGGCGCCAAGTCGGCGGGGACGCGTACTTCAAGGATCTGCAGCTCGAGGCCGAGCGCGCCGCCCACACCGGCGATCGCCTGCTGCCACGCCGGCACCTCGTGCGCCGAACCACCGCCGCTCAGCAGACCGAAACGGCGTCCCGAGGGCATGATCTCCTTCAGGATCTCCAGTCTCTTTGCATCGAGCTCGGTGTTGAGCATGCTGACCCCGGTGGTGTTGCCGCCGGGTCTGGCCAAGCTGGCGATCAGCCCGGAGCCGGCGAGCTCGCCGTTCGCGACGATCGGGATCGTGCTCGTCGCCTGCTGCGCCGCGCGGATTGCCGGAGCGCCGAAGGCGACGATGACGCTCGCCTTCGCCCGGACCAGCGATTGGGCGAGCTCCGGCAGCCGCTCGGCATGGCCCTCGGCGAGCCGGACCTCGAAGCGGATGTTGCGGCCATCGACCCACCCGAGCGCCGCCAGCGCGTCTCTGAACCCCGTCGCGGACGGCTCGACGTTGTCCGCCGCGTTGATGCGCAGAATGCCGACAACCGGCAGGTTTCCGGGATTCTGCGCAAATGCCGGAATGGCGGCGCACAGCCACAGTGCAAACGCGACGGCGACGCGCCTCATTCGATCACCTCGTCGGCGCGGGCGAGGATCGATGGCGGGCGATGTCGCCACTGGCGACAAAATTCCGTTGACCACGCGGTCGCCAGCGGCGACGATGCGAGCTTGAGGTTGATCGTTTCTCTGCTCGCTGCCAAGGAGCTCGCCGCGCTACCGGGGCGCGACCGGCGGGCGCTCTTCAGCAAAATCGAGGCTTTTGCTGCCGACCCCTTCGCGACGCATCCCGCAGCCCGGCCGATGCGCGGCCATGAGGACCGGATACGGGTGCGGCACGGCGATTGACGCGCGGTCTGCCGCATCGACCGGGCCGCCGCGACGGTCACCTTGGAGCGTATCGCCCACCGCAGAGAGATATACCGATGAGCGAGAAGACCGATACCGTGACCCTGACCCGCGCCGAATATGAGGCGCTCATCGAGCGTCTCGAGGACGCCGAGGACAATGCCTTTCTCGACGGGGTCGAATCGCGCGAGCGCGCGATCGGCAAGGAGAAGGCGCGCGCCGACTACCTGCCGGCCGAGCTGGCCCGCCGGCTTATTGATGGCGAGCACCCGGTCCGGGTTTGGCGCGCCCATCGCGGCCTCACCCGCGAGGCGCTCGCCGCCGCCGCCGGGATCGCGCCGAGCTATTTGTCCGAGATCGAAACCCGGCGCAAGCCCGGCAGCTTCGGCGCGCTCGCCAAGATCGCTGCGGCTTTGTGCATCTCGCTCGACGATCTCGCGGCATGGCTCAAGCCGCAGCATGAGTGAGCGGCGTTTCATTCGATGACCTCGTCGGCGCGGGCGAGGATCGATGGCGGCACGGTGAGGCCGAGCGCCTTGGCGGTCTTGAGGTTGATGACCAGCTCGAATTTGGTCGGTTGCTGGACCGGCAGATCGGCCGGCTTGGCGCCCTTGAGGATCCTTCCGGCGTAAATGCCGACCTGGCGATAGATGGCCGTGAGGCTCGGTCCATAGCTGATCAGGCCGCCGGCCGCGGCGAATTCACGCCAACTCATAGATCGCCGGAACGGCATGGCGCGATGCCAGCGCCACGAGCTGCTCGCGCCGGCTGTTGAAGAACGGGTCGGCGCCGACGACGAGCGCGCCGGCATGCAGTTGGACGAGGGAGGCGAAGGCGGCGTCGATCTCGCTTTCGGTGCTGGCCTTCAGGATAGGGAGCTGCACCCCCTTCGCGCGCGCCGCTTCCTGCACGTCTCGCATGATGCGCTCGGCATCTCGGGTTGTTCGGGTTCACGAGCAGGGCGATCACCCTGGCCTGGGGAACCAGCTCGGAAAGCAGCTCGAGCCGCTTGGGCATCAGCTCGGTCGACGAGGATGCTGAAGCCCGTGAGGTTGCCGCCCGGCCGGGCGAGACTGGCGACCAGGCCCGGCCTCGACCGGGTCGCCGACGCCGGTGAAGACGATCGGGATCGTCGAGGTCGCGCTTTTCGCCGCGAGCGCCGAAAGGATGCCGCCGCTTGCCACGATCAAATCGACCTTGCGGCCGACGAGATCGGCGGCCAATGCGGGCAGCCGATCATAGTGGCCCTCCGCCCAGCGGTATTCGATCGCCAAATTTTGTCCCTCGACATAGCCGGTTTCGCTCAGTCCCTGGCGGAACGCGGCCACAAGCGGCGCAAATGCGCCGGGCGAGCTGCTGCCGAGGTAGCCGATCACCGGCATCGCCTTCTGCTGCGCGCGGAGGGTGGGCGGCGCCGTCAGCGCGCCGCCCAGCAGCAGCATCAGCTCACGCCGTCTCATTCGATCACCTCCTCGACGCGGGCTGGCGAGAAGACGGAAAGGCGCAGCTGTCTCCGGCCAGGCTCCGGCACCTTTGCCCGCCGGCAGTATAGAGGAAATCAGTTTGGCGTAATCTGGTCCCCAGCGAAAAAATCCGGCGCTTTCCACCAAGCGGAATGCTCCGCGAGATGTCGCGAGCGATGGCTCTGCCGGCCGCGACTTGTTAAAATCCCGCGGCGGCGGCGAGCATCGACCGCGGAGCCCAGGCCATTACCGCAGCGCCTACAGCGACTTATGTCCTGGCGATCGACCAGGGGACGACCAGCACGCGGGCCATGCTGTTCGATGCGGAAGGCCGGGTGCGCCGCACCGCGCAGGTCGAGTTGACGCAGCTCTACCCGCAACCCGGCTGGGTCGAGCACGACCCGGAGGAGATCTGGCGCAGCGTCGTCGAGACCTGCCGCGAGGCGGCGGCCGCTGCCGACGGCCCGATCGCGGCGATCGGCATCGCCAACCAGCGCGAGACGACCTTGTTGTGGGAGCGCGCCACCGGCCGCCCCGTGCACAACGCCATCGTCTGGCAGGACCGGCGCACCGCCGATCTGTGCGAGCGCTGGCGAGGCCGAGGGGCTCGCCGATCTGGTCGCCGAGCGCACCGGGCTCGTCATCGACCCCTATTTTTCCGCCTCCAAGATCTGCTGGCTGCTCGACAATGTGCCGGGGCTGCGCCGCGCGCCGAGGCCGGCGAGATCGCCTTCGGCACGATCGACAGCTTTCTGCTGTGGCGGCTTTCCGGCGGCAAGCGCCATGCGACCGACGTCACCAACGCCGCGCGCACGATGCTCTACGACATCGGCCGCCTCGATTGGGACGCCGAGCTGCTCGATCTGTTCCAAATCCCGCGCGCGATCCTGCCGGAGGTGCTCGACACCGGCGCCGATTACGGCGGCACGGCGCCGGAGCTGCTGGGCGGCGCGATCCCGATCGCGGCACTCGCCGGCGACCAGCAGGCGGCGCTGATCGGCCAGGGCTGCTTTCGTCCGGGCCTGGTCAAATCGACCTACGGCACCGGCGCCTTTGCGCTCCTCAACATCGGCGGCGCGCCGGTCCGCTCGCGCCACCGCCTGTTGACGACGATCGGCTATCGGCTCCGGCGGCGAGACGGCCTATGCGCTCGAAGGCAGCATCTTTGTCGCGGGTGCGGCGGTGCAATGGCTGCGCGACCGGCTCGGCATCATCGCGACCGCCGCCGAGACGGCCGTGCTGGCCGCCCGCGCCGACCCGCGGCAGCGGCTCTATCTGGTGCCGGGCTTTGCCGGGCTCGGCGCGCCCCATTGGGCGCCCGATGCGCGCGGCGCGCTGATCGGGCTGACGGCCGAATGCGGCCCGCCCGAGATCGCCCGCGCCGTCCTCGAAGCAGCCGGCTACCAGACCCGCGACCTCGTCGAGGCGATGGCGGCCGATGCCGGGATCGCGGTCATCGACCCTGCGCGTCGACGGCGGCATGGCGTCGAACGACTGGGCGATGCAGTTTCTCGCCGACATCCTGCCGGCCGCGGTCGAGCGCCCGGCCTCGGTCGAGACCACCGCCTGGGGCGCGGCCTATGTCGCCGGGCTGACCCGCGGCGTCTACCCCGACCCCGGAACGATGGCCGCCCGCCGGCGGCCCGAGCGCCGGTTTCGCCGCGGATGGCGCCGGCCGAGCGCGAGGAGCGTTATGCCGGGTGGCGGCGCGCGGTCGCCGCCGTGCTGGCGGCCGCGCCGTGACCTGCTTTTGCCGCCGCCCGAGGCCGGCGACGCGGAAGCGGCTGCCCGTTGCCGACGTGTTCCCGAACTAGGGGGGTTCTCACGCTTAAAAAAATATGACAGGATTTGTCCCCAAGTTGAAGCCGGGGAGGCGGGCATGCGTTGCCATACCACTGCGGACGTATTTCGGGCGGCCGTCCGGAACCCGGCTTGGACTTCTCGCGGTATCGCGGCCGCCCTCTTCATCGGCATGCGCAGGGGCCTGTTGTTTATAGGCGCATCAGCGTGCGCCGCGGCGGCTTCGTGGGCCGCGCATGCCGGGTCGAGCTATCTGGCGGTTTGGTCGTCCGACAAAGAAACAGACGATAGACCCGGCGTCCTCAACGAGGATTTTCTCGCCGTCATCGATGCCGATCCAAAATCCCGAACTTACGGCAAGGTTGTGAATACGGCCTCGATGGAGAGCGTGCCCGGCACGAACCTGCTCAACGATCTCGGGCTGACCGGGGCGCTCGGGCTGACCGAGAAATACGGCCTTACCCCCGCCGGGATCCCGTCGGATGCGCTGAACGAGGCGCATCACATGACGCACGACCCGATCGTCATCGGCAGGCGCAGCTACCTCTACATGGGCGGGCTGATCAGCGCGAACATCTTTCGCTGCGATGTCACCGACCCGCTCCGCATCCGGACCTGCCCGTTGGTCACGACCGCGAAAGACGTAACAAGCTTCTCCGGCATCGATGACTTTCTTCAGGCCCCGAACGGCAACGTGCTCGTCACCTATATGGGCGCCAAAAACCTCACCACGCCGGGCGGCGTGGTCGAGATCGGCGTCGATGGCACGGTCGTCGGAGAATACGCAGCCGCCAAGCCGGGCGGACCGGCGCGCTACATGCCGAACGTCAACGGGGTCACAGATACCGGGTTGCTGGCCCACCCGCACGGGATCGATGCCCGCCCGGACCTTGATTTGCTGGTGACGTCCGACTACGCCGACCCGCTCACCCTCGCAACGTCGCCGACCTTGCAAGGGGAAACGGAAGACTGCGGAACAACCGTGCGGTTCTGGAAGCTTTCGGATCTGAAGGCCGGGCCGGCCGCAATCGCGCAGCTTCCTGTCGGCAAGGGCAGGGAGGGTTATTTCCGGCACAACGCGCCCGAGGGCGTCATGTCGGTCGCCCTCACTCGCCTGCACGAGCACAAGGGCGTGTTTGCCGCGACCATGGGAGGCGGCGCGATCTGGTACGCGCCGGACGCTACGGCGGCCGAGCCCGAATTCCGCATGATCTACCGAGTGGGCCCCGGCGCCAGCGCGTCAGTGTTCTTCATCACGCCCGACGACCGGTTTCTCGTGCAACCGATCCAAGGCGTCTTGTCGCCCGGCGACGCATCCTATGATCGCGACTATCCCGGAGAACACTCCCGACGCGTCATTGTCCTCGACATCCAGAAATTGCTGAGAGCGCGGACGCTCGTCAAATGCGACGCGCCGCCCGTGGTCACCGACGCAAACGGCGTGATTGAGAGCATCCCTGCTCGCAACAACGGCGCCGAGGATTGCCCGAAGGTCACCGGGACGCTCAATCTGGAATTCGCAGGCGAATTTCGACACGCACAGCGGGCCGCACTTCCTGGCGTTCGACCACGAGACCCGCCGCGTCGCCGCCTCGAATTATTTTGTGCAGCTGACGCCGTTCAACCTGCCCGGCCTTCACGAGGCCGGCGACGATCGCGTGTGCATGGCCCGCCTGACGCATTCCGGCCAGCTGGTGCTCGATCGGGCGTTCAAGGACGAGTTGACGGGCCAGCCGTGCGTCGCGATGGACCGGCCGGCAAATTACCGTTGGCCCAATCGCGGCCGGACCGGCGCCGCCAAGCCGCACGCGATGGCTTTCATCAACCTGGACGACGACCGGGATCGCGACCGAGGCGACGGCCGGGATCGCGACCGGGACTGACGAGCAGCACGGGGACGAGCCGATGAAGCGTCCGGCCTTGGTCGTGCTCGGCATGGTTCTGCTCGCCGGCGCCGGGCCGGCATCCTGATGGCGGCCGCTTCTCGCCCTGCCGCACGAAGCGCCGAGCTCGAAAACTTCCATTTGGTTGGACCGGCCGGGCGCTCCTACTCGATCGAGAGCTTTCCGTCCGGCTCGGTGCTCGTCATATATTTCGGGTACTCTACGTGCCTGCGCGCCTGTCCGACCGCGCTGAACGCCGTCGCCGAGGCAATCGGCCGCTTGGGCAAGCTCGGCTCGTCCGTTAAGCCGGTCTTCATCGACATGGATCCCGAGCGGGCGGCGTCCGTCAGCCTTCCGGCGTATATGGAGGCTTTCGGGCCGGGCTTTCTCGGCCTCACCGGCTCGTCGGACGATGTGGAGCAAGCGGCCAAGAGCTTTAAGGTGGAGGTTGAGCGGACCCGGCTCAGCGCCGATCCGACCGACTATGTGATGAAGCACGCTTCGCCGATTTTCGTAATGCGGCCGAGCGATCCACACCCAAAGTCGCTGCCGGCGACGAGCTCGCCGGCGGTGATCGAGGCCAGCCTCAGGGGCGCGCTCTAAAGATCACGCTCTGCGACTTCCCGTTTCTTCCGGCGCGAGCTCGTATCGGTGTCGGCCCCGGGAGAAGAAAGAGGTGGCGCAGATCGCCACAGGCGGATACCGCTGCGGTCTGGACGCCGACCATTTCGATCGGAGCGCGACGCCGGATGACGCCGGGCTGAAATCATGGAGGAGGAGCCGATGGCCGCCGCGGAGACATGGCCGAGCCTGCCCTTGAGCGAGTGGCGCGACACCTGCGCCACGCTGCATCTGTGGACGCAGGTCATCGGCAAGATCCGCCTGGCGCAGGCGCCGCCGATCAATCACTGGTGGCAGGTCCCGCTTTATGTAACGAGCCGCGGGCTGACCACCTCGCCGATCCCCTACGGCGCGCGCAGCTTCGAGATTGATTTCGATTTCATCGGCCATCGGCTGGCGATCAGAACCAGTGACGGGCTGACGGATGGGTTCGGGCTGCGCGCGATGACGGTCGCCGATTTTCATGCCGAAATCATGCAGCGGCTGCGCGCGCTCGACCTCGACATCCGCATCTGGAGCACACCGGTGGAGATTCCCGATCCGATACCCTTTGAGAACGACCGCAGCCACAACGCCTACGACCCGGATTACGCCGACCGCTTCCGGCGCGTCCTGGTCCAGGCCGACCGCGTCCTGACGGCGTTCCGCGCGCGCTTTATCGGCAAGGCGAGCCCGGTGCATTTCTTCTGGGGCAGCTTCGACCTGGCGGCGACGCGCTTTTCCGGCCGGCGCGCGCCGCCGCACCCGGGTGCGCCCAACGTCTGCGACAAGGTCACCCGCGAGGCCTATTCGCACGAGGTCAGCAGCTGCGGCTTCTGGCCGGGCGGCGCCGGCATGGAAGAACCGATCTTTTATTCCTATGCCTATGCTCAGCCGGCCGGGTTCGCCGACGCGCCGGTGCGTCCGAAAGCTGCTCGTTACGCCCGCGATTTCGGCGAGTTCGTGTTGCCTTACGATGCGGTTCGGCAGGCCACGGCGCCGGACGAGATGCTGCTCGAATTCCTGCAATCGACTTACGAGGCCGCGGCGAACCTGGGCAATTGGGACCGCGCTCTCCTGGAGCGCGGCGCGGCGCCGTGAACCTGCTCCGTCCGCTGCCCGACGCGCGCGCCGAGGAAGCGGTCGCGGCGTTGCTGACCCGGCCCGGGCTGCGCATCGAGCGCATCGTCTCGCGGGGCCAGGCGAGCCCACCCGGCTTCTGGTGCGACCAGGCGGAGGGCGAATGGGTGGTTCTGCTCGCCGGGGCCGCGCGCCTGCGCTTCGCGGACGAAGCCGAAGCGCGCCGCCTCGCCCCCGGCGACTGGGTCGACATCGCCCCGCGCCGCCGCCATCGCGTCGACTGGACCGATCCGGCCGGCCCCACCGTGTGGCTCGCCGTCTTCTACCGCGCCGGTTGATGTCGGCCGAGCAGCCGGCCGCCTCGGCTAGGACTGTCGGAAATCTTTACAACTGGAACGGCGGCCGATTTTTCTCACAAGCAATGGAAACTATGACGATTTTGGGCGAAGGGTGGGTTCGCGGCTCACGTCATGATGTCGGTAACTTTAACATATGTTTGAATCCAAATTTCAGGCAGGATCATTAACCATATTGAAAACGCTGATACAACCGATGATGGCATGACATTTGCTCGGAGCAAGCCCGAATCAGCAGGAGCATTCCAACATGCGTGCTTCGATCAGGATCGGACTTCTCGGAGTCCTGACCGCGACGGGAATAACGCTGACGGCACACGCCACCCAGGCAGCGCCTTGCGTCAACACGACGACTATTCTGCCGCCGGCTTTCGGTTCGGGCGCCGGTCCCGGTTGTGAGCTCAAGGCGACGAGCACAACCGTCCAGGTTGTGTTTGCCTTCCAGAGCGCCGACAACAACGACACCCTGCTCTTCAACGGGGCAGTCGCCAACCCCCTCATCGCCAACCACACGACACCTCTGGCGACTGTGGTTTCTCTCAGCACCACGCTCAATCAGACGTTGGAGTTCATTTTCAACGATCTGACCTCGCTCGCATTCGCTAACAACGTCAATGGAGGTCCCGCCGGGTTCACCGGCGCGGCCACGGCGACGCCGGCGGCGCCCGGCGGGCCGGGGAACAGCGAGGGCTATCTGAACGCCACTCCGACGACGGCTGCGGACGGGATACCCCATACCGCCTACGCTGAGCTGACGACCGGAACGGGTCCGGTCACGAGCGCGTCCGCCGGTCTGTTTTGCAGCGATCCCGGCGCTCCGAGCGGCGGCTGCGCTCCGGCCGACCGGCCAGAGGTCGTGCTCAACGATGCGGTCGTCGCGGCGATGAACGGCATTGACAACAACTCGTCCCATTGGCTGTTGGTCGGCTTTGAGGACGAGCTCAATGGAATCCCGGGTTTCTCGCAGACCGACGAGGATTTCAACGACCTGATCTTCGCATTTCACAGCGTAACATCCGCGGTGCCGGAGCCGGCGTCGCTCGCCCTGCTCGGCTCGGCCCTGATCGGCTTGGGGGCGGTCCGCCGGCGCCGCAAGGCTTCGTAAGCGACACTCCGAGCCTCAGACGGCAGCGGCGCCTTTGGGCGCCGCTTTTTTTTACAGCCACTGTTTGACGCAGCGGAGGGTCAAGCCTCCGTTGTGGAGCGCCACCTCGCCACCCTCACATTAGAGCACGGTCCGATCAGATCGAGCGGCCGTTCTGGAGAGGCTCTGACAATGCCTCTTTCCGTTGTCCCGGCGAACGCCGGGACCCACCTTTCCGCCACTCGGCCGCTTGCTTGCGCTTGCTGTGATCGGTCGACGAACAAACAGGACGAGTGATCGCGCCTGCGGCCGGCGTGGGTCCCGGCTTTCCCCACGGATCAAGTCCGTGGGCTGAAGGCCCACGGGACAGCGGGAGCCATGCGGTTCAGCCTCATCGGATCACGCTCCAAGTGTCGGGCCCGAAATTAAACCAGTTATTTCAGTGGGTTATCGTCGCCCCCGCGAAAGCGGGGGTCCAGAGCCTGCCCCTGGCATGAACAGGGGAAACCGTTCGAGCCCTTGGAGCACCGGGTTCCCGCTTTCGCGGGAACGACGAACCTATTGACATATAGAGATTTTTTCAAGTCGTACTCTAGGCGATCTGCGCCTTCAAAAAGGCGGTCAGGCGGTCCCAGGCCTGGGTGGCGCAGGCGACGTCGTAGGCGGCGCTGCGCTCGTTGGCGAAGGCGTGGGCGGCGTCGTAGCGGTAGATCTCGTGCCGCGCGCCCGCCGCCTTCAGCGTCTTTTCAAGCGCGTCGACCGCGGCCGGCGTGCACCAGTCGTCCTGGTTGGCGAAATGGCCCTGGAACGGGATCTTGATCCGGGCCGGGTCGGCAAAGTCCGCGGGCGGGATGCCGTAGAAGCAGACCGCGGCGCTTACCTCGGGGATGTGCACGGCCGCGGCGATGGTCAGCGCGCCGCCCATGCAGAAGCCCATGACGGCGACCTTGCCGCTTTGCCCCCTCAGGTGATGCGTCGCGCCGCGCAGATCCTGGTGCGTGGCGCCGGGGAAGTCGAGCCCCTCCATCAGGTGGCTGGCCTCGTCCGGGGTGGTGGTGACGCGGCCCCGGTAGAGGTCGGGGGCCAGCGCGTTCCAGCCGGCGCGGGCAAAGCGGTCGGCGACCCCGCAGATCTGGTCGTTGAGTCCCCACCATTCCTGGATCACCACGACGCCGGGCCGCCCTTGCCCGGCGATCGCCTGATACCCCTTGGTCGTCCCGCCGTCGGGGCGGGTGAAGTCGATCATCGCACCCATGGAACGTCTCCCTCCTGATGGCGTCGCGAGGCGGGGCCGCGCGGCGGGCGTCGGCGTCCCGCTTCTAGGCGTCGGCGAAGGCCGGCATGACCTCGCGCGCGAACAGCTCGACCGAGCGCATCGCCGCGTCCTGCCCGATCGCCCCGAAGGCGAAGTCGCACACGAAATAGGTGGCACAAGCGGCCTCCGCCTGGGCCGCGATATAGTCGCGCACCTGGGCGGGCGTGCCGGCGATCGCGTGGCCGTGCTCCTGCAGCGGGTCCCATTCCTCGGGCAGCGAGGCCTTGAGCGGGAACGGCACGTCGTATTTCGCCCATAAGAGCTCCATATGGCGGCGCCACGGCCGGTAGCCGCGCCGCGCGGTCTCGAGCGCTGCGGCCTCGCTCTCGGCGACGACGATGTGGCGGTTGACGCCCATCAGCGGCAGATCGGCCTCCGCCCGGCCGCGCCGGCGCCACTCCGTCTTGTAGAGCTCGATGATTGCGCGCGCCTGCGCGGTGTCGCGCAGGGTCACGATATGAGCGCCGTGCTCGGCCGCCCACGGGATGCTCTCCGACCGGCTGGTGCCGTACCACAGCTCGGGATAGGGCTTCTGCGCCGGCTTCATGACAATCGGCACATGGTCGAAATCGTAGAATTCGCCATGATAGGTCAGCTCGTCCTCGGTCAGGCCGAGGCGGATCACCTCGAAGGCCTCGCGGAACTGTGCCGCGCCCTTTTCGAAATCGACGCCGTAAAAGCCGACCTCGATCGGCGAGATGCCGCGCCCGACCCCGTAAAGGAACCGGCCGCCGCTCATCTGGTCGAGCATGCAGATCTCGTCGATCAGCCGCAGCGGATGGTACAGCGGCAGCAGATACACCATCGGCCCGAAGCGCAGCTTGCGGGTGCGCTGCGCGACCGCGGACAGAAAGATGCCGGGCGACGGCGCGTAGCCGAGCGGCGTGTTGTGGTGCTCGGCCAGATGGTAGCCGTAAAACCCGGCGCGGTCATAGGCCTCGATCAGCCGCAGCCGATCTTCGAAGTGCCGGTTCAGCGGCTGGCCGCTGTCGTCGAGGTGGTCGAACACTCCAAAACGCATCTGCCTCTCTCCTCCCAACGCTGCCTTCCTAGCGGCCGACGGCGTAGCCCTGCATGCCGCGGGGGTTGGCGGCGGCCTTGAGCACGGTACCCTCGGGGGTGCGCTCGCGGGCGCAGCCGGAGAGGCGGCCTTCGGACCACGCCTCGCCGACCCGCAGGCGATGGCCGCGCCGCGCCAGCTCGGCCCGCGTCGCCTCCGGGAAGCGGCTTTCGAGCGCCAGCAGGCCCGGCTGCGCCGCGCGCGGGTAGAACGAGCTCGGCATGTGCTCGGTGTGGAAGGCGGGGCAGTCGATCGCCTCCTGCAAATTCATGCCGTGGTGGATGTGGCGCAGCAGCATCAGCGCCGACCATTGGTCCTGCTGGTCGCCGCCCGGCGTGCCGAAGGCGAGGTAAGGCTCGCCGTCCCTGAACGCCATCGACGGCGACAGCGTGCTGCGCGGCCGCTTGCCCGGCGCGAGGCTCGCCGGCAGCCCCTCCTCGAGCCAGAACATCTGGCCGCGGGTGCCGAGGCAAAAGCCGAGCTCCGGGATCGCCGGCGAGCTTTGCAGCCAGCCGCCGCTCGGCGTCGCCGAGACCATGTTGCCCCAGCGGTCGACGACGTCGACATGGCAGGTGTCGCCGGCCACCAGCCCCTGCGAGCCGACCGTCGGCTCGCCGAGACCGCCGGCCGTCGGCTCGCCGATCCCGGCGACGTCGGCCTCGATCCCGCCGACGAGCACGCGCGGCAGGCGGCCGTCCGGCCGCCCCGGCCGCAATTCGAGCGAGGCGTCGTCGCCGACCAGCCTTCGCCGCGCATCGTTGTAGGCGGCGCCGAGCAAGGTCTCGATCGGGACCTCGACGAAGTCGGGATCGCCATACCACGCCTCGCGATCGGCGAAGGCGAGCTTCAGGCATTCGGCGACGAGATGAACGAAATCGGGGCCGAGCGGGTCGAGGCCGTCGAGATCGAACCCTTGCAGCAGCGCCAGGGTCTGCAGCAGCACCGGCCCCTGGCTCCACGGGCCGCCCTTGGCGACGGTCCAGCCACGGTAGTCAAAGGTCAGCGGCGCCTCGACCGGGGCCTGCCAGCGCGCGAGGTCGTCGCCGGTCAGGAGGCCCCCATGGCGGCGGCCGGAGGCGTCGAGCGCCTTCTCGGTGCGGCAGAAGCGGTCGACCGCCTCGGCGACAAAGCCGCGGTACCAGGCGGCCCGCGCCCGCTCGATCTGACCTTCGCGCCCGCCATTGGCGGCCTCGGCGAGGACGCGGCGGTAGGTCGCGGCCAACGCCCTGTTGCGGAACAGCCGCCCCGCGGTCGGCGGCGCGCCGTGCGGCAGATAGATCGCGGCCGAGCTCGGCCATTCGCGGCGGAACATCTCGGCCATCATCGCGACCGTCTGGCCGATGCGCTCGACCGCCGGATAGCCGTTCTCGGCGTAGCCGATCGCCGGCGCCAGGATGTCGCCGAGCGGCAGCGTGCCGTAATCGCGCAACAGCTGCATCCAGGCGTCGAACGCGGCCGGAACCGTGGCCGCGAGCAGGCCGGTGCCGGGGATCAGGTCGAGGCCGAGGTCGCGGAAGCGGCCGATCGTCGCGGCGGCCGGCGCCACCCCCTGGCCGCAGATCATCGCGCAGCGGCGCTCGGCCTCGCTCCACAGGAGGATCGGCGCCTCGCCGAGCGGGCCGTTCAAATGCGGCTCGACCACCTGCAGCGTAAACCCCGCCGCCGCCGCGGCGTCAAAGGCGTTGCCGCCCTTTTCCAGCATGCTCATGCCGACCGCGGAGGCGAGCCAATGGGTCGAGGCGACGACGCCGAACGTGCCGCGGATTTCGGGTCGGGTGGTGAAGCCGGCCATCGCTCTGCTCCGGAATGGCGATGCCGGACAGGTTAGACCAGGCCAACGCCCGAGGGAATGCGCAGGCCGTCGCAATCGGCGCGGCGGACGCTTATTTATCGCCTGCCGGACGCCTTCGGGCGCGCCCATCCTCTGTCGTTGTGTCAATGGATACGAGCCCGCCCCTGACCCTTCCCGCGCCCATCGCCGGCGGCGACGACTTTTTCCGCATCGAAGGCGCCTACAGCGGGCTGGGGGCGCCGATCCTGGGCGGGCAGGTCGCGCGCTGGATCCTGACCGAGGGCCCGTACATCGACAGCGAGGTCGAGCTCTTCGACGAGCTGTGCTGGCGGCTCGTCGGCGACGGCGTGCGGCTGTGGCGCGCCACCCTCTATTTCGGCACCTTGCATCCGCAGATCCGCGGCATCGGCGTGCGCTGGTGGCGCGAGCGCAAGATGATCGAGGAGTACCGCATCCTGCACGGCGCGGATGAGACCGACGAATACCTGTCGAGCCCGATCCGGGCGACGATCGAGCGCGGGACCTCGTTCCGCCGGCGCCTCGGCGGCGATGCCGGCGATTATCCGCTGCTGTCGCGGCTCGCCAGCGAGGGCGGCACCGAATATTACGCGCTGGCGCTCAACCGCACCTTCCGCCGCTTTCCGGTGGTGACCTGGGCGACCGACCGGCCCGGCGGGTTCGCCGAGGCCGACATCGCCAAGATCGAGGACATCAACCCGGCCCTCGCCGCGATCGCCGAGACCCGGGCGGTGCGCCGGATCAGCGCCAACCTGCTCGACACCTATCTGGGGCCGCAGGCCGGACACCGCATCCTCGCCGGGCAGATCCAGCGGGCGCAGGGCGAGCGCCTGCGCGCGGTGATCATGATCACCGACATGCGCAACTTCACCGGCCTCTCCGACCGGCTGCCGGGCGACGCGGTGATCAAGCTGCTCGACGATTATTTCGACGCGATCGTCTCATCGATCGAGGAGCGCAACGGCGAGGTGCTCAAATTCATGGGCGACGGCGTGCTGGCGATCTTCCCGGCCGACGACGACGAGGATTTCGCGCCGTCGAGCCTGCGCGCGCTCGACGCGGCGACGGCGTCGCTGGAGCGGCTGGCGATCGTCAACGAGGCCCGCCGGGAAAGCGACCGCGCCACGATGCGCACCGGCATCGGGCTGCATCTGGGCGAGGTCAGCTACGGCAATGTCGGCGCCGTCGACCGGCTCGACTTCACCGTGATCGGGCCGGCGGTCAACCTCGCCTCGCGCATCGAGGGGCTGACCAAGCGGCTGTCGCGTCCGTTGCTGACCTCGCGCGCCTTCGCCGGGATCTGCCCGCGCCCGCTCGTCTCGCTGGGCTTCCACCCGGTTCGCGGCCTGCATCAGCCCGAAGAGGTGTTCGGCCTGCCCGAATAGCGGCCTGCCCGACCAGCAGCCTGCCCGAACAGCAGCCTGCCCGAACAGCGGCCTGGCCGAACAGCCCGGGCGGTTCAGCCCTCGTCGGGGCCTTTCGCTCCCGGCGCCTGCCCCCAGGGAATGCTGGAGAGAAAGGACAGCCAGCGATTGGTCTCCTTGAGGGCGTTCAACACCGATGATACAAACCACAGGTTGAGGCACAGAAGCACGAGGGTGCTCAGCTCGAACCAGTGGATGATGACCCAGCGATCCACGTCCCACCCTCCCGCGAGCCTCGGGCGGCGACCGCCCTCAGTCAGGGCCATGGTTCTCTCCATCGGCGAGGTCGGCGCTTGCGGCCGAAAGTGTTACGCCCGAGCGAGGCCGGCAACAAGGAGCGTCATCGCGCCGTACCCGCCGGCGGTTGATGCCGCGCGCCCTGCGCCCCACTATCAGCGGGGACCATCACCCGGAACGGGGCCGACCATGGACGAAGAGCTGCTGTTCGAGCGCCTGATCCGCGACTGCCCCGACGCGGTCATCTACGCCGATGCCGGCGGCGTCGTCCGGTTTTGGAACGCAGCGGCGACCCGCATCTTCGGCTTCACCGCCGAGGAGGCGGTGGGCCAGTCGCTCGACCTGATCATCCCCGAGCGGCTGCGGCGGCGGCATTGGGAGGGGTATGACAAAGTCATGGCCGGCGGGGCGAGCCGCTACGGCGTCGGCGAGACGCTCTCGGTCCCGGCGGTGAGCCGCGACGGCACAAGCCTCTCGATCGAGTTCACGGTGCTGCCGATCCGCAACCGGGACGGCGCGATGCAGGGCATCGCCGCCTTTTTGCGCGACACGACGGCGCGCTTTGAGGAAGTGCGCGCCCTGCGGCGGGAAGTCGCCGCGCTGAAGGCGGGAAAAGCGGCCGAATGACCGGGTCCGATGAGATCACCGAGGCGGCCATCCAGGCTCTGGTCGACCGCTTTTATGCCCGGGCCCGGCGCGACCCGATCATCGGGCCGGTGTTCGAGCGGGCGGTCGACGACTGGGACGCGCACCTCTCGACCCTGGCGGATTTCTGGTCGTCGGTGATGCTGACCTCGGGGCGCTACAAGGGCAACCCGATGGCCGCGCATCTGAAGCACCCGATCGAGGCGGCGTTTTTCGACCGCTGGCTCGGGCTGTGGCGCGAAACCGCGGCCGAAATCTTCGCTCCCGCCGCCGCGGCGCAATTCTCGGCCAAGGCGGAGCGGATCGCCGAAAGCCTGAAGCTCGCGCTCTTCTACCGGCCGGCCGCCGCAAAGCCGTCCGGCCGGCTCTAGCCGACGCTCAACCGCCGGTTCGATGTGCTGCTGTTCGAATTCTCAGCGCCAACGAGCGAAGCGGTCTTTGGATCGTATACGTAATTAACGATCGACCCATCTCTGATCTTGGCAATGGCTTCGTCGACGACGAAAAGCGGAACAAGAAACCACTCGCGTGGCATCACCGGCTGGCCGAAGCGGTCGCTGATCTCGATCTCCAAACGGGCGGCGGCAAAGACGCGGTGGATCAGGTTTTCGAGGCGGGACCGATTGATATTGTACAGCTCATAGGTCGCGACGATCTCGACATCAGCCATCAGGAATGTCGGATCGAGCCGGACGTTGGCGATCCGCCGCGCGACATCGCCGCCGGTCACGCCGATCTTGTGCACGAGATCGCGATGGGCGGCGACGGCTGGATGATCGGACTTGCTGCGCAGCACATAGACGATGCCGCTTGCTTCATCTCCCGCCTGGTTTTGGTCGGTGAAGAGAGGGCCGGCTGACGGCTCGATGATCCGCCGGCCGGCCGGGTCCTGCTGCAGCGCCCGTTGCAGGGAGCGCATCAGCAAATTGCTCTCGGTCCCGTTGTCGAAGATCACCCGGAGGCGGGCGTCGACGTCGCCGTGCTCGTTGGTGAACGGCTCCTCGGTCGCCGCGACATAGGCTTTCTGGCCCCCCAGGATATAGAAGCGGCCGGCCGCGATCTCGGACTTGCGCTCGAACCGCGTGGTCAGACGCAGGCCGGCGTTGAGTTCTTTCTGCACCTGGTCGAACAGCGGCTTGAAGCGGTCGAAATCCTCGCATTTCCGGCGATTGGCGATCTCCTCGGCCGCCCGCTTCTCGGCGGCGGAGCGAACATGCCGGAGCTCCGTGATGTCGGCCGGCGCGGCGGCCTCGACCCCGAGCTCGGGCCAAAAGCTCGTCATCGTCAAGCTCGTCGGGGGCGCCTGCCGGGGCAGGCTGCGCGCCGGCCAGGAGCCCTTGATGATCGAGGGGTTCGAGCAGCGCGCGGCAGTCGGCCAGCGCACGAAGGCGATCGAGGCGCACGGCATACAGCCGCTCGAAGATGTCGCCGCCTTCGCCATGCTGCGGGGCGCGGCCATGCTGCTCCACGAAACGCTGAACCTCCTCGAACCCGGCGATGATGCGTTCTTCGCGAGGCGTCCGGCTCGCGTCCTTCTTCGTCTCGACCTCGACGCCGAGCTCGTCGAGAAGCGCGTCGTCCTCTTCGGTGAACCTAGCCACGCGCGGCCTCCGCCCTCATGCGCGCCAGAAAGGCGACGCCTTCGGCCATGCGCTTCTCCCAGGCATCCGGCGACGTGATCGAGGGCAGCCGGCCGCGCTCCTGCTTGAACCTCAAGGCCCGGTTGGCAAGGTCCCGCGCCTCCTCGATCGTCAGGTTGAGCCTTCTTGCCCGCGATCACGGCCGCCACCTGCTTCAGGCTCTCCTCGCTCATGGTCTTGGCGAGGATGGCATAAGCCTCGCCGAACGGGTTGATCCGGTCGATCAGGTCGATGTCGAGATCGCGCACATCCATGGCGAACTTGCGCACACCCTCGATAAAGGCGGTGTTCGGGCTCTTCTCGCCGTCGCCCTCGGCTCCGCCCGCGGCGATCTCCTTGGCCTGTCTGCGTCAGGTTGAGGGCGGCGACGGCGTGCTGGCGCACCGCCTCCTGATCCGCCTCGTCGAGGTCGGGATATTTGTCCTTGACGATCTTGCCCATGCGCAGCTGGGTCAGCTCCTCCGGCACCAGCTCCTTATCGAACAGACCGCGCTCCATGGCGGTCTTGTCCTGCACGAAGGCGGCAATCACCTCGTTCAAATCCTCCTGGCAGATGCGCTGCCGCTTCCTTGCTCTTGGGTTCGGCCAGTCCCTTGATCTCGATCTGGAACTTTCCGTTCTCCTCGTTGAAGCCGACATTGCACTTGTTCGGGTCGTAGCCGCCTTCGCCATAGTCGAACCCTTCCACCGGGCCGCTCGCCGGGTTCTTCGGCTTGAACTCGAAGCGCGGCGCCAGCACCTGCTCCATCAAGGAGGCTCGCCGCGATCGCCTTCAAGGTGTCGTTGACCGCCTCGGTGACGGCTTCCTCGGAGGCGTCGGGCTCGGCGATCAGGTTGGTGAAGCGGGCGCGGGTCTTGCCCGGCGCGTCGCGGGTGGCGCGGCCGATGATCTGCACGATCTCGGTCAGGCTCGACCGATAGCCGACCGTCAGCGCGTGCTCGCACCAAATCCAGTCGAAGCCCTCCTTCGCCATGCCGAGCGCGATGATGATGTCGACATGGTCGCGGTTGTTCTTTTGCGCCGGGTCCTTCAGCGCGGCGGAAACGCGGTCGCGCTTGGCCGGGTCGTCATCGACCAGATCGGCGATCCGCAGCACGCGGCCTTCCGGGCGTCTTGACCAGCTGGAAGCCGGTCGCGGGGTCGACCCCCTGCCATTCGCCCAGCTCCTCGATGATGTGCTCGACCTCCCGGATCTTGTCCTTCGTGCTCTCGCGCGAATTGACGCTCGGGATGTGGACGATCGTCTTCTCGGCCGGGTCGAGCACCTTCAGGATGTCGTCGGCATAGGAGCCGGCGTAGAAGAAATACCCGATGTCGAGCTGCTTCAGATATTCGTAGCCGTTGAGCTGCTCGTAATAGGTGTAGGTGACGGTGTCGAACTTCGCCTCGTCCTGCGGGGCGAGCACCGCGTCGGCGTCGCCGCGGAAATAGGAGCCGGTCATCGCCACGATATGCACGCGGTCGCGGGCGATGAACTGCCCGAGATGCAGGCCGAGCTTGTTGTCGGGGTTGGCCGAGACGTGGTGGAACTCGTCGACCGCGATCAGCCGGTCGTCGAACGCCTCCACCCCGAACCGGTCCACGGCAAAGCGGAAGGTCGCATGGGTGCAGACCAGCACCTTGTCGTCGCTGTCGAGAAAGGCCCGGACCGAAGCGACCTTGCCGCCATTGTCCGAGCCGGGCGCGTCGCACAGGTTCCATTTCGGGGCGACGGTCCAGTCGGCCCAGAAGCCGAACTTGGCTCAACGGCTCATCATGGAAGCTGGCGCCGATGGCCCTCTCCGGCACGACGACGATCGCCTGGCGTGAGCCCCTGGTTGTGCAGCTTGTCGAGCGCGATGAACATCAGCGCCCGGCTCTTGCCCGAGGCCGGCGGCGACTTGATCAACAGGTATTGCTCGCCCCGCTTCTCGTAGGCGCGCTCCTGCATCGGCCGCATGCCGAGCGCGTTGGCCCTGGTCGAGCTGCCGTTGCGGGCGTAGGTGACTGAGATGGAGGGAATGGTGGGTGAGGGCATAGGGGTTAGGGTCTAGGGGTTGGGGTGTAGGGGTTGGGGTATGACGAGCTTTTGGCGGAGAGCGCGCAGCATGCGGCTCAGCTCGTCGGCCAGCTCCAGCGCTCCGGTTGCCGCGCCGTTCGGCAGCAAGCCGGCACGGCCGGCGAGCAACAGAAAGGTCTCCGTTTCGGCGAGCGAGCCGCGAGCGATACTGATGAAGTTCGCATAGTCCCGTCGGGTGCCGCGCTGATAGCCCTCGGCAATGTTGGCCGGAACCGACGCCGCCGCGCGCAGCATCTGCAAGGTCATTCGATATTGCTCTTCCTTCGGCATCTGCTTTGCCACCGCATACACCCGCTCGGCAAGCTCCATGGCTTTGGCCCAAACTTTCAGGTCACGATAGCTGCGGATGACCTCAACCTTGCTGTCCGGCATCCCGACGCTCGACACGGCCTGCCCCTTTTCCCCCTAACCCCTATACCCTTGTGGCAGGGCTTCGGTCATTCCTGGAACAACTCGCTATGGGTGCCGGAGCGGACGAACACGATGCCGCCATTACGGCCCACAGCATCATCCACGCGATAAATTAGGAGAAAATCGCCGCCGACATGGCATTCGCGATAGCTTGCCCATTGGCCCTTGAGCGGGTGGTCCTTCCACTCCGGCCCGAGCGGCGCGTCATTTGCGACCAAGAGCATCATCACTTCCTTGAGGCGATGCATGTCGTATCGGCCGGAGCGCGACAGCCGCTCCCAATCTTTAGAAAGCTCTTCGCGTAGTCGACTTCCCTGGGAACGGCGCGCGCGGTTTTCTATTGTTGCATCGCCGATCGAGATTGCTTCGTCGCTGCGCTCCTCGCAATGACACGGGAAATTGCTGTCATTGCGAGCGAAGCGAAGCAATCTCGATACCACGGCAGACTACCCGATCGGAAATTGCCTTAGCCGGCACTGTTTTCGTCGAGATCGGCGAAAAGCTCCTCCGCGTTGCGGAAGCGGAGCTTACCGGCGCGGATCATCTCGGCCGCCTCGGCCATCGCCGCCCGCGTCTCGGCGTTCGGCACTTTCAGCTCGAGCGGAAACGCCTGGTCGGCAGCGATGCGGTGGAACAGCAGACGCACCGCATCGGAGGCGGAGAGGCCCATCGCCTCCAGCGCCGCCGTCGCCTTTGCCTTCACCTCATTATCGATGCGGACATGCAGCATCGAGCTGTGTGCGCCCATTCCCGTCCTCCGTATCTCAAACGAGAGACATGGCTTTGGGACCGTCCGCTGTCAAGGGATTAGGGTTTAGGGGTTGGGGTGGGAGTCATGAGTTTCTGGCGCAGGGCGCGCAGCATGCGGCTCAGCTCGTCGGCCCGCTCCAGCGCTCCGGTTGTTGCGCTATTCGGCAGCAGGCCGGCACGGCTGGCGAGCAGCAGGAAGGTCTCCGTCTCGGCGAGCGAGCCGCGAGCGATGCTGATGAAGCTCGCATAGTCCCGTCGGGCGCCGCGCTGATAGCCCTCGGCGATGTTGGCCGGAACCGACACCGCCGATCGCAGCATTTGCGAGGTCATTCGATATTGCTCTTCCTTCGGCATCTGCTTTGCCACCGCATAGACCAACTCGGCAAGCTCCATGGCCTTGGCCCAGACCTTCAGGTCGCGATAGCTCCGGACGCCCTCAACCCCAATGTCCGCCTTCCCGACGTTCGGCACGGCCTGCGCCCCTTTTGCCTACACCCTTCGCCCTACCCCCTATACCCTTCTCGGCCGTCATTTTGGTGTACAGCTCGAACAGCTTCTCCAGCCGCTCGGTGTCGTTGCGAAAGCGGCGGCCGATATAGATGCGCTCCAGCGCCTCGTCGTTGCGCCCGTGCGCCTCGCGCAGATCGGCCGGCATCTTGTCCGGGTCGTAGAGATCGGCGATCGTCGCCGGGAAATGCGCCTCGCGCGCCAGCAGGATGTCCTCGGTGCAGCGGGTCAGGTCGGCCTTGTTCTTCTCGGTCAGCGGCGGGACCGGAAAGGTGTTCCAGCCGAGGGTGTTGGAATATGAGAAATCGGTTCGCAGCCGCACGCAAACCGTGCCGATCCATACCCAGTGCAGGCGCGAGGCGATTAGCCCCATGTTCCAAAGGGGGGCGTCGTACAGAGCAAAGACCTTGTTCGATGCAATAACGTTATCTCTAAACAGTTCTGTGGGCAGATAGTCGCGATTTTCGGACGACACGCCAGAAACTAATATTTGATCATATTTTGCAACACTCTGAATTTGCCTAAACCGATGTGCAAAAGATGCGGTAGGACGCGTATCACTCGAGCTGCTGCTCGCCCGATAGCCTCTAACCCTCTCAATTCTTTCCCATATGGCATGATATCGCTCGGCTTCCGGCCGATCACCGTCTTCAATCCAAAGGCACCATCGCAGCGAACCATTTACTACCTCCTTGGAGCCAACATATCGTCGGATAAATCGAGACGAAGCAAACTCACCGTTAAGCAATTCTTCTCGCTCCTCTACCGAGAGGATCAAGTTACCCCCATCAGTGGGCTTATTTACCCACTCCATTTTTGCCAATTCGCCGCTTCGACTTGAAAGTGGGTGCACAATAATGTTGGGACCAACGACCAAATAGGCATTAATGTTTTCTGTCTCTTTTACGATCAAGATCTCATCCTCGCCTATCGAATAGAGTCTTCGAGCCTTGCTCGCGTGATTGGAAATACCGACGATTACCGCGGTCACGCCGGCATTATGGCTGGCAAGGTTTGCCCACTTGAACGAGGTGCAGGCAAACGAAATCTCGTGACCTGTTTTTAATATCAGAGGCCAGAGGATCGGTACTTGCTGTCCTTGGCAGATAGAGTTAGTGGCGACAAAGGCCGCTACGGTATTGGTCTGCGTGCCGTAGTCGGCCGCCTTCATAAACCAACCGGCCACATAATCGAGTGATTTCCAGCTCTTTGCGCGCCCCTCGAAGATTAATTGTAGCTCTGATTTTTGCTTTTCGGATTGCCAGTTGATCCCAGATAAGGCGGGTTTCCGCAGATATACGTCTCTCCTCCCGCATTCTCGAAATCGATCTGCGCCTGATCGAGCGGCGTGTGGAACAGGTCATCGGCGTGGTGCTTGACGCCGGTTCCGGTCGGCGGGCAGATGCTGAGCCAATCGAGCCGCAGGGCGTTGCCGCAGGTGATCCAGTTCTCGGCGTCGAGCGGCAGGAACTCGGCCAGCGCCTCCTTCTGGCCGCGATAGAGCACGTCGCACTGGTATTCGGCGATGATCAGCGCGAGGCGCGCGATCTCGGCCGGGAAGTCGCGCAATTCGATGCCGCGGAAGTTGGTGAGCGGGATGTCGCTGCGCCGGTCCGGCTCGCCGCGCCGCTGGTTGATCTCGGCCTCGATCGCGCGCATTTCCTTGTAGGCGATGACCAGGAAATTGCCCGAGCCGCAGGCCGGGTCGAACACCCTGATCCGCGCCATGCGCCGGCGCAGGTTGAGGAGCATGCGGGAATTGTCCCCGGCCTCGTCCAGGCGTGCGCGCAGATCGTCGAGGAACAGCGGGTTCAGCACCTTCAGGATGTTCGGCACGCTGGTGTAGTGCAGGCCGAGCGCGCCGCGCTCCTCGTCCTCGGCGACCGCCTGGATCATCGACCCGAAGATGTCCGGGTTGATCTTGGTCCAGTCGAGATTGCCGATGTGGAGGAGATAGGAGCGGGCGATCCGGCTGAAGCGCGGCGCGTCGAGGCTGCCGGAAAAGAGCCCGCCGTTCACATACGGAAACACATCGGCCCAGGGCCGCAGGTTGGCGGCGGCGCGATCCTTGATCGGCGTGTTCATCGCCCGGAACAGCGCGCCGATCACCTCGTGCGTGTTGGACGAGTCGCGCGCGCTCATCTGCTCGATCGTGGCGGTGAACAGGCCGGTGCTGTTGAAGATGTCGGTGTCCTCGGCGAAGAAGCAGAAGATCAGCCGCGCCATCAAATGGTTCATGTCGTGGCGGCGCGCGGCCGCGCCCCAGTCGGGATTGTCCTTCAAGAGCTCGACATAGAGCCGGTTCAGCCGGCTGGTGGCCCGGATGTCGAAGGCGTTCTCGGCGATCTGCCGGACGGTCGTGATGCCGGCGAGCGGCAGGAAAAAGCCGAAATGGTTCGGGAAGTCGGCATAGGCGCAGGCGAGCGTCTCGCCGCGACGCCAAATCCTCGGCCTCGAACGTGTCGCCATCGGTGGCGAGAGCGAATTTCGCCTTGGCCCTCAGCGTCGCCGGGCTGGCCTTCAACGCGGCGAGGGTCTTGGTGACCTCGCCGGGGGCGGCGACGGCGATATGGATGTTGCTGGTCTGCAGGACGCCGCCCAAATCGGACCGGTTCGACTCGCCCTTGCGCAGGCGTCTCAGGGTCGTCTCCTTGTTGCCGAAGGCTTGCAGGAAGGCGAACGGAAACTCGGCGGCGTCGAACGGGCTCTCGGCCAGAGCTGATATGGCCTCTTCAATCTCGACGGGGTTCATTCAGGCCGAAAATCCCCAAATGACGGCACGAAGGCCGCCGCGGTCCTGCGCGCTGCCGGATTATAGAGACCGGGTGCAAATTTTCGCTGAGGAAACGGCCGGCTCTCGCGACGGCCGATGCGCCGGCAACCGCCCGAGAAACAGCGCTTGGATCGGGAGGGGAAGCCTATCTCGGCTCGGAGATCGGCGGCATGGTCAGGAGGCCGGGATCGTCGAGCAGCGTGTCGAGGCGCCGCAGCAGGGGCTGCGCCGCCGCCAGCGCCGCGCCCGATCGCGCCGCCGCCGCCGCCGGCCTCGCGCTTCCTGCCGAGAAGCCGGTTGTAGATCAGCTCGGCCGGCCCCTCCTCGCGCGGAAAGACCGTCAGCTCGACCGGGGCGTCGGGGGCGATCCGGACCGCCTCCCTGGCGAGGCGCAGCGCCACGGCGTAGCCGCCGAGCGCGTCGACGAGGCCGCGGGCCTTGGCTTCCTCGCCCGACCACACCCGGCCCTTGGCGACCGCCTCGACCTCCTCGGGCGTCATGTGGCGGCCGGCCGCGACATGGTCCTTGAAGCCCCGATAGGTGTCGTCGAGAAACGCGTCGAGGCGGCGCTGCGCCTGTGGCGTGAACCCGGAGGTCGTGCTGAACATCCCGGCGTTGGCGCCGATCTGGGCGGAATCGGTCGAGACCCCGAGCTTCTTTAAGAGATCGGCCGCCACCAGCTTGCCGGCCAGCACGCCGATCGAGCCGGTCAGGGTCGCCGGCTCGGCGACGATCTTGTCGGCCGGGGCGGCGACGTAATAGCCGCCGGAGCCGGCGACATCGCCCATCGAGACGATGACCGGCTTGCCGCGCTCGCGGGCGAACACGACCTCGCGCCAAATCGTCTCCGAGGCGACGACCGAGCCGCCGGGGCTGTCGATGCGGAACAGGATCGCGCGCACCCGCGGGTCGCGCACCGCGGCGCGAAAGGCGCGGGTCAGGTCGCTCGCCGCCATGACCTCGCGCTCGGCGAGCGGGTTGGACGGGCCGCCGCCGCGGGCGATCAGCCCGGCGCCGTAGATCAGCGCGATCCTGGCCCCCTCGCGGTGCGGGCGCTCGATGCGGTCGAGGTAGTCCCCCAGGCTCACCAGCTCGGCCCCCGAGCCGGCGCGGGCGCGGGCGTCGGCCACCGCCTCGTCGCGATAGCCGAGGCGGTCGACGAGCTTCGCCTGCCGCGCCTCCTCGGCGAGCAGCGGCCCGCGGTCGATCGCCGCGCGCACCTCGGCCGGCGTCAGCTTGCGGCCCTGCGCGATGCCGCCCTCGATCTGCCCGGCGAGCGAGGCGAGCAGCGCCTCGACCTCCTCGCGGTGCGGCGGCGTCATCTTGGTTTCGGTCAGGATGTTGGCCGCGGTCTTGTATTCGCCGCGATGGTCGAACTCGGCGGCGACGCCGAGCAGGTCGAGCGTGCCCTTGAAGAAGGTGACCTCGGAATAGAGCCCGGTCAGGCCGACGCTCCCCATCGGCTGCAGCCAGATCTCGTCGAAGGCGCTGGCGAGGTAATAGGGGCGGGTCCCGGCGCCGAGCTCGCCAAAGCTGTCGGCGAAGGCGATGGCGAACTTGCCCTTGGCGCGGAAGGCGGCGACCGCGTCGCGGATTTCCTGCACGCGGGCAAGCGCCAGCTCGTCGCCGCCGACCCGCGCCAGCAGGCCCTTGACGCGCGGGTCAGCGGCCGCGGCCTCGATCCCGTCGAGGACATCGCGCAAATTCGGCTTGGGCTCGACGAGGAGCCCCAGCAGGCCACCGCGCTCCGGCCCGTCGGCCAGCCCCTGCGTCAGGTCGGCGCTGAGGACGATGTTGTCGGCGAGCGGCGTGGCGCGCGGCCGCAACCCCTCGACCAGCAGCGCTGCGCCGAGGACCAGCACCACGGCCAGAACCCCGATCGAGGCGAAAAAGCCGACCAGCAGCCGCCGCATTTTCGTCAGACGGCGCCGCCGATGGCGCGGTGGCGCAAGAGATGGTCGGCGAGCACGCAGGCGACCATCGCCTCGCCGACCGGGGCCGCGCGGATGCCGACGCAGGGGTCGTGGCGGCCGCGGGTGCTGACCTCGACCTCGTTGCCGTCGACATCGACGGTGCGCATCGGCGTCAGGATCGAGCTTGTCGGCTTGACCGCGAAGCGGGCCACGATGTCCTGCCCGGTCGAGATGCCGCCGAGGACGCCGCCGGCGTGGTTCGACAGAAAGACGACCCGGCCGCCCTCCATGCGCATTTCATCGGCGTTCTCCTCGCCGTTGAGCGCGGCGGCGCCCATGCCGGCGCCGATCTCGACGCCCTTGACCGCGTTGATCGTCATCAGCGCGCGGGCGAGGTCGCCGTCGAGCTTGTCGTAGACCGGCTCGCCGAGCCCGGCCGGGACGCCGCTCGCCACGATCTCGATGACCGCCCCGGCCGAGGACCCGGCCTTGCGCACGCCGTCGAGATAGTCCGCCCATTTGAGCGCCATCGCGGCGTCCGGGCACCAGAACGGGTTGTCCTCGACCGCCCGCCAGTCCCATTGGGCGCGGTCGATCCGATGCGGCCCGATCTGCACCAGCGCGCCGCGGATCGAGACATCAGGGCCGAGGATCTTGCGCGCGACAGCGCCGGCGGCGACCCGCGAGGCGGTTTCGCGGGCCGAGGCGCGGCCGCCGCCGCGATAGTCGCGCACGCCATATTTCTTCCAATAGGTGTAGTCGGCGTGGCCGGGCCGAAAGCGGTCGGCGATGTTGCGGTAGTCCTTCGAGCGCTGGTCGGTGTTCTCGATCAACAGCTGGATCGGCGTGCCGGTCGTCACCCCGTCGAAGACGCCGCTCATGATGCGAACGAGGTCGTCCTCGCGCCGCTGCGTCGTGTAGCGCGACTGCCCCGGCTTGCGCCGGTCGAGCCAGCGCTGGATGTCGGGCTCTGCCAGCGCCAGGCGCGGCGGCGCGCCGTCGACGACGACGCCGATCGCCGGCCCGTGGCTCTCGCCCCAGGTGGTGAACCGGAACAGCGCGCCGAAGGAGTTGCCGGCCATGGCCCGCCGATCAGCAATCCCTTGTCATTCCCGCGAAAGCGGGAACCCAGGGCCACAGGCTCGAAAGGGCGCCCTGGACCCCCGCGTGCGCGGGGGCGACGATGGCGACGATAAGGTCTGTGCAGCGGAACGCCACGTCACACCACCGAGATGTCGGGCGCGTCGACGGCCTTCATGCCGACCACGTGGTAGCCGCAATCGACATGGTGCACCTCGCCGGTGACCCCGGCCGACAAATCGCTCAACAGATAAAGGGCGGCGCCGCCGACATCCTCGATCGTGACATTGCGCTTCAACGGCGAGTTGAGCTGGTTCCATTTCAGGATATAGCGGAAATCGCCGATGCCGGAGGCGGCCAGGGTCTTGATCGGGCCGGCGGAAATCGCGTTGACGCGGATGTTGTCGCCGCCGAGGTCGACCGCGAGGTAGCGCACGCTGGCTTCGAGCGCGGCCTTGGCGACGCCCATAACATTGTAGTGCGGCATCACCCGCTCGGCCCCGGAATAGGTCAAGGTCAAGAGGCTGCCGCCCGCCGCCATCAACGGCGCGGCGCGGCGGCAGACATCGGTGAACGAGTAGCAGGAGATTTCCAATGTGCGCAGAAAATTGGCCCGCGTCGTCTGCAGGTATTTCCCTTTGAGCTCGTCCTTGTCGGAAAAGGCGATGGCGTGGACGACGAAATCGATCCGGCCCCAGCGTCGCGACAAGGCGGCGAACACCGCGTCGAGGCTCTCCTCGGAGGCGACATCGGCCTCGAGCACGAAATCGCTGTCGAGGCTTTCGGCGAGCGGCCGCACGCGCTTGCCCAAGGCCTCGCCCTGATAGGTGAAGGCGAGCGCCGCGCCGTGCGCCGTGCAGCGCCTTGGCGATGCCCCAGGCGATCGAGCGCTCGTTCGCCACACCCATGATCAGGCCGTGCCTGCCCGCCATCAGCGGCATCGTGTTCCTCATCTCCCGCGCTTCGGCGCATCCTACACGAAGGAAGCGCTGTGGGCCAATCGGCGGTCTGCGCGCGCCGCGGCCGGGCCCCACTTCTTGTTTAGCCGGGCGCAGGTTCCCAGGTTCCCCCAATGAGCGAGACGGAAGACGCCCGTCCGGCCGGGCGGCTGCGGCAGATGGCGGGCGACATCGCCGCATTCGCGCTCTACGCGGGGCGCCGCTTTGTCGCCGACGGCTGCTTTGCCGCCTCGGGCGCGCTCAGCTACACCACCCTCGTCTCGCTGGTGCCGGTGGCGGCGATCGCGCTCGGCTCGCTCTCCGCCTTCCCGATCTTCGCCGGCGCGCGCGAGCAGATCCTGGCGCTGGCGTTCGAGAATTTCGTCCCCTCGGTCGGCGAGCAGGCCGCGTACTGGTTCCGCAATTTCGCCGAATCGGCGACGCAGACGACCGCAATCGGCGTCGCCGGCATCGCCGCGACCGGCATTCTGCTGCTGGTGACGGTCGAGGATCAGCTCAACCTGATCTGGCGCGTGACCTCGGCGCGTCCCTGGGGGCAGCGGGTGCTCGCCTATTGGACGATGATCACGCTCGGCCCGGTGCTGATCGGCGTCAGCCTGTCGCTGTCGACCTATTTCGAGATCGCGGCGAGCCGGGCCGGCTTCGGCGATCAGGCGGCGGCGCTGCTGGCGAGCGGCTGGCTGCACGGGCTCACGCGCGCGCTGCCGGCGCTGCTGGAGCTTCTTGCCTTCGCGCTGCTCTTTTGCCTGCTTCCGAATTGCGCGGTGCGCTGGCGCGACGGGGCGCTGGGCGCGCTGATCGCGACCGCGGCGATCGAGGTCCTGAAGATCGGGTTTTCGCTCTATATCGGCTCGGTGTCCTATTACAGCACGGTCTACGGGGCGCTCGCCGCGATCCCGATCTTTCTCCTGTGGATGTATATTTCGTGGATGGCGGTCCTGCTCGGCGCGGTTGTCGCCGCGGCGCTGCCGAATTGGCGGATCGGCGAGGGCGACGGCAGGATTTCGGCGGGAGGCGTGCGGCTCGGCCTCGGGCTGGCGCTGATCGCCGCATTGGCGCGCGCGCAAAAACGCGGCGCGGCGCTCGCGACCCGGGCGCTCGCCGCCGAGCTGGGGGTGGCGACGACGATCGTCGACGAGCACATCCGGCCGTTGGCGGCGGCCGGTTTCGCCGCCCATACGCAGGCGGGGCGCTGGGTGCTCGCCTGGAGCCTCGACGCCGCCACCCTGCGCGACCTCTGCGAGGCGCTGCGCCTGCCGCTCGCCGGCGGCTGGACGAGCCGGGCCTCGGCGCCCTGGCAGCGGCAGGTGGCGCCGGCGATGAGCCGCATCGTCGAGGCCGAGGCCGCCGCGATGCAGCGGTCGATCGCCTCGCTGCTCGCCGAGGATTTGGTCGGCGGCTGCTGCCGGCGCTCGGCGCCGGCGGCCCGCAAGACGCCGGCATGAAGGATCGGGGCATGGAAGAAATCGTCGAGATCGAGCCGTTCGCCCCTTTCGAGCGCTGGTTCGCCGAAGCCTCGAAAGCCGAGGCGGACGCCGACGCGATGACCTTGGCGACCGCCGCTGCGGACGGCGCGCCGTCCGCGCGCGTGGTGCTGCTGCGCGGGCATGACCGCCGCGGCTTTGTCTTCTACACCAACCTCGAAAGCCGAAAATCAGCCGAGCTGCTCGGCAACTCCCGCGCCGCGCTGTGCTTTTTGTGGAAGTCGCTGCGCCGGCAGGTGCGGGTCGAAGGCGTCGTCGAGGTGGTCGCCGACGCCGAGGCCGACGCCTACTTTTCCGGCCGGGCGCGCGAAAGCCGGATCGGCGCCTGGGCCTCCGACCAGTCGCGCCCGCTCGCCGGCCGCGGCGAGCTGGAGCGCCGGGTCGCCGAGGCGGCTCGCCGCTTCGCCGACGGCGAGGTGCCGCGGCCGCCCTTCTGGTCGGGTTTCCGGCTGGCGCCGCAGCGTGTAGAGTTTTGGCAGGAACGACCCTTCCGCCTGCACGACCGGTGGCTGTTCATTCGCGAAGGCGAGACATGGCGACGGGAACGGCTCTTCCCGTAATCCACCCGGCAGCCGCGAACCGGCTTCGCCGCGTGGCGACGTACGCCTCGGTCGCGGTCGCCTTGCTCTTGATCGCGGTCAAGTTCGCGGCCTGGCTCGCAACCGGCTCGGTGGCGGTGCTGTCCAGCCTGATCGACTCGCTGCTCGACGCTGCCGCCTCGATCCTCAACCTCCTTGCCGTCCGGCACGCGATGACCCCGGCCGACCGGGAGCACCGCTTCGGCCACGGCAAGGCCGAGCCGCTGGCGGTGCTGGGCCAATCCGCCTTCATCACCGGCAGCGCGCTGCTGCTGCTGGCCGAGGCGGCGCGGCGGCTGATTTCGCCGGCGCCGGTTCACAATTCGCCGATCGGCATCGCGGTGATGCTGTTCTCGATCGCGGCGACGATCGGGCTCGTCTCCTATCAGCGGCTCGTCGTGCGCCGCACCGGGTCCATCGCGATCAGCGCCGACGAGCTGCACTACCGCAGCGACCTGGTGCTGAACGGCAGCGTGATCGCGGCCCTGGTGCTGGGCAGCTGCGCTCGACCTGCCGATCCTCGACCCGCTGTTCGGCGCGGCGATCGGCCTGTGGATCATCTACTCCGCGGCGCGTCTGGCGCGCCTGTCGCTGACCCAGCTGATGGACCGCGAGCTGCCCGACGACGAGCGCGAGAAGATCCGCGCGATCGCGCAGTCGCACCCCGAGGTGGCCGCCGCTCACGATCTGCGCACCCGCGTCGCCGGGCCGACCGCCTTCATTCAGATCCACATCGAGATGGACGGCGCGATGAGCCTGCTGCGGGCGCACCAGATCTCCGACCAGGTCGAGGCGCAGCTGCGCGCCGCCTATCCCGGCGCCGAGATCATCATCCATCAGGACCCGGAAGGGATCGAGGAGCCGCGGGCGAGCTTCCCGCGCCGGGTCGGGGTCGCATGAGCGGCGATCGCAAGACCTTGCTGTTGACCGGCGCCAGCCGCGGCATCGGTCACGCCACCGTCAAGCGCTTCAGCGACGCCGGCTGGCGGATCGTCACCTGCTCGCGCGACGCGGCGCCGCCCGAGTGCAGGCGCGACCCGAACTGGACCCGGCACATCACCGCCGACCTCGGCGATCCAGACGATTTCGAGCGGTTTGTCGGCGAGGCCGAGGCGTTTTTCGACGGACAATTGCACGCGCTCGTCAACAATGCCGGGGTCTCGCCAAAATCGCCGAGCCATCAAAGGCTCGGTTGCCTGAACACCGACCTCGACGACTGGCGCCGGGTGTTTCAGCTGAACTTTTTCGTGCCGCTGACATTGTCCCGCACCTTCGCGCCCGCGCTCGCCCGCGCCAGGGGCGCGATCGTCAACATCACCTCGATCGCCGGCCACCGCGCGCACCCGTTCGCCGGGTCCGCCTACTCGACCTCGAAGGCGGCGCTGTCGGCCCTGACCCGCGAGCTGGCGGTCGAGCTCGCCGGGCTCGGCGTCCGCGTCAATGCGGTGGCGCCGGGCGAGATCGAGACGGCGATGCTGTCGCCGGAGACGGCGGCGCTGCTGCCGCGCATCCCGCTGAACCGGCTCGGCGTGCCCTCGGACGTCGCCGGCGCGATCTTTTTTCTGTGCAGCGACGACGCCGCCTACGTCACCGGGACCGAGATCTTCGTCAACGGCGGCCAGCACGTCTATTGAGGGCTGGCCGGGCGTCGGCGCGCAGCTGAGGGAGCGGGCGCCCGATCGCGGGTGAAAATCGCCATTTAAGCGAACCTGTCGCGCGACGGCCGTGTTGCGGCCGCGGAACGCTTCAGGCGAGCCGGCGTTTATTCGGGCAACGACGTAAACGGGGAGAACGACGATGGATAAGGATCGGATCAAGGGCGCCGCGCGCCAGGTCAAGGGCGCCGTCAAGGAGGCCTTCGGCAAGGTGACCGGCGACGCCAAGACAGAGGCCGAGGGAGCCGCGGAGAAAGCCGCGGGCAAAGTGCAGAACGCGATCGGCGGCGCCAAGGACGCCGTCCGGGAAGCCGCGAAAAAGTAACGGAAGAAGCAGCCGCCGATCTTGTGGCGGCGAACGCGCCGCCACAGGATTTGCCCGCCACAGGATCTGGTGGAAGCCGCCAGACGGATTTCCTGCAGCCGGAGGAAACCATGGGCCGAGGAATCCTGCTTTGGTTATTGGGGGTCCCCATTCCGATAATCATCCTGCTCGCCCTGATCTGGCATTGATCGAGGCTCACAGAAGGGGAGCGCTCCGATCGTAGGGCGCCTCGGCGGGATCTGAGAGTACGACTTGAAGTGAGTTTTTATATGTCAATAGGTTCGTCGTTCCCGCAAAAGCGGGCCGGCGCTGTTTTGCTCGCTTCCCCGGCGCAGGCCGGGGTCCGTCCTTCCGCACGTAAGGTGCTGGATTTGCTTGTACGCAGTTGTGACCGATTGAAAATTTGGAGCGTTGGAGAGATGGGTCCCGGCTTCCGCCGGGAAAGCGAGACTGACATAACGGGCTTCATTTCAGGTCGGACACTGAGGCCGGTTCCGCCTCCGCCGATCGTCGGGTAGATGTCATGCCCGACGGCAGCGGTCCGCCGCCCCGCCGGGCATGACCAGGAGCAATTTCTCAAGGCTGGAGCCGGTCGGATGGAGTTCCGCGCCTCTAATATCCCGCCCACGAGCCTCGGCACGTTGGCGGTCGGGGTGGTCGTTGTCGCGGCGCTCTATTTCGGGCGGGAAGTATTTGTTCCTATCGCGCTTGCGATCCTTCTGAGCTTTGCGCTCGGGCCGCTGGTGATGCGGCTGCGCCGCTGGCGCCTCGGTCGCGTGCCCGCGGTTCTCCTCGTCGTCATCCTCGCCTTCTCGATCATCGGCGCCATCGCCGCGTTCGTCGGGACCGAGCTGACCCGCCTGGCGGGCGAGCTGCCCGGATACCAAACCAATATCACGCAAAAAATCCAGTCGCTGCGGCATGCGGCGAGCGAAGGGGGCGTCGTCAACCGAACCACGGCGATGGTGAAAAAGCTCAGCAAGGAAATCGCCGGCCCGACCGAGGCCGGAGACAGCACAGCGGCCGGCCAACCGAACGCCAATTCGCCGGCCGTCAAGGAGCAGCGCCCCATTCCGGTCGAGATTTGGGAACCCGCCCTGACGCCGGCGCAGCTGATCCGCGAAATTGTCGCGCCGCTGTTGCAGCCGCTGGCGACAGCCGGGATCGTCGTCGTGTTCGTCATCTTCTTTCTGCTCCAGCGCGAAGACCTGCGTGACCGGTTTATCCGGCTCGCCGGGGCTGGCGATCTTCGACGCACCACCGAAGCCCTGGACGACGCGGCGAGACGCCTCGGCCGCTACCTGCTGACCCAGACCGCGATCAACGCGAGCTTCGGCGTGCTGGTCGCCGTCGGCTTGTGGTTCGTCGGCGTCCCAAACCCGGCGCTTTGGGGCATCTTCGGGATGCTGCTGCGGTTCCTTCCCTACATCGGCCCGATCATCGCCGCCGCGCTGCCGATGGTCGTCGCCTTCGCCGTCGACCCGGGCTGGTCGATGCTGCTGTGGACCACGGCTTTGTTCGTGGTGGTCGAGCTTGCCATGGGGCAGGCGATCGAGCCCTGGCTCTATGGTCACAGCACCGGGCTGTCCGGCATCGCAATCGTCGTCGCGGCCGCGTTCTGGACGCTGCTGTGGGGACCGATCGGCCTGCTCCTGTCGACGCCGCTGACCATGTGCCTCGTCGTGCTGGGGCGGCATGTCGAGCATTTGCAGTTCCTCGAGGTGCTGCTCGGCGACCAGCCGGCGCTGGCGCCGGAAGAGAGCTTCTATCAGCGCATGCTCGCCGGCGACCCTGACGAGGCGTCGCATTCGGCCGAAGAGTTCCTGAAGGAAAGCTCGTTGTCGGCCTATTACGACCAAATCGCGATCGGGGGCCTCGCGCTGGCCCAATTGGATGTCAATCGCGGCCTGCTCGATCACGAGCACCGGGTCAGGATCAAGGAGGCGGTCGACGCCGTCATCGACAATCTCTCCGACCACGAGGACGACGCCGAGGCCGGATCGGGCGCGAGCGACGCGGCGCCTTCGCCCGTGCTTTCCCCGGAGGCGCTGGCCCCGGGCTGGCGGGGGGAGCCGGTCTTGTGCGTCGCCGGACGCGGCTCGCTCGACGAGGCGTCGGCGGCGATGCTGGCGCAGCTGCTGAACAAGCATGGGATTGGGGCGCGGGTGGCGCCGTCCGCGGCGGTCGCGCTGCCCAACCTGTTCGCGCTCGACGCGGCGGGCGTGCAGATGGCGTATCTTTGCTATCTTGAGCCCGGCAGCTACGCGAACCCCTGCTACCTCGTCAGACGGCTGCGGCGCAAGCTGCCCAAGGCGATCTTCGTCGACGGGTTTTGGACGTTGAACGCGGATGAGGCTGGCGCGCGCAATGCCCTGACGAAGACCGGGGCCGACCTCCTCGCCACATCGCTGCATCAGGCGGTCGCGCAGGCGGTCGCCGCCGCAATGGACGCCGCGGCCGCCCATCCGTCGTTGGCGGCGCCTCAGGCGACCGCCTGAGCGCGCGACAGGACGGGATTATGGCCGACCAAACCCAGGCAGGCGAGGCAGAGGGGGCGCGGGCCGCGGTCCCAGCGCATCGCGGGCGGCCGTCTCGGAGCGGCCGCGGGGGATGGTGGGAAATTCTCGTTGGCGTCTTTCACGGCATCTCGGAAGACCGGATCCTGTTGATCGCCGCCGGCGTCACCTTTTACATGATTCTGGCGATATTTCCGGGCATTGCGGCGATTGTTTCGATATATGGGCTGTTCGCCGATCCGAGCCGCATCGTCGATCGCCTCGACGTGCTTTCGGGGATTGCCCCGAGCGGCGTCATCGAGGTGCTGCGGGAACAGCTGCTGCGCCTCGCCGGCCACAACGCTGCCGCGCTCGGCTTCGGGTTCGCGATCAGCCTGGCGATATCGCTGTGGACGGCCAAATCCGGCGTCTCAGGGCTGTTTGACGCGCTCACCGCGGTCTACGAGGAAAAGGAGAAGCGCGGCCTGATCAAGTATTACGCCATCGTGCTGGCGTTTACGGTCGGGGCGGTATTCCTCGCGCTGGCGTCGCTGCTGATCCTGATCGCTCTGCCGATCGTCCTCGACTATATCGCGCATCCCGGCGCGACGACGGTCCTCCTGAGGATCGCCAGATGGCCGATCCTGCTCGTCCTGACCGCCTTGGCGCTCTCCGTCATCTATCGCTTCGGTCCTTGCCGCGCCGCCGGGCGATGGCATTGGATCACCGGCGGCAGCGCCCTGGCGGCCGTCATATGGCTCGCAGCTTCCGCTTTGTTCGCCTGGTACGTCGCGAATTTCGGCAGCTACAACAGAACCTATGGGTCGCTCGGCGCGATCATCGGCTTCATGACCTGGTTGTGGGTTTCGATCATCGTGGTGCTGGTGGGGGCCAAGCTCGACGCCGAAATAGAGCATCAGGCGCGGCGCGAGCCGGGCCGACATTGACCGGCCGCCGCCGAAACGGGTCGCGCCCGATAATTTCAGCGGGCAGGCCTCGTCGGCGGGATAAGGACGCCGTCGCCGGTGTTGATCTTTATGATCGACCTCAACAGGCATTGTGGGAAGAGATGGCGCCGCCCAACCCTTCGGTTCCGAAGCCGCCGATCTCCAAAGAGGCCACGGCGCGTCGCCGCCTGCCGATCGGCGCCGAGCCGCAACCAGGTGGCGGCGTCCATTTCCGGGTTTGGGCGCCCCGATGCCGCGAGCTGGCGGTCGAGATCGACGGCCTCGAGCCGCAGGCGCTGCAATCCGAGTGCAACGGCTACTTCTCCTGCTGGAGCCGGGCGGCGCGGGCCGGCATGCGCTATCGCTACCGTCTCGATCGGGGTGAAGCGACGGTTCCCGATCCGGCGTCGAGGTTTCAACCGGACGGGCCGCATGGGCCTTCGGAAATCGTCGATCCGGGGGATTTCACATGGACGGACGGCGGGTGGCGCGGACGGGCGCGCGAGGAGCTCGTCATCTACGAGATGCATATCGGCTCGTTCACCCCGGAGGGGAGCTGGGAGGCGGCCTCGCGCGAGCTGCCGGCGCTTGCCGAGCTGGGCGTCACCTGCCTTGAAATCATGCCGGTGGCGGAATTTCCGGGCCGGTTCGGCTGGGGATATGACGGCGTCGGCCTGTTCGCGCCGACCCGGCTATATGGCCGGCCGGCCGAGCTCCGCAGCTTCGTCGACCGCGCCCACAGCTTGGGGGTCGCCGTCATCCTCGACGCCGTTTACAACCATATCGGCCCCGACGGAAACTATCTGAAATCGTTCTCGGCGGATTATTTCACCGATCGCTATGAGAACGAATGGGGCGAGGCGATCAATTTCGACGGTCCCAATTCCGGTCCGGTGCGCGAATTCTTCATCGCCAATGCGGGCTATTGGATCGATGAGTATCATCTCGATGGATTGCGGCTGGACGCGACGCAGCAGATCTTCGATCGATCGGAGGATCATATTCTTGCCGCCATCGTTCGACAGGTGCGATCGGCCGGGCGTGGCCGAGCCACCTTCGTCGTCGGCGAGAACGAGCCGCAGCACACCAGGCTGCTGCGTCCGGCCGAGCGCGACGGCTATGGGCTCGACGCCTTGTGGAACGACGACTTCCATCACAGCGCCATGGTCGCGCTGACCGGACGCCACGAGGCCTACTATTCCGATTACCGTGGCCGCCCGCGCGAGCTCGTCGCCGCCGCCAGGCACGGCTTTCTTTATCAGGGGCAGCGCTACCCGTGGCAGGGCAAGCCGCGCGGCGCGCCGGCGCTCGATCTCCCGGCGGAATGCTTCGTCGTCTATTTGCAGAACCACGACCAGATCGCCAATTCCGGCAAGGGAGAGCGCTGCCATGCGTTGACCAGCCCCGGCCGCCTGCGCGCGATGACCGCTTATTTCCTGCTGATGCCCGGCATTCCGATGCTGTTCCAAGGGCAGGAATTCGCCGCCTCGAGCCCGTTCCTCTATTTCGCCGATCACCAGGCCGGGCTGTCGCCCGAGGTCCGTGAGGGGCGTCGGCGCTTCCTCGCGCAGTTTCCCAGCCTCGCGACCCGCGAGATGCAGGCGGCGCTCGCCGATCCCGGCGATATCGACACGTTCCGCCGATCGGCGCTCGATCTCGGCGAGCGCCGCCGGCATACGTCGAGCTATGCGCTGCATCGCGACCTTCTGAAGCTGCGGCGCACGGACCCGGTGCTGGGTCGCCGGCCGTGCCGGGTCGATGGCGCCGCGCTCACGGATGACGCCTGGATGCTGCGCTTCTTCTCGCAGAGCGGCGCCGACCGCCTGCTGATCGTCAATCTCGGCCGCGACCTTCTGCTCGGATCGGCGCCCGAGCCGCTGTCGGCGCCGGTCGACGGCCGCGGTTGGCGGCTTTTATGGTCCAGCGAAGCCCTGCGTTACGGCGGCGCCGGCGGCCCGACGCAGGATACAGCCGGAGACTGGGTCATTCCGGGGCAGGCCGCCAGCGTCCTCGCGCCCGGGCCTCGGCGCCGCGGCGTCCCGGACGACGAAGCCGCTGAGCAAAATGGCTGAGCCGCGCCGGGCCACGCACGACGCGCGCCCGTTGCCGGACGCCCCGCGCGAGTGGCTCGTGGCCAACGGGCTGGGCGGCTATGCTTCGGCGACGATCGAGGGGACGGTCGCCCGCCGCTATCACGGCTTCCTGATCGCCGCCCTGCCGGCCCCGCTCGGCCGCATGGTGGTCCTCAACGATCTCGAGGTCGACATCGAGCTCGCAGACGGCAGCGTCGCAAGCGTTCGAGAGAAGGGCCGCTTCCTCGATTTCACGTTGAACATGGGCTTGCCGAGCTGGCGCTATGAGCTCGACGGCATCGTGCTCGAGACGTCGATTGTCGTGCCGTCGCGCCAAAACATCGTTCATTGCACCTTTCGCTCGCTCGGCGAGGCAAAGCGCTTCCGCCTGCGGCTCAGGCCCTTGATCAACTTTCTTCCACTCGAGTCGCCGGTCGGCGAGGCGCTCGCCTCGAGCTATACGCTGACCGTCCGCGGCGCTCGATACGAGATCGGCGCCGGCCCTGACCTGCCGACCCTGCGGCTGGCTGTGGCGGGATCCGACCGCCCGACCTTTACCGCCGATGGCGGCTCTCACCGCGAGCGCTGCTACGACATCGAGGCGCAGCGGGGCTACAATTCACGAGGCTGGCTGTGGAGCCCCGGCTATTTTGCCGGGGAGGTGCGCAAGGGCTGCCCTCTGACCTTGGTCGCCGCGACGGAAGGCTGGCATACCGTGCTGGCGTTGAGCCCCGATCAGGCGCTGAGCTTCGAAGGCGAGCGCCGCCGGCGTCTCGTCGGATTGGCGGCGGCGCCGGCGCGGGCCGGGCTCGCGGCCGAGCTCGTCCTGGCGGCCGACACCTTCGTCATCACCCCGGTTGGGCGCATTGCTGACGGGGCCCGGGCGCGGGCGGAGGGCGACGAGGTCCGCACCGTGATCGCCGGCTATCACTGGTTCACCGACTGGGGCCGGGACACGATGATCTCGCTCGAAGGGCTCACCCTGGCGGCCGGGCGAGCCATCGAGGCGCGCTGGATCCTGCGCACCTTCGCCCACTACCTGCGCGACGGGCTGATCCCGAACCTGTTTCCGGAGGGACGAAATCAGGGCCTCTACCACACCGCCGATGCGACGCTGTGGTTTTTTCACGCGCTGCACCGCTACGTCGAGCGCAGCCGGGATAAGGAGACGCTGGAGCTCCTGCTGCCGATCTTAAAGGACATCGTGCGGCGTCATCTCGACGGCACGCGCTTCGGCATCAAGGTCGACCCGCATGACGGGCTTCTCACCCAAGGGGCGGAAGGCTACGCGCTGACCTGGATGGATGCGAAAGTCGGCGATTGGGTGGTGACCCCGCGCCGCGGCAAGGCGGTCGAGATCAATGCGCTCTGGTACAACGCTCTGCGCCTGCTGGCGGATTGGCTGCGCCAGGCGCGCGACCCCGAGGCCGAGGAGGTCGCGGCCCATGCCGAGCAGGCGCGGGTCTCCTTCAATCGCCGCTTCTGGCGCGCGGCCGAGGGCTGTCTCTACGATGTCGTGGATGGCGAGAACGGCGATGACCCCGCTTTCCGACCGAACCAAATCTTCGCGATCGCGCTTGAGCACCCGGTCCTCGACCGGCGGCATTGGGAGGCGGTCCTGGCCGCGGTGCGCGCCAAGCTGGTGACGCCGGTCGGGCTGCGCTCTCTGGCGCCGGGCGAGCCCGATTACCAGCCGCATTATTTCGGAGACCTGCGCGCCCGCGACGCCGCCTACCACCAGGGCACGGTGTGGGCCTGGCTGATCGGCCCATTCATCGATGCATGGCTCAAGGCGCACCCTGACGATCGGGCGGCGGCGCGGCGTTTCCTCGACGGCTTCGGGCCGCATCTCGCCGCGGCGGGCATCGGCTTCATCAGCGAGGTGTTCGACGCCGAGCCGCCGTTTACGCCGCGCGGCTGCATCGCCCAGGCCTGGAGCGTCGCCGAAGTGCTACGCTCTATGGTCAAGACCGCCCCGGACCAGGAATCAGCATCTTGCGCGAGGTAGAGAACCGCAGCGAGCTCCGAGGTCTTGCCGCCCGGATCGGCGTCGAAGCGTGCTACACCGATGCGCTGGGCCAGACGCGCGAGGCGTCCGATGAGACGCTGTCGGGCTTGATCGCCGCGTTCGGCCTGCCGCCCGACCCCAGGCAGGCCGCGATTGCGCTCGACGAGCGGGAAGAGAGCGCTCCGCTTGGGCTCGGCCCGGCCTGTCTGATCCATGCCGAAGATCCGCATCCGGCGCTGCGGCTGCGCCTGCCGGAGCCGAGACCGACCGTCGCCTGGACCTGTCGGCTCGAAGACGGCGGACAGCTTTCGGGCGAAACCGCGGCCGCTCCGGCGGCGGCCGGCGGGGAGCGCGCGCTGCCGCTGCCGCCGGGGCTGCCGCTGGGCTATCACCGGCTCGACATCGACGCCGGCGGGGTCGCGGCCGAGCTCACGTTGATCGTCGCCCCGGCCGCCTGCCATCTGCCGGCAGAGCTCGGGCCGGGCGCCCGCCTCTGGGGCCTGACCTGCCAGCTCTACGGCCTCCTCAGCGCCGGCAATTGGGGGATGGGCGACTTTTCCGACCTCGCCGCGCTGGCGCAAGCGACCGGGCGGCGCGGCGCCGCGGCGCTCGGGATCAATCCCCTGCATGCGCTCTTCGCCGAGGAGCCGCTGCACATCAGCCCGTATTCGCCGTCGAGCCGAACCCAGATCGACTATCTCTACATCGACCCGACCGCGGTTCCGGGCTTCGCCGAGGACGAAGGGGTGCGCGAGCTGATGGGCGGGCAATGGTTCGGCGCGACGCATTGGGCCGCGCGCTCGGCCGAGCTGATCGATTACGGCGCTGTCGCCGCCTGCAAGCGCGCGGTGCTGGAGGCGTTGTACGGCGGCTTCCGGCGCCGCGAGCTTGGCCTCGGGCGAGCAGCCGCGAGCGCCCGCGGGCAGGCGTTCCGCGATTTTCAGCGCGAGGGCGGGCGGCCGCTCGCCGATTTTGCCGCGTTCGAAGCGCTGCACGAGCATTACCGCCGCGAAACCAACGCGTTCTCGTGGCGCAGCTGGCCCGCGCCGATGCGCGACCCGAGGTCGCCGGCGGTCGCCGATTTCGCCGCCAGCCATCGCGACCGGGTGGAGTTCTTCCAATTCCTGCAATGGGAGGCGGACCGGCAGCTCGCCGCCGCGGCGGCGGCCGGCCGCCACGGGGGATTGTCGATCGGGCTCTATCGCGACCTCGCGGTCGGGGCCAACCCAAACGGCGCGGAGGCCTGGGCCGACCAGGAGCTGGTGGCGCCGCACGCCTCGATCGGCGCGCCGCCCGACCTGTTGAGCCGCGCCGGGCAGAATTGGGGCCTGGCCCCGGTCAATCCGCTGGCGCTGCGACGGCAGGGCTTTGCCCCGTTCATTGCCTGCCTGCGGGCGAATATGCGTCACGCGGGGATGTTGCGGATCGACCACGTCATGTCGCTCGATCGGCTCTATTGGATCCCGAGCGGCATGGAGGCCAAGGCCGGGGCCTATGTCAGCTATCCGTTCGACGACCTGCTGCGGCTCGTCGCGCTGGAGAGCCGACGCAATCGCTGCGCCGTGATCGGCGAGGACCTCGGCACCGTCCCCGCGGGGTTTCGCGAGACGATGCGGTCGGCCAAGTCGCTGTCGTACCGCATTGTCGGCTTCGAGCGGCGGACCGACCGCAGCTTTGTGCCGCCTGCGGAATACCCCTCGCTCGCCGCCGCCTCGGCGGCGACCCACGACATGCCGACCCTGAAAGGGTTCTGGCTCGGCAACGACATCGCCTGGAGGTCGCGTCTGGGGCTCTACCCCGACGCCCAATCGCAGGAGGCCGAGACCGCCGACCGCCGCCGCGATCGCCGGCTGCTGCTGGAAGCGCTGGCGCGCGAGGGCCTGCTCGCGCCCGAGCGCTTCGCCGAGCTGTTGCCGGATGACGGCGAGCCGCGCTGGTCGAGCGCGCTGGGCGACGCCGTTCTGGCCTATCTCGCCCGCTCGCGCGCCCGGCTGATGCTGGTTCAGCTCGACGACGTCGCCGGCGAAAGCGAGCAGGCGAACCTGCCCGGCACGACCGACGGGCATCCGAACTGGCGCCGCCGCGGCTCGCGCTCGCTCGAGGACGCCGCCGCCGCCGACGATCTGCGCCGGATCGCGGCGTTGATCGGCGAGGAGCGCCGGCGCGCCGCCCGGGAATGAGCGCGCCGCGCGTCGCTTGTCCGCCCGTTCGCGCGACTTATCGCCTTCAGTTCAGCCGGGATTTCACGTTTCGCGACGCTGCCGCGCTCACGCCCTATCTAGACGCCCTCGGCGTCAGCCATGTCTATGCCTCGCCGATCACCGAGGCGCGACCCGGATCGCCCCATGGCTACGACATCATCAATCACAACCGGCTCAACCCGGAGATCGGCGGCGAGGAGGATTTCCGCGCGCTGGTGGTGGCGCTGCATGCCCGCGGCATGGGCCTCATCGTCGATTTCGTGCCCAACCACGTGGGGATCGGCCCCGACAACGCGTGGTGGCTCGACGTTCTCGAATGGGGGAAGGCCTCGCCCTTCGCCGCGTATTTCGACATCAACTGGCGCCCGATCCGGCCGGATCTCAAGGGGCGGGTGCTGCTGCCGGTGCTGAGCGACCAATATGGCGTGGTCCTCGAAAACGGCGACATCGCGTTGCGCTTCGACCCCGAGGAGGGAAGCTTCAGCGCGTGGCTGCGCGACTACCGCCTGCCGATCTCGCCGCGCAGCTATGCGACGATCCTGATCGCCGGCGGCGACCCGCTGGCGGAGCTCGTGCGCGATTTCAGGGGGATCGAGACCCTGCGGGCGGCGCCCGCGCGCGAGAAATCGGCGGCGTTGAAGCGCCGCCTCGCCGAAGCGGCCCGGGATCCGGCGGTCGCCGGCGCGATCGCGGCGGCGCTCGGAGGGTTCACCGGCCGGTCCGGCGCGCCGGCCAGCTTTGGTCCGCTGCACCGGCTGCTGAAGGCTCAGGCCTACCGCATCGCCGATTGGCGGGTGGCCGCGGAGGAGATCAATTACCGGCGTTTCTTCGATGTCAACGACCTCGCCGGACTGCGGATGGAGCTGCAGCCGTTGTTCGAGCACGCTCACCGCCTGGTCTTCGACCTGATCGGGCGCGGCGACGTGCAAGGGTTGCGGATCGACCATATCGACGGGCTGCACGACCCCCGGGCCTATTGCGAAAGGCTGCAGCGGCAGTCGCCGGCCCCGCTCTATGTCGTCGTCGAAAAGATCCTGGCCGCGCACGAGGTGTTGCCGAGCTGGCCGATCGCCGGCGCCACCGGCTACGACTTCGCCAACCAGGTGCTGGCGATTTTCATCGATCCCGCCGGCGAGGCGCCGATGAGCCGTCTCTACCGCCGGTTCAGCGGTCGCGACGAAACGTTCGACGCCGTGCTCTACGCCTGCAAGAAGCACATCATGAGGATCAACCTCGCCAGCGAGGTCAATGTGCTCGCGCGGGAGTTTCACCTGTTGTCGATGCGGCGGCGGCGGACCCGCGACTTTACCCTCAACGGCATGCTGGCGGCGCTGGAGGAGGTGATCGCCGGGTTCCCGGTCTATCGCACCTATGTCTCGCAGCAGGGCGTCGGCGACGACGACCGGCGCTACATCGATTGGGCCCTGGCGCAGGCGAAAAAACGCTGGGTCGGGGCCGATCTCAGGGTCTTCGATTTCATCCATGAGGTGCTGACGGGCGGCGCCGGGGAGACGTTGCGCGTCGCGATGCATTTTCAACAGCTGACCGGGCCGGTCATGGCCAAGGCCGCCGAGGAAACTGCGTTCTATCGTTGGGTTCGGCTGTTGGCGCTGAACGAGGTCGGAGGCGATCCCCGGCGCTTTGGCATGTCGGTCGCCGCCTTTCACCGCCTGACGCGGGATCGCGCGCGCCATTGGCCGCGCGCCATGGTGACGACGGCGACGCACGATACCAAGCGCGGCGAGGACGCCCGCGCCCGCCTTGCCCTGCTGTCCGAAATGCCGCGCGAGTGGCGCCGCGGGTTGAGCCGGTGGACCCGCCTGAACCGGTCCCGCCGGGTCGAGGTCGACGGCGAGGCGGCGCCGAGCCGCAATGTCGAGTACCTGTTCTATCAGGCGCTGCTGGGGGCTTGGCCGCCGGACCTCGAGCCGGGCGACCGCGAGGGGATGGGGAGGCTGCGCGACCGGATCGAGGCGTACATGCTCAAGGCCGCGCACGAGGCGAAGGAGGCCACCAGCTGGATAAATCCGAACGAGGCCTACGACGCAGCGCTTCGGCGCTTTGTCCGCGCCGCGCTTAATGCGTCGCGGGCCAATCCGTTCCTCGCCGAGTTCCACCAGTTCGTCGAAGCGCTGGCGCGGCCCGGCGCGCTCGCGTCGCTGTCCCAGCTGGTGCTGAAGCTGACCGTGCCGGGGACGCCGGATATCTACCAGGGCTGCGAGCTGTGGGATTTCAGCCTCGTCGACCCCGACAACCGGCGGCCGGTCGACTGGAGCCGGCGGCGGGCGCTGCTCGACGAGGTCGCCGACGCGTCGCCGGCCGCTCTCGCCGAGCGCTGGCGGGACGGCCGCGAGAAATTGTTCGCGACGCAGCGGCTCTTGGCGCTGCGCCGGGCGGACCCCGACCTGTTCGCCGAGGGCGATTACCAGCCGCTCGAGACCGCAGGTCGCAAGAGCGGCCATCTGTGCGCGTTCGCGCGCCGCCGCGGGGAAAGATCGCTCGTCGTCGTGGCGCCGCGCCTGCTGCGCCGGCTCTGCCTCGACGGCATGCCGATCGATTGGGGATCGACGCAGATCGTCCTGCCGCCGACCCAGGCCGGCTGGCGGGAGCTGTTCACCGGCCGGCGCCTGGAGCCGACGGAGCGCGTCGCGGCAGCCGAGATCCTGGCCGATTTTCCGGTCGCGGTTCTCGTTTCAGGAGAACCTCAACACCAGCGCCGAAACGGGCTATAGTCGCATCGTCACAAGCTTGGGCACGAGCCGCGGGATCCCGGGTTACCCTTGCGGCCGGCCCAGGGGGTCGGCGGGGGAGGCGGGGCCCATGCCTCCCCGCCCGCTCCGCCGCCCTATGGCTCTGGGGGAGAACGGCATGCGCTTTCTGGTGCTCGGCGCCGGCTCGCTCGGCGGCTATCTCGGCGGCATGCTGATGAAGGGCGGCGCCGATGTCGCCTTTCTGGTGCGCCCCGGCCGCGCGGCGCAGCTCGCCGGGCGCGGCCTCGTTGTCAGGCTTCCCGACGGGGAATTTCGCCAGCAGGTGCGCACGCTGGCTGCCGGAGAGATCGACGGCCCTTACGATGTCGTGCTGCTGACCTGCAAATCATACGATCTCGCCAGCGCCATCGATGCCGTCGCCCCGGCGCTCGGCGAGCGCAGCGTCGTCCTTCCGGTGCTGAACGGGCTGAACCACATCGCGGTTCTCTCCGACCGGTTCGGTCGCGGCCGCGTCCTCGGCGGCGTCTCGAACATCGCCGCCGCCCGCTCGCCGGAGGGCGAGGTGATCCCGCTTCCGGGACCCGAGCGGCACCATGGTTTTCGGCGAATTGAACGGGATCGAGACGGCGCGCTGCGGCGACATCCAGCGCGCCTTTGCCGCCGGCGGCGTGCCGTGCCGGGTCAGCGCCGACATCATGGCCGAGATGTGGGTGAAGCTGTTCGGCTTTGCCGCGATCGCCGCTGATCGCGACCCTGACCCGAGGCAAGGCCGGCGAGATCAGCGCCGCACCGGCGGCACCGGCCTTCGTGTCCTCGGTGATCGAAGAATCCGCCCGGGCCACTGCCGCCGAAGGATACCCGCCGCCTGCGGCGTTGAAGGACACGATGCGCGGGCTCTTCGCGCGACCCGGCTCGATCTATGCGCCCTCGATCCTGCGCGATGTCGAGCAGGGGCGCCCGACCGAGGCCGAGGACACGATCGGCGAGCTCGTCCGCTGCGCCGACCGGCGCGGCGTCGACGCGCCGCTGCTGCGCGCAGCACTCTGCGCCTTGCAGGTGCACGAGGTCCGCCGGCGCGCGGCTCAGCCCTGAGCCGGCAGCACCCTGCCGCCGGCGGTCGACCGACTTCGCCGCGATCAGCACAAAGGCGATCACGCAGGGCGCGCTGCCGCGGTTGACCCAGTTGTGGATCGTGCCGCGCTGAACCAGCACGTCGCCGGCTTTCAGATGCACCGTCGAGCCGTCGAGCTCCATGTCGATCTCGCCCGACATGACGACGGCGTAGTCGATCGAATCGGTGCGGTGGTTGCGCGGGCTGGAGCCGGGGGCGAGCTCGAGCACGCGAAAGACGGTGCCGTTTTCGAGCGTCGTCCCGGTCTTGTGCCGGCTCCCGTCGTCCTGGCCGTCATTATCGACCGGGAAGCCCTGGGTGGTCCAGACGACGCCGGCGGTGGCGCCGGGCCTCCCGGAGGTCAGGTTCGTCGCCATCTCGTCGATCTTGACGATGGCGCGGCCGTTTGCGTCGTGGCCGGTGACGACGCGGCGAAACTGCAAGGGCATGATCGGTCTCCTCGGCTGACTTGAATGGGCCGGCCGCGATCTTCGTCCGGAAAATCGGCGATCGGCAACGACGGCAGGTGCGCGTGGGCGCCGCCGCAGGCATATTCCCCGCCGGAGGCATCCCGATGCTGCTGCGCGTCCGCTCGATCACCTATCTCGCCGATTGCGTCAATGGCTACGAGCTCGTCGACCCGCGCGGGCGCGACCTGCCGCGCTTCGCGGCGGGGGCCCACATCGCGGTGCGGCCGGCGGGCGGGCTGACCCGCGACTACTCCCTATGGAACGACCCGGCCGAGCGCCGGCGTTATTGCATCGCGGTGCTGCGGGAGGCCGGGAAGGACGGCGTCTCGCGCCGATTGCACGAGAGCTTGCGGGTCGGCGACCCGGTCGAGGCCTCGACGCCGCGCAACAATTTCCCGCTCGACGAGGCGGCCGAGCGGCATCTGCTGCTGGCGGGCGGCATCGGCATCACCCCGATCTTGTCGATGATCGCCGAATTGCAGCGCCGCCGCGCCGATTTCGCGCTCCACTACTGCACGCGCTCGCCCGACGCGACAGCCTTCCGCGACGAGCTCTCATTGCTCGCCGCACAGGGCCGCGTCCATTTCCACCACGACGGCGGCGATCCCGCGCGCGGCCTCGACATCGCCGCGCTGCTGCGCGAGCCGCAGCCCGGGACGCACCTCTACTACTGCGGCCCCGGCGGGCTGATGGCGGCGGCGGCGGCGGCGACGGCGCATTGGCCTGCGGGCACGGCGCATTGCGAATATTTCACCGGGCCGCCGGTCCTGCGTTTCGAGGACGACCGGCCGTTCCGGGTCAGGCTCGCGCGCAGCGGCGGCGAATACGAGGTCGAGGTCGGCGAGACCATCACCGACGTCTTGCGCCGCCACGGCGTCGCAGTCGCGACCTCGTGCGAGCTCGGCTATTGCGGCGCCTGCGCGACGCGCTGGCTCGCCGGCGAGCCCGACCATCGCGGCCAAACCCTCACCGCCGAGGACCGCGCGCGCTACGCCCTGATCTGCTGCGCCCGCGCAAAGACCGCGGTGCTGGAGCTCGACCTCTAAATTTATAAGAATTACAGGATATCAGCGGGGCTGATCGTCGGCAGCTGTCGGAAGAGCAGCGGCGAGGCGACACGGGAAGCCAGCGCCAGGCCGCGCAGAGCGAGCTGAGCAGCAGATCGGCGGAGAGTTTGCGATCAGCGGTGCGATCGGTGCAGGCGTGAGCCAGCCATTTTCGACGAGAAGCCGCAGATGCGTCATTTCGGGGTGATTCTGGAGAAGCGGCCGCAGGGCGACCGGCGGGCGCTGATCGATCTTGCCGTCCGCACGAGCTGGCTGGCGCGGGACCAGCCGCGGGGCGGGGTCAAGCCGGCGATCTGGCATTCGCGCTCGGGGCGGCTGAGCCTGCTGGCCTGGGGGAGCTCGGCGGCGGTCGGGCTTTATGCCGGCGATTTGATCGTCGGGACGGAGGAGCTGGCGCTGGCCGGGGCCGGGTTCTACTACCATCCCGATTACGCCACGCCCGAGGCTCTCTTACGCGCGCTCGGCGAGGCGCGCGACCCGGAGAGCATCGTCGCCGGGATGGGCGGCAGCTTTGCGCTCGTCCTGTGCGACGGGCGGCGCGACCAGCTCCGCCTGTGGCGCTCGGTGGTGGGGCAGGGCGTCAGCTTTTACAAGGACACGCCGCAGCGGCTGGTGGCCGGCACCCGCGGCCTGTTCGTCAGCTGCGTCGGCGACGGCAGCGCGACGCCGAATTACGACCCCGACGGGGCCGGGCGGTTCGCCGTCTTCGGGCAGTGCACGACCGATCTGACGCCGTTCGCCGGGGTGCGGCACATGCCGGCGCATTCGGTCCTGATCGGCGGCGGACCGGGCGGCGCAGAAATCAAAAAGATCGACGGCGCCTTCGACGGGTTCGGCTATGGCGACGCCGAGCCGACGGCGGCGGATTTCGACGAGGCGACGCGGCTCTTTCTCGAAACCTTCGAGTGCTTCAAGCGGGACGGCGTCGCGGTCGCGGTCACGCTGAGCGGCGGCAAGGACAGCCGGCTCGTCGCCGCCGGGCTGGCCGCGGCGGGGATCAAGGCGACGGCCTGGCCCAATCGCAACTGGTCCGATCATCCCGACCTGATCCTCGGCGAGAGGGTCGCCAGGCTGCTGGGCTTGGAGCTGCGTCGGGCCGAGAGGATCGACGAGACGATCCTCCCGCATCACGCCCCCATACGCGTCGACGCGTGGCTGAACAGCCAATTGCGGCGGTGGGATGCGCGTTCGGTGGAATCGATGATCGATCCTGTGCTGCTCCCGGAGAGCCTTGATCTGCCGTACGGCGCAAACGAGGCTGAAACGACGAGCATCGTGCTGGGAGGCGACGCCGGAGAGATGCTGAAAGGCGGTTGGGCGCAGCGCATTTTTGTTGGCGACGGCATATTCAATCGCGAAACGACGCGCGAGCTTCTCGGCCGCTACATGCAGCGAAACGTCGGGTTTCTGAAGCCCGACAACCGCGAGGAGCACAAATCGCAGGTCGAAGGGCTGCTCGAGCAGCATTACCGCTGCTCGCATCCGATGGCCGCCTATGAAAGAATATACTTTTTCCGGATGCAGAACCGGGCCATGTGCTCCCTTGCGGACGGCGACGGGTTCGTGCCATTCGCCGATTTAAGGCTGTTGCGCTTCTTCGCAAGCTTCAGCATCGGGTCGCGGCGGGCGGAGCTCTTTCACTTTGAGATGATCCGCCGGCTGGCGCCGAATCTGGCCAATGTGCCGCTGGCCATGCTTCGCTGGGGGTTTGAGCAAAACGGCCGGTCTGCCGAATACAAAGATGGGTACGAGGACCGGACGCCCCTTCCCAAGGCCGGGCATTCTCTCATGGCGACCCCGGCCTCGCTGTCCGCTTCGACCGATTTGAGAAAGTTCTTTCTCGACAATTTCGCGCGGGACCGCCGGCTGCTCGGCGATCTGGTCGACATCGCGGCCTTGGACGACCTTCTCTATTCGCGCGACTCCTATCGCTATTTCAATGCCCGGTTGTTCTGGTGCCTGGAAGGGGCGCGCCTACTGGTCCGCAACGAATGGCTGAAGCCGTTCGACGTCACGCAGAATGCGGTGCTGACGATCAAAGCGGACGCTCCCTGGTCGACGATCTATGGCGGTCTCTACGACGCGGTCGAAACCGCTGTCGGACAGACCCTGGAGAGGATCAGCACAGGTCTGGTCTCGAAAGCGAACGATTTGCGCAACGGCCCGACTGCGCGGTTGCCGGCAAGCGAAGTCTCGAAGCGGACCGACGAGCGCAGGGTCGTGCCGGTCTCGGCGTTTTCGACGGCGGCCGACGGCAGCCTACCTGACGCACGGACCGCATGGCGGACCGTTCCCCGGATCGACGGAGCGGAAATCACGGCAACCGCCGCCGGAAGCTCAGGTGCGGGCCGAATCACGCTGACCCTGCCCGAAGGTCGAGTGGAGACCTGCTGGGTTCCGGTCGCCCTTGCCGCATGGCGTGACGTAGCCGGATGCCTCGTAAAGCTGCCGCTGGTCGCTGGTTGCGATGAGGCGGCTCTCCTGACGGGCTATTTTCGCTTTCGCCGGAATCGGAGCGACCGCCTGCACCTGTTGAAGGCTGTGGGGGTTCGCAGCGCGCCCGGTGGCCACGCCGCAGCGTTGGAGCTGAGTGTTCCGGACCCGATGACGCGGCCGATTGCCGGCGACGAAATCATCGAGGCGTGGCTGCCCGTTGGGCGGAGCCAATCAAAAGTATCCTTCGCGCTCGGTCCGATCGAGGCCATCGGCGGACCTGGCACGGCTCCGTTCTTCGATCTGGCCCTTGCCCTCGGGGATCCATTCTCCGCCTCGGTGAACCAGAGAGCTCGCGCCCTGGCGAAGGCCTATGCGGTGGAATGGGGCAGGATGGAAGAGGCGCTGTCGGAGATCGCGATCGGATCCTCGGTGGAAATCGGGGAACGGCTCACTCTTCGTGATGTTGCCCTCAACTCGGCCATATGGCGGAGGCGCCAAATCGCTATGCTGCACAAACTCGTTCGCGCCGAGCAGGCCGATCCCGACCGAATACAAGCGATCTCGAAAGAGGAGATCGGGGCAGTTTACCGATCCGTCCTTCAAGGGCTGAAGACCGCGCTCGGGATCAGGTGATTTCTTCGGCTGGATTTCCGTTGGCGGCTGGTTTCGGCGGCGCGGCTCGTTTCGAACCAGGTTTTAGAGAAAATTTCGTTCAAATCGAAGCGCGTCGCGGGATTGTCATTGCGACCCGCGGGCTCGACCCGCAAGGAAGCAATCTCGGGCCGACATCGCTCGTCCCGTCGAGATTGCTTCGTCGCGCGATGCGCTCCTCGCAATGACAATCCCTCAAAAATAGGGTCAACTCGATCGGAGGCCGCTCCAAGAGTACGACTTGAAATGAATCTGTATTTGTTAATAGGTTCGTCGTTCCCGCGAAGGCGGGAACCCAGTGCTCCAAGGGCTCGAACGGCTCCCCCTGTTCATGCCAGGGGCAGGCTCTGGCCCCCCGCTTCCGCGGGGGCGACGATAACTCACTGACATAACGGGCTTCATATCGGGTCGGACACTAAGGACGAAAGCCGTCGGTCAGGGTCTGCAGGAAGGCCACGATGTCGTCGACCTCGGCGTCCGACAAGGGCGGCGCGTCGCCGGGCGCGCCGCCGAAGGGCGGGTCGGCCTCGATATTGCCGTGATACTGCGCCGGCAGGTCGTCGTATTTGCGCACCCGGCCATCGACGTCGCGCGGGAACCATTTTTCGGGCCTGACGTCGCGCTCGGCGTAGAAGGCGACGGCCTGCCGCAGGCTGTGGAAGACGCCGTTGTGGAAGAAGACGCGGCGGGTCGCGACGTTGCGCAGTGTCGGGGTCATGAAGAGCCCGCAATATTCGGCCCGGTCGGCGAAATCGGTGCGCAGCGGGCCGCACAGGCCGAGATCGAAATAGGCGGGGTCGGCATTGGCCGGGATCTCGGGGTTGCGCGGCGCGCCGAGCGCAATGAGCCCGTAATCGGTGAATTGCGGCGGCGTCCCGTCCTTGGCGCGTTGGCTGATATGGCAGCGGGCGCAACTGCCCTTGGCCTCGTCCTCGAACAGCGAAAGGCCGCGCCGTTCGGCCGCGGTCAGCTCGGCCGCGCCGGCGAGCCAGGCGTCGTACTTGCTGCTGTAGGGAAAGAATTCGGCCGGGCTTTGCTGATAGGCCTCGAGCGCCTCGAGCGCCCCGGCGAAGGCCTTGCCCGGATCGGGGAACACACGGCGGAACTCCTCGGCGTAAGGCGCGCGCGCGAGGCGGGCGACGAGCTCGGCCGGGCCCGCATTGGCCATCTCGTTTGACGCCAGCAACGGGATGCGCGCCTGGTCGCGCGTCCGGTCGGCGCGGCCGTCCCAGGTCAGCCCGCCGGTCGGGCCGTTGTCGACGCTGCCGTCGGCCTCGTCGTCGGAATCGAAAAAGTGCTCGGTGAATTGCGGCGCCGCCTGCAGGTATCTGAGCGACGGCGCGGCGCGAGCCCCGCTCCGCCGCATATCCCGGCCGCCGAGCTGGACCGCCAGCGCGTTCGGCGGCCCGAAGGCGTCGGCCGGGCTGTGGCAGGACGCGCAGGACAGCCTGCCCGACGCGGAGAGCGTCGGATCGGAGAACATCCGGCGGCCGAGCGCCCGCATCGCCTCGACCCGCCGATAAACCTCCGCGCGCGGCTGGCCCGCCGGCTCGGCCCGGCCGCCGCCGATCGGGCAAAGGGCGCAGAGCAGCATCGCCGCGGCCGCCGCCGCGTCACCAAACCGCAACATCGCCAGAGCCGCGTTTCATCGTAGGATTGCGCATGGTTCGGTCCAGCAGGGGGAGCCGCCAGATGAAGCTATTCGTTTTGCTGCCGGGATTGCTCGTCGCGGCAGTCGTCAACGCGGCCGCCGCCGCCGGGCTCGACGAGGTGCGGAACATCGTCGTGATCTATGCCGAGAACCGCAGCTTCGACAATCTCTACGGCCTCTTCCCCGGCGCCGACGGGCTGGCGAACGCGAGCCCGGAGAGCACCACACAGCTCGACCGCGACGGCTCGGCGCTCAAGGAGCTGCCGCCGATCTGGGGCGGGCTGACCGCCAAGGGCGTCGTCCCGGCGGTGACCGAGGCGCAGACCGCGCACCTGCCGAACGCCCCCTTCGCGATCGACGACCCGAACGGCTTCAACACCCCGCTCAGCGTCGTCACCCATGATCTGTGGCATCGCTTCTATCAGAACCAGATGCAGATCGCCGGCGGCAGGAGCAACCGGTTCGCCGCCTATGCCGATTCCGGGGCGCTGGTCATGGGCCACTACGACGGCAGCAGATTGCCGATGTGGGATATCGCCAAGCAATATACGCTCGCCGACAATTTCTTCATGGGCGGGTTCGGCGGCTCGTTCTACAACCACTTTTGGCTGATCTGCGCCTGCTCGCCGAAATACCCGAACGCCGATCGGAGCCCGGCCAAGGATTCGATCGCGGCGGTCGAAGCCGACGGCGTGACGCTGAAGATCGCGGAGAACTCACCCAAATCGGCATTGGACGGGATTCCCAAATTCGTCCGCGACGGCAACCTGACGCCGGATTTCTACGCGGTCAACACGATGCAGCCGCCCTACCAGCCGAGCGCCAACAAGCCGGCCGCCGGCGGCGACCCCGCCTATGCCGATCCGGAAAAGCCGACAACCCTGCCGCCGCAGACCGAAGAGACGATCGGCGACCTGTTGAGCGCCAAGGGGGTGCCCTGGGCTTGGTATGCCGGGGCCTGGCAGGCGACGCTCGACGGCGACAACGCGGCGCCGGCGCCGAACTTCCAGTACCACCACCAGCCGTTCAATTATTTCGCCGACATGGCGCCGGGCACGGCGGCGCGGGCCGAGCACCTGCGGGACGGCGGGCTCGGCGGCGGCGAATTCATCAAGGCGATCGACGCCGGCTCGCTGCCGCAGGTCGCCTTCTACAAGCCGCAAGGCAATCTGAACGAGCATTCGGGCTATGCCGACGTGCTCGCCGGCGACCGCCACATCGCCGATGTCGTCGCCCATCTCAAGCAAGGGCCGCAATGGGCGCATATGGTGGTCATCGTCACCTATGACGAAAACGGCGGGATCTGGGACCACGTCCCGCCGCCAAAAGGCGACCGCTGGGGGCCGGGCTCGCGGATCCCGGCGATCATCGTCTCGCCCTACGCCAGGCAGGGGTTTGTCGACCACACGCTCTACGACACGACCTCGATCCTGCGCCTGATCACCCGCCGGTTCGCGCTGCCGATGCTGCCGGGCCTGACCGCGCGCGACGCCGCCTTCGCCAGGAACGGCAGCCCGCCGCTCGGCGACCTGACCGCCGCTCTCGAGCTGCCGGCGCAGTAACGGGCCGCGGGCAAGGCCTCGCCGCTGGCAGCCGTCGCCGGACGGCTGTAGCACATCCTGTCCTGCCGGCGGCAGAGCGGATTTCTATCGCGTTGCATCGTCGGATCGAGATTGCGTCGTCGCGGAGCCTGTCCTCGAGCCGCGCAAAGCGCGGACCCGTGGGCTCCTAACAAGAAACAGAGATGCTTTCGGCGGTGGGCAGCCCCCCTCACCCAGCTCCGGGTAAGGCTCGGGTTCGCCTCGCCAACCCTTCTCAACCCTCTCCCCCCGATCGGGGGGAGAGGGAAGGGTGAGGGGGGCCGCTCCGGGCGCCGCCTAGGTTTCATCCAGGGCGGGTCGGCCACAGGCCGGTGGGAAACTCGCAATGACGAGGATAACTGTCGTCATTGCAACCCGCGGGCCTGACCCGCGGGGAAGCAATCTCGAGACAACAGCGAGCTGGCGATCGAGATCAGCGCTTACCCCATCCCGAGCCGCGCCGAGGCGATGCGGGCGCCTTCGGCCATCGCTTTGAGCTTGGCCCAGACCACGTCCTCGGCGACGCGGCCCATGCCGGCCGAGGTGTCGAAGCCGCAATCGGTGCCGGCGATCACCCGGCGCGGGTCGCCGACCACTTGGGCCACGCGCTCCAGCCGGTCGGCGACGGCCTCGGGGTGCTCGACGAAATTGGTCAGGCTGTCGACCACCCCGGCGATCAGGATCTGGTCGTCGGCGAGCGGCGTTCTTCTCGAACACCTTGTACTCGTGCGCGTGGCGCGGGTTGGCGAAGGGCAGGAAGAAGGCGCCGACCTTGGCCTTTTGCAGGATCGGCAGGATATCGGCGAGCGGCACGTCGCAATCGTGCGGCCCCTCGTAATTGCCCCAGCACACATGGAGCCGCACCTTGTCGGCCGGGATGTTGACGAGCGCGTCATTGATCGTCGCCACGACCCGCTCGACAAAGCCGAGAAAATCGCCGAGCGGCCGGTCCTGGTAGGAGAGGTGGCGTTCGAGCGCCAGATCGGGGCAGTCGAGCTGCAACAGGAGCCCGGCCCCGACGATCGCCTCGTACTCCTCGCGCAGCGCCGCGCCCAGCGCCGCGAGATAGGCCGCCTCGCTGTCGTAATATTCGTTCTTCATGGCGCCCGCGATGATGCCGGGCGAAGGGGCGGTCAGGAACGGCTCGACGAATTGCGCGCCGGTGTCGGCGAGGGCGGCGCGGAAATCGGCGATTTCGGCTTCGACGGCGGCGCGGCCGAGATAGCGCACCTCGGCGATCGCCTTGGGCGGCCCCATGTTGCTGACCGCCTGGCGGGCGGCGAGCTGCTCCTCCATGATCCGCTTGAAGATCGGGTAGCGCAGCGCGTCGGCGCGCGGGAAGCGCTGCCATGACCCGCCAAAGCCGCTCATCCGGTGGCGGATGTGCAGAAAAAATCCCTCGCGCTGCTGCTCGCCGTTGTTGCCGAGGTCGACCCCGGCCTCGGCCTGCTTCGTGACGATGCCGCGCAGCGCCGCCTGGCCGAGCCGGTCGAGCTCGGCCGCGTCGACCGATTCGCCGCGCGCCCGGCGGACAAAGAGCCGGGTCAGCTCGGCCGGGCGCGGCAGGCTGCCGGTGTGGGTGGTCAGGATGCGGTCGGTGCTGCGGCGCATTGTCACTCCTTCCCGCGGGAAATCGGCGGTTTCCCAGTCTAGCGCGAAACCGGCCGGGCGGGAGGGCTGCGATTGCGAATAAGACCGCTTGTCGGGGAGCCGGCTTTTCCGTAGATTGACGCCCTTCGGCGCAACAACTGAAAGGAGGTGATCCTGTGTCTAACCATAAACCGCGGTCGTCCGCTGCCGTGACCAGGATCCTCGTTTCGGAGATCCGGGCCTGACTTGAAGGCTACGGCTCGCGGCCGCGATCGGCCGCCGGTGTTTAGGGTTGTGAAAGGGCCGCCTCTCGGGGCGGCCCTTTCCGCGCTTGGCCGAGGCCGCGGCAGGGCCTACAACGCCGCGCAGACGCTTGCCCTCGAGGAGTGCCGGCATGCCCGACAGCCTGACCAACTCGCCGATCATCGCCGCCTATCGCGCCGCGACCCCGGGCTCGGCCGCCGAGGCCGAGAAGGCCGCGCGTTTCTTCCCGAGCGGCATCACCCACGATTCCCGCTACCTCGAGCCCTACGGGATCTATGTCGACCGCGCCAAGGGGCCGCGCAAATGGGATGTCGACGGCAATTGCTACGTCGACTATTTCGGCGGCCACGGCGCGCTCCTGCTCGGCCATTGCCATCCCAAGGTGGTGCAGGCGGTGCATGAGCAGATCGAGCGCGGGACCCATTTCGGCGCCAGCCACGAGACCGAGATCGCCTGGGCCGAATGGATCCTGAAGCTGGTCCCGTCGGCCGAACGGGTGCGCTTCACCTCGTCCGGCACCGAGGCGACGTTGATGGCGCTGCGGCTCGCCCGCGCCTTCAGCGGCAAGTCGAAGCTCATCCGCTTCAAGCATCATTTCCACGGCTGGCACGACCACATGACCTCGGGCTACGCCAGCCATTTCGACGGAACCCCGACCACCGGCGTCTTGCCCGGCGTCGCCGGCAACGTGGTGCTGGCCGAGCAGAACGACGCCGAGGGGCTGGCGCGGCTGCTCGAGCAGCACGACGACATCGCCGCCGCGATCATCGAGCCGACCGGCGCCCACGGCGCGCGGCTGCCGATCGACCCCGCCTTTCTGACCGCGCTGCGCGACTTGACCCGGCAGGCGGGCGTGCTCCTGATCTTCGACGAGGTGGTGACCGGGTTCCGCGTCGCCCCGGGCGGCGCCCAGGCCGTTTACGGGGTCAAGCCCGACCTGACGACGCTCGCCAAGATCATGGCCGGCGGGCTGCCCGGCGGGGCGGTGACCGGCCGCAAGGACATCCTCGACCTGTTGGATTTTGGCGTCGCCAAGGCGCAGGAGCGCGAGAAGATCGCCCATCAAGGCACCTTCAACGCCAACCCGCTTTCCGCTGCGGCCGGGGTCGCCGCGCTGGAGATCGTCGGCACGACCGACGCCTGCGCCCGCGCCAACGCCTATGGCGAGGCCGTTCGCCGGCGGCTGAACGAGGCGTTCGAGGAGGAGCATGTGCCGTGGGCCGCCTATGGCGCCTTCTCGCACCTGCACATCTTCACCAACCCCGAGGGCGTCGCGATCGCCCCGACCCGGTTCGACCCGCTCGGCCAGCCGCACGAGATCCTGACCGGCAACCGCCATGCCGGCCTGATCCACAAATTCCGCCTGGCGATGATGACCAACGGCGTCGATTTCAACAGCAGCCCCGGCGGCGTCGTCTCGGCGACGCACGGCGAGCCCGAGCTCGATGACACCGTCGCGGCGTTGCGCAAAGGCCTGCGCATGCTCAAGCAGGAGGGCGAAATCTGAGCCGGGCCCGGCGCCCTCAGTCGTTGCGCGGCCAGTCGTCGCGCCACAGGAAATCGGGGCCGAGCTGATTGAGGCTCGGGCAGCCGATCTGGCCCATCACCAGGTCGATCTCGCCGCGGAAGATCGAGATCGCCTTGTTGACGCCGGCGATGCCGCCGGCCGCGGCGCCGTAGAGCGTCGGCCGGCCCATGAAGACGAATTTGGCGCCGAGGCACAGCGCTATCAGGATGTCGGCGCCGCGCCGCACGCCGCTGTCGAGCATCACCGTCAGCTTGTCGCCGACCGCCGCCTTGATCGCCGGCAGCACGTCGAGCGAGGCCGGGGCCTGGTCGAGCTGACGGCCGCCATGGTTCGAGACGATGATGCCGTCGCAGCCGATCTCGGCGGCGCGGACCGCATCGGCCGGGCTCATGATCCCCTTGACGACGAGGTTGCGCGGGAAGAGCCGCCGGTAATGCTCGAGATCGCGCCACGTCTGCGCGTTGTAGGGCATCAGCGAGCGGGAGAAATTGTAGACCTCCTCGGCGCTGGCGCCGTTCTTGGCGTAGGGCTGCCAGTTCTGCAGCATCGGCGTGCCGCCGCCGTGCTTCAGGTACTCGACGATCCAGCCGGGATGGGTCAGCGCCTCTAAGAGGATCGCGGGCTTCAGGCTCAGCGCCTGCAAGAGGCCGCCGCGGACATTGGCGAAGCCGTTTCGGATGTTGCGCTCGCGCTTTGAGCCGACCGGCACGTCGACCGTCAGCACCAGCGCGTTGAGCCCGGCATCGGCGGTGCGGCGGATCATGTCGTCGCGGATCCCGGCCTCGCTCGCCGCGTAGAGCTGGTAGAAGGCGTTCTTCGGCGCGATTTTCGCCGCCGCCTCGATCGAATCGTTGCTTGCCCCGGACATGATGTAGGGGATGTTCGCCTTGGCCGCGGCCTCGGCCAGCATCAGATCGGCGCCGCGGCGAAAGAGGCCGGCGCCACCGGTCGGCGAGATCCCGAACGGGCTGGCGTAGACATGGCCGAAGAGGGTCGCCGACTGGTCGCGCTTCGACACGTCGACCAGGTAGCGCGGCAGCAGCTGGTGCTTGTGAAAGGCCGAGGTGTTGCGCTCGAGCCCGCGCTCGTCCTCCAGCCCGCCCTCGATAAAATCGAAGGCGATTTTCGGCAGCCGCCGCTTGGCCATGCGATGGAGGTCTTCGATATTGACCGCTTTCTCGACATTCATGGCCGCATGATCTCCCGGGTCGCGCCAAAACCGCGGGACTTTGCGTATTTTCGGATCATTCGACAATCCCCGGCGGCGCGGGGCTGGCGTGTGCGTCGCGTCGGGGTTGCGATCGGCGACCCCTTGAGCCGGCCGATGCGGGCGGGCCTGGCCGCCTACCCCGCGGTCGCGGCGCGGAACAGGCGCTCGAATTCGGCGAGCTCGTCGGGCGAGGCGTCGGAGACCGCCCAATAGCCGAGATCGCCCTGGTTCCAGTGGCGCAAGGTATAGCCGCGGCGGGTGACGGTCTGGCCGAGGTCGCCCGCGCGCTTCGCCAGCACGAAGACGTTGATCACGTGCTTGCCGGCGCGATAGACGAGCGCCGGGACCGGCTTGCCGCCGATCAGGTCGAGCCGGCCGCCGATCAGCGGAAAGCCCTGCGCGGCGAGATCGACCCCCGGCGGCGACAGCTCGGTGCGGCCGGCGAACCACGGCTTGACCGTGTGCCTGTCGGAGGATTCGACATCGGTCAGGTGCGTGCCGAGGAGCGAGCGCAGATGGCTGTCGATGACTTCGGCGGCGATCGCATCCTGCTGCCGCTCGCCGGCGGCGAACCAGCCGCCGCCGGCGCCGAGCGCCACGGCGAGCAGCAGCGAGGCGGCGTAGGCGAGCATCCGCGGCGCCCGCCATGCGGTGGAGGGCTCGGGCTCGCCGCGCAGCGCGAAGCGGATCCGCGAACGCAGCGCCTCGGGCGCGCGGAAGGCCGGGGCCTCCCGACGGATGCCGTCGCGCAGGCGTTCGAGCGCGGCGGCTTCGGCAGCGCACTCGGCGCAGCCCGCGATGTGGTCGCGCAGCGGGCCGCGCTCGCTGTCGGCGAGCTCGCCGTCGAGATAGGGGTCGAGCCGGGGGCGGGCCTCTACGCACTCCATTACCGGCAATCCTTTCCGTCCCAGGCGCGGCGCAGCGCCGAGCGCGCCCGATGCAGCCGCGACATCACCGTCCCGATCGGCGCGTCCGTCACCTCGGCGATCTGGCGGTAGTCGAGCTCGTGCAATTCGCGCAGCACGATCGCCTCGCGCAATTGCGGCGGCAACGCCTCGATCAGCCGATCGAGCCGCCGCAGGTCGGAGCGGTTCTGCAGCAGCGCGTCGGCGTCGACCGCCATGCCCGCCGGGCCGGCGAGGCCGCCGTCGGGATCGGCCTCGGCGTCGAGCGGCACCAGCTCGGAGGGCCGGTTGCGCCCGATCCAGTCGTAGCAGCTGCGCCGGACGATCTTCAGCAGCCAGCTCTTGGCATCGCCTTCGCGATAGCTGTCGAAATAGCGAAACGCCCGCAGACACGCCTCCTGCACGACATCGGCGGCGTCGGCGTCGTTGCGCGTCAACCACCGGGCGAGCGCATGGGCGGCGTCGAGATGGGGCAGCACCACCGCCTCGAACCGGCTCCGCCGCCGCCGCTCCGCGATCCACGCCATGCGCTCTTCTACCCCGCACCGGGGAAGACCGCAGCAATCGCGCGCTTATTCCGCGGCGCGGCGGCTTTTTCGCGCCCCGCCGCAGCGCCATCCCGCGGTTGCAATCACCGGTCCCCGCGACCACACTTTCGCCATGCAGCACAAGGACCCGCGCCGATGGAGATGAACGGCGAGTATCGCATCGCGGCGCCGCGCCAGCGCGTCTGGGAAGGGCTCAACGACCCGGAAGTGCTCAAGCGCTGCATCCCCGGCTGCCAGACGATCGAGAAATTGTCCGACACCGAGTTCGCCGCCAGGGTCGTCGCCGCGGTCGGCCCGGTGCGCGCGACGTTCAACGGCAAGGTGGCGCTGTCCGACCTCGACCCGCCGAAAGGCTACACGATCAGCGGCGAAGGCAGCGGCGGCGTCGCCGGCTTCGCCAAGGGCGGGGCCAAGGTCGACCTCGCCGAGGACGGCGGCGCGACCGAGCTGCGCTACGCGGTCCAGGCGCATGTCGGCGGCAAGCTGGCGCAGATCGGCTCGCGCCTGATCGACGGCGTCTCGCGCAAGATGGCCGATGATTTCTTTGGCCGGTTCGCCGCCGAGATGACGGCCGAGGCGCCGCCTGCCATCGCCGTTGAACCGGCCCCGGCCCCGGCCGAGCCGGCGGCCCCGCCGAGGCCTCCGCTGCGCGAGGCCGCGCCGGCGCCGGGCCCGGCCGGCGGCAGATTGTCGCCCCTGGTGTGGGCGGCGGGGCTGGCGGCGGTGATCGCGGCGATCCTCTACCTCTTCACCAGAAGCTGATATCTTGACCGGGAACGGCGGCGGCGGGAAGATTTGTCCTGGCCTCAGCCGCCGGGCGGCGGCCACGCCATGCGCTCCAGGGAGGGTTCGATGCAAAAGACGGTGAGCCTCACCGTGAACGGCAAGCCGGTATCGGCGACGGTCGAGGGCCGCACCCTGCTGGTGCAGTTGCTGCGCGAGCAGCTCGGCCTCACCGGCACGCATGTCGGCTGCGACACCAGCCAGTGCGGCGCCTGCGTCGTCCATGTCGACGGCGAGTCGGTCAAGTCCTGCACCCTGCTGGCGGTCCAGGCCGAGGGCGCTAAGGTGCATGACCATCGAGGGCGTGGCCAACGGCGACAGCTGCACCCGATGCAGGAGGCGTTCCGCGAACAATCACGGGCTGCAATGCGGCTTCTGCACGCCCGGCATGGTGATGAGCGCGGTCGACCTGGCCAAGAACAACCCGAGCCCGAGCGAGCAGCGAGATCCGCGAATGGCTCGAAGGCAATATCTGCCGCTGCACCGGCTACCACAACATCGTGAAGGCGATCGCCGAGGGCGCGGCGGTGATGCGCGGCGAGGCGCCGCCCGCCAATGTCCATGGGGCGGCGGCGGAGTAAGGCCGATGACCACGATCGGAACGCCGGTCCGGCGCCGCGAGGATTTCCGCTTCCTCACCGGGCAGGGCAACTACACCGACGACATCAACCGCCCCGGCCAGCTCTACGCCTACATCCTGCGCAGCCCGCACGCGCATGCCCGGATCGCCGGCATCGACACCGCGGCGGCGCGGGCGGCGCCGGGCGTCGTCGGCCGTCTACACCGGCGCCGACTTCGCGGCCGACGGCGTCGGCGGGCTGCCCTGCGGCTGGCTGATCACATCAAGGACGGCTCGCCGATGGTCGAGCCGCCGCATCCGGTGCTGGCGACCGACCGGGTGCGCCATGTCGGCGATCCGGTCGCCGTCGTCATCGCCGAGACCCTGGCGCAGGCGCGCGACGCGGCCGAGCTGGTCGCGCGTCGACTATGCCGAGCGAGCCCGCCGTCGTCGACCCGGCCGACGGCGCTGAAGCCCGGCGCGCCGCAGGTGCGCGACGAGGCGCCGGGCAACATCTGCTACGACTGGCATCTCGGCGACAAGGCGGCGGTCGACGCGGCCTTCGCCAAGGCGGCGCACGTCGCCAAGCTCGACCTCGTCAACAACCGCCTCGTCCCCAACGCGATGGAGCCGCGCGCCGCGATCGGCGAGTTCGACCGCGCGCACCGGCGAGCTACACGCTCTTCACGACCAGCCAGAACCCGCACGTCATCCGGCTGCTGATGGGCGCCTTCGTGCTGCACATCCCGGAAGCACAAGCTGCGCGTCGTCGCGCCCGATGTCGGCGGCGGCTTCGGCTCGAAGATCTATCACTACGCCGAGGAGGCGATCGTCACCTGGGCCGCCGGCAAGTTGGGCCGGCCGGTCAAATGGACGGCCGACCGCTCCGAGAGCTTCATGTCCGACGCGCAAGGCCGCGACCACGTCACCCATGCCGAGCTGGCGCTCGACAAGGACGGCAAGTTCCTGGCGCTCAAGGTCTCGACCCTCGCCAACATGGGCGCCTATCTCTCGACCTTCGCGCCCTGCATCCCGACCTATCTCTACGGGACGCTGCTCGCCGGCACCTACACGACGCCGGCGATCTATGCCGAGGTCAAGGCGGTCTTCACCAACACCGTGCCGGTCGACGCCTATCGCGGCGCCGGGCGGCCGGAGGCGACCTATCTGCTCGAGCGCATCGTCGACATGGCGGCCGCGAGATGAGGATGGACCCGGCCGAGCTGCGCCGGCGCAACTTCATCCCGGCCGACGCCTTCCCTACCAGACGCCGGTCGCGCTGCAATACGACAGCGGCGATTATCGTCGCCACGCTCGAGCATGGCGCTGAAGGCGGCCGATTATGCCGGCTTCGAGACGCGGCGGCGCGAGGCGGCGGCGCGCGGCAAGCTGCGCGGCATCGGCCTCGCCACCTATATCGAGGCCTGCGGCATCGCCCCCTCGGCGGTGGTCGGCTCGCTCGGCGCCCGCGCCGGGCTCTACGAGAGCGCGGCGGTCCGCGTCCATCCCACCGGCAGCGTCACGGTGTTCACCGGCACGCACAGCCACGGCCAGGGCCACGAGACGACCTTCGCGCAGCTCGTCGCCGACACCCTCGGCATGCCGATCGAGAGCATCGAGATCGTCCACGGCGACACCGCCAAGATCCCCTTCGGCATGGGCACCTACGGCTCGCGCTCGCTGGCGGTCGGCGGCTCGGCCATCGTCAAGGCGCTGGACAAGGTGATCGCCAAGGGCCGCAAGATCGCCGCGCACCTGCTGGAGGCGGCCGAGGCCGATATCGAGTTCAAGGACGGCGCGTTCACCGTCGCCGGCACCGACCGCTCGAAGACCTTCGGCGAGGTGGCGCTGACCGCCTACGTGCCGCACAACTACCCGCATCGACGAGCTCGAGCCCGGCCTCGACGAGACCGCCTTCTACGACCCGAAGAACTTCACCTTCCCGTCGGGCGCCCATATCGCCGAGGTCGAGATCGACCCCGAGACCGGGCAGCGTCGACGATCGTCAACTTCACCGCAGCGGACGATTTCGGGCGGATCATCAATCCGATGATCGTCGAGGGCCAGGTCCATGGCGGGCTGGCCCAGGGCATCGGCCAGGCGCTGCTCGAAGGCTGCGTCTACGACCAGGAAACGGGGCAGCTGGTGACCGGCTCCTACATGGACTACGCGATGCCGCGGGCCGACGACCTGCCGAACTTCGCGCTGTCGACCCACGTCACGATGTGCACGCACAACCCGCTCGGCGTCAAAGGCTGCGGCGAGGCCGGGCGCGATCGGCGCGCCGCCGGCGATCGCCAACGCCGTTGTCGACGCGCTGGCGCCGCTCGGCGTCCGCGCATCTCGACATGCCGGCCACGCCGGAAAAGATCTGGCGCACGATCCAGCAGCACCGCCGGCCGCTCGCCGCGGAATAAGGGAGAGCCCGATGTACGAATTCGACTATCACAAGCCCGCGAGCCTCGACGACGCCGCGAGCTTCCTCGGGGCCAACGCCGAAGCCAAGCTCGTCGCCGGCGGCATGACCCTGATCCCGACCCTGAAGCTGCGCCTCGCCAAGCCGTCCGATCTGGTCGATCTCGGCGCGATCGTCGTCGCTGCGCGGGCATCACGACGGCGGCGACGCGGTCGTCATCGGCGCGATGACCCGGCATGCCGAGGTCAGCCGACTCGCCGAGTCGTCAAGGGAGCGATCCCGGCGCTGGCCGCGCTCGCCGGCATGATCGGCGACCCGGCGGTGCGCAACCGCGGCACGATCGGCGGCTCGATCTCGAACAACGACCCGGCGGCGGATTATCCGGCGGCCCTGGTCGGCGCTCGGGGCCACGGTGCAGACCAACAAGCGCAAGATCGCGGCCGACGATTTCTTCAACGGCATGTTCGAGACCGCGCTGGAGCCCGGCGAGATCGTGACCGCGGTGCGCTTCCCGAAGGTGGCGCAGGCGGACTACCAGAAGTTCCCGAACCCGGCCTCGCGCTATGCGATCGTCGGCGTGTTCGTCGCCAAGACCGGCGGCGGCGTGCGCGTCGCGCGTCACCGGCGCCGGCCCGTGCGTCTTCCGCGTGCCGGCGATGGAAGCCGCCCTCGCCGCTTCCTTCACCCCGGACGCGATCAAGGACATCGCGATCCCCGACACGGGCCTCAACTCCGACATCCACGCCAGCGCCGAATACCGCGCCCATCTCGTCAACGTCATGGCCCGCCGCGCCGTCGCCGGCTGCGCGTGAGAGGATCGCCTCACGGGACGAGCAGGCGGACACTGCCGGAAAATTGCGACCCATTCACGACCGCGGCGAAGCGGCGATCGGCGGTTACGACGTGGGTCATATGGCGCGCCGCGAGGGCCAGATACAGGCAATCGTAGACTGGGTGGCCGAGCTCGATAGCGAGGTTTAACGCCTGATCCACATGCGGTTCTATCGCATGCGACGCAACTGGCGCATTCCGCAGCTCGGACAGGCGCACATTTGCTTCATTCGCCGTGATCTCGCCGATGCGCGCTCTGCGCCAGAGCGCATTTCCAGCTTCTGCGAGCCATAAATCGGGCGCTATCAAGTCGTGATCGTCAAGGAGCGCATCAGCCGCATCGCTACCAGTCTCGCGAAGCACCCATTTGACGGCTACCGAAGCGTCTATGACAACGGTCACCGTTCGTCTCGATCTTGTCGAATCAGCTCCTCCGATCCGATCGAGATCCGGCCGCGCGTTGCCTCACGCAACGCGGCGGCGCGCTCGCGAAAGCCGGTGCGGCCGGCATGCAATGCTTCTTCCAGGATGATCCGGTGCTCGGCTTCGGCGCTGCGGCCGTGCCCGGCAGCTCTGCGCTTCAACGCTTCGACGATTTCTTGTGGGATATCTCGGACCAGTAGCTGCGGCATATGGCGCTCCTGCTATCATATGATAGCAGATGGCTGTGGGAGGTCCAAGCGGGATGCTTGGGGGCGCACCGCAGCGGGTGCATCAGCGCCGTCGCTGCCTGCGCGCGAGCGATCCCGATGGCCCACGAGCGACCCTCGCCGCGGGCACGTTGGTTCCCTACCCTGAAAGCTTTTTCTTCAGCAAGTCATTAACCAGCGCCGGGTTGGCTTTGCCTTGGGTGGCGCGCATGACCTGGCCGACGAAGAAGCCGTAGAGCTTGTCGCGGCCGGCGCGGTACTCGACGACCTTCTCGCGCTGGGCGGCGAGGACCGCGTCGATCGCCGCCGCGATCGACGGCCTCGTCGGTCACCTGGCGCAGCCCCTTGGCTTCGACGATCGCGGCCGGGTCGGCGCCCGATGCGGCCATTTCGGCAAACACGTCCTTGGCGAGCCGGCCCGAGATCGTGCCGTCGGCGATCAGGTCGATCAATGCGCCGAGCTGCTCGGCGGCGACCGGCGATTGCTCGATGCCGACCCCGAGCCGGCGCAGCGCGGCGAACAGCTCGCCCATCACCCAGTTGGCCGCCGCCTTCGGATCGCGGCCTTCGGCGACCCGCTCAAAAAAGAGCGCCGTCTCCCGCTCGGCGACCAGCACATCGGCGTCTTCGGGCGAGAGGCCGTAGGCCGCGACGAACCGCGCCTTTTTCGCGTCGGGCAGTTCCGGCAGCCCTGCGCGCAGCCGCGCAACCCACTGCGGGTCGAGGACCAGCGGCAGCAGGTCGGGGTCGGGGAAATAGCGGTAGTCGTGCGCATCCTCCTTCGAGCGCATCGGCCGGGTGACCCCGCGCCCGGCGTCGAACAGCCGCGTCTGCTGCGCGACCACGCCGCCCTCCTCGATCAGCTCGACCTGGCGGCCCGCCTCGTAGTCGATCGCCTGCATGACATGGCGCACCGAGTTCAGGTTCTTGATCTCGCAGCGGGTGCCGTAAGGCTCGCCCGGCCGGCGCACCGAGACGTTGGCGTCGCAGCGCAGCGAGCCTTCCTCCATGTTGCCGTCGCAAGTGCCGAGACAGCGCAGGATCGAGCGCAATTTGCGCAGATAGACCCCGGCCTCCTCGGCGCTCCTCAGATCGGGCTCGGAGACGATCTCCATCAGCGCCACGCCGGCGCGGTTCAAATCGACATAGGTCAGGCTCGGATGCTGGTCGTGCAGGCTCTTGCCGGCGTCCTGCTCGAGATGGAGGCGGGTGACGCCGATCTCACGCACCCGGCCGTCCGGCATGTCCAGCGCCACCCGGCCGCGGCCGACGATGGGCTGCGAATATTGCGAAATCTGATAGCCGGGGGGCAGGTCGGGGTAGAAGTAGTTCTTGCGGTCGAAGACGCTCGTCAGGTTGATCTGGGCGCCGAGGCCGAGCCCGGTCCTGACCGCCTGCTCGACGCAATGGCGGTTAATGACCGGCAGCATCCCCGGAAAGGCGGCGTCGACCGGCGAGACCTGGGTGTTGGGCGCCGCCCCGAACCCGGTCGCCGCCGCCGAGAACAGCTTCGCCTTCGATGCCACCTGGGCATGGACCTCGAGCCCGATCACGACCTCCCATGGCCCGGTGCGGCCCTCGATCATGTCGCTTCTCCAGCAAGAAAGCCCGGCAGATGTCGGAACTGCGCGGCGCTTTCCAAGGCCTCGGCGACCCGCAGCACGGTCTCCTCGTCAAAGGCGCGGCCGATGATCTGCAGACCGAGCGGCAGCCCGTCGGCGGAAAGCCCGGCCGGGGCCGAGACCGCCGGCAGCCCGGCGAGGTCCGCCGGCACGGTAAACACGTCGTTCAGATACATCGCGACCGGATCGCCGCTGTTCTCGCCGATGGCGAAGGCGGCCGAGGGCGCGGTCGGGGCCAGGATGCAGTCGACCCGCTCGAACGCCTGGGTAAAGTCGCGCGCGATCAAGGCCCGCACCCGCTGCGCCTTCAGGTAATAGGCGTCGTAATAGCCGGCCGAGAGCACATAAGTACCGATCAGCACGCGGCGGCGGACCTCGGCGCCAAACCCGGCGGCGCGGGTCAGCGCGTACATTTCGTCGAGGCTGTCGCCGTCGACCCGCAGCCCGAAGCGAACCCCGTCGTAGCGCGCGAGGTTGGAGGAGGCCTCGGCCGGGGCGATGATGTAATAGGCCGGCAGCGCGTATCTGGTGTGCGGCAGGCTGATCTCGACCGGCTCGGCCCCGGCCAGGCGCAGCCACTCGACGCCCTGCCGCCACAGCGCCTCGATCCGGTCCGGCATGCCGTCGACCCGGTATTCCTTTGGGATGCCGACCCTTAGGCCGCGCACGCCGCCCGCCAGCGCCGCCTCGTAATCCGGCACCGGGACCGCGGCCGAGGTCGAATCCTTCGGGTCGTGCCCGGCCATCGCCTTGAGCATGATCGCCGCGTCGCGCACGGTCCGGGTCATCGGCCCGGGATGGTCGAGCGAGGAGGCGTAGGCCACGACCCCCCAGCGCGAGCAGCGGCCATAGGTCGGCTTCAGCCCGACGATGCCGCAAAAGCTCGCCGGCTGGCGGATCGAGCCGCCGGTGTCGGTGCCGGTCGCGGCCAATGCCGCCCGCGCCGCGACCGCCGCCGCCGAGCCGCCCGACGAGCCGCCCGGCGCGAGCGGCCGGTTGTCGCCCGATCGGCGCCGCCACGGGTTCTCGACCGGGCCGTAAAAGCTGGTTGCGCTCGACGAGCCCATCGCGAACTCGTCGAGATTGGTCTTGCCGAGCATGACCGCCCCGGCCCGCCACAATTTCCCGGTCACCGTCGATTCATAGGGCGGGCGAAACCCGTCGAGGATGCGCGAGGCCGCGGTCGTCGGGATGTCCTTGGTGCAGTAGACGTCCTTGACCGCGACCGGGATGCCGTCGAGCGGCAACGCCTCGCCGCGCCGCAGCCGCGCGTCGGCGGCGGCGGCCATCTCCAGCGCGCGCTCGGGCGTCTCGGTGATAAAGGCGTTCAACGGCCGCGCCGCCTCGACCGCGGCGATGTGCGCCTGCGCCAGCTCGCGCGCCGAGAACGCCTTGCGGGCGAGGCCGTCGCGCGCCTCGGCGAGGGTCAGCGCGGTCAGCGCCGTCACTCGATCACCTTCGGCACCGCGAAAAACCCGTTCGCCGCGCGCGGCGCATTGCCGAGGATCGCATCGCGACAGCCGCCGTCGGCGACCTCGTCGTCGCGCATCGGCAGGGTCGTCGCAACGACGCTCGCCATCGGCGCGACATCGGCCGTGTCGACCTCGTTCAGCTGCTCGACCCAGGTCAGGATCTGCGAAAGCTCCTCGGCCAGGGGCTCCAGCTCGGCGTCGCCTAGCCTGATCCGCGCCAGGGCGGCGATCCGCGCCACGGCGGCCTTGTCCAACGCCATGTTGTCACCGTCTGCGAAATCCGCGAGCGAAACCGGCTATGCTCGGCCATGATCCTAGACAATCCCGCGGCGCTGCGCGAGGCCATGCCGGCGGGGATGCGGCTGATGGGGCTCGATGTCGGCGCAAAGACGATCGGGCTCGCCCTCTCCGACACGCGTCTGGTGATCGCCTCGCCACTCGAAACGATCGCCCGCCGCCGCTTTCGCGAGGACATGGCGAGGCTCTTCGCGCTGGTCGACCGGCGCGGCGTCGGCGGGCTGGTGATCGGCCTGCCGCTGACGCTCGCCGGCGGCGACGGCCCGCGCACCCAGTCGGTTCGGCAATTCGCGCGAAACCTGGTGGCGCTGCGCGACCTGCCGGTCGCGTTCTGGGACGAGCGCCTCTCGACCGCGGCGGTCACCCGCGAGATGATCGCCCACGACATGACCCGCAAGCGCCGCGCCGCGATCGTCGACCGCGTCGCCGCCGCCTACATCCTGCAGGGCTGCCTCGACTTTATCGGCCGGTAGGGGCTATGGCGCCGCCGGCCCGGCGGCGATGCGGTCGAGCTTTGCCGCCATGATGAAGTCGTTCTCATGCAGGCCCTTGATCTTCTTGGTGCGCAGCGCGACCGTCGCGTAGCCCCAGCCGAAGCTGATGTCGGGATGGTGCCCCTCGGCCTCGGCGAGCGCTGCCGCGCGCTCGACAAAGCCGAACGCCTCGCGGAAATTCCTGAAGCGAAAGGTCCGCTCGATGCGGTGGGCCTCGTCGAGAAGCGCCCAATCCGGGGCCTGCGCGCGCAACCCCTCGGCCTCGGCCTCGGTCAATGGCGGCGCCCCGCCGCGGCAGGGCGTGCAGCTTTTCTCGGCAAGCGCCGTGGCCATCTCGTCACCTCCTGGTTAGCGGTTAGGATAGCACGAAACCGGGCGCGGGCATGGAGGGCGGGTCGATGAGGTTGGGGTTTCTCGGGCGCTGGTCGGCGGCATTGGCCGGGTTCTGCCTGCTGTGCGGCCAGGGCGCCGTTGCGGCGTCGGCCGGCGGCTGGCAGGTGGTCCTGGCCGCCGGCGACGATGCCGAGCCGGTCTTCGACAACGCGACCCGCGCGGTGGAGCGCCGGCTCCTCGCCGCCGGCGTGCCCGCCGCCGACATTCATCGCCTGAGCGCCAGCCCGTCCGAGATCGGCGGCGATGTCGAGCCCGCCTCGGCCGAGGCGCTGCTGCGCCGGATCGCCGAGCTGCCGGCGCGGCCCGGCGACCGCTGCCTGATCTTTCTGACCTCGCACGGCGAGCGCGGCGCCGGGCTGTGGCTCGCCCGTTCCGAGCGGGCGTTGCGGCCGGACGAGCTGGCGCGCGCGCTGTCGGGCGGCTGCGCCGCGGTTCCGACCGTGGTCATCGTCTCGAGCTGCTATTCGGGCGGGTTCGCCGCCGGCGCGATGGCGCAGCCCAACCGCATCATCCTGACCGCCTCGCGCCGCGGGCGGCCCTCCTTCGGCTGCCAGGTGCAGCGCACCTACAATTTCTTCGACCAGTGCCTGCTGGGGGCGCTGCCGAAATCGGCGACCTGGCGCGCCGTGTTCGACGGCGCCAAAGGCTGTGTCGGCCGCATGGAGCGCGCGCTCGGCGCCCGCCCCTCCGACCCGCAAGCCTATTTCGGCCGGCGCGCCGCCAACCTCGATACCGGGTTCTAAAACGAGCTGCGTCGGCGCGCCCGGCCGGCGGGCGCAAATCCCGGGCAGCTGGCGCCCCAGCGTAGACGAAACTGATAACTACGTTTCCGCTGGGGCGCTATGATATTCCAGCCTTCGGGCTGCGGATGTCACCGCGAGCATCCGAGGCTCGCCAAAGCTACTACGACTGATTGCAGATCCCTCTCCGTAGGTCAGGGCGCCGTCGCTCGTCGACTGTGCGGAGAAAGGCAAAGGCGGTCGGACCTTTTTGCCAATCATTCCCTCCAGATGTAAGTCGAGGATGGATGGGAAGCGGTCATTTGACCGCTATCGGTCGGTCACAACGGCCGCCATTCGCCGCCGCACCGGGGCAACAAGCGCAACTGCTTAAGACTTCCATGGACCGTTTGCGGACTGTCCGTTTGTCGGTAGCTATCGACTGACTGCGAACGCTGGCTTGCTCTTGGCTGTCATTGGATAGTGAAGCCGCCGTCGACGAGAAGCGCGTGACCGGTCACGAAAGTTGAGCCCGAACTACACAGCCACAGGACGGCGTCGGCGATCTCTTGGCCTGTGCCCAGCCGCTTCATCGGCAGATCGCGCAGCAGGTCGTCCATCGCCAGCATGCCCTTGTCCAGCATGTCCGACACCATGGGCGTGGCGATCGTGCCGGGGCAAACGGCGTTGATGCGGATGCCGCGTTCGGCATATTCGAGCGCGACGCTGCGCGTCAGGCCGATCACGCCATGCTTGGTTCCGTGATAGGCGGCGATGCCGGCGCGACCCACGACGCCTCCGATCGACGAGCAGTTGACGATCGCGCCGCTACCCTGCTTCCGCATCTGCCGAAGCTCGTGCTTCATGGACGCCCAGACGCCGCGCTGATTGATGGCGCTGATCCGGTCATAGTCCTCGGCCGACTGGTCCGCTATGTCCGACGCCGGAACCTGGACGCCCGCATTATTATAGGCGGCGTCCAGACGTCCGAACTCGGCGACTGTCCGTTCGACCATGGCGGCGACCTCGGCCTCGTCGGCGACATCGCAGCGCACGCCGATCGCTTTCCCGCCTGCCGACTTTATCTCGTCAACGGCCTGTCGCAGCGCATCCTCGCTGACATCGGCCAGGGTGACGGCCGCCCCGGCGCGCGCGAATGCCCGCGCCGTGTCCAGGCCCATGCCCGAGGCCGCGCCGGTGACCAAGGCCACTTGTCCTTCAAAATTATATGTCACGCTCATCAATACCTCCATGAACGTAAACGGCGTGATCGTCGAAACGATCAGCGGGTCGCCGCCAGCTCTTAATCCTGGCCAATCTGGGCCATCTGCGTCGTATCCATGCGGCCGCCATAGATTTCGAGCCGCGCCAAACCAGTCTCGATCTCGCGCAAATCTTCAGGCGTGAGCTGGACGTTGACCGCTCCTATGTTCTCGCGCAGGTGATCCGTGTTGCCAGTGCCAGGGATCGAGACAATCCACGGCTTCTGCGCCATCAGCCATGCCAGGGCGATCTGGGCAGGCGTTGCGCCCTTCTTCACACCGAACGTCCTGAGAAACTCGATGATCGGCTGGTTGTTCTTCATGACGATGGACGAGAAGCGTGGGAACGTCGCTCGCAGGTCGTTCGTCGGGTCCATGGTGGACTGTACGTCCACATTCATTGTTCCGGGCAGGAAACCTTGCGCCAGCGGCCCCCACGGAACGAAGCCGATGCCCAGTTCCTCGCAGGCCTGAAGGACACCGTTGCGCTCCACGCTCCGTTCGATCAGCGAGTATTCGGTCTGGATGGCCGAGACCGGCTGGACCGCATGAGCACGGCGGATGGTCCTTGCGCTGGGCTCCGACAGACCGAAGTGCAGGACCTTCCCTTGCTGGATCAGATCCTTGATCGTGCCGGCCACGTCCTCGATCGGCACGGTCAGGTCGACCCGGTGCTGGTAGTAAAGGTCGATGCGGTCGGTCCTGAGGCGTCGCAGCAACTCCTCGACGACGCGGCGGATGCGCTCCGGACGACTGTCCAGCCCGTTGGTGCCGTCAATCTTGAAGCCGAACTTGGTGGCGATCTTGACCTGGTCACGGACCGGCGCCAGCGCCTCGCCGACAAGCTCCTCATTCACGTAGGGGCCATAGACTTCAGCGGTATCGAAAAACCTGACGCCTTGCTCATAGGCCTCGCGGATCACGCGGATGCCCTGGGCCCGGTCCACACCCGGACCGTAGTGGCCGCCACTGAGCCCCATATTGCCAAAGCCGAGTTCCGATACCTCCAGGCTACCCAGCTTACGGGTTTTCATTGTGTTTCCTCCTCTTAATGGTTGAGCAGATTGAGCCGCTGCGGGGCTCGCCCACGACGGGGCAGCGGGTAGAGCGGCGCCGACGATGGCGGCACCGGCCGCCATCAGGAAGCGGCGGCGATCAGTCGGCACGGCCTTTTCTTTTGCGGCCAAGCGATCGTTGTTGGGTCCGATACTCATGTTCGATGCCTCTTCTGAGAAGGGAAATTGGCTGCGCCGCGTTTGCCTTTCGGCGCTACTGCGCGGTCTCGATGGTCACTGGTCCGGCGAGCAACTCCAGCATCTCTCCGCCTGAACTCGATCCGGCCGAGGCGCACGAGGCCACGCGAGTAGCCGAAGTCGCCGTAGAAGATCGCGAGATTGCCCCAGGGTGCGTAGTAGGTGATGTCGCCCACCTCAGGGTCGACCCCCGAGGGAGCGCCTTCCGTCGAAAGCCGACGCGGGAGGTCCGCGATCTTCTCGGTCGACGCGTAGTCTTTCAGTGACAGCTCGATGGGAAGAAGCGCGGCGAAGTCGCGTGCCGCGGCGCTATCCTCGAGACGTGCCGTGAGGGTTCTCTCACCGGCCCTGATCCTGATCTTTATCGTACTCTCCGTCTGCCGAGGTTCCCGCTGCGCGTTCGTGACCGATGTGTTGGTCGCTCTTTCCACCGGCGGGGCCGATGCATTGTGCGTCCCTGCCTCGGCGCTGTACGCGGCGTATGCCAGGCTGCTCGCCAACAGGATCGCCAGCCGGAGTGTCTTGGTTCGCATCGGACCTTCCTTGCTGGTGCCTATCTACGCGCTGCACATTGTTCTGATTAGATGCTAAGACACGCATGAACCTTTGAGCCTGATTCAATAATGCTGCGCCAGGACATCAGCGATCTGCTTGCATTCCGGGCTGTCGCCCGCGAGCGCAGCTTCACTCGGGCGGCGGCGCAGCTTGGCGTGTCGCCATCCGCGCTCAGCCACACCATCCGCGGCCTGGAGGAACGGCTGGGGCTGCGCCTGCTTACCCGCACGAACTCGAAGCGTGGCTCCGACCGAAGCCGGGGAGCGGCTACTTGGCGTCATCGGTTCTCATTTCGACGAGATTGAAGGGGGGCTCGCCGCACTCAGCGACCTGCGCGACAAGCCGGCTGGCACGATCCGTATCACGTGCGCCGATCATCCGGCCGAGACGATCCTCTGGCCGGCCCTGGAGAGAGTTCTGGCCGAATATCCCGACATCCATGTCGAGATCAGCGTCGACGACACGCTTCTGGATATCGTCGAAGAACGGTTTGACGCGGGCGTGCGGCTGGGTGAGCAGGTCGCCAAGGACATGATCTCAGTGCCGATCAGCCCCGAGGTGCGGATGGGCGTTGTTGGATCACCGTCCTATTTTGAGGCGCACCCCCGGCCGAAGACGCCGCACGACCTCGCCATGCACCGGTGTATCAATGTGCGCCTCCGGACGCTCGGCGGCCTTTACCCGTGGGAGTTCGCGAGGGGCGGGCGAGAGCTGAAGGTGCGGGTCGAGGGGCAGGTGGCGTTCAATGATGCGCGGCTGATGATCAAGGCCGCTCGCGCAGGACTCGGCCTCGCCTACGTCTTCCGTGATCTCGTGGAAGCGGAACTGTCTGGCGGAGAACTCATCCAGGTGCTCGCTGACTGGACTCCACCGTTTGCCGGCTACCACCTCTACTACCCGAGCCGACGCCAGCAGTCGCCGGCATTCGCGCTACTGGTCGATGCGCTGCGTTTTCGAAGCTAGCGTCCGCTTTGCCCCCATTGCCGGATTCATATCAACGGCCGCTTTCGGGCCGCGCCGACGCACCCTTGAGCGACCAAGAATGGGCGCGAAGCCGCCATTCCGCCAGGAACGATTCGAACTTTTTGCCGCCAAACATCGCCGCGCCTACGATGTGGGAGCCTCTGATTTTTCGCAGATCGTAGCCCGTGCGGCTTGAGCGTGGGAACGGCGGCTTACGGTGGTATTTGGCGCACCCGGCGAGATTCGAACTCACGACCTCTGCCTTCGGAGGGCAGCGCTCTATCCAGCTGAGCTACGGGTGCTTGGCCGCGCCTGATACAGGTTCAGGCCGCCCAAGGCAAGGCTGGCGCTAGGGCAACGCCTTCTTGGTCGCGGTCGCGCCGGTGGTGACGGTGTTGCCGACCGCCGAAACATCCTGGCCGGCGCCGGCGACCGTGTTGCACGCCGACAGCATCGAGCCCACTCCCGCCAGCATCAGCACGGCGATCAGCAGGCCCGCCACGCCGCGAGGTCTTGCGCTTCTCATCGAAACCTCCCCATGAGGATGGTCGAGACCAGCATAAAAAGGCCGCCTTGTCCACCGCCCGCGGTCAGGCGCCGCGCAGCCGCGGGTCGAGGAAGTCGCGGATGCCGTCGCCCAGAAGGTTGAAGGCCAGCACGGTGATGGTGATCGCCGCCCCCGGGAACAGCACCAGCCACCACGGCGGCACCAGCCCGGCGTTCAGCGAATCCGCCAGCATGTTGCCCCAGGTCGGGGTCGGCGGCGGGATGCCGACGCCGAGAAAGCCGAGCGAGGCCTCGATGATGATCGCCACGCCCAGATGCGTCGTCGCCAGGATCAGGTAGGGGGCGACGCATTGCGGCAGGATGTGGCGCAGCATCATCCGCAGATGCGAGGCGCCGAGCCCGCGCGCGGCCTCGACATAGGACAATTCCTTGAGCGACAGCACCACCGCGCGGATCACCCGGCCGCCGAACGGGATCCGGGTGATGGCGATCGCGACGATGACGGTGCCGAAGCCGGCGCCCAGCGCCATCGCGATCGCCATCGCCAGGATCAGGTCCGGGAAGGATTGCAGAAACTCGATGCAGCGCTGGCTCACGATGTCGAAACGGCCGCCGAAATAGCCGCTGGCGAGCCCCCAGAGCGCGCCAAGGGTGGTGCCGAACAGCACCGCCCCGATCGCCACGGTCAAGGAGGCGCGGCTGCCGTATATGACCCGGCTCAACACGTCGCGTCCGATCTGGTCGGTGCCGAAAAAATGCGGCGCCGCGGGCGGCTTCGACATCGCCCGGAAATCGGATTTGAGCGGCCCGTAGGGTGTGAGCGCCGGCGCCGCGACGGCCATGACGATGATCGCCGCCGCGACAAACCCCCAAAACGTCGACATCGGCGAGCGCCGGACAAACCGCGCGAAGCCGCGCCGGAACCGCCGCAGTCGCGAACGGCCGAGGGTCGGGCCGGGCGCTGCGAGCGGGCGCGCCGCGTCGGGCTCGAGCGTCGTCATCGATATCGTATCCTCGGGTCCAGCCAGGCGATCGTCAGATCGACCAGAATATTCAGGATCACGAAGACGACGGCGTAGAGAAAGACGAGGTTCTGCATCACGAACACGTCGCGCTCGTTGACCGCGGTGAACATCGCGTAGCCGAGCCCCGGCGCGCCAAAGGCGCGCTCGACCGGGATTGAGCCGGCGAGCACAAACCCCAGCAGGATGCCCGACAAGGTGACCACCGGCAGCATCGCGTTGGGCAGGGCGTGAAACCGGATCACCGGACCGCGGCCGAGGCCCTTGGCGCGGGCGGTGCGCACGTAGTCCTCGCGAATCACCTCGAGGAGGCTCGAGCGGGCCATGCGGGCGATGTAGGCGGCCTGGCCGAGCCCCAGCACCACCGCCGGCCCGACCACGATCTGAAGATTGGCGACGGGGTCTGCGAACAGCGACGCGCCGGCGAGGGGCGCCCGGTAGCCGAACCAGAACAGCAGGGCGAGCACGATCAGCATGCCGAGCCAAAAGCCCGGGATCGCCAGAAACAGAATGCTGAGAAACCGCGAGAGATTGTCGCCGAGGCTGTTCGGCCGCAATGCGCTGACGAGCGCCACCGGGATCCCGACGAGCCACGACAGGACGACCGAGATCGCCGCGATCTCCGCGGTCAGCGGCCCGCGCCGAAGGATCATCTCGCCGACGCTCTCGGAGCGAAAGAACGACCGCCCGAAATCGCCGCGGATAATATCGCCGACCCAGCGCAGGTATTGCGTGACGAGCGGGTCGCTGAGCCCGAGCTGCGCCATGTAGCTCGCCCGCTCGGCCGCGGTGAGCTTGGTGAAGCCTTCCGGGCCGAAGATCGCCACCAACGGGTCGCCCGGCAGGATGCGCAGCACGGTGAACACGATGATCGATACGCCGACCACGGTCAGCGCGCCAAAACCCAACCGCCGCACGATATAGCTGTACATGACACAGGGCGCCGGAGCTGAACCGCGGCGGTATGTTGTCATTGCGAGCGGAGCGAAGCAATCTCGGGAAGGGCAGGCCGAGATTGCTTCGTCGCGCGATGCGCTCCCCGCAATGACAACCTCAAGTCAGAGCCGTCGGCGGCTCCGGCCCCGGCTCGTCACCCCGGCCTGCGCCGGGATGACGAGGGCGGGGCGCGCAGGCATTGGCCGGCTAGGCGCTTGTCCCTGGTAGAGCGGGCCGCGGATGATCTGGCCGGGCAACGCGTCGGTCAGCGCGCCCTTGTCGAGCAGCACGCTGCCGTTGACCACGACGTAGTCGATGCCGACCGCGTCGCGCCTGACCTGCACGCCGCCCGCCGGCAGGGTCGCGACCGGCTCGCGCGGCTTCGATGCGATCGTATCGGGATCGAAGATCGTGATGTCGGCGACTTTGCCGGCGGCGATGAAGCCGCGATCGGTGATGTCGTGCATCAGCGCGGTCTTGCCGGTCAGCCGGTAGACCGCTTCTTCGAGCGTCAGCGCCTGCTCTTCGCGCACCCAGTGGCCCAAGAGGTTGGTGCTGGTCTCGTGCCGGTCGGCGGTGTGCGGCCGGCCGCCGCCGTCGCTGGTGCCGATCACGGTGAATTGCGAGTTGAGGATGTGCTTCTGCGTCTTCGGATCATGGTTGCGGTCGATCGCCTGGAAGCAGGTCTGCAAATCCTCGTCGAGCGACAGATCGAGGAAGGCGTCCATGATGCCCTTGTTCTGATCCTTGGCGATCTGCTCGACGCTCTTGCCCTCGAGGTGCCGGTTCTGCCCCTTTGTCGTCATAAAGACCTCGACGAGGTCCCAGCGCCGGTTGAACAGGCCGCGGCCGCGGCCGCGCCGATCGGTCATCCCACCTTCCTGAACGACCGTGCCCTCGACCGCCTCGGCCGACATCGCCTTGCGGATCTCCGGGTCCCGGAACGCGCGCATGCGCTCCTGATAAGGCAGGGCCATGACCTTGTCCCAGGTCGGCATGCCGCGGAAGAAGCCCTCGGGATGGGTGATGTCCTCGTCCTGCGGGACGTTGAGGCCGCGCTGCAGATCGAAGATCGCGCCGGCGACGGTCGACAGGCACGAGCCGTAGCAGCGGGCGCCGCTCTTGAACCCGTCTTCGAGCCATTTCAGGTGCTCGACCCATTCATCGGGGTTGCCGATCGGATCCGACATCAAGTTGTAGATCGACGGCCGTCCGGTGCGCGCCGCCAGCTCACGGGCGACCTGGCGGGTCTGCTTGGTGCCGCCGGGGGCGCCGCCGGCGACCTGGAACACGCCGGTGCCGAGCTCGCCGAGCACGCTGGCGAGCGCCCAGCGCTCCTCGTCGTCGCCGACCCCGGCGGGATCGCCGCGATCCTTTGGCGCGGTCGAGAAGCCGAGCGCGCCGTCATGCATCGCCTCGCGGATCAGCCGCTGCATCGCCGCCATTTCTTCCGGCGTCGCCTGCCGCTCGGAGGCCGCCTCGCCCATCACATAGCGGCGGATGCCCGAATGGCCGACCAACGTGCCGACGTTGATGCCGCGCCGCCTGCCGAGGGCGTTCAGATAGTCGCCGACCAATTCCCAGGTCACGTCGACCCCGGCCTTCAGGACCGGCAGCGGGATCTGTTCCGCGTCGGAGAAGAATTCGAGATACCACTCGCTGTCGCCGGGGCGGACCGGGGCGATGACCTGGCCGCACTGTCCGACGACGACCGTGGTGTGGCCGTTGTGCACCCACGAGCCGCAATAGGGGTCCCAGACCGCCTGCGGGTCGAAATGGGTATGGTGATCGATAAAGCCGGGCGCGACGACGCGCCCCTCGGCGTCGATCGTGCGTTTGGCGGCGGCGCCGGCATATTTGCCGACCCCGACGATCCTGCCGCCCTGCACCGCCACATCGGCGGCGAACGCCGGCTCGCCCGAGCCGTCGACAACGCGCCCGTTCTTGATCAACAGATCATACGCCATGGTTTCTCTCCTCGTTGCCCGGCTCCGACCGAGCCAAGGCAGTCGCGGCGGGTTCTCTACCGAGGTCTCGGGGCCCGCCCGCACCCGTCCTGCATGGGGTGGCCAACGCTACGCCCAACCGAGGGGTGCGGCAATAGGCCTCGGTGAATTTTCCCTATTTAACCGGCGCGGGCACGGGAATTCCCGGGATTTTCACAGCGACCGCGCCCAAATGGTTGCGGCTGGTGAAATAGAGGGTTTTCCAGTCGGCCCCGCCAAAAGCGAGGTTGGTCGTGGCCGGCGCGCCGTGGACGATCCGGCCGAGCTTCTTGCCGTTCGGGTCGATGATCCACAACCCGCCGGCGCCGCCGCAATAGACGTTGCCCTCGACATCGACCTTCATGCCGTCCGGGACGCCGGGCTCGGGCCCACGCAGATCGACAAAGACGCGGTCGGTGTGGCGGGCGACAGCACCACTCGGCAACAGGTCGAAGGCGCGGATATGGCCGCGCCGCGTGTCGTTGACGTAGAGCACCGATTCGTCGGGCGAGAAGGCGAGGCCGTTGGGCAGCACGAAATCCTCGACCAGCAGGGTCAGGCTGCCGAGGTCGGGGGTCGCCCGATAGACCCCGGAGAAGGTCAAATCCCATTGCTGCGGCGCGGCGGGATGGGTCCAGGGGTCGGTGAAATAGATGCAGCCGTCGGATTTGACGACGACATCGTTCGGCCGGTTGAGCTGGCGGCCCTGAAAGCTGTTGGCGATGACGGTGATGCTGCCGTCCGCTTCCTGCCGGGTGACGCGGCGGCTGTCGTGCTCGCAGGCGATCAGCCGACCCTGCAGGTCGCGGGTCAGCCCGTTCGCGCGGTTGGTCGGCTCCTGGTGCACCGACACGCCGCGGCCCGGCTCGTATTTCATGCGCCGGTCGTTGTGGATGTCGCTGAACAAGAGGTAGCCGCCCTCCTGCCACCACAACGGCCCCTCGGCCGGGCCCTGCGCCCCGCCAAACCCGTCGGCCAGGTCATGGATCGGCTCCGAGCTCGACACGATCCCGGCCAATTCCGGGGCCAGCTGCTCGATCCGCTTCGAGGTTTGCGCCATGGCGAATTCCTTTCCTGCTTGCGGTGGCTCCCCGCGCCCGACGGCGCGGTCTCAAGATCGGCGGTCGCCCCAGACGACGTGGCGGCGGCGGCCGCGCGGCTCGATCCCTTCCTCGGCCATGCGCGCCTCCTGCGCCGCGACGAGATCGAGCAGCGGATCGCTGCCGACCGCGGCGAGGCCATGCGCCGCCAAGAGCGCGGCCAGCTCCTCGCGCGCCCGCCCGCCGAGAAACGGCAGCTGGTCGATGATCGGCGCGTATTCGGCGCTGCGCCGGGCGCTGTCGGCGGGCTCGGCCGCGGCCGGGGCGTCGGACTGCCCGTCGACGACGACGAGCCGCCCGCCCGGCCGCAGCACCCGGATCCACTCGTCGATCGCCGCCTCCGGGTGCGGCAGGGTCCACAGCACGTGGCGGCTGACGACCAGATCGAAGCTTTGCGCGGCGAACGGCAGCCGTTCGGCGTCGGCTTGCTCGAAGCGGATTGCGGCCTTTTCCGCAGCCGCCTTGCGCCGCGCCTCCTCCAGCATCGCCGGCGCGAAGTCGACGCCGACCACCCGATGGCCGCGCCGGGCCAGCTCGAAGCTCAAAAAGCCGGTGCCGCAGCCGGCGTCGAGCGCGTCGAGCCCGCGCTTGTCGCCGAGCACCAGCTCGAAGACGCGGTCCCAGGCCGCGCGCTCGGCCGCGGTGCGGATGCTGTGGCCGAAATCGGCGTCGAAATGCGCCGCCCGCCGGTCCCAATGCGCCGCCACCTGCTGCTTGACGAGATCGGTTTCCACGGAATTCATCATGGTCAGCCCTCAGTGCCGCCTTGCCGCGCCGCCCCTTGCCGCGCCGCCGGCGCGGGCGGCCGGTGATCTTAGGGGCATCGTTCCGGGTCGCGCAGCAAGGAAATCGGACCCCCCGGCGAGCCCGGCGATTCGCCGGGTCCGTCGCCGCCCCCGACCGGCGGGCAGGGCGCCGCCCGGAGGCGGCGGCGTTCGTCAAACATTCCGCCCCGCGCGGCGGGCGCGATCGGCTAGATTGCGGCGATGACGATCCGCCTGCTTGCCCCCGGTCCTGATCAACCGCATCGCCGCCGGCGAGGTCGTCGAGCGCCCGGCGGCGGCGGTCAAGGAGCTGGTCGAGAACGCGATCGACGCCGGCGCCGCGCGCATCGAGGTGACCCTGCACGAGGGCGGCCAGCGGCTGATCGTCGTCGCCGATGACGGCAGCGGCATGAGCCCCGACGAATTGTCGCTCGCGGTCGAGCGCCATTGCACCTCGAAATTGCCCGATGACGATCTGCTGCGGATCGCGGCGCTGGGCTTTCGCGGCGAGGCCTTGCCGTCGATCGGCGCGGTCAGCCGGCTGCGCATCCTCTCGCGCCCGCCGGCATGCCGAGAATGGCTGGGAGATCACGGTCGAGGCCGGGCACAAGAGCCTTCCCACCCCGGCGGCGGCGGAACCGGGGACCCGGGTCGAGGTCCGCGACCTCTTCTTTGCGACCCCGGCGCGGCTCAAATTCCTGAAGACGCCGCGCACCGAGCGCGATCTGGCGTCGACGCGGTCCGGCGCCTGGCGATGGCCTATCCGCGGATCGCCTTCGCCGTCATCGCCGAGGACGGGCGGGCGCTGCTGCGGCTGCCGCCGGCGGGCGAGCGGCGGGCCCGGCTGGCGGCGCTGCTCGGCCGCGACTTCGCCGATAATTCGATCGAGATTGCGGCCGAGCGCGGCGGCTTTCGCTTGAGCGGGCTCGCCGGCCTGCCGACCCTCAACCGGGCGCTGCCGCGCGACCAGTATCTGACCGTCAACGGCCGCCCGGTGCGCGACAAGCTCCTGGTCGGCGCGGTGCGCGGCGCCTATCAGGATGTGCTGGCCCGCGACCGCCATCCGATCGTGGCGTTGTTTTTGGACGGGCCCGAGGACGAGATCGACGTCAACGTCCACCCGGCCAAGGCCGAGGTGCGGTTTCGCGACGCCGCCCTGGTGCGCGGGCTGATCGTCGGCGCGCTGCGCGCAGCGCTCGCGGCCGCCGGCCACCGCGCCTCGACGACGGTCGCAACCGCGGCCTTTGCCGCCTTCCGCCCCGGCGGCGCCCCGTCCCCGCATCCGTCGCAATTCGCCTTCCCGCCGCCGCTGCCGGCCCCCGGCCTCGCCGAGGCCGCCGCAGACTATCTGGCGCCGGACCCACCGGCGCCGCCGCCCGTCGGAGGCGCCGCTCGGCAGCGCGCGGGCGCAGCTCCACGGCACCTATATCCTGGCCGAGACCCGAACCGGGATCGTGCTCGTTGACCAGCACGCCGCGCACGAGCGGCTGGTGCACGAGCGCCTGAAGGAGGCGCTGGCCCGGCACGGCGTCCCCCGCCAGGCGCTGCTGCTGCCCGAGGTGGTCGAGCTCGACGAGGCCGCCGCCACAAGGCTCGCCGCGCCGCGCCCCCGAGCTCGCCGAGTTCGGCCTTGTCCTCGAGGCGTTCGGGCCGGGCGCGGTCGTCGTGCGCGAGGCGCCGGCGCTGCTGCCGGGGCTCGATGTCGCGGGCTTGGTGCGCGACCTCGCCGACGAGCTCGCCGAATGGGGCGAGGCGTTGTCGTTGAAGGAGCGGATCGAGGCGGTGTGCGGCACCTTGGCCTGCCACACCAGCGTGCGCGCCGGCCGCCGCCTCTCGCCCGACGAGATGGACGCGCTCCTGCGCCGGATGGAGGCGACCCCCAACAGCGGCCAGTGCAACCACGGCCGCCCGACCTACATCGCCCTCGACCTCGCCGACCTCGAGCGCCTGTTCGGCCGACGGTAGGCCGGCGAAAGCGCATTCCTCCGAAGTTTAGGTATGTGGCGGATAGCGGCCATTTTGATTGACCGACGGCCCCAATTATGGCGAAAATTCCAACCTGAAAGTTACCCATGCGGTGAAATCACCCTCGTCATGATAGGAAGGCTACAGTTTGCAGGGGTTGATTAAGATGTCCCGATGCGGTGTCTTAGCAATAGAAAGGCATCTAAGGCTGGTAGTCGGCGTCCCGTCTATAAACGAATGCGAAAGCCTGAAGGCCATCGACAGCATGAAGGAAGCTGCTTGATGGACGCGCAGCCGATCGAATCAAAGGCAATTCGGCTTGCCCGGTATCTGAAGGAATTCGTTGGACTGCGAAGCACGACGGTTTACGACGTGCATAAGTACGATTCGGTGCTCTGGTTTTTCGACATCCCGCAGGAGCCTCAATGCCATAGTCCGGCTTGGAGTGACGGCTTTGAGCCAGGGGAACCGTGGCTGGTTGTCCGCAAGCAGCAGTTTCCAAAACCGCCCTCCCCGCCGGACGAGATTCTACCGTGGATCGACGAGCAAGCTTTGCGGCGGGCAAGCGCTGAAATGCCAGCGCTCCGGCCAACCCGGCTGGAGCCGGACCCCGCAGCAAAATTGGATGATGGAGAAGATCGGCCGTTAATAGAAGTAAAACTGGAAGACTACCCCGACATTATTGCTGCATTCGAGCGATTTCGTCCAAGCTGGGAGGCTTGGTCATCAGAGTACCTGCGTCGCGAGCGCATTCAATCAGTCTACGCTGAGCTCTTCCGGTTTCATACCCAGGTCCGTAAGCAAGGCGAAATCCTCGAGCTCGTCCTCGGGTTAGGGCTGCTGGATTGGCGCGGCAGCAGTAAGGGAGCATCCCCGCCAATCCTACGCCACATAGTTACCGCCCGCGTGGATCTCTTTTTCGATCCGAGTACGGGAATTATCCAGCTTAACGGGGCGGCCGATGGAGTTCAGTTACGGATCGAAGATGACATGCTAGATGCCGAACAGCGCCCCGAGCGCGGGCAATATGCCACCGTCAGCGAACAACTAAGTACCATTGACGATGATGTGTGGGATCGCCAGCGGACCTTTACAACGCTGAAAGCCTGGGCAACTACGCTCCACCCGGACTGCGAGTGGTCCGCGGAGCTGAAGCCAACGATAGGCGAGAGCACAAAGCCCAGGGTCACCTTCGCGCCTGCCCTGATCCTCCGCAAGCGCACCCAAGTCGGTATGGTGCGGATATACGATGCCATCATCAGCCGTCTCTCTTCCGAAGTTGAGGATATCCCGGCAGGATGGACAGGTCTGGTTGACGACGCAAACGACGAAGACCACGAGTACCACCCAGGAGAAGCTCACGCGCCGGGAGAGGGGTTGCCGGAGCCGCGGCTCGATCCGGAAGAAGTGTATTTCCCGTTGCCGGCGAACCGTGAACAGCGGCAGATCGTTAAGGCGATTGCCGGGCGGCGTGGTGTATTGGTCCAAGGGCCGCCAGGGACAGGCAAGAGCCACACGATAGCAAACCTCGTATGTCACTTGCTGGCTACGGGTAAGCGGGTTCTGATTACGGCTGAAACTGGCCGGGCGCTGAAGGTGCTCAAGGAGAAACTGCCGGCGGATATTCAGCCGCTCTGCGTCAGCGTGCTTGGCCAGGGAGGCGACGCATTCGCCGAGCTGAACGCCTCCGTACAGGGTATCACGTCGCGCTTTGCCACCTGGAGCCCGGGAGCCTACGACTCCCGGATCGCCGAGATCGATAGTGAGCTCGCGTCCGCCCGACGATCCTTGACGAAAACCGATTTCGAGTTGCGGGGCCTCCGAGAGGGGGAGACATATCCACACACCCTGATGAACGGTGCCTATGCGGGCACCGCCTCGGTGATCGCGCGGCGAGTAGCGCAGGAACGGGAGCGTTTTGGATGGCTTCAGGTTCCCCGGGAGGCAGCGGATGACCCGCCGGTGCGGCAAGCGGAAATCGAGCAATGGCTGAACCTCTGCCGTCACCGTGACGCTACCGCAGCCGAAAGGTCGCGGCTGCGGACGGTCGGCACCGATGTGTTGCCGGCGCCCGAAGAATTTGCCTTTGCTGTAAGCTCCGAGCGCGAAGCGAAGCACGCCTTGGAACGCTTGGCATCGCTCCGCGCGCACCTGGCATATCAACCAATATTCACATTACCCCCCGAAGCACGGAAGAAGCTCGGCGAGGGTCTTCGGGAGATGAATGACAGGCGCAAACGGCTCTTGCGTCTGGGTGACGATTGGGTGCCGCGTGCCGTGGCGTCCGCTCTCGAGGGTCGGCAAGCTCGCTGGCAAGCGCTTCTCGACCAATCACGCCAGCTGCTTCAGAAAGCCGACGAAATACTCGAGAAGCTGGGATCCGCGTCTGTATGCATCCCGGACGGGAAGGACCGCAAAGCTGCCCGCGCTGACGCAGCGGCGGTCATCGAGCACCTGAGGGCTGGCGGGAAGTGGACTTCGTTTGGCGTGCTTACACCGAAGGCCGTGAAGGATCGGACATACCTGCGCGAAGCCGTGACCGTTGACGGGCAATCCGCAGAGACGCCCGACAGGCTGCGGATCGTTTGTGATTATCTCGATCTCACCTTTGCCTTTGAGGGCATGGAGCTTGCCTGGTCTGATCACGGCGGATTGCCGACCGGGTCGCAACCGCGAATACGGCTGGCTGCGATCCGGGAGCACGTCGATTGTCTTGACCGGGCTTTAGACTACGCGGCCGATTGCAGCAGTGTCGCGCGCGCGTTCAACGGGGCGGCGCCGGCGATCCCGGAACCGGATTGGTTGGGAGATGAGGCAGAGCAGTGGCTCGATATCATCGAGGCCTCATCCGTTGAAGAGCGCCACCAGGCAGCGACGGAGCGGACCACCGCCTGTGTCTCCGAGCTTAAGTCCGTCCGACAGTTGCATGATGCTCACCCGATCGTGGCTGCGCTGGTGCAGGCCGTTGAGGAGCGCGATATTACGGCCTACAGCCGCGCTTACGAAATCGTGCAGGGTGTTGAGCGGACCCGGCGCGAAGAGCAGCTTCGCGCTCAGGTTGATACCGCGCTGCGCGCCGCGGTTCCGGGCTTGGTAGAGTGCGTAACGGCTATCCCGGCTGAAAAGGCGTGGGACGATCGGTTCCGAGAATGGGAGGTCGCGTGGCGATGGGCTGTCGCCGAAAACTGGCTGCGCAAGCGCTCGGATGTCGGTTATCGGGAGCGGCTGTGGCAACGCCGCAACGAAACCGACGGCGCGATCAGCACATTGCTTGGCGAAGCCGCGGCGTTGCGCGCCTGGACCTATTTCTTTAATCGCCTCTCTAACCGTGAAGCTGCTGCGCTGAGGAGCTGGCGCGAAGCCGTCCGGGCGATAGGCAAAGGCACGGGCCGATCCGCCCGGATCGAGCGGCTTCGGCGCGAAGGGCGACAGTATATGGACCAGTGTCGCGAAGCAATCCCGATCTGGATTATGCCGCGATACCTCGTGGCTGAAATGATCGACCCGACGCCCGGTCGCTATGATCTTGTGATCGTCGACGAGGCAAGCCAACTCGGCATTGAGAGCCTCTTCCTGTTTTATGTCGCAAAGAAATTGATCGTGGTCGGTGATGATCAGCAAATTAGTCCCTACGGTGTCGGGATAGCCGATGAGGCGATAGCGAACCTGCAGCATCACTATCTGGACGGCGTTCCCCATCACCATGCCCTTTCCGCTCAAAGCAGCGTTTACGCGAACGCGAAAATCCGGTTTGGGCAAAACATTGTGCTGCGCGAACATTTCCGCTGCATGCCCGAGATTATTCAGTTCTCAAATGATCTTTGCTACGCAAGCAATGGCACGCCCCTCGATCCATTACGCGCATACCCGGCGAACAGGCTCCGCCCGCTCGTCGTGCGCCACGTTCCGGAGGGGTATCGGACGGGATCCAGTCAAAATGCCTTAAACGAGCCCGAGGCTGATGCGTTAGTCGCTCAGATCGTAGCCTGTATTGCGGATCCTCGATATGAGGGCCGGACGATGGGGGTGATCAGTTTGCAAGGCGAAGCGCAAGCAAAACTCATCGAGCACAAGCTCCTAGAGACATTGGAGCCCGAAGTCATCGAACAGCGCCGCTTAATCTGCGGTGATGCCTACGCGTTTCAGGGCGACGAGCGTGAGATCATTTTCCTCAGCATGGTGGCCGCTCCGGGCGAGACACGGATTGGAGCGCTTACGAACGAGGCGGCACGCCAGCGCTTCAACGTGGCTGCTAGCCGGGCTCAGGATCAGCTGTGGCTTTTTCACACCGCCACCCTTGATGTGCTGAGCCCCGCCTGCATGCGCCATCACCTGTTGAGCTACATGCTGAACCCGGGTCGTGTCGTCACCCAGGCAAACGGCCATAAATTCGATTCCCAGTTCGAGAGGGATATTTTTGACCTCGTGGTCGCGAAAGGGTTCCACGTGCGTACGCAGGTGTGCGTCGGAGACCCTGCCAATCATCGTTATCGCATCGATCTGGTGGTCGAGGGGATGCAGGGGCGCCTTGCGGTCGAATGCGACGGCGACGAATGGCATGGGCCGGATCGCTACGAACAGGATATGGCCCGCCAGCGCGATCTCGAGCGTGCAGGGTGGCAGTTTGTTCGGATACGAGGAAGCGATTTCTACAGGGATCCCGAGCGGGCAGTCGCGCCGCTTTGGGCCGAGCTTGATCGCCTTGGCATTAGGCTTGGCGGCATCGATGAAGCTGCAGCCGAACCGCCACCTCCCGCCGATCTGCAGACAATGGAAGGGCGCGAGGTTGATGAGGTCATCGTGGCGGAGGGAACCTCCGCTCCGCACGACGCAGACCTCGACACCGCTTCACCGCCTCCGGCGGCGGTTGCTCAGGACCGGGATAGTCCTTCATCTCTGGTAGTTATTCGCGCATCAGAGCCTTCTTTGGAGAATTACGTCTCGTTCCAAGGTCAAGCGGGCTCGGACCCGCGAACGGTCAGTCTGGGCGCCGTGGCAGAGGGCCTATGCCGCATCATCGAGGCCGAAGGGCCTATGATCGCAAAAAGGGCTTACGACATTTATTTGCGGGGTTGCGGCATCAAGCGGCTCGGACCCGAGTTGAAGAGCACGATGAACAAGGCCCTTTCCAGCGCAATCCGTCAGGGAAACGTGATTTCTGAAAACGAGCCGGGGGTGAGCGGGCTGCTCTTTTCCACAGTAAGAAGCAAAGGAATTCCGCCAATCCGACTCCGCTGCCGTGGGCCTCGGACATTCGAGGAAATACCCCCTGCGGAATTGCGAGCAGCCGGCAAATTCGTCTCCAAGACGCTGCATCTGGAGCCGGGGACGGATGCGCATTTGCGCGCAATTTTGGAATATTTCGGCTTGAAGCGGCTAACCGCTCAGGTTGGCACAACTCTCCTGGAGATTCTCGACAGACCCGAAGCGAATGCTACGCCGCTCTTCGATAAAATGGTCGGCAACCGAGACGCGAACGTCACCGCTGCTGTTCTAGGCACCCACCGCGATTGACAAAACCCGGCGCGGTCGCAACAACCGGTCGGGTGCATCGGCAGGAGGGACGGGAAGATGGGCATGCTCGACGGGCGGGTGGCGATCTGCTGCGGGGCGGGGCGCGGGGTCGGGGCCGAGGTCGCGAAATTGATGGCGGCCAACGGCGCCAAGGTCGTGGTCAACGACCCCGGCGCCAGCGGCAGCGGCGAGGGCGCCGACACAGACGCCGGCGCAGGAGATCGTCGACGAGATCAAGGCGGCGGGCGGCGAGGCGGCGGCCAATTACGGCTCGGTCGCCAGGTTCGACGACTGCCTCGCCATGGTGCAACAGGCGCGCGACGCGTTCGGCGGGCTGCACATCGTCTTCAACGCCGCCGGCATCCTGCGCGACAAGATGTTCCACAACATGTTCCCCGAGGATTGGCAGGCGGTCATCGACGTCCACCTGACCGGCCATTTCAACGTCAACCGGGCGGCGATCAACCTCTTCCGCGAGCAGAATTACGGCCGGCTGATCATGGTGTCGTCGACCTCGGGCCTCTTGGGCAATGTCGGCCAGTGCAACTACGGCGCGGCCAAGATGGGGATCGTGGCGCTCGCCCGCATCGTGGCGATGGAGAACGCGTCGAAGGGGATCACGGTCAACGTCATCTGCCCCTCGGCCGACACCCGCATGACCCGCTCGGTGCCGACCCCGAAGGACGCGACGGCGGCGGCGTTGCGCGAGGAGCGGCTGCGCCGCAGCCGGGCCGATGCGATCGCGCCGCTTTGCGTCTTTCTCGCCTCCGAGCAGGCGGGAAACGTCAACGGCCAGGTGTTTCACCAGCGCGCCGGCGAGTTGTCGCTCTACGGCCATATGCGGCCGGTGCGGATGGTGCACCGCCAGGGCGGCTGGACCCCCGAGACCCTGGCCGAGGTCGCGATCCCGGCGCTCGCCCCGCAATTCACCCCGCTCGACAGCCGCGGCGTGCATCCGGGCCTGCCGATGGAGTGACCCGCGGCGTCAGGCCAAGGCGCGGCGGGCGGCGGCGAGCGTCTCTTCCGGGCCGTCGCCGGCGTCGATGCGGGTCCACTCGATCGGGCCGGGGTCGCGGCGCAGCTGGCTCGCGAGCACCACGGGCGAGGCGTCGGAGGCGTCGCCGCGCCGAGCGCGAATGCGCTGTTCCATCGCTCCCCGCGGCGCGTCGAGCCACAGGCCGGTGAACGCCGCGCCGCCGCTCTGCGCCACCTCGACAAAGGAGCGGCGCTGGGCTTGCGTCAGCGACACGGCGTCGACGATCGCCGAGCAGCCGGCGGCGAGCGCCGTCGCGGCCTTCGCGCGCAAGAGGTCGTAGACCCGGCGGGAGGTCTCGCTGGTGTAGGCGCTCTGCGGCAGCGGCGCTTCGGGCGCGACGCCGAAGAGGAGCTTGCGCAGGACATCGCTGCGCAGCACCCGCGCGCCGGGCAATGGGCCGAGCGTCGGGGCCAGCGCCGCGGCCAGGGTCGACTTGCCGCTGCCGCTCAGCCCGCCGATCGCGACGAGGCGCGGCCGCGGCCCGGGCCGCAGCGCGCGATGGGCGAGATCGAGGTAGCGGCGCGCCTCCTCGGCCATCCCCGCCGCGGCGCCTTCGGCCGCGCCCGCCAGCGCGGTCGCCGTCACATGCGCCCTGATCCCGGCGCGCAGCGAGATGAACAAGGGCATTGCGCCGAGCCCGCCCTCCTCGCCGGCGCGGTCGAGATAGCGGTTCAGCAACCGGCTCGAAAGCGCGCCGAGCCCGCGGAACTCGAGGTCCATCAACAGGAAGGCAAGGTCGTAGAGGATGTCGATGCTGGCCAGCCGATCGGAAAATTCGAGGCAGTCGAAGAGGGTGGGCTCGCCGTCGAGGAGGCAGATGTTGCGCAGATGCAGGTCGCCATGGCAGCGCCGCACCTTGCCCGCCGCCCGCCGCGCGTCGAGCAGCGCCGCCGCCGCGCCGATGCCGGCGAGCCATTTCTCGCGGATCTCGTCGACCGATCGCCGGGCGAAGCCGGCCCGGCGCGCGGTCAGGAGGCAGCGATGGTTGGTCTCGGCGATCTCGGTGAGCGCCGCGGCGCCGCCGTCGCCGGGGCGCGGCTCGGCCGCCGCGTGGAAGCGGGCGATATGGTCGGCGAGCGCGTCGATCAGCGCAGGCGTGAGCCCGCCCGCCGCGGCCTGCGCGTCGAGCAGCTGCGCCTGGTCGAAACGCCGCATCACGACGACCCAGTCGACCGCCGGCCCGGCTTCGGAGAACGCGATCCCCCCGGCCGCGGTGCGCCCGAGGCGGCGCATTTCGAGATACAGCGCCGGCGCGGTGCGGCGGTTGAGCGCGAGCTCGGCCGCGCAGGCCCACCGGCGGCGCTCGACGGTCGAGAAGTCGAGATAGGGGAGCTTGACCGCGCGCTTCAGCTTGTAGGCATGCTCGCCGGCGAGAAAAACCAGCGACACATGGGTTTCGACGACATCGACCCGCCCGACCCCCGCGCCGTAGGAGGCCGGGTCGCCGAGAAAGGCGACGGCCGCGCGCTGATCCTCGGTCATCGGCGCCGCGGCGGCTAGAACAGCCGGCCCTGCTCCGGCGGCGGCGCCATCCGGCGGACCGGGCGCCGCGGCGTGCGGCCGGCGATGGCCCCCACCCGGCCGTCGTAGAATTCGAGGTCGAGCGCGACGCCGGGGCGGATTGCGGCGGCCTCGGTGACGACCCGCGAGGCGCCGTCGCGGACCACGACATAGCCGCGCGCCAGCAGGCTTTCGTGCCGCTCGGAATGGGTCGCGAGACGCCCGGCGAAATTGTCGACCTGATCCCGGCCGCGGCCGATCGCGCGCGCCGTCGCCCGGTCGAGCCGGGCGGCGACCTCGGCGACGCGGGCGCCGCCGCGGGCGATGTCGGCCGAGAGCGCGGCCGGCCGCAGCCCCGCCGCGGCGAGGTCGAGGCGCTGCCGCGCGGTCCGCAGATGCCGGTCGGCGGCGAGGCGCAGCCGTTCGGCGCGGTCGTCGAGCCGCTGCGCCGCATGGCCGATCAGATCCTGCGGGTCGGGCAGCCCGCGCGCGAGGCCCGACAGACGCAGCCGGCGCTCGGCGAACAGCCGGGCGAGGCCGGCGGCGAGCCGCGCCGAGCCGCTGCCGAGATCGGCCAACAGATCGAGCCGCACCGGCACCGCCATCTCGGCGGCGGCCGAGGGCGTCGGCGCCCGCCGGTCGCTCGCGTGGTCGACGAGCGTCGTGTCGGTCTCGTGCCCGACCGCCGAGATCAGCGGGATCGCCGAGGCGGCGGCGGCGCGCACCACGATCTCCTCGTTGAACGCCATCAGATCCTCGAGGCTGCCGCCGCCGCGGGCGAGGATGATCACGTCGGGCCGCGGCGCGTTCCCTTGCGGCAGCCGGTTGAAGCCCGCGATCGCCGCCGCGACCTGCGCCGCCGCGCCCTCGCCCTGGACCGCCACCGGCCAGATCAGCACCCGGCGCGGAAAGCGGTCGGCAAGCCGGTGCAGGATGTCGCGGATGACCGCGCCCGAGGGCGAGGTGACGACCCCGATCACCTCCGGCAGATAGGGCAGCTTTTTCTTGCGCTCGGCCGCGAACAGCCCCTCGGCGGCGAGCCGCCGGCGGCGATCTTCCAAGAGCTTCAACAGCGCGCCGACGCCGGCGAGCTCGATCGCGTCGATCACCAGCTGGTATTTCGAGCGGCCGGGGAAGGTCGTCAGGCGCCCGACGCACACCACCTCCATGCCGTCCTCGGGCTTGACCGCGAGCCGCGTCGCGGTCATCCGCCAGCACACCGCGTCGAGCACCGCCTCGCTGTCCTTGAGCGTCAGGTACCAATGGCCCGAGGCGTGCCGCTTGCAGCCCGAGACCTCGCCGCGCACGCGGACATAGCCGAAATTGTCCTCGATCGAGCGCTTGAGCGCCTGCGACAGCTCGGAGACGGTGTATTCGCCGAGGTTCGAGCCGGGCGGGGCGGCGGCCAGCAGGTCATCCATCCCCTGATGATAGCCGAGCGCCGCGCCAAGCGCGATGCGGCGAGGCCGCCGGCGACCTGCTCCTTATCGGCTCCGCCGCGCCGGCGGGCGGCCTGGTCGTCGGTCAGCCGAGCAATTCGGGCAGCGAGAGGATGATCCGGTCGGGCCGGGTCGGGCAGCCGGGCGGCAGGCCGGCGGCGTAGCCGTCGTGCCAGATCGCGTAGATGCCGAGCCGCTGCGGCGCCTCGATCTCCCATTCGAGGTTGTCGCCGACCATCCAGGTGTCCTCGGGGCCGAATCCGAGGGCTTCCATGGCGTGGGTGTAGGCGCGCTCCTCGGGCTTGCCGAAGCCGTGCTCGCCCTCGATCTGGATGTGGTCGAAGCGCCCCTCGAGGGCGAAGCGGGCGACCTTGGCGCGCTGCGGCTCGGCGGCGCCGTTGGTGACCAGGGCCAGCCGCACCCCCTGCTCCTTCAGGCGGTCGAGGGTCTCGTGCGCGCCCGGGAACAGCTCGAGCTCGGCGTCGTGCAGCGCATTGTAGCGGTCGGCGAGCGCGTCGGTCACGGCGCGGCCGGGAACGGCATGGCCGTTGGCCGCCATTCCGGCGAAGGCGTCGGCGACGATGCGGCGGCGCGCCTCGCCGATCCGGTGGCGCCAGTGCTTGTGCCGCGCCGGGTCGGCCCACAGCCGGCACGAGCTTTCCTGGATCGCGGCGATCACCTCCTCCGGGCGCAATGGCGCGAGGCTGTCGGCGCAGGAGCCGATGATGCGCCGCCACTGCGACTGGGCCGGCCCGAAGGCGACCAGGATCGTGTCGTCCATGTCGAACAGGATGGCGCGCGGCAGCTTTGCCATCGGGTCAGCCGATCGCCGCCGGGGCCTGCGGCACGCTCTTCCAGAACCCGGCGTCGTGGCCGAAGAAGATGCGCGCGCCCCCGGCTTCGAGCCGGGCGAGGCGGTCGAGCGAGGCCAGCATCGCCGCGCGGTCGTGGACGCGTTGCGGCAATCGCCGCTCGCGCAGGGTGCGGCAGAAGTAGCAGGCGTCGGCGGCCAGCACGATATCGCCCGAGTGCGAGCCGCAGCTTCAGCGACTGATGGCCCGGCGTGTGGCCCCAGGTCGGCAGGCACACCACACTGCCGTCGCCGAACAGGTCGTGCTCGCCCTCGACCCGGATCACCTTGTGGCCGAGGTCGAAATCGGCGCGGTTGTAGCCGTGCGCCGCGGCGAGGTCGGGGTCGATCCCGGCCTCCCACTCGCGCTGCTGCACGACCAGCGATGCGTTGGGGATCAGCGCGTTGCCGCCGACATGGTCGAAATGGAAATGCGAGTTGACGATCAGGTCGATCTTGGCCGGGTCGCGGCCGATCGCTTCGAGCCGCGCGCCGATCTCCTCGCCCGGCCGGTAATCGAACGAGAACAGACCGGCGATGCGCGGGCCGACGCGCGCCGCCGGGTCGTGTCGGCAATCCGGGTGCAGGCCGGTGTCGAACAGCACGCTGCCCTTCGGGTGCTCGATCAGATAGGCCGGGATCGGCAGCTCGGCGCGGCCCTCGCCGCCCTCCATCAAACGGCCGAGATCGCCGGTCAGCCGACCGCAGGTAAAAGCGTAGAGGGCGACGCTCACGACAGCCGCACGTTCGCGTCCTCGAACAGGCGCCGCGCCCCATCGAGGTCGAACGCCCGCTCGCGCAGGGTCTCAGGGTCCCATTCGCTGCGCGCCACGGCGAAGAAATCGCCGCCATAGACGTGGATCGCGCCGGTCAGCCGCGGCAGCGGGTTGGTCACGGTATGGATGATGTCGCGGCCGAGCGGCTCGGCGTCGCCGGGGCCGAGCGACTTCGCGCCGGCGGCCTCGATCCTGCCGGCCTCCTCGGGGATGCGGCGCCAGAAGATGTTGTCCTCGCGCCCGGTGTAGATGCCGATCACCGCCCACATCAGGTGATTGTGCGGCATGATCGTCATGCCGGGGCCCCAGACGACGTTGAGCACGGTCAGATCGTCGGCCCGGTAGAGCGGCTCGATCCCGGCCCGGCGCGGCTCGCCCAGCCCGGCGAGGACGGCGGCGGGATCGGCGACGGCGCGCGCCACCACCTCGCGCGCCCCCTTGTGGGTCGGGTCGGCGGCGACGGCGGCGCGACAATCGGCGACGAAACGGGCGGGATCGAACACGGCGCGCCTCCCTCTTCGGCTATTCGGCCGCCTCTGCCGCGGCCTCGGAGCGGTGCCCCTTCTGATGGAAATAATTGGCCCGGTAGAATTCCAGCACAAGCTCGCGGTAAATGGCCGGCGGATAGCGCGCCGGGTGGTCCGGGCCGATGCAGCTCGGCAGGCAGGCGATGACCGAATCCGGGCTCGGGCTGTGGAAATAGGCGATCGAGTAGCGGTCGGTCCCGGACTCGTTGAGGACGCCGTGCGGCGTCGACAAAAAGCGGTCGTTCGACCACCGCCGCATGATGTTGCCGAGATTGATCAGAAAGGTGCCGGGGATGACCGGCGGCGCGAACCACTCGCCTGAAGGCAGCCGCACCGCCAGCCCCGGCACGTCGGTGCGGGCGAGCGCCGTCATAAAGCTGTTGTCGGTGTGCGGCGCCTGGCCAAAGGCGTTGTCCTCGGCCGATTGCTGCGGCGGGTAGTGCAGAAAGCGCAGGTTGGCGTGGCCCTCGCCGGCGAAAAAGGGCGCGAAGAAATCCGGCGCGACGCCGAGCGCCACGGCAAAGGCCGGCAGCATGCGGTCGCACATGGCGCCCAGCGCCGTGAAATAGGCCATCATGTCGGCGCGCAGCCCGGGCATCCCCGGCGGCCATTGGTTGCGCCCGCGCAACGGCGTGCCGGCGAGCACGTCCGGGTGGTCCGGGCCGCGGTCGTGGCTGACGAAAAAGCTCTCGTTCTGGTTCGGCCGCGTCGCCTTGTGCACGGTCGAGGCGCCTTGCACCGAGGCGTTGATCGGAAGGTAGCCGATATTGTTGTCGTTGAGCCTCAGCGCGAGCTTGTCGGCGAGCGGCCGGGCGTGGAAGCGGCGCGAGGCGGCAAAGGCGCGGTCGATCAGCTCTTGCGGCACACCGTGCCCGGCCGCGTAGAAGAACCCGACGCTCTCGCAGGCGTGCGCGACCTCGGCCGCGACCCGCTCCAGCGCTCCCGGCGCGCCGGCGAAGCACGGGACCGTAATCGATGACCGGGATCGTCCCGGCCGCCGCCTCCGGGTCCGCGACCCCGTGCTCCTTGAAGAGATGCATCCCGCTCCTCCGCTCCAGGCCGCAACCGCCGCTACGAGACCAGCCGCTCGGCTGCGGCGGCGTGGCTGCGCTCCCAATCCGGCATGTAGTCGCGGGTGATCGGCACCGAGTCGACCGCCTTGGCGAGCTGCATTTGAAAGACAAGGTGTCCGCTCCGCCGAAAGGCGACCTCGGACCCGACCAGATACATCTCCCACATCCGGCAGAAGCGCTCGTCGTAGATCGCGCGCAGGCGGTCGCGATTGCGCTCGAACCGCCGCCGCCAGGCCCGCAGGGTCTCGGCATAATGCAGGCGCAGAACCTCGATGTCGGTGATCCACAGCCGCAACCGCTCGGCCACCGGGACGACCTCGGAAAGGGCCGGCGCGTAGCCCCCGGGAAAGATGTATTTGCGGATCCAGGGGTGGGTCGAGCCCGGCCCGTCCATCCGGCCGATCGAATGCAGCAGCGCCACGCCGTCCGGCGCCAACAGCGCTTTCAGCTGGGCGAAGAACGCGCCGTAATGGTTGATGCCGACATGCTCGAACATGCCGACCGAGACGATGCGGTCGTAATGCCCCCCCTCCTCGCGATAGTCGCGCAGGAAGAACCTGACCCGATCGGAGAGCCCGGCCTGGGCGGCGCGCCGCGTCGCCACCTTGTGCTGCTCGACCGAGAGGGTGAGCCCCGTCACGTCGGCGCCGCATTCGCCGGCGAGGTAGAGGGCGAGGCCGCCCCATCCCGAGCCGATGTCGAGCACCTTGTGGCCGGGGCGAAGCAGCAGCTTGGCTGCGATGTGGCGCTTTTTGTCGAGCTGCGCGGTTTCGATGTCCTCGTCGCCGTCGTGGAAATAAGCGCAGGAATATTGCCGGTCCCGATCGAGGAACAGCTCGTAGAGCTGGTCCGACAGGTCGTAGTGGTGGGCCGCGTTTTGCCGGGCGCGGGAGAGGGGGTTGTATTGATGGAGCCGGCGCAGAAAGGCGAACGAGCCATCCAGTAGGCGAGCAAGAAATCCCGGGGGCAAAGCCTCGAGATTCTCCGCCAGAAGGTCGATCAAATCATAGAGCTCGCCTTCCTCGATCGTCAGCGTCCCGTCCATAAAGGCTTCGGGCAAATAGAGGCGCGGCCTGACCAGAAGCTTCCAGTGCAACGCCGGATCGTGAAGGCGGATCGCGACGCTGGCGCCGGGGGACCCGGAAAAGCCATGGATCGTTCCGGCCGCATCGATGACGCGGAGCCGGCCAATGGTGATGATTCGCTCGAACAGGCGCTCCAGCAGCATCGCGACGTGACCGAACAGGGAATCGACACGCCCAACTATCGTCCAAGCACCGGGGCAAAGACAAGGCTCGGCGTCAACGCGCGCCTTCCTCGCCGGCCGCGCGCGCGGGCTCGGCCGCGCCGCCGACCCGGTCGTCCTCGTCCTCGTCCTCGTCGCGCAGGCGCAGCGGGTCGATGCCCCTCGCCTGCATGTCGGCTTCCTCGGCCGATTGCGCGACGTTGACGGTGACGGTGACCGAGACTTCCGGGTGCAGCACAACCCGCACCGGGTGGAGGCCGAGGGTCTTGATCGGCCGTTCGAGCACGACCTGGTGCTTCTCGATCGTGAAGCCCGCCGCGGTGACCGCATCGGAGACGTCGCGGGCCGAGACTGAGCCGTAGAGCTGCCCGCTCTCGCCCGCCTGGCGAACCAGCACCACCATCAGCCCTTCGAGCCTGGCGCCGATTTCGCCGGCCTCGGACCGGCGCACCAGGTTGTTGGCCTCGAGCTGAGCGCGCTGGGTCTCGAAATAGGCGAGGTTCTCCTTGGTCGCGCGCATCGCCTTCTTCTGCGGCAACAGGTAATTGCGGGCGAAGCCCGGCCTGACCTTGACCAGCTGCCCCATCTGGCCGAGCTTCTCGACGCGCTCGAGCAGGATCAGTTCAACCATCGATTTTTCCTCCAAGAGACCGGGGCCCGGCAATCCGCCGCCGCAGCCCGAGCGGCGAATCGAGCACGCCCAGCAGGGCGATCAGCAGCAGCGGCCAGCCGAACAGCCCGGCCACGACGTAAAAGCTGACGAGCGGCACCGCCGGCCGCGCAAACCGGCGCGCCAAGGTGTGCAGCACCGCCAGCCCCGCCAGGCAGAGCGGGACGCCCAGCACAATCATCACGTTGACGCCGACATAGCGCGCCGCCCCGCCGAACGCCGTGGCGACCGCGGCCAGCGCGAGGAGCGCCGGGATCCAGATCGGCAGGCTCAGCGCCGCGATATCGAGGGACGGCCGCCAGCTCGCGCCGAATCGGGCGAGCACGCCCTGCGCGAGGCTGCCGTTCCCGACCGCCATCACCATCCACGAGCCGGCGACGACGCCGGGCATGACCTGCGCGAGAAATTCGGCGAGCGCCTCGCGGTCGGCGGCTTTCTCGTCGACCAGCCCGCCGAGCGCCGGGGTCAGCGCCTCGCGCAGCAGGGAGCGTATCCCGTCTTGCCCGCCGAGCAGGTAGAGGGCGACGCCGATCCCCACCAGGCCGAGCCCGGTCAGCCACGCCGTCAACAGGCCGGGCGGATACCATTCGACCGCGCCGTCGGCGTCGGCCCGCGCCAGCAGGGCCTGCCGCACCAAGAGGACGACCGGCGCCGCGTTGAGGCCGATGAAGAGGGCCGCCGCCATGATGTCGCTCGCCGCCAGCAGCACCAGCGCCGCCGCGAGGCCGGCGAGCGCCGCCGCCCCGGCCCCGAGCCACAGCCCGGCGACGAACAGCGGCAGCTGGGTCACGTAGACCAGGATCAGCGAGCCGGGCGAGCCGTTGAGCGCCAGAAAATACGGCAGGGCGCCGAGCGCCCCGCAGAGCGCCGCGACCCCGACAAAGCCGAGCCGGCCCATGCCGGCGCCGCCACCCGCCCGCTGCACCCCGCTTACTTCACCATGTAGGGCAGCAGGCCGAGAAACCGCGCGCGCTTGATCGCCTGGGCGAGCTCGCGCTGCTTCTTGGTCGAGACCGCGGTGATGCGGCTGGGGACGATCTTGCCGCGCTCGGAAACAAAGCGCTGCAGCAGCTTCACATCCTTGTAGTCGATCTTGGGCGCGTTCGGCCCGGAGAACGGGCACGACTTGCGCCGCCGAAAAAACGGGCGCCGGGCCGCGGCTCCGCGCGCCGCCCCGCCGGCCGACTGGCTTTCCATCTAGGCCCCCACCGGCTCGGCGACGGGCCGCTCGGCCACGGGTCGCTCGGCCACGGGTCGCTCGGTAACCGGCCGCTCGGTGACCGGCCGCTCGGCGCGCTCGGGTGGCGGCGGGCGCTCGCCGCCGCCGTCGCGATCCCGGTCGCCGCGCCGCCCGCGATCGTCGCGGCTGCCGCGGCTCTGCATCACCGCCGAGGGCCCCTCGTCGAGGGCATCGACCCGGATCGTCAGGTAGCGGATCACGTCCTCGTTGATCCGCATCGTGCGCTCGAGCTCGGCGACCGCCGCCGGCGGCGCCGCGAGGTTGAAGAGCACAAAATGGCCCTTGCGGTTCTTCCGCATCCGATAGGTCAGATTGCGCAGACCCCAATACTCGCGCTTCTTGACCTCGCCGCCATTGTCGGCGACCAGCTGGGTGAAGCTGTCGGCGAGGGCGTCGACCTGCGCGCCGGAGATGTCCTGGCGCGCGATGAACACATTCTCGTATAGAGGCATTTCCAGCGCTGTCCCTTATGGCTGATGAAGGCCCGGAGCGTTGCCGCCAAAGCGGGCCGAGCCGGCGGCGCCGGCAAGGGTCGAGGGCGCACTATACAGAAACCCTCGCCGCCGACAAGATTGCCGCCGGCGCCGCCATCTTAACTCGGGCGGCGTCTTGACTCGGGCGGCGACCCGGCTGATGAGAACAGCGCCGGATCGGCGGGCCCGCCGCCGGGGCCGGGACGTTGCGGCAGGGGAGCGGTTCCGCATGAGGCGCGCGTTTGTGTTTCCGGGCCAGGGCTCGCAGGCGGTCGGCATGGGGCGCAGCCTGGCCGACGCCTTTCCCGCGGCGCGCCGCCTCCTCGACGAGGTGGACGACGCGCTGGCGCAGCACCTCTCGCGGCTGATGTTCGAGGGTCCGGAGAGCGATCTGAGGCTGACCGAAAACGCCCAGCCGGCGCTGATGGCGGCGAGCCTGGCGGCGATCCGCGTGCTCGAGGCGGAAGGCGGGCTCGACTGGACCCGGCATGTCGCCTATGTCGCCGGGCATTCGCTCGGCGAATATTCGGCGCTGGCGGCGGCGCGCGCGCTCCGAATCGGCGACGCGGCGCGGCTTCTCAAGCTTCGCGGGCAGGCGATGCAGAAGGCCGTCCCGGTCGGCGAGGGAGCGATGGCGGCGCTGCTCGGGCTCGATGTCGAGGCCGCCCGCGCCGTCGCCGCCGAGGCCGGCCGCGGCGCCGCCGGCGCGGCGCAGGTCTGCGCGGTGGCGAACGACAACGCCCCGGGCCAGGTCGTGGTCAGCGGCCATCGCGACGCCGTCGAGCGGGCGACCGCGATCGCCCGCGACCGCGGGGCGCGGCGCTCGATCGTCCTGCCGGTCAGCGCCCCGTTTCATTCGCCGCTGATGGCCCCCGCCGCCGCGGCGATGCGAACGGCGCTCGACGAGGTCGGCTGGCGCGAGCCCCTGGCGCCGCTCGTCGCCAACGTCTCGGCGGCCGCGGTCAGCGATCTGGGCGAGATCAGGCGAGGGCTCGTCGAGCAGGTGACGGCGATGGTGCGGTGGCGCGAAAGCATCCTGTTCCTGGCCGCCGCCGGGGTCGAGGAGGTGGTCGAGATCGGCTCGGGGCGGGTGCTTTCCGGGCTCAACAAACGGATCGCCCCGGAGCTCGCCGGCCGCTCGGTCGGCGCCGCCGCCGAGGTCGCCGCGCTGATCGCCGAGCTGTAGGAGCGCGACGTCTTGGTCGGACCCGATGCGGCCCGTGGGCTGACGGCGTGTCGCGCCAACCGCCTTTGACGACGCCGGGAGGCAAGCCCGAGCATGTTCGACCTTTCAGGACAGACCGCGCTGGTGACAGGCGCCTCCGGCGGCATCGGCGGCGCGATCGCGCGGTCGCTGCACGCTCGCGGCGCGGCGGTGATGCTGGCCGGCACGCGGGCCGACGCGCTCGACGCGCTCGCGGCGGAGCTCGGCGGGCGCGCCCATGCCGGCGTGGCCGATCTCGCCGACCCCGACGCGCCCGACCGCCTGGTCAAGGCAGCCGAAGCGGCGATGGGCCGGCTCGACATTCTGGTCAACAACGCCGGCCTGACCCGCGACGGGCTCGCTCTGCGGATGACCGACGAGAGCTGGCGGGCGGTCATCGAGGTCAACCTGACGGCGGCCTTCCGGCTGACCCGCGCGGCGCTGCGCGGGATGGTCCGGCGGCGTCACGGCCGGGTGATCGGGGTGAGCTCGGTCGTCGCGCTGACCGGCAACATCGGCCAGGCGAACTACGCCGCGTCGAAGGCGGCGATGATCGGCATGTCGAAATCGATCGCGGCCGAGGTGGCGGGCCGCGGCGTCACCGTCAATTGCGTGGCCCCCGGCTTCATCCTGACGGCGATGACCGACAAGCTCAGCGACGAGCAGCGCGGCCGGCTCGCCGGCGCGATCCCCGCCGGCCGGTTCGGCGCTCCGGCGGACGTGGCCGCCGCCGTCGTCTATCTGGCGAGCGCCGAGGCCGGCTATGTCACCGGTCAGACCTTGCACGTCAACGGCGGCATGGCCATGCTATAGCGTCGCCGCCGCGCGCCCGCTTTTAAGCCGAATTGGCGCCGCCGGGGAAACCATGATATGGGAGCCGCGGCTTGCACCCGGTCCCGGGGGACGACACCAGAGCGGCGATGACGCCGGGAAGCCCTGTGTCGAGACGACCTTCAAGCACCACTGAGGGGAACAACGGATGAGCGATGTCGCCGAGCGGGTCAAAAAGATCGTCGTCGAGCATTTGGGCGTCGACGAATCGAAAGTGACCGAAAACGCCAGCTTTATCGACGATCTGGGCGCCGACAGCCTCGATACCGTCGAGCTCGTCATGGCCTTCGAGGAGGAGTTCGGGTGCGAGATCCCGGATGACGCGGCCGAGAAGATCGTGACGGTCAAGGATGCCGTCAGCTTCATCGAATCGCACAGCTGAGCGCCGGGCCTTGCCATCGTCCGGGATCCGCTCGCCGGGAGCGCCATGACCCTGCTCCCGTCCGCGAGCCGGCGAGACTAGCGATGCGGCGCGTCTTCGTGACCGGGATGGGGCTGGTGACGCCTCTCGGCATCGGCCTCGAGCGGAATTGGAGCCGCCTGATCGAGGGCGGCTCAGGGGTTCGCGCGATCCAATCCTTCGACGTTTCGGATCTGCCGGCCAGGATCGCCGGCCAGGTGCCGCGCGGCGACACCGCCTCGGGGCAGTTCAACGTCGACGACTGGGTGCCGCCCAAGGATCAGCGCAAGATGGACGGCTTTATCGTCTTTGCGCTCGCCGCGGCCGTCCAGGCGGTCGAGGATTCCGGCTGGACGCCCGACGACGAGGAAGAGCGCGAGCGCACCGGCGTCATCATCGGCTCCGGCATCGGCGGCCTCTCCGGCATCACCGAGGGCGCGTTGATCCTGCGCGAGCGCGGCCCGCGCCGCGTGACGCCGTTCTTCATCCCGGCCAATCTGATCAACCTCGCCTCGGGTCACGTCTCGATCCGCTACGGCTTCAAGGGGCCCAACCATGCGGTCGTGACCGCCTGCTCGACCGGGGCGCACGCGATCGGCGACGCGGCGCGGCTGATCATGCTCGACGACGCCGATGTCATGGTCTGCGGCGGCACCGAAGCGGCGGTCTGCCGGCTGGGCATCGCCGGCTTCGCCGCGGCGCGGGCCTTGTCGACCGGGTTCAATGACGATCCGCCGCGCGCCTCGCGCCCGTGGGACCAGGCGCGCGACGGCTTTGTCATGGGCGAGGGCGCCGGCATCCTCGTCCTCGAGGAGCTCGAGCACGCCAGGAAGCGCGGCGCCAAGCTCTACGCCGAGGTCATCGGCTATGGCATGTCGGGCGATGCGTTTCACCTGACCGCACCCGCGGAGGACGGCAACGGCGCCTTCCGCTCGATGCGCAACGCGCTGAAGCGCGCCGGCATCGCGCCCGACCGGATCGACTACATCAACGCGCACGGCACCTCGACCCCGCTCGGCGACGAGATCGAGCTCGGCGCGGTCAAGCGGCTGTTCGGCCGGCACGCCTACGAATTGTCGATGTCCTCGACCAAATCGGCGATCGGGCATCTGCTGGGCGCCGCCGGCAGCGTCGAGGCGATCTTCTCGATCCTGGCGTTGCGCGACGGCGTGGCGCCGCCGACCCTGAACCTCGACAACCCGTCGCCGTCCTGCGACATCGACCTGGTGGCCAACGAGGCAAAGCCGCGCAAGATCGAATACGTGCTCTCCAACTCCTTCGGGTTCGGCGGCACCAACGCGTCGCTGATCTTCGCCGGCCCGCCCTGAGCGGACGGGGCGCGGCGGCCGAGGCCGATGAACGCCGGTGAAGGCCGGCCGGCGGCCGCACCGGGCCGGCCCTGCCGCATGGGGTCGGGGCGCGCCCGGCCCCCTTGCCGCGCTCGATTTCTTCGCCCGCCCGAGGGCCGGGGGCTGCCGCTGCGAATCGGGCGTTGAGGGTGCGCGGCTTGGTTCGCTTGTTTGTCTGGGCGCTGGTCACCGTGTCGCTGCTCCTCGCGGCGGTCGGCGGGATCGGCTGGTGGCTCTATCGCGACCTGGCCGCGCGCGGCCCCCTCGCCGAGGCGCGCACCTTGGTGATCCCGCGCCGCACCGGCCTTGCCGCCGCCGCGGCGCTGCTGGCCGAGCACGGCGTCATCCGCCATTCGCTGCCGTTCGAGCTCGGGGCCAAGCTGCTGCACGGCGCGGCGCTGCAAGCCGGGGAGTATGAGTTCCCCGCCGGGGTGAGCCCGTTCGAGGCGATGGAAATCCTGGCCGGCGGCAAGACGGTCAGGCATCGCCTGACGATCCCCGAGGGGTTGACCAGCGCCGAGGTCGCGGCGCTGGTGCAGGCCGCGCCGGCGATGGACGGCGAGCTCGGCGAAGCCCCGCCCGAGGGCGAGCTGCTGCCCGAGACCTATCTCTACAGCTATGGCGAGCCGCGCAAGGACATGCTCGACCGCATGCGGCGGGCGATGGCGCGCGCCTTGGCCGAAATCTGGGCCGAGCGCCGCCCCGACCTGCCGCTCGACAGCCCCGAGGAGCTGCTGACCCTGGCGTCGCTGATCGAGAAGGAAGCCGCGCGCGCCGACGAGCGGGCGCGCATCGCCGCCGTGTTCGTCAATCGGCTGCGCCTCGGCATGCCCTTGCAGTCGGACCCGACCGTCATCTACGCCTTGAGCGACCGCGGCCGGAAAAAGCTCGACCACCCGCTCAGCCGCGCCGACCTCGCGGTCGGATCGCCCTACAACACCTACAGCGCCAAGGGGCTGCCGCCCGGCCCGATCGACAATCCGGGGTTGGCCGCGTTGCGCGCCGCCGCGCGCCCGGCGGTCAGCGACGACCTTTACTTTGTCGCCGACGGAGCCGGCGGGCACGTTTTCGCCAAGACCCTGGCCGAGCACAACCGGAATGTCGCCAGGTATCGCCGCAACGCAACGGCGGAACCCGGCCGGACACAAGACGGCGGCGGCCCGGACGCGCGGCCGCAGGCCCCGCCATAGCGGCGAGAGGGGGCGGCGTCTGCTCGCGCCGTTGTTGCGCTTCCGAGGCGCCGCTATAACCTTCCCGCAACAGCGAGGAGCGCGGACGCGGTGGGTCTCTGCAGCATGACCGGTTTCGCCCGAGCCCAGGGCGAGGCGCTCGGGATCGCCTGGGCCTGGGAAATCAAGAGCGTCAACGGACGCTCGCTCGACCTGCGGCTGCGGCTGGCGCCGGGCTTCGACGCGCTGGAGCCGCAGCTGCGCGCCGCGCTGGCGCAACGCTTTCGCCGCGGCAGCATCGCCGCCAACCTGTCGCTGACCCGCACCGCGCCCGCGGCGCTGCGGGTCAACCGCGAGGCGCTGGCTCAGCTCGTCGTCCTGATCGACGAGCTCGCCGGGAAGATCGAGGCGGCGCCGCCCCGCATCGACGGCCTGCTCGCGTTGCGCGGCGTCATCGAAACCGTCGAGGACGAGGACGAAGCCGTGCTCGACGGCCGCCGGGCGGCGCTCCTCCAGGGATGGGAGGCCGCGCTCGCCGGCCTCGCCGCCGCCAGGGCGGAGGAGGGCGCGCGGCTCGCCACGCTGGCGTGCGGGCAGCTCGACGAGATGGCGACGCTCGTGGCGGCGGCCGAAGGGTGCGCCGCGGCGCAGCCGGAGGCGATCCGCGACAGATTGCGCACGACGCTTGCGACCCTCGCCGATCTTGCCCCGGGCATGCCCGAGGAACGGGTGGCGCAGGAAGCGGCGCTGCTCGCGGCGCGCGCCGATATCCGCGAGGAGCTGGAGCGGTTGCGGGCGCATCTCGACCAGGCCGGCGGCCTGCTGCGGGAAGACGAGGCGGTCGGGCGCCGGCTGGATTTCCTCTGCCAGGAGCTGAACCGCGAGGCCAACACCTTGTGCTCGAAATCGGCCGATATCGAGCTGACCCGGATCGGGCTGTCGCTGAAGGCGGTGGTCGAGCAGTTCCGCGAGCAGGTGCAGAACATCGAATAAGCGTTCACGGATATTATGGCCGGCAGGCTGCAATTCTCCAGGCGCGGTACGCGGCCTGAGTCATTTCCGTTACTGTTTTCAAATCGTTGTATTTTGTATTGATCACAACATCGAAATTCAACGGGTCGGCCATGTCGACGCCATAGAGCGCGGCATATCGCTTTTGCTCGCTGGCGGATCTGCGGTCGATGCTCCGGCGCACTTCTTCGACGGTTTGCGCATCCTCGCTGATCCGGCCCTCCCTTCGCAAATGCTCGAAGATCCGGTCGGCGGCCGTGTCCGGATCGAGCACCAGAAATACCTTGAAGGAATCGGGCATCCAATGCCACGCCATGCGCGAATCGATTACAAGCTTATGTTCGGCAAGGTACAAGTCTTGAACCAGCTTGTCTACTTTGAGATCGATATCCCGCTGCACCTCCGCCGAAATATTCATGGCTTCGATCGACTCGCCGCGCTCGGCAGCCAGCTGCCTGAAAAGATCGCCGGAAGAAAAGTGTCGGAACCCAAGAGCAGCGGCGACAACCTTTGCGGTAGAAGATTTTCCCGATCCAGGCGATCCCGCGATGGTTATGATCTCCTTCTTCATTCACCGATATTCTCGGATTGATCACCGGGGGTCAATCCGGAGCGAGCCCCCGTCGCGGGCATGACGGGTCAATGACGGTCGGCGTTGAGGACGGTGCGCGGGCTCCTGACCAGCGGCATCAGTATGAGGGCGAACGCGAAAATCGAGCCGAGGATCATCAGCGCGTCATTGTAGGTCATCACCAGGGCCTCGCGCTGCACCAGCTTGCCGAGAAGCTCGAGCGCGGCGTGATAAGGGTCGCCGGGGACCAGCGTGTCGAGCCGGCTCGTCTGCATGTCGAGAAAATGCTGCACCGCGGGGCGCGCCGGGTTGATGTCCTCGATAAGCCTGTTCCAGTGAAAATTCAGACGGCTGTTCATGACGGTCCCGAGCACCGCCAGCCCGATCGCGCCGCCGAGGTCGCGGGTCAGGTTATAGAGGCCGGCGGCGTTCTTCAGCTGATCGGGCCGCGTCGTGCCGAGCGCCAACAGATTAGCCGGCAGATAGCAGAACATCAGCGCAAAGCCGCGCAGCGCCTGCGGAACCATCAGCTCGGCGAAGCTCGACTGGTTGGTCAGGCCGGCGGTCAGGTACATCGCCACGGCGAACATGCCCATGCCGATCGCCAGCATGATGCGCAGGTCGACCCGGCGCGCCATTTGGGCCGAGAACGGCGAGACCAGCATCTGCGCGAGCCCGGTGACGACCACCGTCTGGCCGATCTGCAGGCTGTTGAAGCCGCGCACCTGGGCGAGAAACAGCGGGATCAGGTAGGTGGCCCCGTAGAGCCCGGTGCCGATCACGAAGGTGTAGAACGAGCCGACCGCGAAATTGCGGTTGAGAAAGGCGCGCAGATCGACGATCGGCTGGCGGTAGGTCAGCACGCGATAAAAGAAGAAGACGCCGGCGGTCCCCGAGACGGCGACAGCGACGCGGATCGCGCCGTCGTCGAGCCAGTCCCAGCGCGGCCCCTCCTCGAGCGCGTACTGCATGCAGCCGAGGAACAGCGCCATCAGCACCAGCCCGACGACATCGAAATAGCGCAGGAGCGACAGGTCGGGCCTGTCGATGTCGATCGTCAGCCAGACCACGATTGCGACGGCGATGCCGGGCACGATGTTGACCAGAAACAGCCAGTGCCACGAGATCGCGTCGGTCAGAAAGCCGCCGATCGTCGGCCCCAGGGTCGAGGAGAGGTTGAGGATCAGCGAGATCAGGACCATGACCGTGGCCAGCTGCGCGCCGCGGAACTTGGTGTAGACGACCGGGAACACGGTCGGGGTGATGGCGCCGCCGCAGAACCCTTGCATGGCGCGGAAAAGGATCATCTGCTCGAGGCTGGTGGCGGTCGCGCACAGCGCGCTCGCCGCGGTGAAGCCGAGCGCCGCGCTGCAGAACACCACGCGGGTCGACAGCAGCCGCGACAATGTGCCGGACAGCGGCACCATGACCACATCGGCGATCAGATAGGCGGTCTGCACCCAGGCGATCTCGTCGGGGCTGGCCGACAGCCCGCCCTGGATCTGGGTCAGCGAGCTGGTCACGATCTGAACGTCCATGATCGCCATGAACTGGCCGAACACCATGGCGAGGACGCCGATCCAGTCGCGCAGCGTCGGGGCCGGAGCGGGTCCGCCGGGCGCGACGGCGGCGGCAGACGCGGGCGGCGGCTTGGGGGCCGCGGCGGCGGGCCGGCTTGTGGCGCCGCGCACCCGCCGCAGCGGCGCTCCGAGGGTCCAGGTCATCGCGGCGCGGGGGCCTTGTCGGCGGCGGCCGAATTCGCCTGGGCCGCGCCGATGACGCCGTCGCCGGCGGCGGCCGCGCCATCGCCGCGGGTGTCGACGGTCACCGTCACCGACAGGCCCGGCCGCAGCAGCCGGGCGAGCGGGCTGTCGCTCGGCAGCGCGATCCGCACCGGCACGCGCTGCACGATCTTGGTGAAGTTCCCGGTCGCGTTGTCCGGCGGCAACAGGCTGAACTGCGCCCCGCTGCCGGGCGCGAAGCTCTCGATCCGGCCGTCGAGCGGGTGGTCGGGATAGGCGTCGACCGCCACCTTGGCGTGCTGTCCCGGCCGCATCCGCGTCAGCTGCGTCTCCTTGAAGTTCGCGGTCACATAGACCTGCGGCAGCGGCACCAACGACAACAGCTGGGTTCCGGGCTTGACGTACTGGCCGACCTGCCCGGCGCGGTTGCCCGCCACCCCGGCGACCGGGGCGCGAATGACGGTGTGGTCGAGGTCGTTCCGGGCGAGCTGCAGATTGGCCCGGGTCTGCTGCAGCCGCGCCTCCTCCTCGCGCCGCTGCGCCCGCAGCACGGCGAGGTTGCTCTGTTCGGCGGCGAACCCGGCGCGCGCCTTCAACAGCGACGCGTCGGCCTTGCGGGCGTCCGCCTGGGCCTGCTCGAAGCGCTGGCGGCTGGCGAAGTCGCTGGTCATCAGCGCGCTGTAGCGCTTGAAGTCCTGCTGCGCCCGCGACTGGTCGGCCTCGGCCGATTTGACCATCGCGTCGGCCTGCTCGATCATCGCCTGCTGCAGTTGGAGGCGGCTCTCAAAGGTCGCGATCGTCGCCGCCTCGGTGTCGACGGCGGCCTGCGCCTGCGCCACCTTGGCCGCGAAGTCGCGGTCGCCGATCACGAACAGCACCGCGCCGGCCGCCACCTCCTCGTTGTCGCCGACGCGCACCTCCTTGATGTAGCCTTCGATTTTCGGGCTGATGATCGATACGTCGCTCTCGATATAGGCGTCGTCGGTCGACTGCAGGAAGCGCAGCTCGGTCCACCAGTACCAGCCGCCGAGGACGCCGAGGGCCAGGACCGCGACGGCGAGGCCGGCCACGAGGTTCTTGCGCATGTTTTTTTAGGAGCCAGGCATGAAATGAGGCGGGTTTGCAGGAAGAAGCCGTCGCCCCCGCGAAAGCGGGGGGCCGGAACAACCGTTCGAGCGCTTGCAGCCCTGGAGTCCCGCTTTCGCGGGAATGACGAGAGCCGCTGATGGTTCGCGGGACATTCCGAGCCGGCCCTAAACTGAACCGTTCAGTTTAATCTTGCGTCAAGATGAAAGCGCGGCTACATGCTGTCAAGCCCTCGCGTCGACAACTGAGGGATCGCGATGGAACGGGCGGTGCGCGTTGAGCCGACGGCGGGCGGCAAGGCCGAGAGCATCCTTGCCGCGGCGAGCCGGACCTTTCTCGCCAAGGGTTTCGGGGCGGTCAGCATGGATGCGGTGGCGCGCGAGGCCGGCGTGTCGAAGGCGACGGTCTATGCCCATTTCGCCGGCAAGGAAGAATTGTTCGGCGCGATGGTCGGGCGGGTGTGCGAGCGCCATTTCGAGACCTTCACCGCGGGCGAGCTCGACCCGCGCGATGTCCGCGCCTCGCTGATCACGCTCGGCCGCCGCTTTCTGGAGCTGGTGCTGTCGCCCGACGCGATCGCGGTGCACCGCATCATCGTCGCCGAGGTGACCCGCTTTCCGGAGCTCGGCGGCGTCTTCTGGCGCGCCGGCCCGGAGCGCACGCTGGGTCAGATCGAGAGCTTCATGCGCAGCGCCGACGCCGCCGAAACCCTCGAGATCCCTAACCCACGGCTCGCCGCCGAGCAGTTCGTCGGGCTGATGCGCGGCGAAAACCACCTGCGCCACCTGCTGCGGCTGGAGCCGGAGGCGAGCGGGCGGCGCATCGGCGAGGCCGCGGCCGCCGCGGTCGACACCTTTATCCGGGCGTTCGCCCGGCGCAGCGCCCGATAGCGCGCGGCGCCGGCGCTACGGCCGGGTGACCGGGCCGCGGGGGTCCGGGACGCTCGCCGCCATCTCCTTCCAGTCCTTCGACCACGGGGTCAGGGGCCGCGGCACGGCGGCGCCGTCGACCCGGATCTCGTCGACATGCTCGTTGAAAAAAGCGAGATGGCCCTTGATCTTCGGGCATTCCGCGATCGGGTCGGGATAGCTCCACACCAGATCCTCGAACAGCCGGTCGCCGACCTTCACCGAATAATACCGCGCCTTGCCCTTGTACGGGCAGCGGGTGGCTTTTTCGCTCGGGACAAGGAGGTCCATGCGGACATCCTCGGGCGGGATGTAGTAGCGCGTCGGCAGCCGCGTCTCGAACAGGAAGCGCGCCCGCCGCGTCTCGGCGACGATCTCGCCGCCGACCACGACCTGCACCGGCCGCGACGACTGGATCACGTCGACCCGCTTGTAGGGGTCGCGCGGGTGGACGAAGATTTCCTCGTCCTCCTCGCGCCAGGCGTCGACGCGGTCCCAGTAGAACGCGACGAAATCCTTGATTGCGCTGACCTCGTCGAAGGGCTCCGGATAGCCCCAGACCGCGTTTTCCGCGGATCTGCCGCCGGCCGCGATCGTCCAGTACGACGCCGTTCCCTTGTACGGGCAAAAGGTGTGGTGGTCGGTCGCGGTCATCAGGTCGAGGCGCACATCGGCGCGCGGGAAGTAATAGACCGGCAAATGCCGGGTCTCGAACAACAGATGCGCGCCGGTGCTGTCGGCGACGGTCTCGCCGTTCAATTCGACGCGCACGCGGCGCGGCGAGGGCTCGAACGCGATCTTGTAGTCGGGGTTGGTCTTGAACCCGGATTGGCGGGGTTGCGCGGCCATGATCGCCTCCTGGCGGTGTCGCGGCAGCATGCTCCCGGCCCGGGCGGACGACAAGGCCCGGGCCTATCGCAAGGGGCCTTTAGCAAGGGGCCGATAGCAGGGGGCTTATCGCAGCAGGGCGGCGATGGCGGCGGCCTGGGCGGGGTCGCCGCCGCGATCCTTGAGGTAGTCCGACGGCCGGCGGCCGGCGCTGTCGGGCTTGGCCGCGGCGGCGCCTTGCGCGAGCAGCAGGCGCACCATCTCGGGCGAGGCGCGCTCGACGGCGTAGGACAGCGCGGTGCGCCCCGGGGCCTCGCCCGCGGCCGCGTCGCCGCGCATGCATAAGGGATCGCCGGTCCGGTCGGTCTGCGCCACCGCGTCCCCGGCCCCCGCATCGGGTGCGGCGCCGTGCGCCAGCAGGATCGCGGCCGCCTCGGTGAGGTCGAGCCGGGCCGCGGCCATCAGCGGCGTGCGGCCCGAGGCGCCGGCGCGGTTCGGGTCGAGGCCGAGCCCGAGCAAGGCGCGCAACGTCTGCGGATGCTCCAGCGCGTCGGTGACGAGCGGCTCGTCGAGATCGCCCTCGACACCCTTGGCGATCGCCCTCGGCTCCGGGCCGAGCGCCGCGACGAGCGCGGCGGTGTCCCCGGCCAGCGCTTTTTGCTGGAGGTCGCGCCGTTGCGCGTAATCGGGCGCGAGCAGCGCGGTCGCGGCCTCGTCGTCGGGATCGAGCTCGAAGCCGTCGGCGACCACCCGGTCGACATAGAGCGAGGCGAGCCGCTGCGCGTCCCCGGCGGCGCGGCCGAACTCGCGGATGTAGAACGGCGCCAGCGCCCTGACGGCGGCGTCGCGCGCGGCGGCGTAAGCGCGGTATCGCCGCGCCGCCTCCGGCCCGGTCAGCGCGCGGTTGCGCAGATAGAGCGCCACGCGCCCGGCGCCGACCCGGCCCGGCGGGTCGCGGTCGAGGACCCATGGCCGGTATGCCGCGTGGTCGGCGAGCGCGCGCGCCGCCTCGCCGGCGGCCGAGCACAGCCGGCCGGTCGGCAGCAAAGGGCCGACCGCCCGCTTCAACGCCTCCATCTCTGGCAGCGCCAGCGCGGGGTCCGCCGCTCGGGCGAACGGGACATGCGCGTCGAAGACGCAGGCGCGGTGGAGCTGCGCCGGCCCCAGGAGCTGGTAGACGCCGAGGTCGCCGGGCTTGCCCGGGGCCGGCTTCATCGGCGCCAGCAGGTAGACATGCCCGTCCTGGCGGAAGAAGCGCGGCATCTCGTCGGCGCTCGCCCTCGCCTCGTCGGCAAAGGCGGCCCGCGGCCCGGCCGGCGGCTTCCTCGGGTCGGGGCGCGGCAGCTTGGCGAGGTCGATGACCGGCTCGGCCGCCATTCGCACGCTCTGCGCCAAAGGCCGGCCGCCGCGGCCGATCGCGCTCAACAGCGCCGCCGGCGAGGCGAAGGCCCGGTATTCGGCCGTGCCGGGCCCGGGGCCGCCATCCTCGTCGAGCCACAGCAGCACCGGGAAGGGCTTGTCCTGGTTGTAGGCGTCGATGTCGGCGCGCAGCACCATCGGCGCCTCGCCGAGGCCGGCGATCGGGGCAAAGCCGATCTCGCGCTCGCCGAGCGGGTCGACGACAGCGCCGGGGCCGAGAAAGCCCGCGACAAGGTCGCGCTCGAGGTCCTCGCAGAGCGCCGTGCCGGCGCCTTCGACGATCGACGGGCGAAACCGCAGCTGCGGCCATGCCGCCGCGTTGCGCTCCCAGCCGAGCACCGCGACGCGGTGCTCGTAGATCCGCGACAGGCAGGCGACGGCGACCTGGCGCGCGGCGTCCTCGGGCGCGGCGTCGGGCCGCAGTCCCGCGGCCGCCGGGCACGCCGCCTCGCGCTGATCGAGCCATCGCCGCTGCTCGGCCAGCCGGGCCTCGCGCCGGGCTTGGCTGGTCGCCCCCTTCGCGGCGTCGGCCAAGGCCTCGGCCATCGCCGCGTCGAGGGCGGAGAGCGACGGCTCCGCGCAGAGCAGCCGCTCGACCGGCGCCTTGGCCGCGGCGCAGGCGGCGATGGCGGGCCGGCCGACGCTGAGCAGCAGCGCGGCGGCCGGCAGCGCGGCGGCCGGCAGGCCGAGCCGCCACGGCGAAAAAATCTTTCGTCCTGTGAGCCGGGTCACAGCGGCTTTCGGCGCAAAGCGAAATATGTGCAGGAGCGGCGACAGCGGCGTCTGGGGACTTTGAGTTGGGAGAGCGCCATGCGGCTTATTTCCGTCTACTGCCTCACCCTCGCCATGGCCAGCCTTGTTGCGTTGCCGCCGGCCGCCCAGATCGCGCGGTCGCCGGACCGGGCAGGCGCCGCAGGTCAGGATCTGCTCGAGCGGGATCGACAGGATCGACACGCTGCTCGACGCTGTCTCGGACGAAACCGGGGTCGCGCCGGCCGTGCGCGATGTGGAGATCGCCCGGAGCATGATGGGCGAGGCGGACTACAAGGGCTGCGCGACCTATCTCGATAGTGCGATGAGAACGCTGAAGGCCGGCCGCTCGGCCCGGTGAGGGGACTTGCGGCGCTACGCCGAGACCTCGTCGCGCTCGATTGCGAGGGCGTGCGCGAGCAGGTTCGCCTTCATCTGGATCAGCATTTCGAGGAGGCGGACGCGGTCGGGCTCGGCGATCGCGTCGAGCGCGTCCTCGCGGACCTCGGCGGCGAGCGCGAAGATCCGGTCGAGCAATGGATAGGCCGCCTCGGTCAGGTAGAGGAGATGGGCGCGGCGGTCCTTGGGGTCGGGCCGGCGCTCGACCAGCCGCGCCGACTGGAGCCGGTCCAGGAGGCGGGCCAGCGTGATCGGCTCGAGATCGAGGATTTGCGCCAGCGCCGCCTGGTTGATGCCCTCCTGGCGCGCCAGATGGGCGAGCACCGAGGCCTGCGCCCGCGTCAGCCCGAGGGCGGCGGCGCGGGCCCGCTGCTCGAACCGCTTGCGCAACAGGCGAGCCACGTCGCTCAGAACAAAGCCGAGGGTGCGGCTGGGGATTTCGTGCTTCATGGCGGCCCCAACGTGATTATAAGCACGCATACCATATGCCGCCTCATCGTCGGCATCCCGCGCAAACCCGCATGCCAGACATGTTGACAGCGCCGGGCGGGGGTGTTGCAGTTCCGCGCGCCGGCGGATGGGGATCGGGTGGCGCTGATGAAGGCTCCTGCGTTCGATTACGTCAGGCCGCGCAGCCTCGGCGAGGCGGTCGAGCTGCTGGCGAAGGGCGCCGGCGAGGCGCGGGTCATGGCCGGCGGCCAGTCGCTGGTGGCGATGATGAATTTGCGCGTCGTCTCGCCCGGGCTGGTGATCGACATCGCCCGTCTGCCGGAGCTGGCGGCGGTGGCGGAGGCGGCCGACGCGGTGACCCTCGGGGCCTGCGTGACGCATGCCGCGATCGAGGACGGGCGGGTCGCCGACCCGTCGCGCGGGCTGATGCCGCGCGCCGCCGCGACCCTCGCCTATCGCGCGATCCGCAACCGCGGCACGATCGGCGGCAGCCTCGCCCTCTCGGACCCCGCGGCCGAATGGCCCTGCGTGCTGGCGGCGCTCGACGCCGAGGTGGCCGTGTGCGGCCCGAACGGGCGGCGCTCGATCAAATGCGCCGAGCTCGGCACCGGGATCTTCGAGACGCAGCTCGCCGAGGACGAGATCCTCGAGAGCGTGCGCATCCCCAAGCTCTCCCCCGAGGCGCGCTGGGGCTATGTCAAGCTCAGCCGAAAATCGGGCGAGTTCGCCACCGCGCTCGCCGTGGTCGTCGTCGATCGCGGGCGCGGCCGGGTGGCAGCGGGCGCCGCCAACGGGGCGCCGCTGGTGCTGGGCGACACCTCGCGGCTGATCGCGAACGGCGGGCGCGACGAGGGGGCATTGCGCGGCGCCGTCGCCGCCGATCTCGACCGCGCCGCGGACCGCCATTTCGACGCGTTTGAGCGCCACCTGCACGCCGTCGCCGCCTTCCGCGCGGTCAAGCAGGCCTGGGCATGACCGCGATCCGTCTCACCCTCAACGGCGCCGCGATCGCCGACGACGCGCCGCCGCGCCTGTCCTTGGCCGACTGGCTGCGCGAGCGGCGCAATCTGACCGGGACCCATCTCGGCTGCGAGCACGGCGTGTGCGGCGCCTGCACGGTGCTGGTCGACGGCGAGCCGGCGCGCGCCTGCCTCGTCCTCGCCGTCGCCTGCGACGGGTGCGAGGTGCGGACCATCGAGGGCTTTGCCGGCGACCCGGCGATGGCGGCGCTGCGCGACAGCTTTCACCGCCGGCACGCGCTGCAATGCGGCTTTTGCACGCCCGGAATGCTGATCGCAGCGCGCGACCTGATCCGCCGCGGCCGGGCCGGCTCCGAGCGCGAGATCCGCGACGGCCTGGCCGGCAATCTCTGCCGCTGCACCGGCTACACCAACATCGTCGCGGCGATCGCCGATGCCGCCGCGGCGCAGGCAAGGGAGCCCGCCGATGCCGAATGACGCCTGGGGGATCGGCGCCTCGCTGCTGCGCCGCGAGGACGAGCGCCATCTGCACGGCCGCGGCGAGTTCGTGTCCGACGTCAAATTGCCGGGCACGATGGAGGTGGCGTTTGTCCGCAGCCCGCACGCGCACGCCCGGATCAGGTCGATCTCGGTCCCGCCCGAGGCGAAGGGCCGGGTGTTTGCGGCGGCGGATCTGCCGCGGGTCCGTCCGATCCGCATCGTGACCCAGGCGGCCGGCGCGAAGTCGCCGTCCTGGCCGCCGCTCGCCACCGACAAGGTCCGCTATGTCGGCGAGGCGATCGCCGCCTGCATCGCCCCCTCGCGCGGCGAGGCCGAGGACCTCGCCAACGCCGTTTCGGTCGATTTCGAGGTTCTCGACGCGGTGGTCGACGCCCCTCGCGACATGCGCGGCAGCCGCCACCTGATCCATGAGAGCTGGGGCGACAACCTCTATCTCGAGCGGGTGTTCGAGGGCGGCGACATCGAGGCTGCGGCCCGTGCCGCCGAGGTCACGGTCAGCCGCGAGTACCGCATGCGCCGGCAGTCGGGGGCGCCGCTCGAAGGACGCGCCGTGCTCGCCTACCGCGACCATCGGCTCGACGAGGTCGTGGTGTATGCCTCGACCCAGACCCCGCATACCGTGCGCGTCGCGTTGGGCGAGATCCTGGGGCTCGACCTGCGCCGGATTCGCGTCGTCGCCCCCGATGTCGGCGGCGGCTTCGGGCCGAAGGCGCGGCTCTATCCGGAGGAGATCATCCTGGCCGCGCTGGCCCTGGAGCTCGACCACCCGGTGCGCTGGGTCGAGGACCGTGGCGAGCATCTGACGACCGCGGCGCACACCCGCGACCACCACTACAAGGTGACCGCCTACGCCGACCGCCAGGGCCGCATCCTCGGGGTCGACGCCGAGATCGTCGTCGACGCCGGCGCCTACGGGCTGTGGCCGCAAGGGCCGTACCAGGAGGCGGCGATGGCCGCGTGCAACCTGCCGGGGCCGTACACGATCCCCAATTACCGCGCGCGCGCCGCCACCGTCGCGACCAACAAGGCGCCGCTCGGCCCCTATCGCGGGGTCGGCCGGCCGGGCGCCTGCTTTGCGATCGAGCGGACGATCGACGAGGTCGCCCGCGCGGTCGGGCGCGAGCCCAACGAGGTGCGGGCGCTCAACATGGTGCGGCCGGATCAGATGCCGTTCACGACGGTCGGCGGCATGCGCTTCGACAACGGCGACTACCCGGCGAGCGTGCGGCTCTGCGCCGAGCTGTTGGACATGCCGGCGGTACGGGCGCGGCAGCGGCGCGGCGAGCCTGATGGAAAGCTGATCGGCATCGGCTTTGCCGCCTTCGCCGAGCAGACCGCGCACGGGGCGGCCGAGTTCGTCTCGCGCGGGGCCTCGATCATCCCGGGCTTCGAGAGCTGCACCGCGCGCATCCTGGCCGACGGCAGCCTCGTGCTGATGGTCGGCATCCAGTCGCACGGCCAGGGGCTGGAGACGGCGTTGTCGCAGGTCGCCGCCCACGAGCTCGGGATCGACCCGGAGCGGATCGCGGTGCGCCACGGCGACACCGCGACGACGGCCTTCGGCTTCGGCACCTTCGCCTCGCGCAGCATGGTGATGTCGGGGGGCGCGGTGGCGCGGGCGAGCCGCATGTTGCGCGACAAGCTCTGCCGGATCGGCGCGCATCTGCTGCAATGCGACGCCGGCCGAGGTGCGCTGCGAGGGCGGCGAGGTGAAGGGGCCGCAGGGCTCGGTGCCGATCGCCGAGATCGCCAAGGTCGCGCATCTTCGAATGGACGGGCTGCCGCCCGGCGAGGACCCGCTGCTCGACGCGACCGCGACCTACGAGCCGGGGATCGGCACCGGCGTCTTCTCCTATGCGACGCACGGCGCGGTCGTCGCCGTCGACCCGGAGACCGGCTCGGTCGAATTGCTCGATTTCGCGGTCGCCGAGGATTGCGGCACGATGGTCAACCCGATGATCGTCGAAGGCCAGATCCGGGGCGGCGTCGTGCAGGGGATCGGCACCGCCCTCTACGAGGAGATCCCCTACGACGAGGCCGGCCAGCCGCTCGCCGCCACCCTCGCCGACTATCTGATGCCGGGCGCCGCCGAATTGCCGGCGATCAAGATCGGCCACCTGCACACCCCGGCCACGGCGACCGAATACGGCATGAAAGGCATGGGCGAAGGCGGCGCCGTCGCCCCGCCCGCCGCGATCGCCAACGCGGTGCGCGACGCCCTCGCCTCAATCGGCGCCGAAGTCAACGAAACCCCGATCACCCCGCGCCGGGTGCTGGCGGCGATAGGACAGATGCGAGAAGGGTCAGCAAAGCCGTGAGGCGCGCGGGGACGGGTTACCCGAGATCTCTCCTTGCCGGCGAAGGTCGCTTCACCCAACCGACAGCCGCCGCTTAAGGACGCGACTCCGCCCTCGTTCAAGCCGCTCGATCATTGCGGGACGGGCGGATCAGCACCTCGGCCGAGATGCCGAGCTTGTCGTGTAGGCGGCGAATCATGTTGATCGACAGATTGCGGCGGCGGTTCAGCACCTCGGCGACCCGCGTGCGCGTGCCGAGGAGCCCCTCCAGATCCTTGCGGGTCAGGTTCTGCTGCTCCATCCGGAACTTGATCGCTTCCACCGGGTCCGGCGGATCGATCGGGTGATGCTCGCTTTCGTACGAATCGATCAGCGTGGCCAGCACGTCGAGGCGGTCGCCTTCGGGTGTGCCCGAGCGCGCGCCCCACAGCCGCTCGACCTCGGCCAGCGCCGCGTCGTAATCCGCCGCGGTATGGATCGGTTTGATTTCATTCATGGTCAACCTCCTTGACGCTGATGTGATTATAATCGCTGTGCGTCCCGAGCCACTTAACCCAAACAATTCCCTTCTCGAAATCCACCGCCGCCACCAGTCGATAGGCGTTGCCTCTGATGTTGAACACGATCCGATCGCTCGAAACGATGCTCGCGGATCCGTAGAGCCGCTTAACATCGGCGGTGCTCGACCATCTCGCCTTTCGCACCTCGGCAAACCAGGCATCGAGCGCTGCCTTGAGCGCCGGCTGATCTCTGTGCCCGCCGCGGGACTCAACGAACTCGCGAAGCGTCCGCCGGGCGATAATTCGCATGCTCAAGAGATAGCGCGTGCCCATTTTGGGCGCAAGCCAGTCGCATGGGCAGGGGCTGGAGACGGCGTTGCCGCAGGTCGCCGCCCACGCGCTCGGGATCGCCGACCGAAAGACTTTATTGTCTCAGCCGGACCTGTTCCGGCCATCCACAATAACGTGGATACGCGGGACAGGCCCGCGCAAGACGAAAATGCACGACCGGACCCATGCCATGTCAGCCGTCTGCCCGGCCGTCGGCTGGTTCGGCTTCCTCGAGCCGGCGCAGGCGCCGCTCGAACTCGCTTGAATCGATCGCCCGCAGGTAGGTTTCGATGGTTTGCGACAGCGCGAACGCCTCGCCGGCGGTGATCCGGCCGCGCGCCGCGGCGACGATCAGCGCCTCCATTGCCGGGGCGATGTCCGCGGGGCTGCGGATCGGCGGCAAATCGACCGAGAACGGCTGCTCGCGGCGGGGCGCGACGATGCGGTCGAGGCACATCCGCAGCGCCGCCGGATCGCCGGAGAGCGCCATGTCGACCGCTTTGCGCGCCAGGGTCTCGGCCTCGCCGTCGAGCAATATCGCCGCCGCCCGCGTCCCGCGATTGACCGCGCCGCGCGGCCGCCCCTGCGGATTGCCCGATTGCCCCTTGCGAAACGGCCGCCCCGGCCCCCGCTTCGCTGTTGCCGCTGTTTTTTGCAGCGAAATATCAGCCAGCTCTCCGTTCATCGTCGCTCTCTCCCGTGCCAAAAAGCCCGCCATGAGGCCGGCGCCGAACCGAGGGAAATAGCATACGATTATGGCAATTTAAGCATTGTCGGTCTTGCGGTATCGACATAACACCCGAGCGGATGATGGGCTGCGGCGCATTCGCGGTGGTTGCGGTCGAGCTGCGGACCGAGCAGCAGAATTGCGGCGAGGCGGCGGGCCGTTGCCTGAACGTGGCTGACTGCGGCGCCGGAGCTCCCGTGGGACCGGCAAAAAAAGAAGCGGCGCGGGAGCTGTCCCGGCGCCGCGTATTTGCCCGAGAACCGTGCCTGGGGCGGCCGCGTATCAGTGCGATTTATGGCGCTGCCGGAAGATCTCGTAGATCGCCCCCGAGGACGGGATGGCCGGGTCCGCGGTTGCGGTCGAGACCACGAACAAATTGCCGTTGGGTCCCGTCTGGATATCGGTGCCGATCCCGAAATGCCGGCCGAACAGCAGGGTTTCGCTCTCGGTCATGTCGGCGACGCAGAGGTTGTCCGCCACCCGGTCCTCCAGTCGTGGATCATTCACCCCGACCTTCTTGCGGTTGCCGGTCAGGTTGAAGCGGAACAAATAGCCGCCGCCTTCGTCTTCGGGCTCGAAGGCGCCGACAAAGAGGTCGTTCTCGTATTGCGGCCCGAGCCCGCGCCCTTGCATGAAGCCGATGGCGGCCGGGGCCACTTCGTATTTCCAGCTGAACTCCGGGTCCCGGTAGTGGGCGCCCTCCAGCATGAGCAACCGGGACAGCGCTTCCGCCGGCGTTTGGGCGATCCGGGAGGGCGAAAACCGGCCCTGCTCAAATGCTCGGATCGAGCGGGCATTCAGGGGATCCTTGGCTGGTCTCGATTTCCCGGTACTGGGCTGTGCGCGAGACCGGCCCCCTGATCTGAACCCAGCCGCCGTTTTGGCCGGGCTCGATCCGGTGCAGCTCGCTGAACGAATCTTCCCCGTTCTCCTCCAGCCACAGGTTTCCCGACGCCGGATCGAAATCCATGCCGTAGGGGTTGCGGATCCCATAGGCGAAGATCTTCTGGATGTTCTTGGCGACCTCGCTGCCGTTGTCGGCCGCGGCGCGGTAAGCCTCGAAGAACGGGTTGTCTTTGGGGGTCGATCCGTCGTCCTTCAGCCGGAGGATGACGCCGGTGAGATGGTTGTTGTCGGGTTGCGGCCCGCCGAGACTGTCGTCGGACCCAGGGCAGATCTCGGTCGGCCCGCAAGGGAGATTCTGCATCCAGCCGCGCCGGCCGACGTCGCCGACGGCGATGTAGAGCTTGCCGTCCGGGCCAAACCGCAGCACCCCGCCGTTGTGGGAGGCCGGAGCGTGGTTCTCGGGGCCGTCAGTTTGCAATGCCCGCAGGTTGATCAGGTTACGGTCGAAGGCAAGGCTGGAGCCGTTCCAGATAAAACGGTCTACGTGATTGCCGAGCAGCAGCGTTTTGGCCGGATTGCCCGGGCCGTTGGAAACGTCTCCGCCGGTATTGCTTTCCGTCCAGAACAGGTAGACCCACGGCTTCCTCTTCTTACGGTCCGTATTCGAGAATTCCGGGTGCAGGGCGCTCCCCAGCAGCCCTCGGACTCCGGCTGAGTTGACATTCAGGTCGAGCGCCGCGCCAAGGTCCCGCACCGCGCCTGGATTGTTCCCAGGGCCTGCCAAATCCCTCACCAGGTGTCGAACTATTCCGGTTCTTCTCTCGAGAACCAAAAGATCGAGGTCGACATTGTCATTCGGAAGGAAAACCATGCTTGTGGGCTGATCCAGCCCGTCCGCCACCGTCCTCACCTCGAGGTTCGGGTCGAGCACCGTCGGGGCGCAGCTTGGCGGACAGTCGGCCTTCGCTCCCGAAGAGATCAGCAATGCCAGGCCGACAACGGCCGGACCCACGGGGTTGAGCCACCCTTTCCTCGCTCGCGCCGGGGGCCCGGCTTTCCTCCGGGGGTCCGCTCGGAAGCCGGGTGGTTCCTTGTTCCGGAACAGGGAGTGTGCGGTCATGTCCTGCTACCCCTCTCGATCGGCCGCAGGGAACGCGGCCGGCGTCGAAAGGGTGGCCCCGCCGTGGGCGGAAGTCTTTGAGCCGGGCTTGATTTCCCTTTGAGCCGGGTTTGATTTTCGGTCAATGGGGGCGGTGGTCATTGCTCCGGGAGACCCGCCCGGCGCAGGCCGGCATGGAGCGTCGTTTCGGCGAGCGCGGCGAACCGGGGCTCGGCCGTCCAGCAGCCGAGCTGCGAGCTGAGCCTATGACCTGACGGCTGCCCAGATCATGACCCACAATCCGAGCGAAAACAGCAGCGCCAGCAGCAGCGACGCTCCTTTGGTGAGCGGAGAAGCCGCCTTGTCCGCTGGTCCGTCGGCACGCGATGCGCCTTCCCGCGACTCGCGGAGCTCGACGGCATAGACGCCCTCCGAGGCCGGGTTGCTGTCCACCAGCTCCGCTCCTCGCTCCTCGGCCCGGCTCGGTGAACCGATGGGCGGCGCGGCCAGGACCCGCCCGCGTGCCGATCCGACGGCTGACTTAACCATGTCACCGTCGCCGCAGCGCCGGGCCGGCGTCAACTGAATGTCCTTTTGCTGCGCAGCCTGCGCCACCCCCGCTTACGGCCGAGCCCGAGGACGGCAAGAAAAGCGCCGAGCAGCAGAATGCTCGTCGGCTCGGGGACCGGGACGGCTGCGCCCGTCACCGCCGACGACCGGATCGGCGTCGGCGGGGCGATGATCAACGCCGAAAGGAGAGGGTCGGCCGTGCGCCCGAACGGTTCGCCGAACACCAGCTCGAGGAGGACCTTGATGCCCGGATCGCCAATGAGCTCCGGGTTGCCGATAACGATCCTGTCCGGCTCTGGAGGCTGCTGGGCAGTAGGATTTTCAACGTATCTTCCACTGTAGGGCGGGAGGTGGGTCACGATAACGGACGCCGACCGCAGCATTTCCGTCGCGGGATCAAAGTTGAACGAGCCGGTCAGCGAGGCGGTCCCCAATCCGGGAAATGTCGCGGTGGCGCTCAGAGCGTACGATATCGGCGACGCGTCTGCCGGCGCCGAGGTCGTTGCCGGGAGCGCCAATGCAGGCAATATGGCCAAGAGATGGACGAGCCTGCGAGACTTGAGCGATCTTCTTGATCGGCAGGACCTGTCCATCGTCATGGCCTCCGCAAACGGGGCGTTCGTCTAAGTGTCTGACCCGAAACGAAGCCCGTTATTTCAGTGCGTTATCGTCGCCCCGTGCGCCTTCAGCCCACGGGCTTGTCCCGTGGGGAAAGCGGGGGTCCAGAGCCTGCCCCTGGCATGAACAGGGGGAACCGTTCGAGCCCTTGGAGCACTGGGTTCCCGCTTTCGCGGGAACGACGAACCTATTGACATATAAAGACTTATTTCAAGTCGCACTCTAAAAGCGTTCGCCGTCGCTGTGGATCTGCACCGCCAGATCGCACCCGCCCGTTGCCGGCGCGCAAGTTGCCCTGGCGAGCAGCTGAGACGGGACAATGTTCGAAAGGGTGGCCCCGCCGGGGGCGGAAGTCTTTGAGCCGGGCTTGATTTCCCTTTGAGCCGGGTTTGATTTTCGGTCAATGGGGGCGGTGGTCATTGCTCGGGGAGACCCGCCCGGCGCAGGCCGGCATAGAGCGTCGTTTCGGCGAGCGCGGCGAACCGGGGCTCGGCCGTCCACGGGTTGGCGGCGCGCCATCGTTGGAGCGAGCCGAGCTCCGGACGCAGCCTGATGGCCTCGGCCAGCGCCGCCCTCGCGGCGGCGACATCGCCCGCGAGCCCCAGCGCCCCGGCGAGCCATAAATGAACAAAATGCAGCCGGGGATTTGCCGCCCGCGCCCGGCGCAGCAGATCGCTCGCCTGATCGCCGTGGCCGAGCGCGAGATGGGATGCGCCCAATGCCCAATAACCGCCCGCGATGTTCGGGTCGTGGGGGTTCAGCCGGATCGCCCGCTCGATGTGCGGGATCGCCGCGGCCGGGTGGCCGAGGAACATCAGGGTTATGCCGAGCTCTTCGAGCGCCCGCGCGTTGTTGCCGTCGAGCGCTGTCGCCGCCTCCAGCTCGATCTGCGATTCTCCCAATCGGTTTTGCAGCCGGCGCAGCGCGCCCATTGCAAAATGCGCCATCGACTGGCTCGCATCGCGTTCGAGGGCGTCGCCGAGCGCCGCCTGGGCGCGGGCTTCATCCTGTTGCCGAGAGCCGCTCAACCCGAGGACCAGATCGTCGACCAGGACGGCGCCGATGCCGATCCCGGCATCGGCCGATCGCGGGTCGATCTCCAGCGCCCGCGCGAAGGCGCGCAGCGCCTGTTGCCGCAGCGGCGCCGAAACCGGGCGGTAGTAAAACGCCCACCCGCGCATGACGAGATCGCGCGCATCGGGATCGGCCGACGCTTCGCTTTCGATCCGGCGGCCCACGAGCTCCGCCAGCGCCAGGGCCAATGTCCGCGCGAGGCGGCCGGCGATGTCGTTGCGCGCTTCTGCGAGGCTGGCCCGGTCGGCGTCGAACTGGTCGGCCCAGGCATTCGCGCCGCTCTCGGCATCGATCAGCTGGATGTTGACCCGAGCCGGGTCGCCGGTCCGCCGCACGCTGCCTTCGATGACATAGCGAACCCCGAGCTCGCGCCCGATCCGCCTGGCGTCCACCGACTTTCCTCGGTAGGTGAAGGCGGTGTTGCGGGCGATCACGAACGCGCCGGAAATTCGCGAGAGGCTGGTCGTCAAATCGTCGGCAAGGCTGTCGGCGAAATGCTCCTGGTCGGGATCGTTCGAGAGGCTCGCAAAGGGCAGGACGACCATCGACAGGCGCGGGGCCGGGGTGCGCGCGACGAGGGACCAGGCCGCCATGGCGAGGACCAGCATCGCGCCGAGGCTCGCTGCAATCATCAAACGCCTTGTCGCGAGGCGCCGGCGGCCCGGCGCGGCGGCGGCGGGCGGCCGGCTCGATGGCGCGAGCGCGCCGGGGCCGTCTCCCGCCTCGCGCACGACCCCGACAAAACGCACCCCTTTGCGCGACACCGTGCGGATCAGGCGCTGCTCCTCGCCGCTGTCGCCGACCGCGGTGCGCGCCGCGTTGATCCGGGTGCTCAAGGTCAATTCGGAGACGATGCGCCCGTTCCAGACCGAAGCGAGCAGGTCGTCCCTGCTGACGACATGCTCGCGGTTGCAGATCAAGTGCTGGAGGACATCGAACACCTGAGGCTGGATCGAAAGCAGCGCGCCGTCGCGCCTCAGCTCCCGCCGCGCCGTGTCCAGAGAGAAATCTTCAAAGGCGTAAAGCAATGCGGCCCTCCCCAGGTGGCGGCAAGACGCCCGTTCGCGCCCTCGGCGCGGTAGAAAGTCAGCATTTCAGGAGGTCACGATGGTCGCGTTACAGCCTTATGTGTGTGAAGCTGCTCACACATCAGAAAAATAAATTTAGACCTTTACCAACAATAAATTAAGGAACGTATCGCTGGTGCTCAGACGCAGACATAAGATTCGCTCAACCGTCATGGCCGGGCTTGTCCCGTGGGCCTTCAGCCCACGGACCTGATCCGTGGGCATCCACGATTCGCGGCGCAAAGCTTGTCGGTTTCCGTGGATGCCCGGCACAAGGCCACGGCTGTCCGGTTCGCGAAAAGCGGTTGCAGAGTTGGCGTCAGACCTCAACCAGTGCTCGTCATGCCCGTGCTTGTCACGGGTATCCACGTCTTCCGGCGCCGGGGCTGGGTCCGTGGATGGCCGGAACAAGTCCGGCCATGACGATCTTTGGTTGTGGCAGCGATGCATCCCCACCGTATTTCCACTCTACGAAGCTGAACCGGACAGCCGTGGCACAAGGCCGGGCATGGCGCGTGCGGCGAGACTGCATCATCTGAATGCGCCTGAGCGCTGGGGGCATGGGCTTCGGCGGCGCGGCGGACGGCGAGGGTCGCCTGCGGATCGCCGGACATGTTTTGCCCGCAGCTTGTATGATGTCGGGGGTCCGGCGAGGCGGGCGGCCGGCGGCGGTTATCGGGCGGGGATGGCGTATTTTCTGCAGCAGCTGATCAACGGGCTGACCCTGGGCTCGATCTACGGGCTGATCGCGATCGGCTACACGATGGTCTACGGCATCGTCGGCATGATCAATTTCGCCCATGGCGAGATCTACATGATCGGGGCCTTCATCTCGGTCATCGCCTTTCTGGTGCTGGGGCTGGCCGGCGTGACCTATGTCCCGCTCGCGCTGGCGATCGTGCTGCTGACGACGATGCTGTTCACCTCGATCTACGGCTGGGCGGTCGAGCGGCTGGCCTACCGGCCGCTGCGCGGGTCGTCCCGGCTGGCCCCGCTGATCTCGGCGATCGGCATGTCGATCTTTTTGCAGAACTATGTCCAGGTCACCCAGGGCGCGCGGGTCAAGCCGTTGCCGCCGCTGATCCAGGGCGGGTTCACGATCTTCGACAGCGGCGGCTTCGCCGTTCGCCTGAGCTTCCTGCAGCTGCTGATCATCGTGATGACCCTGGCGCTGATGGCCGGGTTCACGACGGTGATCGCGGCGACCCCGCTCGGCCGCGCGCAGCGCGCCTGCGAGCAGGACATGCGGATGGCGGCGCTGCTCGGGATCGATGTCGACCGGGTGATCTCGACGACCTTTGTGATGGGCGCGGCGCTGGCCGCCGTCGCCGGATTGATGGTCACCCTTTATTACGGCGTCGTCGATTTCTACATCGGCTTTCTGGCCGGGATCAAAGCCTTCACCGCCGCGGTGCTCGGCGGCATCGGCTCGCTGCCGGGCGCGATGCTCGGCGGCCTTCTGATCGGCCTGATCGAAGCCTTCTGGTCCGGCTATTTCTCGGTCGGGTACAAGGACGTGTCGGTCTTCGCCGTGCTGATACTGGTGCTGATCTTCCGCCCGACCGGCCTCCTCGGGCAGCCCGATGTGGAGAAGGTGTGAGCGCGGCCGTGATCGCAGAGACGCGACCGCCGCGCCTTCTCCGGGCGGTGCCGCCAGAGCGGGTTTCGATCAAGCCGAACCGCGGTGGCAGGTTGTCATTGCGAGCGCAGCGAAGCAATCTCGGGCCGACCTCGCTCGTCCGATCGGGATTGCTTCGTCGCGCACCGCGCTCCTCGCAATGACAGCCTTTGCCGACGCGCAAATTCGATCGAAAGCAGCTCTGACGGATGCGGGGCTGGCGGCGCTGGCCGCGATCCTCCTGGCGCTGCCGCTCGTAGGCCTGCAAACCTATGACATCGGCAACGGCGCGCTCGGTGTGCGCACCCATTTCGACCGGGTCGCCGCAGCCGGCGCCGCAGTCTTCGCCGGCCGGCTCGGGTTGCGCCTGCTGCAAGGCCTCTACCGCCGCCAAGATACGCATGCCGGCCCCCTCGCCGGTCTCGCCGCCTGGAGCAGCCGGCGGGCGGCGCCGATCACCCTCGCCGGCGTCTGCTTTGCCGCGGCGCTGCCGTTTCTGCCGTTCTCGTCGCGCTACCTGGTCGATCTCGGCACCACGGTCCTGATCTATGTGATGCTCGGCTGGGGCTTGAACGTCGTCGTCGGCCTCGCCGGCCTGCTGGACCTCGGCTACGTCGCGTTCTACGCGGTCGGCGCCTACACCTTTGCGCTCCTGGCCCACGATTTCGGCTTCACCTTTTGGGAGGCGCTGCCGTTCGCGGGGCTGGTGGCGGCGAGCTTCGGCGTCCTGCTCGGGTTTCCGGTGCTGCGCCTGCGCGGCGACTATCTCGCGATCGTCACCCTGGGCTTTGGCGAGATCATCCGCATCATCCTCTTGAACTGGTCCTCGCTGACCGGCGGGCCGAACGGCATCTCCGAGATCCCGCGGCCCACCTTTTTCGGGTTGCCGTTCGCGCGCTCGGCGCCGGAGGGGGCGACCACATTCCACCAGTTTTTCGGCATCGACTTCTCGCCCGAGCATCGCGTCACCTTTCTCTACTTCACGATCCTCGCGCTGGCGCTGATGACCAATCTGTTCACCCTGCGCATCCGCCGATTGCCGATCGGGCGCGCCTGGGAGGCGCTGCGCGAGGACGAGATCGCCTGCCGCGCGCTCGGCATCAACCCCACGACGGTCAAGCTCTCGGCCTTCGCGATCGGCGCGATGCTCGGCGGGCTCGCCGGCGCCTTCTTCGCGACGCGGCAAGGCTTCATCAGCCCCGAGAGCTTCACCTTTATCGAATCGGCGACGATCCTGGCGATCGTCGTGCTCGGCGGCATGGGGAGCCAGCTCGGCGTCGTCCTCGCCGCGATCCTGCTGGTTACCCTGCCCGAGCTCGGCCGCGCCTTCGCCGAGTTCCGCATGCTGATCTTCGGCGCGGCGATGGTCGCGATCATGGTGTGGCGGCCGGGCGGGCTGCTGGCGCACCGCACGCCCTCGCTGCGCCTCTCCCCGTCGGCCTCGCGGTGAGCGGCGGGCTGGCGCCGCTGCTCTCGGTCGAGCGCCTGACGATGCGCTTCGGCGGGATCGTCGCGGTCGAAGACCTCACTTTCGCCGCCTACCCGCGCGAGATCACCGCGCTGATCGGCCCGAACGGGGCCGGCAAGACCACGGTCTTCAATTGCCTGACCGGATTTTACCGGCCGAGCGCGGGGCGGCTGCTGATGCGGGCCGGCGGCCAGACCCTGCGGCTCGAGCGGATGGCGGGCTTCGAGATCGCGCGGCGCGCCGGCGTCGCCCGGACCTTTCAGAACATCCGCCTGTTCGCCGGGATGACCGTCCTCGAAAACCTGATCGTCGCCCAGCACCGGGCGCTGATGAAGGCGAGCCTGTTCTCGCTCGCCGGGCTCCTGGGGCTGCCGCGCTACCGCGCCGCCGAGCGGGCCGCGGTCGAGCGCGCCCGCCGGTGGCTCGACAAGATCGGGTTGACCGCACGCGCCGACGCGATCGCCGGCGCCTTGCCCTACGGCGCGCAGCGTCGGCTCGAGATCGCCAGGGCCATGTGCGCGGGGCCGGCGCTGCTGTGCCTCGACGAGCCCGCGGCCGGGCTCAACCCGCGCGAATCGGCCGAGCTCAACCAGCTGCTGCTGGCGATCCGCGCCGAGGAGGGGATCGCGATCCTCTTGATCGAGCACGATATGAGCGTCGTCATGGGCGTTTCCGATCGGGTCGTCGTCCTCGATTACGGGCGCAAGATCGCCGACGGCGCGCCGGCCGAGGTGCGCGCCGACCCCAACGTCGTCAGGGCCTATCTCGGCGAGGACGAAGGCGAGAATGCGGTTATTGGTGATCCGTCAAAGTCAGCCGCGGGGTCGCCGTCGAGCCTGCAGCCCCTCTCCGCCCTTCAGGGGGGAGAGGGAGGGGCCCGCGAAGCGGGAGGGTGAGGTGGGCGGCGCCGCGAACAGCACGGTCGGGGCCCCCCTCACCCCGCCCTCTCCCCCCGGCCGGCGGGGGGAGAGGGGAAGAAACCCTGTACCGTTTGCGGCAGCCCTGCGCCTTCGCCGGAATGGCATCGGGTCCTCATGCTGAGCATCGCCGGCGTCCATTCTGGCTACGGCAACATCGAGGCTTTGCGCGGGGTCGACCTCGAAATCGGCGCGGGCGAGATCGTCACCCTGATCGGGGCCAACGGCGCCGGCAAGTCGACCCTCTTGATGACGGTGTGCGGCCGGCCGCGCGCGGCCCGCGGCCAAATCCTCTTCGAGGGGCGCGACATCACCGCGCTCGACACTTTTGCGATCGTCCGCCTCGGCATCGCGCAGGCCCCCGAGGGACGGCGGATCTTCCCGCGCATGACGGTGCGCGAGAATTTGCAGATGGGCGCCGCCGTGGCCGACCGGGCCTGCTTCGCGGAAGATCTCGGGCGGGTCTACGGCCTGTTCCCGATCCTCGAGCAGCGCCAGGCGCAGCGCGGCGGCACCCTTTCGGGCGGCGAGCAGCAGATGCTGGCGATCGCCCGCGCCTTGATGAGCCGGCCGCGCCTCTTGCTGCTCGACGAGCCGTCGCTCGGCCTCGCGCCGCTCGTCGTCAAGCAGATTTTCGCGGCGATCCGCGAAATCAACGAGCGCCAGCGAGTGACGGTCCTCCTGGTCGAGCAGAACGCCCATCACGCGCTGCGGCTCGCCCACCGCGCCTATGTCATGCAGACCGGCCGCATCGCGCTCAGCGGGTCCGGGCCGCAGCTCTTGGCCGACCCCGAAATCCGCGCCGCCTATCTCGAAGGCGCCCGCCGCTGACCGTAAGTGCTGGCGGAATTCGACGGCTGGTGTGCTAAGATGACCGGCTAAGTGTCATGAATTATCGGCTTGCCGCCGCAGCCTCTAAGTCGCAGAGCATCTGGAAATGGGTCCCGGTCTGTAAGGGCGCTGCGCTGAAATATCGATTTGGCGAGTGCGGTTGCCCGATGCGCGGCTGAAATACCCATGTTCGTGTCATAGGTAACTCCCCTGCGGGATGTGGCCCGAAGGTTATTTGTGGTTCTAGGCTCTCTTCTATGCCGAACGCTCCTCTCACAATAGCATTTAACGCTGCAAAATTGACTATGAAAATGTCGCCAGCCGGCCGTTCTAAGTCCACGATTATTCTGCTTTGATATCGACGTGGCAACCAGGTGCGTGGCTCACGTAGGTTGAATGTGTGAGAAGCCCACGTGATAAAATCGTCCATCACCACGTCGAAATCGTCCGTATTTCTGGTATTCATGACGAAGCCATCGTTGTAGATGTCGAGGCCCGAAATCGGAATCATTAGTCCACCAGATTTCATCAACCCAATTTCAAATTTCAATGGTTGGTTTGCTTCCGTCCGTGGCGACGTCGATTGAAACCGGTAGCGCGCCACAATTGCAGCGATCATATCAGGTATGAAAACCCCGCCTCGCAACGGCCTTACCTCGTCCATGGGAACGAGTTGAAGCGATTGCCCCGTTTCAGAGCCGACGAGCTGCATACCGCACTATCCCTCAGTCAGCTAAATTGATATGTTAGCCGCTCGCTGGCGGTTGAGCGGTTGACGGGGATTATCGCGACACGATCATGCGCCTTCTGCTGCGCCTCGGGCAACGCTGCGCGGCTCTGCGCGACTGGTCACCGCGCGATCAGTGCCGATCTTCTATTTGTGGGAAATTGTAGATCGGCTTGCAGCTTAAGGAGAGGGGTTCCTGAGTTCGGATGCGCGGATATCCGAATTAGGACAGCACCTGGCCGGAAAGGCGCGTTCTCTCCCGACATTCGGCCGTGCTACAGTCCGGTGGTTCGAACGCCGAAACCAGGGAGGTCCCATGCTGCGGCTGATCCGTCCGATCCTGATGGCGTGCGCGGTGCTGCTCGGGGCCGGCGCCGTGCGCGCGGCCGATATCGAGATCGCGGTGGTCGGCCCGATCACCGGCTCGGAAGCGACCTTCGGCGAGCAGCTGAAGCGCGGCGCCGAGATGGCGGTGGCCGACATCAACGCCAAAGGCGGCGTGCTCGGCGGCAAGCTCAAGCTCGAAATCGCCGACGACGCCTGCGACCCCAAGCAGGCGGTCGCCGCCGCGAACGAGGTCGCCGGCAAGAAGGTCGTCTTCGTCGCCGGGCATTACTGCTCGTCCTCGTCGATCCCGGCCTCGGCGGTCTACAACGACGCCGGCATCCTCCAGATCACCCCGGCCTCGACCAACCCGGCGCTGACCGACGACGCGGCGAAGAAGGGCTGGGACAACATCTTCCGCACCTGCGGCCGCGACGACGCGCAGGGCAAGGTCGCCGGCGGCTGGCTCGCCCGGCATTACCAGGGCAAGAACGTCGCCGTCATCCACGACAAGACCACCTACGGCAAGGGGCTGGCCGACGAGACCAAAAAGGCGATGAACGCGGCCGGGCTGAAGGAGGCCATGTACGAGGCCATCACCAAGGGCGACAAGGATTTCACGGCGCTCGTCAGCAAGATGAAGCAGGCCCGGATCGACGCCATCTATTTCGGCGGCTATGCGACCGAGGCCGGGCTGATTGTGCGGCAGGCGCGCGACCAGGGGCTCGCGGCGCAGTTCATCTCGGGTGACGCGATGGTCACCGAGGAATTCTGGAAGATCACCGGGCCGGCGGGCGACGGGGCGATGATGACCTTTGCCCCCGACCCGCGCAAGGTTCCGGCGGCCAAGGCGATCGTCGACCGCTTCAAGGCGCAGGGCTACGACCCCGAGGGCTATACGCTCTACACCTACGCCGCGATCCAGGCCTTCGCCGCGGCGGCCGGGAAGGCCAAATCGACGAAGGTCGACGATCTGTCGAAGGCGCTCAAATCGATGACCGTCGACACCGTGATCGGGCCGCTGAAATGGGACGCCAAGGGCGACATCACCGACCCGAAATACGTCTTCTACGTCTGGAAGGACGGCAAATACGCCGAGATGTGAGCGCCGGCGAAGGTCACGGCCACGGCCTGCCGAGGGCGCGCGGCGGGCGGGACGTGCCGGCGAAGCCGGCCAGTGCTGCGACGGTGACGAGATAGGGCAGCGCCTGGATCAGCTGCGCCGGCGCCCCGCCGATCCCTTGCAGCCGGGCCTGCGCCGCATCGGCCGCGGCGAATAGGAGGCAGGCGCCGAGCACCGGCCAGGGCCGCCATCGGCCGAAGATCAGCGCCGCCAGCGCCAGATAGCCGCGCCCCGCGCTCATGTCGCGCAGAAAGCCGTTGCTTTGCGCCATCGACAGGCACACGCCGGCGACGCCGCACAGCGCCCCGTTGACGGCGAGCGCCAGCCAGCGCAGGCGGGCGACCGACAACCCGGCGGCGGCGACCGCCTCCGGGCTCTCGCCGACCGCGCGCAGCCCGAGGCCGAAGCGGGTGCGCGCCAGGACGAAGGCCGTCGCCGGCACGGCGAGCCAGGCGAGATAGACCGGCAGGCTGTGGCCGCCGAGAACCGTTGTGTAGAGGCGGCCGAGGACAGGCGCCCCCGCCAGCGCGTCGGCGAAGGGCAGCGCGATCGGCCCGAACCGCGCGCCGCCCGGCAGCGGCGGGGTGGCGCCGCCCTGATGGAACCAGGCCAGGGCCAGGGCCGGAGCGGCTCCGGCCGCGATCAGGTTCAGCGCCATGCCGCAGACGATCTGGTTGCCGCCGGCCGAGATCGCCGCGGCCCCCTGCAGCAGCGCGAAGAGGACCCCGGCGGCGACGCCGGCGCCGAGCCCGAGCATCGCCGAGCCGGTCAGCGCCGCCGCCGCGGCCCCGGCGAAGGCGGCGGCCAGCAGCTTGCCTTCGAGCCCGATGTCGATGACGCCGGAACGCTCGGCGTAGAGCCCGGCCAAGGCCGCCAGGATCAGCGGCGCCGCCAGCCGCACCGTCGAGGCCGCCAGCGAGAGGAGCACAAGGCTCATGCCGACGACGCCCGCAAGACCCGCAAGAACCGGCCGATGTGGCCGCGCGCGACGCCGTCGAGCGCGCCGCAGACGAAGATCACCACACCCTCGGCGACGGTGACGACATCGCGGGTCATGCCGGGCATGTCGAACGACAGCGCGGCCCCGCCCTGGCTCAGCGCGCCGAACAGGAGCGCGGCCAGCACGATGCCGAGCGGCCGGCCGCGCCCCATCAGCGCCACCGCGATCCCGGTGAACCCGGCCCCGGCGGTCAAATCCATCGTCAGGCGGTGCTGCGCGCCGAACAGCTCGTTGACCGCGATCAGCCCGGCGAAGGCGCCGCCGCCGCAGACCGCCAGCACGATCGTCCGCGGCGCGCGGATGCCGGCGGCGCGGGCGGCGGCCGGGTTGAGGCCGACCGCCCGGATCTCGTAGCCGAGCGGCGTCCGGCGCAGGATGAGCCGGTAGAGCGCCGCCGCGCCGAGCGCCAGCAGGAGGGTCGGGTTGAGCGGGGCCCCGCCGGCGTCGATCCCGAGCCGGTCGGCCAGATCGGCCAGGGTCGGCAGCCACAGCGCCGCCGGGAAGCTGCGCGTCTGCGGCGCGCTCTGGCCGGGGGCGATCATGATTTCGGCCAAGAGCCAGGTCATCAGCGCCGCGGCGATGAAGTTGAACATGATCGTGGTGACGACGAGGCTGCTGCCGCGCCGGGCCTGCAGGATCGCCGGCAGAAAGGCCCAGGCGGCGGCGAAGCCGGCGGCGGCCGCCGTCGCCGCGACCAGGGCGAGCGGCGCCGGCAGGCCGTCGAAGGCGAACGCGGCCAGGGTCGCGCCGAGGCCGCCCAAGGCCGCCTGGCCCTCGCCGCCGATGTTGAAGAGCCCGGCCTGAAACGGCAATGCCACCGCGAGGCCGGCGAAGATGTAGTCGGTCGCGTAGAACAAGGTGTAGCCGATCCCCTCGGCGTCGCCGAGCGCGCCGCGCAGCAGGATCGACAGGGCCGCCCCCGGCGAGCCGCCGACGATCAGGGCCAGCAGGGCGACCGAGGCGAGCGCCGCGACAAGGCTGGCGCCCGGGATGACAAGGGCGGCGAGGAGGCGGCGAAGCCCGCGGTCGCGCGACCGCGGCGCGGCCTCAGCGGCGGGCCGGGCGATAGCGCGCGTCGAGGGTCGGCGGCCCGTCGCACGCCGCGGCGCCGCGCTCGACAAGGTCGATCAGATGCGCCAGCACCGAGCGCCCGGCGGCGCGGCGCAGCCCCGGCGGCAAGCCCTGATAGAGCCGCTCGACGATCGCGTCGATCCGCTCGGTTCCGGCCGAGAGACAATCGAGGATCCCGGCCTCGCGCTCGCGGCGATGGGCGATAAAGGCGCGGACGTGGGCGTGCGGCTCGGTGATCGCCGGGCCGTGCGTCGGCCAATAGACCGCGTCCCGGCGTTCCAGGAGCTTGTCGAGCGAGGCCATGTAGGCGGTCATGTCGCCGTCGGGCGGCGAGATCACGCTCGTTGACCAGCCCATCACGTGGTCGCCGCTGAACAGGACGCCGCTCTGCGGCAACGCGAAGCAGAGATGGTTCGAGGTGTGGCCCGGCGTGTGCACCGCCTCGAAACGCCAGCCGTGGCCGGCGACCGCATCGCCGTCGCGCAGTGTCACATCGGGAGAGAAGTCCCAGTCGCCGCCTTCCTCGACGCCGGCCTCGCCGCGCCGTCCGCCGGCATGCGGGCCGAAGCCGCAGGTCGGGGCGCCGGTCGCCGCCTTCAGCGCCGCCGCCGCCGGCGAATGGTCGCGATGGGTGTGGGTGACGAGGATATGGGTCACCTTTTCGCCATCGAGGCCGGCGAGCAGCGCCGCGACGTGCTCCGGGAGATCGGGGCCGGGATCGATCACCGCGACCTCGCCCGCGCCGACGACATAGGTGCCGGTGCCGCGGAAGGTGAAGGGGCCGGGATTGCGCGCGACGATGCGGCGGATGCCTTGTGCCACCGGCTCGAGCCGGCCGTATTCGAACGAAAAATCGCGGCGGAACGGGATTTCGACAGCCATGAGCGCGAGAGTACACGAGATTGCCTGCGCCGCTACGGCTAAGATGCCGCTCTCGCGAAGGAGGCTGGCAATGAAATTCAACCTGGAGATCGACTGCACGCCGGACGAGGCGCGGCAGTTTTTTGGCTTGCCGGAGGTAAAGCCGTTGCAGGAGGCGCTCTTGAAGGAGGTGCGCGAGCGCATCAGCGCCAATGTCAAGGCGATGGACCCGGAGGCGCTGCTCAAGACCTGGCTGCCGGCGACGCTCAAGGGCTTCGAGCAATTGCAGGAGATGCTTCTGTCTCAGCTCGGCGGCGCCGGAAAGAAATGACCGAGCCTGTCTCGCTGCGGACCGCGCGCCTGCTGCTGCGGCCGTGGCGCTGACGCGGACGCCGCCGCCTTCGAGGCGCTCGACGGCGATCCCGAGGTCATGGAGCACCTGCTGCGGCGGCCGGGCTGGGTGGGGCGCGCGCTCGACCATTGGCGGGAGCACGGCTTTGGGCAGTGGGTCGTCGAATTGCCCGGCGCGGCGAGCTTCATTGGGGTCGTCGGGCTCAGCGCCGTCGGCTACCAGGCCGCGTTCACGCCGGCGGTCGAGGTCGCCTGGCGGCTCGCCCGCGCCCATTGGGGCCGGGGCTACGCCACCGAGGCGGCGCGCGCCGCGCTCGATTACGGGTTCGGCGAGCTCGGGCTGGCGGAGATTGTGGCGGTGACGACGCCCGCCAATCTGCGCTCGCGCCGGGTCATGGAGAAGCTCGGCATGACGCGCGCGCCGCAGGACGATTTCGATCATCCGCGCGTGCCGGCAGGGCCGTTGCGGCGGTGTGTTCTCTACCGCCTGCGCCGTCCCGAGGCCGCGGCGTGACGATCCTTCTCGTCCGCCACGGCGAGACCGAGTGGAATGTGGCGCGGCGCTACCAGGGCCGTTTCGATTCGCCGCTGACCGGGCGGGGCGTCGCCCAGGCGCAGGCGGTCGGCCGGCTGCTGAGCGGCCTTCCCGACGCGGCGTCGGCGGCGATCGTCGCCAGCCCGCAAGGGCGCGCGCGGCGCACCGCCGGGATCATCGCCGGCTGCCTCGATGCCGGGCCGGCGCTCCGCCACGACGACCGGCTGCGCGAGCTGTCGCTCGGCTCCTGGGACGGGCTGACCTACGCGGAGATTGCGGCTCTCAACCCGGGGATCTTCGACGGCGACGGCCGCCACCAATGGTATTTCCGCGCGCCCGACGGCGAGGGCTGCGACGCCTTCAGCGCCCGCATCGCCGAATGGCTCGGCGAGACCGCCGATTGCGGCCCGCTGATCGTGGTGACGCACGGCCTGGTGACGCGCGTGCTGCGCGGCCTTTACGCCGGTCTCCCGCGCGCCGCCGCCCTGAATTTGCCGGTCCCGCAGGACCGCGCCTTTCGGCTCGCCGGCGGCGCGGTCGACGACCTCGCGGCCTAGCGCGTGATGGTCATTGCGAGCCCACGGGTCGGCGCGAGACGCCGCCCGAGGACAGGCTCCACGAAGCAATCCGGGGCCGACATCGCTCGTCCGGTCGAGATTGCTTCGTCGCGCGTTGCGCTCCTCGCAATGACAATCTCTTAAAACAGGGTCAACTCGATCGGAAGCTGCTCTAATGGCGCCAACCAGCCGCTTGGCTCCGTTCTCGTTTTCCCGTGGGCCTTCAGCCCACGGACTTAGTTCCGTGGGGAAGGCCGGGATCCATTTCTGCCGTGGATACCGGCCGGAGCCCGTCCTCGGGCCGCGCACGAGCGCGGACCCGTGGGCCGGTATGACAGGGTAGGTGGCGCCATCCGTCAGGCGCTATCCACTAGCGCTCGACCAGCGCCACGGCGCGGTTGTAGAGGTTCATCAGCAGCGAGATGGTCAGGCTGATCGCCAGATAGACCGCCATGATCATGGCGATGCCTTCGACCGCCTGCCCCGTTTGGTTCAAGGTCGTGTTGGCGATCGAGACCAGGTCGGGATAGCCGATGATCACGGCGAGCGAGCTGTTCTTGGTCAGGTTCAGATATTGGCTGGTGATCGGCGGGATGATGACCCGGAGCGCCTGCGGCAGCACGACGAGGCGCATCGTAGCGCCCGGGTTGAGCCCGAGCGCCAGCGCCGCCTCGGTCTGACCGCGGCTGACCGCGAGGATGCCGGCGCGCACGATCTCGGCGATAAAGCTCGCGGTATAGACCGTGAGCCCGATCAGGAGCGCCGCGAATTCGGGCGAGATCGCGACCCCGCCGGCGAAGTTGAAGCCCTTGAGCTCGGGCCATTCGAGGCGCAGCGGCGCCCCGGCCGCGGCGAAGGCGAGAAGCGGCAGGCCGAAAACCAGCGCCGCGGCGATACGGCCCGAGGGAAATTGCGCCCCGGTCGCGGCCTGCCGGCGGCGCGACCAGCGCCCGACCGCGATCGCGCCGACGACGCCGAGGACGAGCGCCGCCAGCACCCAGCGATAGGCCGGGTCGGCGAGCGGCGCCGGAAAGCCGACCCCGCGATTGCTGACGAACACCCCCGGCAGCGGCTGCCAGGCCTGGCGCGGCCCCGGCGCGCCCTCGCGCAGCAGCGCCCACCAGAATAGGAGCTGCAAGGCCAGCGGGATATTGCGCAAGGTCTCGACATAGACGAGCGCAATCTTGGCGACGAGCCAGTTGGTCGAGAGCCGCGCGATGCCGATCACGGTCCCGAGAACGGTCGCCAGCACGATGCCGAGCGCCGAGACGAGGAGGGTGTTCAGCAGCCCGACCAGAAAGGCGCGGGCGTAGGTGTCGGCCGGGGAGTAGGGGATCAGCGTTTCGCCGATCGCGAAGGAGGCTTCGCGGCCGAGAAAGCCAAAGCCGGTGGCGATGTTCTGCCGCTGCAGGTTGACGAGCGTGTTGTGGACGAGAAAGACCCCGATCGCCGCCGCGCCGGCGACGAACAGGACCTGATAGGCGATGCCGCGCGCCCTCGGGTTGCGCCAGAGGCGCGGGCGGGCCGGCCGGCGGGAAGCGGCCCCGGGCGCGCTCGCCATCCGGCTCCCTCTTTCGCTCAGCCGGTTTCGCTCAGCCGGTTTCGCTCAGCGCGTGTTCAGCGGACCGGCATCGCGTACATCAGCCCGCCATGGGTCCACAGATTGTTGAGCCCGCGCTCGAGCTTCAAGGGCGAGCCCTGGCCGACGTTGCGCTCGAAGATCTCGCCGTAATTGCCGACCAGCTTGATCGCGTTGTAGGCCCATTTGTCGTCGACGCCGAGCGCCTTGCCCATGCCCGGGGTGACGCCGAGCAGGCGCTTGACGCCGGGGTCGTCCGATTTCAGCATGTCGTCGACATTCTTCGAGGTGATCCCCTTCTCCTCGGCCTCGATCAGGGCGAAGATCACCCAGCGGACGAGGTCGTTCCACTGGTCGTCGCCCTGGCGCACCGCCGGGGCGAGCGGCTCCTTCGAGATCACCTCCGGCAGGATCACGTAGTCGTCGGGGTTGGGGGCGCGTCCGGCGCGGGTCGCGGCCAGCCCCGAGCGGTCGGTCGTGTAGGCGTCGCAGCGCCCGGAGAAGAAGGCGCTTTCGACCTCGTCGAGCTTCTCGATCACGACCGGCTTGAAGTCGAGCTTGTTGGCCCGGAAATAGTCGGCGAGGTTGAGCTCGGTCGTGGTCCCCGGCTGCACGCAGATCGTGGCCCCGTTCAATTCCTTGGCGCTTTTGACGCCGAGCTTCTTCGCCACCATGAAGCCCTGGCCGTCGTAATAGACGACCGCGGTGAAGTTGAGCCCGAGGTCGGTGTCGCGCTGCAAGGTCCAGGTGGTGTTGCGCGACAGCAGGTCGACCTCGCCCGATTGCAGCGCGGTGAAGCGCTGCTGCGCGGTCAGCGGCACGTATTTGACCTTGGCCACATCGCCGAAGAGGGCGGCGGCGAGCGCCTTGCAGATGTCGACGTCGAGCCCGGCGTAGCGGCCCTGGTTGTCCGGCTGGGCGAAGCCGGCGAGCCCGGTGTTGACGCCGCAGACGATCTGGCCGGCCCCCTTGACCTTGTCGAAGGTCGGCCCGGCCTGCGCCGCGCCGCCGAGCGCCAAAACCCCGGCCGCCGCGAGCCCGCCCATCCATCGCCTGCCCATCCATCGTCGCCTGTTCGTCATCGCCGCCCCCTGTCCGCGTCAGCCCCGGTCTAGCACAGCCGCGGCCAAAGCGGAACGCGCGCCGCCGCCCGCTGGCGCGCTGCGCCGGAGCAGGCTAAACTGCCGCCCAACGTCCCCGTAGCTCAGGCGGATAGAGCAACAGTTTCCTAAACTGTGGGTCGCAGGTTCGAGTCCTGCCGGGGACGCCAGCAAGTCGGTATTCGGGCGCAAATGAGACTGAATTGACGACCTAATGAGAAAAAATCTTGGAATATAAGGTCAATGTCACGGTTGCTAATGCAAGCAACCCCCCTATCACCCAAAGTGCACCTTTTACAAATGAAATTTGGTTCCGCACGGTATCTATCTTTTCTCCGTGTTTTGATACATCGTCAATCAAGCGGTCAATTTTTGTTGCAAGAGACGCAACAGTGCCTTTTAGATCCATGATCGCCTGGAGCGTAAAGCTGTGATCCAGCATAACGGCTTGTGGCGGGGTAACGTTTGCGAATTGAGTTGGCGGTTCGCCTTCCGACGAGGGTGGGCGGCTGCCAGCGCTGCCGCGTCCAGCGTCAGCCATTCGGGGGCTTTTCCAGCTTCGCCTTCACCCAATCCCAAACGGGTGTCGGAGCGCGCCCATAATAGGAGGTTGTCGCGAAAATTACCGCCGATCCGACGGTTGGCTCTTGACGATTACTCGGATCAGCCACACCGATCTTGGCACTAACCTCCATCGCGGTGCCGGAGGACGATACCAAAAACTGAGTATCATTCAACGAAAGCGATTCATCGGGGTACGCGGCCTTGATCGCCTCGGCGAGGCGGGGCTGTGGCGTCGGCAGAAGAATGGCGAAGATCGTCATGTCCCGATCCTAACGGAGCGGCGGAGAGCAGGATAGGCCCAACTCCTTAGGCAAATTCGTCTCGTTCGCCGCGAGCTTCCACCGCACGCCGCGCCCCCGCTCCGATCTTCTTCACGGTTCCGGCCCGCTGCAGGTCGTCCAGCGAGACGAGAAGGCGCCGGGTAAAGTCCGTGCGCTGCTTGCAAGCGCGCGGCGGCGCCCCAGCCGCTACACCACCGGGGAGCGGCCGCCATCGACGTTGATGGCGCAGCCGGTGACATAGGAGGCGGCGTCCGAGGCGAGGAAGCAGGCGACGTTGGCGAACTCCTCGGCGCGGCCCATGCGGCCCATCGGCACGCCCCGGCCGGCCTGGGCGATAAAGTCATCGAGCGACACGTTGGCGCCCTCGCGCTGGTGGCGGCGCATGATCTGGTCTGAGACGATGACCCCGACATGCAACGAGTTGACCAGGACGTTGTGCGGCGCGCCTTCGTTCGAGAGCGCTTTCGTAAACGCCATCTGCGCGGCGCGGCTGACCGAGGTCGGCGCGCTGTCGGCCCCCGGCGCCTTGGCGCCGATGTTGAGCACGCTGATGATCCGGCCCCATTTGCGCGCTTTCATCTGCGGAAACAGCAGGCGGCAAAAGCGGATCTGGGCGAACAATTTGAGATCGAGGTCGGCCTGCCACATCTCGTCGGTGAGGGTCTCCGACGGGCCGCGCGTCGACTGCCCGGCGTTGTTGACGAAGATGTCGATCTTGCCGAATTCGCGCATCGCCTGATCGTAGGCCGCCTGGATCGGCGCCGGCTTCGACACGTCGCAGCTGATCGCCGCGACCTTGCCCCTGGCGCCCTTCTGGATCACCGCCCGGGCGTCGGCGAGGGTCGCCGGATCGCGCGCGAGGATTGCGACATCGGCCCCCGAGGCGGCGAACCGCTCGGCCATCGCCAGACCCAGCCCCTTGCTGCCGCCGGTGATTACGGCACTCTTTCCGTCCAGCCTGATATCCATCGCGATGCTCCTGTTTGAGGGTTGCGAAGTCAGCTCGTCAGCCGGTCGATTTCCAGCATGTCGTCCGCGGTCAACGCCCAGCCGGCGGCGCGCGCGTTCTGCTCCACCTGCTCGGGCGCAGTCGCGCCGGCGATGACGCTGGCGACCGCCGGGCGGCGAAGCAGCCAGCTCAGCGCCAGCTCGATCAGCGTGTGGCCGCGCTCGGCGGCGAAGCCGTCGAGCCGCTCCACGGCCGCCCAGCTCGTCTCGGTCAGGTTGCGCGCAGCGGCGCGCGGCATCGAGCTCATCCGCGAGCCCGCGGGCGGCGGCATGCCGCGCTTGTACTTGCCGGTCAACAGGCCGTCGGCCAGCGGGCGAAACGGGATCAGGCCGAGGCCATAGGCTTCGAGGACCGGCATCATCTCGCGGTCGAGATCGCGGGCGAGAAGGCTGTACTCCTCCTGGCACGCCACAAAACGGTGGAGGCCCTGATGCGTCGAGGTCCATTGCGCCTCGACCACCTGCCAGGGCGGGAGCGTCGAGCAGCCGATATAACGGACCTTCCCCTGCCGCACGAGGTCGTCGAGCGCCCGCAACGTCTCCTCGATCGGGGTCAGCGGGTCGGGCTGGTGCTGCTGGTAGAGGTCGATCCAGTCGGTGTTGAGCCGTTTTAGGCTCGCTTCGACCTCGGCCATGATGTAACGCCGCGAGGCCCCCTGAAAGCGGCCCGCTTCATCCATCGGCCGCGCGAACTTGGTCGCCAGCACGATGTCCTTGCGGCGGTCGCCGAGGATCCGGCCGAGGCATTCCTCCGAGCCGCCGCGCGGGTCGCCGTAGGTGTCGGCCTCGTCGAAGAAGGTGATCCCGAGGTCGAGCGCCTTGTGCACGACCCGGCGCGTCGTCTCGAGATCGATCCGGCCGCCGAAATTGTTGCAGCCGAGCCCGACCGCCGACACGAGGAGCCCCGACTTCCCGAGATTGCGCAGTTCCACCGACGATCCCCTTTCCCGAGCGCGGCGCGCCTCTTCCGATTGCGCCGACTGTATAAGGATTTGGCCGGGACGCCACCATCGCGAATCGCTGCGACGCGAGCGCTTGCCGGGAGCAACGGCCGCCGAATTCGGTCCGATCCCCGACCGCGACAAACCCCGGCCTGCTCCGCGGTCCCGATCCGCGGGTCGAGCATCACGGCCACCCGGCGGCCGCCGAAGCGAGGCGAGGCCGTTGCTGTCAAGAGTATTGACAAATTCGCATCATTCGGGTAAAAGCCGGCCGCCGATCGGTGACGGCCGTCCGCTCGAACCCCGCTGGGAGAAGGGCCCGACCTGATCTCGACCTGCTGAAACAGGTGAAACAGGAGCGCAATGCGCGACGTCCTCGCCGTTCCCGCCTCGAGCGGACACCCTCGTCCCGGCCCCGCTCGGCTCGACGATTGCGGCTGCGCGTGGATCATCTGACCGGCGCATCCTCGGTCGTCCTCGGCCTCGATCCGGCGTGGCTCGCGGCGGCGATCTTCGTGCTGACCTATGTCCTGATCGTCGCCGAGCGGATCAACCGGTCGATCATCGCGCTCCTCGGCGCCGGCGCGATGATCGTCTCCGGCCTCCTGACGCAGGCGGAGGCGGTCCGCGGCATCGACTTCAACACGATCGCGCTCTTGACCGGGATGATGATCCTGGTTTCGATCTCGCGCCGCTGCGGCATGTTCGAATGCCTCGCCGTGTGGGCGGCGAAGAAGGGGCGGGCGCAGCCCTGGGCGATGCTGGCGCTGCTGTCGCTGGCGACGGCGGTGCTGTCGGCCTTTCTCGACAATGTGACGACGGTGCTGCTGGTGGCGCCGGTGACGCTCGCGGTCACCCGCGAGCTCGACGTGCCGGCCTACCCGTTTCTGTTCGCCGAGGTGTTCGCCGCCAATATCGGCGGCACAGCGACCCTGATCGGCGACCCGCCCAACATCATCATCGGCTCGGCGGCAAATCTGAGCTTCAACGATTTCGCCGCCAATTTGGCGCCGGTCATCATCATCGTCATGGCGGTTCAGCTCGCCGCGACGCACCTGATCTGGGGCCGCCGGCTGCGCGCGACGCCCGAGGCGCGGGCGCGGGTGATGGCGCTCGACGAACGGCGGATGATCGTCGACCCGGCGCTGATGCGGGTCTCGCTCGTCGTGCTCGGCGCCGTCGTCGCGGCCTTCATCCTCGCCCGCCCGCTGCGGCTCGAGCCCGGCACGATCGCCCTCTTCGGCGCCGCCATCCTGATGCTGTGCCACAACATCGAGCACCACCGCGAATTGGAGCGGCAGACCGCCAAGGTGACCGCGACCTTCAACGACGTCGACTGGATCACGATCTTTTTCTTCATCGGCCTTTTCATCATCGTGCACGGGGTCGACGCCGCCGGCATCACCGATCTCGCGGCGCGCCGGCTCCTGGCGGCGACCGGGGAGGACCCGGCGAAGGCGGTCGTGGCGATCCTCTGGGGCTCGGCCTTTCTCTCGGCGATCGTCGACAACATCCCGTTCGTCGCGGCGATGGTTCCGCTGATCAAGCAGATGGCGCCGCATCTGGGCGCCGCCGGCCACGTAGAGCCCTTGTGGTGGGCGCTGTCGCTCGGCGCCTGCCTCGGCGGCAACGGCACCCTGATCGGCGCCTCGGCCAACCTCGCCGTCGCCGGCATCGCCGAGCGCAGCGGCGTCGCATTCAGCTTTCTGACCTACACCAAATACGGCTTCGGCCTGATGCTGCTGAGCGTCGCCGTCAGCAACCTCTATCTCTGGCTCCGCTACCTCTAAAGGGGTATGATCGGCGCGAGCAATGCAACAGGAGGCAACCGCGCATGCAGCGGCGTTCTTTCATCGCGGCGGGCGGGGTCGGCGTCGCCGCCGCCGCGGTCGCGGCTCCGGCCATCGCCCAGTCGCAGCCCGAGATCAAATGGCGCTGCGCCGCGAGCTGGCCGAAGAGCCTCGACACCCTGTTCGGCGGGGCCGAGCTCCTCGCCAGGCGGGTCGCCGAAGCGACCGACAACAAGTTCCAGATCCGCGTCTTTGCCGGCGGCGAGATCGTCCCCGCCTTGCAGGTGCTGGACGCGGTGCAGAACAACACGGTCGAGCTCGGCCACACCGCAAGCTACTACTATGTCGGCAAGGACCCGACCTTCAGCTTCGACTGCACCGTGCCGTTCGGCATGAACACCCGCCAGATGAACGCCTGGATGATGCATGGCGGCGGCATCGAGCTGATGCGCGAGCTGTTCAAGGATTACAACATCTACAATATCCCGGCCGGCAACACCGGGGCGCAGATGGGCGGCTGGTACCGCAAGGAGATCAAGACCGTCGCCGACTTGAATGGGCTCAAATTCCGCATCGCCGGGCTGGCCGGCTCGATCCTGACCAAGCTCGGCGTCGTGCCGACGGTGATCGCCGGCGGCGACATCTACCCGTCCCTCGAAAAGGGCACGATCGACGCGGCCGAATGGGTCGGCCCCTACGACGACGAAAAGCTCGGCTTCTACAAGGTCGCCAAATACTATTATTACCCGGGCTGGTGGGAAGGCACCGCCCAGCTCTCGGTCTACGTCAACAGCGGGCAGTGGCAGAGCCTGCCGAAATCCTATCAGGCGATCCTGACCGCGGCCTGCGCCGAGGCCAACGCCTGGACCCTGGCGAAATACGACGCCGAAAACGTGCCCGCGCTGCGCCGGCTGGTCGCCAACGGCGCCGAGCTGCGGCCGTTCTCGCGCGAGATCCTCGACGCCTGCTACAAGGCGACCCAGGAATACTACGCCGAAACCGCGGCCAAGAACGCGAAATTCAAGAAGGTGTACGAGCCGTGGAAGAAATTCCTCGACGACGAGCACCAATGGTTCCGGGTAGAGGAGCAGCAATTCGACAATTACATGCTGTCGAAAAAGGCCGCCTGACCGCCGCGGCCGTCGCCGACGATCCGATCAAATCGGGCGGCCGTTGCCTCTTTCCGCTGTCCCGGCGAACGCCGGGACCCACTTTTCCACCACTCGGCCGCTTGCTTGCGTCTGCTGTGATCGGTCGACGAACGAACAGGAGGAGCGGCCGCGCCTGCGCCGGCGTGGGTCCCGGCTTTCGCCGGGACAGCGGAGGCCATGCGGTTCAGCCTCATGGGATCACGCTCTAACCGGCGCCCTCGGCGCGGCCGTCGGCTGTCGGGAGTTGGCCCAGCAGCGCCTCCCGCAGCACGACGGCGTCGTTGTGGGCCTCGTCGTGCGCGCTGAAGACGAGGGTCACCTTACCGCTGCGCACCAGGGCGCGCAGCTCGTCGAGCAGATCCGCCCGCTGCCGCAGCTCCGCGGCGTAGCGCCGGCGAAACTCGGGCCAGCGCTCCGGGCGATGGCCGAACCATCGCCGCAATTCGGCGCTCGGCGCCAGCTCCTTCATCCAAAGATCGATCGCGGCGTCGGCCTTGCTGACCCCGCGCGGCCACAGCCGGTCGACCAGCACGCGGCGGCCGTCATCGGCGGCGGCGGGCTCGTAGGCGCGCTTCAGCTTTACATCCACGATCTTCCTCGCCAAGGAAACGCCGCAGCGACGGTTTGGTTTCCCACGGCGCCGCGAACGGCGCGAGCGCTAGCCCGCCGCGGCGGCGGGGTCGAGGCCGAGCATCAGCCGCAGGTTCTGCGCCGCGGCGCCGGCCGCGCCCTTGCCGAGATTGTCGAGCCGCGCCACCAGCACCGCCTGCCGAAGCACTTCGTTGGCGTAGACGCGCAGCTCAAGCCGGTCGGTGTCGTTGAGCGCCTGCGGCTCGAGCTTCCCATCGGCCGTCGGCTCGACCACGCGGACATGCTCGCAGCCGCGATAGAAGGCGGCGAGCGCCGCGTGCAGATCGGCGCCGCGCGGCGTCCCCGGCAGGCGGTCGAGATGCAGCGGCACGCAGACCAGCATGCCCTGGCGGAAATGCCCGACCGACGGCACGAAAATCGGGCGGCGGCCGAGGCCGGCGTAGAGCTCGGTCTCCGCCACGTGCTTGTGCTCGAGGTGCAGCGCATAGAGCTCGAAGGCCGGGCCGCCGTCGCGGTCGTGCGCCTCGATCATCGTCCGGCCGCCACCCGAATAGCCGCTGACCGCGTTGATCGCGATCGGGTGGTCGCGCGGGATCAGCCCGGCCTCGACCAGCGGGCGCAGCAGGCCGATCGCCCCGGTCGGGTAGCAGCCGGGGTTGGCGACCTTGCGCGAGAGGGCGATCCGCCCGGCCTGGCCCGGCGCCATCTCGGGAAAGCCGTAGGCCCAGGCGGGATCGACCCGGTGCGCGGTGCTCGCGTCGAGCAGCTTCGGGGCCGCCGCGCCGAGCCCGTCGGCGAGCGTCGCCGCCTCGCGCGCCGCGTCATCGGGCAGGCACAGGATCGCGACGGCCGCCTCGGCCATCGCGTCGCGGCGCGCCGCGGCATCCTTGCGCAGCGCGGCCGGCAGGCTCCGCAGCGCCACCTCGGGCATCGCCGCGAGCCGCGCGCGGATGCCGAGGCCGGTCGTCCCCGCCTCGCCATCGATGAACACGACGGGCCTGTTGCCGGACATTTTTTTCTTCTCCTCCAACGAAAAACCCCACCGGCGCGAGCCGGCGGGGTCCTGGTCTCTGACCCAGAGGGAATGCTGGTCAACGCGGGTTCCGAGAGCCCTTTCGATGACCGGCAGCCCGCCCCGCGCACGACACGAGAGCCCCGCCGCATGGACGGCGTCGGCGTCGCTCGATATCGCGGACGGTCTCAAACATGGTGCGGAAGCTAAGCGCCGGCGTCGGCGCCGTCAACGATCTCGTGACGTTTTCAGACGCTCGTCTTAGCCGCGCCTGGCGGCGGGGCGCCGGTCGCGCCCGCTTCAGCTCGACGCCGTCGGGGAGGTCCCCTCGGTCCATCTGCGCCTCTCAGCGAGCTCCGCCGGCATCGTGCAAAGCGCAAGCGCAACATCCAAACGACCGAAGCGTTGATTTTGGCGCAAGGCGAGGTCCGGAGGACGCCACATGGTGATCTGCGTCGAAGGATTTAGGGCGAAAAGGACGATGGTCATGACGAAGGACGAGCTGAATGATTTGCTGAGCTCCGAACGATCGGCGGACAAGGCTCGCGCCGTCGACTATCTGGTGAAGCTGTTGACGTCGGAAGCGGGCAATGTTCGGGCGCAGGGCCACGAGCTGCTGGCCGAGGCCTTCAATGACGCGCTCTACCGCTCGTGCCTCAATTACCGGGGTCTGGTGGGCGGGTTTACGCATCCGCTGGTGGAGGTGATCCGCCGGGCGATCGAAACCTGGGCAGGATCGCAGCCGTAGGACACGGCGTCGGGAGGCAACGCCAAAGCGCCGTGTCCCGGCGACCCCGGCCGTCAGGCTGTGGACCCGGTCGGCGCCTCAGCGGGGCGCTGCCGGACCTCTCGCCGCCGGCGCCGCCGCGGCCCCGAACTCGGTGAGGAGCGCGTCGCGCACGGTGTCGAGGTCGAGGCCGTGCTCGGCGATCAGCGGGCTCGTCTCGACGATGATGTCGTCGATGTCGCGGATCGTCTTGAGCCGCTTGTAGAGGTCCTCGCTGTGGAGGCCGAGGCCTTCCCCGAGGATCTCCATGAAGTTGATGACCTCGAAGCTGCGCCCGTCGCCGACATCGCACAGCTCGCGGTGGCAGGCGTGGTAGATCGTGGCCAATGTCGTCACCCCGGCATCGGCGACGGCGGCGAGCTCGCGCTGCACCAGCTCGCGCTTGAACGCCGGCAGGACCGTGAGGCTGTTGGCCTGGGTCCCGACCCGCGGCACGTCGATCTCGACGAGCTCGACCCCGGGGACGATCGACAACAGCTTGCGCACCGCCGCCTGCACCGCCGGCAATACCGGCCGCTCGTGCAAGGCCACGCGCTTCTCGACCCGTTGCTTCATCAGCGGAGCCAGCGCCTCGGCATGGTCGGCGAGAAACACCAGGAACGGGTTCAGATCGAAGGGCCGCGCGCCGAACTGCGATTCATAGCTCGGCAGCGCCACCTCGCCGAGCTGCACCTGGCAGCTCGGGCACCAGGAGAGCACGGTCGAGGTGCCGGCCGCGGCGAGCCCGTCGATGGTCTTGAACCCGACCCGCCCGGTGTTGTCGAAATCGCCCTCGCGGAACTGGTAGACGCCGCAGCACTGGCCGGGCCCGCCCATGACCTCGTAGTCGACGCCGAGCAGATCGAGCGTGTCGAGGCACAGGAGCGCGATGTGCGGGGTCTTCAGGATGTTGCAGCCGGTGTAGAAGACGACGTCGGGCGCGCTCTCCCGCGGGGCCGAGTCGAGCCCGCGCAGCCGGGCCAGGGTTTCGGGCGGCATCTGCAGCCGCGACAGGATGCGCACGCCGCGGCTCATCGTCTGAAAGCCCTTGCGCCACCGCGTCGCGAGCGGCGCGCCGTCCTTTTGCGCGCGGGCGAAGCCGCGGGCGAGCTGCACCATAAAGCGGGTGTTGATGCCCTCGGGGCAGGCCGGGATGCAGTTGCCGCTGCCGCTGCACACCGAGGCCCAGCGGGCGGCGGCCTCGTTGCCGGGGCCGCCGGTGATCAGGTCGACGATGGCGGCGGTGGTCTCCTCCGCGTCCGCCCCGGCGAGGCCGGCCGGCTCGACCATCGGACAGGCGCGAAAGCACGCGCCGCAGCTTGTGCACGCCTCGGCGATCGCCTCGCCGCGCGCCCGAAACTCGTCGAGATAACCTGCCGCCCCATGCACCGCGCTCATGCCGCCGCTCCGCTTGTCCACGTTTCGGGCAAAGCCTAGCGCAAAGGGGGACGCCGGAGCAAATCTGCAAAACCGGCCAGCGCCGTTCCGGGCTGACACGGCCCCTATGGCGCGATAGGATGCGCTTGTCGCGACCGCAGCGGAGACCGGGGTGAACACCAGCGCGCAGCCCGTCGAGATCGCGCCGGTCGACGCCGACGCCCCGTCGCGCTTCATCAATCGCGAGCTCTCCTGGCTCGCCTTCAACGAGCGGGTGCTCGCCGAGGCCGACAATCCGAGCCATCCGCTGCTGGAGCGTCTGCGCTTCCTGTCGATTTCGGCGAACAATCTCGACGAATTCTACATGGTGCGGGTCGCCGGGCTGAAGGGCCAATACCTCGCCGGCATCAAGACCCCGAGCCAGGACGGCCTGACGCCGGCGCAGCAGCTCGACAGAATCCGGGAGCGCATCGGCCGGCTGATGGCGGACCAGCAGGTCGCCTGGCTGTCGCTGCGCCGGCAGCTCGGCGACGCCGGGATCGCCGTCGTTGACCCGGGCGGGCTCGAGCGCGGCGACCGCGGCTGGCTCGAGGAGCGCTTCATGGCCGAGGTGTTCCCGGTCCTGACGCCCTTGGCGATCGACCCGGCGCATCCGTTCCCGTTTGTCGCCAACCGCGGCTTCGGCCTGGCGCTCGAGCTCGAGCGGGTCAGCGACGGCGTGCGCCTGCAGGCGCTGACCCTGATCCCGTCCTCGATCAACCGCTTCGTCCGCCTGCCGGGGAGCCGGATCAGGTTTCTGCCGATCGAGCAGATGATCGCGTTGTTTCTCGATCATCTGTTCCCGGGGTTTGCGGTCGTGGCGCAGGGCGTCTTTCGGGTGCTGCGCGACAGCGAGGTCGAGATCGAGGAGGAGGCGGAGGACCTCGTCCGCCTCTACGAGACCGTGCTCAAGCGGCGCCGGCGCGGCCATGCGATCCTGCTCGCGGTCGATTCGACGATGCCGGCCGAGCTGCGCCGCTTTCTGATGGAAAAGCTCGATGCCGCGCCGGCGGACGTGTTCGCCACCGACGGGCTTCTCGGCCTCAACGACACCGCGCAGCTGATCGTCGACGAGCGCCCCGATCTCGTCTTCACCCCCTATAACGCGCGCTTTCCCGAGCGGATCCGCGATTTCGGCGGGGATTGCTTCGCCGCGATCCGGCAGAAGGACATCGTCGTCCACCATCCCTATGAGAGCTTCGACGTGGTCGTGCAGTTTCTGCTGCAGGCGGCGCGCGACCCGGCGGTCGCGGCGATCAAGCAGACGCTCTACCGCACCAGCGACGACAGCCCGATCGTGCGGGCGCTGGCCGAGGCCGCCGAGGCCGGCAAATCGGTGACCGCGCTGGTCGAGCTCAAGGCGCGCTTCGACGAGGAGGCGAACATCCGCTGGGCGCGCGACCTCGAGCGCGCCGGGGTGCAGGTGGTCTACGGCTTTCTGCAGCTGAAGACGCACGCCAAGGTCTCTCTGGTGGTGCGCCGCGAGGCCGGCCGGCTGTGCTCGTACGTCCATTTCGGGACCGGCAACTACCATCCCTACACGGCCAAGGTTTACACGGATTTGTCGTTCTTCACCTGCGACCCGGCGTTGTGCCGCGACGCGGCGCGGCTGTTCAACTTCATGACCGGCTATGCGACCCCGGCGAGCCTGGAAAAGATCACGGTGGCGCCGATCAACCTGCGCGCCCGCCTCAGCGAGCTGATCGAGGCCGAGATCGCCAACGCGGAGCTCGGAAAGCCGGCGCAGATCTGGGCCAAGATGAACGCGCTGGTCGACCCGGCGATCATCGATCTGCTGTACCGGGCCTCCGGGGCGGGAGTGCGCATCGACCTCGTGGTCCGCGGCATCTGCTGCCTGAGGCCGGGCGTGCCGGGCCTGTCCGACAACATCCGCGTCAAAAGCATCGTCGGGCGTTTTCTCGAGCACGGCCGGATCGTCTGCTTCGGCAACGGCGCCAAGCTGCCCTCCGACCGCGCCAAGGTCTTTATCAGCTCGGCCGACTGGATGCCGCGCAATTTCGACTGGCGCGTCGAGGCCCTGGTGCCGATCGAGAACCAGACCGTGCACCGCCAGGTGCTCGACGAGATCATGGCGGCCAATTTCCGCGACACCCTGCAGAGCTGGAGCCTGTCCGCCGACGGCGCCTACCATCGCGTGTCGGCCGATGAGGAGGCGTTCTCGGCCCATACCTATTTCATGACCAACCCCAGCCTCTCCGGGCGCGGCAAGGCGCTGCGGCGCGGCCAGCCGAAGCTCGTCGTCCGCTGATCCCGATGCCGGACGGCGGCCCTACCGACGCGCCGGCCCGGATCGGCGTCATCGACCTCGGCTCCAACTCGCTGCGGCTGGTCATTTTCGAGCGGCTGGGCGGCGCCTTGTTCCCGCTGCTCAACGAGAAGGTGATGTGCGGGCTGGCGCGCGGGATCGCCTCGAGCGGCCGGCTCAACCGCGACGGCGTGGCCCCGGCGCTCGCCAATCTGCGCCGCTTCGCAGCACTGGCCGGCGCGATCGGGGTCGACCATCTGGCGGTGCTGGCGACGGCGGCGGTGCGCGACGCCAGCGACGGCCGCGCTTTCGCCGACGAGGCGGCGCGCCATTGCGGCGTGCCGGTCGAGATCATCGGCGGCGCCGAGGAGGCGCGGCTGTCCGCCGCCGGGGTGCTGGCCGGCATCCCCGAGGCCGACGGCGTCGTCGGCGATCTCGGCGGCGGCAGCGTCGAGCTGGTCCGGGTCGGGCCGGACTGCCCCAGACCCGGGATCGGCCGCGGGATCAGCCTGCCGATCGGGGCGTTGCGTCTGGCCGAGCTCGGCGACAACCCGAAAGCGGTGTCCGACGCCGTCGAGCGGGCGATCTCGCGGGCCTCGGTCTGGCGCGCCGGGGCCGGACAGGACCTGCACCTGGTCGGCGGCGCGTGCGCGGGCGCTCGCCCGGCTGCACATGGAGCACACGGGCTATCCGCTGCACATCATCCAGCAGTACACGATCCCGCGCCGCGAGGCGGAGGCCTTCTTCGATGTCGTCGGCCGGCAGTCGCGCAAATCGCTCGAGCGGATCACCACGATCCAGCGCAAGCGTCTTGAAATGGCCCCGCTGGCGGCGCTGATCCTGCGCAAGCTCGTCGCGCTGACCGGACCGCAACGGGTGGTCTTCTCCGCCTTCGGGCTGCGCGAGGGCTATGCCTACGGGCTCGTCCCGGCGCAGGCGCGGGGCGCCGACCCGCTGATCGCCGCCTGCCAGGCGATCGCCCGCAGCCAAGGCCGCTTCGCCGCCGCCGGCGACCGGCTGCAGGAGTGGACGGCGCCGCTGTTTCCCAACCTGGCCGAGCGCGCCCGGCGGCTGCATCGAGCCGCCTGCTGGCTCGCCGACATCGCCTGGAGCGACCATCCCGACTACCGCGCCGAGCAGGCCTTCACGCGCAGCCTGAGGATGCCGTTCCCCGCCGCGAGCCACGCCGACCGGGTATTCATCGCCACGGTGCTGCACGCCCGCTATGCCGGCGCGGTCGACGATCCGGTCAAGGAGCCGACCCGCCGCCTGCTCGACGACCGGATGGCCGGGGAGGTGCGCGCCTTGGGTCTGGCGCTGCGGCTCGCCTACACGCTGTGCGGCGGGGTCGTCGACCTGCTGTCGGAAATGCGGCTCGGGCGCGAAGGCCGCAATCTCGTTCTCGAAGTCCCGCCGGACGACAGCCTCGCCGCCGGCGAGGCGGTGCAGCGCCGTCTCGACGCCCTCGCCCGCTCGCTTGGCGCGACCTCGTCGCTGCGGCGGCGCTCGCCGCGCCTGGCCCGGGCCGGCGCGCCCAGTCCCTGAAGGCGCCGCCGCGGCGATCGTGCTCTCAGCCGCCGCGGTGGATCGGATCGACCCAGAGCACCTCTTCCGGGCGCTCGGCCGGCTCGATGTCGAGGTTGACGACGACCGCCTCGTTGTCGCTGCGCACCAGCACGCATTCCAATGTCGCGTCGGAGGAGGCGTTGATCTCCTGATGCGGCACATAAGGCGGCACGAAGATGAAATCGCCCGGGCCGGCCTCGGCCACGTATTCGAGCCGCTCGCCCCAGCGCATCCGCGCCCGGCCCTTGAGGATGTAGATCACGCTTTCGAGGGCGCCGTGGTGGTGCGCGCCGGTCTTGGCGTTGGCGTGGATCTTGACCGTGCCGGCCCAGATCTTCTGCGCCCCGACGCGGGCGAGGTTGATCGCCGCGGCGCGGTCCATGCCGGGCGTCTGGGCGGTGTTCGGGTCGAGCCGGTCGCCGGGGATCACCTTGACCCCGTGGCTCTTCCAGTCGATCGGCTCATGCCGGTGCTCGCCGCTCATCTCGATCGTCCCTATCCGCAGGCCGCCGGCTGTTGATATGGTATCGCCCGAAGGATTTCAACGATAATTCCCGCAGATGAAATATATATAACGGTAGGGACAGGTGAATTCGATCAAGCTGGCCGTCCCGGACCTGATCTCGAACTCGTATTTCCCGGCCGTGGCCGCGGTCGAGCTCGGCTTTTTCAAGGCCGAAGGGCTCGACGCCGCGTTGGAGCTGGTCTTCCCGGTCGACCGCGCCTATCGCGAGATGCGCGACGGGGCGATCGACTTCGTCGGCGGCTCGGCGCATTCGGCGCTCGCGGCCTTTCCCGAATGGGAGGGCGTCAAGCTGCTCTGCGCGCAGGCGCAGGGGATGTACTGGTTTCTGGTCATGCGCGCCGATTTGGGCGCCAGACGCGGCGATGTCGGCGTGGTCAAGGGCCGCAGCATCGGGGCCGCGCCCTGGGTCGAGATGGGGCTTCGCCGGCTGCTGATCGAAGCCGGGATCGATTTGGCGCGCGACGGGGTCAGGATCGCGCCGGTTCCGGGCGCCGCGGGGACCACCGTCAATTTCGGCCTGACGGCGGCCAAGGCGCTCGAGGACGGCCTGATCGACGGGTTCTGGGCGAACGGCATGGGGGCCGAGGTCGCGGTGCGTCGCGGCGTCGGCGCGGTGGTCCTCGATGTGCGCCGCGGCGACGGGCCAAAGCCTTGCTTCAACTATACGATGTCGGCGCTGGCGACGACCGATCGGCTGCTCGGGCGGTCGCCCGAAGCCGCCGCCGCCGCGGTGCGGGCGATCGTCAAGACCCAGGCGGCGCTGAAGGCGGATACGGCCCGCGCCGCCGAGGTCGGCCGCAGGCTCTTCCCGCCGGCCGAGGCCGAGCTGATCGCCGAGCTGATCCGCCGCGACCTGCCCTATTACGACCCGGCGATCTCCCCGGAATTCGTCGCCGGCATGAGCCGGTTCGCCCGCGACCTCGGCATCCTCAAGGGCGACATCCCCTACGAGAAGGTCGTCGCCGCCGGCTGCGCCGCGCTGTGGCGAGGCTGAACGGCCCGCCGATGGCGGCGGGATCGCGAGAGGTCGAAGGGGAGGGGCGGTGAAATTCGGCGTCCTGCAATTCTTCAGCTGGCCTGAGCGGCGGGTCGAGCTGGCGACGGTCTACGCCCGCGCGCTGGAGCGGATCGAGATCATGGACCGCGCCGGCTACGACGCGGTGTGGCTCGCCGAGCACCATTTTTCGAGCTTCAGCGTCTGCCCGTCGGTGCACATGGTCGGGGTCATGGCCGCGGCCCGGACCCGGCGGCTGCGCATCGGCACGGCGGTGTCGCTGGCGCCGTTCTACCATCCGCTGCGGCTCGCCGAGGAGGTGGCGCTGCTCGACGTCTTGTCCGGCGGGCGGGTCAACTGGGGCGCCGGGCGCGGCTTTGCCCGGGTCGAGTTCACCGCCTTCGGGGTGCCGCCCGAGGAGAGCGCGTCGCGCTTTCGCGAGGCCGTCGAGATCGTGCTGCGGGCGTGGACCGACGAGCGGCTGAGCTTCGCCGGCGCGCATTTCCGCTTCGAGGATCTGGAGGTGCTGCCCAAGCCGATGCAGCGCCCGCACCCGCCGGTGTGGATGGCGGCGAGCTCGGAGGGGGCGATCGAATGGGCCGCCGGGCGCGGCTTTTCGATCCTGATGGACCCGCATTCCTCGGCCGCCGAGATCGGCCGCAAGCGCCGGTTCTATGGCGAGCGGCTCGCCGCATCGGGCTTTTCCGAGGCCGGCCGCGACATCCCGATGGCGCGGCTGGTGGCGCTCGCCGGCACCGCCGGCGAGGCGGCGGCGGTGGCGCGGGCCGGCGCCGAGTGGATCGTCGATTCCTATCTCGACGCGCGGCACCGGCCGGTCATGCAGTCGAGCTTCACGCCCGAAGGGGTCGACCCGATCCGCCGCTACCTCGACGAGGTGATCCTGCACGGCGAGCCGGACAAGGTCGTCGACGACATCCTGCGGCTGCGCGACGAGATCGGCCTCGATTATCTCCTCTGCGCGCCGCTCAGCCACCAATCCTTCATGCTCTTGACCGATAAGGTGCTGCCGCGGCTCGCCTGAGCCCGAGCCCGGCGCGGTGTTTCAGCCGAGATCGACCTGGGTCAGCGTCGCCGCGATCGGGCCCCGACCCGGCGCCGCGACGGCGAGCCGGATATGGGGCAGCGGGCGAAGCTCGGCCAGGCGCCAGCGCGTCGGGATGCCGAGCTCTTCCGGGATGGCGGCGCGGCCGGCGCCGGGCGCGACGGCGAAGCGCTCGGGGGAAATCCGCAGCCCCAGGCCGGCGGCTTTGAGGATCGCCTCTTTCGCCGTCCAGATCCGGAAGAACATGTCGGCGCGGCCGTCCGGGGGCAGCTCCTCGAGCAGCCGGACTTCCGACGGGGCGAACCATCGGCGGGCGACGGCGGCGATGTCGAGCGGGCGGCGAATGTCCTCGGCGTCGACGCCGACCGGGGCCCCGCGCAGCAGGGCGCAGGCGGCAAAGCCCCTTGTATGGGTCAGGTTGAACGACAGGGCGGGACGGCCGCGCTGCGCCGGGTCGAGCTCGGGCCGGCCCTGCGGCTCGCGGACGAGGCGCGGCTCCTCGCCCGAGAGCATCTCGCGCAGCGCCCGGCGCAGCAGCGCGTGCGCGGCGACATAGGTCCGCCGGTCATCGTCGAAGGCGAAGGCCCCGGCGGTCCGCGCCTCCTCGCCCGACAATTCCGCCAGCAGACGCGTCATCGCGTGGCGGTCGAGGCCGCCGCTTTCGGCGAACCGCACCGCGACCTTGAACGGGGGCCTTGCACGAAAGTCTGCTGACGGGTTGATGCCGGGGCTCCGCTGTGCTGGGATATGGCGAGTATCGAAAACACGTTCCGGAGGGCGATCCATGACGATCAAGGTCGGCGACAAGGTGCCATCGGTGACATTGCGCTATCTCGGCCCGGAGGGCGTGCAGGCGGTTTCCTCCGACGATTTCTTCCGCGGCAAGAAAATCGCGCTGTTCGGGGTGCCCGGGGCCTATACCCGGACCTGCTCGTCGCGCCACCTGCCGAGCTACATCAACCATGCCGCGGAGCTCAAGGCAAAGGGCGTCGATGCGATCGCCTGCATCGCGGTCAACGACCAGTTCGTCATGGCTGCCTGGGGCAAGGAGCACAAGGCCGACGACAAGGTCGTGATGCTGGGCGACGGCAGCGCCGAGCTCACCCACGCGATCGGGCTCGATCTCGACCGCGTCAAGGAAGGGATGGGCATGCGCTCGCAGCGCTATTCGATGCTGGTCGACGACGGCGTGGTCAAACTGCTCAACATCGAGAAGCCAGGCGAGTTCGATGTCTCCAGCGCCGAGGCGATGCTGAAGGCGCTGTGAGCCGATGGCGCGCGGCTGGCCGCCCGCGGCGGCCCTTCTGCTGGCCCTCGCCGGCGCGCCAGGGGCGAGCGCGCAGCAGGCGGCGCCGGATGCCGCGCCGGGGCCGCTTTACCTGCCGCCGCGCCCCGCCGAGGCCGGCAAGCCCCTGGCCTGGGACCGGCAATTGGGCGGCGAGGCGGAGCGCGACGCGCGCGCCCAATGCGCGCCCGTGCTGTCGTGCCGGGTGCAGCTCCTCGGGGTCATCGAAAAGAACGGCGCGGTCATGCTCAGGGGCAGGGCGTTTGCCTGGTAGTCCTTGAAGGAGCGGGTCCGGTCGAAAGCCCGCGGCCGCCGCCGATCAAAAATCCGGGCGAGCATCGCGCGGCGCCGGCCGCCAGCAGAGTGGGCACAAGGCATGACGCAACCTTTCTCGATCACGGTCGTCGGCGCCGGGGCGGTCGGCAGCGCGATCGCCTACTCGCTCGCCGCCGCCGGCTTTTCGCCAAAGCTCGTCGCCCGCGGCGAGACCCTGGCCGCACTGCGGCGCGACGGGTTGCGGGTCGACAAATGGAATGGCGGCGGCGTCGTCCGGATCGAGGCCAGCGACGCCCCCGAGACATTCGGGCCGCAGGATCTGGTGGTGGGCACGATGAAGGCGCAGGACTGGCCCGCCGCGCTCGCCGCGCTCAAGCCGCTGATCGGCCCGCGGACGGTGCTGCTGCCGGTCATCAACGGCGTCCCGTGGTGGTATTTCGACGGGCGCGAAGGCCGCTTTTCCGGCCAGCCGGTCGCCGCGGTCGATCCCGACGGCGCGCTGCTCGCGGCGCTGCCGGCCCGGATGGTGATCGGCTCCGTCGTCTATATGGGGGCCGCGCGCGTCGCGCCGGGGGTCGTGCGCTGGACCAGCGGCACAAGGTTGGCGCTCGGCGAGGCCGACGGCGCGCGGCGCGAGCGGACCGAGCGCATCGCGGGGATGCTGCGCGAGGCGGGCTTCGACGCCGCGCTGACCGACGATATCCGCAGCGAAATCTGGGGCAAGCTCGTCGGCAACGCCGCCTTCAACCCGCTCTCGGTGATCACGAGAGCCGACACTGCCGAGATCATGAACGATCCCGGCCTCGGCCGGATCGCGCTCGCGGCGATGCGCGAGGTGGCGGCGGTCGCATCCGCCCTCGGCGCCGCCGCCGGCCTCGATGTCGACAGACGCTATGCGATCAACGCCGAGCTCGGCGCGTTCCGCACCTCGACACTTGCAGGATTACGAGGCCGGTCGGCCGCTCGAATTGGGCGCGCTGGTGGACGCCGTCGTCGAGATCGGCGAGAGGCTCGGGATCGCCACGCCGATGACCGCGGCGCTCGGCGCGCTCGCCCGCCGCGCGGTCGACGTCCGGGACCGCGGCTGATCCAGCGGGCGGGCGGATGGCCCCGGCTAACGCCGAAGCGGCCAGGCGAAGCTGACCTCGTGCCCGTCGGGGTCGGCCACGTGAAAGAACCGTTCGCCCCATTCGGCGTCGCGCGGCTCGGTGCTCGGCCGATGGCCCGCCGCGGCGAGCCGGGCATGGAGCGCGTCGACGTCGGTTTCGTAGATGATGACCCGCCCCCACCACGACCACTGCCGCTCCGCCGGCTGAAGGATCAGGTTGAGAAAGGTGCCGCCCGCCTTGAAGCTGGTGAAGGCCGCATCCTCGCCGCCGTAGAGCAGATCGAGCCCGGCCAGCCGGTAAAAGCGGACGGCGCGGGCCATGTCGTGGGTGGCGAGGGTGACGGCGCTGATGCCGGTGATCATCGGGCACCTCCCTGGCGCATATGTCTGCTCCCGACCCGCCGATCAAGCGTCGGGCTGGACGCCCCGTAATTTCGCAATAGCTTCACGCAGTGATGCCAAGTGTTCTTCGACGACATTCCATACGAGGCGGTCGTCAACCGAGGCATAAGCGTGGACCAGCACATTCCGAAAGGCGATGATGCGCGGCAGATCGGGAATCGCGGCCGCAAGCACCGGATCGGCGCGGCGAAGGCCCGCGAGCGCCTCGCCGATAATCTCAAATTGCCGCTCTACCGCCGCCCGCAGCATATCGTCGGACAAGTAGTCGTCGAATGTTCGGCCGGCGGTGAACCGTGCGATCCGCGCCGCCGCCGCATCGGCATCCCAAAGGTACTTGTGCGCTTCCTCCGAAATCATGGGAGGGGAAAGAGGGTTCGCCTCTCGGAGAGGATCCGCCTGCGCAGATAGGGGTTTTTCAGAGCGGGCTCGGTGACGAGGTCCACCTCGCGACCGAAGAGGGCTTTCAGCGCCCCGCGCAGCCCGAAATAGGCGTCGGCATAGCCCCCGGCGACCGTCGGCTCGAACTCGACGAGGACATCGATGTCGCTGCGCCGGGCGTCGAAGCGGTTGTCTGTCGCCGAGCCGAAGAGTTGGAGCCGGCGCACCCCGAAGCGGCGGCACAACTCGGCGATCGCCGCAAGCCGAGGCTCGACGACCTCCCTGTAGCCCGTGTCTGCCGAATTGGTCCCGGCCATGCGGACGAATATACCATGCCCGCCGGATTATCCGGCGACGCGATCCAGCCGGGCAAGCGTCGCGTGACCGCCTCCGGTTGCTCGACGACGACCATGTGGCCGGCGGCGACCGTTCCCGCGAAAGCGACGCTGTCGCGGGAACGACGTTGCAGGCAATGCGGGGTTCGCCAGGGCGGGAACGGCGTCACACCCGGCGGTCGTGCCCGGCCCAGTAGGGCTCCTTGACCTGGCGGCGGAGCACCTTGCCGACCGGCGACAGCGGCAGCTCGGCGACGAGGGCGACCGATTTCGGCGCCTTGTAGCTGCCGAGACGCGCCTTGACGTGGTCGATCAGCTCCTCCGGCGTCGGCCACGGCACCCTCGCGCAGGATAATTTCGGCGTGCACCGCTTCGCCCCAGTCCGGGTGCGGCACCCCGACCACGGCCGACATCAGGACCGCCGGGTGCTCGGACAAGCGCCGCCTCGACCTCGACCGCGTAGACGTTGAAGCCGCCGCTGACGATCATGTCCTTCTTGCGGTCGACGATGAACAGATAGCCGCCGTCATCGAGATAGCCGAGATCGCCCGATTTCCAGAAGCCGTCCGCAAACTCGGCCGCGGTCGCTTCGGGGTTCCGGTAATAGCCCGGGATCGTCGCCCGCGCGCGGATCCAGATTTCGCCGGTCGTGCCGGTCGGCGAAGGCTTGCCGTCGTCGTCGGCGACGATCACCTCGACCCCCGGTGCGATCCGTCCTGCCGAGGCGAGCCGCCGCCGCGAGGCTTCGCTGCCGGCGTCGTGGTCGCGTTTCTCGAGCACCGACACGCACAGCGGCGCTTCCGACGAGGCGTAGAATTGAACAAAGATTTGCCCGAACTGCTCGACGAGCCGCCCGAGCGCGGCCGGTGCGATCGGTGCCGCGACGTAGGCCAGGGTGCGCAGGGAGGACAGATCGTAGGCCTCGGCGCTGTTCATGTCCGCCAGTCGGTACAGCAGAGTGGGCACGAGGAGGGCGTGGGTGATGCGCTCCTGTTGCACCGTCCGGCACCACGCTTCGAGATCGGGCGCGTTCAGCGTGCAGGTTGCGCCTCCGGTAAAAAACGTCGCGAGGAACGGCATCATGCTGGCGTGCGACAGCGGCGTCAGCGCCAGATACCGGGTCGCCCCGTCGAAACCGAAATCGGGATGGATGTAGAAACTGTCACGCATAGCAAAGAAATGGTCCGGCGCGAACATCGCGCATTTGCCCAGGGCGGTGGTGCCGCTCGTAAAGCGCAGAGCCGCGATGTGCTCGCGGGCGTCGATTTCAACGTCGTTGTCGGCGTCGGAGGCGGACTCGAGAAGGTCCCAGAAGCTCAGCACATCGGGCGGCAGGTCCGGGTCCCGGTCCATCGCGACGATCGTGCAGCCGCGGCGCTGCAGCAGGCTGCGGTACGCCTCGACGAGGCGGGTTTCGAGAAATACCGCCTTGGCCCCGACATAATCGATCTGCCGCAGGCTCTCCTCGACGCCGTCGCGCAGATTGCCGGAGGCAAAGGCGGCCTCCTGCTTGAAGATCGCCGGCAGGTGGAGGAGCGCGAGATTATCGTTGTCGAGGAGCCGCATGGCCGTGTCGCCCCGCCGCAGCCCAAGCCGGTCGCGGCACATGTTGGCGATGCGGTTGGTCAGAAGGTGGTATTCGCCATAGGTGTAGCGCCGGTTGCGCTCGACATTGACGATCGCGGGATGGTCCCGCCAGCGCTGCGCCATCGCCGCCATGACGCGGCAGAAATTTATCTTGTGGCCCGCATTTCCCATGCGCTCCTCCATTTCAACAACGCGCGATCGGTTCGTAGAGACATCTTCACGTAAGGTTGGACCATGCCCGACCGCGCGCCGGCGAAGTGTGAACCGGCTCACACTGCCCCGGATTTTTTTTCAAGCGCTCCGTCATCCTTGACATACCGTCTCCTGTAGGAGACATATTCGGCGGTGGCCGAAATTCGGCAAACCGAGGCATTCGCCGCTTGGTTCGGGAATTTGCGGGATCGCCAGGCCAGGGCCCGAATCCAAGTGCGGATCGATCGCCTGTCGCTGGGCAACCCCGGCGACGCGAGGCCGGTTGGCCAAGGCGTGTCGGAGCTTCGCGTCGATTACGGTCCGGGCTACCGGGTCTATTTTGTCAACCGCGGTGAAACGGTGATCGTGTTGCTTGCCGGTGGGGACAAACGCACCCAGAGCCAGGACATCGGCACTGCGCTGAGGCTCGCGCGATTTTTGTAGGAGGGCAGCATGACCGAAACCAAGACGATTCCTTGGATTACCGAGGACCACCTCCAAACGCCCGAGGACATCGCCTCTTATCTCGAAGCTGCCTTTGAGGATGGCGACCCGGAGCTGATCGGTCATGCGTTGGGCGCTGTGGCCCGCTCGAAGGGCATGACCGAGATCGCCCGGCGCACCGGCTTGGGCCGGCAGAGCCTCTACAAGGCCCTGTCGCCCGAAGGCCGGCCCGAGCTCGAAACCGTATTGAAGGTCGTGCGGGCGTTAGGCCTCAAGCTGACCGTGACCGCGGCTTGATCGGTATCGACAGGTGCCGGCATCAAGCACACCACACCGGAGATACGGCGATGCATGTGGGGACCCAGATCAAGCCGCGCGACGACGCCGACTACCGGGTGTGGGCGCAGCTCGGCGTCACCCATGTCTGCGTCGACCCGCCGGGCGATCCGCGCCATTGGAGCCTCGACGACCTCTGCCGCCATAAGGAGCACGTCGAATCGTTCGGCCTGTCGCTCGACATGGTGCAATTGCCGCTGTCGTCGGCCCCGATCGAGGCGCAGGAATGCCCCAATATCCTGCTGGCGAAGGAGCCCGAGCGGCAGCGCGAGATCGACGGCGTCTGCGCCCTGATCGAGCGGCTCGCGGCGGCCGGCATCCCCGCCGCCAAATACAACCTGACGATCCTCGGCATCCCCCGCACCGAGCGGGAGCCCGGCCGCGGCGGCTCGCGCAACGCCGCCTTCCGCTGGCGCCGGGTCGACCAGATGGCGGCGCCGACCGCGGCCGGCATCGTTTCGGAGGAGGAGAACTGGCGGCGGATCGACCATTTCCTCGCTGCCGTGGTCCCGGTCGCGACCGCGGCCAGGGTGCGCCTCGCCTGCCATCCGCAGGACCCCTACACGCCGCCCGGCTGGCGCGGGGTGACGAGCGTGCTGGGCACGGTCGACGGGCTCAAACGGTTCGTGCAGATGCGCGAAAGCCCCTATCACGGGCTCAATTTCTGTCAGGGCACGGTCGCCGAGATGCTTGACGATCCGGCGCGCGAAATCTTCGATGCGATCCGCTGGTTCGGCGAGCGCGGCAAATTGTTCAACGTGCATTTCCGCAACATCAGGGGCCGCAAGCTCGACTTCATGGAGGCGTTTCCGGACGAGGGCGACATGGACATGGCGCGCGCCGTCGCCGCCTACCGCGATGTCGGCTACCCATACATGCTGATGCCCGACCACGTGCCGCAGATCGACGGCCGCGACCCCTCGGGCGTCGCCTTCGCCTATTGCTACGGCTACATCCAGGCGCTGATCGACGCGTTGGTTTCTCAGCCGGAGCCGGCGTGATCGACCGGCGTCATGCTTCCCAATCCTCGAGCCGCAACCCTGGCACGCGGGCGAATTCTCTGGTGTTGCGCGTCACCAGAATCATATCCCGCGCCACCGCTTGCCCGGCAATCAGCACGTCATAGGGGCCGATCGGCGTTCCCTTGACGGCCAACAAGGCGCGGATCTCGCCGGCGCGGCGCGCGTCCTCCTTGTCGATCTCGATTACCGCGAACTGGAGAGCATCGACCAGAGCCACGTTTTGCGCCGCACGCCGGCTCTTGAACGCGCCATAGTACAGCTCATGGGCGACGATCGCCGAAATCGCCACGTCGCCGGGCTTCTCCTGCCGGACTCGGCGGGCGATTATTGAGGTCGTGTCGTTCAGCAAGGCGATGACGGCGTTCGCATCGAGCAGATGACGCATCAGCAAAACATTTCGTCGAGCGCCGGCCGTTCCTGCGGCTCCGGCTTCTCCTCCACGGCTCGAGCAAAATCGTCGTCGAGCTTGGAAACGACCGCATCCAGCCAGCTCCAATCATCGGCCATCAGGCTCGAGGATCACGGCGCTGCCGTGGCGGCGGATCCGAACCGCATCGCCCTGGAACCGAAAATCTTTCGGAAGCCGCACCGCTTGCGACCGCCCGGACCAGAAGAGCCTCGCCGTTTCCATTGCCGTCGCTCGCGAAGGGTGCCGGATGGCAATGATATATAGCAGCAGAAAGATCCGGGCTCAATACCCGACCGCGGCCCCGGCCGGGCGGCGCGGGTCGCTGACGCCCTGGAGCCGGCCGCCCTCGCCGACCGCGATCAGCTCGACGGCGCCCCAGGGCCGCTGCTCGACGAGCTTGTAGCCCATGCCCGCGAGCGCCGCCGCGGTTTCCGGGAACAGGCCGCCGCGCTCGTAATAGACCGTATCCGGCAGCCATTGGTGATGCAGCCGGGGGGCCTCGACCGCCTGCTGCGGCGTCATCCCGTAATCGACGATGTTCATGATCGTCTCGAGGACCGCAGTGATGATCCGCGGGCCGCCGGGGCTGCCGAGCACGAGGACGACCTTGCCGTCTTTTTCGACCACGGTCGGCGTCATCGAGGAAAGCGGGCGCTTGCCCGGCGCGATCGCGTTGGCGCCGCCCTGAACCAGCCCGTAGAGGTTGGGCTTTCCGGGCTTCGCCGCGAAATCGTCCATCTCGTTGTTGAGCAGGAAGCCCGTGCCCGGCGCCATCACCGCGGCGCCGAAGAAGCCGTTCAACGTGTAGGTCACGGCGACCGCGTTGCCCTCGCCGTCGACAACCGAATAATGCGTCGTCTCCGCCTTTTCCCGCGTCGTGGGGACGGGCGCATCGGAAGGCGGCCGCTCGGCGCCGATCGCGGCGCGAACCCCGGCGGCGTATCCCTTCGACAGCAGCCGGTCGAGCGGGTTGGCGACAAAGGCCGGATCGCCGAGCGTCGTGTTGCGGTCGTGGTAGGCGCGGCGCATCGCCTCCACCGTCAGCGCCACCGAGCGCGCCGAGCGGAAGCCCAGCGCCTTCATGTCCCAGCCTTCGAGGATGTTCAGGATCTCGCACATCGTCGCCCCGCCCGAGCTCGGCGGCGGGGCCGACAGCAGCGCATAGCCGCGATAGGAGCAGGTCAGCGGCGGCCCCTCGGTCGCGGCATATCCGGCGAAGTCGCGCGCCGTCAGGACGCCGCCGTTCGCGGCGCTGGCCCTTTCGACCGCTTGCGGCAGCGAGCCCTGATAAAAGGCGTCCGGCCCCTCGGTCGCGATCCGTTCCAATGTCAGGGCGAGATCCGGCTGGACGAGGCGGTCGCCGGGCGCGAAGCGGCCGCCGTCGGGGCGCAGGAAGACCTTGGCCGCGACCGGGTCGCGGGCGAGGCGGTCGGCCTTGCCGTCGAGGATATGCGTGTCGGCCGGTCCCAGCACAAAGCCGTCGCGGGCGAGCGCGATCGCCGGGGCGAGCAATGCCGCGCGGGCCAGCCTGCCGTATTCGCGCGCCGCGCGCTCGAGCCCCATGACCGTGCCCGGCACGCCGGCGGCGCGGTAGCCCCAGCGGCTCAGCTCGTCGACGGGCCTGCCGTCGGGGTCGAGAAACATCGCCGCGGTCGAGGCCGCCGGCGCCGTCTCACGAAAATTGATGAAGGTGTCGCGGCCGTCGGCGAGATGGATGGTCATGAACCCGCCGCCGCCGATATTGCCGCAGCACGGGTCGACGACCGCGAGCGCATAGCCGACCGCGACCGCCGCATCGATCGCGTTGCCGCCTTCGGCGAGGATGCGCGCCCCGGCCTCGGAAGCATGGCGCTGCGAGGTCACCACCATGCCGCGCCGCGCCTCGACCGACGGCGGCGAGGCCGCCTGCGCGGCGCCGCCGACGACGATCAGCGCCGCCGCAGCGAGGAGGCGAGCGGTCATCCGCGCCGGGCGAGGGTCTGGCGGTCGTAGCCGGCGACCTGCTTGTAGCGTTCCGACAACGCCATCAGCTCGTCCCGCCCGATCACCCGGTCGATATTGTCGAACGGCTTGTCGCCGGTGCGCAGATAAACCTCGCGCAGGATCGCGTCGGGCGGGTTGGCGCGGTTGGCGCGCACGACATTCGCCGTCGCCTCGAGCCGGAGCGCCTCGTAGTCGCGCAGCGCCGCGACCGGATCGCCCGCCGCTGCGAGGCAGTCAGCGAGGGCGCGGGCGTCGACGATCGCCTGGCCGGCGCCGTTCGAGCCGCGCGGCACCATCGGGTGCGCGGCGTCGCCGAGCAACGTGACGCGGCCAAAGCTCCACCGCGGCAGCGGCTCCTGATCGACCATCGGGAATTCGAGGATCGCGTCGGCGGCGCAGATCATCGCCGGCACGTCGAGCCAGTCGAAATGCCAGTCGGCGAAGGCGCCGAGAAAATCCTTGAGCTCGCCCGGCCGGTTCCAGTCGCGCGTCTCGTGCTTCGGCGTTTCGATCTCGGCGACCCAGTTGACGAGCTGCCGTCCGTCGCCGTCGATATCGTCGCGGATCGGATAGACCACCATCTTGCCGGTCGCGAGCCAGCCGGCGCGCACCATGCTGGCCCCCGACAAAAACCGCGGCCAGCGCGTCACCCCGCGCCACATGTTGTAGCCCGAATAAACGGGCTCGCCCTCCTTCGGGTAGAGCTGCCGGCGGATCGCCGAATGGATGCCGTCGCAGCCGACCGCCACCCGGGCGCGCTGAGGCGGCAGCTCCTCCTCGGTCTGCGGGTGCTCGAACCGGAGGGTCACGGCCTCGCCGTCCTGCTCGAAGCCGGCGCAGCGCCAGCCGGTGACGAGCCGATCGCGCCCGGCCCGGCGGACAAAGGCGTCGGCCAGCGTCTTTTGCAGGTCGCCGCGGTGGATCGAGTATTGCGGCCAGTCGTAGCCGGCCTCGCGGCCCAGCTTCTCGCGGTAGATCAGCTGGCCGAAGCGGTTGAAGAAGCAGGCCTCGGCAGTGGCGATCCCGACCCGCGCCAGGGCGGCCTCGAGCCCGAGCCGGGAGAGCTCCCGCGTCGCATGCGGCAACACGTTGATGCCGACCCCGACCGGGCGGATCGCCGGCGCCGCCTCATAAATCCGGCACGGGACGCCGGCCCGATGCAGCGCCAGGCCAAGGGTCAGCCCGCCGACCCCGGCGCCGACGATGATCACCTCCATGACCCGGTCCATCCGGCGCCGCCGGCCGCCGTCTCAGGCGTTGCCGCGCTGCTCGCGCCACAGGCCGAGCCCCTGCTGCACCGGCCGGTCGGAAAAGCTGAACAGCACGGATTGGGCCTCGGCCTGATGGCTGACCGGCAGCCAGCCCGGCGCGACGAAGATGTCGTGCGGCTCCCAGCGAAACACCTGGTCGCCGACCCGGCTCTCGCCCTTGCCTTCGACCACGACATAGACCGCGCCGTCGGTCGAGCGGTAGGGGCGGCTGGCGAAGCCCTTCGGCAGCAGCTGGATGAAGGCGCCGATCGTCGGCATCGCCGAGGCGCCGCTTGCCGGGTTGACATAGCGCAATTTGTGCCCGTGGCAGGGGTCGGGGTCTTCGTTGCGGCTAGTGCATCGAGCGATTCGCGCGAGCGGGCGTAGGGGTAGTTGAACACCGGCGAGGTCTTGACCGAGGGCCGCCAATCGACCGGCAGCAGATTGTTGGCGTAGCGCGCGGCGCTGTCGCCCTCGGGCCTTGTGACCGTCTGCTCGTCGCTCTCGCCCGGCTCGGCAAAGCTCGCGTCGAGCAGCCGCACGAGCGGGATGTCGAGCCCGTCGAGCCAGACCATCGGCTCCGGCGTGTCGTTGCCGTGGTCGTGCCAGGTCCAGGACGGCGTGATCACGAAATCGCCGGGCCGCATCGTCGTGCGCTCGCCATCGACGGCGGTGTAGGCGCCCGAGCCCTCGATGATGAAGCGCAGGGCCGATTGCGTGTGCCGGTGCGCCGGCGCGACCTCGCCCGGCAGGATCAATTGCAGCCCGGCGAACAAGGAATGGGTGATCGAGGTCTCGCCCTTGAGCCCGGGGTTTTCCAGGATCAGCACGCGGCGGGTCGCCTCCTGCGCGCTGATCAGCCCGCCCGAGCGCATCAGATAGGGCCGCACCTCGCGGTAACGCCAGATCGCCGGCAGGCACGGGGTCACCGGCTGCGGCGTGACCAGCGCATGCAGCCGCTCCCACAAGGGCGCCAGATTGGCCGCGCCGATCTCGGCGTAGAAGGCTTCGCGCTCGGGCGTCCGGGCGGCGGCTTGCTCGGTGGCCATGACCCGTCTCCTGCGCGCCTCAGGCGGCCCTGGCGCGCGGCCTTTCGCCGAGCGTGAAGCCGATCTTGGCGAGGTCGGCGAGCAACGCCGCCGATTGCGCCTCGCTCAGCGCCGCCATCGGCGGACGCACCGCCGCCCAGGCGGGGTCGTTGTGGAAATGGGCGACGACCCGCTTCAACGCCGGCACCATCGGATAGGCCTGCAACGCCTTGCGCACCGTCGTGATCCCGGCCTGCAAGGCGTCCGCCTGCGGCGTGCGCCAATTGTCGTAGACCTTCTTGATGCCGGGTACGTTGACGTTGCCCGAGGCGGTGATGCAGCCGACCGCACCCTTGCGCAATCCGTCGAGCAGAAACACCTCGGAGCCGGGAAAGACGGCAAAGCCCGGATAGCGGTCGAGCAAGCGCCGCGGTGTTGCCCCAATCGCCCGAGCTGTCCTTCAGCCCGACCACGGTATCGGGGTAGGCCCTGATCAGACGGCCGACGAGGTCGAGCGAGTAGCCGACCACCGCCACCGGCGGGATATGGTAGAGGAACATCTTGAGCGCCGGCGAGGCGACCTTGTCGATGACCCCGGAAATGAAGGCGAAGACGCCGTCGTCGCCGACCGGCTTGTAGTAGAAGGGCGGCAGCATCAAGACGCCGCCGCAGCCGTGGCCGACCGCGTGGCGCGCAAGGGTTGCGGCCTCGGTCACCGAGCAGGCGCCGGTCCCCGGCATCAGCTTCGCCGCTGGAACGCCGGACCCGACCAGCCGGTCGAGGAGCGCCATCCGCTCGCCCGCCGACATCGAGTTCGCCTCGCTGGTCGTGCCGAAGATCGCCAGCCCGCCCGCGCCCTGGTCGAGCAGCCACCGGCAGAACGCGACAAACCGCCCGGCGTCGGGCTCGCCCTGCGGCGTGAACGGGGTCAGGACGGGGACCAGCACCCCGCCGAACGGCTGCGATGGCATCTGACGGCTCCTCTGGCGCTTTGCGGCAATAAGCGACGCCGCCGCGACCCGCGTCAACTCCCGTTTCCGCCGGCGCGGGATCGCAAGCGGAAAGCGCACGCTCCTGGCCGGCGCGTCGAGCTTTTGCAAAAAGCCGCGTTGGGCGCGTTGTCCGGAGCGCTTGCGGTCAATCGCAATCGGGCGAAGGCGACAGCCGATCGCGGTGTGAGGCCGGATGGTCAGAGCGGCGATCCGCGCTCAGCCGCCGCCGATCTTGGGGATCAGGTAGATTTCGCTCTCGGGGCGCAGCGGGGCGAGGTAGGCGTCCTGGAAAATTTCGCCGTCGATCGCCACCGCCATGCTCTCCTCGATCTGGCGGCCAAGGCCGGGAAAGCGCCGGTCGAGCTCGAGCACCATGCGACGAAAGGTGTTCGCCTCCACCTCGAGCTCGGTCGCGCCGCCGGTGAACCGGCGGGCGGCCTGGCCCGAGATCACGACGCGGGGCATTGCCGAACCCTATTCTCTTAAATCCGCCTCCCGCCGAGATTGCCGCGGCGCCTCGCAATGACAGGTGAATTGTCATTGCGAGCGTCAGCGGAGCACTCTCGGCGGCACATGCGCGCTACTCGGCCGCCCGCCGCACCGGCTCCTTGGCGTCGAGCGCGGCGCGCAGCCGCGGCGGCGACATCGGCAGGTCGCGCAGGCGGATGCCGGTCGCCGCGGCGATCGCGTTGGCGACCGCGGCCATCGGCGGCACGATCGGCACCTCGCCGACGCCGCGCGCGCCGAACGGGTGGCGCGGGTTCGGCACCTCGACCATCACCGCCTCGATCATCGGCAGGTCGGAGGCGACCGGGCAGCGATAGTCGAGAAAGCCCGGGTTTTCGAGCCTTCCGTCCTTGTCGTAGATGTATTCCTCGTTCAAGGCCCAGCCGATCCCCTGGGTGACGCCGCCCTGGATCTGGCCCTCGACATAGGAAGGATGGATCGCCCGGCCGACATCCTGGATCGCGGTGTAGCGCAGGATCTTGACGTGGCCGGTTTCCGGGTCGACCTCGACATCGCAGATGTGGGTGGCAAAGCCGGGGCCCGCACCTTGCGCGTTGATCGACACCTCGGAGGTGATCGGGCCGCCGGTGCGCCCCGATTTGATCGCGATCTCCGCGAGCGGCAGCGGCTCGAAGCTGCCGGCGTTGGCCCCGGCCGGCCAGGCCTTGCCGTCCTTCCACTCGACCGCGTCGGGGCTGATGTCCCAGATCATCGCGGCGCGCTGCTTCATCTGCTCGACGCATTTCTCGGCGGCTTGGGTCGCAGCCATGCCGGTGGCGAAGGTGACGCGGCTGCCGCCGGTCAGGAACGAGAAGCCGATGGAGCTCGTGTCGGCGATGACCGGCCGCACGCGCTCGACCGGAAGCCCGAGGATCTCGGCCACCATCATCGCCATCGAGGCGCGCGAGCCGCCGATGTCGGGATTGCCGGTGACGACGACGGCGGTGCCGTCCTCGTTGACGTGGACCGCAGCGCTCGACTCGCCGCCGATGTTGAACCAGAAGCCCGAGGCGATGCCGCGGCCCTGGTTGGGACCCAGCTTCTCCTTCAGATGCGGGTGGTTCTTCGCCGCCTCGACGGTCGCCTGATAGCCGATGTTCTGCCAGGTCGGGCCGTGCACCGCCTTGACCCCGTCGGTCGCCGCGTTCTTCTCGCGCAGCGCCAACGGGTCGATGCCGAGCTCGCGGGCCAATTCGTCGAGGCAGCTTTCCACACCCCAGGACGAGTTCGGCGCCCCGGGCGCGCGGTAGGCTGCGACCTTGGGCCGGTTCGAGACCACGTCATAGCCGGTGACCCTGGCGTTCGGCAGGTCGTACATCGCGAAGGCGCACATGCAGCCGGGGCCCACCGGCGAGCCCGGAAAGGCGCCCGCCTGATATTTGAGCACGACCTCGCCGGCGGTCAGCCGCCCGTCGCGCTTGGCGCCGAGCTTGACCTCGATCGTGCCGCCCGCCGCCGGGCCGGTGCCGCGGAACACCTCCTCGCGGCTCATCACCATCTTGATCGGCCGGCCGGTCTTCTTCGCCAGCGCCAGCGCCACGGGCTCCAGGTAAACGAGGGTCTTGCCGCCGAAGCCGCCGCCGATCTCGGCCGGGATCGCGCGGATGTCCGCGATGTCGATGCCGAGCAGTTTGGCGCAATAGGCGCGGACCATGAACTGGCCCTGGCTCGAGCTCCAGATCGTGCACTGACCATCGGCGGCGAACGAGACGACGCAGGCATGCGGCTCGATATAGGCCTGATGCACCGGCTGGCTCGTATAGCGCCGCTCGATGATCAAATCGGCGTCGCGGAAGCCGGCCTCGACATCGCCCTTCGCAAACCCGATCCGCTTGGCGACGTTCGAGGGATGCGTCGGCTTCGGGATCGACCCCCTGGGTGAACAAATCGTCGTGCAGCAGCGGCGCGTCGGGGGCCATCGCGTCCTCGACATCGATGACGTGCGGCAGCACGTGATAGTCGACCTCGATCAGCGCGCAGGCCTCCTCGGCGATCGCCGCCGAGGTCGCCGCCACCGCGGCCACCGCGTGGCCGTCATAGAGCGCCTTGTCGCGGGCCATGCAGTTGCGCGACAGATCGCGGAAGTTCATCGGCCCCTCGCCGACAAACGCCTCCTCGGATGCGATCGGCGGGAAATCCTCCCAGGTGACGATGGCCTTGACGCCGGGCAACGCCTTTGCCTTCTCGGTGTCGATCGAGAGGATGCGGGCATGCGCGTGCGGGCTGCGCTTCACTTTGCCCCACAACATGCCGGGCATCACCATGTCGGCCCCGAAATTGGCCCGTCCGGTCACCTTGTCGACGCCGTCCGGGCGGATCGGCCGGGTGCCGACCACCTTCTGAAATTCCTTGGCGATGTAAGTCATCAGGACCTCACTCCCGCTGTGCAGTCACTCCCGCGGCGGCGGACCGCCGGGAGGTAATTCTTCCGTCATTGCGAGCACAGCGCGGCAATCTCGTGCGTCCTGGCTCGTCCGATCGAGATTGCTTCGTCGCTGCGCTTCTCGCAATGACAACACCTGCTACTCCGCCGCCTGGCGCAGCGGCGGGGCCTGGTCGAGCGCCGCCAACAGGCGCGGCGGCGACATCGGCAGGTCGCGCAGCCGGATCCCGGTGGCGTCGCAGATCGCGTTGGCGACCGCCGCCATCGGCGGCACGATCGGCACCTCGCCGACGCCGCGCGCGCCGAACGGGTGGCGCGGGTTGGGCAGCTCGACCATGACCGTGTCGATCATCGGCATGTCCGAGGCGACCGGGCAGCGGTAGTCGAGAAAGCCCGGATTTTCGAGCCTTCCGTCCTTGTCGTAGATGTATTCCTCGTTGAGCGCCCAGCCGACCCCCTGGGCGACGCCGCCCTGCATCTGGCCCTCGACATAGGAGGGGTGGATCGCGCGGCCGACATCCTGGATCGCGGTGTAGCGCAGGATCTTGACGTGGCCGGTCTCGCGGTCGACCTCGACATCGCAGATATGGGTGGCGAAGGCCGGCCCCTGGCCCTGCGCGTTGATCTGCACCTCGGCGCTGATCGGGCCGCCGGTGCGCGCGGATTTGGCCGCGAGGTCGGCCAGGGACAAGGGCTCGAAGCTGCCGGCGTTGGGGCCGGCCGGATAGGCCTTGCCGTCCTTCCATTCGACCGCGTCGGGCGGGATGTCCCAGGTCACCGCGGCGCGTTTCTTCAGCTCCTCGACCACCTTCTGGGCGGACTGCGTCACCGCCATGCCGCCGGCAAAGGTCACGCGGCTGCCGCCGGTCGAGGCGCTGAAGCCGATCGCGGTCGTGTCGCCGACCACCGGCCGGACGCTCTCGAACGGGACGCCCAGCACCTCGGCCACCATCATCGCCATCGAGGCGCGCGAGCCGCCGATATCGGGGTGCCCCTCGGTCACCGTGACCGTGCCGTCCTCGTTGACATGGCAGGCGGCGCTCGATTCGCCGCCGGCATTGTGCCAGTAGCCGGAGGCGATGCCGCGGCCCTGATTAGGCCCGAGCGGCGCTTTCAGATGCTCGCTTGCCCTGGCTGCCTCAAGCGTCTGTTTATAGCCGATATTGACCCAGGTCGGTCCATGCGTCGCCTTGGCGCCGTCCTTGGCGCCGTTGATCTCGCGCAATTTCAGCGGGTCGATCTTCAGCTCCTGCGCCAGTTCGTCGACGCAGCTTTCCACCGCAAAGGAGCCGATCGGCGCCCCCGGCGCGCGGTAGGCGGCAACTTTCGGCCGGTTGCACAGCACGTCGTAGCCGGTGACGAGCGCGTTGGGCAGGTCGTACGGCGCAAGCCCGCACATGCAGCCCTGATTGACCGGCGAGCCCGGAAAGGCGCCCGACTGATATTTGAGCACGGCCTGGGCGGCGGTGATATGGCCGTCCCGCTTGGCCCCGAGCTTGACTTCGATGACCGCGCCCGAGGTCGGGCCGGTCGCCCGGAACACCTCCTCACGGCTCATCACGATCTTGACCGGCCGGCCGGATTTCTTCGACAGCATGTAGGCGACCGGCTCCAGATAGACGATCGTCTTGCCGCCGAAGCCGCCGCCGATCTCGGCCGGGATCGCGCGGATGTCGGCGATGTCGGCGCCGACGATCCGCGCGGTGTAGCCGCGCACCATGAACTGGCCCTGGCTTGAGCTCCAGATCGTGGTTTGCCCGTCCGGCGCCACCGCGACGACGCAGGCGTGCGGCTCGATATAGCCCTGGTGCACGGGCTTTGTCGTATAGCGCCGCTCGATGACGATTTCCGCCGCGGCGAAGCCGGCCTCGACATCGCCCTTGGCGAAACGCACCATCTTGGCGACGTTGGAGGGCTTGGTCGGCCGCGGCTCGACCCCCGAGGTGAAGATGTCGTCGTGCAGCACCGGCGCGTCGGGCGCCATCGCCGCCTCGACATCCATGACGTGCGGCAACACCTCGTACTCGACCTCGATCAGATCGAGCGCCTGCTCGGCGATCGCCGGCGAGGTCGCGGCCACCGCGGCCACCGCGTGGCCCTCGTAAAGCGCCTTGCCGATCGCCATGCAGTTGCGCGACAGATCCCAGAGATTGGCCGGCGCCGCGCCGATCACGCGCTTATCCGGCGGGAGGTGGGGAAAATCGGCGCGGGTCGTGACCGCCTTGACGCCCGGCAGCGCCATCGCCTTGTCGGTGTTGACCGACAGGATGCGGGCGTGCGCGTGCGGGCTGCGCTTCACTTTGCCCCACAGCATCCCCGGCATCGTCATGTCGGCGCCGAAATTGGCCCGGCCGGTGACCTTGTCGACGCCGTCGGGGCGGATCGGGCGGGTGCCGACGACCTTCAGGTCGGCCTTGTCGAGAAAGCTCATCGCGCCGCCTCCCCGCGCATGACCGCGGCGGCGTCGAGCACCGCGCGGATGATCTTGTCGTAGCCGGTGCAGCGGCACAGGTTGCCGGCGAGCCAGTAGCGCGCCTCCTCCTCGGTCGGGTTCTGGTTCTCGTCGAGCAAGCGCCTTGGCCGCGACGATAAAGCCCGGCGTGCAGAAGCCGCACTGCAAGGCCGCGTGCTCGAGGAATTTCTGCTGCACCGGGTGCAGCCGGTCGCCCTCGGCGATGCCTTCGACTGTGGTGATCTTGCGGCCCTCGGCCTCGGCGCCGAGCATCAGGCACGAGCAGACGATGTTGCCGTCGCAGATGACGGTGCAGGCGCCGCAATCGCCCGAGCTGCAGCCTTCCTTGCTGCCGGTCAGGTTGAGCTCGTCGCGCAGCACGTCGAGCAGGGTCTGCTGCGGCTCGCAGAGGAATTCGACGGGCTCGCCGTTGATCGTGGTCGTTACGTGTTGCTTGGCCATTAGCGTGCTCCAGCGCGTTCAAAGGCGATTGCGGCCGTGCGGCGTGCGAGGACGCCCGCGACCTTGGTGCGGTATTCGATGGTGCCGCGCTTGTCGGTGATCGGCTTGCAGGCGCGCTGCGCCGCCGCGTCGAGCGCGGCCAAGGTCGCGTCGTCGAGCCGGTGGCCGATCAGCGCCTTGGCTGCATCCTCGACGATCAGCTGGGTCGGCGCCACCGCGCCCAGCACGACCCGCGCATCGGTGCACACGCCGGCCGCATCGAGCGTCACGTTGACGCCGACGCCGACGACGGCGATGTCCATCTCGGTGCGCGGGATAAAGCGCAGATAGGCGTCGCACTGATGCGGCTTCGGCTTCGGCACGTGGAACTCGACGATAATCTCGCCCTTGGCGAGCGAGGTCTGCCCCGGCCCGGTGACGATCGCCTCGACCAGCGCCTCGCGCCGCCCGCCGGGGCCGGCGATCACCGCGATGGCGCGCGCAGCGATCATCGCCGGCACGCTGTCGGCCGCGGGCGAGGCGTTGCACAGATTGCCGGCGAGCGAGGCCCGCCCCTGGATCTGCTGCGAGCCGATCAGATCGACGCCCTCGACAATCCCCGGCCAGGCGTGGCTCAAGCCCTCGTGCTCGCTGATCATGACCCCCGGGGTGGCGGCGCCGATGACGAACATGTCCGCCGTCTCGCGAATGCCGATCAGGCTGGGGATCCGCTTGGTGTCGACGATCAGCTCGGGGTGGATGCGGCCGGAGCGCAGCTGCACCAGAAGGTCGGTGCCGCCGGACAACGGCTTGGCCAGGCCGGGGGCGGCGGCCAGCAAGCCGATCGCCTCGTCGACCGTCGTTGGCGTGGTGAAGTTCAGACTGGGCATGTTCGCTCCTGAAATCGCACGGGCAAGCGTCCGCCGCGGCGCGCGGAAAGGGTGCGGCCCGGCCGCGCCGGCGGCCCAGGGTCGCGCATCCCTCGCTTACACTACCATCCTAGCCGGGGTGAAGCGCTATGTTCAACCGGCCCAAGGACGAGACCGGCGGACAGCGCCCGACGAACCGACCCGCCGGCCCGGTAAAACCGGCAAGGGAACGAGAGCCTGCTCCGGCGCAGGCCGGGGACGCACCGCGCTTCGCCAACCCCGCCTCTTTCCCCGCCACCGGACCCGCCGCGCCCGATGATCGAGATCACCGCCCAAATCCGGCTCGACGAGAGCGAGATCGAGGAGAGCTTCATCCGCGCTTCGGGGCCGGGCGGCCAGAACGTCAACAAGGTGGCGAGCGCGGTGCAGCTGCGCTTCGACCTCGCCCGTTCGCCGTCGTTGCCGCCGGAGGTGCGCGAGCGCGCGCTGCGGCTGGCCGGCCGCCGGGCCACCCGCGACGGCGTCCTCGTCATCACCGCGCAGCGCTACCGCACCCAGGAGCGCAACCGCCGCGACGCCGTCGACCGGCTGGTGGCGCTGATCAGCCGCGCCGCCGCACCCCCGACCCCACGCCACAAGACCAGGCCCACCGCCGCCGCCCTGCGCCGCCGCCGCGAAGCCAAGGCGCGCCGCGCCGCGCTCAAGGCGCAGCGCCGCCCCGGCCGGGACGACGAAGCCGGCGGTTAGACGGGGGTCACCCTGTCGCACCGACCCAGGACGTCAAATCGCGTCTCTGACGTCCGTCAGATTTCCCTTCGACAGGCCGCCCGGCAGGGATAGGCTTTGGCGAAATCCGAGGCTGGCCCGGATCGCAACCCCGAGGGAGGACGCCATGCATGTTACCCGGCGCAATCTGGCGATCGCGGGCGCATTTGCGCTCGGATCGGCAAGCCTGCTGCGCAGCCCGGCGGCGCTTGGCGACGCCGCCGACGAGGCCGCGGTCAAAGGCAACGTCGAAGCGCTGCGCAAGGCGCTGCTGGCGGCGGACAAGGCGGAGCTGGAAAAGCTGGCGGCCGAGCAGCTGAGCTACGGCCATTCGGGCGGCAAGATCCAGACAAAGGCCGAGTTCGTCGACGGCGTCATGACCCGGAAGGCGGTCGTCAAATCGCTCGACTTTCCCGATCTCACCGTCGCGGTGGCCGGCGACGCCGCGATCGCGCGGCATCTCTACGTGTCCGAATCCGAAACCGACGGCAAGCCCAACAGCATCAAGATCGGCGTGCTCGCGGTCTGGCAAAAGCAAGGCGGCGGCTGGAAGCTGCTGGCGCGCCAAGCCTACAAGCTCGCCTGACCCGCCGGCTCGGCCACAGCGCCGCGCCTACGCTCGCGCCAGGGTCGGTGACGGAAAGCGGCTCTGGCGGAAGACCAGCATGGCGACGACGGCGAAGTTGGCGAGGTTGAAGACGATGCCGGTGGCGAAGGCCGCCGCGTAGAAGCCGGAATGGTCGTAGATCGCGCCGGCGAGCCAGCCGCCCGCCGCCATGCCCGAGCCGCTGCACAGCAACAGGGTCGGGATGCGCCACGACGCCTCCCGGGCCGGGAACAGCTCGCGCAGCGCCAGCACATAGGCCGGGATGATGCCGCTGAAGCCGAGGCCGAAGGCGGCGGCGACGGTGAACAGGCCGGCCTCGTTCTGGGTCAGGAGAAACCCGGTCATCGCCGCGATCTGGCAGGCCGAGCCCGCCAGCACGGTGCGCAGCCCGCCGATCCGGTCGGCGACGACACCCCACAATTGGCGGCCGATAAAGGCGCAGGCCAAGAGCACCGACAGCATTACGCCGCCGCGGGTCAACGGGATGCCGAGATCGCCGCAGAAGGCGACCAGATGGCCCTGCGGCATCGCCATCGGCACGCAGCACAAAAAGCTCGCCAGACACATCAGGCGGTACGCGGTTCTCGGCCGCAGCCCGAGGACCGGGGCGCCCGCCGCCGGCTCCCCCCGCATCGCCTCGGCGCCGGCCGCCCTCGGCAATGCCCGGAACACGCTCAGCGCCGCGGGGACGACCGCGACCGCCACGAAGACCGCATAAAGCTGCATCGTCGTGCGCCAGCCGATCCAGCCGATCGCGTGGCCGAAAATGGGCGCCCAGATCGTGCCGGCGGCGGCCTGGCCGCTGGCGATCATCGCCAAGGCGGTGCCGCGCCGGCGGTCGAACCAGCGCGCAACATAGACATAGAGCGGCGCGTTGAGCCCGGCGTTGCCGAGCAGCCCCATGAACAGCCCGTGCCCGAGCAGAAACAGGAATCGCCCGCCAAGGCTGGCGACGACCAGGCCGACCGCGATCATCACCGCGCCGAACGCGACCGTCCAGCGCACCCCGACGCGCTCGGCGATCTGGCCCATCGCGATGCCGCCGACCGCCGAGCCGAGCCAGGCGAGCGAGTAGGCCAGCGCCGGCACCGAGCGGGCGTCGCCGAACTCGGCGGCGATCGGCTGCAACGCCACGACGGTGATCAGCGGCCCGCCGAACGAGACCGACATGATGGCGAGCGCGACCGCCGCGACGAGCCACGAGCGCCGGGTCTCGATCGTTCCCGCCGCGGCGCCGCCCGCCGGCGCGCGCGCAAGCGCCCTCTGGTTGCCGGTCTCGCTGCGAAAGGCCATGCTGCCCAAGTGTTACGCCGGCCTTTGCCCGGCAACAAGGATCGTCGCCCGATGAGCTCCCATGTCGGAACCGTCATCGAAACCGAGCGGCTGCGGCTGCGCGCGCATCGCGAGGACGACCTCGCCGCGCTCGTCGCGCTGGCCGGCGATTGGCAGGTCGCCCGCTGGCTCGCGACGAGGCCGCATCCTGGCGGCGCTTCCGCCTCACGAGGATCGGTTCAGGATTTCGACCGTGCCGGCCGCGGGGTCGACGCGCAGCTCGTCGCCGGGGCGCATGCGCCGGGCGCGTCGCCGCGAAGCGGTCGCGATCGCCTTGCAGGAGGACGACCGGCTGATCGGCGGCGGCGGGCTCGACGGCAGCGCCGGCGACGGCGGCGCGCGAGCCGGCGCTCGGCTATTGGCGTGGCGACGCCCCTATTGGCGTCGCGGCATGCGGCCGCGAGGCGGTCGCGGCGGCTGATCGATTACGGCTTTGGCACGCCCTCGGCCTCGAAACCATCCGCGCCTACACCGACCCGACCAACCTCGCCTCGCAAAAGGTGCTGCTGCATTGCGGCCTCAGGCCCGCCGGCGAGATCGAGCTGGTGGAGCCGACCGCGTCACGGCGCCCGCCGCGCGCCCTTGTTCCGCATCGCGCGGAGCCGAACGCCATGACCTGATCGAGCGGTTCACGAATCTCGGACCGTGCCGGCCGCGGGGTCGACGCGCAGCTCGTCGCCGGTGCGAATGAGCCGGGTCACGTCGCCCTCGAAGCGGTCGACCAGCGCCACGCCGGCGAACGCCGCGCCCTGCGCCAGGATCGGGTTGACCCGGTTGAAGATCAGCGCCCGCGGCGCGATGCCGCGCGAGGCCATCTCATTGAGCATCCAGGCGGTGGCGACGCCGCCCTTGGCGTCGTTCAGGACCAGGATGCGGCCGACAAAGCTCTGGCCGGCGAGCTTGTGGCCGGGGCGCGAGAACACGCCCTTGACGCGGTCGAGATCGTAGCGCGCGGAAAAATTGTCGGCGGCGACCAGCGCCGCGCCGGCGACGGCGGGGCCGATCCCCTTATGGCAGCGCAGCAGGATCGGCATCAGAGAACTTTTCCGGCCACGGCAGAGGCGACGCAGCGCTCGAGGCTCGCCAGGGTCGGGCGGTAGCCATAGCCGCCGATGATGTTGACGAGCTTTGCCGAATTGGTCATCAGCCGCACCCAGCCGTTGGCCTCGGCCATCTCGCGGGCATAGCTCTGGTAGAAGCAGATGCCTTGCGCGACCACCCCGCCCGCCGCCTCGATCCGGCCGGTCAGGCCCATGCGGTCGGCGGCGTGCTTGATCTCGGGCGAGGTCGTGACGAGCAAGGTCGTGTCGGGATGCACAAGGCGCCCGTCGAGCGCGTGGGCCACCCCTTCGATCTCGAACAGCGACAATTGCGGCGCGCCAAAGACGACGACATCGAGCTTGTCGCCCGCGGCCATGTAGCGCGCCAGAAAGGCGTCGATCTCGGCGCGGCCGATCGCGGTCGCCTCGCCGGCGCAGACCGCGTCCTCGGCGGTGATGCCGGGCATGTGAAACAGCGCCACCGAGCCGAAGCTCGCCAACGCCGTGCCGAAATGCTTCAGCGCGTCGGCGCCGGGGACCGTTTCCACGCCTTCGATCAGCGGCGCCTGCCAATAGGAGCCGCAGGCCTCGCCGACGATGCCGCCGACGGCGCCCCATTCGCTGAGGTCGCGCGGCGCCGCGGCGAGCCGGAACCGTTTGGTGGCGCGGCGGCTCGCGTCGAGGTGATAGCCGTAGCGCGGCGTGCGTCCGGTCAAGGCGGCAGCCAATGCCGAGGGGCCGCCCTCGAAATTGCTGCGGGCGCCAAAGACGCTGTTCGAATAGATGACGACCCCGGTATCGCCATAGGCGACATGGTCCCCCTTCAGCGGCGCCATGATCGTCTGGTAATTGATGCAGGTGTCGGTCATCAGCACGCCGAAGGCGCGCAAAGCCGTGATCGCGCGGGTTTCGAGCGCCGCCATCCAATCGCTCTGGCCGAGCCGCTTATAGACATTGAAATCGATGCCGCGCGGGTCGGTGATCGTCGGCACGAGCACCCGCCGCAGGGCCTCGGGGGCCGCGGCGAGGTCTTCCAGAAACCGCACCCCGGCCTCGCCCAGGGATTCGGTGTCGGCCATGATGTGGGCTTGGCTGACCGGAACGAAATCGGCGGCGTCGAAGAACTCGCCGACCGCGATCTGGTGCTCGATCGCCCAGCGCCGCGGCTCGCCGAGCTCGCCGGCCAGCATCGCGCGTTCTTCGTCGGTCAGCCGCATGGCCGGCGCCGCCGACGGACGCCGTTTCATTCGGGCTCGACCGCGATCTTGCGCGCGACGAGGTCGGCGATCTCGGCCTCGCCGAGCCCGGCTTCGCGCAGAACCTCGCGCGAATGCTCGCCCAAGCGCGGGGCCGGGCGGCGCAAGCCGCAATCGGCCGCGCCAAACCGCACCGGCGGCCGCGTCATCCGGAGCCGGCCCTCGCTTGGGTGGTCATGCAGCGGGAAGAAATCGACGGCGGCAAGGTGCGGGTCCTGCGGCAGCTCGTGCAGCCGGTTGACCGGCCCGTTCGGGATGTCGGCGGCTTCGAGGGCGGCGAGCCAGTGGGCGGTGGGCCGGGTCCGCAGGCACTCGGCGAGCAGCGCATAGAGCTCGGCGTAGTGCCGGGCGCGCGTCTCGGCGTCGGCGAGCCGGGGGTCGTCGGCGAGCTCGGGGCGGCCGGCGACGCGGAAGAAATCCTTCCATTGCTTCGCCGTGTAGGGGAGGACGCAGATGTGCCCGTCGGCGGTCCGGTGCGGCCGGCGGTCGGGGGCGAGCATGCGCGAATAGCCGGGCGGCCCCAGCGGCGGCTCGAAGGTCAGCCCGCCCAGATGCTCGGCCATGACGAAAGCGGTCATGGTTTCGAGCATCGGCACCTCGACCAATTGCCCCTCGCCGGTGCGCCCGCGCTGCAACAGCGCCGCCATCACCGCATAGACCATGGTCAGCCCGACCGTCTTGTCGCCGACCAGGGTCGGGACAAAGCGGGCCTCGCCGCCGGTCGCCTCTTCCAGCGCGACAAAGCCGCTCGCCCCCTGGATGATGTCGTCGAAGGCCGGCCGGTCGGCGAGCGGGCCGTCCTGGCCGTAGCCGTGCGCCGAGCAATAGACGAGCCGCGGGTTGACCTCGCGCAATTTCTCATAGGCGAAGCCGAGCCGGGCCATCGCCTGCGGGCGCATGTTGTGCATGAAGACGTCGGTCCGCCGGACCAGCGCCAGCAGCGCCGCCGCCGCCTCCTGCCGCTTCAGGTCGAGCGCCAGCGAGCGCTTGTTGCGGTTGAGGTTCAGGAAGACATGGCCCATCTCGCGGCGCCGCGAGGGGCCGGCATAGCGCATGATGTCGCCTTCGGGGGGCTCGACCTTGATCACCTCGGCGCCGAGGTCGCCCAGGATCTGGCTCGCCAGCGGGCCCAGCACGACCGTCGTCAGGTCGAGCACCCTGATGCCGGCGAGCGGCCCCGGCTTCGCCCCGCCTGGCGCGGTCATGGCGATCTCCTCACGATCGGCGGCGTGGCTGTTCCCGCTGTTATTTGCAGCGAAAAAACAGCCAAGGCTCGGAGCCCTCTCTCGCGTTGATGCATCAATAGCAGACGAGTGCGGCAATATTGTGAACGACGCAATGGAGCTCCCCTCGGCAGGTCCGAGCGACGGATCGATGGGTAGATGTAGCGTCTTGGGCGACGGTCGGGCAACCCAGGCTCTGGCGTCAACCGGGGTTGGCGTCAAAAGGCGCCGGGGGCTGAACTTTTTCGCGGCCCACGGCGTTTTCTACTAATCCGCGATCAAGGAGGACGTGATGGCAGCATCGATGCAACCCGATCTCGCGACCTTGCAGGCCGACATCCAGCAGCTGCGCGCCGATTTTGCCAAAATGACGACGGACATCCGCGACATCGCCGGCAGCGGCATCGGCAAAGCCCAGGGGAAGGCGCAGGAATCGGCCGAAAGGATGTGGGGCGAGGTTTCGCGTCAGGCGCAGCAGGTCGGCCATGAAATCGAGGCGCGCCCGTTTGCCTCGGCGCTGGTGGCGTTCACCGCGGGGCTCGTGCTCGGGCTGATCCTCAACAGCCGTCGCGGCTAGGCGGCTGTGGCCCGCTGGCAGACGCGGCTGGCGCTGACGGCGGCGGCCGGCGCCTTCGCCGCGATCCTGACCGCGGTCGCGCTTTGGTTTCTCGGCTATTCCCTGTTTCTGCTGCTGATGTCGGTGCGGCTTGACCCCGCCGCCGCCGCCCTGATCGTCGCCGCGGTCGGCCTCGCTTTGGCTGGGCTGGCCGGGCTCGGGGCGCGCCGGCTGTGGCGGCGACCCCGCCCGCCGTCTGCGGCGGCGCCCTCCGGCGACGATCTCGCGGCGCAGATCGGGAGCCTCGCGGCGCGGCAGATCGCGGCCTCGATGCGGGCGCATCCCTATGGCGCGATCGGGGCGGCGCTCGCCGCCGGGCTGGCGGTCGGCGCCCTGCCCGAGCTGCGCCGGCTGCTGCGCGGCATCCTCGATCGCTGAGCTTGCGCTGTCCGAGCAGGCGGCCTACCCGTTTCCCACCCTCGTCGAAAGGAGAAATGCGATGGCGGTGACGATGTATCACAATCCGCGCTGCAACACCTCGCGCAGGGCGCTGGCGCTGCTGCGCGAAAAGGGGGTCGAGCCGGTCATCATCGAATATTTGAAGACGCCGCCCTCCGCGGCCGAGCTGAAGAAGATTCTCGGGCAGCTCAAGATGCCGGCGAGCCGGCTCTTGCGCAAAAAGGAGGCCGCCGCCGCCGGCCTCGATCCGGCAAAGCTGACGGAAGACGCGCTGATCGCCGCGATGGTCGAGAACCCGATCGTCATCGAGCGCCCGATCGTGGTGTCGGGACCAAAGGCCGCGCTCGGCCGCCCGCCGGAGGCGGTGCTGGCGGTGCTGTGACACCCGCAGAACGGCATCCCGGCCAAACAGCTCGTCCATCAGCCAGATAAGGTTGTGGTAAGAACGTCAACCCAAGATCGTCATGGCCGTGCTTGACACGGCCATCTACGCCTTCCGGCGCCGCAGCCCCGCCTGTGGATGGCCGGCTCGGAGGCCGGCCATGACGACCTGTGCTTGTATTCGGAGTAGCTCCTGGTCGCTTTTGGCCCGAGGAAAATCTGAACCGGGCAATCGTGGGTCGAGCTCGGCGATGACGAATGGGACCCTCGGCGCTACTTCGGCGGCGTCTTCGCAGTGTATTCGGCGGCGCAGAACGTGCCGCCCTGGAAGCGTTCGGCGATCGGGTCGGCGCCGGGCGGCTCGGCCGCCAGCACCGCCGCGGCATAGGGCTCGGAATCGTCCTGCGGCCGGTAGCCGAGCCGGAAGGCGTTCGAATTGTCGTACCACGAGCGGCGGTTGCTCGAGACGCCGTAGACGATCTCGCAGCGGATGTCGGGGTGCTCGAGCCCGATGCGCACGAGCTGGGTATAGTCGCGCGGGCTGACCCAGATCGCAAGCCGCCGCTTGTCGATCGGCTCGGTCCCGAAATTGCCGATCCGGGTGCACAAGCAGCCGATCCCGTGCTTGTCGGCGTAGAGGCTGGCGAGCGCCTCGGCGAAGGCCTTGCTGAGCCCATAGCGGCTGTCCGGCCGCGGCGGGACGCGGTGGTCGATGGTTTGCGCGCGCGGGTAGAAGCCGACGGCGTGGTTGCTGGTGGCGACGATGATGCGCCTGACCCCGGCCCGCCGCGCCGCCTCGAACAGATTGTAGGCGCCGACGATGTTGGATTCGAGGATGACCGGCCACTCGGCCTCGCCCGAATGCCCGCCCAGATGGACGACGCCGTCGACGCCGGCGACGATGCGCTCGACCGCCGCCATGTCGGACAGCTCGGCCTGGTCGACCTCCTCGCCGTCCCGCGCCGGGGCCAGCGCCACCCGGTCGGAGAGCCGCAGGACCGGGTAGACGCCGCGCAGGGTCTCGCGCAGCGCGCGGCCGATGCCGCCCCCCGCCCCGGTGATCAGCACACGGTTCATTCCTCTCCTCCACGTTGGTTGCGGTCGGCGGTTGCGCTCGGCAGCACGGCGTCCGCCGAGGATCGGACCCGCATTCGGCGCCGTCAAGATCAGGGATGCATTGCGTTAAATAATATTATTATATTGACAATGATGCGGATATGTGCAATGGTCGCGCGATGTCGTGCTATCGATCGAAATCGGCGCGATCGGCGGCGGCGCTGGGCGCGCGGCTGTTCGGCGCCGCCTGCGAGGAGAGAAAGATGCGATGTGGCGAAGACCTGCAAATCTGCATCCGTTCCGCGCTGCGCCGCCGCCGACGCACCCTGGGGCTGACCCAGGAGGATGCGGCGCGCCTGCTCGGCGTGCGGCGGCTGACCTATCACCGCATCGAAGCCGGTCCCCGCCGCATCCGCCCCGCCGAGCTGGCGGCGCTGTGCGCGGCCTTTCGCTGCCAGATCGGCGAGCTGGTGCAGGACGGCCCGCTCGCCGCCGCCTTCACCCTGGCCGCAGCCACGATCCTCGGGGAGATGTCGCCCTGGTGCTCAGACGCGATCACATGATTCAGCAGACAATAGATGTAGGATGGGTTGAGCATCGCGAAACCCATCACCCCCTCCGCGCCCAGTGATGGGTTTCGCTGCGCTCAACCCATCCTACAGGCCGATGGGGCTGAATCATCTGAATGCATCCAAGCACCAGCTATTTTCCGCCCGGCGGACGGCGTTCGCTGAGCGCGACGTAGAGGCCGGAGGCGATGATGACGGCGGCGCCGAGCCAGGTCCATGCATCGGGGAAGTTGCCGAAGACCAGATAGCCCAGGGTCGCCGTGCCGAGCAGCTCGATATAGCCGAGCGGCGCGACGACCGCGGCGGGGGCGTGCTGAAAGGCGCGGATGATCAGATAATGCCCGCCGCCGCCGATCAGGCCGAGGCTGACGAACAATGCCAGATCGAGCGGGGTCTTCGGCATGACGACGACAAAGGGCAGGACCAGGCTCGTCGCCAGCGACCCGATCAGCGCCGAAAAGATGATCCCGGTCGCCGCGCCGTCAAAGGCGGCGACCCAGCGGGTGGCGATCTGGTAGAGCGCATAGGCGGCCGACGAGGCGAGCAGCAGCAGCGCCGCCGGGTTCTGAAAGCCGCTGCCGGGGCGGATGACCGCCAGCGCGCCGGCGAAGCCCGCCAGCACCGCGATCCATCGCCTCGGCCCGACCCGCTCGCCGAGCAACGGGACCGCCATCGCGACGACCAGCAGCGGCGAGGTGAAGCCGATCGCCGATGCGGTCGCCAACGGCGTCCGGCCGATCGCCATGACAAACAGCAGATTGCTCGACAGCATCAGCAATGACCGGCCGATCTGGACGCCGGGCCGCCGGGCGGCGAAGAGCCGCCGGCCGTATCGCGGCAGAAACACGATCAGCATGACCGCGAGATGCCCGGTGAACCGCGCCCAGACGATCTGCATCACCGGATAATCGGCGGCGAGCAGCTTTACCGCGGCGTTCATGAACGGGAACATCGAAACGCCGAGGCACATCAGCAGGACCCCGCGCAGGAGGTCCGGCGCGGGCGGCGCGCCGCGCGGCGGCGACCCCGGTCTCAGCGGCCGGCGCGCAGCAGCTTCGCCCGCTCCGCCGCTGCCGCCATCATGAAGCCGAGGTCGCCGCCGCCAAGGACGAGGCGAACGCCCATGCCGATGCAGCGCCGCAGCAGCCCCTCCTCGTAGACGCCGCCGATGCCGGCGAACTTGGCGTGGGCATGGCAGGCCTCGGTCACCGCGCGGTAGGCGGCGACCACCCGGTCGTCGGCGAACTGGCCGGGGATGCCCATCTCGATCGTCAGGTCGCTGGCGCCGATCAAGAGCGAGTCGATGCCCGGCACGGCGGCGATCGCCGCGGCGTTCTCGATCGCCCGCGGGGTTTCGAGCATGACGACGACCAGGGTCGCGGCGTTGAGCGCGGCGCAGGCGGCGGCGGTCCCGACCGGGGCGTAGCCGAAATGCGGCAGCCCGCCGGCGATCGAGCGGTGGCCCTGCGGCGGATAGCGCAGCCGGTCGGCGATCTCGCGCGCCTCCTCGGGGGTGTCGACATGCGGCATGACGATGCCGAGCGCGCCGCCGTCGAGGACGCGGGTGGCGAGCCAGAACTGCCCCGCCGGGACCCGCACGATCGGCGCGATCCCGGCCCCGAGGGCGGCGACCGAAATCTGGACCGCGGTGTCGAGGTCCATCGAGTTGTGCTCGAGGTCGAGGAACAGCCAGTCGTAGCCGCAGGCCTTCATGATCGCGGCGATGTCGACGGTGCGGCTCTGGCGGATGCCGACGCCGAGCGCCAGCTCGCCGGCGTCGAGCCGGTCGCGGGCGGGGTTGCGAAGGATGGGGTCCACGGGCTCGTCTCCTGTGCGGTCGGTGGCGCGGCCGATCCTACGCGGCGTCGTGCCGGGCGTCACCCCGCCGATGGCGCTCCGCCCGGCCCGCGGCTAAGCTGCGGCCGATCGGGTCAGGAGGAGGGCGCATGGCGGACGCAAACCGGCAGGTGCGGCTGAAGCGGCGGCCGAGCGGCATGCCGCAGGTTGCGGATTTCGAAATTACCGATGCGCCGTTGCCGGATTTGGCCGAGGGCGAGGTGCTGGTGCGCGGGGTCTATCTGTCGCTCGACCCCTATATGCGCGGCCGGATCAGCGGCGCCCGCTCCTATGCGAAGCCGGTCGAAGTGGGCGCGGTCATGGAAGGCCGCGTCGTGGGCGAGGTCGCCCGCTCGCGCGATCCGGCCTTCCGCGAAGGCGATTGCGTCTTCGGCGGCTTCGGCTGGCAGCTCTGGAGCGCGGTCCCCGGCGGCGGGCTCGTCAAGCTCGACCCGGCCGAGGCGCCGCTGTCGACGGCGTTGGGCGTGCTCGGCATGCCGGGGCTCACCGCCTATGTCGGGCTCGACGAGATCGGCCGCCCGAAACCGGGCGAGACCGTCGTCGTCGCCGCCGCCTCGGGCGCGGTCGGGGCGGTCGTCGGCCAGCTCGCCCGGCGCGCCGGCGCGCGGGTCGTCGGCATCGCCGGCGGGGCCGACAAGTGTCGGTATCTCGAAGCGGAGCTCGGCTTCGACGCGGCGATCGACCATCGCTCGGCCGACCTCGGCGCCGCCCTCGACCATGCCTGCCCCAACGGGATCGACGTCTATTTCGAGAATGTCGGCGGCGCGGTGCAGCAGGCGGTGTTCGCGCGGCTCAACGATTTCGGCCGCATGGTCATGTGCGGCATGGTTTCCGAATACAACGACATCGAGCCGCGCCCCGGCCCCAATCTGATGTCGGCGGTGAGGAAGCGCCTGCATATCCAGGGCTTTATCGTCGGCGACCATTGGCGCCGGCTCGGCGAGTACCGGGCGATGGCCGCGCCGCTGGTCAGGAGCGGCGCGCTCAAATACCGCGAGGACATCGTCGACGGCCTCGACCAGGCGCCGCAAGCCTTTATCGGCCTCCTGCAAGGCCGCAACTTCGGCAAGCTGCTGGTCCGGCTCGGCCCCGATCCCGGCCAAGGCGGCTGAACGCGGCGCTCCGCTTCACGAAAAGTTGCGGTCGGGGCTTCGGCGACCGGCGCCGGCCGCACCATATGTCGGGCGGAGGCGACCCATGCGCTCGATCCTGGCGTCGGTCCTGCTTTGCGCGGCGTGTCAGCCCTATGCGGGCCCGGCCGTCACCGCCGCAGCGCCCGCGCCCGCGGGCCCGCCTCCCTGCGCCAGCCGCACCGTCCCGCTCCTGGTCGGCGGGCAGCCGCAGCAGGCCGTGGTGGAAGCCTGCCCGCAGCCCGACGGCAGCTGGCGGATCACCCAAACCACGCCCGGCCTGCCGGTGCAGGTCTACGAGGTTCCGGCGCCGGATTCCTCGGCCTATCCCTATTTCTATCCGTCGCCGGCCGACTACGCCGATTCCGACTTTTTTCCTTATTGGGACGGCTCGCCGTGGTTCTTCGGGATCGCCCCGGCGGTCGTCGTGGCGCAGCGGTTCCACCATTTCCACCACGGCTTCGCCCATGGGGGCCGGTTCGGCTTCGGCCACGGTTTCGCCGGGGCGCATGCCGGCGGCCGGCGCTAGCCGACGGGAAACGATTGCCGGTGTGACGCGCTTCACGCCCGCCCGGCATGAGCAGGCGCCATAAGCGAGCCTTCGGCGCTGGACGGCGCATCCGGGATGCGGGACTATTCAACCGACAACCGGCGCGCGCGGGGGAGGGATGCTGACTACCGAGCAGAACGCGCTGATGACGCAAAGCGGGCCCGACACCCCCGCGGGTCGCTTGCTGCGCATGTATTGGCAGCCGGCGGCGCTCGCCGAGGAGCTTCAGGAGCCGCGCCCGGTTCGGGCGATCCGGCTGCTCGGTGAGGATCTGGTGCTGTTTCGGCCTGCCGCGGGCGGCTTCGCGCTGATCCAGCGGCATTGCCCGCACCGCAGCGCCGATCTCGCCTACGGCCGGCTGGAGGCGGACGGGCTGCGCTGCCTCTTCCACGGCTGGCTCTACGACGCGCAGGGCCGCTGCCTCGAGACGCCGGCCGAGCCGGCCGGCAGCCCGCTCTGCCGCGAGGTCCGCGCCCGCGCCTATCCGGTGGTCGAGCGCAACGGCATCCTCTTCGCCTATCTCGGCGACGGGCCGCCGCCGGCGTTTCCGGAATTCGACTGCTTTGTCGCGCCCGACAGCCACAGCTTCGCGTTCAAGGGCCTGATCGAATGCAACTGGCTGCAGGCGCTCGAGGTCGGCATCGACCCGGCCCACGCCTCGTTCCTGCACCGCTTTTTCGAGGACGAGGACCCGGCGGCGGGCTATGGGCGGCAGTTCCGCGCCGCCTCGGCGGATTCCGACCTGCCGATGACCCGGCTGCTGCGCGAATTCGAGCGCCCGCGCATCGATGTCGAGCGGACCGATTTCGGCCTGCGGATCTTTGCTTTGCGCGACCTCGGCCCGGATCGCAGCCATATCCGCGTCACCAATCTGGTCTTTCCGCAGGCGATCGCGATCCCGCTCAGCGCCGAGATGACGCTGGCGCAATGGCATGTGCCGATCGACGACGAGAGCTGCTGGTGGTACGCGATCTTCACCAGCTTCGGCGCAGCGGTCGACAAGGCCGAGATGCGCCGGCAGCGGCTGGAGCTTTACCGGCTGCCCGACTACAAGCCGCGGATCGGCCGGCACAACGATTACGGCTTCGACCCGGCCGAGCAGCAGCGCCGGACCTATACCGGCATGGGCGCCGACATCAATGTCCACGACCAGTGGGCGGTCGAATTGCAGGGCCGCATCCATGACCGCACGCGCGAGTATTTGGCGACGAGCGACATTGCGATCGTCGCCTATCGGCGGCTGCTGCTGCGGGCGATCGAGCAGGCGGCGCGCGGCGAACGGCCGCCGATGGTGCTGAGCGAAGCCGAGGCGCGCCGCATGCGCGGCCCGACAGCTTTTGACGGCATCGGGCCCGGCGACGCCCGGCAGGGCTATTGGCGCGAAGCCGACCGGCGCCGCCGTCAGGCCTCTTCCTGGACCGCCGAGCGGCCGCTCGAGTGACCGGCTTTATCGAGCGCCACGGTCTCTGGTCCGAGGCGCAGCGGGCCGCCGCCGCCGAGATCGTCGCACGTTCCGACACGCTCGGCGTGGTGCGGCTGTCTTTTGCCGATCAGCACGGCGTCTTGCGCGGCAAGACGTTGGTCGCCGCCGAGCTCGACGGCGCGTTGCGCAACGGCTGCACGGCGCCGTCGAGCCTGCTGGCCAAGGACACCGCGCACCGCACCGTCTTTCCGGTGTTCAGCCGCGGCGGCGGCTTCGACATGCCGGAGATGGAGGGTGCGGCCGACCTCGTCCTGGTCCCGGACCCGCTGACCTTCAAGGTATTGCCCTGGGCGCCGCACAGCGGCTGGCTGTTGTGCGAGGCTTATTTCGGCAATGGCCGGGCGGCCCCGTTCGACACCCGCCGGCTCTGCCGCGGGGTGCTCGACGGCCTGAACCGGCGCGGCTTCGACTACGTCGCCGGGCTCGAGGTCGAATGCCACATCTTCAAGCTGGCGGATTCGCGTCTGGCGGCCGCCGACGCCGGCCAGCCCGGCGCGCCGCCCGAGGTCAGCCTCTTGACCCAGGGCTACCAGCTCCTCGGCGAAGCGCGTTACGACCGCTACGACGAGGTGTTCGAAATATTGCGCCGCCCGATCGAGGCGCTGGGCCTGCCGCTTCGTTCTCTGGAGGTGGAGTTCGGGCCGAGCCAGGTCGAGTTCACGTTCCGGCCGTGCGCCAATCTCGAATCCGCCGATTCGATGGTGCTGTTCCGCAGCGCCGTGAAGCAGGTCTGCCGGCGGCATGGCTACCACGCGAGCTTCATGTGCCGGCCGAAATTGCCGAACGTCTTTTCCAGCGGCTGGCATCTGCACCAGAGCCTGCGCGACACCGCCGGCGGGGCCAACGCCTTCATGCCGCAGAATGCTGCGGAGCCGCTGTCGCCGTTGGGCCTGCGGTTTCTTGCCGGGCTGCTGCGCCATGCGCCGGCGAGCGCGGCCTTGGCGGCGCCGACGATCAACGGCTATCGCCGCTACCAGCCCCACACCTTGGCCCCCGACCGGGTGAGCTGGGGCCGCGACAACCGCGGTGCGATGCTGCGCGTGCTCGGCGGACCGGGCGACCCGGCGACCCGCATCGAGAACCGGATCGGCGAGCCGGCGGCCAATCCCTATCTCTACATGGCCTCGCAGGTGGCGCTCGGGCTGGACGGCGTCGACCATGCGCTCGACCCGGGGCCGCCCGCCGACACGCCCTACGAGGCCGAGGCGCCCGCGCTGCCGCGCTCGCTCGGCGAGGCGCTTGAGGCGCTGCGGCGCAGCGAGCCGCTGCGCGCCGCGTTCGGCGCCGGGTTCATCGATTATTTCATCCACATCAAAAAGGCCGAGCTTGCCCGCTTCGAGCAGGAAGTCACCGACTGGGAGCACCGCGAGTATTTCGACCTGTTTTAAAGGCAATTTTCGATTGCCTCGTTGCTGTGGTTGGCAGGATGGGTTGAGCGGAAAGCGAAACCCATCATTTGCGTCGGTGCGACGGGTTTCGCGCTGAGGCTGGGCAAGAAATCTCGGATTGGCTGGATCGGCGCCGTGCGTCCTTCGAGACGGCCGCTGCGCGGCCTCCTCAGGATGAGGTGTTTTCTTAATGCTATCACAGGGATACCCTCATCCTGAGGAGCGTCCGAAGGGCGCGTCTCGAAGGACGCAGGACCGGAATGCAGCCCCTCGTCTCAATTCTTGTCCGGCCTCGATGCTCAACCCATCCTACAGCCGTTTACCGGCCGAAATGAACGCCGCAAGACCGCGGCCTCACAGATAGCAGGTCCCGTCGACGCAGATCGGGGCGCGATCGGAGGCGCCGGTTTCGATGCTGCGCAGCACCGGGGACGACATGTGGCCCCAGCCGGGGATGAAGGCCGAGAACCGGCCGGCCTCGCCGCCGACGACAAAGAGGTGGATGTGGTCGGGGCCGGGGACCACCGGGATGCGCGAGCCCGGCTCGCGCTTGTACCAGCGCGGCAGGTTGCGGTTGTAGATCCGGCCGTAGCGCTCGCCGAAGGTCAGCGCGGAGAATAGGTTCCAGGCGTTCATCGCCAGATAGCTCTTCACGTCGTGCCGGGTCCAGCCCTTGGCGGCGATCGTGCGGGCGTGCTCGGGCCCGATGATCACCGCGCAGTGGCCGCTCGACACCGCGTTGTTGTTGGCGATCGTGCTCATCGCCGAAGCGATGCTGTCGAGAATGCCTTGCGCGTCGTTGGCGACATGGTTGGTGACGCTGTGCGGCGGCTCGGCGGCCAGCACGAAGACGCTCGAATCCTCCGGCGCGAACCCCTTTTCGACGTGGTAGGGCGCCCACGGGCTCGACGCCTCGTTCTCGGCGACGCAATAGGTGTATTTGCCGGGGTGCCCCAGGGTGCTCTTGTCGAGATCGCCCGGCCGGCCGCCGCCGACATTGAGCAGCACCAGGCGCAATGCCCGCCCGATCGTCGCATTGGCGCGGTTGCCCGAGCCGAAGGCGTTGCCGCCGCCGTTCATGCCGATCGCGCCGGCGATCGGCCCGTTGACGATAAGGAGCGGTGCGGCCATGTGCGTCGTCGCCTGCACGCCGTTGAGGTTGAACGCCTTTTCCGCCAGCGCCAGCATCGCGGCGCGCACCACCGGCGCATATTCGGGCTTGCACCCGGCCATGACCATGTTGATCGCCAGCACCTCGCGGCTGAGGCTGCCGTGACGCGGCGGCACCTTGCATTCGACGAGATCGGGGTCGCCGCCGAGCGCGGCGACAAAGCGGTCGACGAGCGCGCGGGTCGGCGGCGCCACCGGCAGGCCGTCGGTCCAGCCCTGCTCGAAATACCACTCGACGAGGTCGGTCCCGGCCGGCAGCGGCCGGGTGTTTGCAGCATCCGCCTCGAAGAGCCTCGCCACCCCCGCCTGCTGCGCCATGTCCGTGCTCCGCGCGCGCCCCAATCGGGCGGCCGAGGATAGCATCTTTTGCGCCGGGTCTCCCGGTCGGCTCGACCGCCTTGACGACGACCCGCCGATCCCCGATCAACCCCGGCATGACCCGCCGCCAGCACAGCCCGCGCCTGCGGCGGTGGGCCGCCGGGGTCGCGGCTGCGATGCTCGCCGCCGCGATCATCGTCGCCGCCGTCGCCCGGCCGGCGGTTCCGGCCGGGCTTGAAGCGAACGGAACCCGCGTCGCGGTGCTCCTGATCTTCACCCTGACCTATCTCGTCATCGCCATCGGCAAATTGCCGGGCTTCTATCTCGACCGCGCCGGGGCGGCGCTGCTCGGCGCCAGCCTGATGGTCGGCGCGGGCGCGCTGTCGCTCGACGAGGCGTTGCGGGCGATCGACTTCGACACCATCGCCCTCCTGCTCGGCATGATGATCGTGGTCGGCAACCTGCGCCTCTCGGGGTTCTTTCGCCTCGTCGCCGAGCGGGCGGCGGCCCGCGCCCGCCATCCCTTGGCGCTGCTGGCCGTGGTGATGCTGACCGCCGGCCTGTTCTCGGCCTTTCTGGTCAACGATGCGATCTGCCTGGCGCTGACGCCGCTGGTGCTCGATCTGGCGGTGCGGCTGCGTCGCGATCCGGTCCCGTATCTGCTCGGAGTGGCGATGGCCGCGAACATCGGCGGCGCCGCGACAATTACCGGAAACCCGCAGAACATCATGATCGGCAGCTTCTCGCAGATCCCCTACGATGCGTTCGCGGCGCGGCTGGCGCCGGTCGCTGCGGTCGGGCTGGCGCTGGCGTTCCTGCTGATCGCCGCCTGCCATCCCGCCGAGTTCTGGACGCGCGTCCAACTCGCCGCCGAGCCCGCGCGGCTCCACATCCATCGGCCGCTCGCGGTCAAATCGGCGCTGGTCGTCGCCTTGATGATGGCCGGCTTCTTCGCCGGTCAGCCGCCGGCGAAGCTGGCGCTGGTCGCCGGCGGCGTCATGCTGCTGACCCGCGCGGTCCGCAGCGAGCGGGTGTACCGCGAGATCGACTGGCCGTTGCTGTTGATGTTCGCCGGGCTCTTCGTCGTCGTCGCCGGCCTCGAAAAGGCGCTGCTGTCGCCCGACATCGTCGCCGCGATCGGCCGGCGGCGGCTCGACGCCGCCGCCACCCTGAGCCTTGTTGCGGCAGCGCTGTCGAACCTTGTCAGCAACGTCCCCGCGGTCCTGGTGCTGAAGCCCTTCGTCGCCGCCCTTCCCGACCCGCGGCGCGCCTGGCTGATCGTCGCGATGGCCTCGACATTGGCGGGAAACCTGACGATCCTCGGCTCGGTCGCCAATCTGATCGTCGTCGAGCAGGCGCGCCGGCGCGGCGTCGCGATCGGCTTCTGGCGGCACTTGCGGATCGGCGCGCCGCTGACCGTGCTGACGATCCTCTTCGGCGTATATTGGCTGTGACAGGGAACAGGAGCATGCCCCCGATGAGCGAGCCGCATGTGAACGAATTCGGCCAGCCGATCGGCCCCCCGGTCTCCGGCTGGTCGGCGCGGCCGCTGCCGCCGCGCACGCCGATCGCCGGGCGGTTTTGCCGGGTCGAGCCGCTCGACCCCGACCGCCACGCGGCCGACCTCTTCGCCGCCAACGCCGAGGACCAGGGCGGGCGCAACTGGACCTACCTGCCGTACGGCCCGTTCCCGACCTTCGAGGGCTACCGCCTCTGGCTCGAAAGCGTGGCGCGCGCCGACGATCCGCTGGTCCACGCGATCCTCGACACCAGCGGCGGGGGCGCCGTCGGCGTCGCCAGCCTGATGCGCATGGCGCCCGCGGTCGGCGCAATCGAGGTCGGCGGCATCAACTACAGCCCGCGGCTGCAGCGGCGTCCGGCCGCGACCGAGGCGATGTTTTTGCTGATGCGCCGGGTCTTCGACGAGCTCGGCTACCGCCGCTACGAGTGGAAATGCGACGCGCTCAACGCGGCCTCGCGGGCCGCGGCGCTGCGGCTCGGCTTTCGCTGTGAGGGGCTCTTTCGCCAGGCGACGGTCTATAAGGGCCGCAACCGCGACACCCTCTGGTTCTCGATCCTCGACGGCGAGTGGCCAGCCCTGCGCCGGGCCTTCGAGCGCTGGCTCGACCCCGGCAATTTCGATGCCGAGGAACGCCAGCGCGCCAGCCTGTCGAGCTTGCGCGAAGCCGCGCCGGGGTAATGTCCGCCGGTCGATCGCTTGCGTTGGCGGCGTTGGCGGCGGCGGCGGCGCTCCTGCTCGCGGCCGGGGTCGCGCCGAGCCTCGCCGCGCCCGGCCCCCGCGCGACGATCTATCTGTCGCCGACGGGCGACGACGGCGCCTCGGGGACCGATGCGAGCCGGCCGGTCCAGACCCTGGCGCGCGCGCAGGAAATCCTGAAGGCGATGCGCCCCGCGCCCGACGCCGCCGAGATTCGCATCGGCGATGGCCGCTATGTCGGGCAGAGCGTGGTCTGGAGCTGGACCCCGCCGGGCGCGCGCATCGACATCCGCGCCGCCGACCCGGCGCGCCGGCCCGTGTTCGACGGCGTCGACAACTCCACCAACTGGTTCGAGCTGCAGGGCGGGGCCGGCCGGCCGACCGGCGTCGCGATCGAGGGGCTGGAAATCCGCAACTATCTCTCCGCCGTCTGGCTGCACGGCGACCGGGTCCGACAGGACGACCGGTGGACCGGCGGCAATGTGGTTCGCGGCAACCGTTTCGTGTCGATCGGCGCGAAAGACCCGAGCGGCGCAACCTATTCGGCGTTTGCGGTCGAGCTGGTCAATTCGCGCGCCAATTTGATCGAGGGCAACGAGTTCGTCGATATCGTCAGCACGAAGCATTGCACGGATTTGCACGCGATCTACGTCGCTCACGGCTCTTCGAAAAACATCATTCGCGACAATCTGTTCGATGGCGGCTGCGGCGATGCGATCAGCCTGCGCGACAATTCGAACGACAATCTTATCGAACGCAACACCTTTCGCCGCCAGCAGGCGAGGGCGATCGTGCTCGAGTGGTATTGCAGCCGGACCGTCCAGAGCAATTGCACCAAGCCGGGGCTGGAATGCCCGTCCTGGGACAATCGGCTCGCCGACAATTTGATCGAGGCCGGCGGGGCGAGGCCGCCGCAGCTCTCATACGTGGCCGTGCCGGAAACCCAGCCGGGCTGCGCGGACAGAGGCGCCGCCGCGCCCCGCGTGCTGGTCTCGGCCGACAACCGCGTGCGCTAGAACAGGTTTCGCGAGCTCGGCCGTTCTCGGCGAGGGACTACAACCTCTGATGGCGGAGGGGGCGGGATTCGAACCCGCGAGACAATTCATCACCGTCTACACACTTTCCAGGCGTGCGCCTTCAACCGCTCGGCCACCCCTCCGCGGGCGGCCGGAACCCTAGCGAAGCGGCGGGCGCGACGCAACGAGGGCGCTCACAGCATGCCGAGCGGGGTCGGGCGCCGGGGCGGCGGGAAGGCGCGGTCGAGGGCGGCCAGATCATCGGCGTCGAGCGCCACCTCGAGGGCGCCGCGGTTTTCGCGCACATGCTCGGGGCGCGAGGCCTTGGGGATCACGATCACCCCGTCCCGCCGCAACAGCCAGGCGAGCGCCGCCTGGGCCGGCGTCGCGCCGTGCCGGGCGGCGACCGCGGCGAGCTCGCGATGGGCGAGCATCCGGCCCTGGCCGAGCGGGGTGTAGGCCATGACCGGGACGCCGCGCTCGCGGCACCACGGGACGAGGTCGAACTCGATCCCGCGGGTCTCGAGGTTATAGAGCACCTGGTCGGCCGCGACGGTCTCGCCGCCGTCGAGCGCCGTCCATTCCTCGATGTCGCCGCGGCCGAAATTGCTGACCCCGTGGCGGCGGATCTTGCCGTCGCGCTCGAGCCGCCGGAACCCCTCCAAGGTCTCGGCGAGCGGGACCGAGCCGCGCCAATGCAAGAGGTACAGGTCGATCCGGTCGGTGCCGAGCCGCTTCAGGCTGCGCTCGCAGGCGGCCACGACACCCGCGCGCGAGGCGTTGTGCGGATAGACCTTGCTGACGATGAAGAGCCGGTCGCGCACCCCTTCGGCGGCCCGCCGCACGACCTCCTCCGCGCCGCCCGAGCCGTACATCTCGGCGGTGTCGATCAGGGTCATGCCGAGCTCGATCCCGAGCCGCAGCGAGGCCGCCTCCTCGGCGGCGCGGCGCCGGTCCTCGCCCATGTGCCAGGTTCCCTGGCCGAGCGCCGGCACGCGCTCGCCCCCGCGCAGCGCCACTTGCGGCAAGCCATCGGGCAATGTCACCTGGGGCAGGCTTTCGCTCATCGCGGTCCTCCGGCGGCGCCGCGGCGGAGCAGGACGAGACGCGCGGCGCCGTAGACGCGCTCGTCGACGAGGGCGAACCCGCCCGGCGGGGCGAATTCCTCGCGCGCCGCGATCTCGACCACGGCGAGCGCATCCTCGGCGAGCCAGCCGGCGGCGTCGAGCGCCGCCAGCGCCGGCGCCGCGAGCCCGCTCTTGTAAGGGGGATCGAGAAAGGCTACGGCGCAGCGCCGGTCGGCGCGCGGCGGACGCGTCGCGTCGCCGGGCATGATGCGGGCGCGCGCCGCCTCGCCCAACGCCTCGATATTGCGGCGCAGCATCACGAGCGCATCGCGGTCGCGCTCGACAAAGACCGCTTCGGCCGCGCCCCGCGACAGGGCTTCGAGGCCGAAGGCCCCGGTGCCGGCGAAGGCGTCGAGCACCGCGGCGTCGGCGAACGGGACGCCGGCGGCGGCGAGCCGGCCGTGCGACAGGATGTCGAACAGCGCCTCGCGGGCGCGGTCGCTGGTCGGACGGACCGCGCCGCCCGGCGGGGCGACAAGGCGGCGGCCGCGATGCCTGCCGCCGACGATCCGCATCACCCCTTCGCCGCGCCGTCGCGCCGGGCAAGGCGCCGGGCGATCGAAACCCCGGAATTCAGCGCCCCTTCCATGTAGCCGACGAATTTATAGCAGGCATGCTCGCCGGCGAAATGCAGCCGCCCCCCGACGCCGTCATGAAGCAGCGGGCCGACGGTGGTCACCTGGCCGGGCGCCGGAAACGAATAGCCGCCGCGCGTCCATTCGGCCGACGGCCAGTCCATGAACCGGCTGTTGACAAACGCCGCGGCGAGCGTCGGGTAGCGCTGCCCGAGCTCGGCCCGGTAGGCCGCGTCGCGCCGGCCGGCCGGGACCGCGCGCATCGCGTCCGCGCCGGGGCCGCCGGAAAACGCCACCATCTCGGCCGGGGCGTCGCCCGGCTGGCCCGACGTCCCCTCCCAGGTGATCGCCACATTGCCGGTGTCGAGCGACGAGGCCGCCTGCCCGCGCTCCTTCCAGAACCGGTCCTTCAGCGACATCAGGTATTTGACGTTGGCGCCCATCTGCGGCGTCAGGGCCGGCGGCAACGCCGGCTCGAACCTGATCCGGCTCCAGACGCTCGGCGGCGCGGCGAGGATCACGTCGTCGGCGACGAGCCGGCGGCCGTCGCCGCAAGCGACGCTCGCGGCGTCCCGACCGATCGTCACCGCGCGCGCCGCGAGCCCCGGTATGCAGGCGCGTCGCGCCGATCGCGGCGGCGAGCCGGTGCGCCAGCTGCTGGTTGCCGCCCCGGCAGCGATAGATTTCGGTCTCGGTCCAATAGCGCTCGACCCCGCCGCCCTTGACCTGGGCGAGCTGGCCGAGCCAGCTCTGCCGTGCGGGCGCGACGCCGTTGTCGGCGCCCAGCTGCGCCGCGAGGCCGCGCCTGGCGAGGTCGGACGCCGGGACCAGGGCCAGCCAGTCGGCGACGCTGCGCCGGTCGAGCGCCGCGGCGTCTTGTGTCCGCCACGGCTCGTCCTCGACGACCGCGCGGGCGTCGCCGTTCATCAGTTGCGCCGCCGCGTTCAGCTCATCCCACAGCCGCAGGGCCTCCGCCTCGGACAGCAGCCTGCCGTCGACGACGATCGGCCGCGCGCCGTCGTCGCCGCCGATCTCGACCAGATCGAGGCCGAATTTCCTCGCATAGGCGAGCCACAGCGGATGGTTGCGGCCGATCAGCTCGCCGCCGCCCTCGACCCAGCGGCCGGGAACGAAGCGGTCGAAGGACAGCACCCGGCCGCCGACCCGGTCGCGCGCCTCGACCACGGTGACATCGTAGCCGGCGGCCAGGAGCTCGTGCGCCGCGGCGAGCCCGGCAAAGCCCGCGCCGATCACGACGACCGATTTGCCGACCGGCTTTGCCGGCGCGCCGGACCCGCCGAGCAGCAGCGCCGCGCCGGCGGCGAGGGAGGCTCGCAGCAGCTCGCGGCGGGTCGGCGCATCGACCGGCCGGCCAAACCGGTTTTGCAGCGCGGCGAAGAGCGAATGCCCCATCCTCGGGACTAGCGCCGGCGGTCGCCGTGCGCGGCCCAGCGCGGGGCCTCGGCGCCGAGCTGCTCGGCCAGCGCCTTCTGCGAGACCTCGGCGACCTCGCCGCGCGCCAGATTGCCGAGCTGGAACGGGCCGTAGGACAGCCGGATCAGCCGCGTCACCTGCAGCTCCAGATGCTCGAGCACGCGGCGCACCTCGCGGTTCTTGCCCTCGGCGAGCGCCATCGCGATCCAGGCGTTGCTGCCCTGCTTGCGCTCGAGCTCGGCGCGGATCGGGCCGTAGGCGACCCCGCCGATCGCGACCCCCTTGGCCAGGGCGGCGAGGCGGGCGGGGTCGGCCTCGCCGTGGACGCGCACCTTGTAGCGGCGGATCCAGCCGGTGGCCGGCAATTCGAGCCGGCGGGCGAGCGCGCCGTCATTGGTCAACAGGAGCAGCCCCTCGGAATTGAGGTCGAGGCGGCCGATCGAGATCACCCGCGGCAATTCCCTCGGCAGGGCGGCGAAGACGGTCGGCCGGCCCTTCTCGTCGCGATGCGTGGTGACGAGCCCCGAAGGCTTGTGATAGCGCCACAGCCGCGGCCGCTCGGGCTCGGCCACCGGCTTGCCGTCGACCGCGACGAGATTGGCCGCGGTGACCGTCACCGCCGGGCTCGTCAGCGCCTTGCCGTCGACCGTGACCCGCCCGTCGGCGATCCAGCGCTCGGCGTCGCGGCGCGAGCACAGGCCCGCGCGCGCCAGCAGCTTGGCGATGCGCTCGCCCCCACCCTGACCCGCGCCCGCCGGCGGCGGAGGGACGGGGAGGGGGACACCCGGCGACCGCGCCCTCACCCGCGGGCGGCCTCGACCAGGGCGCGGAAGATGCGGCGGTCGCCGTCGCTGAGCGCGAACTCCGGATGCCACTGGACGCCGAGGCAAAAGCGCCGGCGCGGGTCCTCGACGCCCTCGACGACGCCGTCCTCGGCCTCGGCGTCGACGACAAGACCGGGGGCCGCCGTCTTGACCGCCTGATGATGGGCGCTGTTGACGGCGAGGCTCGCCGCCCCGGTGATCCGGCGCAACAGGGTGCCGGCGATGATCCGCACAGTGTGGCCGGGCTCGTCGCGCGGGTTCGGCTGGCGGTGCGGCAAGGCGTTCGGCACCTCGTCCGGGATGTGCTGGATCAGGGTGCCGCCGAGCGCCACGTTCAATAATTGCTGGCCGCCGCAGATGCCGAGCACCGGCATTTCCCGGGCGAGCGCGCCGCGCGCCGCGGCAAGCTCGAAGGCGGTGCGGCGGTCCTTGGTCTTGACGCTCGGGTGCCGGGTCGCGGCGCCGAACAGCGCCGGGTCGATGTCGAAGCCGCCGCCGGTCACGATCAGCCCGTCGATCCGGTCGAGATAGGCCGGGGCGTCGTCCGGCTCGTGCGGCAGCAGCACCGGCAGCCCGCCGGCGTTGCGCACCGCGCCGCAGTAGTTCTCGCGGATCGCGTACCAGGGATATTTCGACCAGCCGCCCGCCGGCTCATGGTCGAGGGTGAGGCCGATGACCGGCTGCGCCATGCTCTTCGTTCCGTTGCTGCCCGAGACCGACGGGATAGCCGTTGTCCGCGTTCCCGGCAATACCATCGGCGGCGCGGCGCCGGGCATGCCGCCGCTGTTCCCGCTGATATTTACAGGAAAAATACAGCGGCCGCCCGGCGCGTCGACCCGGCGCGTCCGGCCCGGCTGCGTTCCCGGCCGGCAATCGCCCGCTGTTTCTCCCAGCCGCGGGCTGTGTAGTGGAGAATTGTGGCAAGAATGCCGCCCGTATCGCCGGGCCGGTCGGCGTGGCCCGCTCGCGTGCCGAGCGAGGCTTTCTTTATTTAGCTTTCGTCTTACCCTCCCCGCAGGAGGGGCTCACTCCCCGCCTGTGCATTTCAATCGACGGCATAGAGCAGATTTCTATTGGGTTGCATCATGGGATCGAGATTGCTTCGTCGCGGCGCTCCTCGCAATGACAAGAACAATAGCTGTCATTGCGAGCCCACGGGTCGGCGCACTGCGCCGCCCGAGGACAGGCTCCGCGAAGCAATCTCGTCATAACAGTGAGCTGCTTGATCGAAATTTGCTCTAACGACCGCGCGCGACCAAACCGCCGACCGCCCATGGAAGTGGGTTAGTTTTTGGCGCTGTGGATCACAATGCTGCCGGTCACGTCGACTGATCCTGTGTTTGAGTGAAAGGTATTGGTGGCCCCGTCCTCGGAGCGGACGCGCGGATGGAAGAAGCCCTCAGACGAAACTCCGGAAAACGCCTGGGCCTGGACCGGGGGACTGGTAGAACTGCTGGTTGGGCAACTTGCGGTGAATACCATCGCCGATCTCAGGTCAATCGGAATTACCAGCAGAAACTCGCCGCCCACACGACTGCCGGCGAGAGGAAAATCAAATTCGCTCGGCGTCTGCGTGTGCGTTTGGACGCAGGCGCCTAAAGTCTGCGGCGCATTCTTCATCCTCGCGCGGCCTCTGCCGGTGACCGTGCCGTCGCCGGCGACCGAGAAGCTGAAATCCACTGTCGCATCCTCGTTGTAGACGTTGCCTTGACCGTGCGCTTTGAGCGTGCCGTACCAGTCGCCGGTCGGGAAGTCGGCATCCTCGCCGTCGTGGTTGCCGACGGCGTCCTCGGCGATCGCGTGCAGACGCACGATCGGCGGCAGATTGGATGGGACGGTGTAGGGTTTCATCACGACGGTCCGGCGCTCGCAGGGCGGCGGCTTCATCCCGAAATCCTTGTCGTCGACCTTGATCGTCGCCGACCCATCGTCGGCGAGGAGCTGAATGCTCCGCACCCCGGTCGGCCAGCTCTTATGGCCATCCTGGTATTGTTCGCTTGCCGTGATCGTGACCTCGATCTTGTCGCCGGCTTTCACCTTCGTGCCCTTCTTCGGCGCCGAGACGACTTTGAGCTTTGGCGCGTCCTTGTCATCGTCGGCAGGCGAATTGTCGTAGCTCACCTGCACGTCATCGCTGCCGATTGCCCCCGCCTCGACCTTGAACCGGGCGCGATCGAGGCCCAGCCGAGGAAATGTAAAAGACAGCTCTTCCTCGCGCGCCTTCTGCAGCGAGTCCTGCATCAACGGGTCGCCGGACGGGACGCCAACCTTGAACGTCGCCCGGGGATAGCAATTTGTGGCGGTCTTGAGCTTTTCGGCCGCAGCCGGCCCGATGTCCGCCAAGTCGGGATCGAACAGACTGAGCGTGACCGGAGCTGGCGTTTGCGCGAACGCGGGGCCGATCAGGCCAGAGCCGGCCATGCAGAATGCGGCGAGCGCCGCGAGCGCACAGATGAGGGCCGGCGCGCGGCGCGAGGGCCGGCATCTTGAACAGGCGGTGCGCAAGTTCGTGGCCTCCCTGACGTTCGACGCCTCTGCGGAGCAAGGGGCGGCGAGCAGCGCTATTTCGCCAGCACGATCTCCACCCGCCGGTTCTTTTGCCTGCCCTCGGGATCGTCCGACCCGTCCGGCTTGGTATTTGGCGCGACCGGTTTCGCAGCGCCAAAGCCTTGTGTCGCCATCTTGACCCGGCCGAGGCCCTCTTTCCCGGCAAGCCATTGCTTCACCGCATCGGCGCGGCGTTCCGACAGCTTTTGATTATAAGCAGCGCCGCCCTTGCCGTCGGTGTGCCCCTCGATGCGCACCGCGCGCCCTTTGCCCTTGTCCTTGATGATATCGGCGACATTGTGAAGAGCCGTCGCCGCTTCCGGCTTGATCGTAGACTTGTCGAAATCGAACAGCACATCAGCCGCGAGCTCGATGCGAATCTCGGTGGCGGTCTCCTTCACTTGCAGGTCTTGGGTCTTGCCGGCCAAATCGATCACGGTGAATTTGAGACCCACTGTCGTGTAGACGAGATCGACAGAGCGCCCCTCCTGCGCCTGCGCCGGCCAGACGCACAGCAGCAACAGCGCGGCCAGCAAACAGCGCCACATCGCAGCCTCCAACTCAGCGCGACAGCGGCACGTCGTCCATCGGCGCGAAATGCGGCACGACCACGCCGATCTTGGCAACGCCATCGGGCGGCGCCGGGAACTTCGCCCACAGATTGGCGCTGCTCTTCGAACCTATTTGAGAGGCTCTGCGGCTGCAGATGCACTCGTCGTTGGTGTCGTACACCGCAAGGTATTTTTTCTTGTTTGCGGCATCGATGAGATAAACGCCGCTGACCGAATGATAGTCGGGCTTCGACACGTCCTTGTCGGCCAGCGTATCAGGATCGAAAGCTGATGAGCCGTCATTGACGACGGTGAATTTCAACATCGCCGTCCCATTGCTTACCTTGAGCTCTTGCACCTGGAGCGTTATGCCCGGCGCCTCGCCATCGGTCGTTGCAATCGGCTCGGCGGCGAGGCTCGGCGCCGCCGTCAGAAAGATGCCCGCCAACGCCGCTGGAATCATCCACATGCGTCACCTCCGGAGCGTAGCGGCTGGCAGTCGTTATCGACGGGCCGCGGCCGTCGCGGTCACCGGGCCGCGCGCCGTATCCGCGCCAGACTTATCACGCACCGCAGCTGTCGAACAGCTTTTACTGACTCTTTTTCTGACCCATTTGCGGAATACTGCCGGGTTGTCGCAAATCGCGGCGGCTCTTCGTCTCAGACCCCAGGTGGCGACGGCAAAACTTGAAGTCCGGCGGCAACCGCCGTTCAACTAATGCGGCCAGGCGACGGCGTTGAAGTCGTCGAGGAGGGCGGCGATGCGGCCGGAGTCGGACTGGTCCATGATCGCGCGGGCGCGGCGGGTGGCGGCGACCATGTCGAGGGTGCGGATGCGCTGCTTGACCCGCGGGATGTTGCGCGGCGCCATCGACAAATTGCGCAGGCCGAGGCCGAGGAGGAGCGCCGTATAGCGCGGGTCGCCGGCCATCTCGCCGCAGACGCTGACCGGCATGCCGCGGCGCAGCGCCGCCTCGACCGCGAACTGAATGAGCCGCAAGACCGCCGGGTGCAGCGGGTTGTAGAGATGGGCGACCTGCTCGTCGCTGCGGTCGATCGCCAGGGTGTACTGGATCAGATCGTTGGTGCCGATCGCGAAGAAATCGGCCTCGGCGGCGAGCGCGTCGGCGGCAAGCGCCGCACCCGGCACCTCGATCATCACGCCCAGCGGCGGCAGCGCCTTGGGCAGCGCCGCACCGCGCCGCCGCAGCCGACGGGCGGCGCGATCCAACGCCTCGCGCACCCGTCGGATCTCGCCCACGGTCGTGACCATCGGCAAGAGGATGCGCAGCTTGCCCTCGGCGGCGGCGCGCAGCATCGCCGCCAGCTGCGGGTCGAGCAGGCGGCGGTCGTGCAGCGACAGCCGGATCGCCCGCAGCCCCAGCGCCGGGTTGTCGGCGGCGGCGAGCTGGCCGTCGAGCGAGCGGGCGACCTTGTCGCCGCCGAGGTCGAGGGTGCGCACCGTGACCGGCTTCCCGTCCATGCTGCGCACCAGCGCCGAATAGGCGGCGAGCTGCTCGTCCTCGCCCGGCAGGTCGTCGCGGTTCATGAAGAGGAATTCCGAGCGGACCAGGCCGAGGCCCATCGCCCCGTTGGCGGTCGCCTGCTCGAGCTCGACCGGCAGCTCGATGTTGGCTTCGAGCGCGATCTCGACCCCGTCTCGGGTCACCGCCGGCAGCCGGCGCAGCCGCCCGAGATGGCGCCGCTCGCGCGCCAGATCGTCGCGGCGCGCCTCGTATTCGCGGATCGTCTCGGCCGAGGGGTCGATGATCACCGCCCCCTCGGCGCCGTCGATGACCACCGTGACCCCGGCCTTGGCGCGCTCGAGCAGACCGGGGACGGCGAGCACCGCCGGCAGGCCGAGCGCGCGGGCGACGATCGCGGTGTGGCTGTCGGCGCCGCCGAACACGGTGGCGAAGCCGGCGATGCGCTGCGGGTCCATCAGCGCGGTGTCGGCCGGGGTCACCTCCTCGGCCAGCACGACCGCTCCCTCGGGCGCGTCGGAAAAGGCGACGTAGGGCTTTTTGATCAGGTTGCGGATCAGCCGGTTGCCGACGATGCGGATGTCCTCGCCGCGGGCGGCCAGATAAGGGTCGCGCATCGCGGCGAAGCTCTTGGCGATCTCGTCGATCTCGAGCTGCACCGCGCGCTCGGCGTTGATCCCGGCGGCGAGAATGCGCCGGTCGGCGCCGCGCACCAGCCGCGAGTTCGACAGCATCGCCAGATGCGCGTCGAGCAGGTAGCCGAGCTCCTCGGCCGCCGATTCCGGCAGGCTCGAGGTCTTGGCCTTGAGCCGGCGCAGCTGCTTGAGCGAGACCGCCACCGCCTCGGCGAAGCGGCCGCGCTCGGCCTCGGCCTCGGCCTCGGGAATGTGGCGCTCGCGCACCGGCAGCTCGCCGCCCTCGCCCAAATGGGCGGGGCCGATGGCGATCCCCGGCGACACCCCGAGGCCGCTCAACACCCGCTCGCCGCCCTCGCTCTGCCGTTCCTCGCCGGCGGCCGCGTCAGTCCTCATCGAACTTGCATTCGATGAGCCGGGCGAGCGCGGCGACAGCCGCCTCGGCCTCGCGCCCGCTGGCGGTCAGCTCGATGACCGCGCCCGGCGCCGCCGCCAGCATCATCAGCCCCATGATCGAGGATCCGGAGACCTCGGCGCCGTTCTTGCGCACCCGGATCTCGGCGTCGAACTGCACCGCGGTCTTGACGAAACGGGCCGCGGCGCGGGCGTGCAGCCCCTTCTGGTTGCAGATCGTCGCGATCCGGCGCGCCCTTGCCCGGCGACGGCCCGCCGCCGCCCGCAGCCTCGCCGGGGCGGCCGTCGCTCATCGCTTGGTGTCGGCCAGGAGCTGCGAGGCGACGTTGATGTATTTGCGGCCGGCCTCCTGCGCGCCGAGCACGGTGCGCTCCAGGGTTTCGGTTCGCCGCACGCTCGCCAGCTTGATCAGCATCGGCAGGTTGACGCCGGCGATGACCTCGATCTTGGGCCGGTCCATGACCGAGATCGCGAGGTTCGAGGGGGTGCCGCCGAACATGTCGGTCAACAGGACCGCGCCGTCGCCGGTGTCGACCGCGGCGATCTGGCGCACGATCTCCTGGCGGCGGGCCTCCATGTCGTCGTCGGGGCCGATGCACACCGCGGCGATCTGGGTCTGCGCGCCGACGACGTGCTCGAGCGCGGCGATGAACTCCGCCGCGAGCCGCCCGTGGGTCACCAGAATCATTCCGATCATGGGAGGCCTCTGATGGGTCGGGGGGCTCAGCCGAGGGAAGCGGGCGCGGCGGCCGCAAGCGCGGGAGCGGCGGGCGGCAGATCGCGATGCGCGAGCTCGACCCGCCAGCCGGAATCCGCGATCCGCGCGGCCAGCCGCTCGGCGACGTAAACCGAGCGATGCCGCCCGCCGGTGCAGCCGATGGCGATCGTCAGATAGGTCTTGCCGCTCATCTCGTAGCGCGGCAGCAGCGGCCGCAGCAGCCGCCACAGGCGGTCGAAGAAGGGCGCAAACGCGGCGTCCTCGTTGATATGGGCGGCGACTGCGGCATCCCGCCCGGTCAGCGCCCGAAGTGCTGGAACATAATACGGATTGTCGAGAAAGCGTACGTCGAAGATCAGGTCGGCGTCGCGCGGCAGCCCCTGGCGATAGGCGAAGGAGGCGACGAACACCCGCAGCCCGCCCGCCTTCAACGCGAAATGGCCGGTCAGCAGGCGCTTCAAATCGGCGGCGGTCAAGGCGGAAGTGTCGATCACCAGGTCGGCGCGGTCGCGCAGCGGCGAGAGCGCCCGGCGCTCGAGCCGGATGCCGTCGATGACCGGACGGTCGCCGGCCAGCGGATGGGGTCGCCGCGTCTCGGTATAGCGCCGTTCGAGCCGCTCGTCGTCGCAGTCGATAAACAGCACCCGCAGCCCGTCCGGCCCGTCGTCGACCGCGGCGTCGAGGGTGCCGAGCATGCTCTCGATCGAAAAGCCGCGGGTGCGCGGATCGGCGCCGACGGCGATCGCCGGCGCGTCGGCGGCGGCCATTTGGATCAGCGCCGGCACCAGCGGGATCGGCAAATTGTCGAAGGCCTCGTAGCCCATGTCCTCGAGGATTTTGAGCGCGGTCGACCGCCCCGCCCCCGACATCCCGGTCACCAGCAGCACGCGCGGGCGTGCGACGGCTCTCGCCCGGCCGGCGGCCCCGCGACCACCCGTGGTCATCATCGCCCGATTATATCGGGCAATCTGCGGCCCGTAAACGCGCGTCCCGCGCAGCCGGCGCCCCGCGCCATCGCGCCGCATCCCCGGCAAAGCCGGCCGGTTGCTTTAACCCCTCGGGACCGGATTCCCCGGCTTCGTCAGCAAATCTCTGTAGGATGGGTTGAGCGTCGCGAAACCCATCGCAACGAGCCTACCGCGAGACGCCGAGGCGGCGGCGGGCGAGGCGGAGCTTGGCGGGGGCCGAGGCTTCGAACGGCGCGAGGGCGAGGAGCGGGATGGCGAGGCCGAGCACGTCCTCGGTGCGGTCTTCCGGCAGGCGCTCGACCGTGGCCGGCGGCACGAGGTCGACGATCAGCGCCAGCGGCGCCTCCTCGATCGCATCGACGCGCGCGATGCCGAGGCCGCGCACCTCGATCAGGCCGGCGATCGCGGCGGGGGCGCGCGCCAGGACCTGCGCGCCGACGCGCTTGAGCTCGACCTGGTCGTCGGCGACGAGGCGGGCCCCGGCATCGATCAGGCGCAAGGCCAGATCCGACTTGCCGGCGCCCGGCGGGCCGCGCAGCAGCACCGCCGCGCCCTCGATCGCGACCGCGGTGGCGTGGACCAGCACGGGATCGGTCACGATTGCGCCGGTCACGATTGCGCCGGCAGGCGGATCGAGAAGCGGGCGCCGGCGATGGCGCCGCGCGCGTCGCGCAAATTCTCGGCCCAGATCATGCCGCGATGCGCCTCGACGATCTGCCTGGAGATCGACAGGCCGAGCCCGGAGTGGGTGCCGAACTTCTCGCCCTGCGGGCGCTCGCTGTAGAAGCGGTCGAAGATCGCGGTCAGCTTGTCGTCGGGGACGCCGGGCCCGCGATCCTCGACGGTGACCAGCACCGCCCTGCCGTCGGGCCGCGCGGTCAGCCGGATCTCGCCGCCGGGCGGGCTGAACGAGACGGCGTTGGCGATGACGTTGCGGAAGACCTGGGACAGCCGGCTCTCGATCCCGGGCGCCTTGAGCCCGCGGCCGCGCTCCGGCAGGTCGAGGATCAGCCGCGGCGCGTCCTCGCCGCGGGTCGCCTCGTCGACATCGGCGAGCGCCCGCAGCATCGCCGCGATATCGACCGGGGCGAGCTCGAGGCGGCTCAGCTCGGCGTCGAGGCGCGAGGCGTCGGAGATGTCGGTGATCAGCCGGTCGAGCCGCTCGACATCATCGAGGATGATCGCCATCAGCCGCTGGCGGTTGTTCGGGTCCTCGATGCGGGCGGCGGTCTCGACCGCGCTCTTCAGCGAGCTCAGCGGGTTCTTGATCTCGTGCGCGACATCGGCGGCGAAATGCTCGATCGCGCTCATCCGCTGAAACAGCGCGTCGGTCATCTCGCGCAGCGAGCCCGAGAGGTCGCCGATCTCGTCGCGGCGCCGGGTGAAGTCCGGGATCTCGACGCGGGCGCCGCGGCCGCGCGCCCGCTCGGCGGCGGCGGCGAGCCGCCGGATCGGCCGGGCGATGGTGCCGGCGAGGTAGAGCGACAACAGCACCGTGACCAGGAGCGCCACGCCGAAGATGCGTAAGAGCTCCAGGCGCACGGTGCGCAGCTCCTCGTCGATCTCGCCGCTGCCGGTCGACAGCAGGACCGCGCCCAAGACCTCCTTGTAGCGCTGCACCGGGATCGCCACGCTGAACACGAGGCCGCCCGCCGCGGCGTCGCTGCGCACCGCCGACCCCGTTTCGCCGCGCAGCGCCGCCTCGACCTCCGGATAATCCTCGGCCCGCGGCGCGGCGCTCTCGGCATAGGCCGGGTAGCGCTTGCGGCGCGGCAGCTTGTCGACGATCCAGTCGTAGACCGCGTCGGCGAGGCTCAGGATCGGGCCTTCGGTGCGCGGCGGCGGCAGCTCCAGCACCTGGATCGCATCGCCCGGCCCGCGCAGGATGCGGCTGTCGGCGATCTGGGCGCCGCGGATGTCGAACAGCCGGGCGCGCGTCCGGGTCGGCTCGACCAGGCGCCGCATCATCTGGCGGGCGAGGTCGGGCAGCAGGATCTCGCCTTCGTCGACCGAGTCGAGGACCGCCCCCTCGCCGAGCGCCGCGGCGAAGATCTGGCCCTGGAGCTTCAGCGACTCGATCTGCTGCCCAACGAGGCTCGCCTGGTATTTGCCGAGGTACAAAAAGCCGCCGGCGAGGAGCGCCAGCGCCAGCACGTTGACCGCCAGGATGCGCCGGGTCAGCGGCGAGAACGGCCACCGCGCGCCGTGCCGCCGCGACCGCGACGCGGCGTGGGGACGCGGGCCGCGCCGCGCCGCCGCCAGCGGGGCGGGGGCGGGGGCAGGCCGTTCCGCCGCCGCCGTCGCGGCCGCCGCGGGCAGGACGGCGGGCTCAGCGGTCGCGGTATCGATAGCCGACGCCATAGAGGGTTTCGATCTGGGCGAACTCGCCGTCGACGCTCTTGAACTTCTTGCGCAGCCGCTTGATGTGGCTGTCGATCGTGCGGTCGTCGACGTAGATGTGCTCGCCATAGGCGGCGTCCATCAGCTGGTCGCGGTTCTTGACGTGGCCCGGCCGGTGCGCCAGCGATTTGAGGATCAGGAACTCGGTCACGGTCAGCTCGACCGACTCGCCGCTCCAGGTGCACAAATGCCGCGCCGGGTCGAGCACCAGCCGGCCGCGGGCGATCGCCGGCTCGCCCTGCGGCTCGTCGCGCTCGCGCGCCAGCTCGCCGCGGCGCAGCAGCGCGCGGATGCGCTCGATCAAGAGGCGCTGCGAGAACGGCTTCCTGATGTAGTCGTCGGCCCCCATGCGCAGGCCGAGGAGCTCGTCGACCTCGTCATCCTTCGAGGTCAGGAAGATCACCGGGATGTTGCTCTGCCGGCGCAGCTGCTCGAGCACCTCCATGCCGTTCATCCGCGGCATCTTGATGTCGAGGACGGCGATGTCGACCGGCTGCGCCGAGAGCCCCTTGAGCGCCTCGGCGCCGTCGCTGTAGCAGCGCACGGCGAAGCCTTCGGCCTCGAGCGCGATCGACACCGAGGCGAGGATGTTGCGGTCGTCGTCGACCAGAGCAATCGTGTTCGGCACTTTGGTCCCCCGCTGATCCGAAGTCATGGCCGCACGGCCGTCGCGCGGATGCTGTCGCGACTAAATATGGCGCTTTCCCGGCAACGGCAAACCCGGGTTCTTCTTGACCCGCCGCCGCGCAAAGGTTCTTTTCCGGCATGAACGCCGCATCGGCGCCCATCGATCCGGCGACGCAGGGCCGCCGGCTGGCGCGCGGGCGGGACCGGGCGGTGCTGGCCACCAGCATGGGCGGCGCGCCCTACGCCTCGCTGGCGCTCCTGGCCCTCGACCACGACGCGAGCCCGCTGCTGCTGCTGTCCGACCTCGCGCGGCACAGCCGCAACATTGCGTTCGAGCCGCGGGTGTCGCTGCTGCTCGATGCGACCGAGGGGCGCGCCGACCCGTTGACCGGGCCGCGCCTGACCTTGCTGGGGCAGGCGCAGGCGGCCGGCGACGAGCGCCTGCTGGCGCGCTTTGTCGCCCGCCACCCGGCGAGCGCGCTTTATGCCGGCTTCGCCGATTTCCGGCTCTACCGGGTCGCGGTCGAGCGCGGGCATCTGGTCGCCGGGTTTGGCCGGATCGACTGGATCGACGGCGCCGACTACCTGTTCGCGCCGGTCGCCGCCGACCTCGCCGCGGCCGAGGCGGAGATCGTCGGGCATATCAACCAGAGCCATCCCGGCGCGGCCGGGCTCTGCGCGCGGCGGCTGCTGGGCCGGGCCGGCGAGGGCTGGCGGCTGACCGGGATCGACCCCGAGGGGGCCGACCTGCGGCGCCATGGCGAGACCGCGCGGCTCGACTTCGCCGCGCCGGCGCGCAGCCTCGAGGAGGCGCGCGCGACGCTGCTGCAACTGCTTGATAAGGTGCGACAAGATCGCCTGCGTTGAAGGCGGGCTTTGACATGCTCGCCGGCGTATGATAGGCGCAGCGCAACCCGGCGGGGGACGCACCTTGGGCGCAGGCCCATAAGAGGAGGGAGCGTGCGATGAAGGGGTCGATCCGATGACCGGCGTCAAGGCGCGGTTTGGGCTCGAGCGGCAGGGCATGCGCCACCTCGGAGCGGTGCACTGGAACCAGCTGATGCCGGTCCTCTACGAGCACGCGGTGCGCCGCGGCGAGGGCGAGGTCGCGGCCGGCGGCAGCTTCTCGGCGCGCACCGGGGCCTTTACCGGGCGCACCCCGCGCGACAAGTACATCGTCGACGAGCCGGGGACCAGGGACACGGTGTGGTGGGGCAAGATCAACCAGCCGCTGCCGCCGGAGCGCTTCGCCAGCCTGCATCAGCGCATGCTCGCTTATTTCCAGGGCCGCGAGCTGTTCGTCCAGGACCTCTACGCCGGCGCCGACCCGGCCTACCGCCTGCCGGTCAGGGTGGTCACCGACAGCGCCTGGCACAGCCTGTTCGCCCGCAACATGTTCATCCGCCCGCCGGCCGACGAGCTCGCCGCCTTCGAGCCCGCCTTCACGATCCTGCACGCCCCCGGCTTCCTGGCGACCCCCGAAACCGACGGGATCAATTCGGAGACCTTCATCCTCGTAAATTTCGCCGCGGGGCTGGTGCTGATCGGCGGCACCGAATATGCCGGCGAGATCAAGAAATCGGTCTTCGGCTATTTGAACTTTGTGCTGCCGGCGCGCGACGTGTTGCCGATGCACGCCTCGGCCAATGTCGGCCCCAAGGGCGACTGCGCGATTTTCTTCGGGCTTTCCGGCACCGGCAAGACGACGCTGTCGGCCGACGGCTCGCGCACCCTGATCGGCGACGACGAGCACGGCTGGAGCCCGAAGGGCGTCTTCAACTTCGAGGGCGGCTGCTACGCCAAGGTGATCAACCTGTCGCCGACCGCCGAGCCTGAGATTTACGCCACCTTGAGCCGCTTCGGCACGGTGCTGGAGAACGTCGTGCTCGACCCGGCGACGCGAATGCCCGATGTCGCCGACCAGAGCCTGACCGAGAACACCCGCGCCTGCTACCCGATCGAGTTTATCCCGAACGCCGACCCGAAGGGGCTGGGCCCGCATCCCGCGAACGTCGTGATGCTGACCGCCGACGCCTTCGGGGTCATGCCGCCGATCGCCAAGTTGACCGCCGAGCAGGCGATGTACCACTTCCTGTCGGGCTACACCGCGCGCGTCGCCGGCACCGAGAAGGGGCTCTCGAACGCGCCCGAGGCGACGTTCTCGACCTGCTTTGGCGCGCCCTTCATGCCGCGCCACCCGACGGTCTACGCGCAGATGCTGGGCGAGCGGATCAAGAAGCACGGCGCGCAGTGCTGGCTCGTCAACACCGGCTGGTCCGGCGGCGCCTACGGCGTCGGCCAGCGGATGCCGATCGCCCACACCCGCGCCTTGTTGCGGGCGGCGCTCGACGGCGGCCTTGCCTCGGCGCCGTTGCGCCGGGAGCCGAATTTCGGCCTGCTGGTGCCCGAAGGCTGCCCCGAGGTGCCGAGCGAGGTGCTCGACCCGCGAAGCACCTGGTCGGACAAGAAGGCCCATGACGAGACCGCGCGCGAGCTGACCCGCCGCTTCGAGGCGAATTTCGCCGAGTTCGAGCCCTTTGTCGGCGACGAGGTCAAGGAAATCGCGATCCACCCCGCCGCTTAAGGGCGTTCGGGATAGGCCGTTTTCAGCGACTGCCGGCGATCCGGCAGAGATTGCAGGCGATTTGTGATCCCCTCGGCCGGGCCTGACCCGGCCGTCCACGAAGGCGGCAGGCGCAGGCGTCACCGCGGCAAGGACGTGGATGCGCGGATCGGGTCCGCGCAAGGGGGCCGATCGCCAACGTTGAATAGTGTCGCGTCTCCGACGCTTGCAACGGGATCTCAACCGGACAGCCGTGGGCTTGGCCCGGCTATCCCACGCCCTCCGCGGGCGGATCTGACCCGGCCGTTCGAGAGCCTGCCGCAGCCTCGCCGCCCGACCTTGACGACGGCTTGGCTGCGCTTGCCGGATATGCTCGTGCATCCGGGCGCGGGCCTGGGGTAAAATCCCTGATGGCGTCGCGAATGGCGGTCTTGGGGAGCCTACCCCGGCGCAGGCGGGGGACGCGCGATGCCGATCCCCGACATCCTCTGTTCTCCGTGTCCGTGCGCCTGCGTGGTGATTCGCGTCGAAAATGTCGCCGTGACAAGCAGCTAAGGAGGAAAGCCATGCCCGAGACCTCGAAGATGGACCGCAACCTCGCGCTGGAAGCCGTCCGCGTCACCGAGGCCGCGGCCCTCTCGGCCTCGCGCCTGATGGGCAGGGGCGACGAGAAGGCCGCCGACCAGGCCGCGGTCGACGCGATGCGCGAGGCGCTCAACAGCCTGGCGATCGACGGCACCGTCGTCATCGGCGAAGGCGAGCGCGACGAGGCCCCGATGCTGTTCATCGGCGAAAAGGTCGGCAACGGCTCGGGCCCCCCGATCGACATCGCCCTCGACCCGCTCGAAGGCACCACGATCACCGCCAAGGGCGCCGCCAACGCGCTCGCCGTGATCGCGATGGCCGACGCCGGGCATTTTCTCAACGCTCCCGATGTGTACATGGACAAGATCGCGGTCGGCGGCGGGCTGCCCGCCGATCTGGTCGACCTCGACGAGGAGCCGGCGGCCAATCTGAAGAACCTCGCGCGGGCGAAGAAGGCCGAGGTCTCCGACCTTGTCGTCTGCATCCTCGACCGGCCGCGCCACGCCGAGCTGATCGCCAAGGTTCGCGCCGCCGGCGCCCGCATCACCTTGATCTCCGACGGCGACGTGAGCGGCGTCATCGCCACCTCCGAGCCCGAGACCGGGATCGACATGTATGTCGGGTCCGGGGGCGCGCCCGAAGGGGTGCTGGCGGCGGCGGCGCTGCGCTGCATCGGCGGCCAGATGCAGGGCCGGCTGCTGTTCCGCAACGACGACGAGCGCGGCCGCGCGCGCCGGCTCGGGGTCACCGACCTCGACCGCAAGTACAAGCTCCTCGACCTCGCCTCGGGCGATGTGATGTTCGCCGCGACCGGCGTCACCAACGGCACCATGCTGCGCGGGGTGCGCCGCTTTCCCGGCGGCGCCGCGACGCATTCGGTGGTGATGCGCTCGAAGACCGGCACCGTGCGCTATGTCGAGGCGCGGCACGACTTTACCCGCAAGCAGAGCTTCGCGCCCTTCGCCCGCTGAAGGAGGTGGAGCAGGATGGCTTCAAGGGCGCCCGCCTTCTCGGCCGACCGGCGCGCAGCATCGGATTGCCGGGTCGGGCCCGGCAATGACGATATGACCGCCCCAGGCTGAGCCCGAGCGATGGACGGCGCGGGGGGCGCCGCTTTCGTTCTCGGCGTCGAGCGGTCGGCGGGCGGCCGCCGCTGGCGGCTGCGCGACGGCGATTTTGCGATGGCGCAGGCGATCGCCGAGCGGCTCGGCCTGCCCGAAATCGTCGGGCGGCTGCTGGCTCAGCGGGGGATTGATCTCGACCATGCGCCGGGCTTTCTGGCGCCGCGGCTGCGCGACCAGCTGCCCGACCCCTCGCACCTGCGCGACATGGATCGGGCGGCCGAGCGGCTCGCCCGCGCGGTGCGCGACGGCGAGGCCATCGCCGTCTTTGGCGACTACGATGTCGACGGCGCCGCCTCGGCGGCCTTGCTGTCGCGGTTCTTCGCGGCGGTCGGCAGCCAAATCCGGGTCTATGTGCCGGACCGCCTGCGCGAGGGCTACGGCCCGAACGCCCCGGCCCTGCTGCGTCTGCGCGCGGAAGGGGCGCGGATCGTGGTCACCGTCGATTGCGGCGCGACGGCGCATCAGCCGCTCGCCGCCGCCGCCGCCGCCGGGCTCGAGGCGATCGTCGTCGACCACCATGTCGGCGAGCCGTCGCTGCCGCCCGCGGCGGCGGTGATCAACCCGAACCGGCTCGACGAAGAAAGCCCGCACGGCGGCCTGGCGGCGGTCGGGGTCGCCTTTCTGCTCGTCGTCGCGGTCAACCGGGCATTGCGCGCGGCCGGCTGGTATTCGGCGGCGCGGCCCGAGCCCGACCTGTTGTCGTGGCTCGATCTGGTGGCGCTCGGCACGGTGTGCGATGTGGTCCCGCTGACCGGCCTCAACCGGGCGCTGGTCGCGCAGGGGATCAGGGTCGCGCGCCGGCTCGCCAACCCCGGCCTCGCAGCGCTGGCCGCGGTGGCCGGCGTCAGGGAGCCGCTCGACGCCTATCATCTGGGTTTTGTGCTCGGGCCGCGGGTCAACGCCGGGGGCCGGGTCGGCGCGCCCGATCTCGGCGCCCGGCTGCTCGCCACCGACGACCCGGTCCTCGCCGCCGAGCTCGCGCAGCGGCTCGACGACCACAACCGCGAGCGTCGCGAGATCGAGGCGCGCACCCAGGCGGCGGCGATCGCCGCGGTCGAGGCCGTACCGCAGTCGCCGGCGCTGGTCTTCGCCGCGGCCGAGGGCTGGCACCCCGGCGTGATCGGCATCGTCGCGGCCCGGCTCAGGGAGCGCTACGAGCGGCCGGCCTGCGTCGTCGCAATCGCCGACGGGATCGGCCGCGGCTCCGGCCGCTCGGTCCCCGGCCTCGCGCTCGGCCCGGCGGTGATCGCGGCGCGCCAGGCCGGGCTCCTGATCAATGGCGGCGGCCACGCGATGGCGGCCGGCTTCACCGTCGCGGCCGACAAGCTCGACGCGCTGCGGGCGTTTCTCGCCGAGCGGCTGGGGGACGGGCTCGACCGCGAGACCTTGGTCCCGGAGCTGCGCGTCGACGCCGCGCTCTCGATCGCCGCGGCGCAGGCGGAGCTGATCGGCCGGATCGACCGGCTCGCGCCCTTTGGCGCCGCCAACCCCGAGCCGCGCTTTGTCTTTGCCGGCGTGCGCGTCGCCCATGTCGAGCCGGTGGGGGACGGGCATCTGCGCTGCGCCCTCGCCGACCCCCTCGACGACGCGAGGCTCCGGGCGATCGCGTTCCGCGCCGTCGGAACCCCGCTCGGCCGGCTCCTCGCCGAGACGCGCGGCGCGGCGATCCATGTCGCCGGCCGTCTGCGCCGCGACAGCTGGCGCGGCGGCGACGCGGTGCAGCTCTCGATCGACGACGCGGCGCCGGCGATCTGACGGAACAGATCGGATACCTGAGCGAGGTTCGCTCGGAATTCCTGCGCGAGCCTCGCCGCGGATCCTGCGAGATGGCGTCGCCGCTTCCGCATCCCGACATCAGGCGCATCGAAAGAGGCCCCGCCAACGCGCCGTCGCGCTGGAGCAGCCGAGCCGGAGATGGCCATGATGACGAAACAGATGCAGCCCGTGTCGAGCACAAGCAACCAGTCGAAGCCCGTCGCGCCGGGTCGCGCCGGGAAGATGTGGAAGGGCGTCGGCATGGCCGGCGCGCTCGCCGCCGCGATGCTGATGACGGCGCCGAGCGGCGCCTACGCCGGGAACGGGCGCGGCAATGTCGGGGCCGCCATCGGGCTCGGCATCCTGGGCGGCGTGATCGCCGGCGCGGCGATCGCCTCGACCGTCCCGCCTGCCTACGGCGCTCCCCCGGCATATTACTACCCGCCGCAGGGCTACTATCCGCCGACCTATTACAATGCGCCGCAACAGTATTACGGGACGCCGTACGGCTATTACCCGCAATACAACTATCAGTAGCCGGATAACTGTCAGCAGCCGGCCGGCGGCGCGGAGCGGCTGCTCCCGCCGCCCCCCGACGATGCTCGATCGCGGACGCTCCCGCAATGACGCGGGACGTGCGAGATTGCCGCGATGAGCGTCATGCAATCGGCGCGCGAGGGGTCGGGGGGCGCAGCGGCGCTGCTCGCCTCGCGGCGCTTCGGGCCGCTGTTCTGGGCGCAGTTTCTGTCGGCCTTCAACGACAATGCGCTGAAGAACGCGCTGGTGTTGATGATCGCCTACGGAAACGACGCCGGATCGGCGGTTTCGGCCCAAATCCTGATCCCGCTGGCCGGCGGGATTTTCATCCTGCCGTTCTTTCTGTGCTCGGCGACGGCGGGCCAGATCGCCGACCAGCACGACAAGGCCGGGCTGATCCGCCTGATCAAGCTTTGCGAGATCGCGCTGATGGCGGTCGCCGCGGCGGGCGTCGTCGCCGGCAGCGCCGCCGCGCTCCTGGCGCTGCTTGGCCTGATGGGGGTCGCCTCCGCGTTTTTCGGGCCGCTCAAATACGCAATCCTGCCGGACCTCCTCGCGCCGCACGAGCTGCTGCTCGGCAATGCGCTGGTCGAAGCCGGCACGTTTCTGGCGATCCTGCTCGGCACGATCGCCGGAGTCCTGATCGCCGGCCGCCATGGCGCGGCGCTGGTTGCGGCGCTGATCGTCGCGGTGGCGCTGGCCGCCTGGACCGCGAGCCTGGCGATCCCGGCCACCGGGGCCGCCGCTTCGCGCAGCCGGGTGCGGTGGAACCTCTTCGCCGCCACCGCGCGCCTCGTCCGGGAGGCGGCCGGCGAGCCGACGCCGTTCCGCGCGATCCTCGGGATTTCTTGGTTCTGGCTCGCGGGGGCCGTCTATCTCTCGCAGTTCCCGGGCTATGTCCGCTACACCCTCGGCGCCGAGGAGGCGGTGGTGACCCTGCTCCTGACGGTGTTTTCGGTCGGCATCGGGGTCGGCTCGCTGCTGTGCAACCGGCTGCTCGGCGGCCGGGTCAGCGCCGGCACGGTCCCTTGGGGGGCGCTCGGCATCGGGCTGTTCTCGATCGATCTGTGGCTCGCGAGCCCGGTGGCGGCGGGCGGCGGCGCGCTCGTCGGGCTCGGCGCGTTTCTGGCGGCGCCGGCGCATTGGCGCATCCTCGCCGACCTCCTCGGGATCGCGGTCTGCGGCGGGGTCTTCATCGTGCCGCTCTACGCGATCCTGCAGACCGCGAGCGAGCGCGCCCGGCGGGCCCGCGCGATCGCAGCCAACAATGTGGTCAACGCCGCGGCGATGGTCGCCTCGGCGCTCTTGGTGATGGCGCTGATCGCCGCCGGGGTCGAGGTCCCGGCCCTCTTTTTGCTGACCGGCGGCAGCGCGCTCGCGGTCGCCGCGATCTTCCGGCGCCTGGCGCCGGGCCTGGCACCCGAGGCCCGCGACAACGCCGCTCAGCGCTGAAGGAGCGCTCGGGCGAGGCTCCAGGGCAGCGCGGCGAGCTCGCGGAAAGCGGCCCCGATCTCGCGCGGCGTCGAGCTCGGCGGCGGCGCCGCCCGGCCGGCGAGGCGCAGGCCGGCCAGCCGGAACAGCAGCGCCGCCCGCGGCAGGTGGGTCCGGTCGCTGACCAGGATGATCGAGCGCAGCCCGCGCGAGAAGAGCAGGCGGGCGGCTTCGCGCGCGTTCTCGACCGTGTCGCGCGAGTTGGGCTCGAGCAGCAGCGCCGACAGCGGCGCGCCGCGGGCGCGCGCGATGTCGCGCATCAATTCGGCTTCGGGGACGGGGCCCTCGCCGCCGCCGCAGAGCAGCAGCAACGGGGCCGCGCCCGCCCGGAAGAGCGCGACGCCGCGCTCGACCCGGCGGGTCAGCCGCGCCGAGGGCGCGCAGCCGAGGACGACCACCGCATCGGCCGATGAGGCCGGGCGGTCAGGCGTTGCCGGCGATCGCGTCGGCGCCCTCGATGCGGGCGGCGAGCGCGGCGGCGAGGAAACGGTCGAGGTCGCCGTCGAGCACCGCCGCCGGTGTTCGAGGTCTCGACCCCGGTGCGCAGATCCTTGACCATCTGATAGGGCTGCAGCACGTAGGAGCGGATCTGGTGGCCCCAGCCGATATCGGTCTTGGTCGCGTTCATCGCGTCGGTCGCGGCCTCGCGGCGCGCCAATTCGGCCTCGTAGAGGCGGGCGCGCAGCATCGCAAAGGCGTGGGCGCGGTTCTGGTGCTGCGAGCGCTCGCTCTGGCACTGCACGACGATGCCGCTTGGGTTATGGGTGATGCGCACCGCGCTGTCGGTCTTGTTGACGTGCTGGCCGCCGGCCCCCGATGAGCGGTAGGTGTCGATGCGCAGATCCTTGTCGTTGATCTCGATCTCGATCTTGTCGTCGACCACCGGATAGACCCAGACCGAAGCGAAGCTGGTATGCCGCCGCGCGGCCGAATCGAACGGCGAGATGCGCACCAGCCGATGCACGCCGCTTTCGGTCTTCAGCCAGCCATAGGCCGTCGGGGCCGCGGACCACGATCGTCGCCGATTTGAGCCCGGCCTCCTCGCCGCCGCTCTCCTCGATCCACTCGGCCTTGTAGCCGTGCGCCTCGGCCCAGCGCACATACATCCGCAGCAGCATCTCGGCCCAATCCTGCGCCTCGGTGCCGCCGGCCCCGGCATGGACCTCGAGATAGCAGTCGTTGCCGTCGGCCTCGCCCGACAGCAGGCTTTCGAGCTCGCGCCGCGCCGCCTCGGCGCGCAGCTTGTCGAGCGCCGCCTCGGCCTCGGCGACGATTGCGGGCTCGCCCTCGGCCTCGCCCAATTCGATCAGCTCGAGCGCCTCGTCGACCTCGCGCTCGATCCGCCGGTAGCCGCCGATCGCGTGGTCGAGCCGGGTGCGCTCGCGCAGCAGGGTCTGCGCCGCCGCGGGATCGTCCCACAGCTTGGGGTTCTCGGCCGCCGCGTTCAGCTCGGCGAGGCGCCGTGTCGCGGGGTCCCAGTCAAAGATGCCTCCTCAGCAGCGCCAGCGACTTTCTGATGTCGTCGGCGACCGCCTGGATCTCGGCGCGCATGCGTTGCTCCGTCGTGCCCGGTGGAAAATGCCTGACGCCTAATATAAGCCGCCGGTGCCGCTCGCCGGAGCCCCGCGCACCGGCATCGCCACGCCTTCGCCTTCGACGGCGGTGGAGGCGACCGGGCCCCGCTCGGCGTCGCCATCGACGCTCGGGGCGCGGCTCTTGCCGGGCTCGGTGCCGGGCTTGTAGGCCTCGTAGATCGCGGTCTCGCCGGAGCCGGCCGGCAGGCCGGTGCTCGGGCTGACGCGGTAGACCCGCATCCCGGGCGGGATGCGGAACTCGGTCGCCGGCGCGTCCTTCAGCGCCGCGATCATGAAATCGCGGAAGATCGGGGCGGCGACATGACCGCCGGTCTGGTCCTTGCCGAGGCTGTCCGGGTCGTCATAGCCGACATAGACGCCGGCGGCGAGGTCGGGGGTGAAGCCCTCGAACCAGGCGTCGCGATAATCGTTGGTGGTCCCGGTCTTGCCGGCGATCGGCTTGCCGACGGCCTTGACCGCCGTGGCGGTGCCGCGCTGCACCACCCCTTCCATCATCGAGACCACCTGGAAGGCCGAGTCCGGATCGGCCACCTGCTCGCGCGTGTCCGGGATCTGCGGCGGCGGCTGCTTATCCCAGTCGACGCCGGCGCAGCCGTCGCAAGGGCGCTGGTCGGCGCGGAAGATCGTCGCGCCGTTGCGGTCCTGGACCCGGTCGATCAGGGTCGGCGTGATGCGCTTGCCGCCGTTGACCAGCATCGCATAGGCGGCGGTCAGGCGCAGCGGGGTGGTGACGCCGGCGCCCAGCGTCATCGAATATTCGCGCGGCATGTGGTCCATGATCCCCAGGCGCTCGACGGTGTCGGCGATCGGCTCGATGCCGATCATCGTGGCGAGCCGCACCGTCAGGGTGTCGATCGACTTTTCGAGGCCGACCCGCAGCGGCACCATGCCGAGATACCGATCGGTATAGTTGCTCGGCGTCCACATCGGCAGGCCAGGGCCTTGCGGCAGCGAGATCGGGGCGTCGCTGACCAGGGTCGAGGGCGTGAAGCCGTGATCGAGCGCGGTCAGAAAGACGAACGGCTTGATCGCCGAGCCGGTCTGCCGATAGGCCTGGGTGGCGCGGTCGAACTGGCTGATGGCGAAGCTGAAGCCGCCGCTGATCGCCAGCACGCGGCCGGTGTGCGGGTCGAGGACGACGAGGGCGCCGGAGACTTCGGGCACCTGGCACAGGGTGAAGGCGGCCGGACCCTTGGCCTTCGCCGCATCGGCCGGGGACAGCGCCGCGACCATCACGACATCGCCGGGCTTGACCACATCGGCGGCGCCGCGGGGGGCCGGGCCGAGGCTGGCGTCGGCATGCCGCGGCCGCGCCCAGCGCATCTCGGAAAACGGGATTTCGCCCGGTTCCGCCATCGCCCAGCCCGATCGCCGCGCCGTCGCGGTCGGCGCGCAGAACCACCGCCAGCCGCCAGCCGACATCGCTCGCCACCGGCGGCGTCGGCACCGCGGCGAGGCGCGCCTGCCAGTCGCCCTTGGCCTCGATGCGGGCGATCGCGCCGCGCCAGCCGCCATGCGCGTGGTCGTAGGCGGTCAGCCCGGCGCGCAACGCCTTGTCGGCGTCCGCCTGCAGCCGCGCGTCGAGGCTGGTGCGCACCGAGAGCCCGGCGCCGTAGAGCACCTTGTCGCCGTAGCGGGCGAGCAGCTCGCGCCTGACCTCCTCGGCGAAATAGGGGGCCTTGACCTGCTCGGCTTCCCGACGGCGGCGGGTCGCCAAGCGGCGCCGCCTCGGCCTGCTGGGCTTGCGCCTGCGTCGCGGCCCCGTCCTCGACCATGCGGTCGACCACCCAGTCGCGCCGCGCCTTGGCCGCCTGCGGATAGCGGGTCGGGTTGTAGCGGTTGGGGGCCTTGGGCAGCCCGGCGAGAAACGCCGCCTCGCCGAGCGTCAGCTCGTCGAGCGACTTGTCGAAATAGGTCTGCGCCGCCGCCGCCACGCCATAGGCGCCGGCCCCGAGGTAGATCTCGTTGAGGTAAAGCTCGAGGATCCGGTCCTTGGGCAGCGCCGCCTCGATCCGGGTCGCCAGCAGGATTTCCTTGATCTTGCGCTCGACCGAGATCTCGTTGGTCAGCAGCATGTTCTTGGCCACCTGCTGGGTGATCGTCGAGGCCCCGACCGGGCGGCGGTTGGCGCGCAGCCGGCCGACATCGGTGATCGCCGCCCGCATGATCGACAGCGGGTCGACGCCGTGATGGCTGTAGAAATTCTTGTCCTCGGCGGACAGAAAACCGTCGATGACCCGTTTCGGGATCGCCTGGATCGGCACGAAAATGCGCCGCTCGGTCGCGTATTCGGCCAAGAGCCGCCCGTCGCCGGCCTGCACCCGGGTCATGATCGCCGGCTGATAATGCGCAAGCTGCTGGTAGTCCGGCAGGTCGCGGCCGAAATACCAGATCGTGACGCCGACGAAGCCGCACCCGGCGATCGCCAGCAGCACCGCGCAGACAAACAGAAAGCGGACCAGCTTGATCATTGGGCGAGGCGGCGCGGGCGCTCCTTCGTGCAATCATCCGCCAGACCGGTCGTCCCGACCCCGCGCGGCGGGCTTCTATATGCGCCGCCGATGCGGCTGTTCCAAGGATGTTTTGTCGCACCGCACCGGTGTTCCCGGGCGGGAAATCACCGCCCTCCCGAGCGGCCGGACGAAATCATTGTCGCAAGGCGTTTCACTCTATACATTAGCGCTTGCGAAAAACCGCCATCTGCCTGCCGGGCGCCGCGCCCGGCGGACCGTCGCGGCGCAGGCCCGTAGGAGCGGCAGGCTGATTGCCGCCGCGTCGCGCCGCAGCGCCCGATGGCCCGGATCGTAGGAACCCGAAGCCGCTCCCCTGTCGAGATTCGCCATGGCCGATATCCAATTGTTCCCGGAGGGAACGACCCCAGGCGTTGCCGGCTTCCTTGCACGCGGGATTGCGCCGCCGGCCGAATTTCGCGCGGCCGCTGCGGCGCGCCCCGGAGTCACGCCCGAATGCCAAAGCGCATGCTCATCGACGCCACCCACCCGGAAGAGACCCGCGTGGTGGTTCTCAACGGCAACCGTCTCGACGAGTTCGATTTCGAATCCTCGACCAAGAAGCAGGTAAAAGGCAACATCTATCTCGCCAAGATCACCCGCGTCGAGCCGTCGCTGCAGGCGGCCTTCGTCGATTACGGCGGCAATCGCCACGGCTTCCTGGCGTTCAGCGAAATCCACCCGGATTACTACCGCATCCCGGTCGCCGACCGGGATCCGGGCGACGACGACGCGGAGCCCGAGGACGCGCCGTCCCAGGAAGCGGTAGGCGAGGGCGACGACGGCGGGGCCGCGCTCGCCACCGCGCTGCCCGAGCCGGTAGCGGTGGCCGCGGCCACCGACGAGGCCGCCGACGACGAGAACGAGCCCGCCGCCGCCGCTGAACCCACCGCCGGCGACACGGCCGGCGCCGAGCCGGACGCCAGCGAGCCGGGCGACGGCCGGCCGCCGCCGCGGGCGTGGGCGGAAGAGGACGCCGCCGCCGCGCCGCCGGACTATGCCGAGCCGCCCGCCGAAGCCGTCCCCGACGCGCCGCCGCCGCACGGCGAGGCCGATGGCGAGCCGGACGACGCGCTGCCCTACCACGCCGATTCGTACTTGGCGGCGGACTTGGCGGCGGACCGGATCTTCGCGCCCGCCGGCTCGCCCGGCTCGGGCAATGGCGAGGACCACGAGGCCGAAATCATCGAGACGCTCGGCGGCGACGAGCTCGAGGAGGCCGAAAGCCAGCGCTCGCGCACCTTCCGCCACTACAAGATCCAGGAGGTGGTCAAGCGCCGGCAGATCATGCTGGTGCAGGTCACCAAGGAGGAGCGCGGCAACAAGGGCGCGGCGCTGACGACCTACCTGTCGCTCGCCGGCCGCTACTGCGTCCTGATGCCGAACACCGCGCGCGGCGGCGGCGTCTCGCGCAAGATCACCAGCCTCAGCGACCGCCGCCGCCTGAAGGACATCCTCGAGGAGCTCGACATCCCCGAGGGCATGGGGGTCATCGTCCGCACCGCCGGGGCCGAGCGCTCGAAGGCCGAGATCAAGCGCGACTACGAATACCTGCTGCGGCTGTGGAACGAGATCCGCGACCTGACCCTGCAGTCGACCGCGCCGGCGCTGATCTACGAGGAAGGCAATCTGATCAAGCGCTCGATCCGCGACCTCTACACCCGCGACATCGACGAGGTCCTGGTCGAGGGCGAGGAGGGCTACCGCACGGCCAAGGCGTTCATGAAGATGCTGATGCCGAGCCATGCCAAGCGCGTCCAGCCCTATCGCGACCCGCAGATCGGGCTGTTGCACCGCTTCCAGGTCGAGGGCCAGCTCGACGCGATCCATTCGCCGATCGTGCAGCTGCGCTCGGGCGGCTATGTGGTGATCAACCAGACCGAGGCGCTGGTCGCCATCGACGTCAACTCGGGCCGCTCGACGCGCGAGCGCAACATCGAGGAGACGGCGCTGCGCACCAACCTCGAAGCGGCCGAGGAGCTCGCCCGCCAGCTGCGGCTGCGCGACCTCGCCGGGCTGATCGTGATCGACTTCATCGACATGGAGGAGCACCGCAACCAGGGGGCGGTCGAGCGCCGGCTCAAGGAGGCGCTGAAGAACGACCGCGCCCGCATCCAGGTCGGGCGGATCAGCGCCTTCGGCCTCCTCGAGATGTCGCGGCAGCGGCTGCGCTCGTCCTTGGTCGAGGCCTCGACCCAGCCCTGCCCGCATTGCGGCGGCACCGGCTTCATCCGCTCCACCGAGTCGACGGCGCTCTATGTGCTGCGCTCGATCGAGGAGGAAGGCATCCGCCGGCGCTCGGCCGAGATCTGCGTCTACGTGCCGACCATGGTCGCCCTCTACATCCTCAACCAGAAGCGCGAATCGCTGGCGCAGATCGAGCTGCGCTACGCCATCCACGTCCTGGTGGCGCGCGACGATGCGCTGATCCCGCCGGCCTATCGGCTCGAGCGGCTGCGCGCCTACGGGCCGGGCGAGGCCAGCGCGGCGCCGCCCGCGCCGCTGACGCAGACGCCGCTGCTCGAGGAGGACGAGGACGAAGAGGTCGAGGTCGAGGTCGAGGCCGAGGACGACGAGGAGGCGACGCCGGCGCGCGCCGAGGCTCAGCGCCGGGAGCCGGCGGGCGAAGAGGATCGCAGCCGCGGCCGCCGCCGCCGCCGCCGCCGGCGGCGGCACGATGAGGCGCCCGCCGGCCAGCCCGCCGCGGCGGCCGAGCCGACCGAGCGCGCCGCGGAGGAGGGCGAGCCGATCGCCGCCGGCGGCGAGGACCGCGACGCCGGCGAGGACGCCGACGCCGAGCAGCGCCGCCGCCGCGGGCGCCGCGGCGGAAGGCGCAGGGGCCGGCGCGAGGCCGCGGCCGAGACCGGCTTCGAGAGCGCCAGCAGCGCCGCCGCGATCGAGATCCTGCCGACCGCCGAGGCCGAGGCGAACGAGCCGGCGATCGCCGCGCCCGCCGCCCTGTGGCCGTCGGAGCTCGGCGCGGAAATCCCGGCCGCCGCCGCGCCCTCCATGTCGGGCAATGGCGAGGTCGAGGCTGCGGCGGCCGAGACCGGGCCGGCCGCCATCGAAAACGGCGGCGACGCCCGCCACCCCGAGCCTGCCGCGCCGCCGTGGAGCGCCGCGCCCGCCGCCAGCGAAAACGGCAGCGACGCCCCCCACCCCGAGCCTGCTGCGCCGCCGTGGACGCAGCCGCGCCCGCCGCCAGTCGAAAACGGCGGCGACGCCCCCCACCCCGAGCCTGCCGCGCCGCTGTGGAGCGCCGCGCCCGCCGCCACGCCGTCGGTTGACGATGTGGAAGCTGCGGCCCCGCCCCCGGCGGAGGCCGCGCCGGCGTGGTGGGCCGAGCCTTTGCCGGAGCCGGGCTCCGACGGCCCGGCGAGGCCCGAGCCGCTGCCCTCCTCCGCGCCGGAAGCCACAGCACCGCCGCCCGCCGAGACGGCGCCGCCCGCCGCGTTCGAGCCGCCCGCCGCGTTCGAGCCACAAGCGGCGGAGCCGCCGCCGCCGCATCCGGTGCAGACCGTGTCGGAAAGGCCGGCCGACCCGCGCAAGGGCTGGTGGCAACGTCTGATGCAGTCCTGACGCGGCGGCGCGGTTGCCCCGCCGTCGCCTCATTTTTGCCGTTTCATGAGCCGGATGCGCCGTCCGCCTGGTCCCGTCTCCAAAAATGCCGAGGGCTCCGACCGCGCCCTCGGCGGCTCATGAAGGCGCCGCCGGTGGCTTCTCGTTTGCTCCGACGCAGCGCGGCGCTCGCCGTCGCCGCGTCGCTCGCCTTCGCCCAGGCGGCGCAGGCGGCGCAAAGCTTTATCCGGGACACCGAGATCGAAGCCGATATCCGCATCATGGTGACCCCGATCTGGAAGGCGGCGGGGCTCGATCCGGAGGCGCTGCACGTCTATTTGATCGACGACAAGCAGATCAACTCCTTTGTCGCCGGCGGCCAGAACGAGTTCATCAACACCGGCCTGATCACGCGCGCCCAGACGCCGAACCAGCTGATCGGCGTCCTGGCGCACGAGACCGGCCATATCGCCGGCGGCCACTTGTCGCGCGCGCAGCAGGCGATGACGAACGCCGGCATCGAGGGGATCATCGCGATGGTGCTGGGCGCCGCGGCGACGGTCGCCGGCAGGGGCAGCGGCGGCGGGGCGGCGCTGCTCGGCGCCGAGGGTGTGGCGCAGCGCGCGTTCTTTCAGTATTCGGTCGGCCAGGAGGCGGCGGCCGACCAGGCGGCGATGACCTTTCTCGACCGCGCCGGCGAGTCCGCCCGAGGGCTGCTGCAGTTCTTCGAGATCCTCCAGGGCGAGGAGCTGCTGGCGGGCGAGCATCAGGACCCGTATCTGCGCACCCACCCGCTGACCTCGCAGCGGATCGAATATGTGCGCAACCATGTCGCGCATTCGCGCTGGTCGAACACGCCGGACCCGCCCCTCTATGTCGAATTGTTCAAGCGTCTCAAGGTCAAGCTCGCCGCCTTCACCGATCCGCCGTCATCGACCCTGGCGGCGTATCCGGAGCGCGACCAGTCGGTGCTGGCGCGCTATGCGCGGGCGATCGCCTATTACCGGATCCCAAAGCTCGACAAGGCGCTGCCGATCATCGACGGGCTGATCAGGGATTACCCGAGGGATCCGTATTTTCGCGAGCTCAAGGGCCAGATGCTGTTCGAGAACGGCCGCATCCGCGACGCGATCCCGCCTTACGAGGAGGCCGTGCGCCTTGCTCCGGGCGCCCCGCTGCTGCGGATCTCGCTCGCCCAGACCTATATCGAGGCCAACGATCCGAGCCTCAACAAGCGGGCGATCGCCTATTTGAACGACGCCCTGCGCACCGAGGACAAGGACACCCCCGCCTGGCATCTCTTGGCGACCGCCTATGGGCGCGACAACCAGCTCGGCATGGCCGCGCTCTCGCTGGCCGAGGAAGGGCTCGCCGGCGGCAAGAAGAAGGACGCCATCCAGCAGGCCACCCGGGCCAAGCAGACCTTGCCCAAGAGCACGGCCGCCTATAATCGCGCCGAGGAGATCCGTCGCGAGGCGGGCGAGCTCGAAGAGTCCAACTGAGCCCGCCCCGCTTTTCATCAACCATCCACTTTCAAGGTCGCCCGTGGCCATATCCTTCCGCGCACCGCTCGTCCCGATGCTGCTGGCCTCTATGCTGCTGGTCGTCGCGCCGTTGCGCCCGGTCGCGGCGACCGGGTTCACCCCGGCCCAGCGCCAGGAGATCGAGCAGATCCTCCACGACTATCTGGTGCATAACCCCGAGGTCCTGATCGACGCGCTGCGCGACGCCGAGGCCCGGCTGACCCGCGACGCCGACGCCAAGGCCTCGCAGGCGCTCAACGACCGGCGGCGTGAAGTCTTCGCCGACCCGGCGACCCCGGTCGGCGGCAATCCGCACGGCGATACGGCGATCGTCGAGTTCTTCGACTACCGCTGCCCGTATTGCAAGCAGGTCCAGCCGTCGCTGCGGAAGCTGCTCGGGCAGGATCCCCAGCTGCGCCTCGTCTACAAGGAGCTGCCGGTGCTGGGGCCGGCCTCGGTCACCGCCGCGCATGCGGCGCTCGCCGCGCAAAAGCAAGGCAAGTACGAGGCGTTTCACACGGCGATGATGGCGGCCCGCGGGCAGATCACCGACGACACGGTCTATCAGGTCGCCGGCTCGGTCGGGCTCGATCTCGACCGCCTCAAGAAGGACATGGCGGCGCCGGAAGTCGAGCAGGCGCTGAAGGCCAATCTGGCGCTCGCCGATGCGCTGAACATCCGCGGCACGCCGGCGTTCATTGTCGGCGACCGCATCGCTCCCGGCGCGGTCGACCTCGACGCGCTCAAGGACATGGTCGCCGACGCCCGCAAGCGATAGCGGCTCGGCCGGACGCGGGCGGCTGCTCGATCAATCGGCGCCGCGCTCACCCCCTCCCAAACCCTCCCCCATCAAGGGGGAGGGCCTCTATGAGCGCTCCGATTTGTGCTCCCGCCCCCTCGATGGGGGCGGGTAGGGGTGGGGGTGATGCGCGCCGAGCGCGGGGACTCGGTCGGAAACGGCTTTAGCGCGATTACTCGCGCAGGTCCTCGAAGAATTCCTTGACCCGGGCGAAAAAGCCTTCGCTCTCGGGATGGGTCTGGGCGTTTTCGCCTTCCTTCTCGAATTCGCGCAGCAGCTCCTGCTGGCGCTTGGTCAGATTGACCGGGGTTTCGACGATCGCCTCGATGAACATGTCGCCGCGGGCCGCCGAGCGCAGCACCGTCATGCCCTTTTGCCGCAGCCGGAACTGGCGGCCGGTCTGGGTCCCGGCCGGGACCGTGACGCGGGCGCGGGCGCCGTCGACGCTGGGCACCTCGATCGACCCGCCGAGCGCGGCGGTCGTAATCGAGATCGGCACCCGGCAGAAGATGTTGGCCCCCTCGCGCTGAAAGATCTGATGGGGCGCCACGCTGATGAAGATGTAGAGGTCGCCCGCGGCGGCGCCGCGCACCCCGATCTCGCCCTCGCCGGCAAGCCGGATCCGGGTGCCGTCCTCGACGCCGGGCGGGATGTTGACCGACAGGGTCTTTTCCCGCCGGGCGCGGCCCTGGCCGCCGCAGCTGCGGCACGGCTTCTCGATGACCCGCCCGGCGCCCTGACAGGCGGCGCAGGTTTGCTCGATCGTAAAAAAGCCCTGCTGCCGGCGCACCCGCCCGCGGCCCTGGCAGGTCGGGCAGGCGATCGGCCTGGAGCCGCCTTCGGCCCCGCTGCCCTTGCACTGCTCGCAGGCGACCAGGGTCGGCACCCGGATCGTCGTTTGCCTGCCGCGGAAGGCCTCCTCGAGCGACACCTGCAGGTTGTAGCGAAGGTCGCTGCCGCGGCTCGGCCCCGACTGGCCGCGCCGGCCGCCGCCGACGAAATCGCCGAACATCTCGTCGAAAATGTCGGCGAAGCCGCCGGCGAAGCCGAAATCGCCGGGCCCGCGCCCGCCGGCCTGCTCGAACGCGGCATGGCCGAAGCGGTCGTAGGCGGCGCGCTTCTGCTCGTCCTTGAGGACGTCGTAGGCCTCGTTGATGTCCTTGAACTTCTGCTCGGCGGTCTTGTCGCCGGAATTGCGGTCCGGGTGGAACTGCATCGCGAGCTTGCGGTAGGCCCGCTTGAGGTCGTCGGCGCCGGCCGATTTGGCGACGCCGAGGGTTTCGTAAAAGTCCTGCTTAGCCATGGGCGAGGAGGCTTCGATAGTTGGGGCTTCGCTGGAAGGGTCGGCCGGCGCGCATCACCCCGGCGGACGCATGCCGGGGCGATCGCATCGGTCGGTCGGACCGCGCGGGAGCAGGCTACGCGGAGCCGCGCTTTTTCTGGTCGTCGACCTCCTCGAAATCGGCATCGACGACCTTGTCGCCGCCCGGGCCGCCGCCGTGGGACGGCCCGCCCTGAGACGAGCCGCCCGACGGGCCGCCGTCGCCGCCGCCGGCCTGCTCGGCCTGCTGCGCCTTGTAGAGCGCTTCGCCGAGCTTCATCGACACCTGCGCCAAGGCCTCGGTCTTGGCCTTGATCTGCGCAGCGTCGTCGCTGCCGAGCGCGTCCTTCAACGCCTGGATCGCCTGCCGCGCCGCATCCTGGTCGCCCTGCGGGATCTTGTCGGCGTTCTCGCTCAAGGTGCGCTCGGTGGTATGGGTCAGCGCGTCGGCGTTGTTCTTCGCCTCGACCAGCTCGCGGCGGCGCTTGTCGTCCTCGGCATGCGCCTCGGCGTCCTTGACCATCTTGTCGATGTCCGCCTCGGAGAGGCCGCCCGAGGCCTGGATGCGGATCTGCTGCTCCTTGCCGGTGGCCTTGTCCTTGGCCGACACCTGGACGATGCCGTTGGCGTCGATATCGAAGGTGACCTCGACCTGCGGCATGCCGCGCGGGGCCGGCGGCAGGCCGACGAGGTCGAACTGGCCGAGGAGCTTGTTGTCCGCCGCCATCTCGCGCTCGCCCTGGAAGACGCGGATCGTGACCGCGGTCTGGTTGTCCTCGGCGGTCGAGAAGGTCTGGCCCTTCTTGGTCGGGATCGTCGTGTTGCGGTCGATCAGGCGCGTGAAGACGCCGCCCAGGGTCTCGATGCCCAAGGACAGCGGGGTCACGTCGAGCAGCAGGACGTCCTTGACCTCGCCCTTCAAGACGCCGGCCTGGATCGCCGCGCCGATCGCCACGACCTCGTCGGGGTTGACGCTGCGATTGGGCTCCTTGCCGAAGAACTGCTTGACCGTGTCGTTGACCTTGGGCATCCGGGTCATGCCGCCGACCAGGATCACCTCGTCGATCTCGGAGGCCTTGAGGCCGGCATCCTTGAGCGCGGCGCGGCACGGCCCGATCGTCCGCTGGATCAGATCCTCGACCAGCGCCTCGAGCTTCGCCCGCGTCAGCTTGATGTTGAGGTGCTTCGGCCCGTGCTGGTCGGCGGTGATGAAGGGCAGGTTGACATCGGTCTGCATCGACGACGACAGCTCGATCTTGGCCTTCTCCGCGGCTTCCTTAAGACGCTGCAAGGCGAGGCGGTCGTTGCGCAGGTCGATCCCCTGCTCCTTCTTGAACTCGTCGGCGAGATAGTCGATGATGTTCTTGTCGAAGTCTTCGCCGCCGAGAAAGGTGTCGCCATTGGTCGACTTGACCTCGAACACGCCGTCGCCGATCTCCAGGACCGAGATGTCGAAGGTGCCGCCGCCCAGATCATAGACCGCGATCGTGCCGCTGCCCTTGCGCTCCATGCCGTAGGCGAGCGCGGCTGCGGTCGGCTCGTTGATGATGCGCAGCACCTCGAGGCCGGCGATCTTGCCGGCGTCCTTGGTCGCCTGGCGCTGACTGTCGTTGAAATAGGCGGGGACGGTGATGACCGCCTCGGCGACCGTCTCGCCGAGATACGCTTCGGCGGTCTCCTTCATCTTTTGCAGGATGAAGGCGCTGATCTGCGAGGGGGCGTATTTCTTGCCGCGGCTCTCGACCCACGCGTCGCCATTCTCGCCGGCGCCGATCTTGTACGGGACGAGATCCATGTCCTTATGGACCAGCGGATCGGTGAAGCGGCGCCCGATCAGCCGCTTGATCGCGAAGAACGTGTTTTCGGGGTTGGTCACCGCCTGGCGCTTGGCCGCCTGGCCGACGAGCCGCTCGCCCAATTCGGTGAACGCCACCATCGAGGGCGTGGTGCGCATGCCCTCGCTGTTCTCGATCACCTTGGCGCTCTTGCCTTCCATCACGGCGACGCACGAATTCGTCGTGCCGAGATCGATACCGATCACCTTGCTCATGGGCACCTCGTTCTGAAAGCAGGACCGGACGGCCCGGGAAAGCACCGCCCCGATCCCCCGGGAAGTGATTGCTCCGTCATCATCCCCCGACTGAAGCCAGGGTTATATATGTGGGCGGACAGGCCGCTGCAACCGGCTCAGCCCGCCGGTTCCGCGGGCTCGCCGGGGGGGCCCGCCTTCTTGGCGACGCCGACCATCGCCGGCCGCAGCAGGCGGTCGTGCAGCACCCAGCCCGGCTGCAGCACCTCGACCACGGCGCCGCCGGGCTGGCCCGGGGCCTCGGCCTCGAAGATGGCCTGGTGGAAATTGTGGTCGAACGGCTCGCCCTTGGGGTCGATGCGGCGGATTCCGTGGCGCTCGAAGACGCCCAAGAGCTCGCGCTCGGTCGCGGCCACGCCTTCGAGCAGGCCGCGGGTGCGCTCGTCGCGGATTTCCGCCTCGGGCAGGCTGTCGAGCGCCCGGCGCAGATTGTCCGCCGCCGAGAGCAGATCGCGGGCGAAGCCGGTGACCGCGTATTTGGCGGCGTCCTCGCGCTCGCGCTGGGCGCGGCGGCGGACGTTCTCGACCTCGGCCAATGCCCGCAGCGCGCGGTCCTTGTGCTCGGCGAGCTCGGCTTCGAGCGCCGCCACGCGCGCCTCTGCGGGCTCCAGCGCGATTTCCTCGGCGTTGCTGTTCGCAGCCGTCTCACCGGCGCCGGGGCCGGCCGCCTCGCTTCTGGTGTCGTCCATTCTTCGTCCTATCCCATCAGGCGCCCGATCATCTTGGCCGTGTAGTCGACCATCGGGATGATCCGGGCGTAATTGATCCGAGTGGGGCCGATGACCCCGATCGCGCCGACGATCTGCTCGCGGCTGTTCTGATAAGGGGCGATCACCATCGAGCAGCCGGCCACCCCGAACAGGTGGCTCTCGGCGCCGATGAAGATCTGCACCCCTTCGCCGCGCTTGCTGGCGTCGAGCAGGCGCACCATGGTTTCCCGCGTTTCGAGCATCTCGAAGAGGCTGCGCAGGCGCTCGAGGTCGGCGAGCGCGGTCACGTCCTCGAGGAGGTTCGCCTGGCCGCGGACGATCAGCGCGCTCCCTTTGTCGCCGCCGGCCCAGGTCGCCAGGCCGGCCGCGACAAGCTTCGAGGTCAGCGCGTCCAATTGGGCCTGGTTCGATTGGATCTCCTGCTCGATCTCGGCCCGCGCCTCCTCGATGGTGCGGCCGATCAGCCGGGCGTTCAGATAGTTGCCGGCGGCGGCGAGCGCGGCCGGCGGCAGCCCGAGCGGCACCTCGATCGCCCGGTTCTCGACCAGCCCGTCCTCGGTGACCAGCACGACGAGCGCCCGGCCGGGCCCCAGATGCACGAACTCCAGGTGCTTGAGCGGGCGGTCCTGCTTGGGCACGACGACCACTCCGGCGCAGTGCGACAGCCCGCTCAAGGCGCTGGTCGCCTCCTCGAGCGCCTGCGGCAGGCTCTTGCCGCGCGCGGCGCACAGGCTCTCGATGCTGCGCCGCTCGTCCTCGGCGAGACGGCCGATCTCGAGCAGGCCGTGAACAAAGAGGCGCAAGCCGAGCTCGGTCGGCAGCCGGCCGGCCGAGGTGTGCGGCGCATAGAGCAGGCCCGCCTCCTCGAGGTCGGCCATGACGTTGCGGATCGTCGCCGGCGACAGGTTCTGGGTCAGCCGGCGCGACAAAGTGCGCGAGCCGACCGGCTCGCCGGTGGCGACATAGCCGTCGACGATCAGGCGGAAGATCTCGCGGCTGCGCTCGGTGAGCTCGTTGATCGGCGAGGGTGCGATGGGTCCGGGCATGGCGGCGTCACATCCGATGATCCGGAATCGGTCTGCGGAATCATCGAACGGGTGATGTGGTTACCCAAGGCCCGCAAGCCAAGCCGCCGGCGGCGCTGCGGCGGGAGGAAATTTATCGATCGCCCCGAGGACGCGTCAACCTGGCCGGGCCGGGCGGCTAGGCGACCGGCGGACCGGCCGCCAGCGCAGCAATCCCGGCGACCGACGGAGCGAAGAAATAGCCGCCGCCGCGCGTCACGACGAATTCCGCCGTCTGCGGCAGGCGATGCGGCGCGCCGGCCGGGTCGATGATGGTGATCGCCGTCGCCCTCAGATCGTCCTGCGGCAGATGCCGGCCGAGAACGGCGTCGCGGCCGCCGCCGACGCGCGGCGCGTCGTCGCCGTTCACCCAGTTCTGCATCAGGAACTCGAACTGCCGCTCGATCGAGGCTTGATAGGAGACGAAGATCAATCCTCGTTCACGGCCGTCCGGGACGGCGCGCCGGGGATCGGGAAAGGCCGGGCCGTAAGGAACGCCGCGACGGACCAGCAGGCGGACGAGGGTGTCGTCGGGGCCGCCCTGGTCGGACGCGTCGTCGCGGGTGTTGATCTTGCGGATATGCGAGGCGAACGGGCAGACCGCGCCCGCGGGATCGGCGCGCGAGACCGGCAGATCGGGCAGCGGCGGCTGGCCGGCGGCGAGCGGCGGCGTCTTTCCCTCGGTGCGAAAGCCGAAATCGTTGGCGGTCCGGTTGTCGGCGACGAAGGCGGGATCGTCCTTATCGGGGGTGCGGATCACCGGCGCGCCCGACCGCCAGCGCCCGACGACGCGCGCCGCGACCCAGTCCGCCGCCGCGTCGTCGTCGCGCCCCAGCGCCTCGCGGGCATAGCCGCGCATCGCCGCCCAGAAGCCGGGGACATCCTGCCGCAGCACGCGCAGCACCATGAACGAGCCGTTCGCGACCCACTCTTCGGGCGCCGGCAACGGCGCCAGCGGCTTCGCGATGTCCCGGCCGTTCTGCCGTGGCTGGCCGAGCAGGACCTGGCCCGGCCACAGCAGCGCCTGGCCCGGCCGGCCGTAGCGGATGGCGAGCGGCGAGGAGGGATCGATCAGGCGCTCGGTCAGATACGCGTCGGGCGCCGATTTGAGCCGCCCGCGCAGCGCCGGCTGCGAGATCCCGTCCTTGAAGCCGAAATGCTCGTGGCCGTTGAGCTCGCCGCCGAGGGTGTCGCCGTTCAGGTCGTCGAGCACGCGGCGCAGCGCCGGCTGCCCGTCCGGGGCGCGAAATCGCGCGAGCCGCGCGTCGAGCCGGTCGGCATAGGCGTCGACGTCCGCCCGATCGTCGCCGGCGATGGTCACGACGAGGTCGATGGGCGCGCTGCCCGGCCGGCCGATCGCCCAGCCGGAAGGATGGCCGGGCGCCGCCGGGTCGGTCGGATCGCCGAGGAGCGCCGCCCGGGCGGCTTGCCCGGCTTTGAGCGCGCCGCCGCCGACGGCGTCGGCGAGCGCGGGCGAGGCCAATTTCGCCAGCCCGCCATAGCCGAGCGCCAAGTTCATCCAAGTCGCGCTCATCCCGGAAGGACCGCCGGCGCGCGCCGCCTTGACCGCGGCGCGCAAGCTCGCATAGCGCCGCACCATCGCGCTGGTCGCCACCTCCCCGGCGAGGTCGGCGAGGCCGAGGCGCGCCTGCGCCGCGTCGGCGATGCCGAGAAAGCGGAAGGTCTGGTGGTCCTTGTTGAACCCCGGATAGATGTTGCCCTGGATGTCGTCGAGATCGAGCAGCGGCTCGTCGATCGCCATGGCCAAGGCGCCTACCGGCCGCGGCCGATCCGCCAGCCGCCGGCCGTCAGCATCGCAGCGGCCGCAGCGCGCGGCCCGCCGCACGGGAAGGCCGGGCTCTTGATCGCGCCCTTGCCGTAGGCGACCCCGGTCAGCCCCATGTCGACGACCTTCGCCACCTGCCCGCCATAGGCGAGCGGCTCGCCGCCGATCATGATGTCGCCGACGACGTAGGGCGAGCCCGCCGGCGCCGCGAAGACGCCGTGCAGGATGTAGTCCTCGGAGCCGCGGGTGACGGTGAACCAGTCCTGCGTCACCGGCCGGCCGTCCGGGGTGGCGAAGCCGGTGAGCCTCGGCCGGCTCATATAGAGCCCGACCGGGTCCTTCAGCGAGACGACCCAGCCGGCGCGCGCCAGCTCGTTGACGAGGTCGCCGATATGCGGGTCGCTGGCGCGGCCGGGCTCGCCGTATTGCGCGCAAACGATCAGATCCTGCGCGTCGGTCTTGAGGCTGCCGTCGTCGTTCTTGCGCAGGATCGTCGCGTCGGCGGCGATCTTGATCTCGGCGCTCAGCGAATTGTTCGGCTGGATCAGGTGCATGGCGCCCCGCATCGTGTTCCAGACGTTGAGCGGGTTGTAGCGGCCGTCATGCAGCAGATCGGCGGCCTTCGCATCGGCTGCGACATGCCGCTGGTAGAGCGCCACCAGCTGATCGGGCTCGTTCTCGGCGAGAAACTGCCAGTATTCCGGCCCCTCGCAGGTAAAGTCGATCCGGACGATCTTCTGGCTCGCCGGATCGCGGGCGACGAACCATTCGAGATACTCGTCCTGGTGCCGATAGCGGCCGATAAAGGTGCCGGAGATCAGCTCGGCCTGGCGCAGCGCCTCCTCGGGCGGCAGGTCCGAATTTTCCAGCAGGCGCGGGAAGCCCGGCCATTTGATCGGCAATTCGGCTCGGTCGGGCGCTTGCGGGATGCCCTTCGCCGGGTTGAAGAACTGGCTCGGCAGCCCTTTGAGGTAGGCCTGGGTCGCCGCTGCCGAATCATCGAAGAAGCCGGAAAGAAAGGCGCTCCAGCCGGCGGCGGAGGCCGGCTTCTTGAAGTCCTCGAGCTTGCCCGGCGCGGAAAAAGCGATGCCGGCGCCGACCGCCGCCGGCGCCGAGGCCGCAGCCAGCGTGAACACCGGCGCGGCCGGCCGCGCGGCGGCCACCGCGGCGAGGTGCGGTGCGCCCGGCGCCTCCGGCGCGTGGACCCGGTTCGACCATAGGAGCTGGATCGGAACGGTCCCCGATCCGTCGGCGAGCCCGACCTTGCGGAACACGAGCGACAGGTCGGGGCCGGCCTCCTCGATCGGAAAGTCGCCGATCTCGTCGCCGCTGTCAGCGTTCCACCCGATCCAGCGCAGATCGCCGGTGCGGATCGCATCCTCGACATCAGGGTCGGTGCGGGCCTCGTTCAGCTCGTGGTAGAGCGTGGCGCAGGCGTTCTCCCACGGCGCCCAGCCGGGAATGGCGATGCCGTTGCCGCCTTCGGACCACACCGAGACCGCGTAATAGACCGTGATCGGCGCGCCGGGGTGCATGACGTGGATCGAGCCGTGATAGCCGCCGAGGCCGTGCCGCGAATCCTCTTCCTCGGTCTCGGGCGCGCCGGGCGGCGACCGCCGGCCGATCCGCAGCGCGCCGCCGCCGTCGCTCGACAGCACGACGGTGGGCGGCAGCACGAAATTGACGATGGCGCTGCCGAGGTCGGCGCCCGAGAGCGCGCCCGACATGAACGTCCGCTGCGCCAGCTCGTGGATGTCGCCCTTGTCGAAATTCTGCTGGACCGGGAGATCGAGGATCGCCGAGCCCAGCGGCTCGGTCGCGATCACGGCGCCGCCGAAATACTGGCCGACGATCTCGTTCAGCGCCGGGTCGGTCATCGCCGCGGCGAGCGCTCCATCGAGGCTCGCGCGGGCGGCGGCCAGCGCGCCGCCGGCCCAGCTCGCCCCGACATAGAATGTCTTGTAGCTCATTCGCGGCAAGGTTCGGCCGCCGCGGAACGCCAGATCCTCGTCCGGCTGCGGCGGAAACCCCTCGCCCGCCGGTACAATGCCGGGCTGCCGCCGCGCCATCACGATGCGGCGCGCCCGGTATCCTCCCGCCGTTCTTTCGCTCATGACCCCGCCCTCCTGTCGAGCCCGATCAAACCTTATCGCAGCCGCGCCCGCCGGGGATGCGAGCCGGCTCACAATGCCGATCGCCGTCGCCAGGCCGCCGCGGCGAAGGGGTCGTCGGCGGCTCGGGCTGCGGCGGGCTCATCGCCGCAGCATCGGGCGGCCGATGTCGCGGCGGCAAAAGCCGTCCGGCCAATCGATCCGGTCGACAGCGGCGTAGGCGCGCTCGCGGGCGCGGGCGAGATCGCCGCCGAGCGCGGTGACGCCGAGCACGCGGCCGCCATCGGCGAGCAGCCTGCCGTTCTCGCGGCGGGTGCCGGCGTGAAAGATCTTGACCTCCGGGTCGCCGGCGGCGGCCGCCTCGAGGCCGCGGATCTCGCCGCCGCGCCGCGGCTCGTCGGGGTAGCCCCTGGCGGCCATCACGACGCACAGCGCCGCCTCGGCGCGCCAGCGCAGATCGACCTGGCGCAGCACCCCGTCGCGCGCCGCGATCAGCGCCGGCAAGAGGTCGCTCATCAGCCGCACCGCCAGCACCTGCGCCTCCGGGTCGCCGAAGCGGACATTGTATTCGAGGAGCCGCGGGCCGTCCCCGGTCAGCATCAGCCCGGCATAGAGGACGCCCTTGAAGGGCCGCCCGTCGCGCGCCATCGCCGCCGCGGCAGGCAGGATGATGCGGTCCATGACCTGGCCTTCGAGCGCCGGGGTCAGGCAGGGCGCCGGCGAATAGGCGCCCATGCCGCCGGTGTTCGGCCCTTGGTCGCCGTCGCCGACGCGCTTGTGGTCCTGCGCGGCGGCGAGCGGCAGCGCGTCCGCGCCGTCGACCAGCGCGAAAAAGCTCGCCTCCTCGCCGTCGAGAAAATCCTCGACCACGATCTCCCCGCCGGCGTCGCCGAACCGGCGCTCGACCAGTGCTGCGTCGACCGCGCGCAACGCCGCGTCGAGATCGGCGGCGACGACGACGCCCTTGCCGGCGGCGAGCCCGTCCGCTTTGACGACGATCGGCGCGCCGCGCGCGGCGACATAGCCCTTCGCCGCGGCCGGGTCGCGAAACCGGCGGTAGGCGGCGGTCGGGATTCCGGCCCTGGCGCAGAGGTCTTTCATGAAGGATTTCGAGCCTTCGAGCGCCGCCGCCGCGGCGCTCGGGCCGAAGGCCGGGACCCCTTCGGCCTCGAGCGCGTCAACCAGCCCCAGAACGAGCGGCGCCTCGGGGCCGACGACGACGAAGTCGATCCGCTCCTTGCGACAGAACCCGACGAGCCCGGCGATGTCGGTCGCGCGGATCGCCACGCATTCGGCCTCCTCGGCGATCCCGGCGTTGCCCGGCGCGCAAAACAGCGCATCGACCAAGGGCGAGGCCGCAATCGCCCAGGCGAGCGCGTGCTCCCGCCCGCCCGACCCCACCACCAGCACCCGCATCGCCCTTCCTCCCGCGCGCCGTCGGCGGCGCCCGCCCTGCGGCGAGGGATGGCCATTGCCGTTCTCCACCCCGGTCGGCGGAGCGCTGCGTCTCGCCATGAACGAGCCGAGCCGATCCCTGTCGCCCTCGACCAGGGTAGCACGGCGATCGCCGCGATGGCGAGCCGGGCCCGGCGTCGCTGTCCGATCCGGGTATCGCCGCGCCCGGCCCGGCGCTATATTCCCCCGCGGCGAAACAGGCGAGGGAGCACGAGGATGAACCGGGCGGAGTTCGAGGCTGAGCTGCAAGCGCAGGGATACGCCGAAGTCGTCGATCGCCGGATGGCGCCCGACGCGCTCAACCCCGAGCACGCGCACGAGTTCGACGCGCGGCTTCTTGTCCTCGAGGGCGAGATGGCGATCGCTCGCGATGGGACCGAGCGGGTCTATCGCGCCGGCGACAGCTTTGCGATGGACGCCGGCTGCCGGCACGCCGAGCGCGGCGGGCCGCAGGGCGCGCGCTATCTGGCCGGGCGGCGTTATCCGGCGGCGGCTTGAGATGGCAGACCGCGCCGCTTGCCGGCGAGGGTTTGGAAGGCTTAGGCTCAATTGCTTGGCGCCATGGCGGACGGGAGCGCCGATGTCCGAAATCGTGACCATCGAGCTGGAACACGAAACCCGGCGGGCTCTTGATCGCCTTGCCCAGCGAACCAACCGGTCGGTCGACGATCTCGTGAACCGAGCCGTCCGGGATTATCTGGAGCTTCAAGAATGGCAGCTCCGGAAAATCGAGGCTGGTATCGCCGCCGCCGACCGGTGTGAGTTTGTCACCGAAGAAGAGCTCGCCCGCATCCTCGGCAAATATTCCGCGCCGGAATGAGGCTGGTCTGGACGGCGCCAGCGGCCCGTGATCTTGAAGCGATCGGAGACTATATAGCGCGTCACAATCCCGGTGCGGCGCAACAGACGATTCGGCGAATCTGCTCCGTGACGCAAAATCTGGTCGCACATCCTTAACCTCGGGCGCCCAGGCCGGGTTCCGAACACTCGCGAACTCGTTATCGGCTCGAGGCACCGGTCCTCGTGCGTCGTAGAGCCTGTCGTTGATAGCAGCAGCGTAGCCCCTCGGCCTCGCCGGCTCCACGAGCGACGCGCCGCTGTGCGCGCGATACATTCTGAACGCGCCGCTCGCCCTTCCTGCGCGGACGGACAGCTCCTCGCACAGCAGCTTGACCTTGCGCGGCAGATCGGCGAGCTCGTCCGAGGTGCAGGCGGGCTGCCAGTAACGCCGCAGCAGCTCGCCCATCGGGCTGCCGGGCTCGACGCAGGTCAGCTCGTAATCCGGCGGCGGCGTCTGCCGCCCATAGGCCGATTTCATGGCCTTCCGGCCGGACCGCCGGCTACTTGATCCTGGCTTCCTTGAAGACGACGTGCTTGCGGGCGACCGGGTCGAACTTCTTCAGCTCGAGCTTGGCCGATTTGGTGCGCGGGTTCTTCTTGGTCACGTAGTAAAACCCGGTGTCGGCGCTGCTGACCAGCTTTATCAGGACGGTGTTGGTCTTGGCCATCGGAACCTCCGGTTCGGGGATCGGCGCTGGTCGAAGATAGCAACCCGCCGGTCGCTGTCAAGGGACGCCCGGCGGCTTGGCGGCGAGGTTCGGGTTGCCGCTCAGCACATGCACCGCCTCGGCGTAGAGCGCGGGGTCGGCGAGCAGCCGCTTGGCCACCGTCAGGTCGATCGCGTGATCGCCTTGGCGCGGCGGGCAGGAATGGCGCAGCCGCGACCAGGCGCCCTCGTCGAGCGCCGCCCGCGGCCGGGTCGACAACGCGTTGACCCGCTCCAGCGCGATCTGCGCGGAACGGTCGTCGTCGCCGAGGTCGCTGGTGCACAGGGTCGGCACCACGCCGTGCTCGTTCAGCAGATACCCCGACGGCGTCACCAGCTGCGCCCAGGTCAGGGTCAGCTCGCCGTCGTTGGGCAGCCGCATCACGGTCTGCACCGTGCCCTTGCCGTAGGAGGCGCTGCCGACGACGACCGCGCGGCCGAGATCCTGCAACGCCGCGGCGACGATCTCGGAGGACGAGGCGGAGCCGCCGTTGATCAGCACCACGATCGGGACCCGCGGCGCGATGCTGTCGCCCGACGCCTCGAAATACTGACGGCTCGCCGGGTGGCGCCCGATGGTCGACACGATCGGCCCCTTGGCGACAAAGACATCCGACAGGCTGACCGCCTGATCGAGCAGGCCGCCGGGGTTGCCGCGCAGGTCGAGCACGATGCCGCGCAGCGCCGGCCCCATCTCGCGCTCGACCGCCTCCAGATCCTCGACGATCTGCTGCGTCGTGTTCTGATTGAAGCCGGCGATGTGGAGGACGGCGACCCCGCCGTCGCGCAGCATGGTCACGGTCGGGATCACGATCAGCGCGCGACGCAGCCGAAATTCCCGCGGGCGGGCCTGGCCCGCGCGGTCGACGGCGATGTCGACGGCGCTGAGGATCGGGCCGCGCAGCTGATGGATCACCTCGCTTTGCGATCGGCCGGCGGTCGGCGCGCCGTCAATCGCGACGATCCTGTCCTGCGGCCGAATGCCGGCGGCGTCGGCGGGCCCGCCCGGAGTGACCGCGCTGACCCGGAACTCGTCCTTGGCCACGTCGAGGGTGACGCCGATCCCGCCGAAGCCGTCGCGCGCGGCGCGCTGGTCCTTGGCCGCGTCAGGCGCGGCGTAGCGCGAGAACCGGTCGAGCGCGCCGGTGACGCCGTCGAACACGGCCTTGTCGATCTTGTCCTCGGAGAGCCCGCCGATCGTCGGGGAGGCCGCCCTGGCATCGGCGATCAGGTGGCCGAGCCAGCCGCCCCAGGCGTGCGGGTCTTCGCCCGAGGGGTCGGGATAGGCCGCTGCCTCCCGCCCGCCATAGTTGAGCACCAGCTGGGCGCTGCGCTCGGAGCCCGGCGATTCGACGACCGAGACCTTCGGGTCGAGCTGCGCCAGCCGCACGGCGCCGGCGAAGGCCAGCTTCCGGCTCGACACCGGCGCAATATAGAGTTCCGAGATTTCGTCGAGGCCGCGCGCGAACAACCTCCCCACCGGATCGACGGGCAGCGGCCCGCGCTCGGCGCAGGCGGCCAAAGCGGCGACGAGCCCGAGAGCAGCGGCCGCAAGCAACGATCTCGGCATGGAGGAAACCCCCGATCACCCCCGCATCGGCGCGACGCTCGGCCGGCGTCGGCCATCGGGCACAGTAAATTGCCGAGGGCGGGGGATCAACCGCGCCCTCTGCGAAGCCCGTAAGGAGAGCGTCGGGGGCGCTCGCTCGTGCCGTCTTGCTCGATCCGAAACACCAGCCGGCCGCCGATCGCGTCGGCTTCGACGAGCCGGGCCGCGACCTCGTCGCCGAGCCGGAAGGCGCGCCCGGAGCGGCGCCCGACCAGCCGGTGCGCGCGCGCGTCGTGCAGCCAATAGTCGCCGGGCAGGGACGATATCGGCGCGAGCCCGGTCGCGCCGTTCTCCGCCGTCGTGATAAAGAGCCCGAACGCCGCGACGCCGCTGATCCGGGCGTTGAACAGGCGGCCGACCGAGCCGGCGAGCAGGGTCGCCCGGCAGCGCTCGAGGGCGGCGCGCTCGGCCGCCGCGGCGCGGCGCTCGGTGGTCGAAATATGCTCCCCAACCGCCGTCAGGCGCTCCGCGTCCGCGACCTCGCCAACCAGCGCGCGGTGGACCAGGAGGTCGGCGTAGCGGCGGATCGGCGAGGTGAAATGCGCGTAGCGCCGCAGCGCCAGCCCGAAATGGCCGATGTTGCCCGGGCTGTAGGCGGCCTGCGCCTGGCAGCGCAGGACCAGCTCGTTGACGAGGGCCGCTTCGGGGGTTGCCGCGGCGCGGCGCAGCAGACGGTTGAAGAGGGCGGGCCGCGGCGCCTGTCCCCTGGCGAGCGCGAGGCCGGTGATGCCGAGCCCGGCGAGAAAATCGCTGAGCTCGGCGAGCTTTTCGGGGTCGGGCGCGTCGTGGACGCGGTACATGCAAGGCCGATGCAGCGCCTCCAGCTCCTCGGCGGCGGCGACATTCGCCAGGATCATGAATTCCTCGATCAGCCGATGGCTGTCGAGCCGCTGGGCCGGGATCACCGCGACCGGCCGCTTCTCGGCGTCGAGCACGACCCGGTCCTCGGGGAGGTCGAGCTCGATCGCGCCGCGGGCGGCGCGCGCCCGGGCCAGCGCGCCATAGGCGCCGTAGAGCGCCGCCAGCGCCGACCCATCGTCGCCGCCGCCGTCGCGCGCCGCCTGCGCCTCCTCGTAGGTGAGCCGGGCCGCCGAGCGCATCAGCCCGCGCTCGAAGCGATGGCGGCGCTTCACGCCGGCGGCGTCGACCCAGAGATGGACGGCGAGGCAGGCGCGGTCGACGCCGGGCTTCAGCGAGCACAGCTCGTTCGACAAGGCCTCGGGCAGCATCGGCGCGACGCGGTCCGGGAAATAGACCGAGTTGCCCCGCTTCTCGGCCTCGCGGTCGAGCGCGCCGCCGGGACGGACATAAGCAGGCGACATCGGCGATCGCGACGACGAGACGCCAGCCGCCGGGGTTCTGCGGATCGGGGTCGGGCCCGGCCCAGACCGCGTCGTCGAAATCGCGGGCGTCGGCGCCGTCGATCGTCACCAGCGGCAGATCGCGCAGATCGGCGCGGCCCTCGACGCCGATCGGCGCCGCGGCCGCGGCCTCCTCCAGCGCCTCGCGGGGAAATTCGGTCGGGATGCCGTAGGCCGCGATCGCGATCAGGCTGATCGCCCCCGGCGCCGAAACCGGGCCCAGCCGCTCGACGATCCGGGCCTGCGGCAAGCCGAGCCGGGCGGTCGAGACCGGCTCGCCGACGACGAGCTCGCCCTCGCCGGCGCCGCCGGCGTCCCGTGCGGCGACCCGGTGCTCGGTCCGATTGCGGCGGTCGGCCGGAACCAGCCGCCCGCCGTCGCGATCGAGTCGGAAGACGCCGACGATCCGCTCGCCGGTCGCGTCGAGCCGGCGGATGACCCGGCCTTCGATCTGGCCGCCCTCGCGCCGGATCAGGCGCGCGGCGGCGCGCGCGCCGACCGGCAGGGCCGCGGCGTCGCCGGCCTCGTCGAGGCGCACGACCGGGGCCGGGGCCGGCCCCGACCAGGCGACGAGCCGGGCCAGCGGAACCCCGTCCGGGTCGCTGCCGAAGCATTCGATGACGGCGACTTCCGGGAGGGCGGTCTCCGCGCGGTCGGCCGGGGTTGGGCGATCAGCCGGGGCGGGGCGTTCGATCTGGCGCAGCATGGCGCGCAGCGCCGGGCGGTCGGCCGGGGCGAGCCCGAAGGCGCGGGCCGCCTCGCGCACGCCGACCGGCGAGGCGCTGTCGCGCACGAAAGCCGACAGCGCGGCGGGCGAGGGCAGGGCGCGATCGCCGCGCGGTTTTTTTGCCGAAGCCTTCGATCTCGCCATTCAGCCCGGCTGCGCCTTTGGCCGGGAAGCGGGCTTCTTCGCCAAACCCGCGGCGCCCGCCTTGCGTTTCGCCGGGCCGGCCCCCGCCTTCGCTTTCGCCTTCGTCTTCGTCGCCTTCCTGGTCGCCGTTTTCACGGCCGGGGCCTTGGCCGCTGCGGATTTGCCGGCTTGGCGCGGCGGCCGGCCGCGGCCCTTGGCGCGCCGTTCGGCGAGCAGCGGCAAGGCCTCGGCGAGCGAGAATGCGTCGGGGTCGGCCGCCTTGGGCAGCGAGGCGATGACGCCCTGATGGCTGACATAGGGGCCGTAGCGGCCCTGATAGAGCCCGACCGCGCCGCCCTCGGGATGGGGGCCGAGGTCGCGCAGCAGCTGTGCGGTCGGGCGGCGCGCCGCGGCCGGCTCGGCCAACAGCACGACGGCGCGGTTGAGGCCGATGGTCAGCACGTCGTCATCGGCGGCGAGCGACTTGAAGACCGCGCCGTGCTTGATGTAAGGGCCGAACCGGCCGATGCCGGCGACGATCGCCTCGCCCGATTCGGGATGCCGCCCGAGCTCGCGCGGCAGCGCCAGGAGCCGCAACGCCGCGTCGAGATCGACATCGGCCGGGGCGAGCCCGCGCGGCAGCGCCACCCGCTTGGGCTTGGCCTCGCCATTGCCTTCGCCGAGCTGGACGTAATGGCCGTAGGGGCCTTTTTTGACCGCCACCCCAAGCCCGCTCGCCGGGTCGGCGCCCAGCGCCAGCTCGGTCGGCGCTTCCGCCTTGGCGTCGCCCTCGACGACGAGCGGGCGGGTATAGCGGCAATTGGGGTAGTCGGAGCAGCCGATGAACGCGCCGAACTTGCCGAGCTTGAGGCTGAGCCGGCCGGCGCCGCAGACCGGGCACAGGCGCGGGTCGCCGCCGGGGCCGTCCTGCGGAAAGAAATGGCGGCCGAGATCGGCGTCGAGCGCGCTCAGCACCTGGCTGATCGTCAGGTCCTTGGTGCCGTCGACCGCCGTCGAAAATCCCTGCCAGAAATCGCGCAGCAGCGCCTTCCAGTCGGTGCGCCCGGCCGACACGTCGTCGAGCTGGTTTTCCAGCTCGGCGGTGAAATTGTATTCGACATAGCGCTCGAAGAAGCTCGTCAGAAAGGCGGTGACCAGCCGCCCGCGGTCCTCCGGCAGGAAGCGCCGCTTTTCGAGCCGGACATAGGCGCGGTCCTGCAGGACCTGCAGGATCGAGGCGTAGGTCGAGGGCCGGCCGATGCCGAGCTCCTCGAGCTTCTTGACGAGGCTCGCCTCGGTGTAGCGCGGCGGCGGCTGGGTGAAATGCTGCTTCGGGGCGACCTCGCCGCGCGCCGGCCGCTCGCCCTTCTTCATCGCCGGCAGCCGGCCGCCCTCGCCCTCCTCGTCCGGCGCGTCGTCGCGGTCCTCCTGGTAGAGCGCCAGAAACCCGTCGAAGACGACGACCGAGCCGGTCGCGCGCAGCCGCACGCCGCCGCTCGGATCGGCGATGTCGACGGCGACCTGCTCCAAGAGCGCCGAGGCCATCTGGCTCGCCACCGTGCGCTTCCAAATCAGCTCGTAGAGCCGGCGCTGGTCGCGGTCGAGAAAGCCCGCGACATCGGCGGGCTTGCGGCCGAGGTCGGTCGGCCGGATCGCCTCGTGCGCCTCCTGGGCGTTCTTGGCCGGGCTGCGATAGGCGCGCGGCCGGTCGGGGACGTATTTCGGCCCGAACTCGGCGCCGATCAGGGCGCGGGCGGCGGCCACCGCCTCGTTCGCGATCGCCACCCCGTCGGTCCGCATATAGGTGATCAGCCCGACCGTATCGCCGTCGAGCTCGATGCCCTCGTAAAGGCGCTGCGCGATCTGCATGGTGCGGCTCGCGCCCAGGCCGAGCTTGCGCGAAGCTTCCTGCTGCAAGGTCGAGGTGGTGAACGGCGGGAACGGGTTGCGGCGGACCTCGCGGCTGTCGATCTCGACGACCGCGAAGCCCGGCGCGCGCAGGATCGCCTCGGCCGCGGCGCGCGCCTTGGCTTCGCTGTCGAGATCGAAGCGGTCGAGACGCTTGCCGTCGAGGTGCGTCAGGCGCGCGGTGAAGCTGTGCCCGGCTTCGGTTTTGAGCTCGACCTCGATGGTCCAGTATTCACGGGTCTTGAAGGCCTCGATCTCGCCCTCGCGCTCGCACACCAGGCGCAGCGCGACGGATTGGACGCGGCCGGCCGAGCGGCTCCCCGGCAATTTGCGCCACAGCACCGGCGACAAGGTGAAGCCGACCAGATAATCGAGCGCGCGGCGCGCCAGATAGGCGTCGACCAGCTCATGGTCGATCTCGCGCGGCCGGCGGAACGCCTCGATGACCGCGTTCCGGGTCACCTCGTTGAAGACGACCCGCTTGACCTCGACACCCTTGAGCGCGCGGCGGGATTTCAGCACCTCCTGCACGTGCCACGAGATCGCCTCGCCCTCGCGGTCGGGGTCGGTGGCGAGAAACAGGCGATCGGCGCCGCGCACCGCCTCGGCGATCGTCTTCATGTGCTTTTCGGATTTGCCGTCGACCTCCCACGACATCGCAAAATCCGCGTCCGGCCGAACCGAGCCGTCCTTCGACGGCAGGTCGCGGACATGGCCGTAGCTGGCGACGACCTTGTAGTCGCTGCCGAGATACTTGTTGATGGTCTTCGCCTTTGCCGGCAATTCGACGACGACGACTTTCATGGATCGGGGCTGGTCTATCAATTCTTGGAAGGTGACAGCGCCTTATTCGGCGTTTGGTCGAACACCTACTCCCGCGCCATGGAGTAGGGGTATTTGAGGGTTCCGGTCTTGTAGGCGGGCGGGTCGAGGATGACCTGGATCCCCGGCTTGGCGAACTGGTCGAGGCCGCGGCCGCGCACTCCCTGATACTGGATCGTCAGGATCCGCGGCTCGGCCCATTCCCCGTCGGCGCCGAATTTGATGTCGCCCATGATCGTCTTGAACGTGGTCGCGTGCATGTATTGGGCGAGCTTGTCCTGGTCGAGCGAGCCGACCCCCTCGACCGCCTGCTCGAGCACCTGAAAATTGGCGTAGACCAGCGGCGGCACGTAATAGCCGAGCGGGTCGGTCCCGGCCTGCTTGGCCCGTTCCTGATACTCCGCGATAAAGGCGTCGACCCCGGGAAAGCTCATCGTCGGCTCGTGCACCCAGAGCTCGTAGTCGACGATGCCGTTCAGCTTCTCGCCCAGCTGCGACTTGATCGAGCCGTATTGTAGCCCGATGACCGGCCCGCCGAACATCTTCACGTCCAGGCCCTGCTCCTCGACCGCGCGCAGGATGCCGGCGCTGTCGGCCGGGTAGGAGGCGACGAACACCAGATCGGGATTGCTCGCCTTGATCGCGCGCACGATCGGGCCGTAGTCGATCGTGCTCGGCGGGTAGTTGCGGTCGTAGACGATCTTCAGCCCGTCGCGCTTGATGTGCTCGCGCGCGCCGGCCATCGCGTTTTTCGAGAACTCGGCGTCGGCGCCGGCGAGCGCGACGGTCTTCGGCTTGGGGTCCATCGTCATCGCGGCGGCGAAATAGCCGGCGGTGATCGCCTCCTTGCCCTTGGGGCCGTAGGGCATCGTCTGGAAGAAGCGCGGATAGTGGAACTCGTCGTTGACCGCCAGCGCCAGGGTGTCGAGCACCATGACCTTGTGCTCCATCAGCACCGGCATCGCCGCGGCGCTGTAGTTGGTGCCCGAGGCGATCACCAGGTCGATCTTGTCGACGTCGAGGAGCTTTGTGTAGATGCCCGGGACCAGGGCCGGGTTGCTTTGGTCGTCGTAGTGGATCAGCTGGACCGGGCGGCCGAGGAGGCCGCCCTTCTTGTTGATCCGGTCGGCCCAGATCTCGGCGGTCAGCACGAATTGCCGGCCGCTGGCGGCGCTGCCGCCGGTTTCCTCGGCGCTGAACCCGATCTTGATCGGCTCGGCCGCCGGGGCCGGGGCCGCCGCCAACAGGCCCACCGCCAGGGCGATGCCCGCCGTCAACGCGCCCGCCCTCCGGGCCGGCTCCCCGTGGGCCGGCTCAGGACCCCCGCCTTCCCCATGGGACAAGCCCGTGGGCTGAAGGCGCACGAGGCGACGATGACCGAACGGAATTAGCCCCTTCATTTCAGGTCCCGCTCTCAGCGTAGCGACACGAGGTTGCCGGGATGGCGCTCGACGCGGCCGGCCAATTCCAGCTCGAGCAGCAGGGTGGCGACGGCGGCCGCTGTCAATTGGCATTGGCGCACCAGTTCGTCAACGGCGACCGGCGTCGGCCCAAGCATTTCCAGGATCATCCCGAGCCCGTCTTCGTCGGCGATCGGCTCGGCGGCGCCGGCCGGCTTGCGGCCCGGCATCGGATCGAGCGGCAGCATCGGCGGCCTGGGAGGCGGAGCCTTGCCTTGCAGCGCCGGCCCCAGCTGGGAGAGCACGTCCTCGGCGCTTTCGGTCAGCACGGCGCCGTGCCGCAACAGGTCGTTGGCTCCGCGGCAGCGCGGATCGAGCGGCGAGCCCGGCACCGCGAACACCTCGCGGCCCTGCTCCAGCGCGTAGCGGGCGGTGATCAGCGAGCCCGAGCGCGCCGCCGCCTCGACCACGACGACGCCGAGCGCCATCCCGGAGATGATCCGGTTGCGGCGCGGGAAGTGCCGCGCCTTGGGCTCGCTGCCGAGCGGCAATTCGGCGACGATCGCGCCCTGGCGCGTCAGCGCCTCGTGCAGCCCGCGGTTCTCCTCGGGATAGACAAAGTCGACGCCGCCGGCGACGGCCGCGACGGTGCCGCTGTCGAGCGCCCCCAGATGCGCCGAGGCATCGATCCCGCGGGCGAACCCCGAGGCCACGACGAGCCCGCCTTCGCCGAGTGCGGCGGCGAGGCTGCGGGCGAAGCGGCGGCCGTTCGCCGAGGCGTTGCGGGCCCCGACCACCGCCACCATCGGCCGCGCCAGGAGCTCGGCGAGCCCGAGCACCGAGAGCACCGGCGGCGCGTCCTCGACCGCGGCGAGGGCACAAGGATAGAGGGGCTCGCCCCAGCAGACGAGCCGGCCGCCGATGCGGCGCAGTGCCGACATCTCGGCCTCGGCCGCCGCCCGCGTGACGGCGGCGACGGCGCCGCTGCGCTCGCCGCGGCGAGCCAGCCGCGGCACCGCCTCGAGCGCCGCGCGGGCCGAGCCGAAGCGGCGCAGCAGCGCATAAAAGCTGACCGGCCCGATCGTCTCGGTGCGGCTGAGCCGCAGCCAGTCGAGCCGCTCCTCCGGGTCGAGCTCGCGCGCGGCCAGGGCGGCCTCAGCCTTTCTTCAGCGAGATCCGGCTCTCGCCGCCGGCGATCAGCCGCCGGATGTTTTCGTGGTGCCGCAGGATCACCAGGAGGGCGATCCCGGCAATGACGATGGCGGTCGGCTTGATCCGCCGCCAGCGCGGCGAGGACCGCGCCCGCCACGGTCGCGACCAGCGTCGCCAGGGACGAATAGCGCGACAGCAGCGCCACGGCGAGCCAGATCAACGCCGCGGCGAGCGCTGCCGGCCACACCAGCACGATCAGGACGCCGAGCGCCGTCGCCGCCCCCTTGCCGCCGCGAAAGCCGAGCCAGAGCGGAAACATGTGGCCGATCACCGCGCAGCCGGCGGCGGCGAGCGCCGCCTGCGGGCCCCACCCTGCGCCGATGACGACCGCCGCGGCCCCCTTCGCCACGTCGAGCAGCAGGGTCAGCGCGGCGAGGCTTTTGCTGCCGGTGCGCAGCACGTTGGTCGCGCCGATGTTGCCCGAGCCGATCCGGCGGATGTCGCCATGGCCGCCGAGCCGGCTCAACAGCAGCCCGAACGGGATCGAGCCCAGGAGGTAGCCGATGACGGCGGCGGCGAGCACGATCATCGCGATTTGCCGCTTCGAAACCCTCTCCCCCCGCCGGGGGGAGAGGGCAGGGTGAGGGGGGCTGTCTCGGAGCTAGCGGCCGGCGCCCCCCTCACCCCGACCCTCTCCCCCCAGTGGGGGGCGAGGGAGGAAGCATGGGGCGACGCGAGAGGCCGATCCGCACGATCACCCCTCGCGCCGGAAAGATGGTGCGGCCGTCGACCAAGGTGCGCATGACCCGGCCCCGCGCCGGGCGGCCGTCGAAGGGCGCGTTCTTCGATTTCGAGCGGAACGCGTCGGTCGAGATGCGCCAGGGAAAATCCGGGTCGAACAGCGCCAGATCGGCCGGCGCTCCGGGCGCCAGGCGGCCGACCGGCAGGCGCAGGATCCGGGCCGGGCTCCAGCTCAGCAGCCGGATCAGGTCGAGGAGGCCGAGATGGCGGTTGTGGCAGAGCTCGAGCGACAATGGCAGCAATGTTTCGAGCCCGACGATGCCGCAGGCCGCCGAGCTGAACGGCAGGCGCTTCGAATCCTGGTCCCACGGCGCATGGTCGCTGGCGATCGCGTCGATCGCGCCGTCGCGCAGCCCCTCGACCACGGCGCGCCGGTCGGCTTCGCTGCGCAATGGCGGCGACAATTTGGCGAAGGTGCGGTAGTCGCCGATCGCGGTCTCGTTGAGCGCGAAATAAGGCGGCGCCGTATCGCAGGTGACCGGCAGGCCCTGTGCCTTGGCGCGCCGGATCGCCTCGACCGCGGCGGCGGTCGACACATGCGCGGCGTGGTATCGGGCGCCGGTGATCTCAACCAGCCGCAGGTCGCGCTCGATCATGATGATTTCGGCCGCGGGGGTGATCGCGGCGAGCCCGAGCCGGGTCGCGACCTCGCCCTCGTTGACCTCGCCGGCGCCGCCGAGGCTCGGCTCCTCGGGGTGCTGGAGCACCAGGAGGTCGAAGGTCCGGGCATAGGCGAGCACGCGGCGCATGACGAGCGCGTCGGCCACCGCCTTGACCCCGTCGGTGAAGCCGAGCGCGCCGTTGGCCGCGAGCAGCCCCATCTCGGTCAGGTGCTTGCCCGCGAGCCCCTTGGTGGCGGCGGCGTAGGTGTGGATCTTGGCGAGCCTCGCCTCGCGCGCCCGGCGGGCGAGGAACTCGACGACCGGGACATTGTCGACCGGCGGGTCGGTGTTCGGCAGCGCGACCATCGTCGTCACCCCGCCGGCGGCGGCGGCGCGCCCCGCGCTCTCGATCGATTCCATGTGCTCGGCGCCCGGCTCGCGCAATTGCACGCGCATGTCGACGAGGCCCGGGGCCAGGCACAGCCCCGCGGCATCGACGATCTCGGCATCGACGCACTCGACCGCGCCGCCGACCGCCGCGATCCGGCCGTCCTCGACCAGGAGGTCGCCCGTTGCGTCGAGCCCGCTCTCCGGATCGAGCAGGCGGGCGGCGCGGAACAGCAGGCGGCTCATGGCAGGGGGCTCATGGCAGGGGGCTCACAGCTGCGGGGGGCTGTTGCCGAGGTCGCGGGTCAGGAGCTCGAGGCAGGCCATGCGCACCGCCACGCCCATCTCGACCTGCTGGCGAATGAGGCTGCGGTCGATGTCGTCGGCGACCTCGCTGCCGATCTCGACGCCGCGGTTCATCGGGCCGGGATGCATGATCAGCGCGTCGGGCCGGGCAGCGCGCAATTTGTCGTAGTCGAGCCCGAAGAAATGAAAGTACTCGCGGGTCGACGGCACGAACGAGCCGTGCATGCGCTCGATCTGCAGCCGCAGCATCATGACGATGTCGGCGTCGGCGAGCCCCTTGGCCATGTCGTGGAACACCTCGACGCCGAGCCGCTCGATCTCGGCCGGCAACAGGGTGCGCGGGGCCACCACCCGCACCCGCGCCCCCATCGTGTTGAGCAGATGGATGTTCGAGCGCGCCACCCGGCTGTGCAGGATGTCGCCGCAGATCGCCACCGTAAGACCGCCGAGCCGGCCCTTGCGCCGCCGGATCGCCAGGGCGTCGAGGAGGGCCTGGGTCGGGTGCTCGTGGCTGCCGTCGCCGGCGTTGATCACGGCGCAGTCGAGCTTTTCCGAGAGCAGCTGCACCGCGCCCGATTCGGGATGGCGGACCACCAGCACGTCGGGATGCATCGCGTTCAAGGTGGTCGCGGTGTCGATCAGGGTTTCGCCCTTGTGGATCGAGCTCGCCGCGACCGCCATGTTGATCACGTCGCCGCCGAGCCTCTTGCCGGCGACCTCGAACGAGGTGCGGGTGCGCGTCGAGTTCTCGAAAAAGCAGTTGATGATTGTGCGCCCGCGCAACAGCGAGCGTTTTTTGTCGGCTTGGCGGCTCAGCTCGACATAGCCGTCGGCGAGATCGAGAAACCGGTTGATCTCCTCCGGGGAGAGACCCTCGATCCCCAGAAGATGGCGGCGCCGGAACGCGATGTCGCGGGCAGCTCCCTGCATCAGCGCGCGACTATAGGCGCCGCGCCCGCCGCCGGCAAGACCGCGCCCGCGGGCTCGCCGCGTCGGCGCGCCTCGTTGCCCGCTTCGCCCGGGATCGCTATATCCAGGGTCGGACAACCGGATGGCCGGCGATCGTCATGAAAGCGCGCGTCCATGTCGCCTTCAAGGCCGGAGTGCTCGACCCGCAAGGGCAGGCGATCGGCAACGCGTTGGCGGCGCTCGGCTTTGCCGGGGTCGGCGAGGTCCGCCAAGGCAAGCTGATCGAGATCGAGCTGGTTGAGACCGATATGGCGCGGGCGCGCGCGCAGGTCGCGGCGATGTGCCGGGCGCTGCTCGCCAACCCGGTCATCGAGGACTACGCGATCGAGCTGTGCTGAGGGCGAGCTGTGCTGAGGGCCGGATGAGAGCCGCGATCGTCATCTTTCCGGGATCGAACCGCGAGCGCGATGTGGCGATGGCGCTGAAGCGGGCGACCGGGCGCGAGCCGATCCGGGTGTGGCATCGCGAGACCAGCCTGCCCGAGACCGACCTGATCGTGCTGCCGGGCGGCTTTGCCTATGGCGACTATCTGCGCTGCGGGGCGATGGCGGCGCATTCGCCGATCATGCGCGAAGTTCGCGCCCGCGCCGACCGCGGCGCGCCGGTGCTCGGCATCTGCAACGGCTTTCAGATCCTGACCGAGGCCGGGATGCTGCCGGGCGCGCTGTTGCCGAACCGCTCGCTGCGCTTCACCTGCCGCGAGGTGCATCTGCGGGTCGAGAACAACCAGACGATCTTTACCTGCGGCTACGCGGCGGGCCAGACGATCCGGGTCCCGGTCGCCCATCGCGACGGCAACTACGCCGCCGACCCGGAGACGCTCGACCGGCTCGACGGCGAGGGGCTGGTCGCGTTCCGCTACTGCGGCCCGGACGGAACGGTTTCGGACGAAGAAAACTTCAACGGCGCGGCCCGCGCGATCGCCGGCGTCTTCAGCGCGAGCCGCACGGTCCTCGGACTGATGCCGCATCCCGAGAACGCTGCCGACCCGCTGCTCGGCGGCGTCGATGGGCAGGCGTTTTTCGCCGGCCTCGCGAGCGCGCTGCAATAGATCCGTGTCCCGAGTGCCCGATATTCCTTTGCAGACATCTCCCGATATTTCCTCCTCTCCCCCCGTTTGCGGGGGGAGAGGGCAGGGTGAGGGGGGCGCCCGCCGCGCGTTCGCTGCAACCGCCCTCCTCTCACCCGCCTCGGCCCCCCTCACCCCGACCCTCTCCCCCCGGCCGGCGGGGGGAGAGGGAGATTTCGCGGTGGCTGGGAGGGCTCCGTGACAGGTGGGAGCAACGTCACCGCGGCGCTCGCCGCCGAGCACGGGCTGACCGGGCCGGAATTCGACCGCGCCGTCGAAATCCTCGGGCGCGCGCCGAACCTGACCGAGCTCGGCGTCTTCGCGGCGATGTGGAGCGAGCACTGCTCGTACAAATCGTCGAAGATCTGGCTCAAGACCCTGCCGACCGCGGGGCCGCGGGTCATTTGCGGGCCGGGCGAGAACGCCGGCGTCGTCGATATCGGCGACGGCGACGCGGTCGTCTTCAAGATCGAAAGCCACAACCACCCGTCCTTCATCGAGCCCTACCAGGGCGCCGCCACCGGCGTCGGCGGCATCCTGCGCGACGTGTTCACGATGGGCGCGCGGCCGATCGCGCTGTTGAATTCGCTGCGCTTCGGCAGCCCCGACCACCCCAGGACGCGGCGCCTCGTCGCGGGGGTCGTCGCCGGGATCGGCGGCTACGGCAATTGCGTCGGGGTGCCGACGGTCGGCGGCGAGTGCGGGTTCGACCCGTCCTATGACGGCAACATCCTGGTCAATGCGATGTGCGTCGGCCTCGCCCGCGCCGACCGGATCTTTTATTCGGCCGCTTCCGGGCCGGGGAACGCGGTCGTCTATGTCGGGGCGAAGACCGGGCGCGACGGCATCCACGGCGCGACGATGGCCTCGGCCGGGTTCGGCGGCGATATGGGCGAGAAGCGGCCGACGGTGCAGGTCGGCGACCCGTTCACCGAGAAATTGCTGATCGAGGCCTGCCTCGAGCTGATGCAGGGCGATGCGATCGTCGCGATCCAGGACATGGGGGCGGCGGGCCTGACCTCGTCCGCGGTCGAGATGGCCGGCAAGGGCGGGCTCGGCATCGCGCTCGACCTCGACCGGGTCCCGGTGCGCGAGGCCGGGATGACCCCGTACGAGATCATGCTCAGCGAAAGCCAGGAGCGGATGCTGATGATCCTGCGGCCGGGCGGCGAGGCCGAGGCGCGCCGGGTCTTCGAGAAATGGGAGCTCGATGTCGCGGTGATCGGCCGGCTGACCGAGACCGGCCGCCTCTTGCTGCGGATGCATGGCGAGACCGCCGCCGACATCCCGATCGGACCGCTGGCGAGCGCCGCGCCGGTCTATGAGCGGCCGTGGCGGCGGGCCGAGCCGCGGCCCGAGATCGATCCGGCCTCGCTGCCCGACCGCGACCCGCTCGAATGCCTGAAGCGGCTCGTCGCCTCGCCCACCCTCGCCTCGAAGCGCTGGATCTGGGAGCAGTACGACCACCTCGTGATGGGCGGCACGGTCAAGCGGCCGGGCGGCGACGCCGCGGTGGTTCGCGTCGCCGAGAGCGGCAAGGCGCTGGCGCTCGCCGCCGACTGCACGGAGCGCTATTGCCGGGCCGACCCGGCGCGCGGCGGCGCGCAGGCCGTGGCCGAGAGCTGGCGCAACCTGACCGCGGTCGGCGCCCTGCCGTTGGCGTTGACCGACAATTTGAATTTCGGCAACCCGGAGCGGCCGGAGATCATGGGCCAGCTCGTCGGCGCGATCGAGGGCATGCGGGCGGCCTGCCTCGCGCTCGACTACCCGGTCGTCTCGGGGAACGTCTCGCTCTACAACGAGACCAGCGGCAATGCGATCAGCCCGACGCCGGTCGTCGGCGGCGTCGGGCTGATCGCCGACGCGCGCTGCGCGGTCGACCTCGCGTTGAAGCATGACGGCGATGCGCTGATCCTGATCGGCGACACCCGGGGCCATCTCGGCGCCTCGCTCTATCTGCGCGAGATCGAAGGCCGCGAGGCCGGCCCGCCGCCGCCGGTCGACCTTGCCGCCGAGCGGCGCAACGGCGATTTCGTCCGCGCCGAGATCCGCGCCGGACGCATCGCCGCCTGTCATGATTTGTCGGATGGCGGGCTCTTGGCCGCGGCCGCCGAGATGGCGATGGCCGGCGGGCGCGGCGTCGCGCTGGAGCCGCCGCCCAAGGGTCTGCCGCGCAATGCTTATCTCTTCGGCGAGGACCAGGCGCGCTATCTGGTCGAGACGGCCGATCCGGACGCGGTGCTTGCGGCGGCGCGCGCGGCCGGGGTCGCAGCCCGCCTCGTCGGCGTCGTCGGCGGGGCCGCGTTGACAGTTTTGGGCGCTGGCGCCATATCCCTTAACGATCTGAAGGCCGCGAACGAGGCTTGGCTGCCGGGCTATATGGCGCAGGGCTGAGCAAGGGGTGTCGGACGATGGCGATGGACGCGGCGACGATCGAGCGGCTGATCAAGGAGAGCCTCCCCGACGCGGTGGTCTCGATCGAGGATCTGCGCGGCGACGGCGACCATTACGCGGCCCATGTCGTCTCCGGCGCCTTTCGCGGCAAGACCCGGGTGCAGCAGCACCAGATGGTGTACCAGGCGCTGCGCGGCCGGATGGGCAACGAGCTGCACGCGCTGGCCTTGCAGACCGGCGCCCCCGAGGATTAAGAGTTGAGTTGTCATTGCGAGAAGCGCATCGCGCGACGAAGCAATCTCGACCGGACGAGCGAATGCCCGGCCCGAGATTGCTTCGTGGAGCCTGTCCTCGGGCGGCGTCTCGCGCCGACCCGTGGGCTCGCAATGACAAATTAGCGTCACAAACACGAGGACCAAGAGAATGGACAGCACGGTTCAAGAGCGCATCCGCCAGGAGGTCGCCGACACCCCGGTCGTTCTTTACATGAAGGGCTCGCCGGTCTTCCCGCAATGCGGGTTCTCGGCCGCGGTGGTGCAGATCCTGAGCCATCTCGGGGTCAAGTTCAAAGGTGTGGACGTGCTCGCCGACCCCGGCATCCGCCAGGGGATCAAGGAATTTTCGAGCTGGCCGACGATCCCGCAGCTCTACGTCAAGGGCGAGTTCGTCGGCGGCTGCGACATCATCCGCGAGATGTTCGAAACCGGCGAATTGCAGCAGGTGCTCGAGCAGAAGGGCGTCCCGGTCCGCGCCTGAGCGCACGCCCTCACTCGGCCAGCCGTCCGAGGTCGAGGCGAAAGATCAGCGGGAAGAACGGGTAGCGCAGCGGCAGATGCCGCGCGCCCGCCTCGGAGACCGCCCACAGCCGGCCCCGCTCGTCGAAGGCGATCCCTTCGATGCCGCCCGCGACCGGGTAGCGTTTGGCTGCGCCCCCGATCTGCTCCAGCGAGCCCCAGGCGAGGTCGCTGCGGGAAATCCATAATTTGCCGGAAGGGTCGATCGCGGCCCCTTGCGCGTAGCTCGGTATGACGCGCTCGGCCGAAGCCATCTGCGGCGTCAGCACCGCATCGTCCGGCAGCGAGCGGAGCAGCGCGAGGTCGAATTTGAAGATCCTGCCGGGCCGGTCCTCGTCGTAGGTCCCCAGCCAGATCGCCGACCGGTCCGATGCGGCAAGGCTGCCTCTGAGGCCGCCGCCGAGGCGAAGCCGGCGGAACGCAGGCGGCGGCCCGGCAAAGGCGCCATCGAGCGGGAACGCAAACAGCGTGCGCGTGTCGGCGACAAAGAGCGTTCCGTCCCCGGCATAGGCGAGGCCGCCGGCGTGGCCGCAGGGCGCCGGCACGTCGAAATGGCCGGTCTCCCGGCCGGTCGCCGGATCGACGCGGAACACCCGGCAGGGACCGCGGCCGACAAAAAAGCGGTCGCTGCGATAGGCGGAGACGAAGAGGCTCCCGTCCGCCATCGCCAATCCCTGCGGGTCCCACCCTTCGTCCAGCCCCGGAACCCAGATCCGCCGGCCGATCGCCGCGGCATTGGGCGCCTCGCTGATGGCGGCGGGGCCATAGCCGGGCGGCGCTCCGAGGACTGGTCCCGGCGGCCGAGCGGCGGGAGAGATGCCGCAAGCGCCGATCAGGGCGAAAGCGGCGAGCGCCCGCGCCCGGCTCGCGCAGCCGCCGGCCGCCGCCGGCTCTGCGCGCCTTTCGCCGGGCGCGCTCACATGTGCGAATACATCTCTTTGCCGGCCACTTCGAGCCTCGCCTCGTCGGGGACGCGGGCGAAAACCTCGCTTTCGATGACGGGCGGAGCGGCGTACACAGGCGTTTCCTCGCGGTGGCGACGTTGCCGCCGAGCTTAGCGGCGGCTCGCGGCGGGCGCCACCCGGCGGTCACTGAAATGTGAATTTGCGCGCCGCGGGAATAGGCGTCGTCTCCAAGCTGTCCAAGCAATGGACCAAACCCGACAGGAGGCTTCCGACCATGCGTTCGACACCCTTTTTTGCGGCTGTGGTTATCGCCGTGCTGGCTCTGCCGGCCTTCGCGCAAAACCAGCCCGAGGGCACACCCGCCTACGTGCGCGGCACGGTCGAAAAGCTCGACGGCCAGGTTCTTTCGGTCAAGGAGCGCGACGGTCAGACCGCAGCGGTCAAGCTCGCCCCCGATGCGACCGTCCTCACCCTGGTCAAGAAGACCGTCGCCGACATCAAGCCCGGCGATTTTGTCGCCTCGACCGGGATCAAGGGCAAGGACGGCAAGCTCCATGCGATCGAGGCGCGGATCATGCCCCGCCCGACCGCCGACGGCGGCCGTCAATACCCCTGGAACCTCTCGCCGGACAGCGTGATGACCAACGCCACGGTCGGCACCGTCACCAAGGTCTCCGACGGCGCGGTGCTGCACGTCACCTTCAAGGGCGGCGAATCCGAATACAGCATCGGTCCCGACGTCCCGGTGCTGGCCCCGGCGCCCGGCGACATGAGCCTGCTGCGGCCTGGCGCCGCCGTCTTCGTCATCGCGCGCAAGCATCCCGACGGCAGCGTGACCTCGGCCCGCCTCTACGCCGAGAAGGACGGGATCAAGCCGCCGATGTAGGCGCTATTCGACGCCGTTCAGCGCGAAATCGAAGATGTCGTAATTGCGCAGCCGCCGGGTTTCGGCGAGCTGCCGGTACTCCGGCGTCAGCGGCCGCGACAGGATGAACGGCACGCGCTCTTCGCCCTGCCCGCCATGCGAGCGCAGGCGGTGGCCGGCGAGGCCGGAGAGGTCGTGGTCGGCGCGCGCCGCGCCGATCGCGGTGTCGGCGGCGCCCAGCACGACAAAATCGGCTTCGCGGTCGAACGGCAATTCGAGCCGCTGCGCCGCATCGGCGCGGTCGAGGACGGCGGCGACGCCGGGCAGCGCCGCGCTCGCCGCCATCATCGTCGCGAGGTCGCCGCCGTTTTTCGCATAGACCCGCACAAACGAGCCGAGCGCGCCGTGGTGGCGCACAAAGGGGTCGGTGATCGGGCAGATCACCCGCGTCGCGCCGGCGCCGAACCGCCGGTTGAGCTCGTCCTCGAGAAAAATGACGCGCGGCTTGTCGTTCATGCCGTGGTCGGCGACGAGCCCGACGACGGCGCCCAGCCCGGCGAGGCGGCTCACCCGGTCGTCGAGCGCGCGATGAAAGGCGTCGGCCTCCGGATCGCCCGGCGCGTGCGCGTGCTGGACATAATCCGAGAGCGACAGATAGAGGAGCTCGGCCTCACCGCGGCGCAGCAGCTCGATGCCGGCGTCGAGCACATAAAGCGACAGATCGGCCGAATACATGTCGGGCCGGCCGCGCCCGACCATCGCCTCGACCCCGGCATCGGCGCATTCGGACGAAAAGCACAAGCCGTCGAGGTTTCGCCCCAGCAGCCGGCGCAGCTTGTCCTTGGCGGTGACCGCCGCCGTCCTGACGCCGGCGCGCGCCATCAGCGCCAGGATCGTCTCGCTGCGCATCAGCTCCGGGTCGGTCATCATGATCTCGCGGCCGGTGTCGCGGTCGAGACAGTAATTGCCGGCGATGCCGTGCACGGCGGGCGGGACGCCGGTCACGATCGAGACGTTGTTCGGGTTGGTGAAGGTCGGCATCACGGCATCGGCCGCGCCGAGCCAGCCGTCGCGGGCGAACCCGCCGATCGTCGGCATGACGCCGTCGGCGACGCCGCGCTCGACATAAGAGGGGTCGCAGCCGTCGACGCAGATCACCACGGTCGGCCGCTCGGGCCGGCGGTAGCGGCGGCCGTTCAGCTCGATCGTCCCGGTCAAGTCGCTTCTCCTTTCATCAACGGTATTCGTCGCCGCAATCGCCGATCAGCCGCATCAGGTCGCGCGATTTCGCCAGCACGGCGTCGATCGCGGCGAGGTCGTCGGCGTCGAGCGCCAGGCCGAAGACGCTTAGGTTGTCGGCGATGTGCTCGGCCACACCGAGCCGCGCGCCGACGATGACGCCGGCCACCGCCGGGCGGTCGAGCACCCAGCGCACGCCGACATTGGCGATGCCCACGCCGTGCCGGTCGGCGATCCCTTTCAGCGCCGCCAGCAGCTCCTGGAACAGCGCCCAGCCGCCCCAGGCGTCGATCATGTTTTTGTACTTCTGGAGCGAAGCGGTCACGAGATCCGACCGCCGCGGCTCGGGCCGGCCGAGATATTTCTCCGACAGCAGGCCGCCGAGGAGCGCGCCGTAGGCGAGCAGGCTCACGCCGTGGCCGCCGCAGAACCCGGCCATCAGCGCCTCGGGCCGGCGGTCGACGAGCGAATATTGCACCTGGTTCGAGACGATGGCGAGGCCATGCCCGGTGATCGCGCCCAGCCGCTCGGTGTCGAAATTGGTCAACGCCAGATGGTGGATTTTGCCTTCGTCGCGCAGATCGGCCATGTGCCGCAGCGCGTCGAGATACCGCTCGTCGCGGTAATCCCACCAATGGAATTGCAGCAGGTCGAGGCGGTCGACGCCGATCCGCGACAGCGAGACGCCGACCGCCTCCTCGACGACGCGCCGGGTCATCGGGCCGGGCGGCGGGACCCATTTTGTCAGGGCCTGGATCTCGGCCAGCCGCGCGGCGCCGCGACGGTCGGCAAAATCGCGGCGGAAGGCGCCGAGGAAATCCTCGGCCGGGCCGTAATGGTCGGCAAGGTCCCAGGTGGTGAAGCCGGCGTCGTGATAGGCGGACATCGCCGCGACCGCCCGCGCCGGATCGATCGGCCCGTGCGCCGCCGGAGACCTGCCACATCCCGTTGAGGACGCGGCAGATGTCGAGGCCGGGGGCGAGCGCAAAGCGGCGCGATGGCGGCGGCGTCATTGCTCAACCCGCCGCCGCGGCGAGGCCGCGCTGCGCCAGCAGCGCCGCGATGGTCGGGTCGCGGCCGCGGAAGCCGCGGTAGAGCGCCATCGGGTCGCGCGTGTCGCCGGCGCTCAAGATCGTTTCGAGCCGCGCCGCCAGCGCCGGGTCGAACACGTCGCCGGCCTCGGCGAAGGCGGCGAAGCCGTCGGCGTCCAGGACCTCGGCCCAGAGATAGGCGTAATAGCCCGCGGCATAGCCGCCGCCGGCGAAGAGATGCTGGAAATGCGCCGGCCGGTGGCGCAGGCCGATCTCGCGCGGCACGTCGAACCGGTCGAGAAAGGCGCGCTCGAACCCGGCGACATCGAGGCGCTCCGGGGCCGGCTCGCGGTGCAGCTCGAGGTCGAGCAAGGCCGAGGCCGCGTATTCCACGGTGGCGAAGCCCTGGTTGAAGTTCCGCGCCGCCAGCAGGCGTTGCAGCAGCGCCTCGGGGATCGGCTCGCCGGTGCGGCAGTGGCGCGCCCAGCGCCGCAATATTTCCGGGGCCGACACCCAATGCTCGAGGATCTGCGACGGGAACTCGACAAAATCGCGGCGCACCGCGGTCCCCGACTGCGAGGGATAGCGGACCCGGCTCAACAACCCGTGCAGGCCGTGGCCGAATTCGTGAAACAAGGTCCGCGCATCGTCAAAGCTCAGCAGGGTCGGGTCGCCCCCATCGGCCCCGGACTTCACGAAATTGTTGTTGTTGACGACGATCGGCGCGACCCGGCCGTCGAGATCCTCCTGGTCGCGGTAGCGGCTCGACCAGGCGCCGGAATGCTTGCCGGGGCGGGCGAAATTATCGTGCAGGAAGAGGCCGACATGCTCGCCGGCGCGGCCGCGGACCTCCCAGACCCGGACATCGGGGTGATAGGCCGGCAATTCCGGGCGCTCGGTGAAGGTCAGCCCGAACAGCCGCCCGGCGCAGTCGAACGCGGCCCGCACCATGTTGTCGAGGACGAAATAGGGCTTTGCCTCGGCCTCGTCGATTTCGTATTCGGCGCGGCGCGCCTGCTCGGCGTAGTAGCGCCAGTCCCACGGCTCGACCGCCTCGTTGAGCCCGTCCGCGCGCGCCAGGCGCTCGAGTGCGGCGCGCTCGGCCCGCGCCTTCTCCTTGGCCGGCCCCCATACCTGGCGCAGCAGCCCCTCGGCCGCCTGCGGCGTCCTGGCCATCGAATCGTCGAGCCGCCAGGCGGCGAAATCCTTGTAGCCGAGGAGCCGCGCCTGCTCGGCCCGCAGGCACAGGATCTCGCGCACCAGCGGCGCGTTGTCGGCCGCCCCCGGATGGGTCCCGCGCGCGGTCCACGCCTCCCACAAATGGCGGCGCAGGTCGCGCCGCGACGAGAAGGTCAGAAAGGGCTCGACCGCGGAACGCGCCAGGGTCACGGCCCAGCGGCCCGGATGCCCGCGCTCCGCCGCCGCCTGCGCCGCCGCGGCGCGCGCGAAATCGGGGAGGCCCGCAAGGTCGGCCTCGTCGAGGACCAGCCGCCAGTCGCGCTCGTCGTGCAGCACGTTCTGGCCGAACAGCGTGTGCAGGCTCGCCAGCCGCTCGGCGATCGCCGCCATCCGCCGCTTTTGCCCGGCGTCGAGCAGCGCGCCGGCGCGCACCATGGCCAAATGGCGGCGCTCGAGCAGCCGCATCTGGTCCTCGGCCAGCCCGAGGCCGTCCCGCCGGGCGTGGAGCGCGGCGATCCGCGCGAAGAGGCCGGGGTCGAGCGCGATCCTGGTGTGGTGCTGCGCCAGCTTTGGCGCGTAGTCGCGGGCGACCGCCTCGAGCGCGTCGTTCGTATCGCTGGCGTCGAGGTTGTGAAACACCCGGCTGACCCGGCCGAGCAGCCGCCCGCTGCGCTCCAGCGCCTCGATCGTGTTGGCAAAGCCCGGCGGCTCGGGATCGCCGGCGATGGCGGCGATTTCGGCCACATGCTCGGCCATGCCGCGGTCGAAGGCCGGCGGGAAATGCCCGGGCCGGATACGGTCGAAGGGCGGCAGCCCGAACGGCGTCGTCCACGGCTCGAAGAACGGGTTTTCGCTCATTCCTGCTCCATCGGCGGTCTGGCCCCGGAATATGCCTTGGTCGCGCATATGGCCGATGCCGAGACGCATCCTGATGGATTATATAGTGACCTCATTGCGTCCGCGGGGAGCTGAAATCAGTCCGACGGCAGCCTTGGAGCGATGGGGATGACGGGATCGCGTCGATTGCATCTGGGCGCCTTCATGCGCCCGGTCGGCATCCACACCGCCTGGTGGCGCTATCCCGGCGCCTGGCCCGACGCCAACTTCAACCTCGAGCACCTGATCCGGTTTGCCCAGACCCTGGAGCGCGGCCGGTTCGACGCGTTTTTCATGGCCGACCATCTCTCGGTGCTCAACATGCCGATGGCGGCGCTGAAGCGCAGCGCCACCGTCACCTCGTTCGACCCGTTGACCCTGCTGCCGGCGCTGGCGATGGCGACCCGGCATCTCGGCCTGATCGCCACCGCCTCGACCACGTTCGAGCCGCCCTGGCTGATCGCCCGGCGGTTCGCCTCGCTCGATCACATCAGCGGCGGGCGGGCCGGCTGGAACCTCGTCACCACCTCGAACCCCGACGCGGCGCTCAATTTCGGCCTGAGCGAGCACATGGAGCACGGCGAGCGCTACCGCCGCGCCCGCGAGTTCTTCGACGTGGTCACCGGGTTGTGGGACAGCTGGGCCGACGACGCCTTTATCCGCGATGTCGGGGAGGGCGTCTATTTCGACCCCGAGCGGCTGCACGTGCTCGACCACCGGGGCGAGTTCTTCTCGGTGCGCGGCCCCTTGAACATCGCCCGCCCGATCCAGGGCTGGCCGGTCATCGTCCAGGCCGGCGCGTCCGACGCCGGCCGCCAGATCGCCGCCGAGACCGCCGAGGTGATCTTCGCCGGCGGCGGTGCGATGGCCGACGCGCAGCGCTTCTACGCCGATGTCAAGGGGCGCATGGAAAAGCTCGGGCGCTCGCGCGACCATCTGAAGATCCTGCCGGGGACCCTCGTCGTCGTCGGCGACACCGAGGCCGAGGCGCGCGGCAAGCGCGCCCTGCTCGACAGCCTCGTCCACCCGGACAGCGGCCTCGCCTCGCTGTCGATAGCGCTCGGCTGCGACGCCTCGGGCTTCGACCTCGACGGCCCGCTCCCCGACATCCCCGAATCGAACGCCAGCAAGAGCGGCCGGCAGCGGATCATCGACCGCGCCCGGCGGGACAATTTGACGCGTCCGCGAGCTGGCGCGGATCGCCGGCAGCTATGGCGGGCTGGCGCTGGTCGGCACGCCGGCGACGATCGCCGACCGGATGGAGGAGTGGCTCTACGCCGACGCCTGCGACGGGTTCAACATCATGTTCCCGCACGTGCCGGGCGGCCTCGACGATTTCGTCGACCGCGTCGTGCCGGAGCTGCAGCGGCGCGGCCTCTTCCGTCGCGAATACGAGGGCAGGACCTTGCGCGAGAACCTCGGCCTGCCGCGCCCCGAGAACCGCTTTTTCGCCAGGCGCGGGTTCTAAAGCCGGAGCGTCGCGACCGCAGGGGGCGGTTCTCCTTGCGCCCGGATGCGGCGCGCGGCAAAACTCGCGGGCAACGGTTTTGGCTTCGCGGAGGGGAAGATGCGCGTCGGATTCATCGGTCTGGGCATGATGGGCAAGGGCATGGCGGCCAATCTGCAAAAGGCCGGGCACCAGCTCGTCGTGCACGATCTCGCCCGTGCGGCGGCCGAGCCGTTCCTGGCCAAGGGCGCGGTTTGGGCCAATTCGCCGAAGGAGGTCGCCGCGCAGACCGAAATCGTCTTCGCCTCGCTGCCGGTGCCGGCCGATGTCGAGGCGGTGGCGCTGGGGCCGAACGGGCTGATCGAGGGCATGCGCCCCGACGCCGCCTTTTTCGACATGTCGACCAATTCGGTGGCGATGGTGCGCAAGATCCACGCCGCCTTTGCCGAAAAGAACCTCTACATGCTCGATTCGCCGGTCAGCGGCGGCCCCTCCGGCGCCGCCAGCGGCAAGATGGCGATCTGGGTCGGCGGCGACCAGCAGATCTTCAACCGCCACAAGCCGGTGCTCGACGCGATGGGCGACCAGGCCGCCTATATCGGCCCGATCGGCGCCGGCTCGATCGCCAAGCTCGTGCACAACTGCACCAGCGCCGTGATGGGGGTGGCGCTGGCCGAGGTGTTCACGATGGGGATCAAGGCCGGGGTCGAGCCGCTCGAGCTGTGGGAAGCGGTGCGCCAGGGCGCGACCGGCCGGCAGCGCACCTTCGACCGGCTCGGCCGGTTCCTTTCCGGCAAGCACGACCCGGCCGATTTCGCATTGCGCCTGCTGCACAAGGATGTCGGGCTGGCGGTCGGCCTCGGCCGCGAGGTCGGCGTGCCGATGCGCCTTGCGAACATGGCCTTCGAGGAGCTGACCGAAGCCATGAACCGCGGCTGGGGGACCCGCAACAGCACCGTCGGCCAATTGCTGCAGGTCGAGCGGTCCGGCGTCGAGCCGCTGGCCGAAGACCCCGAGCGGGTGCAGGCGATCCTCGACGCCGACAAGCCGAAATAGCAGCGGTTATCCCCCTCTCCCCGCGCGCGGGGAGAGGGACGGGGTGAGGGGCCGCCTTCGGCTCGAAATTCCGAGCTGCGCCTTAACAAGATGCTCGTCGCCCCCGCGAAAGCGCAGGGCTCTTCGAGGGGAAATTCGAGCAGCTTCCGATCGGGCTGACCCTATATTTCAAGAGATTGTCATTGCGAGTTTCCGACCGGCTGGGCGAGGGGGATGCACCGCGCTGCACGGGATTGCCGCAAAGAACTTGTTTCTTGGTAGGAGCGCATCGCGCGACACTCTGGTAGTACAATAGTACGATCCAAACATTTGAGTCCGGATCTGTTAGGTGTTATCCACTACGGCGATCCACGCCCTCTTGCGGCAAGGGACCGGGGGCGGCCTGTGCGTGGATGGCCGGAACAAATCCACGGCTGTCCGGTTCGCCGAAATCGGTTGTGGAGCTGGTGTTGGATGACAACCCCAGCTCGTCATGCCCGTGCTCGTCACGGGCATCCACGTCTTCCAAAAGCCGGAACGGGGGGCGTGGATGGCCGGGACGAGCCCGGCCATGATGATATTCGGTTGTGCTGATGATGCATCGCTATCGTGTTTGTTCGTCTCCGAAGCGGAACCGGACAGTCGTGGAACAAATCCAGCCATGACGACTTGTCGTTGTCGAGATAGATAATGCCACCTGCATTGTATGCAGAGAAATTCCGAACTGGACTGCCGTGACTCGACCCGGCCATCCACGCCTTTCGGCGGCCGCAGCAAAGACCGCGCAAGACGAGTTCAACTTGTTTCGTACGAGGCAAAAGGCGCGTCGATCGCAGACACAATATTCCTGGGACAGCCCCACGCTTTGCTCAATTCGGTCGGATGCGGCGTGGTCGGGCCGTGGACGAAGGGCCGCTCCCCAATTCAAGCAGCTTGACAAAATTACACAGTTGTGATAAACGCAACGACATGGGAAAACCACGCCGTCACCCGGGGATTTGCCGCCCGAATGCCGCGTCGGGGAGGGGGCCGCCACCTGATCTCGATCTGATAAATCAGGCGAAGCAGGTCGGCGCTCGCTTCGCTGCTCCGCGGCCGTGCGCAGGCCGTTCAGCTGCGCCGCGCTACCACGCCTCGCGGCCGCGCGTGGGACGCGCGATCCCCGGCGCGGCGTCGGCCAGCTCGCGGGCGGCGGCCTGCTCGGCTTCGTGCTTGTCGAACATCGCCTTGGCGGCGGCGTTGCGCTTGGCGCTGAACTCGGCGCGGTTGTCGCCGCACCATTCATAGGAGGCGGCGCGCGGCCGGTTGGCCTGGTTGAAATGCGGCATCACATAGCGCGCGTAAAGCTCGTAGGAGCGCCTGGTCGCCGCGAAATCGGCCCAGTTGTGCGCCTGCTGCAGAAAGGCGCCGAATTGGCCCTGCTTTTCCTCGAGCCGCTCGATCAAGGCGATCGCGTCGTCGGGGGTGCCGCAGACGCCGTAGCGGTTCTCGACAAACCATTCGAGCGGGTCCTGGCCCGCCGGCACGATAAAACGCGGCTGGTTGTTGTTGAGGTAGCCCAGATAGCGCTCGAAGCCGAATTTGGCGTTCTCGTAAGCCTGCGCGCGGGTCTCGGCGATGTGCATCGGGCCGACGAGGCGCAGCCGGTTTGGGTCCATCTCGCGCCCGTCTTCGGCCGCGATATCGCAGGCGATCCGCCAGTTCGAGCCGAGCGCGTCAAAGCCGAACGGGTTGGTCGCGGCGACACAGATCATGCCGAGGTCGTATCTGCCGGCGAGCCGGCCGCCCGACGGCGTGACCGCGCTGACCACCGCGACCTCGGGATGGGGCTTCGTATAGGGCAGGAGGTGCAGCCGGCAGCCCTCCATCGTGTACCAGTCGGTCTTCTCGGTGACCGCCTCGCCCTTGAAGAGGCGCAGGATCGCGTCGAGCGATTGGGCCATGCGGTCGCGCTGGGTCAAGGGATCGATGCCCATCATGATCGCGTCCGAGGCCAGGAGGCCCGGCCCGGCCCCGAACATGACCCGGCCGCGGGTCATGTGGTCGAGCTGGACGATGCGGTCGGCGACCATCATCGGGTGGTGGTAGGGGAGCGATATGACGCCGGTGCCGAAGCGGATGTGGCGGGTGCGCTCGGCGGCGAAGGCGATGAAGATCTCGGGCGAGCTGATGATCTCGAACCCGGCCGAATGGTGCTCGCCGATCCACGCCTCGTCAAAGCCGAGCCGGTCGAGCCACGCCATCAGCTCGAGGTCGCGCTCCAGGCACTGGGTCGGGTTCTCCTCGTTCGGGTGGAACGGCGGCAGAAAGATCCCGTGGCGCAGATGGGTCAGCGGCATGAAGGGCCTCGCTCCGATTGGCGCCGGGCGGGCGCGCGGCGTATCATTCGCCGGGCATTATACGAAAAGGGAACGCGATGGCGATCAAGCGCGAGAAGATCCAGCCGCAGGGCATCCATGTCCGCATGGTCGACGGCCAGGCGCGGTACACCCAGGTCGTCACCGTCAGCGGCGACCGGCCGGATGATCTTTGTCGCCGGCCAGCTGGCGCGCGACGCGCAAGGGAATCTGCGTCGGCAAGGGCGACATGCGCGCCCAGATCGAGCAGGTCGGCGAGAACATCAAGACCTGCCTCGAAGCCGCCGGCGCGACCTTGGCCGACATCGTCAAGACCAACACCTACGTCACCGATTACGAGGCGTTCTCCAAGCACCCCGACATGCGGATGCGCTATTTCGGCCCGGCGACGCCGACCTCGACGACGGTCCAGATCAGCCGCCTCGCCGACCCCGACGCGATGATCGAGATCGAGGCGATCGCCGTCGTCGACTGATAGCCGCGATCGCAAGAATTGCCGGCTTCACGCGTGAAACCTCGGCGCTGCCGCGCGCAGCAGGCTGTCGAGGTCGAGGCGGCCTAATGCGTTCATCGGCACGCCATCGATGAGATCGGCGAACAGTGCTCGCTTTTCCGCCAGGATATGGTTGATCCGTTCTTCGATGGTGTCGGCGCAGAGATAGGCGAACACCTGAACCGCACGATGCTGGCCGATGCGGTGGACTCGGTCTTCGGCCTGGGTTTCGACCGCCGGGTTCCACCACCGGTCGAAATGGAAGACACCGGAGGCGACGGTCAGGTTCAGCCCCAATCCACCCGCTCGCAGCGACAGGATCATCAGCCGCCGCGAAGGATCGCGCTCGAACTCGAGTAACGAGAGCGGCGCGCGCCGCTGGTTCGAGAGCACCTATCAACAGCAGCGGCCGAAGCTCGCCGAGCTCCCTCGCCAGACGCCGCGCCCCGAACGGCTCCTCGACGAATTGCGAGAACAGAAGCACCTTTTCCCCGGTGCTGGTCAGGGCGGCCAACCGCGCGCGCAGATCGACGAGCTTCGCAGACTGGCCGGATTCCGGACAGAAATTGCAGATCTGCTTGAGCCGCAGGATGAGCTCGAGCACATGGCTGATCCGCAGCTCGGCGCCCAGCGAGCGCAGCCAGACGACGCCCTCCTCCTCGGCCCGGCGATAGGCGCTGCGCTGCGCCCCGGTGAGATCGAGGCTCACAGTCGAGGCAAATTTCGGCGGCAGGTCGGGCAATACGTCCTGGCGGCGGCGGCGCAGCTGCACCTCGCCGAGCAGCCGGCGCAGCCCGACCGCCATCGCGCGCGGATCGAAACGCCCCGGCGCGGCAAATTCGATCAGCGAGATCAGGTCTTCGAGGCGGTTCTCCATCGGGGTGCCGGTCAAAGCCCAGGATCGGGCGCGCCGCAACCGCTTTACGGCGATCGACACATCGGCCTTGGGGTTCTTGATGCGTTGCGCCTCGTCGATAGCCACGACGTCCCAATTCCGATTTCCAGGCCCCTCTGCGCCGTGGATGGTCAAATCGCGGCAAAGCGCTTCATAGCTGGTCAGAAACAAGGCGGCCTCTCGCCGCCACGCGGCGCGCCGCTGTTCAGCCGACCCGGCGACCGTGCTGATCGTCAACTCCGGCGCCCACAATCGGATCTGCCGGCGCCATTGCAGCACCAGCCCCGCGGGACAGATGATCAGGGCGCAGCGCAGCTCGTCGCGATGGGCGAGCACGCGCAGCGCGGCGATCGCCTGGATCGTCTTTCCCAGGCCCATCTCGTCCGCGAGCAAAACCGACGGCGCGTGCAGGAGCTTATCGATGCCCACTTTCTGATAAGGAAACAGCGCATGCGGCCAGCACAGGCCATATCCCTCCGCAGGCGTGGCGACCGGGCCGCGAACGGCGCTCATCCGTCCGCGCCGTCCTCCCCGGCTGCGGCGGGAGCCTGCTCGATGTCGCTGCTTTCGCTGTAATCGGTGGCGATCGTCTCTGCTGCAATCTGCGGGGTCTGGCCGTAAAGGCGCTCGATGTCCCAGGTCGTGATCCACGATTTCACGTGCTGGCGCATCGAGGTGCTGGCTGAAATTTGCCTCACGGCGATGTCGGGCGGCGTCCAGCCGTAAACGTCATGATAGAACCCGGCGATCCTGTCGAGGCTCTGGCGCAACCCGGCTTCAGAGGGCGGGCCCAGCCGAGACTGGCGCCGTTCCAGCCACTCGATGCCCCTTCGCGCCATGGCCGATTGCCCATGCCATCCGCGTTCTTCAAGGCGCGGAGGTATCAGCTCGCCGTCCCGCTTCCGTTGAACATCTCGTCAGCAAAATCGTCGGTAACCGCGGCAACGGTCACAACGCCCGGAATCGCAGCGTCCTTGCTCCAACCCGAGCCAGCGCGTGAATTCGGCGTAGCTGCGACCGCGCTGCAACGGGCTGTAGCGGCCGATCAACTCGACCTCGTCGAGGAGAATGCACCAGCCGGAATAGCCGGCGGCGCGCAGCAGCTGCGGCGCAAACCGGATGCGTTGCAACGCCAGATCGGCCTCGCGAACCGGTTTGAGGTCGAACAATTTGGCAGCTCCGGCATCGCGCAGCCAGCCCTTGGCGACCGTGACGTTGAGCCTGGCGCCGCCGAAGAAACGAGCCATGCGCGCATGGTCGTCGGGGTCGGTTGCTCGCCGCGGTATCAGGTGGAGAAGAGCGGCGAACAAGGGCGAAATTCGGCCCGCCTGCACCTCTGTGGTCGTCCACAATTCCAGCGCGTCGTAAGGATCGGAATTCGGACTGCAGGCGGGTCATGACCGCCGTCATCACATCGTCATTGGCGTTTGGCACCACCGCGGCCCGGATTGCGGCCGCAAACAGTCTCGCCGGATCGAACAGTGGGGTTTCCTTGCTGATCGGCACCTGGCTGACGACAAATTTCTCTTGCTCCGCCAGCTCTGCGAAATAGCCGAGCTGATGCGACTTTCCGGCTCCGAACCCGCCGGACAGAATGATGCCCTCGACCTGCTCGCCGTTTCGCAGCGCCGCGTTGCACAGGCCGAGGCGACCAAGGAAATCCTGCCCGAGCGCGGCCTCGCCGCTTCCCAGCAGCCGGATCGCAGCACGGTTGGGCACGCCCGCGCGCAAGGCTTCGATCGCGTTGCGTTTGGCGAGCGGCGAGGGCGCGTTCATAACACCGCCGCGAGCGTCGGCTCCGGCCGCTGTCGATCCGCGAGCCGGACGAGCGGAGCCAGCGGATTGTCCCTCCCCTCGGGGCGCACATCATCCCAGATCCGCATCTTCAAGGCTTGGTACGCGCCGAGCGATCGTTTGGCATCGTCACCGATCAGCGCGTCGTCGGCGAGCACCACCAGCAGGAGCCCGGCGAAATGCTCGGCATCGTCGATCAGCTGGCGCAGCACTTCGAAGCCGTCCATCACCGCCGCCGGACTGTATTTGAGGCCGCCGCCGACCGCCGCACCGGTTCTGGCGAGCTGGCGAATGTCCAACGTCACGCAAATCCCGCGAAGGCCGCACAGCCGCAGCCAGCGGCACATCGAGCGAAGCATCGCCCGACCATTGTAGCGGGTGATTTTGGCCGTGATCTGGGCCTCTCTGAGAACTCCAATGCTGCGCAATTCGCCGCGCAACCATTCAATAACGGGCGTAGTGACGCCGGGCTGGCTGTCGGGGGGCTCCAATCGGTGCAGGCACAACCGCGTCATGGCCACGCGGAAATCCTGGGTCATATCCGGATCCCGCATCACCTCTTCGGTCAGCCATTGGCGAAATCGCGGCGGAGGAGTCGTGTGGTCAACACGGTTCCTTTCCGCCACTTGTTGCAGCGGCACGGCCATGCCCGGCTGCGGCCATTCGTAACCTTGGCGCGCGAACAGCGCCTCGACGAAACCCTGAGCCATCGGCGTGCCAATCGAGGGCACGGGCGATGCGCAAAAAACACGTCCTGGATCATATGCAGCTTGGTGGTCGCGGTGTCGATCGACACGAATTTGAGCCCGTGCCGCTCGGCCAGCGCCGCCAGCCCGCTTCCGACGAGCGATCAACCGATCGTCCTCGCCGACGGCAAATTTGATCATCGACCCGCCGGCGACGACGAAGTCGTGAACGAATTCGCGCTCGATCAGATCGAGCCACTCCTCGGAGGCGACCGACATTTCAGCCCTCCTTCACGAACCTGAGCGCGACGTAAGTATGCTCAGCTCCGCGCTCGTCATAGACAACGAGGCGTCTCGACCGGCCCTTGCTGAGCGTCGAGGCCGGAAGCTCGAAGCGGCAGCCGTCCCGCGTGCGCAGGTCCGGCCTGCGGTCGAGCAGCAGCAGATCGCGGGAAAACTCCTCGCTCGAATAGTCGGTCCCCGGGAACAGCGTCAGCGTCTGGTGGATCTCTTCGAGCGCTATGGCTGGTCCGACCCCAATTCCCTTCCATCCGGAGCCGACGACGCGCCGCCATGCACCGTAGAGCAGCTCGAGGAACCGATCCTCGCGGAAGCGCTGCGGACGCTTTTGCGCCGCTGCCAGCAGCCGAGCCAATTCGCTCGGCCGTATGCGGCGTTCGAGCCTGCCACCGACCTTGACCGCGTTTTCTTGAGCACTCGACCCGCAATAGAAGCGGAAAACAATAGATGCGGCCATCCTTCTCAAACAATGCGAGGCCCTTGTCGGCAGCGGCGGCCTTGAGGTCCTCCAGAAACCGGCCATCCGCCATATAGGCGGACGCATCGAAACCCCAGCTGTCGGGGAGACCGTCAGCGGCATGGCCCGCGTCGCCGATCCGCTTCGAAATGTCGTCAAGCCCCTTGGCGATTTCGCTTATCCGCCCTAGCTTTGTCGCGGTCCGGGCGCGCGTAACCGCAGAGACGACCCCTTTTCCGAGCCTTTGAATTTCCTGGAGTCGGGCGTCGAGCGCCAACAGGCTTTCCTCGAAATCAGACACCGCCGCTCCTCTTTGGCGATCGAGACGCTGGAACCTGCCATGTTGACCAATTTCGGCCGGGACCGCAACTTGCGGTGTTCCAGGGGGTTCCGGTCTAGCTGTCTTGTCCTAAAATATCGTTGAAAGCCGTCCCTCCGGCAAGCTCCGCCAGCGT